>NZ_JBIVHU010000003.1:392869-981052 GCF_044749345.1 Streptomyces sp. NPDC089424
GGGGGGTTTTCTACGGGGGGTCGCGGGGCGTCTTGTGGGTTATTATGGTCCACACCAGGGGGTGGGGGTGGCGGGCGGGGGGGGGGGGGGGGCCCCCGCCCCCCCCCCCCGCTTCTTGCTGTCAATAAAGGTTGACACGTACGCCACTGTCAACCTAAGTTGACATCATGACCGATGCCACGGAACTCGCCAAGCGGGCAGGTGATCGCGATCCACGGGTGGGACTGCGTGCCGTCGCCGCGCTGCGCAGGCTGCTGGAGCAGTTGGAGGCCGTCCAGGTGCGCAGTGCGCGCCGACAGGGCTGGTCCTGGCAGGAGATCGCCGCGGAACTCGGTGTGAGCAGGCAGGCCGTGCACAAGAAGTACGGGAGGCGATGATGTTCGAGCGGTTCACGAAGGACGCCCGCGCCGTGGTGAAGGGCGCGGTCGAGCACAGCGAGGAGGTGGGGGCGCGCACCGTCGAGGCCGAGCACCTGCTGCTCGCCCTGCTCGATCGCGGTGCCGGCCGGGGCTCGTTCGCGCTGTCCGCGCTCGGGCTGGACCGCCGCCGGGACTCCGTGCGGCGGGCGCTGGAGGCGGCGCGGCGGCGCGCGGGACTCTCGCAGGCCGACACCGACGCGCTGGCCGGACTGGGGATCGACGTCACGGAGATCGTCTCCCGGGTGGAGGAGGCGCACGGGGTGGGTGCGATGTCCGGCGACCCGGGGGACGGGCCCGGGGAGCGGGAGAAGGGGCGCCGGGGCGGGCACCGCCCGTTCGGCCGGGAGGCCAAGCACGTGCTGGAGAAGTCCCTGCGTATCGCCCTAGCCCGCCGCGAGCGCACCATCGGCGACGAGCACATCCTCCTCGCCCTGACCGCCCGTCCCGGCGTGCCCGCCGAGGTGCTCGCCGACCACGGCGTCACCTACGCGTCGGTGACACGGGTGATCGGCGAGGGGGGAGCGGCGAAGGCGGGCTGAGCGGCCGGTGCGGCCCGGCCGGTCCGATTCCGGGCCGTGCTGTCAGTGGTGGGTCCTACGGTGGGCGGTGTCGACGTCGATTCCCGGACGTCCCGGTCGTCTCGTTGCCAAGGAGCTTCCATGACAGTGTCCGAGCCGGTGCCGATCGCCTTCGTGCGGACGGGCGACGTCGTCCGAGAACCGGTGACGAAGGTCGGCGGGCAGCCGGTGTGGCTGGCGGAACCGCAGTGGCCGTTGTCGCGCTCGACCGGCGAACCGATGGAGTTCCTCGGGCAGTTCGCCCTGGACGACGGGCGTCTGGCCTACCTCTTCATGACGGACGACGAGGACGACTTCATCGACGGCACCTACGAGCCGGAGGCGGGGGAGAACGCGCTAGTGATCCAGCCCGAGGGCCGGATCCCCGGCTTCGTGAGGATCGACGGGCGGGCCGTCGGTCCGAGCGCGGGCACCGATCATCTGCCGCATCCCTCTCCGGACGACGCGGGCGGCTGCGCGGGTGCGAGCGACGAGGGCGACGAGGGCGCCGAGATCGCCGAGATCACCGAGATCGCCGAGATCGCCGAGGACGACGTGAAGGGGGACGACGACAGCCGTCCCCTGCAGTTCCTCGGCGGACCCGGCATCGAGCCCCACTGGCTCCAGGGTGAGGAACTGCCCGGCGAGGGCTGGCGGCTCGTCGTCCAACTGGACTCCTGCGACCTCCCCTTCGACGTCAACTTCGGCGACGCCGGCGTCGGATACGCCTTCCTCTCGCCGGACGGCAGGGAGGGCCGCTTCCTCTGGCAGTGCTGCTGACGGCGGTGCTGCTGGCGGTCACCCCGTACGGGGGCCCTACGCCTTCGGCGTCCGCAGCAACGCCCCGATGTGTGCCGCCGCCGTCGACAGATGGCGCCGGGCGTCCCGGAGCTGGTCCTGTGTCACTCCGTGGTCGCGGGCCGCGTCACGGATGTCGTCGCGGAAGCGGTCGAGGAGGCGGTCCAGGTCGCGGGCCGGGTCGCCGCTCGGGGAGTCCTCGTGGGCCCAGCCCGGTTCGTGGGCGGCGGGGAAGTCCTCCGGCGTCGTCGAGTACTCCGGGGTGGGCCTGGCCGCTCCGCCGCGCCCGAAGCCGAGGTCCTTGCCGAACTCCTTGCCGAAGTCCATCCCGAACTCACCGAACTCCTTGGCGAGTTCCGTCAGACCCTCACGCAACCCCGTGGGCCAGTCGCCCCGCGCGAAGTGGTCCTGCACCTGCTTCTGCACCTTCTGGGCGATGCGCTGCATCTCCTCCTGGGCCTGCTCATGGGCGCGCTCCTGCGCCTCCTTGGCCTGGCGCCGCGCCCGCTGGGCCTCGTCGCGGGCCCGGCGGCTCTCGTCCTTGGCGCGCCTGGCCTGTTCCTTCCACTCCTGCTTGACCCGCCGCATCTCCTCCTTCGCGGCGCGCCAGGCCTCCTTGTCGGTGTGGTCGGCGAAGTCCCCGGTGTCGCCGTTGACCGTGCCGGTCCTGCGGGCCTCGGTCGCCGCGGCCCGCATCTCGCGCCGCAGGTCGCCCGCCGCGCCCCGCACGTCGGCACGGATCTCGGCGGCGAGTTCCGCCACCGACTCGCGGATCTCCAGCTCCAGGTCGGCCAGTTCACCGCTGCGGTCGGCCAGCTCGGCGCGTCCGGCGTCCGTGATGGCGTACACCTTGCGGCCGCCCTCGGTGGTGTGGGTGACCAGGCCCTCGGCCTCCAGCTTGGCCAGGCGCGGGTAGACGGTGCCCGCCGACGGCGCGTAGAGCCCCTGGAAGCGCTCCTCCAGGAGGCGGATCACCTCGTAGCCGTGCCGCGGGGCCTCGTCCAGCAGCTTCAGCAGGTAGAGGCGGAGACGGCCGTGAGCGAAGACGGGGGGCATGTCAGAGCACCTTCTTGTCGGTCGTGCCATCGGCCGGGGCGCTGGACGCGGTGGTGTCCTCGCCCGGACCGGAATCCGAATTGTCCCCCGAGGTCGTGTGCTGTCCGTCCGCCGGGGCGGGCCACGGTCCGTCGTCCTCCACGGACGGGCGGCGCAGCAGCGCGATCGAGCCGGAGACGGTCGTGGCCTTCAGCCGGCCGCTGCCCGCGCCGAGACGCCCGGTGATGCGCTTGGCGCCCCACTGACCGGTGACCCGGAGGTCCTCGAAGGCGTTGGAGACGGCCCCGCTCGCGGTGTTGGCCTCGACCTCCGCGTCCGCCGGATGCGGCAGCCGGATCGCGATCTCGCCCGAGATGCTGGTCAGGGTGATCTCGCTCGGGCCACCCGTCGGGTCGAGGTCGACGATCATCGAGCCGCTCACCGAGTCCGCCTTGACGGAGGAGCCCGCGCCCTCGACCACCGTCAGGTCGCCGGAGATCGAGTTGAAGCGCAGATCGCCCCTGAGCGCCTGGGCCTCGACGCTCCCGGAGACGGTGTCCGCGCGGACCGGTCCCGCGAGCCCGACGAGCGTGGTGTCCCCGGAGACGCCCTTGACCTCGGCGCGTCCGTCGATCCCGGAGACCACGGCGGCGGCGCTGACGGCACCGACCTCCACGCGTGTGCCCGCCGGAACGGCCAGGGAGACCTCGGCGCTGCGACGCCAGCCCTTGCGGTCGAGCCATTTGAGGAAGCCCTTCCAGGGCAGGTCCTCGTAGGCCACCGTGAGCGTGGCGCCCTGCTGGGTGACGATCAGGGGCGGCCCCTCGATCCGGCCGATCTCCAGGCGGGCGGAACCCTCGTCGGTGCCCACCACGTTCACCGTTCCCCCCACGATGCGTACGTGGAGCTCGCTCACGGGCTCGTCGAAGGTGAGCTTCCTCGGCTCGGCGACGGACCATTCGGGCATGGTGCTGACCTCCTCGACCTGCCTGACCGCACGCGGGACGGGACGGACAGACTCGACACGCCATATCGCGTCTTACGTGATTCACGATATATCGTGGCTGTCGGAAGTCAAGACACTCTTTCCGGTGACCCCTTGCCGCCTCACACCCCGCGAAGTGGGGCAAATCGCCACAGCGGTTACTGTCTGCGGGCATGCCGGAGGAAGGCCTCAGGCCGGAACACCCCCGCCCGGAGAGCGCGGAGAGCCCGGAGAGCGCATGCTCCGTCCCCGGGCCCCGACCTCAGGCCCTGGACCACCTCACAGGACCTGGCACCGCCCCCGACCGCCCCGACAAGCCCCCCGACCGCCCCCGCGTCCCGGACCCCGGACCCCGGCTCGTCTACTCGTCGTCCTCGTCGTCCAGTCGCGCCAGCCAGGTGGCCAGGCGCTCCACCGGCACCTCGAAGTCCGGGTTCAGGTCGACGAACGTACGCAGCTGCTCGGCGAGCCACTCGAAGGTGACCTCCTCCTCGCCGCGCCGCTTCTCCAGTTCCTCGATGCCTCGGTCGGTGAAGTACATGCCTTCAGAATATGCGCCACTTGGCGAGTTAACGGCCTCCCCTGTGCGCGGTACGGAAGGCTGGGGCCGGCGCACTCCCTGGGTGCGCCGGACGGCCGGGACGCAAGCTCGACGGGGGAACGCCATGAGTCACATCCAGGACATCGAACTGCCCGACGGCACGGTGGTGGCCGCCCGGATCGGTAGCGCGGACGCCTACGGCGACCAGGAGGACGTCGGATTCACGCAGACCGCGCTGGCCAAGGTCGAACAGCTCCAGGAGCTGATCACCGCGGTGGGCGGCACGGTGCTCGACGCCGCCCGCGCCGCCGGACCCACGGAGGCCGCCATCACCTTCGGCGTGGAGCTCACCGCCAAGGAGGGCCTCGCCGTCGCCGTCCTCGCCCGCGGCGAGGCCAAGGCCTCGCTCCAGGTCACCCTCACCTGGCAGCTCGACCGCGGGACCGCCCAGGACCCGGGGCCCGCCGGCGCATGACCCAGCCCAACGAACGTCTGCACGCCCTGGCCCAGGCCGCCACCGTGCACCTCCTGCCGGCCACCGACGACGACCGGCCCCTGTGGGGCAGCGGCTTCTTCGTGGCCCCCGGCTGGGTGCTGACCGCGGCCCACGTGCTGCGCCGGCATCTGAGGCCGGACCCAGAACTGACCTTCCGGGTGCGGGGTGAGGGCGTCGACGCCGAGGCGCGGCTCGCCGAGTGGCTGCTCACCGACCCCGACCGGCCCGTCGTACCCCTGGACGAGGATCTGGCGCTGGTGCGCCTGCTGGGGGAGGCCGACGAGCAGCCCCACGAGTGCGTGTGGCTCGCCGACCGGGCCGTACGGCACTCCGGTCCCGTCAAGGTGTACGGCTACCACCCCGAGCCGCCGCACACCCGTGCCCGTGCCGTGGACGCCGACGTCAACGGCCACGAGGACGGGTACGGCCTGATCATCAAGCCCGACATCGACTTCCCGGCCGGCGTCTCCGGCGGCCCGCTGCTCGACCCGGCCACCGGGGCCGTCGTGGGCCTGGTCAAGTCCCGGCGCAGGGAGCAGGACGGCGGCAAGGCGGTCTCCATCGCCGCGCTGCGGAGGTTCGGCGAGACCTACCGCACCGTCATCGCCGCCCACGACCGGTGGCACGGCACGGAACCCGTCTCCGAGAGCGGCGACAACTGGATCGACCAGCAGTCCGGTCCCGGCGCCGACGGCGGTGCCGGATGGACGCCGGCGGACCGCCGGGAGGCGCTGAACCTGCTCGCCGCGCTGCCCGCGCCGCCCGACGCGCCGACCGTCGAGGCGCTCGCGACGAGGGCCCGCAGCGGCACCAGGTGGCCGGGACCGCCGCCCGACCTGCGCACCTGGCGCGACGGGCACGGGCTCCTCTACGAGGGCGCGCACCCGCTCGACCCGCTCGCGTTCCTGCGCTACCTGAGGTTCGTCGACGCCTACGTGCGGGCCCGGGGCGAACCGAGCGCCCTGCTCGGCGCCTGGATCGAGCGGCGGCTGCGCCGGGACCCGCGCCGCGAGATGCACGCCTTCGTGCGCGACGCGCGACTTCCGGACGACCTGTCCGCCGCCCCGGCCGAGCGGTCCGACCGCGTCGTGATCCCCTACCCCGGCCCCGGCGAGGGCACCACCGTCGCCGTCCTCCTCGACCCGGTGATCGGCTCGGAGCCCACCCGCTTCTTCTGGCAGGTCTGGCTCGACGACGGGGACGGCGAGGGCGAGCCGGAGCTGTACGCGACCGACGACTCCGTGCACGGCCGTCTCCCCGGGGAGCTGGTCCAGGCGCTGCGCAGGCCGCTGGGCGACCTGCTGCGGGCCAAGGACCGGCACGACCGCCCGGTGCCCCTTGAAGTGGCCCTGCCCGCCGAGCACTTCGACACCGCGGTGCACCGCTGGCGGTTCGACGACATCGCCCACCTCGACGACGCCGGACACCTCGGCGCACGCCGCCGGGTGGTACTGCGCTCCCTCGCGCGCCGGGGAGATCCGGACAAACTGTGGGCCGACCGCTGGCAGGGCATGACCGCCCAGCAGCGCTTCGCCTGCTGGCGCACCCCGCAGCGCGGGGTGGTGACCACGGGCCGCGGCTACCGGGAGGCGGCCTTCGACCGCATCCCCGTGATGTGCCGCCCGGCCGGCCGCGGACCGGGACGGGCCGCGCTCAAGCTCGCCCTGGAGAACGGGCACGGCGTCGCCCTGTGGCACGTCGAAGGGCATGCCACCCGCACCTGCGCGGAGGACTGCGACACCCTCCACGCCAAGGCACAGGAACTGCTCGGCTCCCTCGGCTCGCTGGCCGAGCTCCCCGACCGGCTGCGGCACCTGCGGCAGGACATCAGCGAGCGCCGCGCCGACCACACCTGGGCCGAACCGCTCGCCCTGCTCTACGACGACCCGGGGCGGCCGCTGCCCGCGGAGGAGACCGAAACCCTGGACGCGCCCCTGTGAGCACCCCGCCCGCCCGGCGGTGCCGCGGACGGACCCTCGCGGCGGGGCGGCCGAGGCGGCCGAAAAGATCGGTGCGAGAGGTCGGATCTGGGTACATTCCGATGGGCCCGTCGTGGGTGCGCGACGCCCCCGTCAGCCAGGACGTGGACCACCACCGACCGTCGACGAGGAGCGCAGCATGAGCGAGTGGTTCGTCTACCAGGGCGACGGGCGCCCGGATCCGGCCAGGATCGACCGGTTGCCCGACCCGCCGCCGTGGCGGGCCTTCGACGCCCCGGTCGTCCCGTACGACGTGCCGGACCTCGACTCCGCCACCCACCGCAGGCTCGGCGCCGACACCGCGCCGCTGCCGATCCAGGACCCCCTCACCCTCGAACTGGTCAACGCCGCCCTCTACCTGAGGCGCCCGCTGCTGGTCACCGGTGAGCCCGGCGTCGGCAAGTCGACGCTCGCGCACTCCGTCGCCCACGAACTCGGGCTGGGCCGGGTCCTGGAGTGGCCCGTCGTGAGCCGCAGCGAGCTGCGGGACGGCCTCTACACCTACGACGCCATCGGACGGCTCCACGACGCCCAGCTCAGGCGGGCCGGCGAGGACCTCGCATCGCGCGTGCGCCGGCGACGGCCGCACGGACCGGAGTCCGAGGACATCGGCCGGTACATCAAGCTCGGCCCGCTCGGCACCGCGCTGCTCGCCGCCCGGCGGCCCCGCGTGCTGCTCGTCGACGAGCTCGACAAGAGCGACATCGACCTGCCGAACGACCTGCTGAACGTGCTGGAGGAAGGCAGGTTCCCGATCCCCGAACTGGAGCGGATCGCCGACCGTACGCCGGTGGTGCAGGTGCTCACCGACGACGGCCGCAAGGTCGAGGTCACCGAGGGCCAGGTGCGGTGCCGGGCGTTCCCCTTCGTGGTCATGACCAGCAACCGCGAGCGCGAGTTCCCGGCCCCGCTGCTGCGCCGCTGCATCCCGCTGGACCTCAAGGCGCCCCGCGACGAACGGCTCGCCGCGCTGGTCCAGGCGCACTTCGGCCAGGACGCCCACGAGGCCCACCACGACATCGTCGACCACTTCACGGAGGCAGAGGCGGACGGGGCGCTGCGCCCCACCGACCAGCTGCTCAACGCCATCTTCCTGGCACAGCACGCCGCCCGGGACGCGGCGCGGCGCGAGGAGATCGCGGAGCTGCTGATGCAGCCCCTGGACCGCGGGCCCCGGTAGCCGATGTCCCCACGGGCCCCGGGAGTCCCCGCCGGCATCGCGAGCGACGCGCTCGCGGCGCTGGTGGCACGCCTGCGCGACGCGGGCCTCACCCCCGACGTCGAGGAGCTCGCGGACGCCCTGTGGCTGGCCCGCCACCTGCCCGGCCCCGACCGGCCGCGGGACGCCGCCGCCACCGGCCCCCACGCGGCCGCGCCCGCACCGGTGGACGGCGTCGAACCGGTGTCCGTGCGGGTGCGCCCGGACGGTCCGGTCACCGCCGACGGCCAGGAGCCCGACGGGGCGCGGCTGTTCACGCCCGCACCCGGAACCGACGCCACCGGCATCCGCACGGCCCCCGTCAGCGCGCCGGCGGCGCCGGTCCTGCCGGAACCGCTCGCCCTGCAACGAGGGTTACGCCCGCTCCAGCGCTACCGCGCCCCCGTGCGCCCCGTACCGCGCACCCTCGACGAGCGGGCCACCGCCGAACGGGCCGCCGAGTCCGGGATCGTGCTGCCCGTGCTGCGCACCGAGCGGAGCCGCGAGGCACGGCTGCTGCTCCTGATGGACGTCTCCACCTCCACGGTGGTCTGGCAGCAGGTGCTCGACGAACTGCGCCAGGTCTGTGAACGGGCCGGCGCCTTCCGCGAGGTCCGGGTGCAGTACCTGCACGAGGCCCCCGGAGGTCTGCCCGGCTACGCCGCAACCCCCGAACGCGTCCGCCCGCTGCACGCCCCCGAGCAGCTCAGCGACCCGACCGGACGGCGCCTGACCCTCGTCCTCAGCGACTGCGCGGGCCCCATGTGGCGCAGCGGCCGGATGCAGCGGCTGCTCCACCGCTGGGCCTCGACCGCGCCCGTGGCCGTGGTCCAGCCGCTGCCGCAGCGGATGTGGATGCGCACCCATCTCCCCGCCCGGCGCGGCCTGCTGCGCCGTCACGAAGGGCCGGCCGGAACCCTGGAGTTCCGGCCGGACAAGGGGCGCGTCGAGCGGGGCGCGCTGCCGATCCCGGTGCTGGCCCTGCGCCGGGGCTCGCTGGAGGGCTGGGCCCGGCTGGTGTCGGGCACCACGGGGCACTCGCTTTCCTCGGCGGCCGGCTGGGTGCACGCCGGGCACGCCGAGTCGCGCGCGCCGGTGCGGGCCGCCGAGGACGCCGGCGGCGCCGACCGGGTGCGGAGGTTCTGGCGCGCCGCCTCCCCGGAGGCCCGCCGCCTCGCCGTGTACCTGTCGGCGGTGCCGCTGTACCTGCCCGTCATGCAGCTCGTCCAGCACGCCATGCTCCCGGGCAGCGGCCCCGAGGCGCTGTCCGAGGTGCTGCTCGGCGGGCTGCTCGGACGCCGCGAGGACGCGGACGACCCGCGCGCCGTGCGCTACGACTTCCTGCCGGGGGTGGCGAGCGAGCTGCGGTCCCGGCTGACCCTGGAGGAGGCCCAGCTCCTGTTCAAGCACTGCTCCGAGTACGTGGACCGGAGGTTCGGGCGCAGTGCCCGCAACTTCCCGGCGCTGGCCGGGGCGTTCCTGCGGGGCGCGGTGGACCCGCACGTACCCGGTCCGCCCGTCGGCCCGGTGGAGGACGAACCGGCCGGACTGCGCGCCTTCGCCGAGGTCTCGGCCGACGTGCTGCGGGACCTCGGCGCCCGTATCCCGGCGGTGCCGGGGCGGCCCGAGCTCTCCGCCGGAGAACTCCTCGGCAAGGGCAAGGAGGCCATGGCCCGGTTCGAGGGGGAGGGCCTGACCCGCGCCCTGGATGCCGCCGTGCGGTACCTGCAGCAGGCGCTGGAGGTCTCGGCGCCGGACCCGGAGCGGCTGTCCGCCGCCGAGGAGCTGGCCAACGCCCTGCTGGTGCGCTGGCGGGTGCGGCGGGTCGGGGACGATCTGCGCGACGCCTGGGAGGTGATCCGCGACCCCGACCGGTTCGGGGCCTCCGGAAGCCTCACGCGCGGACTGGTCTGCTGGGCACTCGCCCGTGAACTGAGCGGCAGCGCCGTCGACTTCGAGGGTGTGCCCGCCGCGCTGCGGGTCTGGGCGCGCGGGGCGGCGGACGGCCGGTACCGGGCCGAGGAGTTCGCCCGCGCCGTGCTGCTGTACGTGGCCGACCGCGACCTCTCCCTGGCGATGCGGGGCGCGGGATCCTGCCCCGCGGGACTCAACGGCCCGCGGACCGCCGCGGCGGCGCTGCCCCATGTGCGCCGGGCCGTCGCGGAGGCGGGCGTGGACCACCCCGGGGCCGACGGGCCCTACCGGGCGCGGGACCCCGAGCAGTGGTACCTGACGCACCTGCACCGTGCCGTCGACGCCGCCGACGTACGGCTGGCTTTCCCGAGCCGGGAGCGCGCGCAGATCGTACGGGGGCAGCTGCTGCTCGACCTGGCGCGGCAGTACGCGGGGGACGGGCGGGTGCCCACGGCCCGGCCGCTGCCCGAGCGGGCCGCCGAACTGTCCCTGCGCGCCATGGACGACTTCCAGGGCGCGGCACGCGGCAAGCGCGTCCTGTCGGACGAGGAGCGCTGCCGGACCTGGCTGGCGGTGGCGTCGGCCACCGAGCTCGCCCGGCCCGCCGGCGAGAGCCGGGAGCGGCAGACGCTGTACGCCGTGGACCAGGCGCTGCGGGCGGCCGGCGAGGACCTGGCGCTGCGGCGCGAGTGCTACGCGCGGTCGGCGCGGCTCTACCGGGCCGCCTACCGGCGGACCCTCGACCCCGCCCGGCTGGACCACGCCGTCGAGGCGTGGGCGCAGGCCGAACGGCTGCTGGACGCCGACGACCCGGACCGGAGCGATCTGCTGTTCGAGTACGGCACGGCGCTGATGGACCGGGGCAGAGCGAGGAAGTCCGCCGACGACGCCGCCCGGGCCGTCTCCGTACTGCGCACCGCCCTCCAGGACACCCCGCCCGGCCACTCGGGCCTCGCCGGCCGCTGGTCCGGCCTGGGGCAGGCCCACTACCGGCGCTACGACATCAAGCGGGTGCTGTCCGACCTGTACGAGGCCGAGTGGACGATCGGCGAGGCCGTGCGCAGCTCCGAGGAGCCCGCGTTCCTCGCGGACCACTGGCGGCTGCGCGCCTCGATACTGGCGCTCCTGCACCACCGCACGGACACCCTCACGCATCTGCACCGGGCGATCGAGGCGTACGGACGCGCCGCCGAGCACGCCGAGGAGGCGGGCCTGGACGACGTACTGGCCGAGGCCCGACGGCAGCGCTCCCGGCTCGCCCAGCGGCTCGGAGGCAGCCTTCGTGCCGCGGGACCCGAGGCGCCCGGGCGGTGACCGCAAAGGGCCCGGCCCCGAGTTCTGGGAACTCGGGGCCGGGCCCTCGCGCCGATCGGTGCTCAGCGGCTCACGCCTCGAACACCTCGCGCACCAACTGCTCCTGCTCCGCCTGGTGCCGCTTCGCGGAACCGACCGCGGGCGACGAGCCGTGCGGCCGCGAGATGCGGCGCAGGCGCTCGCCGTGCGGGACGTCCGCGCCGACCGCTAGGTCCAGGTGGTCGATCAGGTTGAGCGCGATGAACGGCCAGGCACCCTGGTTCGCCGGCTCCTCCTGGGCCCACAGGTACTTCTCGGCGTTCGGGTACTTCTTGATCTCCGCCTGGAGCTCGGCACCCGGCAGCGGGTAGAGCCGCTCGATGCG
Source organism: Streptomyces sp. NPDC089424 (assembly GCF_044749345.1). NCBI lineage: Bacteria > Bacillati > Actinomycetota > Actinomycetes > Kitasatosporales > Streptomycetaceae > Streptomyces > Streptomyces sp. NPDC089424. The sequence goes on from NZ_JBIVHU010000003.1 coordinate 404,470, forward strand.
GATGATCGCCGTGTCCGTGACGCCGCGCTTGACCCGTTCGCCCTCCAGGTCGTAGTAGACCTTGCCCGCGCAGAAGACGACCTTCTTCACCGCGGCCGGGTCCACCGACTCGTCGCCGATGACCGGGCGGAAGCCGCCCGTGGTGAACTCCTCCGCCTTCGACGCGGCCGCCTTCAGGCGCAGCATCGACTTCGGCGTGAAGACGACCAGCGGCTTGTGGTGCGGGTTGTGCACCTGCCACCGCAGGAGGTGGAAGTAGTTCGACGGGGACGTGGGCATCGCCACGGTCATGTTGTTCTGGGCGCACAGCTGGAGGAAGCGCTCCGGGCGGGCGGACGAGTGGTCCGGGCCCTGGCCCTCGTAGCCGTGCGGGAGGAGCAGCGTCACACCGCTGGTCTGGCCCCACTTCTGCTCCGCCGACGAGATGAACTCGTCCACGACCGTCTGCGCACCGTTGACGAAGTCACCGAACTGGGCCTCCCACAGCACGAGTGCGTCGGGGCGGGCCAGCGAGTAGCCGTACTCGAAGCCCATCGCCGCGTACTCGGACAGCAGGGAGTTGTAGACGTTCAGGCGTGCCTGGTCCTCCGACAGGTACTGCAGCGGCGTGTACTCCTCGCCGGTGCTGCGGTCGATGATGACCGCGTGCCGCTGGCCGAAGGTGCCGCGCTGGGAGTCCTGGCCCGCGAGGCGGACCGGGACGCCCTCCAGGAGCAGCGAACCGAAGGCGAGGGTCTCGCCCATGCCCCAGTCGATCGTGCCGTCCTCGACCATCGACGCCCGGCGCTGCAGCTGCGGCAGCAGTCGCGGGTGGACGGTGATGTGGTCGGGGATGTTGACCTGGGACTCGGCGATCCGCTTGACGATCTCCGAGGTGACGGAGGTGTTCACGGCGACCGGGAACTCCGGCTGCGCGTCCGGGGTCTGGACCGTCGCCGGCTGCGAGGTTGCCTCACGGACTTCGGTGAAGACCTTCTCCAGCTGGCCCTGGTAGTCCTGGAGGGCCTGCTCGGCCTCTTCCAGGGTGATGTCGCCCCGGCCGATCAGGGACTCGGTGTAGAGCTTGCGCACCGAGCGCTTCTTGTCGATCAGGTCGTACATCAGCGGCTGGGTGAAGGCCGGGTTGTCCGACTCGTTGTGACCGCGGCGGCGGTAGCAGATGAGGTCGATCACCACGTCCTTGTTGAACGCCTGGCGGAACTCGAAGGCGAGCCGCGCGACGCGGACCACGGCCTCCGGGTCGTCGCCGTTCACGTGGAAGATCGGGGCCTCGATCATGCGGGCCACGTCGGTGGCGTACATCGAGGAGCGCGAGGACTCGGGCGCCGCGGTGAAGCCGACCTGGTTGTTGATGACCACGTGGACCGTGCCGCCGGTGCGGTAGCCGCGCAGCTGCGACATGTTCAGGGTCTCGGCCACCACGCCCTGGCCCGCGAAGGCCGCGTCGCCGTGGATCGCGACCGGCAGGACCGTGAAGTCCGTGCCGCCCTTGTTGATGATGTCCTGCTTGGCGCGGGCGATGCCCTCCAGGACCGGGTCGACCGCCTCCAGGTGCGAGGGGTTCGCGGCCAGCGAGACCGTGATCTGCTCACCGTCCAGGCCCGTGAAGGTGCCCTGGGCGCCCAAGTGGTACTTCACGTCGCCGGAGCCGTGCATGGACTTCGGGTCGAGGTTGCCCTCGAACTCACGGAAGATCTGCGCGTACGACTTGCCGACGATGTTGGCCAGCACGTTCAGCCGGCCGCGGTGGGCCATGCCGATGACGACCTCGTCCAGGCGGGACTCGGCCGCGCTGTCGATGACCGCGTCCAGCAGCGGGATGACCGACTCGCCGCCCTCCAGGGAGAAGCGCTTCTGGCCGACGTACTTCGTCTGCAGGAACGTCTCGAAGGCCTCGGCCGCGTTCAGGCGGCGCAGGATGCGCAGCTGCTCCTCGCGCTCCGGCTTGGTGTGCGGGCGCTCGATGCGGTCCTGGATCCACTTGCGCTGCTTGGGGTCCTGGATGTGCATGAACTCGATGCCGGTGGTGCGGCAGTACGAGTCGCGCAGCACGCCGAGGATGTCGCGCAGCTTCATCAGGGACTTGCCCGAGAAGCCGCCGACCGCGAACTCGCGCTCCAGGTCCCACAGGGTGAGGCCGTGCTCGGTGATGTCCAGGTCGGGGTGCTTGCGCTGGCGGTACTCCAGCGGGTCGGTGTCGGCCATGACGTGGCCACGGACCCGGTAGGAGTGGATCAGCTCGAAGACGCGCGCGGCCTTGGTGACGTCGTCGTCGTGGCTGGCGTCGATGTCCTTGAGCCAGCGGACCGGCTCGTAGGGGATGCGCAGCGCCTCGAAGATGTCGTCGTAGAAGCCGTTCTCGCCGAGCAGCAGGTTGGCGACCTGGCGCAGGAACTCGCCGGAGGCGGCGCCCTGGATCACCCGGTGGTCGTAGGTCGACGTGAGCGTCATGACCTTCGAGATGCCGAGCTTGTTCAGGGTGTCCTGGGACGTGCCCTGGAACTCCGCCGGGTAGTCCATGGAGCCGACGCCCATGATCACCGACTGGCCGGGCATCAGGCGCGGGACCGAGTGGACGGTGCCGAGGCCACCGGGGTTGGTCAGGGAGACCGTCACGCCGGTGAAGTCGTCCATCGTGAGCTTGCCGTCGCGGGCGCGGCGGACGATGTCCTCGTAGGCCTGCCAGAACTCGAAGAAGTTCAGCGTCTCGGCCTTCTTGATCGCCGCGACGACCAGCTGGCGGTCGCCGTTCGGCTTGACCAGGTCGATGGCGAGGCCGAGGTTGACGTGCGCCGGCTTGACGAGGGTCGGCTTGCCGTCCTTCTCGCCGAACGAGTGGTTCATCGCCGGCATGGCCTTGATGGCCTGCACCATCGCGTAGCCGATCAGGTGCGTGAAGGAGATCTTCCCGCCCCGGGCGCGCTTGAGGTGGTTGTTGATGACGATGCGGTTGTCGAAGAGCAGCTTCACCGGGACCGCGCGGACCGAGGTGGCCGTCGGCAGCTCCAGCGAGGCGTTCATGTTCTTCGCGACGGCGGCGGCCGGGCCGCGCAGCGTGACCAGCTCGGGGCCCTCCGGGGCCGCGGCGGCCGGCTCGGCGGCCTTGGCCTTCGGCTGCTGCGGCTTGGCGGCGGCCGGGACGGGAGCCGCGGCCGGGGCGGGAGCCGGGGCCTTGGGCTGCGCGGGAGCCTGGGCCGGCGCGGGAGCGGCGGCGGCGGGCTTCGGTGCCGCGGGGGCCGCGGGCGCGGCCGGGGCCGCCGCGGCGGGCGCCTGAGCCGTCTGAGCCGTGGTGGTCTCCGCGGCCGCGGGGGCCGCCTGCGCCGGGGTGGTCGCAGCCGCCCCCGGCTTGTAGTCGGCGAAGAAGTCCCACCAGGCACGGTCTACCGAATTCGGGTCCTGGAGGTACTGCTGATAGATCTCGTCGACGAGCCACTCGTTCGGACCGAACGCGGCAGCGGGGTTCTTGCCCGCTTGGTCTGCGTCGGTCGAGATGCTCGATGCGTTACTGGGGGACTGTGGCGACACGGCGGCAACCGCCCTCTTCCGCTTCACAAGGTGATGGACAGCGGGAATCAAGGCTACGCCTCCATGACCGGGAAGGTCAGGCCAGGTCGGTTCAACGTCGCGCAAGTCACATCGAAGGGCGTGTTTCGGGGGTTGAAATGGCGGGAAACAAGCGTGGTTCCGTTGCGAAAGGGGTGCGACGACCTGGGCCCGGCACCCCTGGGGCACGGGCCTCTGCCTGATCACTCTGCCTGATCACACGTGTCTCCCTGAGCGGGCGCCCGTGGATCTTGTGGCTCCGCTTCGAACTTTACGTCAACTTGGCAGAGAAGGCGCGCCCGGAAGGGTGATCAGAATCCGGCAACCCCGCTCGGATTCGGCCACTCCGATCCTGCCGCCGTGCAGATCCACCGCCCAGCGGGCGATCGCGAGGCCCAGGCCGGTGCCGCCGTCGCTGCCGGGGCCGTGCGGCCGGCTGACCGTTCCCCGGTTGAAGCGCTCGAAGACCCGGTGCCACTCGGAGCGCGGGATGCCCGGACCCTCGTCGAGGACCTCCAGCTCCAGCGACTCCGGCAGCGTGCCGCGCCGCGCCCGCACCGTCACCCGGCCGTGCGGCGGACTGTGCTTGACCGCGTTGTCGATCAGGTTGACCACGACCTGGTGGATCCGCTCCGGGTCGGCGTGCGCGGTCAGCTCCGGCGGGGACACGTCGAGGTGCAGATGGACGTCCGTACGGGTGTGGCTGCCCGAGCCGGAGGCCATGGCCGCGCGCGCGGAGGCGACCATGTTGGCCTCCTTCAGCACCCCGGACAGATACGGCCACACCTCGAAGCGCCGCTGCTTGAGCGGTACGACGCCGTTGTCCAGCCGGGACAGGTCGAGCAGCGTCTCGACGAGCCGCCCGAGCCGCTCGGTCTGCTTCAGGGCGGTGCGCATGGTCTCGGGGTCGGCCTGGGTGACGCCGTCCACGATGTTCTCCAGCACGGCGCGCAGCCCCGCGATCGGGGTCCGCAGCTCGTGGGAGACGTTGGCCACCAGCTCCTTGCGCTGGCGGTCCTCGGCCTCCAGGTCGTCGGCCATGCGGTTGATGGTGCCGGCCAGGTCGCCCAGCTCGTCCCAGCGGTTCTCGCGCACCCGGCGGGTGTAGTCGCCGTGCGAGATCGAGCGGGCGACGGCGTTCATCTCGTCCAGCGGCGAGGTCAGCGAATGCGCCACGAACTGCGTTATCAGCAGGGTGGCGATCATCGAGAACACCGTGATGAAGCGCAGCTCCGTCTCGGTGCGCAGGGCGATCATCATCAGACCGGTGGTGATCAGCACCGAGATGACGACCAGGGCGCCCAGTTTTGTCTTGATCGAGAACGGGCGTACGCCGCCCCAGGGCTCCCCGGGGCTCCTCCGTGCGGCCGGCCGCCCCTCGCTCATGGCGTCGGGGTCTCCAGCGCGTAGCCCACGCCGTGCACCGTGCGGATCCGCTCGGCGCCGATCTTCCGGCGCAGCGCCTTGATGTGGCTGTCGACGGTCCGGGTGCCGGAGGCGTCCGCCCAGTCCCACACCTCGGCCAGCAGCTGCTCACGGGAGAGCACCGCGCGGGGGGTGTTCGCCAGGCAGACGAGCAGGTCGAACTCGGTGGGCGTGAGGTGGACGTCCTCGCTGCGCACCCGCACCCGGCGCTGCGCGTGGTCGATCTCCAGCTCGCCGAGGCGCAGGATGCCGCTGCGCGGCGTGGCGGCCGCGACCGCGGCCCGCTCCACCCGGCGCAGCAGCACGTGCACCCGCGCGGCCAGCTCGCGCATCGAGAAGGGCTTCGTCATGTAGTCGTCGGCGCCGACGCCGAGACCCACCAGCATGTCGGTCTCGTCGTCGCGCGCGGTGAGCATCAGTACCGGCACCGGCCGCTGGGCCTGCACACGTCGGCAGACCTCCAGACCGTCGAAGCCCGGCAGCATGATGTCGAGGATCAGCAGATCGGGCTGCCAGGCCTCGGCCGTGTCGACGGCGGCCGGACCGTCGCCGGCGGTCTGCACGAGGAATCCCTCGGCGCGCAGGCGGGCCGCGATGGCGTCGACGATCGTCGGGTCGTCCTCGACCACCAGCACCCGGCGCTGTGCGCCCGGCGTGGCCGCCGCCGTGCCGTTCTGGGAGGTGTGTGTCTGCTCCATCGCCCGCCCCTGAAGTGTGCTTTCCGGAATCCGTGGGGTGATCCCATGACTGCGATTGACGCTTGAATGATCGGCGTCAGGCAAGCAGAGTACGGGGAGTCACCGCAGCTCGGCTATTCCGGTCGGACGCCGAGGTGCACTACGTCGGGAACGCCCCGGGCAACCGGGATCTCTTCGGTACGCACATGCCGGAAACCGGCATTCCGCAAGGTTCCTTCAAATTCCGGGGAGGGTTTCGCCGACCATACGGCGAGTACTCCGCCGGATCCCAACACCCGTGCGCAGCCTGCGAGTCCGGCCGTGGAGTAGAGCCCCGAGTTGGCTTCCGTGACGGTCCAGTCGGGTCCGTTGTCGATGTCCAGGCACAGTGCGTCGAACGTGTCGGAAGTCTCATTGACGTAGGCGATCAGATCCGCTTCGACGATCCGGGTGCGGGGATCGGTCAGCGCTTTGCCCGAAACGGTGGAAAGAGGTCCCGTGCGGTGCCAGTCAATGACCGCGCGCTCCCGCTCGACCACCGTGATGCGGCCCCAGCGCGGGTTGCCTGCGGCATGTGCGAGCGAGAATCCGACGCCGAGCCCGCCGATCAGCACCCGCGGGCCGGGGCGGTGGTCGAGGGCGTCGAGCGCCGCGTCGACCAGCAGCCGTTCCGAGCGGCCGTCGGACGTGTCCATCAGGAAGCAGCCGTTGGCGATGATCTGGAGCAGCGCCCCGTGGCGCCGCAGTACGACCTCGCCGTACGGGCCCTCACGACGGTCCAGGACTTCGGGGATGTCGTAGCTGGTGGGCATCGGCCCATCCTGGCACTTCTCTGACGGGTTGTTGACGGAACGGCGGAGACCTCGTGAACGGGGGGAGGCCCGCGAGGAGCCGCGGACCTCGATCGCTCACAGCGAACGCGTCCGGGGGAACAATGCGCCCCGGCCAAGCATTGAGTCGGCATAGCTCAACTTGACTGCCGAAGGGGAGATCATGGCTTCGACGTCCACACCGCTCACTCTGCCCGTGCTGCCGCTCGACGGCGAGGTCGTCCTGCCCGGCATGGTGGTCCCGCTGGACCTGAGCGACGCAGATGTCCGGGCGGCGGTGGAGGCCGCTCAGGCGGCTGCCCGTGCCACGCCCGGAAAGCCCAAGGTACTGCTGGTGCCGCGCAACGACGGCAGCTACGCGAGCACGGGCGTGCTCGGCACCGTCGAGCAGGTCGGCCGGCTCGCCGACGGTGACCCGGGCGCCCTGATCAGGGGCCGCAGCCGGGTGCGGATCGGGGCCGGGACGACCGGGCCGGGAGCGGCCCTGTGGGTCGAGGGGACCGCCCTCGACGAGAACGTGCCGGACCCGTTGCCCGGACATGTGACGGAACTGGTCAAGGAGTACAAGGCCCTGGCCTCCGCCTGGCTGAAGAAGCGGGGTGCCTGGCAGGTCGTCGACCGGGTGCAGGCCATCGACGACGTGTCCGCCCTGGCCGACAACTCCGGCTACTCGCCCTTCCTGAGCCTCGACCAGAAGATCGAGCTGCTGGAGACCGCCGACCCGGTCGCGCGCCTCAAGCTCGCCACCCAGCAGCTGCGCGACCACATCGCGGAGCAGGACGTCGCCGAGACGATCGCCAAGGACGTCCAGGAGGGCGTCGACAAGCAGCAGCGGGAGTTCCTGCTGCGGCGTCAGCTGGAGGCCGTGCGCAAGGAACTGCGCGAGCTGAACGGCGAGCAGGACGGCGAGGAGTCCGACGACTACCGGGCCCGTGTCGAGGCCGCAGACCTGCCCGAGAAGGTGCGCGAGGCCGCGCTCAAGGAGGTCGACAAGCTGGAGCGGTCCTCCGACCAGTCGCCCGAGGGCTCCTGGATCCGCACCTGGCTGGACACCGTGCTCGAACTGCCGTGGAGCGAGCGGACCGAGGACGCGTACGACATCCAGGGCGCCAAGGCCGTGCTCGACGCCGAGCACGCGGGCCTGGAGGACGTGAAGGAGCGGATCACCGAGTACCTGGCGGTGCGCAAGCGGCGTACCGAGCGCGGACTCGGGGTCGTCGGCGGGCGGCGCGGCGGTGCCGTGCTGGCGCTGGTCGGGCCGCCCGGCGTCGGCAAGACCAGCCTCGGCGAGTCCGTGGCCCACGCCATGGGACGGAAGTTCGTGCGGGTCGCCCTCGGCGGTGTGCGCGACGAGGCCGAGATCCGCGGTCACCGACGCACCTACGTCGGCGCGCTGCCCGGCCGGATCGTCCGCGCCGTCAAGGAGGCCGGGTCGATGAACCCGGTCGTGCTGCTCGACGAGATCGACAAGGTGGGCTCCGACTTCCGGGGCGACCCGGCCGCGGCCCTGCTGGAGGTCCTGGACCCCGCGCAGAACCACACCTTCCGCGACCACTACCTGGAGGTCGAGCTCGACCTGTCCGACGTCGTCTTCCTGGCCACCGCGAACGTGCTGGAGGCCATCCCGGAGGCCCTGCTCGACCGGATGGAGCTGGTCCGTCTCGACGGCTACACCGAGGACGAGAAGGTCGTCATCGCCCGCGACCACCTGGTGCCGCGCCAGCTGGAGCGCGCCGGGCTGGAGAAGGACGAGGTGACCCTCGACGAGAGCGCGCTGCGCAAGCTGGCCGGCGAGTACACCCGCGAGGCGGGCGTGCGCAACCTGGAGCGGTCCGTAGCGAGGCTGCTGCGCAAGGTGGCGGCCCAGCACGAACTGGGCGAGCGGAAGCTGCCGTTCATCGTCACCGACGCGCACCTGCGTGACCTGATCGGCCGGCCGCACCACGTCCCCGAGTCCGCCCAGGACCCGGCGGAGCGGCGCACGGCGGTGCCGGGTGTCGCGACCGGTCTCGCGGTCACGGGCGCCGGCGGTGACGTGCTGTTCGTCGAGGCGTCGCTTGCCGACCCCGAGACGGGCGCCGCGGGTCTGACGCTGACCGGTCAGCTGGGTGACGTGATGAAGGAGAGCGCGCAGATCGCCCTGTCCTTCCTGCGCAGCCACGGCGCCGAGCTGGAGCTGCCGGTCGCCGACCTCAAGGACCGGGGCGTGCACATCCACTTCCCGGCGGGCGCGGTGCCGAAGGACGGCCCGAGCGCGGGCATCACCATGACGACCGCGCTGGCCTCGCTGCTCTCCGGGCGTCTGGTCCGTACGGACGTGGCGATGACCGGCGAGGTCTCGCTGACCGGGCGGGTGCTGCCGATCGGCGGCGTGAAGCAGAAGCTGCTCGCCGCGCACCGGGCGGGGGTCACCACCGTGATCATCCCCAAGCGCAACGAGCCGGACCTGGACGACGTCCCGGCGGAGGTGCTGGACAAGCTCGACGTCCACGCCGTCACCGATGTCCGCCAGGTCCTGGAGCTGGCGCTGTCGCCGGCCACGAGCGAGGCGGCGCCGGAGGTTCCGGTCGCGGCGTGACGGACGCGACCGGTCGGGCGAGGCCCGGGTCCCGAAAGGGGCCCGGGCCCTCGTCGTACGAGGGGGCCGGCGGGTGTACGCCCGGTGACCGTCGCGGGACCCGGGGGCTGCCGTCCGGCTGCGCCTGCGAAATACTGACGGAGCTGCGGTGATGACCGTCGGCGGCGGCAGGTTTCGCGACCAGGAAAACGGATCAGGGTGCTGACGTGCACGAGGGTGGAAACGACGGCAGACGGCACGGCGAGGCGCAGGCCGTGCGAAGTGGTGTGGACCACGAGTTCCTGGAGCTGGAGCGCGAACTGACGGTGTTCCTGCGGCGGGCCCGCGCGAACCAGGGCGAGATGGCCCGCGAGGTCCATCCCGACCTGGAGTCGGCGGCGTACGGGCTGCTGGTGCGGCTGGACGAGTGCGGCCGGCAGCGGGCCACCGACCTCGCCGCCTACATCGGGGTCGGCAAGGCCACCATGTCGCGTCAGCTGCGCGCCCTGGAGAACCTGGGCCTGGTGGCCCGCGAACCCGACCCGGCGGACGGCCGCGCCTGGCTGGTGCACCTCACCGAGGAGGGGCGCACCCGGGTGCAACGTGTCCGCGAGGCCCGCCGCGCCCGCTACGTCAGCAAACTCGACCACTGGGACCGCCAGGAGGTCGCCGAACTCGCCCGCCTCCTCCACCAGCTGAACTCCGGCATGGAGAAGTAGGGGACACGGTGTCCCGCCGAGCCGGGGGCGGGGGAGGGCGTCAGAGTTCCGCGTATAGCACTGTCGCGTCGTCGTGGGTCTTGCTGCGGCCCAGGTGCGTGCGCTCCTCGCGGTCCGCGGTCTCCAGTGCCCGTACCCGGTCGACCAGGGCCTGGGCGCCCTGCTTGCGGACGAAGGTGAACAGGTCCGTCCAGTCGCCCTCCCGGAAGGTCTCCGTCCATCGGCTCGCGCCGTCCGTGAGCGCGGCCAGCGCCCGGACCCGGTCGCGCGGCAGCACCCCGGTGACCGCCCGCGCCGCGACCGAGGGGTCCGCGGCGGCGGTGAAGAAGCCGCCCTCCTTGTTGCGGACGGTCGCGTCGATCAGCGCGTCGGTGGCCAGGGTCGCCCGGGGCAGCCGGGCCAGGCGGTCGTCGAGGTACGCGGTGACCAGGCCGTCGGGGGACTCCACGAGGAGAGCGGAGTCGGAGAGGACCAGGTACTCGACGGTCTCCCGCGACCAGCGGGCGAGGACCACGGTTGCCTGCGGGGTTCGCGGGTGAGAAAGGTCACAGGTCTCCCGGTGTGCCTCGGCGGTACGCGCGATGGCGCGGGCCAGGGCCTCGGACAGCGGAACATCCGGGAGTGAAACGGTCAGTTCGGTCAGGGCCCCGCCCAGGCGCGCGGTGAACCAGTGAACGGAATGAAGACAGCCGGTCCCGTCCCGTGGCGGAGTCACTCCGTCCAGCACCACGAGCGAACCGCCCTGTCCGCAGGCGGGTAGGCCGATACCGGCGAAGTCCTCGTTGGGGCGGGCCGGGTCACCCGGCAGGGAGAGAAGTTCCGTGCGCATCCGGCCAGTCTGCACGAGCCCTTCACAGCCTCCGCCGAAGGGGGGCAAGGATCGCCGAATCCCCGCACCGCCGCAGGTCAGCCGCCGGATTTGGGTTGGAATGGCGGACTCGGGGAACGCGTGGCGGCGAATACTGCCAAAGCCCGCCGTCGACGTCCAACCGGCCCACCGCGCGGCCCCCTCGCAAGCGCCGGAGGAACTTGCCCGCCAACTCCCCTCCGATGTTCACTCCTTCGGGTGGCCGGTCAGGTGATGTGCGATGACCGACCACCGGCACTGGGAGGGTCGGGGACCGTACGTACCGGGTGGTGTGCACACCAGTTGACGGGGCGTCACCCGGACCCATGGGTACACGAGTCAGGAATGCGAGCACCGGTGCAGAAGACGCGGCCTCGGCGCACAGGCAAGCAGACGGCCTCCGAGGGGGGCGCGGAGCGCACCTCGGTCGGCAAGGGCCGTCGGACCCACGTGCGCAACCGGCTCATCGTGGCCGTGGCGGTCGTGGCCGCCGCGATCGCCGGCGCGGGCACCCCCTCGGTGATCGCCGCCTCGGGCCAGCTGAGCGACAGCCAGGACCTGGTGACCCTGGGCGGGCGGACACAGGACGCCCTCGCCCTCGCCCACTCCCTCGCGGACGAGCGGGACGAGGTCACCTCCTACATCGCGGCCGGCCGGCCCAAGGACAAGGCGCCCTCGGAAGAGCGCAGCGCCCGGGTGGACCGCCAGGTCGAGGAGCTGCGCGCCAACACGGACACCCCGGCCGAGCTGCGCTCGGACCTGGACGGCATCGCCGGCGTACGCAGGGCGGCGCTCACCGGCCGCAGCGGGCCTCTCGAAGCCCACGAGGCCTACTCCGCGGCCATCGCCGAACTCCACCGGCTCGCCGAGGACCTGGCCGAACAGCTGCCGCCCCGCGCGGGCTCCGGGGCCTACGCCCTCGCCGAGCTCGACACCGCCGTCCAGCAGGCCGCCGCCACCCGGGGCCTGCTCCTGGCCGCCCTCAGCGTGCCCAGCAGCACCGAGTCGGTCTACGACCCCGTCACCGGCCTCACCACCGAGACCAGCGTCTCCTCCGAGGCCGACGGCAAGCAGCGCGCCGCCCTGACCGCCGCGGCCCAGCAGGCCCGGGTGCGTTCCGAGTCCGCGCTCGCCGACTTCCACGACACCGCCACCAAGGCCGCCCGCGGCACCTACGACTCCACGGTGACCGGCCCCGAGGTCAACTCCGCGGACAAGTACCTGGCCGACCTCACCGACCAGCCGACGCTCTCCGACGAGGACCTCGGTATCGGCGCCGACAAGCTGAACGCCGCCCTCACCGCCCGGATCGACCTGATGCGCGGCGTCGAGTCCTCTCTCTACGAGCGCCGCACCACCGCCCTGGAGCAACTGCGCGACGACGACGTCACCGCGCTGGAGATCCGCATCGCGATCCTCGGCGCCCTGATGCTGCTCGCCGTCGGTGTCGCCACCGGCATGGCCCGGGGCCTGACCCGCCCGCTCGCCGTGCTGCGCCTCGGCTCCGCCCGGCTGGCCGCCGCCGAGAACCCGGCCGCCGAGGAACCGGTCAAGTTCACCGGGCGCAACGACGAGTTCGCGCAGGTCATCCGGTCCGTCAACGCCCTGCACGCGCACGCCGCCGGTCTGCACGAGCGGATCACCACCCTGGAGTCCGACCGCAAGCACCTGGTCGGCCAGCGGCAGAAGATGGCCGACGCCCGCGAGGGACTGCGCACCGAACTCGCCGACGCCGCGGCCCAGCTGGACCGGCTGCGCGACAGCATCGGCGGCACCTTCGTCAACCTCGCGCTGCGCACCCTGGGCCTGGTCGAGCGTCAGCTCGGCGTCATCGAGGGTCTGGAGGAGCGCGAGCAGGACCCCGAGCGGCTCGCCACCCTCTTCAAGCTCGACCACTTCGCCACCGTCATGCGCCGGCACAGCGAGAACCTCCTCGTGCTGGCCGGTACCGAGCACGTCCAGCAGCACGCCGGCCCGGTCCCGATGGTCGACGTCGTACGGGCCGCGGTCAGCGAGATCGAGCGGTACGAGCGGGTCCGGATCACCGCGCTGCCGCCGCACGCGCACATCGCGGGGTTCGCCGCGGACGACCTGTCCCACCTGCTGGCCGAACTCATGGAGAACGCCACCTCGTTCTCGCCGCCCGACGTGCCCGTCGAGGTCTCCGGCTGGCTGCTGGAGAACGGCGAGGTGATGCTCTCCGTGCAGGACGAGGGCATCGGCATGACCGAGGAGCGGATGACCCGGCTCAACGCCCGGCTCGCCGCCTTCGATCCCGAGTCGCCGTACGACCAGGAGGGCTCGGAAGGGCTCGGGCTCGGCCTCTACGTGGTCGCCCGGCTCGCCCACCGGCACGGGGTGCGCGTCCAGCTGCGCGAGCAGAAGCAGGGCGGTGTCGCCGCCGTCGTGGTCCTGCCGCAGTCGCTGTTCGCCGAGGCACCGTCCGTCGCCGTGCCGTCGCCCACGCCGGCCTCGTTCGCCGAGAGCGCCCAGGGCTTCTCGCTGCCGGGCGCCGACGCCGAGGCCAACTCCAACGTCCTGCACGGCCGCTCGCAGAACGGCGACCCGCTGGTGGCGCTGGCCGAGCGCACCGTACGGGCCAAGGAGCAGGCCGTCGACCGGGGGATTCCCGAGTCCCCGGCCGAGACCACGATGGAGCTTCTGCTCCCGGAACAGCCGAGCGAGTCCGCACCGGCCCGTGAGTCCGCACCGGCCCGTGAGTCCGCACCGGCCCGTGAGTCCGCTCCGGCGCGCGAGTCCGGACAGGCCCGCGAGTCCGGACAGGCCCGTGAGTCCGCTCCGGCCCGTGAGTCCGCTCCGGCCCGTGAGTCCGCACCGGCCCGTGAGTCCGCTCCGGCGCGCGAGTCCGGACAGGCCCGCGAGTCCGCACCGGCCCGTGAGACCGCACCGGCGCGCGAGACCGCACCGGCCCGTGAGTCCGGACAGGACCGTGAGGCGTCGACGGACCCGGCGGCGCGACCGCACCCCGCGACGGACCGGTCCGAGGAGTGGGCCTCGGGGGCCGAGTCCCGCCCGGAGCCCGAGTCGGTGCCGGGCGTGGACCGCCCGGCCGCTGCCGGCCCGGAGTCCGCCGGGCAGGAGCCCGACGCGCGTCCGCGACGGGGGGAGACGCCGGACCCGGCCCCCGCCCCCCACGACCCCTACGCCATCGGCCCCGACAGCCACGAGCGCACCCCCGACGAGGGGGACGAGCCCGAGCGCGTCACCGACAAGGGGCTGCCCAAGCGCACGCCGAAGTTCAACGCGCCCGCGGCGGCGCCCCGGCCCCGCAGCGGCTCCGTCGACGCCGACGCCCTGCGCCGCCGACTGGGCGGCTTCCGCCAGGGCGCCGCGGCCGGCCTGCGCGACGTCGAGGCCGAGATCGCCGGGCGGACGCCCGGGACGGAGACGCCGTCCGGCCCGGCGCCGGAAGGGGCGCACGAGACCACGACCCGCGACGAGGCGGCGCCCGCCACGCAGGCCGCGGAGTCCGCCCCAGCACACGTACATGCCGAAGAATCCACGGGGGGCACCGTCGAGGAGGCAAGCAGTTGACCGCGCCCAGTACGTTCGGACTGAGCAGTGAGGCCCGCAATCTGCACTGGCTGCTGACGAACCTGGTCGAGGAGGTGCCCGGCATCCAGTCCGTCGCGGTGGTCTCCTCGGACGGGCTGCTGCTGCTCTCCTCCGACGCCGTGAGGAACGCGGCCGCGCGTGAGGCGCGCGAGACCCGCCCCAGCGGCCCGCGCGGTTCCGCCGCCGACCTCGCCACCATCGTCTCCGGCATCGGCAGCCTCACCATCGGCGCGGCCAAGGTGCTGGAGTTCGGCTCGGTGAAGCACACCATGGTCGCGATGGAGGAGGGCAGCCTGTTCGTGATGTCGATCAGCGACGGCTCGCTGCTCGGCGTGCACGGTTCCGCGGACTGCGACATGAGCGTGGTGGCGTACCACATGGCCCTGTTCGTGGGCCGTGCCGGCCATGTCCTGACGCCCGAACTCCGCAGCGAACTGCGCAAGTCCCTGGAGTCCGAACCGACGGGGAGTGCCCGATGAGCAGTACGCCCGGTACGCCGAAGAAGCTCCCGGTGCGCGGCGGCGACCGCAAGGCCGCCCGCGTCCGCCCCTACTCCCTGACCGGTGGCCGTACCCGCTTCGGGCACGTGCTGCTGGTCGAGACCTTCGTGACGAGCACGGCCGCGCTGGAGGCGCCCGAGGAGCGCAGGGAACTGACGAACGGTTCCCTGCGGTCCACGGTCATGCCGGAAGTGCGGGCCATCGTCGAACTCTGCCGCCGGATGCGCACGGTGGCGGAGATCGCCGCGCTGCTGAAGATGCCGCTCGGCGTGGTCCGCGTGCTGCTCAGCGATCTCGCGGACCAGGGAAAGATCCGTGTGTACGGAACGGGTACCGGTCACGGCACGGGCCGCCCGGACCGCGCTCTGCTGGAAAGGGTGCTGAGTGGACTCCGTCGTCTCTGACGCCGCCCCGGGCGTCTCCCCCCTCGTCGAGCCCGACGAGAATCTCAGGTCCTGGCAGACGGACCGCACCCGCGCCCCCATCGCCACCAAGATCGTGGTGGCGGGCGGCTTCGGCGTCGGCAAGACCACGCTGGTCACCTCCGTCTCGGAGATCGAGCCGCTGCAGACCGAGGCGCTGATGACCGAGGCGAGTGAGGAGACCGACGACCTCACCGCCACGCCGGGCAAGGCGACCACCACGGTGGCCATGGACTTCGGCCGCATCACGCTCGACGACGACCTGGTGCTCTACCTGTTCGGCACGCCGGGCCAGCAGCGGTTCTGGTTCATGTGGGACGACCTGGTGCGCGGCGCGATCGGCGCGGTGGTGCTGGCCGACACCCGCAGGCTGAAGGACTGCTTCCCGGCGCTCGACTACTTCGAGAGCTGCGGACTGCCCTACGTCGTGGCGGTCAACCACTTCGACGGCAGCGAGCGGTTCGACGCAAGGGACGTGCGGGAGGCGTTGACGATCCCGGAGCACATACCTGTAATGATCATGGATGCGCGCCGCCGGATCTCCGCGATCGAGACCCTCCTGGCTCTCGTCGGCCACGCGCTCGACGAAACACCTGAGTAGACCGACCAAGGAGTCACCACCCGCATGCGGAAGATACTCGTCGTCGGAGCCGGTCAGTCCGGACTCCAGCTCGCCCTCGGACTCCAGTCGAACGGGTACGAGGTCACCCTGATGTCGAACCGGACGGCGGACGAGATCCGCACCGGCCGGGTCATGTCGACGCAGTGCATGTTCGACACGGCCCTGCAGCACGAGCGCGACCTGAAGCTGAACTTCTGGGAGTCCCAGGCCCCGAAGATCGAGGGACTCGGCGTCTCGGTGGCGGCCCCCGGCTCGTTCGACCCGGGACCCTCGCAGCGGGCGATCGACTGGGTGGGCAAGCTGGACGGGTACGCCCAGTCGGTCGACCAGCGGGTGAAGATGGCCGGCTGGATGGAGACGTTCGCACAGCGCGGCGGCCAACTGGTCATCCACGGCGCGGCGGTCGGTGACCTCGACTACTTCTCCCGTACCTACGACCTCGTGCTGGTCTCGGCGGGCAAGGGCGAGCTGGTGCAGATGTTCGCCCGCGACCCGGAGCGCTCCCCGTACGCCGAGCCGCAGCGCGCCCTCGCGGTCGCCTACGTGCACGGCCTCGGCCCGCGCCCGGAGCACCCGGAGTTCGACGCGGTCCGCTGCAACCTGGTGCCCGGCGTCGGCGAGCTGTTCGTGATGCCGACGTTCACCACCTCCGGCCGCGCCGACATCCTCTTCTGGGAGGGCATACCCGGCGGCCCGCTGGACGCCTTCCACGGCGTCAAGGACCCCGCGGAACACCTCTCCCTGACCCTGGAACTCATGGAGAAGTTCCTCCCGTGGGAGTACGCGCGGGCCACCAAGGTCGAACTGACCGACGCGAACGGCACCCTCGCGGGCCGTTACGCCCCCACCGTGCGCAACCCCGTCGGCCGGCTGCCCGGCGGCGGCCTGGTGCTCGGCGTCGCCGACGTCGTCGTCGCCAACGACCCGATCACCGGCCAGGGTTCCAACTCGGCGTCCAAGTGCGCCGCCTCGTACCTCGCCTCGATCATGGAGCACGGGGACAAGCCGTTCGACGAGGACTGGATGCGGCAGGCGTTCGACCGCTACTGGGACACCGCCCAGCACGTCACCAAGTGGACCAACGCGATGCTGGCCCCGCCGCCGGAGCACATCCTCAACCTGATCGGCGCCGCCGGCCAGCTCCAGCCGGTCGCCGACCGCTTCGCCAACGGCTTCGACGACCCGGCCGACTTCGAGAACTTCTTCTACGAGCCGGAGAAGACGGCCGCCTACCTGGCCGAGGTCACCGGCGCCTGACCGGGCCCTGCGCCGAGGTCAAGTGACCGGCTGCGAGGTCCCGTCGGGCATCGCGCAGACGTAACCGGCGTAGGGGCGCGCGACGACCTGTCCGCCGGCGGCCGTGCATTCGTCCCGGGAGATGTCCGGGGACGAGGCGGCCCCGGCGCCGGCGGCGCCGAAGGCGCTCACACCGACAAGGGTTGCCGCGGCCAGGGCGAGGCCGAGGATTCTTCGCGTGCGCATGACGTCCTCCTCCGAGGCGCGAGGCGAGGTCCGGTGCGGCGCCCGGCCGCCGGGCGGGGTCCTCTAACGCGGTTCGTGGGCCGCGGCCCGGCAGGCGCCGGTGGCGGCGCCGCCCGCCACTCCGGCCCCGGTCAGCCCGGTCACACAACCCTGCAGGTCTCCGACCACGCCTCGGCCGCAGGCCGCTGTGACGGAGTCGGACGCGGTGGCACCGGCCAGTTCGGCCATGCGTGTGCAGGCGGGGATGTCCGCCTGGGCCGCGGGAGCGGCGAGCACCGCACCGCCGAGCGTCAGCGTGAGGCCGGCGAGGGCACCGGCGATACGGGTCGACGTGCGCATGGGACACACCTGCCTTCCGGGCTGGTCGTGCGCCCCTGACTCCAGCGTCGCATCCTTTCCCCCGCCCGTCCTGGGCACCCGGGAGCGGGACGTTCCGGATGGCTCCAACGCCGCCTCGGTGCACGGGACTTCGTCCCGGAGCGCGGGTCGCGTCACCGCCCTCGCACCCGACACCACCGTCACCCGAATGGCGCAGGGTGACGTGCCGCCCGCATAATGAAAATCAGGGTGATTTGTGCCCCAATCGAGGCAATCCGCGAAAGGGGAACCACATGCGCATTCGACGAATCCTCGCCGCCGTCATCGCCACGGCGGGCCTCGCCGGATTCGGCCTCACGGGCGCCGCGACCGCCCTCGCACAGGATGCCCCCTCCGTCGTCAGCCCTTCCGAGTGCAGGCAGGGCGGTGGAACTCCCGCGATCAACGAGGAGGGCAACTACTGCAGGGGCGGTACGGCGGACGGAGAGCAGGTCGACTGAACCCGCCACGGCGCCCCGCAGCCGACCGCCGCGGGGCGCTTGCGCGCGAACGTGGTCGCTTCCTTGGTGTCGTGGCAGGTCACCGACGCGGGGGCGTGGCCGGGGCGGGGGTGGCGCGCGGCGGGGGTGCCGCCGACGCGTAGCCGTCGTCCTTCCCGTCCAGTGCGCCCGCGGGGAGCCTCGGTGGTGTGTAGTGCCGCAGCGGCCTGCCGCGCGGGTCGGGGCGTACGGCGCCGAGGACCGGGTTGGCGGCGAGGGGGGAGACCTTGACCTTGGCGCCGGGGCGCGGCGCCTGGACGACCATGCCGTCGCCCAGGTACATCGCCACGTGCGTGGCCTCGGGGAAGTACACGACCAGGTCGCCGGGCCGCAGTTGCTTCAGGGGAATGCGGTTCAGCTGTGCCCACTGCTCCTGGCTGGTGCGCGGGATCGGCGTCCCGGCGTCCGCCCAGGCCTGTGATGTCAGCCCTGAGCAGTCGTAGGACCGGGGGCCCTCCGCGCCCCACTCGTAGGGCTTGCCGAGCTGGCGCACCGCGTAGCGCACCGCGCGGTCGCCCTCCCTCGTCGGCACGTGGAGGTTGCGGGGGGCGCCTGCCGCCATGAACTTCTTCTGCGCCTCGGCGATCCCGTCCTTCTCCAGCTTCGCCACCGCGGTCAGCTGGGCGACGGTGAGCGAGGCCAGCAGCTTCTCCACCTCGCCGAGCCGCGCGCGCACCTCGTCGCGTTCCTTCTTCCGGCGCTCGGTGAGGGCGAGTTGCCGGTCCAGCGCCGCGCGCGCCTGGCGGGCCAGCCCGTTCGCCTTCCGCTCGCTGCCGGACAGCTCCTCGACCGTCTTGGCCCGCTCCCGCGCGAGCTGCCCGATCACATGCCCCTGTTCGAGCGCGTGCTGCGGATCGCGGGCGAGCAGCAGGCGGACGTACGGCGAGATGTCGCTGCGGCCCTGGTACTGCTGGCGGGCCAGGCGGCCCGCCGCGCCCTTGCTGGAGTGCAGGGCGAGCCGGGCGCGGGCCAGCTCCCCGTCGAGCCGCCGGGCCACCGCGCGCTGCTTCTTCAGCTGTTCCTCGGTGGCGTTGTAGGTCTCGGTCGCCTTCTCGGCCTCGCGGTACAGCCGCTGAAGGTCCGTCAGCAATGTGGCGACCGTGCGCCCTTCGGGCTCGGCCGGCCGGGGTGCGGCCGCCGCCGGTACGGCTGCGAGAACGGCGTGGGCCGCCACGGTCGCCGTACACACCAGGCGCAGTAGCCTTCCTGACACGTCATCACCTCCGGTGCGGGGCAGCGGGTCCGCTCCGCTCCGAGAGCATGTGACGTGCGCGCGCGGTCCGCGCGCCGAAGGTCTGCGGGATGGCCTAAGGAGGTCACCCGTTCGCGTCGTCCGGCTTGCCTTCCGGCGTGGCGTCTGGCTTGTGCCACGGCCACCTGGCCCGGCCCCTGCCCCGGTCGCCGGCGGGGTCGTGGACGTACTTCCAGCGCCGGGTGAAGCGGCCCTGGCCACGGGGCTCGCGCCGGTACACGAGGACGGTGGCCGCACCGCCGCCCGGGTCCGGGACCGGGATGCGGTACGTCTTCGGCGGGTGCCCGGTGATGCCGAGCAGCACGGGCAGCGTCCGGCCGTCCATCGGCCCGCCCTCGAAGGGGGTCTCTTCGCTCTTCACGACACCAGTCTCAGTCATCCGCCGAGGCCAGCGCGGCCACGACCGCCGCGGTGCGCGGATCGCGGGTGGCGGTGACGGACAGGACGGCGACGAACTGGTCCACCAGCCAGTCCCGCAGTTCGTCGAGGGGTGGCTGCTTGTCCTCGTCCAGCCAGATGAGGGAGGCCGCCTCGACCGCGGTGATCCACATCCGGACGGTCATCCGCAGCCGGGGCCCCGGGTCCGTGACGCCGAGGTGGCGCAGGATGTGCACGGCGGCGGCCCGCCGCACACCGTCCACGATGGCGGTGGTCCGCGAGGTCTCGACCACGCTGCCGCCCTGGAGCAGAGCGCTGAAGCCGGCGTCGTGCTGGTCGACGAACGCGAGATAGCGGTCCAGGGCGCGGGACAGCCGGGGCAGCAGGGGCCCCTCGTGCGGCTCGTCGAAGCAAAGCTCCAGTTCCTCGGCGGCGGAGCGCAGGGCGGCCTCGTACAACTGCTGCTTGCCGCCCGGGAAGTACCGGTACACCAAGGGGCGGGAAACCCCGGCCGCCTCCGCCACGTCGTCGAGGGAGACGTCCTCGGGGGCCCGGTGGGCGAAGAGGGTGAGTGCGGCGTCCAGCAGTTGGCTGCGGCGTTCCTCGACGCTGAGGCGGCGGTAGGCGGGGGTGGGCGCGGCGGGGGTCATACCGGGCAGGGTAGTCGGCCGGGTGCGGTCGCACCCTCTGGCCGGCACACCGGCGCCGGGGGGCACGGGGAACCCCGCGACCGGCCCCGTACCACCCGCACCCGTACGCCGGGCCGTTCCTACGCCAGCAGGCCCGACGACTTCCACAGCCGCCGCCCCACTCCCCGCAGCACGCCGATGTCGTCCAGGAAGTCCGTCAGGCGCTTCGCGCCGGTCTGCATGACCTCCCGCCGGTGGCCGCTCTCCTTCACCTGGGCGAGCGCCTCGCGCCGGTCCAGGCCGACGTTGGTGTAGACCTCGGGGTTGACGAAGGCCACCGAGAAGACCCGGGCGAATTCGCCGGAGGTGACCCGCGTGAACTCCTGGGACCACTTCGGCGCGGTGACCATCTGGCGCCGCAGTTCCTCCCGGGCGTACCGCACGTGCCGGGCCTCCTCCACGACGTGGATGCGCGTGACCCCGCGGACCAGCGTCTGCACGCGCTCGTCGGGGAAGGTCAGCCGCTGCATCCAGTCGAGCACCTCCTCGCCGAGCAGGGTGGCGGTGAAGGAACCGGGCGTGGTCGAGATGGTCTTGAACAGGCGCCCGAGGTGCTGGTGGGCCCGGCTCACGGGGTACCAGGGCGTCTCGCCGCGGGCTATCAGCCGGGCGAACATCTTCGAGTGCCGGCACTCGTCCTCGATCTCGGTCAGCGCGTAGCGCACGTGCGCGCTCGTCGCCGCCTTGTCGTAGATGTGCCGCACCAGCAGCTGCATCAGGATGAGCTCGAACCAGATGCCCAGCGACGCCAGCGCCGCCGCCTCGTGCTGGGAGAGCAGGATCCGCTGCTCCTCGCTCATCCGCCGCCACATCGGTGTGTCGTACAGCGACACCAGCTCCGGCGGCCAGAACCACTTGCCCTCCTCGAAGGGGGCGTCCCAGTCCAGTTCCTTGTCCGGGTCGAAGGAGTGCTTGGCGGAGGAGTCGAGCAGTCGCTCGGCCACCTGCTCGCGATCCTTGAGCAGGCCCAGCGCGTCGCGCAGCCCGTCCAGGGCTTCGGCATCGGTGAGGGTCGTCATGCCCTTATGAGACTGCGCGTCAGCAAGCCCGTCAATCCCTTGCGCGCCACTTGTTGACCGCGGGTCTACTACGTGTGAGCCTGCGAACATGTCGACCTTCGACCTGTACGCCATGGACCCCGGCGAGCCGAACTGGCCGGTCCCCGCGACCGGGAAGGCCCGGTTCAACTGGGAGTACGACGACGGACGCGACCGCCTGCTGGCCCTCTACCAGAAGGGCAAGGACAAGCAGTGGGACGGGCAGAGACGGATCGACTGGGACCTGGAGGTCGACCCGTACGACCCCCTCGGCACCCCCGACGAGGCCCTCTCCCTGTACGGCACCAGACACTGGGCGAAGCTCTCCGAACGGGACAAGGGCGAGCTGCGCCGGCACTACTCCTCCTGGCAGTTCAGCCAGTTCCTGCACGGCGAGCAGGGCGCGATGATCTGCGCGGCCCGCATCGTCGAGTCCGTGCCCGACCTGGACGCCAAGTTCTACTCGGCGACCCAGACCATGGACGAGGCCCGGCACGCGGAGATCTACGCGCGCTTCCTCCAGGAGAAGATCGGGATGCTCTACCCGATCAACGACAACCTCCAGTCCCTGCTCGGCGACACCCTGCGCGACAGCCGCTGGGACATGCCCTACCTGGGGATGCAGGTGCTCATCGAGGGCCTCGCCCTCGCCGCCTTCGGGATGATCCGCGACACCACCGACAAGCCGCTGCCCCAGCAGATCCTCGCCTACGTGATGCAGGACGAGGCCCGGCACGTGGCCTTCGGGCGGATGGCCCTGCGGGACTACTACAAGCAGCTCTCCGACGCCGAACTGCGCGAGCGCGAGGAGTTCGTGATCGAGGGCTGTCATCTGATGCGGGACCGGCTGCGCGGCGTGGAGGTGCTGGAGAACTTCGGCATCTCGCGGGCCGAGGCGGAGGAGTACAGCGAACGCTCCGAGTTCCTCGCCCTGTTCCGCAAGCTGCTGTTCAGCCGGATCGTGCCGTGCGTGAAGGACATCGGCCTGTGGGGCGAGCGCCTCCAGCAGGCCTATGTCGACATGGGCGTCTTCGAGATGGGTGACTCCAACCTCGATCTGCTGATGGCCCAGGACGAGGAGATCGCCGAGGAGCTCGACGCACGGCGGTTCGCGGCCGAGGAACGGGAACGGGTGGCCGAGGTGACGGAGGCGATCGATTCAGGAGCCGAACAGGACTCCTAGGGCCGGTCGGGGCGGTCGGGCCGTTCGGGCCGGGCGCGGCCGGTCGGTGCCGGTCGGGGGCCGAGCACCGCCTGCATCACCGCCCGGGCGATCGGGGCCGCCATGCCGCCCCCGGTGATGTCACGGCGGTGCGCGGCCGCGTCCTCCACCACGACCGCGACCGCGACCTTCGGCTCCAGGTCCCCATCGCCCTGCGCCCACGAGACGAACCAGGCGTAGGGAGTGCCGGAGTTGTCGACGCCGTGCTGCGCGGTGCCGGTCTTGCCGCCTACCGTCGCGCCCGCGATCGCGGCGTTCTTGCCGGTGCCGCGCTCCACCACGTCGCGCATCAGCTCCCGCATCCGTGCCGCGGTCGAGGGGAACATGACCTGACGGAGCGGGCGGGTGCCGACCGAGGAGATGGTGGCGCCGCGTCCGGTCGTGGTCCGCTCCACCAGGTACGGCTCGCGCACCTGGCCGCCATTGGCGACCGCCGCCGAGACCATCGCCATCTGCAGGGGCGTGGCCCGCGTGTTGTACTGCCCGATCGACGACAGGGCCAGCTGCGCCCTGTCCACCGTGGTGTCGAACGTGCTCGGCGCCACCGAGTAGGGAATGCGCAGATCGGTGTCGTTGAAGCCGAACGCCTGGGCCGTCGCCGCCATGCGCGTCACCCCGACGTCCACGCCCAGCTTGGCGAAGACCGTGTTGCAGGACCACTCGAAGGCCTTGCGCAGCGAGGCGTCGGCGCAGCGGCCGCCCTCGTTGCGCAGGGTCGTCAGGGTGCCGGGCAGGGTGTACGGGTCGGGCGACCGGGTCCGCTTGTCGAGATCCTTGATCACCCCGGCGTCCAGCGCCGCCGCCGCGGTGACCACCTTGAACGTCGAACCCGGCGGATAGGTCTGCCGTACCGCGCGGTTCAGCATCGGCTTGTCCGGGTCCTCGTTCAGCCCCAGCCAGGACCGGGCGACCGCGGGCCCGTTCCCGGACAGCGCCGCCGGATCGTACGAGGGGGTGGACACCAGCGCCAGGATCCGGCCCGTGGCCGGCTCGATCGCCGCGACCGCGCCCTTGCGGTTGCCCAGCCCCTCAAACGCCGCCCGCTGGGCCGCCGCGTCGAGGGTGGTGACGACGTCGCCGCCGACGCCCCGCGCGCGGGTGAAGTCGTTCCACAGGGGGAACGGCGAGAGCACCGGGTCGCTCCCGGAGAGGGTGCCGTCCTCCGCGTGCTCCAGGAAGGTGGTGCCGTACACCTGCGAGGCGAAGCCGGTGACGGGGGCGTACAACGGCCCCTGCTGGTAGGTGCGTTCGTAGCGGAGCGGCTCGCCGGTGTCCTTGGAGCCGGTGACCGGGCGGCCGCCGACCAGGATGTCGCCGCGCGGCTGGCCGTAACGGCTGATCTCGTGGCGGCGGTTGGCCGTGTTGGCGTCGTACTGGCCCGCCTGGAAGACCTGGATGCGGGCCGCGTTGACCAGGAGGGCGACCAGCAGCAGGGCGCAGAAGGCGGCGGCGAGGCGGATGTGCCGGGTCACGGGGCGACCTGCCCGTCGTAACCGCGGCGGGCCGAATGGCTCACCCGGATCAGCAGGGCCACGATCGCCCAGTTGGTGACCACCGAGGAGCCGCCCTGGGCGAGGAACGGCATCGCCATGCCGGTCAACGGGATCAGTCCGGTCACTCCGCCCGCGATGACGAACACCTGGAGCGCCACGATCGAGGCGAGGCCCACCGCGAGCAGCCGGCCGAACGGGTCGCGCTGGGCGAGGCCCGCCCGGTAGCCGCGCTCGACCAGCAGGCCGTACAGCAGGAAGATCGCGGAGAGGCCGGCCAGGCCCAGTTCCTCGCCCGCCGTCGCCAGGATGAAGTCCGACTTGGTGGCGAAGCCGATCAGGAAGGAGTGGCCGAGGCCCAGGCCGGTGCCGAGGATGCCGCCCGCCGCGAAGGCGAACAGCGACTGGGCGAGCTGGTTGGGGCCCTGGCCCGCCTCGATGGAGGCGAACGGGTGCAGCCAGTCCTGGATCCGTGCGGCCACATGCGGTTCGGTGCGGCCGACGGCGACCGCGCCGAGCGTCGCCAGCAGCAGGCCGACGGCGATCCAGCCGGTCCGGCCGGTGGCGACGTAGAGCATGACGACGAACAGGCCGAAGAAGAGCAGCGAGGTGCCGAGGTCGCGTTCCAGGACCAGTACGCCGACGCTGACCAGCCAGATGGCGACGATCGGGCCGAGGACGCGGCCGGTGGGGATCTGCAGACCCCACAGGCGCCGGCCGGAGTAGGCGAGGGCGTTGCGGTTCGCGGCCAGGTACGCGGCGAAGAACACGGCCAGCAGCACCTTCGCGAACTCGCCGGGCTGGATCGAGAACCCGGCGATCCGGATCCAGATGCGCGCGCCGTTCACCGCCGGGAAGAAGATCGGCAGGGTGAGCAGCACCAGCGCGGCGGCGACGCACACGTACGCGTAGCGCTGGAGCACCCGGTGATCGCGCAGGGCGGCGACGACGTACGCGAACAGGGTGACGCCCAGCGCCGACCAGACCAGCTGGGCCGGGGCCGCGCGGTCACCCGGTGTCTCCAGGTCCAGCCGGTAGATCAGCACCAGGCCCAGGCCGTTGAGCAGCACGCCGATGGGCAGCAGCAGCGGATCGGCGTAGGGGGCGCGCACCCGGACCGCGAGGTGCGCGAGCAGGGCGAGGACGCCGAGGCCCGCGCCGTAGCCCGCGGCACCGGGCGGGACGGCACCGGTCCGGGCGAGGCCGGTGACGCAGTACCCGTACACCGAGAGGAGGACGGCCACGACGATGAGGGTGAGTTCGATGCCGCGGCGCCGGGGGAGACGGACGTCAGGGGCGGGCGCGTCCGCTGCCACGGCGGTTCCGGTTGCGGCCTTCGTCATGTCCGGAACCTACCCAAATGGTGTGGCTCGCGTGCTGTCGGCGTCAGCACCAGCGTGGCGCGGGCCCCTGGTTGTTGATGTAGCGGGCGGGTCCCCAGGCCCAGGTGCGGCCCTTCAGGAGGTACCAGAGCGGGTTGCTCCGCACCCGGTCGCCCGCCGCCTTGCAGTAGATGCGCACCACGTCGCCGCGGTCGACCCGGCCGATGACCCGGCTGCTCAGGGTGGGGCGGGAACGCACCGCCAGGTTGTCGGCGGTGACGACACCGCGATAGGTCGCCTGGTTGGCGCCGTCGTCGCCACCGATGCCGTCGTCGCCGCCGATGCCGTCGTCGAAGTCGCCGTCGTCGAAGTCGTCGTCGCCGCCGAGGTCCCAGTCCTCCGCGTCGTCGTCGAAGTCGTCATCGAAGTCGTCGTCGAAGTCGTCGTCGAAGTCGTTGTCGGAGTTGCCGTTTTGTTTGCCGTTGCCGTTGCCGTTGCCGTTCCCGCCGAAGCCGTCCCGGCCGTCGTTGCCCCGGCCGCCGCCGGCGAACACGTCGACGTTGCCGTTGCCGGCGTAGACGTCGACATTGCCGTTGCCGCCGTTGCGGAACCAGTCGTTGCCGTTGAACCCGCCGACCCCGTTGCCGTTCCCGTTGTATCCGCCGACTCCGTTGCCGTTGCCGTTGAATCCGCCGTTCCCGTTGAACCCGCCCCGGTTGCCGGCGAACACGTCGACGCCGCCGTTCCCGGTGAAGACGTTGACACGGCCGTGGCCGCCGTAGTCGTGGTAACCGAAGCCCGGCCCGAAACCTCCGACACCGTAGCCCGGCCCGAAACCTCCGACACCGAAGCCGGGGACGGGCACGGGGACCGGGGCGGGGACAGGGACGGGGGCGGGCACGGCGGCACCGGTGCCCGCCTCACCACCAGGGGCGGGGACGGCGCCGGTCCCCGGCTCGCCACCGGGGGCGGGTGCGGGCGCGGGGCCGGTACCCCTGCCGGGGCCGGGAGCGGAGTCGTCGCCCCAGATACCACCGGCGACGGCCGGGGAGACCGCCAGCGCGGTGGCCAGGGCACCTCCGGCTGCCGTCATGGCGAGACGGGTGCGGGAAGAGCGCAGGGACATGGGGAGAACCTCCCGTGACAGGGCGGGGCGAAGCTGACTAATCGCCACATTAGGAGCGTGCTTCGCGAGGCGCCCGTCACAGTGCGCCATCGGGGAGGGGGGCCTCCTCGTCCGCCGTACTCGGGTGCGGCGGAGCCTGAGGCAGTGTCAGCCGTGCCACCGCACCGCCGCCCGGCGCGTGGCGGAACTCCAGCCGGGCGCCCAGCACCTCCGCCTGGCCCAGCGCGATGGTCAGTCCGAGGCCGTGCCCCTTCGCCCCGCCCTCCGTGCGAAACCGCTGCGGCCCGTGCGCCACCAGGTACTCCGGATAGCCCGCACCGTGATCCCGCACGGTCACCACCGGTCCGTCCACCGTCAGCACGACCGGCGGCCGGCCGTGCTTGTGCGCGTTGGCGACGAGATTGCCCAGCACCCGCTCCAGCCGCCTCCGGTCCGTCTCCACCCGCGTGTCCCGCACGACCCGCACCGCCGTGTCGGTGCCGGACGCCCGCACCACCCGCCGTGCCAGCGCGCCCAACTCCTCGGTGTCCAGGTCCAGCCGCTCGCGCCCGGTGTCCAGCCGGGAGATCTCCAGCAGGTCCTCGGTGAGCGTGCGCAGCGCGGCCACCCGGTCGCGGACCAGCTCCGTCGGGCGTCCCGGCGGCAGCAGCTCGGCCGCCGCGTGCAGGCCGGTCAGCGGGGTGCGCAGCTCGTGCGCCACGTCCGCGGTGAACCGCTGCTCGGCGAGCAGCTTGCCCTGGAGCGACGTGGCCATGGAGTCCAGCGCGGCGGCGACCGAGGCCACCTCGTCCTGGGGGCGGGTGCGGTCCCGGGTGCGCGGGTCGTGCACGCGCGCGTCCAGGTCGCCCGCGCTGATCCGCCGGGCGACCCGGGCCGTGGCGTGCAGGCGCCGGGTCACCCGGGACACCGCGAACGCGCCCACCAGTACGGTCGCCCCGATCGCCAGCGCCGACGACCAGCCGATCGCCCGGTCCAGGCCCTCGATGGTGCGGGCCTGCTGGGAGTGGTCGACGGCCACCGCGAGGGCCCGGCCGCCGTCGACGGGACCCGCCGCCCACATCGTGGGCCGGTCGTCCTCGGCGACCATCGTGCCGCGCTCCCCGGCCGCCGCGAGCGAGCGCAGCGGAGCGGGCAGGCCGCGGGGATCAACCGCCGCGCCCGGCGGGAGCTGATCCCCGGCCTCGTAGGCCTCCGTCGCGTCCGCGAGCCGGGCCAGCGCGAGGGTGCGGGCCTGGCCGACGGTCTGGTTGGTCACCGAGACATGGACCAGGACACCGAGCAGCGCGGCCAGGGCGCAGCACATCACCGTGATGAAGACGGCGGCCTTCACGGCGAGGGTGCCGGCCCACCGCGGCACCACGGGCCTCATCGAGCGCTCGCGGAGGGCGAGCCCGAGGGGCGGGGCGGGGCCGGCCGCTTGCCCGTGCGCAGCATCTCGTCGTGGGTGAGCAGCATCGCGCCCTGCTCGGTGTCCCAGCTCCACTGGAGCCGGTACTCGTACCCGCGGACCTCGGACGGGGCCCGCAGGATCACCGACTGCCCGGCGATCTCGATCCCGGTCAGGGCGTCGTCGTACGCCATGACCTGCACGAGCCGGTGCTTCTCGACGGTGTAGACGCGCACGGCGGTCATCTCGCCCGGCAGCAGCCGAAAGCCCAGCGTCATCTCGGGCCGTCCGTCGCCGGTCAGGTCCCGGTAGTACGGCTTCAGGACCGGGCAGCCCGTGCCGGTCCCGTCCGCCGGCGCGCCGCACCGCGCCATCCGGCTGTCCGTGCCCCGGTACGGCGCCTTGGCGCCCTCGTAGTCGGCGGGGCTCCGGGCGATCTCCGCCCGCACCACCGCCACCGGGTCCACCTTGCGGATGTCGTCGTCGGGCACCGGGACGCCCTTGACGGTCTGGATGTCCACCTCGCCTATGTCGAAGGCCGGGCTGGACGCCGGCGGCAGCTCGGGCCACAGCCGGGCCGGCCCGTCCGCGGTCGCCGTGGGCCCCGCGTCGCGCAGCTCGCCCGCGTCACCGCAGGCCGTCGCGGTGATCGCGAGCAGCGCGAGGGCGGTGGCGGCGGTGACGGCCCGGACGCGGACGCGGGCGACGGGCGGGGTGGTGCGGCGGGGCACGGGGCTCCTGTGGTCCGGGGCGGTCGGGCCCGTACACCTTAAGCGTGCGCGCACATTATTCGTGCGTACGGCTTATTTCTGCGGATGTTCTTTCTGTGCGGAAATCCACTCATGGGCGGGGCTCCGTCCCGGTCCGGGACCGTTCCGCTTCCGGGACTACTCCGCGAGCTCCTCCAGGAACCGCGCCGTCGGCAGTCCCGTGTGCAGATACTCCACGAACAGCTCGTTGTGCAGCGCCCACGGGGAGCGGTGGGCGCGGATCAGCCGGATCGCCGACTCGGCGGAGCGGCCCCGCGCCATCAGGGCGTGCGCGACGACCAGGCCGGAGCGGTTGTAGCCGTGGTAGCAGCGGACCAGCACCCGCCGGCCCCGGTCCAGCGCGTCGCACGCCGCCTCGGCCAGCCGGATCACCCCGGCCAGCTGGGTGCCGTCGAGAGGGCCGTCCGGAATCGGCCAGATCTGGTGGTGGACGTCCGGGTCGGGGCCGTGGCCGGGCAGCCGCAGCAGGGTCTGGACGAGATCGAACTCGTCCCGGACGACGGCGGCCTCCACCTGCCCCGAACGGCCCGTGAACTCGTGCCCGCCCATCCACAGACCGGGCACGATCTCGTTCCACGGCTTGTCCGGAGCCGGTACGTCGGGGTGCTTCCCGCGGGTACGCAACGCGCCTCCCCAGCCCTGGCACGGACGGGCCGGTGCCAACTGCTGTCAAAGGTAGCCGGGTTCTTGCCCCTGGAGCACCCCGCCTGTTCCCATGGTCGTGGGGTGATGTGCATGAGCGGACTGCGCGTCGTACCGATCTGGCGGCACGGTCGCGAACGACTGTACGTCTGCCTCACGGACGGCAGGAACATCGCCTGGTACGACCGTGAGGCGGCCCGGGTCGTGCTGCTCGGCGAGGACCGCGCGGACGACGTGCTCGAGGCCCTGGGGCCCTTCCTCACCGGCTCCGTCACGGTCGGCCCGCCACCGGTCCCGACCCCCGCTGAGCTGGCCCGGCTCAGCCTGCACCCGGACGACGACCTCGCTCCCAACCGGCCCGGAGAGGCCCTCCTGGTCGCCCTGGACCGGGACCCGGGCACGCCGGGACCCCGGCTGCGCGCCGACCCCCGGCGCCGGGCGCTGGAGGCCGAGCAGGCGGTGGGGGAGGCGCTGGACCGCATGGACGGCGCGGGCTGGCACGCCCTGCACTCCGTGCCGCTGCCCGGCGGCGACCGGGTCCACCACCTGGTGATCGGCCCCGGTGGGCTCTTCGCCGTGCACGCCCTGTACGCGCGCAGGCAGCGCGTCCTCGTCGCCGACCCGATGGTGGCCCTCGGCAGGCGGGAGGGGCGGCCGCTGCTGCGCCGGGTCCGCGCCGGGGCGGACCGCGCCTCCTACGCCCTGACCGCCGAGGTCCGTCCGGTCCTCGCCCTGGTCGGCCCGTCCCGTGTATCGGTCCCCGGCCCGGTCCGCGAGGTCCGCGTCCTCAGGGACACGGACCTCGACGGACTCTCCCGCCTCGGCGGCGTGCTCAAGCCGGCCGACGTCGAGGCCCTGCACGCGATGGCCAGGGACAGGAACACCTGGGCGAGGGTGTGACCCCGCTCAGCGCACCGGGCGGAAGTGGTGGTCCAGCGCGTAGTTCCCGATCGCCTGGCCCACCCGGGTGCCCGCCTCGCCGCTGGTCCGGTACTGGATGCCGCCCCACATGCCCGCGCCGGTCACGTCACGGTTGAAGTCGGCCGCCTTCGTGTACGTGCGGGTGGTGCCGGTCACCGCGGACGAGATCCGGAAGTCGATGTTCCCGCCGGTCAGCCGGTGCAGGACGGCCATCGCGGCGCCGTCGGCCGCGGTGTGGCCGCTGATGTGGTCCGGGTGGGCGGGCGTGCGCAGCAGCGGCTCCCACGCCGGGTCGGAGGCGGTGGCCAGGTTGCCGTCCGTGCCGGCCTGGCGGATCGCCGTGACCGGCCGCCACTGGGCGTGCGTGTACTTGGCGTCCCACGCCGCGATCGTCGCGTCGGCGACCGCCGTGTTGGCCGCCGCGAACAGCCGCGCCGCGTCCACCAGGTCCAGCCCGTGCCGCTTGACGTGGTCGCGGTAGCCGGCCTGGAGCTGCACCGGCAGCACGTCCGTGAAGAACTTCGCGGTCTCCGTCTGGCGGGCCGTGCGGACCTTGCTGTTCTTCGCGCCCAGCACCCGTACCTCGGCCAGCTCGCGGGCGTAGCGGCGGGTGTCCGTCGCGGGCGGAGCGCCCGGCCGGAACCGCTCGGCGGAGTCCAGCACCATCGGCTTCACCTTCGCCAGCCACGGCACGCGGAAGGACGCGTTGTCGGGCGGGGTGGGCCGCCACACGCCGGGCGCGGGCGACTTGGTGAAGGCAACCGCCGCTCCCCGTCCGTCCTGCACGCGCAGCTGGACGAGACGGTCGGCGGCCCGCCGGCCGAAGGCGGCGCCCTGCTGCTCGGCCTGCCCGTCGGGGACGTTCTTCAGCGACTTGGTGTAGGCGGCGTCGAGCCGGGCCCTGGACTTCGGGAAGTAGGTCAGCAGCACCCGGTGCGCGGCGGCGGCGGCCGCCGCCTCGGCGGAGGCACCGGCCGGACCCCGTCCGTCCCACTGGTACGGCGCGTACCGGCCCTCGATGCCCACGACCGCGTTGTAGACGGCGGCCGAGACGAACCCGAGCCAGACGTTCTGCTCGGGCGCGTACCGCTTGGCGTCGCCGCTGACCGTGGCGACGGCGACCGCGTTCCAGTCGAGGAGCACCTGGGCCTTGGCGGCGGCGGCCGGGGCGCGGTCCGTGGCGGCGACGGTGGTGGCCGTCGTGGCGCCCAGCGCGAGCGCGGTCAGGCCCACGACGAGCGTGCGGCGACGGTGGGTGCGGCGGGGGAGGGCGGTGGGGCGGGTCGGACGGGTCGGGCGGGTCGTTTCCATGCTGGTCCCTTGCTGTGAGGTGCCCGTCGAGGGGCGCTGTGGCTCACGGCAGTGGACTGGCCCGCCCCTCGTCGAGCAGCGGGGCCAGCACATCGCCGTAGTCCTGCACGCGCGGGGCGATGTCGGTGGCGAGGAAGGTGAGTTGGCCGACGTCTCGGCACGCCTCGACTTCCTCCCAGGTCACCGGTGCCGAAACGGTCGGCGTCGCCCGCGCTCGCAGGGTGTAAGGAGTCGCCGTGGTCTTGCGCGCGGCGTTCTGACTCCAGTCGACGAAAACCTTTCCGGGCCGCAGACTCCGCGTCATCCGGTGTACGACCAGTCGGGGCATCGCGCGCTCCGCCTCGACGGCGAGCTCCTTGGCGTACTCCGTCACCCGGTCGGAGGGGGTGGGCAGGACCGCCGCGAGCAGATGCAGCCCCTTGGAGCCGGACGTCTTCGGGTACGCCTCGATCCCGTCCGCCGCCAGCCGCTCCCGCAGCCACAGGGCGACCTCGCAGGCCTGCACGACGGTGGCCGGCGGACCCGGGTCGAGGTCGAGGACGAGCCGGTCGGCGACGCCCGGTGCGGAGATCACCCATTGGTGGGTGTGGAACTCGGCGACCAGGTTCGCCGCCCACATCAGGCTCGGCAGGTCCTGCACCAGCACCATCCGGGCCGGCCCCTCCGACCGGGGCACCTCGGCGGTGGTGACCCACTCGGGGGTACCCGGGGGCACGTTCTTGGCGAAGAACACCTGCCCGTCGGGTCCGTCCGGATAGCGCAGGAAGGACACCGGCCGGTCCCGCAGATGGGGCAGCAGCACGTCGGCGTTCGTCGCGTAGTAGTGCAGCAACTCGCCCTTGGTGAAGCCGGTCGCCGGATGCAGCACCTTCTCCAGATTGCTGAGCGCGACCCGTCGCCCCTCCACCTCAGTGATCGGCGTCATACGATGAAGAATCACATGAAAAGCATGAGAATCATACGAACTCAGCTGATACACCGCGGAAGCCGTGGAAGCCTTGGGTGCCGCCAAGGCCGTGCAGGTCAAGAAAGGTGCTGGATGTGCGATCCATTTGGAACGGCGCCATCTCATTCGGCCTGGTCAGCATCCCGATCAAGCTGGTGAACGCCACCGAGAGCCACACGATCTCGTTCCGCCAGATCCACACCGAGGACGGCGGCAGGATCCGCTACCGCAAGTTCTGCGAGCTGGAGGACCGCGAGGTCAGCGGCGCCGAGATCGGCAAGGGGTACGAGGACGCGGACGGCTCGATCATCCCGATCACCGACGAGGACCTGGCCCATCTGCCGCTCCCCACCGCCAAGACGATCGAGATCGTGGCCTTCGTGCCGGGCGACCGGATCGACCCGCTCCAGATGGACGCGGCCTACTACCTCGCGGCGAGCGGCGCCCCGGCGGCCAAGCCGTACACGCTGCTGCGCGAGGCGCTCAAGCGGAGCAACAAGGTGGCCATCGCCAAGTTCGCGCTGCGCGGCCGGGAGCGGCTCGGCATGCTGCGGGTGGTCGGTGACGCCATCGCGATGCACGGGCTGCTGTGGCCGGACGAGGTCCGCGCGCCCGAGGGCGTCGCCCCCGACACCGGTGTCACCGTCCGTGACAAGGAGCTCGACCTGGCGGACGCCCTGATGGACACCCTCGGCGAGGTCGACCTGGAGGACCTGCACGACGAGTACCGCGAGGCGGTCGAAGAGGTCATCGCCGCGAAGGCGGCCGGCGAGGCGCCCCCCGAGGCCCCGGAACCCGCGGCGGGCGGCAAGGTGCTCGACCTGATGGCGGCGCTGGAGAGCAGCGTCCGCGCGGCGCGGGAGTCGCGCGGCGAGGCGCCGGCCGAGGACGCCGACGTCCACGCCCTGCCGCAGCGCAAGTCCAGCCGTACCGCGCCCAAGGAGCCGACCGGGAAGAAGTCCACGGCGAAGAAGGCGGCCGCCAAGAAGACGGCGTCCAAGTCGGCCCAGGGGACGAAGAAGGCGGCGGCCTCGAAGAGCACGGCGAAGAGCACGGCGAAGAGCACCGCGAAGACGGCGGCGAAGAAGTCGACGGCCAAGAAGACGACGGCGAAGACGACGGCGCGCAAGCGTTCGGCGTGAGCGGGGTCCTCTCTTCGAAGTCGACAGCCCTGTCACGGAGTCCGGTCGCCGGCGGGAGGCGGGACCAGGACGTCCCCGCAGACGCCTGGTGGGCCGGGATGGGCACGGGCGGCGACCACGCCGTCCATCAGGCGGCCAAGGTCGGCGCGATCGGCGCCGTGGTCGCCGGTACGACGCTGCTCGCGCGGCGCGAGAAGGACACCGACGCCCCGGCTGAGTGACGGCCCCCGGCCGCGAGCCGACTTCGTCCCCCCTTCCGGGCTCTGCCCTCCCAGTGCCTACCCGGCCTGCCCCGGCTGTGTCGCCACCAGCGTCGCCAGTTCCTCCGCCGTGCGCGGGCCCGGCGCCGCACCGGCCAGCAGCCCCTGGCCGCGCAGCAGTTCCGCCGCCGCGACACCCCACGGCAGGCGCAGGCCCGCCTCCCGAAGGAGGTGGGTGCGCGCCAGGTTCTCGGGTGCCGGGCCGGTGCGGACGCCGGACGGGGTGAGCAGGGCGGCGTCGTCGGCCCAGCGCAGCGCAAGGTCGACGTCGTGGGTGGCCATCACCACCGTCGTACCGCTCGCACGCAACCCGTCCAGGGTGGCGAGCAGCCGTTCCTGGCCGTCGGGATCGAGCCCGGCCGTCGGCTCGTCGAGGATCAGCACCCGCGGCCGCATGGCGACGGCCCCGGCGATCGCGGTCCGCTTGCGCTGCCCGTACGACAGCAGATGCGTGGGCCGGTCCGCCAGCGCGGCGATGTCCAGCGCGGCCAGCGCCTGGGCCACCCGCGCCCGCACCTCGGAGTCCGCGAGCCCCAGGTTGAGCGGCCCGAAGGAGACGTCCTGCGCCACCGAGGCGGCGAAGAGCTGGTCGTCCGGATCCTGCACCACCAGCTGGACGGTGGTCCGCAACCGGGTCAGCCCCTTGCGGTCGTACGACACCGTGCCGCCGTCCACCGTCAACTCCCCGGCCCGCGGCCGGAGTCCCCCGCTGAGCAGCCGCATCAGCGTGGTCTTGCCGCTGCCGTTGCGGCCGAGCAGCGCCAGCGCGCGCCCCTCGCGCACCTCGAAGTCGAGGCCGGTGAGCACGGCCGGGCCGTCCTCGTAGGCGAACGACACGTCGCGCAGGGCGACCAGGGGTGCGGCCTCGCTCATGACAGCGGCCTTTCGAGTACGAAGGTGAGGGCGGCGAGCGCCCCGAGCAGCGCGATGCTCACCACGGTGAACGGCACGGAGACGCGGGCCTCGGGCACCAGGACGCGCAGGGTGCCGTCGTAGCCGCGCCCGGCGAGCCCGGCCTGCAGGCGACTCGCCCGGTCGAACGCGCGCACGAAGGCCGTGGCGCCCAGCCCGGCCAGCGACCGCCACTGGGCGGCGCGCGTGGTGTGCCCGAGCCGCGCCGCCTGCGCCTCGCGGATCCGGCGCACCGAGTCGAGGAGCAGAAAGCTCATGCGGTACGTCACCAGCGCCACGTCCACCACGGGCGCGGGCACGCCGGCCCGCACCAGGCGGGGCAACAGGTCGGACATCGGGGTGGTGAACGCGAACAGCAGCACGCCGAGTGAGGCCGCCGAGGTCCGCAGCAGCAACTCCCCGGCACGGACGGCGCCGCCGTCGGCGAGACCGACGAACCCGCCCGGCCCTCCGACCCGCACCAGCAACGGCAGCGCGCCGGTGACGCAGAAGCCCAGCGGCACGCGGTACGCGAGCCACAGCCGCCGCCATGGCACGCCCGCCGGCCCGAGCAGCACGGCCAGCGCCGTCACCAGCACCAGTGCCGCTCCCGGCCAGGGTGGCAGGGAGATCGCCAGCACCGTGAGGCCCAGCCCGAGCACGGCCTTGTCCACGGGGTGGCGGCGGCGCCAGCGACTGCTGTGCGCCGCCGCGTCGATCGGCAGCACGAGGCTCAGGCCCCTTCGGCCCCGTCGGCCCCGGACACCCGCGCCGCGCCCTGCAGCTCCCTGGCCCGGGCCTCACCCTGGCGACGGCCCCGCCGGACCCCGAAGTAGTACGCGAGCGCGCCCGCGCCGACCGCCGCCTGGAGGGCGAACAGCCCCGACTCGATCTCACCGGACGGCGGCTCGTACAGCGGGGCGAACCAGGGCTCGTAGTCCGGGTCCAGCTCGGTGATCGCCGTCTCCGCCTCGGCGTCGGCGCCGGTGAACGGCTCCTCCTTGTGGTCGCCGAGGCCGAGTACCAGCGGAAGCACCGCGAGGGCGACGACCGCGAGCAGCAGCAGGAGGTTGGTCCTCGTATGGCGCTTCACCGGGCCACCGCCTCGGCGTCGGCGTTCGCGCCGCGGGTCCCCTTGGGGGTGAGCAGCACGCCCAGCCGGGTCAGTTCCCCCTTGCTGGACTGCACGAGCAGCCGCATCACCAGCACCGTCAGCAGCCCCTCGCTCACCGCGAGCGGGATCTGCGTGACCGCGAAGATGGAGCCGAACTTGCCGAGCGCGCCCAGGAATCCGCTGCTCGGGTCGGGAAAGGCGAGTGCCAGCTGGACGCTGGTGACGCAGTACGTGGACAGGTCGGCGACGAACGCGCCGAAGAACACGGCGACCATCAGCGGCACGTCGTAGCGCCGCAGCAACCGGTAGACGCCGTACCCGGCCCAGGGGCCGACGATCGCCATCGAGAAGACGTTGGCGCCGAGCGTCGTCAGTCCGCCGTGCGCCAGCAACAGCGCCTGGAACAACAGGGTGATGGTGCCCAGCACCGCCATGACCGGCGGCCGGAACAGGATGGCGCCCAGTCCCGTGCCGGTGGGATGCGAGCAGCTTCCGGTCACGGACGGCAGTTTCAGGGCCGACAGGACGAACGTGAAGGCGCCCGAGGCGCCGAGCAGCAGGGTGCTCTCGGGATGTTCCCTGACCTCACGGGTGAGGGAACGGACTCCGTGGACGACGAACGGCGCGGACGCGGCACCCCAGGCGATCGCGTGCGCCGGAGGCAGAAAACCCTCGGCTATGTGCATGGCTTCAGCAGACCCTCTCCAGCACCTCGTGGATGGTGTACAACGTGCCTCGGCCGGTCTCCTGGCTGACGGGTGACACCGCCCGCGCTCCGCCTTCCCGGGTCACTTGGACCCAGTGGCTGCCCCTGAGGGCCGGAGCCGGACTTCCCGATCACAGTGGCGAGGGCCGCACCGGTATCGCACCGGATTTCCCGTTCACCAAGGCGTGGTGACAGTAGTGCGCCCGCGGGGGTGGTGACAAGCGGCGCATCGGGGGCGCGAAGGCGCTGGTCACGCGGCGCGCCGAGGCGGCGCGCGGGGCCGGCGCCGCTGGTCGGCGCCGGGTTCGGGGCCGGTTCGGGGCCGCTCCCCGGAGGCGGCCCCGATAAAGGGCGCGCCGGACGGCTGGACAGCAACGGCATTGGGAAATAAGTGAGTTGAGAGGCAGTTCGCCGGCCGGGGGGCACGCCGAACCGGGGGCCCGGTGGCGCCGGCACCGGAAGCGGGGTCCCGGTGACTCCGGCACCGACGGCTGCACGGGGAACCACTCGCACCAGGGGGAGAGCACGATGGACGAACCGACCTACACCACACCCTTCGCACCACCGCCACGGCCGCCCGAGCCGCCTCGCGTCCACCACCAGGACCCGCTGGCCGCCGCCCTCGGCAACGCCTCCCTGCTCGGCGTCGGCTACTGGCTGCTCGGACGCCGCGCACTCGCCGTACTGTCCCTGCTGGGCACGGTCGTCCTCGTCTCGCTGCTCGCCGCAACCGCCGCGTGGGGCTACGAGATCGCCGCGCTGGTGTGGTGGGTCGCGCTCGGCGCCCACGGATGGTTCCTCGCGAGCCGCGGCGTCCCGCGCGTCGCGTCCCGTAGGCAGCGCCTGATCGCGCTCTGCGTCACCGTGCCGGTGCTGCTGGCGGTGGGACTCCTGCGCTACGACGCCCTGCGCATCGGACAGGACGTCACCGAGGCCCGCGACAAGGGCGACTGCGCCGCGGTGTTCCGCGCCCAGGACGAGGTGTGGGCCGGGCACCGCGTGGCCGGCGCCCCGGTCAGCGCCCGCGGTGACGAGGTGGTCGAGGACTGCCGGAACCTGGGAACGGCCGAAGTACTGCTGGACAGAGGCCTGGGCAACGACACCGAGGCA
The DNA here is from genome assembly GCF_044749345.1 of Streptomyces sp. NPDC089424. Taxonomy (NCBI): domain Bacteria; kingdom Bacillati; phylum Actinomycetota; class Actinomycetes; order Kitasatosporales; family Streptomycetaceae; genus Streptomyces; species Streptomyces sp. NPDC089424. The sequence continues at coordinate 442,243 of NZ_JBIVHU010000003.1, forward strand.
CTGGAACGGGGCTTCGGCATCCTCACCTCGGTGCTCCGCGAACCCGGCAACGAGCGGACCGTCGGCACGGTCCTCGACGGCTTCCTCGACGGACTGCCCACGGACAACCCCTGCGGGACCGTCGGCGTCACCGACTGGCTCCGCGACCGCGAGGCGACCCGCGACCAGCTCGACCGGTCCGCGTCCACCGCGGACCGCGTGGCGCCCGCCGCGCTCGTCGCCTGCGGTGACACCCTTATGCAGGGCGACGACTGGCAGGCCGCCAGGGCGCACTACCGGCAGCTGCTCGACGAGTATCCCGACGACGGTCTGGAGAGCCGGGCCCGCACCGGCGTCACCAAGGCCACGCAGGCCATCGAGCTGGACAACGTCCGCTCCCTGCTGACCGGCACGCAGGACGAACAACCCGAGTACTGCTCCCGGCCGGCCAAGTACAGCGCCGCCAAGCCCATGGGCAAGGGCACCAACCGGGCGATGTACTTCGGCAACACCGAGTACACCAACCAGCTCCCCGGCAACTGGAAGGCCACCGACGCCGCTCGCGCGGCGGCGGTCGTCTGCGTGGGCGAGGAGGACTTCGGGACGTCCGTCCAGACGTGCCCTTACCAGAGCCAGCGGTCCGGCACCATCACGTACGTGACCTTCCACCGGATCGCGATCCCGGTACGGGTCTACGAGGTGCGCACCGGCAAGCTCGTCTCCCGGCGCACGATCCAGATCAGCGGATCCAGCTGCCCCGCGGTCCTGTCGTACGTGACCTGGGGCGACGAAGACAACCCACCGCGGAACCGGTATGTCAACGACTCCAGTTCCGACGTGCGCAACGCGTTCAGGCCGCTGACCAACCGCTGACCGGCCGACGGCGTGGAGGACGGACCCGGGGAGGGTCCGCCCCCACGCCGCCGCGGCTGACCCTCACCCTCGCGACGACGTCGGCAGGCTCTTCGCGATGGTCCGACACGGCCGCGCCCGACAGCGACTCGGCGGTGCCGCACAGCGCCTGCGCCTTGGCCAGGTAGCCCATGAGGTTCTCGAACTCCCCGTAGGGAGAGCGCCCTTCGATCGCCATGAAGAGGCTCGCGCCCAGGGAGAAGACGTCGGACTTCTCGTCCCCCGCCCGGCCGCGGGCCACCTCGGGGGCGAGACGGCGGGGCTTGCCGCGGATGCCGCCCGTCGCAGGATGTTTTTCGGGGTCACATCGCCGCGCACCACGCCTTCGCCGTGCGACTTCGCGAGCGCGCCGGCGATCCGACCGCCGATCCAACCGGCCTCCGCGGGAGTCGGGCGGCCACGGTCCCCGAGGAGCTGGGCGAGGCTGCGGGAGCGGACCCACGCCTCACTCCTCACCCCACGTCCAACAGTGGTGACGGAGTGTACTGAGAGGCCCGTTCGTCGCAGGGATCCAAGATCATCGAGCACGAGGGAGCGAAGGGTCTTCCGTTTCGACAAGTGGAGGCGTAGGTTCCGGGTACCCCGCGCGGCACCTTCACAGGTGCGGGCCCGCCAGTTCCGGACGGCGGGCCGCGCGGGGGCCAGACCCACGGTCGAGCAGGTCGCCGGTGGACGGGACGGCCGCGCACACGGGTGACGGTCGATCAGCCCCCACGCAGGGGTGGCGCGTCCGGGCCGGACGCTGGGCCGAGCGCGGGGAGGCGGACCGCTCCTGCCAGCGGCGATGCCGAGGCGGCTGCTGCATCGGGGGTACCGGCCGGACAGCCCGCGCCCATCCGTGGCCGACGGAGCCTCAGAACCCCTGGATGGCCTTCCCGATGAGCGCCGCGCGAGAAGTCGATCTAGCCTCCGAGATGAGCGCTGAATGGATCTTCGAGTGGCGCTCCCTGTCCGGCCCAAGGAGGAGATATGCGCAGGTTTCACAAGGCCGCTGTCGCGACCGTCATCATAAGCAGTGTCGGTTTCATGGGTGTCGGTCCCGCCACTGCCGTGGAAGCGAAAGGCCCGCACGGCGGCGGATGCAGATCCCATGACCTGAACATCGACATCCTGGGCCAGGTCGGCATTCTCAACGGCCTGGGCGGGAACCTGATCAACGGTGAGGGCAGCCCAGGCGCCCAGTTCACCGACATCGGTTCCGATTGTGACGACGACCGTTAACCGAGTCACCTAGCTCACCGCTTGGGCCCCGGCGTCCGGGCCGCGAACCCGGCGCCCGCCCATGAGTGGCCGCTTGCGTTTCGTCTCGAAGTGGGTGCGAAGGCCCCGGACCTCACCGGTCCGGGGCCTTTGTGACGCCCGACGCCCGGCGGTCGGCGACCGGCGACCGGCGACCGACGCCCGGCGACCTGGCGATGGCTGTCGGTCGGGCGAGTATTTCGCGGGACGCGGGACGCGGGACGCGGGACGCGGGGACGCGATACGCGCGGCGTTCCACCGCCCCGTCCGCCGGCCGAGGCTCGACGAGCGCGTGCCGCGGGCCAGTGGGGAGCAAAAGGCACGGAAGCCCATTATTTCGTGACGTCAGTCACAGCGCTTCTCCCATCAACCGGTGCGCTTAGTAGAGGCAGCATGGCGGACATCTAAGGATTTGTCCGTCTTGACCAGGATGCGAACCCCGTCACGAGCCCCGTGATCCCGGCCTGCCGACGCGCACGCCCACTGCCCAGCGTTATAAGGCTTCTGACGGTGCGAAAGGTCCCCTCCCTCCCGCCGTGCGCCCGCCGGTGTCTCGCGTACCGCCCCGCCATGGCCCCAACCCCTACGAAGCGACGTAGTAGCGGACCCCATTGCGCACCCTGTCGAGCCGTTCTAAGAATGGCGCCCCACAGGACGTCGCAGCAGTTCGGAACCGGTGTTCACGCCGAGTCGACCGCGCACTGTGGCGCTCGGCGTCACCGAGTCAGTTGGAGCCCCCCACATGAAGTCGTCCCGAAGGTCCCCGAGATTCCTCGCCGTCGCTCTCGGCCTGGGCCTGGCGTCCAGCGCACTGGGTGCGGCGGCGCCGGCGAGCGCCCTGACGGCCCCCAGCCCGTCCGACTCAGCCGGCACCTCCGTGGCGCGGTACGACGGGTCGGCCGAGGAGGCCTCGAACAACAAGGCGTTCTTCGAGGCCGTGCTCAAGTCGGCCGCCGAGAAGCCCGCCGCCCAGACCAGCGGGCAGGCGGTGACCCTCTACTACGACGCCTCCAAGGCACCGAGCTTCCGTTCGCAGATAGCGAGCGCCGCCTCCATATGGAACAGCTCCGAGTCCAACGTCAAGCTCGAGGAAGCCACGACCGGCGCCGACTTCTCCTACTACGAGGGCAACGACTCCCGAGGGTCCCACGCCTCCACCAACGGCCACGGAAGCGGCTACATCTTCATCGACTACACCCAGAGCCGGCAGAACGACTCGATCCGCGTCGTCACCCACGAGACCGGGCACGTCCTGGGCCTGCCGGACAACTACAGCGGGCCGTGCAGCGAGCTGATGTCGGGCGGCGGCGCGGGCCCGTCCTGCACCAACCGCTACCCGAACGCCACCGAGCGCGCCCGCGTCGACGAACTGTGGGCCAACGGCGTCGCCCAGGCCCCGGGCACGGAGAACCAGCCCACCGAAGACCCGAACACCGCACCACAGGCACCCCCCGCGCCCCCGGCCCCGGAAATCCAGCCGCCCGCCCCGCCGACACGCCCCATGCCCCCGGGCCCCGGCCCGTGGCACCCCCACCACCGCACACCCTGGAGCTGATCACACCCGCACGCGGGGCGGCCGGCGAAGGAATATCCATCGACGTCGGCGGCCCCGCAGCAGGTCAGGTCACCCGCAGTGGGTGCCTACGGGCGCCCCGCTCGTCGGATAGCCGATCTCCGCGAGGTCCTCCGCGAGCTGAGCCAGGGCCACCTCCGAGTTCAAGGCACGAACCACTTCCTCGGTCAGCGGACGCGAGGAGAAGACGTGACGAACGGCGGCCAGGTCGACCGGGACCTGGTAGTAGTCCTCGGCCCATCGCTGAAACGCTTCGGGCGTGCGATCCACCAACAGCTGGAACAGCAGCCCTGATCCGTCCGGATCGCCGGTCGCCGCATCGGGAAAGTCGATCGCCCCCGCTTCCCAGGCGCTGTCCGCCATCTCCCGCCACAAGCAAGCAGTCACGATGGGCATGCCGTCCTCGTCCGAGAACGCCGGCTCCTCGACGGACGACCGGAACACGTCAGGAACCTCGTCGAGCACTCCAGGCCACGGCCCGTCCTCCACATACGGGCTCATGGGCGACTCGTGATCGAACCCCCGGATGTAGGCGCCGGCGGTTGAGAAGACGATCGAGTACTCGTCGCCCGACCCGTTGCGCATGGATGCCATCGACTCCGTCTCGGACCACTGGTCGTCGAAGGAGTGATAGCGGTTCTCCCACTCGGGACTCAGCACCGCCTCCAGAACGGCCATGGAACGACTGTGCTCACGGAGCACTGCTATCTCGGGCAGTTGCCGAGCAACATCATGAACGGTCACCCACTCATCCAAGCGCACGCGTAGGGGCCGCAGCCTGACGGGTCATCGGCAAACCGACCAGAGACCTACGGATTCGAGCGCCCCAGTTTGTCGCCCGGGCAAGCCATCCCGGCCCGGGGTCCGTACGTCCTGGAGGAGGCGGCCGCCTGGGGCCCCAGAGCTTGCCGCTCGCGCCCGCCACTCGATGACCGCGCTCCCCAACGTCTACTGCCAACTGATCAACAGCTGGCAGTAGTTCGTCGGCGCACATACGAGTGACCCCGTGCAGCGCTAGGCTTCGAGCCCCGGACTCGTCCGGGGTTTAGCCGCTCAAGGGCCGATATGGAACCGGTGCAGTGCACCTTGTGACCCCGGGGAGATGCCATGGCCTTGCTTCCGGTCCTCGATGAAGCGGTGGCCGCTCTCAAGGCTCCACTGGGCGAGGAAGACCGGGCGCAGGGGTGGACCGATGATCTCCGAAGAGAGGTGCAGGCAGAGATCTCGATCTATCGCTCGGTGTTGCGTCGCCACGGGACGGGCATGGTGCGGCACCTGCGTCCCCGCTTCGATGAGTGGATGGAACACGAGGGCGTGCAGCCCGGACACCTCCGGAACCTGGTGGCCGACGTGCAACGATCACTCACGGAGGCCCGGGCTACGACGTAAGGAACCCCTGGCGACCTGGACATTCGTCGCCCGTCGCCAGTCCGCAAATAGCTGACGACCTCGACTTACGCCCGCTCGGATCGGCATACGCCTGCACCTACGCGAAAACCCTGACTCAGCGACAGCTCCGACGGCGGGGTCTTTAAGGCGCTTCGCACAAGCTGCCCCAGCAGGAATCGAACCTGCGCATACGGCTCCGGAGGCCCTTTGGGGCTCCGACGTCGTTGCTGGTCAAGGGCCTATGTCACGTCGGAAGGCTTGGCCGCGTCCACGGATGGTCCACGACTACTCAGCGCCCATCGGCGATGGCGATTCCCTCTACTCACCGACCGCCGCCACGGGCAGAGCCGTGGATCACCAGCGGTCCATCGATCTTCCGGTGTTGCGGCACATGGGTTCGTTGCAGTGACTTCACCCATAGTCACGGTTGGCACGTGACAACGCGATCAGCTGTGGAGGGCGCATCGTGCCGATCGTACGCGCCTACGATCTTTTTCGTATCTTTCATTCTCTATATCGCATGCCTGGCCCGATCTAGCGGATGATGCGCGGTATGAGCACCCCCTTTCGGGACCGAGTTCTCGAACTGCACAAGAGCATGCGCTACACCGACATGGCGCAGGCCTGCGACAAGGTCCGACAAGAGTCATGGTGGAACGAGGTTGCCAACGGCAAGGATGTCGGGCCTCCCTACCGTGACCGAGACATCGACGGCATCGCCAAGTTGTTCCAGACCACGGCCGATCAGGTGCGAGCCATGGTCGCCGAACAGTGGCTCGGCGTAGCCCCGGCGCACCTATCTGACCGAGTGAAGCGCCTGGCGCCGCAGATCGATTCACTGGACGGCGACGATGCCGAGCTCGTCGAGGCATTCACTGATCGTCTCGCACTGGACTACGCGCCCCGCGAGCCCAAACGCAAGATTCGCATCGTCCGCCGGTCAGACACCTGACCACTGCACCAGTGGAAGCGGCCCCGCGGTTACTTCGTCAGCGGGGCCGCGGAGTGCCCCAAGCAGCGGAAAATGGAAGGGGTCGAGAACGCAGGGCCTGCTGGCGGACCGGCTCGTAGTAGTGAGGAAGCCTCTGTAACGGGCTGCGTTGATCGCATCAACCGGACAGTGTCCGGGAGAAGTGGGATGGGCGTAGCGAGGTGCTTCCAAACTGTGCCCACGGTCGGGTGCTTCGTCAGGGTGGTGCGCTTGCTGACGAACTGGTGTCATTGAGGCCCATCGCGGGCCGTTGCTGGTGTAGCCAGAATCAGCGCAACCCCCTTGACTTTGCGATGTCGTACCACAAACATAACAAACATGACATCTGCAGACGTGCCGGCAGCGCTACGCACCATCCGGGCCCACCTCGACCTCACTCAGGCCGAACTAGCGGAGAAGCTCGGTGTCTCCTTCGCGACAGTCAACCGCTGGGAAGGTGGAGGCAGCAGACCTCAGAAGGCCGCGATGGCGCGCATCGTCAAGGTGGCGGCCGAGGCTGGGATCGACGTCGACGACATCGATGCGACTGCAGCTCCGGCACCCACTCGCCGGCGTGGCCGGGTGGCCGGCGCCCACAGCACGAAGCCCATGGAGCAGATGCTCTGGGACGCTGCTTGCTCCATCCGTGGCGAGAAAGACGCCCCCAAGTTCAAGGACTACCTCCTCCCACTGCTGTTCTTGAAGCGGCTCTCCGACGTCTTCGACGACGAGATTGCCCGCCTGGAGGAGGAGTTCGGCGACCCTGCGGTCGCTTTGGAGATCGCGGAGTCCGACCACAGCCTGCTGCGTTTCTACATCCCGCCTGAAGCCCGGTGGAGCGTAATCAACGGGCGCACGACGTTTGACTGGCCGGTCGACGAGCGTGGCCGGTCGATGGCACCTCGTGACATCGGGGAGCATCTCACCAAGGCAGTGCGTGTCGTGGTGCGGCATAATCCGGACTTGTCGGGCGTTATTGACGTGGTCGACTTCGCCGCCGAACGCAATGGTGAGCGGGACATTAACCCGGCCAAGCTGCGCGGGGTAGTCGAAACCTTCTCCGACCCGCGGTACCGCCTTGGCCTAGCTGATGTACAGCCCGACTTCCTGGGGCGGGCCTATGAGTACCTCCTACGGAAGTTCGCTGAGGGCTCCGGGCAGAGTGCTGGCGAGTTCTTCACTCCGACCGAGGTGGGCTTCCTGATGGCTAATATCCTTCGGCCGAGGCCGGGAGAGACCTGCCACGACTACGCCTGTGGATCGGGTGGACTCCTGATCAAACTGCAGCTTGTCGCTCGGGAGCTTGACCCGACCGGCAAGGTGCCGCTCAAGATGTACGGACAGGAGCTCCAGGCCGAGAGCTACGCCGTAGCCCGGATGAACACGATCATCCACGACATGGACGTCGACCTGCAGCGCGGCGACACCATGATCAACCCCAAGTTCCGCGATGCCTCCGGCTCTCTGATGCGCTTCGACATCATGGTGGCGAACCCGATGTGGAACCAGCCCTTCGACCCCGGACTATTCACCGATGACCCCTTCGACCGTTTCATGAAGTCGGGTGGCGCCACATCAGGTAGAGGTGACTGGGCGTGGCTGCAGCACACCGTTGCCACGATGAATGACGGCGGACGCGCTGCGGTCGTCCTCGATACTGGCGCAGTCACCCGCGGCTCCGGCGCTAAAAACGATGATAAGGAGCGCAACATCCGCAAGTGGTTCGTCGATCGTGACTTGATCGACGGCGTAATCCTGCTGCCGGACAACCTCTTCTACAACACCTCGGCCGCGGGCCTGATCATCGTGCTCAACAAGCGCAAGCCGACCAGTCGCGAGAATAAGGTCGTCCTGGTCAACGCCAGCCGCCGCTTCACCAAGGGCAAGCCCAAGAACCACCTTCGCGAGGAGGACATTAAGGAGCTCGCTGCACTCTTCATCGCGGGTGAGTCCGTCGACGGCGAGGTTGCCGTCGTTGATCTCGGGGACATCGTGGAGGCCGATTACAACCTGAGTCCCAGCAGGTGGGTGCGCACGACCGACGACCGCAAGCATCGCACCATCGCCGAGTTGCTCGGCGAGTTGCAGCTGCTCCACGACGAGGACAGCGAGCTGACCGATCGGATGCTCGCGGCGCTACGTCCGCTCGCGGAGGTTAGGGCATGACCTTCGCCTGGAAGACGGAGACCGTCGAGGCGTGCCTTCAGCGGACAAGTTTGCCCCGTGTCAAGCTTCCGACGAGCGCCTACAAGCGGTCAGGTAAATACCCAATCATCGATCAAAGCCAGGCCGATATCGCAGGCTGGACTGACGAGGAAGACGGTGTCATCGACGAGCAGTTGCCGCTGATCGTCTTCGGCGACCACTCCCGAACGCTGAAGTACGTCGACATGCCCTTTGTGCGTGGGGCTGACGGCACCCAGATCCTCAAGCCACGTTCGGACATCGACCCGCTGTTCTTCTTCTATGCGCTCCGCTCGCTCAACTTGGAGAGTCGCGGCTATAACCGCCACTTCACGCTTCTAAGGGAGCAGTTGGTACCCGTACCGGATCAGCCCGAACAGGTACGGATTGCCCAGGCGCTCAAGCTGGTCGAGGACGGTATTCGCCGTCAGGAGCGGAAGGCTGCCACTCTCAAGGAACTCAAGGGCGTCGCTCTCCATGAGTTGTTTGCCTCGGGTATGCGCGGCGAGCCTCAGAAGGAGACGGAGATTGGACTGGTTCCCGAAGGCTGGGTCGTCGAGAAACTCGGTGACTCGCACACCGCGCAGACCGGTGGGACCCCTTCTCGCCGCAATTCGCGGTACTGGGAGGGCGGCACCATTCCCTGGGTGAAGACGGCCGAAGTGTCGTACTCGACGATCACGGAGACCTCTGAACACATCACGGCTGCCGCTCTGGAAGAAACGAGTGTCAAGCTCTACCCGGCCGGCACGTTGCTGCTCGCTATGTATGGCCAAGGCGTCACGCGCGGGAAGGTCGGAAAACTCGGGATCGACGCCACCTGCAACCAGGCCTGTGCCGCTATCCAGTGCCCTGAAGGGAAAGTCGCCCCTGACTACCTCTACTACTTCCTCGAGTGGCAGTACGAGAACATCCGAGCCCGGGCGCACGGTGGCCAGCAGCAGAATCTCAGCCTCGATATCGTCCGGACGATTCCGATCGCGTATCCCCGTGACCTCGACCACCAACAGGAGATTTCAGCCCTGCTGAAGACGGTCGATCAGAAGCTTGAGTTGCAGCGCGCCAAGCTGGAGCTTTTCAAAGAACTGTTCGAGCGCATGCTCCACGACCTCATGACCGGCGATGTCACGGTCGACGACCTGCTCGTCCCGCCCGGTCCGCTGCCCGAAGGGAACGCTGGATGACTACGCTCAAGATTGCCGAGGGCTACACCGTTCAGTTCCCGATGGTGAAGCATGTCGTAGAGATCGGCTGGATGCCCCTGACGCAACAGGAGGCCGAAGCCAAGCGCCACGGCCGTGCCAACATGCTGTTCCGCGATGATCTAGAGGCCAAGCTCCTGGAGTTCAACCCGTGGCTGAGCGACGACCAGTCCCGGGCCATTGTCGATACCATCGAGGCGCTACCGCCCACCATTGAGGGTAATCGAGATGTCCTCGCCTGGATCCGCGGCGAGCGCCAGTGGTACGACGAGGTGGATAAGCGCCACCGTCCCATCCGTGTCGTCGACTTCGATAACCCCGGCAGCAACTCCTGCATCGTGACGTGGGAGTGGAAGATCGAGCCGCTGGCGCGCAAGGGCAACCGTGCTGACGTCATGTTCGTGATCAACGGGCTGCCGGTGGCGGTCGTCGAGCACAAGAACCCCAAGGACGGGGGAGCGCTTGATCGGGCTGTGAAGCAACTGCGCCGCTACCAACTGGAGACGCCCGAACTGCTGGCCGCGCCTCAGCTGTTCAACGTCACCCATCTGCTTGACTACTGGTATGGCGTCACCTGGAACGCCAACCGGCGCTTCATCTCCAAGTGGAAGCAGACCCCCGACGAGGAGTACCGCTTCGCCGTCCAGGCTTTCTTCGAGCCGACCGACTTCCTGCGTACCCTGCAGCACTGGATCCTCTTCTACGTCGAGGACGGCGAGACGCGGAAGTCGGTGCTGCGCGAGCACCAGCGCAGAGCGATAGACAAGATCGTGGCCCGCTGCGCAGACCCCGAAAAGACCCGTGGCCTTATCTGGCACACCCAGGGATCCGGCAAGACGTTCACGCTGCTCACCGCAGCCCGCTTGATTCTTGAGGACAAGGACCGCTTTAACAACGGCACCGTCATCCTGGTGGTCGACCGTACCGAGCTGGAGGGTCAGCTGCGCGAGTGGGTCGACCGTCTGCTGGGGGAGATGCAGGCCAACGACGTCGCTGTGCGCCGGGCCAACTCCAAGGCCGAGCTTCAGGAGTTGCTCGACGCTGACTTTCGCGGCCTGGTGATCTCGATGATTCACAAGTTCGAAGAGATCAGGAAGGACAGCTCTCCCCGCGACAATATTTACGTCTTCATCGACGAGGCACACCGCTCTGTCGCCAAGGACCTGGGCAGCTACCTCATGGCGGCGCTTACCGAGGCGACGATCATCGGGTTCACGGGAACGCCGGTCGGTAACGCCAAGGGGGGCTCTGGCTCCTTTCAGATCTTTGGCGCGCAGGACGACGGCGGTTACCTCGACAGGTACTCCATCAAGGAGTCGATCGAGGATGGGACGACGCTGCCCATCCGCTACATGATGGCGCCGTCCAATATGACCATCCCGACAGAGCAGCTCGATGAGGAGTTTTTCGCTCTAGCGGCGGGTGAGGACGTCACCGACGTCGAGGAGCTGAACCGGGTGCTCGACCGCGCGGTCGGTATCCGTGCCTTCCTCAGCGCTGACGACCGTGTCGAGCAGGTGGCCGGGTTCGTCGCGAGCCACTTCCGGGAGAATGTCGCCCCGCTGCACTACAAGGCCTTCCTGGTCGCCGTCGACCGCGCGACCTGCGCCAAGTACAAGTTGGCCCTTGACCGGCACCTGCCGCCGGAGTGGTCGGAGGTCGTGTACAGCAGCAACCCTTCGGATGCCGTCGATCGACCGAAGGTGGCCGAGCTGCAGCTCTCGGAGGCCCGCGAGCAGGAGGTACGCAAGGCCTTCAAGAAGCCCGCCGAACAGCCCAAGATCCTGATCGTCACCGATAAGCTGCTTACTGGCTATGACGCCCCGGTGCTTTACTCGATATACCTCGACAAGCCGATGCGTGACCATGTGCTGCTCCAAGCCATTGCTCGTGTCAACCGGCCTTACGTCGACGCCGAGGGTGTTCAGAAGCGCGTCGGCCTGGTTGTCGACTTTGTTGGTGTGCTGCGCGAGCTTAAGAAGGCCCTGCGCTTCGATTCCGCAGACATCGGCGGGGCGATCGAGGACCTGGAGATCATGATGGAGGACCTCCATCAGCGCATCACCCAAGCTGAAGAGAACTATCTCCAGGTCGATGCCAAGGACAGTCCGGACCAGCAGTTGGAGAAGGTGGTCTACGGCCGGTTCATCGATCCCGATGCCCGTAAGACGTTCTTCGAGGACTACAAGGATGTCGAGGCGCTCTGGGAGATCCTTTCGCCCTCGGCCGAGCTGCGTGACCACATCGCGACTTACAAGCGCCTCAGCCAGCTCTACGCCGCGGTGCGCAACGCATACTCCGAGACCGGCAGTTTCCTAGGCGACCTGGAGTACAAGACCCGCCGGCTCATCGAGAGCAGCGCGGAGCAGGAAGGTTTGGGCCGCATCGCCAAGGTTGTCACGTTCGACGTCGCTACCCTGGAGTCGCTCAAGGGCGAGGAGGGGCCCGAGGAGGGGAAGGTCTACAACCTGCTCCGGGGACTGCGCAAGGAGATGGACGAGGACCCGGTAAAGGCCGTGGTGCTGCGTGCCCTCAAGGAGCGCGCCGACCAGGTGATCAAGAACCTGGAGGAGCGCAAGGTAACCGGCATGGCCGCAATGGACGAGATAGCGGCGCTGGTCGTCGAAAAGGAAGCAGCCCGAAAGGAAGCCCAGGACAGCGGCCTGAGCGATACCGGCTTTGCCGTCCACTGGCAGCTCAGTCGCGATGAGGCACTCTCCGAGGCTAGCCTCGACACGCTGGCCGTGGCTCGGGAAGTGGAATCCCTGCTCGAGAAGTTCCCAAACTGGGTACAGAACCCAGATGAGCAGCGTCGTCTCCGCCTGAACCTTTACAAGCCGGTGATCAAGCTCCCCGATGAGCAGCGTCGTATGGTGGTGGAACAGATCATGCAGCTGCTCGAACAGATGACAGGAGACTAATGTCCTCGCTCTATCCGGATCAGCAGCTCAGGCGTCGCGCGATGGCGTGGGCGTTCCGGATCAAGGTAAACCCGAAGCGCGTGGATATCGTCGATATGCCCAAGAAGTGGGGCTCGTGCACCAGTGACGGCGTGGTGACCTTCGCGGACGAGCTGGCTGGGACCGACAGAGCCTTCCAGGACTATGTCATCGTTCATGAGCTCCTGCATCTGCGCTATCGCACGCACGGCAAGCGCTTCCACGCCATGATGTCGGCGCTCGTCCCGAACTGGCGCGAGCTGGAGCACAAGAGCCGGCACTCAACCAAGTGACCACGGTCTCCGTCAGCGGGCCGGCGGACAGCCCCTCGTGCGAAGGCCAGCCGTTCGCCAGGGCCCTTACGCGGGACAGGGAGCTGTCTGCCTTCACCTTCCATCCCGTTGACCTCTGTTCTGCCCCCGAGCACGACGGATGGCCAATCGCGATCATGCGATTGGCCATCCGACCAGCGTCGGGGTGGCAGGATTCGAACGAACCCGCCACGTCCCGGGGGACCTTGACCTCGACCGGGCCGACATCGGTCAGCACCGTCTTCGCCCGGGTCCCGTTGCGGCTGTTGCCGCTGCCCCGGCCCTCGGCGTCATGCTTCTCGTATCCGAGGTGATCGGTGATATCGCCCTCCAGGGCGGACTCCAGCACCCGCTTGGTCAACTGCTGGAGCAGCCCACCCTCCCCGGTCAGCTGCAGGCCCTCCGACCGGGCCCGATCCACGAGCATCGCAACCAACTGCTCGTCACTCGCCGCCACGGCCGCCGCCGGCTCGCCGCCCGGTATCTGCTCGATAGTCGTGTCGCTCATCTGGCGTCTCCTCGATCGTCGGATCCGCCGATCATTGAACACTCCCCCGTCGTGCCTGGTTACAAAAAAACTTGCCTACTGCCCGTTACGGCCGGGTATGGTGCGAAGCATGAATAATCTCGGGGCTTGGGGGACGAAGTGAGTTCGTCAGAGGAAGAGTGGCGGCCATTTTTCGCACGGCGCACTGAGAGCGGGCATCACGAGTTTGTGCGCCTCACGGACGGTGTGCCACATTGGCTTTGCGAGTCGCTGTGGCGTTGGCTCTCCGCGAGACTCCACGCTCCCCACTGGGATGGCCACAGGAATTACTCATCACCAAGTGCAGAGAAGATCCGCAGGGTGGAACGCATCATGCGCATCTCTGCGGGATGGGGCGGAAACGGTAAAGATCACGCCGACAGGATAAAAGGACTCGCCAGCCTGAAGAATGCCCTCTACGAGAATGAAGAAGCTTTCCTTGGCGCCGTGGATCTAGCGCTGTCGGATCTGAATCCCGACGACAAAGCATGCAACGCCCTGGAACATGAACTCGAGGAAGCAACCTCGGCCTGGCGTGTTGGCCTGGTAGCAGGGAAGCCTGGATTGGTCGAACGTATCGACCCAACCGTACAACTCGCTGCTGAGACGACAGGTACTCTCGATGCACGAGCGGGCAGACTACTTGCCGACGCATGGAAGCATGCATTCTCTATGAATCGCGACCCATCAGCAGCTTATCGGTACGCCGTGCGCGCCGTGGAAGCCGCAGCCGCGCCCGTGATCTCGCCAAAGGATTCGATCCCCACCCTCGGAAAGATGATCACGGCCTTCCGTGACAAGCCAGAGAAGTGGAATTTTGCTTTCAAGGTTGACTCCGCCGCAGACCCAAAACAGGTTCTCCTCGGGATGATGCAGATCCTCTGGACTAACGAATACACACGCCATGTCGATCCAGATATTCAGGCGCCTTTGCATGTATCTCAAGCCGAGGCCGAGAGTGCCGTGGTTCTCGCATTGACCCTGGTCAACTAGTTTATTTCCGGATCGATTAACCTCGCGTAGGTTTTCCGCGAGGTTGGTGTAGCGGCTTTGGGGTGGCGCTGCTTTGGCGCGAGTGATCATGGCCCCGTAAGCTTCCGGCGCGTTGGGCAGTCTGTGGCCTGCCCGGTAAAGCACGACGTTGGGGCCATGATCTTCGAGGCTCGCGCCAAAGTGGCTCCGTAAAGCCGTGGAGCCGACCGCCCCAGCCACCACGTACCCCATTTTCTGGCATCAGACGGCTGATTGCCATGAGCGCGGCACGGACGCCGACTGGGCTGGAGCGGGGCGGAGACAGGAGCGCAGGCCCGGCCGGGGGCCGGGTCGCGCGCGGTGAGCGGAGCGAGCCGCCTTGAACCCGTGAAGAAGGTTGTTACTCAGGAGCCTCTGTGATGCGCCAGAGTGGGGCCGCGTACTGCTCCGGCCGGCTGCTGATGAGCAGTTGGCGCAGGGCCTCGCGCTGGGTGCCGTCGAGGTTCAGTGCCTCTGTGAGTCGGCGGAACGTCGTGTGAGTGACTCCGCGGCTTCGGGCCTCCGCCTCGAACTGGTCGAGTTGGGGAAGCACCGACTCGGCGTCCAGCTGCACTGGTCGCAACTCCTTGAGCCACAGTGCCTTATTGCGCTCGTAGTCGATCTCTGAGAAGCCGCACACCTCGCGGCTGAGGGCCTCGACCTCTTCCAATGTCGCTGTCGTCATGATCGCGCGGGCCAACTGGTTGCGGCTCAGTGCCTCGTCCAGGTCGACCTCGTGGATCGTCGGGCCCTCGTCGGTCAGAGGGATGGGAAGTCCCGCGTCCCTGACCTCGCATGTGCCCCGTACTCCTCGGGCCGTCGCTGCGAGCATCCCGGTCGCCTCGGAGGGGTGCCACTCCAGGACCGGGCTGACCGTTTCCACATCCCTGGCCGTGAGTGTGCGGACAACCGGGCCGAGCAGACCCCGCATGTCGTCGAGTGGGAGTTCTCCGTCCAGTCCCGGGCCAGCGATCAACAGTCGGACAGGTGCGTTCACCTGGCAGCACGCCGCCAGTGTCATGGCGTCGGCGAGTGGGCTTTTCAGCGTTGGCTCGTCGCCTCGTGCGAGGACGTCGCCGCCCACGTCCAGGAGGTCGATCGACTCGGGCTGGAGATGGTCCACGAGCTCTTCGAGTTGGCGTGTGACGCCTTCAGCACCGTGGCTCGGGTCGATCAGTGCCAAGGTTTGCGGGAGCTCTGCCGCGAGCCGGGGGAGTGTGGAGCCTGCCGGGGCGACCGGTCGGGCCTGCGCCGGCACTCTCCAAACAGCTGGAGTGAAGGGCTCAAGACCTGTGAAGTTCTGGGGGCCTCGCGGGCCTGGGAGCGGGTCGATCAGCAGGCGGTCCCACGCGTAGGTGAGGATCACCGTCCTGCTGGCGTCGTCGCCGTAGAGGGCGGCGTCAAGCATTGCGGCGGCGACAGCGTCGCCCCCTCCTCCTGCTGCGACGATCAACCGCGTCATGGGGGCAAGAGTACGGGGTCCGATATTGACCACTCACCCTATAGTGGCTAGAGGCCATAGCCACTTTGCCGCAAGGGCGGCGCAGAACGAGGAGGGCGCGTGCCCAAGATCGAGGAGGCTCAGCCGAAGTATCTCCAGATCGCGCACTACATCCGCGATCAGATCCTTCGGGGCGACCTGCGGCCGGGGGACGAGGTTCCCTCCGAGCGGCAACTGGCGTCGGACTGGAAGGTGTCCAGGCCGACGGCGGCCCGTTCGCTGGAGGCGTTGAGTCATCAAGGGCTTGTCGAGAAGCGACAGGGGTCGGGCACGTACGTGCGCAGGCTCGAAGTCAACCGTCGTGCCCGTGAGTTGTACGGCCGCGCTCGGCAGACAGGGAAGATCTACACCCCCGGCGAGTACGCCGTCATCACGTCGGCCGGCTGGCTGGAAGCGCCGGACCATGTCGCCGAAGGGTTGGGCTTGGTGAAGGAACGGCGGGCTGTTCATCGGCGTCGGGTGACCAACAATCAGGACGGGCCCATCACGTTGTCCACCTCGTGGTTCGCACCGGATGTCGGGCAACGCGCGCCGAGGCTTCTGGAGCCGGAGAGGATCCAGGAAGGCACCCTGCTCTACGTCGAGAACGTGACCGGGCGGCGGGGCAGTTACGCCGAAGATCGCATGTGCGCACGGACGGCGACCGATGAGGAAGCCGCCGACCTGCAACTCGACTCCAACTCGGCCGTCTTGGTCGTGCATCACGTCGTCTTCGATCTCCAGGACCGCCCGCTGGAGTTCGCCGAAGCCACCTACCCGCCGCACCGTTGGGCGTTCGAGCAGGGCTACCCGCTCTCCTGACAGATAGCCAGCCAGTTCAGGCGAACCGCTTGCGTCGACGAAGTGGCTAATGCCACTATCCAGAAAGTGGCTAAGGCCACTTTATTGGAAGGGGCATGGTGTGACGAGTCAGCGGCCGGACCAGGGCACGCGCTTACCTTGCCGAGGTTGCCGAGGGCGCGGATGGAAGCGCGTGGGCTCGCGTACGACCCTGGTGCTTGCCACCGTCGCCGACCGCACCCCTGCCACATCGATGCGGCGCTGCCCCGACTGCGACGGCAGCGGCAAGGAGTAGGCACGGATGGCCAACTACGAGATCGACCGCTATCCCTCCGAGGACTCACCGCGACTCGGGGCGATGACCTTGCACCCTGTCGCGGAGTCCGTGCCTCGGGCCCGGCGCTGGTTCCGGAAGTTCATCGCCCCCTACAACCCGGCCTGCTCGCTCGACGACTGCGCTCTCATGATCTCGGAGTTGGTCACCAATGCCATCTCCTACGGTCGCGCCGACGACCCTTGGGTCGTCCGGGTCGAGTGGTTCCGCGAGGGTGCTTCCCTCCGGGTAGAGGTGCACAACCCGGGATTCCCGGCGAGTGTCCGGCTGCGGCGTCCCGACGCCGATGACGCGCACGGCCGCGGGCTGCTCCTGGTCGACTCCATCGCCGACTCCTGGCATCACGGGCCCAGTCGCTTCGGCGGAACGGTGGTCTCCTTCGAGATGGCCGATGCCTGGCCGTCATGAGCGGAATACGCCCCGCGGTACTGCGGAGGCGGAATCGTCGCTCCGAGGACCGGGACGTCCCGGACGATGTTCGGAACGTTCTTCACTGGGTGTCGAAGGCATCGCGGCCACTTGTCGATCTCGCGGAACCGGCCACGGCTCGCACGGTGCTGGACTCACTGAAACTGAAGCTCGACGGCTCGGCCGCGGCAGCTGAAACCGTGCGGCGTAAGCGGCGGACTCTCGTCAACGCTGCCAACTATGCGGTCGACCTGGGGGAACTGCGTGAAAACCCGATCACGGCCGTTCGCTGGCAGAAGCCGAAGGTCTCCAACCAGGTAGACCCTCGCGTCGTGGCGAACCCTGAGCAGGCTCGGAATCTCCTGGCGGCGGTCTCCTATGTAGGCGGCTACCGGCGGGCCCGTGGCCGGCGCCTGGTGGGCCTTTTCGCTGCGATGTACTTCGGCGGTCTCCGGCCGGCTGAAGCGATCGGCCTCGTCGAGACAGACCTGAACCTCCCTGAAGAGGGGTGGGGAAGGGCGCTGCTTCACCGGACTCGTCCGTCGGTCGGCAAGCAGTGGACCGATTCGGGGGAGACCCACGACGACCGCGGTCTGAAGAACCGGCCCGTCGAGGATGTCCGACGGGTGCCGATCCCACCGCACCTCGTCGCCGCACTCCGCGAGCACCTGGCCACCTTCGGCACGGCGGACGACGGGCGGCTCTTCTTCAGCGAGAAGGGCTCGGTCGTCCCGTCCTCGACGTACTACCGCGTGTGGCAGGAGGCCCGCCTCTTTGCGCTCCCGCCGTCCGTTGCGGCCTCGCCGCTCGCGAGCCGCCCATACGACCTGCGGCACTCGGCGCTGTCGACGTGGCTCAACGCAGGGGTCGACCCCACCGAGGTGGCCGAGCGCGCTGGCAACAGCGTCGAGGTTCTGCTGACCCGCTACGCGAAGTGTCTCGACGGACGGCAGGACGTCGCCAACCGGCGTATCGAGGACCTGCTGCGCGAATACGAGTGAGACACGCTGTACCCCACCGAGGCCCCGGGCAACTTGTCCGGGGCCTCTCTCGTCTTGCGCCCTGCCTGCTGCGACGCTTCGAGTCGAGAGCGGTCGAGGGGGACTCGTGGAGCTGAGGGTCACGCGGTGGAAGCGGTACGGACATGAGCGCCTGTACGCGAACTTGCCTGATGGCACGGCGGTCGGCTGGGCAAATGTGAAGACGGGGAACATCACCGTTCTGGCTGCCGAGTATCGCGACGACGTGATCGCCGTACTCACGGACCACTTACGGAACAACCCCGAACCGGTCCCACCGCAGAAGACGCCCAGGACGCCTGAGGCGCCCCCGTTGCTGCCGCCTCTGACAGCGGCCGATGACCTCTCCGCCAACCGTCCTGGCGAGTCTCTGCTCGACAAGTCCGGGCCGGGCCTGGCCAAGCGAGTCGTCTCACAACTCCTGCGGCGCCCCACCGAGTGGGACTCCTGGCGGAAGGGCCTTGCGGGGGAGCAGAGGGTGGGAGCCGAACTGCACCGCTTGGAGCGGCACGGCTGGCGCGTTCTGCATTCCATCCCCTTGGCTGACAAGGTGGATGTGGATCACTTGCTCATCGGTCCCGGTGGCGTGTTCAGCATCAATACGAAGCACCATCACAAAAGGGCTGTATGGGTCGGCGATGACTCCGTGAAGGTTGATCACGGAAAATCGGCACCTTACGCCCGCAAGAGCCGGGCGGAGGCCAAGCGGGTAGCCCGAGTGCTTGAGCACTATTGCGGCTTCTCTGTACCGGTGACGCCGGTGCTCGTTTTCGTTGGTGTGACCGATTTGAACGTGGTTGCCACGCAGCTCAGCGTGCGTGTCTACAGGGAGCGTGAGGTTGCGGCACTGGCGCCGCTTTCAGGGGCGTTGACGGCCGAGCGGGTTGAGCAGGTGTACAGCGTTGCTCGCCATCGTCAGGCTTGGACCCAGGTCCCGCCGGCCGCGGAACGGGGGAGCTGACCCGCTACTCCAAGGGCATCCTCGGGCGGCAGACCCGCGAGCGTATCGAGGACCTGCCGCGTGAATACGAGTGATTGCCCGGGCTCCGGGGCCTCATACTTCCGGCGTGGACATATCCGACGATGGCCGGAAGCTTGATCCTGAGTGGGTAGAGGTCGGCAACAACATATGCGGGGTTCTTCGCGGTTGCCCTGATGCCTCCGCGGTGGCCCAGCACTTCGTGAGGGCGGGATGGAGTTCGAGGTCGTCCTCCTGGCACAGCTACGAGGTTGAGACCAGTTGGTGCCAACTGGAGGTCGACCCGATCGAGGACGCAAGCGTTCTGCTGAACGGTGTCGTCAACCCGCAGCGTTTTGACGAGCTCGACGGCGTACTCAGCCGCTTTGGTCTGAGGTACACCCTGGAGCTCTACGAAGGAGATGGCAGCCTGGTTCGCGAGACCAAGCGTGATCGCTGAGCCGCGCGCATGGCTCCTAGCGATCGGTCCGGGCGCCTCGTCGTTTCGGCCAGCTCACCTGCGGCAATGCCTCAAGAACCCGTCCACGCCTCGTCCACAGACCCTGACATGGAGCCGCTTCGGGCTGCATCCGCCTGCACATACGCGAAGACCCCGGCCTCAGCGTTTCCGCTGGTGACGGGGTCTTTGGGCACCTCATAATGGGTGCCCCCGGCAGGATTCGAACCTGCGCACACGGCTCCGGAGGCCGTTGCTCTATCCCCTGAGCTACGGGGGCGTGTCTTTCGCGGTGGTGGTACCTCGCGGCGACGGGTAGAACACTACCAGCTCCCTCGGGGTGTTCATGAACGGGTTTCCCCGAGGTCGTGCCGTGGTCAGGGGCGGTGTGGGTCCCCCGCAGGGGGTGGAAGTGGGGAAAACCCGGACGCGGTGGCCGGTCCCGACCTACTCTCGAAGTTGTGCCAGGCGCGTCTGGCCGGGTGCTTGTTGTGGACGACAACAAGGTCATCCGGCAGTTGATCAGGGTCAACCTCGAGCTGGAGGGCTTCGAGGTCGTGACCGCGGCCGATGGTGCCGAGTGTCTGGATGTCGTCCATCAGGTGCGGCCCGACGTCGTCACGCTCGACGTCGTCATGCCGCGGTTGGACGGACTGCGCACCGCCGCCGGGTTGCGGGCCGACCCCCTCACCCGGCACCTGCCCATCGCCATCGTCAGCGCCTGTACGCAGTACGAGGTCGAGAGCGGCCTCGATCTCGGCGTCGACGCCTTCCTCGCCAAGCCCTTCGAGCCCGCGGAACTGGTGAGGCTCGTGCGGGAGTTGACCGAGCGGGCCGCTGAGCGGAGCGCCGAGGGCGGCGACGACGGGGTCGGTGAGTGGCTCGGCGCCGAGCGGGCCGGGCGCGCCGGGGCATGAAGGGCGAGCGCGAGCCGGCCTGCGGGTGACCGTGGGGTGCCGAATCACTTCGCCGGGGGGCTAGCGGCGCTCCTCCGATGCCGGTGCCAGTGCTGGCGGACCTCGTCCCGCCGCGTCCATATCCCGGAACAGCGCCCAAATCGGCTCGCATGCCCACCCCCCTCCTCCCATACGCTTGTCCCGTGACACCCGTCGAGCTCTCCCGCACCGTGCTGCACGCCGTGCGACGTGCCGTCGACGAGGGTCGGCTCAGTGTGGTGGTGCCCGCGCGGGCCGTCGTGACGCCGCCCGGTCCGGGGGGCTGGGGCGACTACGCCACCAACATCGCACTCCAGCTCGCCCGGCCGGCGGGACAGCCACCGCTCCGGGTCGCCGAGGTGCTGCGGCCTTATCTGGCGGGGGCCGATGGGGTCCGCGAGGTCCAGGTCACCGGGCCCGGATTCCTGAACATCGCCCTGGACGCGGACGCCTCCGCCGACCTCGTCCGGCGCGTTCTGCGGGACGGGCACCGCTACGGACACGGCGACCTCCTCGCCGGGCAGGTGCTGCACCTGCACGCCCCGCACGAGGTGCGCGCGCTCGTCGTACTCGACGCCTCCGCCCGCATCCTGCGTTCCCAGGGCGCCACCGTCCGCACCAGCTGTGATGCCCGGCCCGATCCCGAGTGGGAGTCCGTCCTCGGCGTGAGTGCCATGAGTGCCATGAGTGGCGTGAGTGTGGAGGACGGTGCGAGCTCCGTCGGCGTCGACGCCCGACCCGACGCCAGCCCCTCCCACCACGCCCGCCTCGCCCACCCCACCCACTCCCCCATCCCCATCCGCCCCACCCCCTCCCCGGCCGACCCCACCCCCCTCGCCCGTGACGCCGGTCGCTGGGCGTTGCTTCATCCCGCGCCCCACGACCGGCCCCGTGTCACCGCCGACCATCTGGTGCAGCGCGAGAGCAACCCCCTCTTCCGGGTCCGCTACGCGCACGCCCGCACACGCGCCCTCGTCCGCAACGCCGCCGACCTGGGCTTCGCTGCCGAACCCGGCAGCATCGACGGAGCGCACAACGCCGTGCTCACCGCCCTCGCCGACCACCCTCGCGTCCTCGGCGCCGCCGCCACCCGGCACGCCCCCGACCGACTCGCCCGGCACCTCGTCGACGTCGCCGATGCCGTTCTGCCCCTGCTGCACACGGTGCTGCCGCGTGGCGCGGAGAAACCCTCGGCCGCCCACCGCGCCCGGCTCGCGCTCGCCGAAGCCGCCGGGACGGTGCTGGCCGGTGGCCTGTCCCTGCTCGGCATCGACGCACCCGAACACCTTTGAGAGAGCCGAAAGAGAATGAGCCGTTCCGCACACCCCGCCGGGCCCCGTCACGCCGACGTGTTCACCGAGGGCCACTACAGTGCCCCGCCCGCCGACCTCAACGCCCTCGACGGCAAGGTCTGGGCTCAGACCGTCACGCGCGACGCCGACGGTGTCGTCACCGTCGGCGGTATCCCCGTGACGCGGCTCGCGGAGGAGTTCGGCACCCCCGCCTACTTCCTCGACGAGACCGACTTCCGGGCCCGCGCCCGCGCCTGGCGCACCGCGTTCGGGCATGACGCCGACGTCTTCTACGCGGGCAAGGCGTTCCTGTCGCGTGCCGTCGTGCGGTGGCTGCACGAGGAGGGGCTGAACCTCGACGTGTGCTCCGGGGGCGAGCTGGCCACCGCGCTCTCCGCCGGGATGCCCGCCGAGCGCATCGCCTTCCACGGCAACAACAAGTCCGGCGACGAGATCCGGCGGGCCGTCGAGGTCGGCGTCGGGCGGATCGTGCTCGACTCCTTCCAGGAGATCGTCCGCGTCGCCCACATCGCCAAGGAACTGGGCCGGCGGCAGCGGGTGCAGATCCGTGTCACCGTCGGCGTCGAGGCCCACACGCACGAGTTCATCGCCACCGCGCACGAGGACCAGAAGTTCGGCGTCCCGCTGGCCGGGGGACAGGCCGCCGAGGCGGTACGCCGGGCCCTGCAGCTCGACGCGCTGGAGGTGATCGGCATCCACAGCCACATCGGGTCGCAGATCTTCGACATGTCCGGGTTCGAGGTCGCCGCGCACCGCGTGGTCGGGCTGCTCAAGGACATCCGGGACGAGCACGGCGTGGAACTGCCCGAGATCGACCTGGGCGGCGGCCTCGGCATCGCGTACACCAGCGACGACGACCCGCGCGAGCCGCACGAGATCGCCAAGGCCCTCACCGAGATCGTGACCCGTGAGTGCGAGTCCGCGAAGCTGCGGACGCCGCGCATCTCCGTCGAGCCGGGGCGTGCCATCGTCGGGCCGACGGCGTTCACCCTCTACGAGGTCGGGACCATCAAGCCCCTCGACGGGCTGCGGACGTATGTCTCGGTCGACGGCGGGATGTCGGACAACATCCGTACCGCGCTCTACGACGCGGAGTACAGCGTGTCGCTGGTCTCCCGTGTCTCCGACGCCGAGCCGATGCTCGCCCGTGTCGTCGGCAAGCACTGCGAGAGCGGGGACATCGTGGTGAAGGACGCCTTCCTGCCGGCCGACCTGGCCCCGGGTGACCTGATCGCCGTCCCGGCAACGGGTGCCTACTGCCGTTCCATGGCCAGCAACTACAACCACGTGACCCGCCCGCCGGTCGTCGCCGTGCGGGACGGCGAGGCGCGCGTCATCGTCCGCCGCGAGACGGAGGAGGACCTCCTGCGCCTCGACGTCGGGTGACTTCGGTGACTTCGGTGACATCGGTGACATCCGTCGACCGGCATCACCTGGGCCGCGACCCCCGGGCGCCGCGAGGCGTCGGACGTCGCCTGATCGGCTCACCCCCACAAGCGGAAGATCTCCTTCTTCCGCCCCTCGAAAAATGAAATAAACGTCTCACGATCCGGACGAGGGGCCAGAAACTCCCGTCCGGTGAGTGAGACTGGTCCCACCGTCGACGGTAAGAGGAAACGAGGTCGGATGATGCGTACGCGTCCGCTGAAGGTGGCGCTGCTGGGCTGTGGAGTGGTCGGCTCAGAGGTGGCGCGCATCATGACGACGCACGCCGACGACCTCGCCGCCCGCATCGGCGCCCCGGTGGAGCTCGCGGGCGTCGCGGTCCGCCGGCCGGACAAGGTGCGCGAGGGCATCGACCCGGCCCTCGTCACCACCGACGCCACCGCCCTCGTCAAACGGGGCGACATCGACGTCGTCGTCGAGGTCATCGGCGGCATCGAGCCCGCCCGTACGCTCATCACCACCGCGTTCGCGCACGGCGCCTCCGTCGTCTCCGCGAACAAGGCCCTCCTCGCCCAGGACGGCGCCGCCCTCCACGCGGTCGCCGAGGAGCACGGCAAGGACCTCTACTACGAGGCCGCCGTCGCCGGTGCCATCCCGCTGATCCGCCCGCTGCGCGAGTCCCTGGCCGGCGACAAGGTCAACCGCGTGCTCGGGATCGTCAACGGCACCACCAACTTCATCCTCGACGCCATGGACTCGACCGGCGCCGGCTACCAGGAGGCCCTCGACGAGGCCACCGCCCTGGGGTACGCCGAGGCCGACCCGACCGCCGACGTCGAGGGCTTCGACGCCGCCGCCAAGGCCGCGATCCTCGCGGGCATCGCCTTCCACACGCGGGTGCGCCTCGACGACGTCTACCGCGAGGGCATGACCGAGGTGACGGCGGCCGACTTCGCCTCCGCCAAGGAGATGGGCTGCACCATCAAGCTGCTCGCCATCTGCGAGCGGGCCGCGGACGGCGGGTCCGTCACCGCGCGCGTGCACCCGGCGATGATCCCGCTGACCCATCCGCTGGCCTCCGTGCGCGGCGCGTACAACGCCGTCTTCGTGGAGTCCGACGCCGCCGGACAGCTGATGTTCTACGGCCCCGGCGCCGGTGGCTCCCCGACCGCCTCCGCCGTCCTCGGCGATCTGGTCGCCGTCTGCCGCAACCGGCTCAGCAACGCGACCGGCCCCGGCGAGTCCGCGTACGCCGCGCTGCCCGTCTCGTCGATGGGCGAGGTCGTCACGCGCTACCACATCAGCCTCGACGTCGCCGACAAACCGGGTGTTCTCGCCCAGGTCGCCACCGTGTTCGCGGAGCACGGGGTGTCCATCGATACGGTTCGGCAGCAGGGGAAGGACGGCGAGGCCTCCCTCGTCGTCGTCACGCACCGCGCTTTCGACGCCGCCCTCACCGGGACGGTCGAGGCGCTGCGCAAGCTCGACACCGTGCGGGGTGTCGCCAGCATCATGCGGGTTGAAGGAGAGTAACGAGCAATGACCCACCAGTGGCGCGGAATCATCGAGGAGTACCGGGAACGGCTGCCCGTCTCCGACACCACTCCGGTCGTGACGCTCCGCGAGGGCGGCACGCCGCTCGTGCCGGCGCAGGTGCTCTCCGAGCGCACGGGCTGCGAGGTCCACCTCAAGGTGGAGGGCGCGAACCCGACCGGTTCCTTCAAGGACCGCGGCATGACCATGGCCATCTCCAAGGCGAAGGAGGAGGGTGCCAAGGCGGTCATCTGCGCCTCCACGGGCAACACGTCCGCCTCCGCCGCCGCGTACGGCGTGCGCGCCGGGATGGTCTCCGCCGTCCTCGTGCCGCAGGGCAAGATCGCGCTCGGCAAGATGGGCCAGGCCCTGGTGCACGGCGCCAAGATCCTCCAGGTCGACGGCAACTTCGACGACTGCCTCACGCTCGCCCGCGCGCTCAGCGACAACTACCCGGTCGCGCTGGTGAATTCGGTCAACCCGGTACGTATCGAGGGCCAGAAGACCGCCGCCTTCGAGATCGTCGACATGCTCGGCGACGCCCCCGACATCCACGTCCTGCCGGTGGGCAACGCGGGCAACATCACCGCGTACTGGAAGGGGTACAAGGAGTACGCCGCCGACGGCGTCGCCGCCAGGACGCCGCGGATGTGGGGTTTCCAGGCCTCCGGCTCCGCGCCCATCGTGCGCGGCGAGGTGGTCAAGGACCCCTCGACGATCGCCACCGCGATCAGGATCGGCAACCCCGCCTCCTGGCAGCACGCGCTCGACGCGCGGGACGCCTCAGGCGGCCTCATCGACGAGGTGACGGACCGTGAAATCCTGCGCGCCTACCGTCTGTTGGCGGCGCAGGAGGGCGTCTTCGTGGAGCCGGCCTCGGCCGCGTCGGTGGCCGGTCTGCTGAAGGCCGCCGAGCTCGGCAAGGTCGACCCGGGCCAGCGCATCGTGTGCACGGTCACGGGCAACGGCCTCAAGGACCCCGACTGGGCCGTCGCGGGCGCACCGCAGCCGGTCACGGTGCCGGTGGACGCGGCGACCGCCGCCGAGCGCCTCGGACTGGTCTGACGCACCGCTTGACCCGGGGCATCCCCTGACAGGGGTGCACAGGGGGCTTACGACACGCATCGTGCGCCTCCTGTGCGCCCTATGTCGCCACAGAACCTTCCTTCGATAGGCTGTACTGAACCCGCCCCCCGCATATGCCTCGCATAGGCAGGGCGCCGCGCCGTCGTCGTGATTCCCGGAGCGACCGGAGGGATCCGGCAACGGCCCGAAGGGTCCGTCGTACGTCTTCGAATGTCTTCGGCAATCACGCATCACCCCACGCAAGACCTCACGTTCCACCTCACGCTCCACCGTCACGCATCACGCAGCTCAAGGAGAGTCATCGAGCGATGGCCGGTCCAGCCTTCCGCGCCGCCGCCGTACGGGTGCGCGTCCCCGCCACCAGCGCCAATCTCGGCCCGGGCTTCGACGCCCTCGGCCTCGCGCTGGGGCTCTACGACGACGTCGTCGTCCGGGTGGCCGACTCCGGGTTGCACATCGACATCGCAGGGGAGGGCAGCGGGACGCTGCCACGTGACGAAAGCCACCTTCTCGTACGCGCTCTCCGCACCGCCTTCGATTCCCTGGGCGGTCAGCCCCGTGGCCTGGAAATCGTCTGCGCGAACCGCATTCCGCACGGCCGTGGCCTGGGTTCCTCCTCGGCCGCCATCTGCGCCGGGATCGTGGCGGCGCGCGCCGTGACCATAGGCGGCGAGGCCAGGCTGGACGACCGGGGCCTGCTGGAGCTGGCCACCGAGATCGAGGGCCACCCGGACAACGTCGCGGCCTGTCTGCTCGGCGGATTCACCCTCTCCTGGATGGAGGCCGGCGCGGCACGGGCGATCAGGATGGACCCCGCCGATTCCATCGTTCCGGTGGTTTTCGTGCCCGGGAAGCCGGTTCTGACGGAGACCGCGCGCGGTCTGCTGCCGCGCACCGTGCCGCATGTCGACGCCGCCACCAACGCGGGCCGTGCCGCGCTGCTCGTCGAGGCCCTGACCCGGCGCCCCGAGCTGCTGCTGCCCGCCACCGAGGACCGGCTGCACCAGGAGTACCGCGCCCCCGCGATGCCGGAGAGCACGGCGCTGGTGGAGCGGCTGCGGGCGGACGGCATCGCCGCGGTGATCTCCGGCGCGGGACCCACCGTGCTGGCGCTCGCCGACGAGGGCACGGCCGACAAGGTGGAACAACTGGCGGGCCCGGGCTGGGCGGCGAACCGGCTGGCCCTGGACGTGCCGGGGGCGAGCGTACTGCCGCTCGCGACCGGCGGCACCGACGTGGCGAGCGTCGATTAAAAGCACGCGATTGCCGGATTTCGAGAGGGGGAATGTTTGTTGGATCCGGTAGTGTTAACCTCAAGTCTGCACCCGACCCCACCATGGCGAGGTGCCTCGTGTCCCAGTTCGGGACAGACATTCTTCCGGGAGCTCCCCAAGCCGCACCGTGTCTCGTACCTCGTACGCGGGCAGTACGTCGTACGTCGACACTGAGCGGTCCGACGGGCACGCTCCGGAACCGGTGCGACCACGCCACGTGACACTGGGTGTCACGGCTCAAGGAAGCGCCGTCACCAGATATTTCCTCCGCCGCTGTGGCGGACCACCGCCCCGGCACGGTTCGGTCAGCAAGAACCGAAGCCGGACAGCACAACCGGTCGCCGAGCCAGACAGGCCGACGTCCGCTCCAGGGAAGGACCCTTCGTGAGCGACACCACCGATCTGATGGGCGCACGTGTCGAGGAGACCGCTGCCGCGCCCGCCACGGACGCCTCCGCGCCTGCCAGCGGTGCCGGCTCCCGGCGGCGCCGCGGTACCGGCCTCGAGGGCATGGTGCTGGCCGAGCTGCAGCAGGTCGCATCCGGCCTCGGCATCAGGGGCACCGCGCGCATGCGCAAGAGCCAGCTGATCGAGGTCATCAAGGAGGCGCAGGCGGGAGGGGGAGCCCCGGCGAAGAACGCCGAGGCCGCCACCGAGACCAAGCCGAAGCGCCGCGCCACGTCCAAGGCGCGCACCGGTGACGAAGCACCTGCCGAGAAGGCCGCCCCGTCGGCCGAGGCGCCCGCCGACAAGGCCGCGGCCCAGCAGCAGATCGAGATTCCCGGCCAGCCCGGTGGCGGCGCGGCCCGCGCGGGCGAGGCCGAGCGCGGCGGGGACGACGCCCCCGAGCGCCGGCGCCGGCGGGCCACCGCCGAGGCGGGCAGCCCCGAGACCGTCGCGGCCGAGGCGAAGAGCGAGTCGAAGGCCGAGTCGCCCGCCCAGCAGGCGCAGGGCGACGGCGACGGCGGCGAGGGCCGGCGTCGCGACCGCCGCGAGCGCGGCCGGGACCGTGAGCGGGGCGACCGGGACAACCGGGACCGCGACCGCCGCGGCAAGGGCGACGACCAGCAGCAGAACCAGGGCCAGGGTCAGCAGCGCCAGCAGCAGGGCGGCGGCGGACAGGGCCAGAACGACGACGACTTCGACGGTGGCCGCCGTGGCCGTCGCGGCCGCTACCGCGACCGCCGGGGCCGCCGGGGCCGTGACGAGATGGGCGGCAGCAGCAGCGAGCCGCAGATCGCCGAGGACGACGTCCTGATCCCGGTCGCGGGCATCCTCGACATCCTCGACAACTACGCGTTCATCCGGACCTCCGGCTACCTGCCCGGCCCGAACGACGTGTACGTCTCCCTCGCCCAGGTCCGCAAGAACGGCCTGCGCAAGGGCGACCACATCACCGGCGCGGTCCGTCAGCCGAAGGAAGGCGAGCGGCGCGAGAAGTTCAACGCGCTCGTGCGCCTCGACTCCGTCAACGGCATGGCGCCCGAACACGGCCGTGGCCGCCCGGAGTTCAACAAGCTCACCCCGCTCTACCCGCAGGACCGCCTCCGTCTGGAGACCGACCCCGGCGTCCTCACCACCCGCATCATCGACCTGGTCTCGCCGATCGGTAAGGGCCAGCGCGGTCTGATCGTGGCCCCGCCGAAGACCGGCAAGACCATGATCATGCAGGCGATCGCCAACGCGATCACGCACAACAACCCCGAGTGCCACCTGATGGTCGTCCTCGTCGACGAGCGTCCGGAAGAGGTCACCGACATGCAGCGGTCGGTCAAGGGCGAGGTCATCTCCTCGACCTTCGACCGCCCGGCCGAGGACCACACCACGGTCGCCGAGCTCGCCATCGAGCGTGCCAAGCGGCTGGTGGAGCTGGGCCACGACGTCGTCGTACTGCTCGACTCGATCACGCGTCTGGGCCGTGCGTACAACCTCGCCGCCCCGGCCTCCGGCCGCATCCTGTCCGGTGGTGTCGACTCGACCGCCCTGTACCCGCCGAAGCGCTTCTTCGGTGCGGCCCGCAACATCGAGGACGGCGGCTCGCTGACCATCCTCGCCACCGCCCTGGTGGACACCGGGTCCCGCATGGACGAGGTGATCTTCGAGGAGTTCAAGGGCACCGGCAACATGGAGCTCAAGCTCGACCGGAAGCTCGCCGACAAGCGCATCTTCCCCGCGGTGGACGTGGACGCGTCCGGTACGCGTAAGGAGGAGATCCTGCTCGGCGCCGAGGAGCTGGGCGTCGTCTGGAAGCTGCGCCGGGTGCTGCACGCGCTCGACCAGCAGCAGGCGATCGAGCTGCTCCTCGACAAGATGAAGCAGACCAAGTCGAACGTCGAGTTCCTGATGCAGATCCAGAAGACGACGCCGACCCCCGGCAACGGCGACTGACGTCGGCACGCCGAGTGGGTCCGCCGAGACGGCCCGCTGAGATCGGCCTGTGAAGGGCCGCATCCGTCACATCGACGGATGCGGCCCTTCACAGTTTTCTGTGCAACCCTGCGCCGAGTTTCCCCGTCTGACCGGACAGGGCGACGATGGACTGGTTGATGCCCGTTCCTGATCGCATTCCTGACCGCAGGGGGTACCCGACATCCGACGAGAGCTGAGGAGCACATGCCTGCCGACAGCACGCCGGAGCCCGGTATACCGGGTGAGTCCGGCACACACGGTCCGCGCCGACGGGCCGAGGGAAGCCGCCGCAAGCCACGGGCCAAGGGCCGAAGAGGGCTGCTGATCGCCGCCTGGACCGCAGCGGGCATCGTCGTCCTCGGCGGCACCGGCGTCGGCTACGTGTACTTCAAGCTCAACGGCAATCTCCGCAGCGTCGACATCGACCAGGCCCTGGGCACCGACCGGCCCGGCAAGGTCGGCGACGGCTCCGAGAACATCCTGGTCCTCGGCTCGGACACCCGCGCGGGCGGCAACGAGAAGCTGGGCGGCGGCACCGACGACGGCAGCGCCCGCTCGGACACGGCGATGATCGTGCACGTCCACGAGGGCCGGAAGAAGGCCAGCGTCGTCTCCGTCCCCCGCGACACCCTGATCGACCGTCCCGCGTGCACCGACGCCCACGGCGGCCGGCACGACGCCGCCTCCGGCGTGATGTTCAACTCGGCCTACAGCACCGGCGGCGCCGCCTGCGCCGTCAAGACCGTCGAGTCCCTCACCGGCATCCGCATGGACCACTACCTGGAGGTCGACTTCGCCGGCTTCCAGAAACTCGTCGACGAGCTGGGCGGCGTCGAGGTGACCACGACGAAGGACATCGCGGACCCGGAGAGCCACCTCGACCTCGCGGCGGGCACCCACCGGCTCACCGGTGAGCAGGCCCTCGGCCTCGTGCGCACCCGGCACGGCGTGGGCGACGGCTCGGACCTCGGGCGTATCCAGCTCCAGCAGGCCTTCGTGAAGGCGCTGGTCGAGCAGGTCAAGGAGATCGGCCTGTTCACCAGCCCGAAGAAGCTGTACGACCTCGCCGACACCGCCACCGACACGGTCACGACCGACTCCTCGCTCGGCTCGGTCGACGCCCTGACGTCCTTCGCGAGCGGCCTCAAGGGCATCAGCGCCTCGAAGATGAACATGGTGACGATGCCGGTGCGCTACGACCCCGCCGACCCCAACCGCGTGCTCCTGGACGAGGCGAAGGCGCAGCGGGTGTGGGACGCCCTGAAGAACGACCGGCCCATCCCGAGATCGGCCACCGAGGGCTCCGCGACGGGCGAGGCCAAGGGCGTGGTCACGTCGTAAGGGGCACGGCACCGCCCGTACGGAATAGATCGGAGCGGCCCCCGGTTTTGGGGGATGGCGCCAGTCCTGGCAGACTGGTACGTCGGTCCCGGTTCACGCTCCCGCACCCCGCGGCGGCGACCCGGCGCCCTCCCGAACCATAGGAGACACCTTGAAGCGCGAGATCCACCCCGAGTACGTCGAGACGCAGGTCAGCTGCACCTGTGGCGCCTCGTTCACCACCCGTAGCACCATTCAGTCCGGCACCGTCCGGGCCGAGGTCTGCTCCGAGTGCCACCCGTTCTACACGGGCAAGCAGAAGATCCTCGACACCGGTGGCCGTGTGGCCCGCTTCGAGGCCCGCTTCGGCAAGGCCGCCGGCTCCAAGAAGTAGCGAGCCCCATTTCGCCGGTCCACGGCCGCGCCCCTTGCGGGCGCGCCGGGACCGGCGTTTTTGGTCGCCCGCCCACTTCACCCCGTACCCTTCCCCACGCTCTCACCCACGTACGAGCAGGGGATGCCCCCATCAGGAGCCAGAGATGTTCGAGGCCGTCGAGGAGCTTGTCGCCGAGCACGCCGACCTGGAGAAGCAGCTCGCCGATCCGTCGGTCCACGCCGATCAGGCCAACGCGCGCAAGCTGAACAAGCGCTACGCCGAACTCACCCCGATCGTCGCCACGTACCGCTCCTGGAAGCAGTCGGGGGACGACATCGAGACGGCCCGTGAACTGGGCGCCGACGACCCCGAGTTCGCCGCCGAGGTCAAGGAGCTGGAGCGGGGGCGCGAGGAGCTCACCGAGAAGCTGCGCCTGCTGCTGGTCCCGCGCGACCCCAGCGACGACAAGGACGTCATCCTGGAGATCAAGGCGGGCGCCGGCGGTGACGAGTCCGCGCTGTTCGCCGGCGACCTGCTGCGCATGTATCTGCGCTACGCCGAGCGCGTCGGCTGGAAGACCGAGATCATCGACGCCACCGAGTCCGAGCTGGGCGGCTACAAGGACGTCCAGGTCGCCGTGAAGACCAAGGGCGGCCAGGGCGCCACCGAACCCGGGCAGGGCGTGTGGGCGCGGCTGAAGTACGAGGGCGGTGTGCACCGCGTGCAGCGCGTGCCCGCCACGGAGTCCCAGGGGCGTATCCACACCTCCGCCGCCGGCGTGCTCGTCACCCCGGAGGCCGAGGAGATCGACGTCGAGATCAACCCCAACGACCTGCGCATCGACGTCTACCGGTCCTCCGGTCCGGGTGGCCAGTCCGTCAACACCACCGACTCCGCCGTGCGCATCACGCACATCCCGACCGGGGTCGTCGCCTCCTGCCAGAACGAGAAGAGCCAGCTGCAGAACAAGGAGCAGGCACTGCGTATCCTGCGCTCCAGGCTGCTCGCAGCGGCGCAGGAGGAGGCGGAGAAGGAGGCCGCCGACGCCCGCCGCAGCCAGGTCCGCACCGTCGACCGCTCCGAGAAGATCCGCACGTACAACTTCCCGGAGAACCGCATCTCGGACCACCGCGTCGGCTTCAAGGCCTACAACCTGGACCAGGTTCTTGACGGCGAGCTCGACGCGGTGATCCAGGCCTGCGTCGACGCGGACTCGGCCGCCAAGCTCGCAGCCGCGTAAGGCACTTACGAGTACGACGGAGGACGAGCGTGCAGCCATCTTTTGGGGGGCGACCCCCAGGCCCCCGCAGTCTGCTGCTCGCGGAGGTGGCCCAGGCCACCCAGCGGCTGGCCGACGCCGGCGTGCCCTCGCCGCGCACCGACGCGGAGGAACTCGCCGCGTTCGTGCACGGCGTGAAGCGGGGCGAGTTGCACTCCGTGAAGGACTCCGACTTCGACGCCCGCTACTGGGAGGTCATCGCCCGCCGTGAGCAGCGCGAGCCGCTCCAGCACATCACCGGGCGCGCCTTCTTCCGGTACCTGGAACTCCAGGTCGGGCCGGGCGTGTTCGTGCCGCGCCCGGAGACGGAGTCCGTGGTCGGCTGGGCCATAGACGCGGTGCGCGCCATGGACGTGGTCGAGCCGCTGATCGTCGACCTGTGCACCGGCTCCGGCGCCATCGCGCTGGCGCTCGCCCAGGAGGTGCCGCGCTCCCGGGTGCACGCCGTGGAGCTGTCCGAGGACGCGCTGCGCTGGACCCGCAAGAACGTCGAGGGGTCGCGGGTGGACCTGCGGCAGGGCAACGCCCTGACCGCCTTCCCCGACCTCGACGGCCAGGTCGACCTGGTCATCTCGAACCCGCCGTACATCCCGCTCACCGAATGGGAGTACGTCGCTCCCGAGGCGCGGGACTACGACCCCGAGCTGGCGCTGTTCTCCGGCGAGGACGGCCTCGACCTGATCCGCGGCATCGAACGCACCGCGCACCGGCTGCTGCGCCCCGGCGGCGTCGTCGTCATCGAGCACGCCGACACCCAGGGCGGCCAGGTGCCGTGGATCTTCACCGAGGAGCGGGGCTGGGCCGACGCGGCCGACCACCCCGACCTCAACAACCGCCCACGCTTCGCCACCGCCCGCAAGGCGCTGCCGTGAGCACCCACCAGACTTCACCCCGGCAGTACGGGTACGAGGAGGACCGCTGAAATGGCACGGCGATACGACACCAATGACGCCACCGACCGCGTGACCGGTCTGCGTGAGGCCGCGTCCGCCGTCCGCCGTGGCGAGCTGGTGGTCCTCCCGACCGACACCGTGTACGGCATCGGCGCCGACGCGTTCTCCTCCGAGGCGGTCGCCGACCTGCTGGAGGCCAAGGGCCGCGGCCGCAACATGCCCACGCCCGTCCTCATCGGCTCCCCGAACACCCTGCACGGCCTGGTCACGGACTTCTCCGAGCTGGCCTGGGAGCTGGTGGACGCCTTCTGGCCGGGCGCGCTAACGCTGGTCGCCCGGCACCAGCCGTCGCTCCAGTGGGACCTGGGCGACACCCGGGGCACGGTCGCCGTGCGCATGCCCCTGCACCCGGTCGCGATCGAGCTGCTCACCGAGGTCGGCCCGATGGCCGTGTCGTCGGCGAACCTGACCGGGCACCCGGCGCCGGAGGACTGCGACGCCGCCCAGCAGATGCTCGGCGACTCCGTCTCCGTCTACCTCGACGGCGGCCCGACCCCCGGCAACGTGCCGTCCTCCATCGTCGACGTCACCGGCCCGGTGCCCGTCCTGCTGCGCGAGGGCGCCCTCTCGCCGGACGAGCTGCGCAAGGTCGTACCCGACCTTGAGGTGGCCAATTGACAGCCCCCTACTCGCCCGAGCTCCCGGCTCCGCTCGCGCAGGGGGCACCCCCATGCGTGGCATAGGCAACCGGGAAAGCGCGGCGGAGATCACGACGACGTTCGTGGGGCTTCCGCGTGACAGCTTCCGCATCCTCCACGTCAGCACCGGAAACGTGTGCCGCTCACCCATCACCGAGCGGCTGACCCGGCATTTCGTGTCGGAGCGGCTCGGTGTCCTCGGCGGCGGGCTGATCGTGGAGAGCGCCGGCACCTGGGGCCACGAGGGTGCTCCCATGGAGGCCAACGCCGAGACGGTGCTGGCCGACTTCGGCGCGGACGCGTCCGGCTTCGTGGGCCGGGAGCTGCTGGACGAGCACGTGATCCGTGCCGACCTGGTGCTCACCGCCACCCGTGACCACCGTGCCCAGGTGATCTCGATGGGGCACTCGGCGGGCTTGCGCACCTTCACGCTGAAGGAGTTCACCCGGCTGGTGAAGGCGATCGACCCGGCGACCCTGCCGCCGCTGGAGGACGGGGTGGTGGCCCGGGCCCGCGCGCTGGTGCGGGCCGGTGCCGCGCTGCGCGGCTGGCTGCTGGCGCCCACCGCCGAGGCGGACGAGGTCTACGACCCGTACGGGGCGCCGCTGACGTTCTTCCGGTCGGTCGGCGACGAGATACACCAGGCACTGGACCCCGTGGTGACGGCGCTGACGGGAGTGGCGGCCCGGACCTGAGTCCCGGCCGCCCCGGGGCCGTGCGACAGCGGGCGCCCCCGACCGCCCCGGCCTACATTGGACCTACGTCATCGTCGACGGCCGGAGTCCACCATGTCGGTCGCCCATGCCCTCGAGGCCGATCTGCTGCGCCGGCAGGATCCCGCGCTCGCCGAGATCCTGCTCGGGGAGCTGGACCGGCAGTCGACCACGCTTCAGCTGAACGCCGCCGAGAACTTCGCCTCGCGGGCCGTGCTGGCCGCCCTCGGCTCACCGCTGGCCAACAAGTACGCGGAGGGCTATCCGGGCTCCCGCTACCACGGCGGCTGCGAGATCGTCGATGTCGCCGAGGGGCTCGCCGTCCGCCGGGCCCAGGAGCTCTTCGGCGCCGAGCACGCCAACGTCCAGTGCCACTCGGGCAGTTCGGCCGTCCTGGCCGCGTACGCCGCCCTGCTGCGCCCCGGCGACACGGTCCTCGCCCTCGGCCTGCGCCACGGCGGCCACCTCACGCACGGCTCGCCCGCCAACTTCTCCGGCCGCTGGTTCGACTTCGTCGGCTACGGCGTCGACGAGGAGACCGGTCTGATGGCCTACGACCAGGTGCGCACCCTGGCCCGCGCGCATCGCCCCAAGGCGATCGTGTGCGGCTCGATCGCCTACCCGCGCCACCTCGACTACGCCTACTTCCGTGAGGTCGCCGACGAGGTCGGCGCCTACCTCATCGCGGACGCCGCGCACCCCATCGGGCTCGTCGCCGGGGGAGCGGCGCCCAGTCCGGTGCCGTACGCCGATGTGGTGTGCGCCACCACGCACAAGGTGCTGCGCGGGCCGCGCGGCGGCATGATCCTGTGCGGAGCGGAGCTCGCCGAACGCGTCGACCGGGCCGTCTTCCCCTTCACCCAGGGCGGCGCCCAGATGCACAGCATCGCCGCCAAGGCGGTCGCCTTCGGCGAGGCGGCGACACCGGCCTTCCAGGCGTACGCCCATCAGGTGGTCGCCAACGCCCGGTACCTGGCCGCCGCGCTCGCCGCCGAGGGGCTCGTCGTCACCACCGGCGGCACGGACACCCACCTCATCACCGCGGACCCGGCCCCGCTCGGCGTGGACGGCCGTGCCGCCCGTGGCCGGCTGGCGGCCGCCGGGATGATCGTCGACTGCTGCGCGCTGCCGCACGACGCCCGCGGCCTGCGGCTGGGCACCGCCGCCGTCACCACGCAGGGGATGAGCGAGGGTGAGATGGCTCGCATCGCCAAGCTGCTCGCCGAGGTGCTGCGGGACCAGGCCGACAGCAGGACGGTACGGGAGGAAGTGCGGGATCTCGCCGGGGGATTTCCGCCGTATCCGCGCTGAGGCGGGGTAGCCGGAAGCCCGGTGCACAGCAACCCGTGCAACCATCGTCGCTACCCGGAAGTCCCCAACCATATGCGTCCCTCGCTAGGGTGTGGGGCTGAGATGGCCAGCGAGATCTGTGGGGAAGCCCGTGCGTGAATACCTGCTGACGCTCTGCATCACGGCCGCGGTGACGTACCTGCTGACCGGGCCGGTGCGGAAGTTCGCGATCGTGGCCGGAGCGATGCCGGAGATCCGGGCACGTGACGTGCACCGGGAGCCCACTCCGCGGCTCGGCGGGATCGCGATGTTCTTCGGCCTGTGCGCGGGCCTGCTGGTCGCGGACCATCTCACCAACCTCAGCGACGTCTTCGAGAAGTCCAACGAGCCACGTGCCCTGCTCTCCGGGGCGGCGCTGATCTGGCTCATCGGTGTGCTGGACGACAAGTTCGAGATCGACGCCCTGATCAAGCTGGGCGGCCAGATGATCGCCGCCGGCGTCATGGTGATGCAGGGCCTGACGATCCTGTGGCTGCCGGTCCCGGGTGTCGGCACGGTCGCGCTGACCCAGTGGCAGGGCACTCTGCTGACGGTGGCGCTGGTCGTCATCACCATCAACGCGGTCAACTTCGTCGACGGGCTGGACGGCCTGGCGGCGGGCATGGTGTGCATCGCCTCGGCCGCGTTCTTCATGTACGCCTACCGGATCTGGTACTCGTACGGCATCGAGGCCGCCGCCCCGGCCACCCTCTTCGCCTCGGTGCTGATGGGCATGTGCCTGGGCTTCCTGCCGCACAACATGCACCCGGCCCGCATCTTCATGGGCGACTCGGGCTCGATGCTCATCGGCCTGGTGCTGGCGGCGGGCGCGATCTCGGTGACCGGGCAGGTCGACCCGGACGTGATGAAGCTGTTCTCCGGCTCCGAGCGCAACGCGGTGCACCAGATGGTGCCCGTCTACATCCCGCTGCTGATGCCGCTCACCATCATCGCGATCCCGGCCGCGGACCTGATCCTCGCGATCGTGCGCCGCACCTGGCGCGGGCAGTCGCCGTTCGCCGCGGACCGGGGGCACCTGCACCACCGGCTGCTGGAGATCGGCCACTCGCACAGCCGGGCCGTGCTGATCATGTACTTCTGGTCGGCGCTGATCGCCTTCGGCGCCCTCGGCTACTCGGTGAACTCCGCGTCCATGTGGATCGTGCTGGGCGTCGTGCTGCTCAGCGCGCTCGGTCTGATCCTGCTGCTGCTGCCCCGCTTCACCCCGCGGGCGCCGCTGTGGGCCGAGCACTTCGTACCGCCGCGCTACCGCCGCCGGGCCGTGCTGCCGCCCGCTTCGGAGGTGCCGGTGGAGGCCCCGGCCGAGGAGCGGAACGAGGACGAGGACGAGCGCACGCCGGTCGCCGTGGGGGTCTCCGGTGTCAACGGAGCGACCGCCGTCGGTCCCCGCTCACGCTTCACAAGGTAAGAATCTGACTAAGGCATTGCCTGGCCGTGGGGGAACGAAGGCCCCATTACCAGACATGTCGGCTCGGTTTCTGCACAGACGCGCACCATCACTCTCATGTGTGACAGTGCGCACACCCCCAGGTAAAGACCTCATCAAATAGTTTGTGATACGGTTCACGAGAACCCCCCGGACAGAGCCGCCGGACCGTGGTGCGACGGTCCACCGGCATGAGGTTCTCTCTCAGCCCGGGACTACGCTCGTCCATGACGACACCCTGCCCCCCTGTGAAAGCGGAGTTGCCGCCATGCCGTCCAATGACGCCCGGAACCTTCTGCAGACAGCTGTGCCTTCGGCCGCTGTCGGTGCGGTCACGGTCGCGGTCAGCGGTGTGGTCGCCGGCGGCAAGGGGGCGCTCGGTGCCGGCGTCGGCGCTCTGCTCGCCATCCTCTTCATGGGGATCGGCCTGTTCGTCCTGCAGTGGACGGCGAAGACGCTCCCCCAGCTGTTCCAGGCCATGGGGATGATGCTCTACGTCGCCCAGCTCCTGCTGCTCCTGATCTTCGTCGCCCTCTTCAAGGACACCTCTCTCTTCAATCCGAAGACGTTCGCCATCGGTCTCGTCATCGCGACCGTGGTGTGGATGGCCGCGCAGGCCCGTGCGCACATGAAGGCCAAGATCTTCTACGTCGATCCGGATGCCGTGAAGAGCGAGAAGCCCGAGAAGACAGGGCCGTCGTCGTGAGGGGTAGGGGCGGGATAAGGGCCAGTGAGATCTCCTGCTATCGTCCGGTGCCAACTGCGGCATCGCGGGCGCGGGCATCCGAGCTGACGCCTGCTCGATCGCGAGGCTTGATGTCCCCCAGCCGCCCCCACATCCGTAACACCTGTCCGGTGCCGACCCGCGGCCCTGTGCCG
Source organism: Streptomyces sp. NPDC089424 (assembly GCF_044749345.1). Lineage (NCBI taxonomy): Bacteria > Bacillati > Actinomycetota > Actinomycetes > Kitasatosporales > Streptomycetaceae > Streptomyces > Streptomyces sp. NPDC089424. The sequence goes on from NZ_JBIVHU010000003.1 coordinate 480,805, forward strand.
CGCCGACACAACGAGGTTGCCGTACCCATGCGTCACGCCGAAGGAGCCCGTGGTGAGTGCTGACCAGACCCAGCTCGCCTTTGACTGGAGTTGTCGGATCATGTCCGACAACGGGTGTGGCTTTCCGGCTCCGGGCCTGCACTCGTTTCTCTTCCAGCCGATCACCACGGTGGGAGGGTTCGAGTTCAACAAGGTGATGCTGCTCGCGCTCATCACCACCGTGCTCGTGATCGGCTTCTTCTGGGCGGCCTTCGGCAAGGCGAAGGTGGTGCCGGGCAAGCTCCAGATGATCGGCGAGGCCGGCTACGACTTCGTACGCCGCGGCATCGTCTACGAGACCCTTGGCAAGCGTGAGGGCGAGAAGTGGGTCCCGCTCATGGTCTCGCTCTTCTTCTTCATCTGGATCATGAACATCTGGTCGGTGATCCCGCTGGCCCAGTTCCCGGTGTCGTCGATCATCGCGTACCCGATGGTGCTGGCCGCGATCGTCTACCTCACCTGGGTCGGACTGACCTTCAAGCGCCACGGGTTCGTCGGCTTCTTCAAGAACGTGACCGGCTACGACAAGTCGCTCGGTCCGGTGCTGCCGCTCGTCATGATCATCGAGTTCTTCTCGAACCTGCTGGTCCGCCCGTTCACGCACGCCGTGCGACTGTTCGCCAACATGTTCGCCGGTCACCTGATGCTGGTCATGTTCACCGTGGCCTCCTGGTACCTGCTGAACAGCTGGCTGATCCCGGCGGCGGGCGTCTCGTTCATCATGACGATGGCCATGATCCTCTTCGAGCTTTTCGTGCAGGCCGTCCAGGCGTACGTCTTCGTGCTGCTGGCCTGCTCGTACATCCAGGGCGCTCTCGCCGAGCACCACTGAGCCCCTAAGCCCGCAAGCCCCCCAGAACGTCCGGTGGCCAACCCCCGCCGGTCCATGAAAGAGAAGGAAGATTCAGCATGGCTGCCACTGAGACCCTCGCCGCTGTCTCCGGTTCGCTCGGCTCCATCGGCTACGGCCTCGCCGCCATCGGCCCCGGCATCGGCGTCGGCATCATCTTCGGCAACGGCACCCAGGCGCTGGCCCGTCAGCCCGAGGCCGCCGGCCTGATCCGTGCCAACCAGATCCTGGGCTTCGCCTTCTGTGAGGCGCTCGCCCTCATCGGCATCGTTATGCCGTTCGTGTTCGGTGTGTAAGTAGCCCACGCTTACCGACACGATTCGACGAAAGGCACTGATGTGATCGCCAACCTGGTGCAGCTGGCGGCCGAGGAGGAGCAGAACCCGCTCGTCCCGCCGGGTCCCGAGCTGCTCGTCGGCACCATCGCCTTCGCCATCGTCTTCTTCATCTTCTGGAAGAAGCTGCTTCCGAACATCAACAAGGTTCTGGAGGAGCGCCGCGCGGCGATCGAAGGCGGTATTGAAGAGGCCGAGACCATGAAGGTCGAGGCCCAGAGCGTCCTTGAGCAGTACAAGGCCCAGCTCGCCGAGGCCCGGCACGAGGCCGCGCGACTGCGCCAGGAGGCTCAGGAGCAGGGTGCCGCGCTCATCGCCGAGATGCGCGCGGAAGGCCAGCGGCAGCGCGAGGAGATCGTCACCGCCGGTCACTCCCAGATCGAGGCCGACCGCAAGGCCGCCTCGTCCGCGCTCCGTCAGGACGTCGGCAAGCTGGCCACCGAGCTGGCCGGCAAGCTGGTCGGTGAGTCCCTCGAGGACCACGCCCGGCAGAGCCGCGTGATCGACCGCTTCCTCGACGAGCTCGAGGAGAAGGCCGAGGCGTCTCGATGAACGGAGCGAGCCGCGAGGCCCTGGCTGCCGCACGTGAGCGTCTCGACGCGCTGACGGACGCCACGTCCGTGGACGCGGCGCGGCTCGCCGACGAGCTGGCCGCGGTGACCGCGCTGCTCGACCGCGAGGTCAGCTTGCGTCGGGTCCTCACCGACCCGGCGCAGGCCGGTGAGAGCAAGGCCGAGCTGGTCCAGCGCCTGCTCGGCTCCCAGGTCGGCGGCGAGACCGCGGACTTGGTCTCCGGCATGGTGCGCTCCCGCTGGTCGCAGTCCCGCGACCTGGTGGACGCGCTGGAGGAGCTGGCGAACACCGCGGACCTCACCGCGGCCCAGCAGGACGGCACGCTCGACAGCGTCGAGGACGAGCTGTTCCGGTTCGGCCGGATCGTCGCCTCCAGCACCGAGCTGCGCGCCGCGCTGACCGACCGCAAGGCCACCACCGCTGCCAAGAGCGAGCTGCTGCGCAGCCTGCTCGGCGGACGGGCGGCCCCGGCCACCGAGCGTCTGGTGACGCGCCTTGTGACCGCGCCGCGGGGACGTAGCCTGGAAGCGGGACTGGAGTCCCTGTCCAAGCTCGCCGCCGAGCGGCGTGACCGCATGGTGGCCGTCGTCACCTCGGCGGTGCCGCTGAGCGACGGGCAGAAGCAGCGCCTCGGCGCCGCTCTCGCCAAGCTCTACGGCCGCCGGATGCACCTCAACCTCGACCTGGACCCCGAGGTCCTCGGCGGGATCCGGGTGCAGGTCGGTGACGAGATCATCAACGGCTCCCTGGCGGACCGCATCGCGGACGCCGAGCGCCGGCTGGCGAGCTAGCCGCAACTGAACACGCAAGACGTAATTACGGCCCGGTTGGGCCGTGCAGAGGATTCACCTCTCTTAGGGGGGAGTCCCCATCCCCCCAAAGTGAAACTTCGGGCCCAACAAGGAGAGCAGGGAACCCAGATGGCGGAGCTCACGATCCGGCCGGAGGAGATCCGGGACGCACTGGAGACCTTCGTCCAGTCGTACAAGCCGGACGCGGCCTCGCGCGAGGAGGTCGGTACGGTCACCCTTGCCGGCGACGGCATCGCGAAGGTCGAGGGTCTGCCCTCGGCCATGGCCAACGAACTGCTGAAGTTCGAGGACGGCACCCTCGGCCTCGCCCTCAACCTCGAGGAGCGCGAGATCGGTGCCATCGTCCTCGGTGAGTTCAGCGGCATCGAGGAGGGGCAGCCGGTCACCCGCACCGGCGAGGTCCTCTCCGTAGCGGTCGGCGAGGGCTACCTCGGCCGCGTGGTCGACCCCCTCGGCGCCCCGATCGACGGCCTCGGCGAGATCGAGACCTCGGGTCGTCGCGCCCTCGAGCTGCAGGCCCCCACGGTCATGCAGCGCAAGTCGGTGCACGAGCCGATGGAGACCGGCTACAAGGCCGTCGACGCGATGACCCCGATCGGCCGTGGTCAGCGTCAGCTGATCATCGGTGACCGCCAGACCGGCAAGACCGCCCTGGCCGTCGACACGATCATCAACCAGCGTGACAACTGGCGTACCGGCGACCCGAACAAGCAGGTCCGCTGCATCTACGTCGCCATCGGTCAGAAGGGCTCCACCATCGCGTCGGTCCGCCGCGCGCTGGAGGAGAACGGCGCGCTGGAGTACACGACCATCGTCGCCGCCCCGGCGTCCGACCCGGCCGGCTTCAAGTACCTGGCGCCGTACACCGGTTCGGCCATCGGCCAGCAGTGGATGTACGAGGGCAAGCACGTCCTCATCATCTTCGACGACCTGTCGAAGCAGGCCGACGCCTACCGTGCCGTCTCCCTGCTGCTGCGCCGCCCGCCGGGCCGTGAGGCCTACCCGGGTGACGTCTTCTACCTGCACTCCCGCCTGCTGGAGCGCTGCGCGAAGCTCTCCGACGAGATGGGTGCCGGCTCGATGACCGGTCTGCCGATCGTCGAGACCAAGGCCAACGACGTCTCGGCGTTCATCCCGACCAACGTCATCTCCATCACCGACGGCCAGTGCTTCCTGGAGTCGGACCTGTTCAACGCCGGTCAGCGCCCCGCGCTGAACGTCGGTATCTCCGTCTCCCGAGTCGGTGGTTCCGCGCAGCACAAGGCGATGAAGCAGGTCTCCGGCCGTCTGCGCGTGGACCTGGCCCAGTTCCGCGAGCTGGAGGCGTTCGCCGCCTTCGGTTCCGACCTGGACGCCGCGTCGAAGTCGCAGCTGGAGCGCGGTCAGCGGATGGTCGAGCTGCTGAAGCAGGCTCAGTACCAGCCGATGTCCACCGAGGACCAGGTCGTCTCCGTCTGGGCCGGCACCACCGGCAAGATGGACGAGGTTCCGGTCTCCGACATCCGCCGCTTCGAGAGGGAGCTCCTGGAGTACCTGCACCGCAAGGAGCAGGGCCTCATGACCTCCATCAAGGAGGGCGGCAAGATGTCGGACGACACCCTCACGGCCGTCGCCGACGCCATCGCCGAGTTCAAGAAGCAGTTCGAGACCTCGGACGGCAAGCTGCTCGGCGAGGACGCTCCGTCCACCGCCAAGTGACGTAAGGAAGGGACCTGACTCATGGGAGCCCAGCTCCGGGTCTACAAGCGTCGCATCCGATCCGTCACCGCGACCAAGAAGATCACCAAGGCGATGGAGATGATCGCCGCCTCGCGCGTCGTCAAGGCGCAGCGCAAGGTGGCGGCCTCCACGCCGTACGCGCAGGAACTGACCCGCGCGGTCACGGCGGTCGGCACCGGGTCGAACACCAAGCACCCGCTGACCACCCAGGCCGAGACGGTCACGCGGTCCGCGGTGCTGCTGCTGACCAGCGACCGGGGTCTGGCCGGTGCGTTCAACTCCAACGCCATCAAGGCGGCGGAGCAGCTCACCGAGCGGCTGGAGCGCGAGGGCAAGCAGGTCGACACGTACATCGTCGGCCGGCGCGGTGTCGCGCACTACAACTTCCGTGAGCGCAGGATCGCGGAGTCGTGGAGCGGCTTCACCGACGAGCCCTCGTACGCGGACGCCAAGAAGGTCGCGGCTCCGCTCATCGAGGCCATCGAGAAGGAGACGGCGGAAGGCGGCGTGGACGAGCTCCACATCGTCTTCACCGAGTTCGTCTCGATGATGACGCAGAACGCGCAGGACGCGCGGCTGCTGCCGCTCAGCCTCGAAGAGGTGGCGGCGGAGGCCAAGCCCAAGGGCGAGATCCTCCCGCTGTACGACTTCGAGCCGTCGGCGGAGGACGTCCTGGACGCCCTGCTTCCGCGGTACGTCGAGAGCCGGATCTACAACGCGCTGCTCCAGTCGGCCGCTTCCAAGCACGCCGCCACCCGGCGCGCGATGAAGTCGGCCACCGACAACGCGGGTGAGCTGATCAACACGCTCTCCCGTCTTGCCAACGCGGCCCGCCAGGCCGAAATCACCCAGGAAATCAGCGAGATCGTCGGTGGCGCGAGCGCCCTGGCCGACGCGAACGCGGGGAGTGACAACTAATGACCACCACTGTTGAGCCGACCGCTGCGTCGGGCGTGGCCACCGGCCGCGTCGCGCGGGTCATCGGCCCGGTCGTCGACGTGGAGTTCCCCGTCGACGCGATGCCGGACATCTACAACGCGCTGCACGTCGAGGTGGCCGACCCGGCCAACGCCGGCGAGAAGAAGACGCTGACCCTGGAGGTCGCCCAGCACCTGGGTGACGGCCTGGTCCGCACCATCTCCATGCAGCCCACCGACGGTCTGGTCCGCCAGGCCTCGGTCACCGACACCGGCACGGGCATCACCGTCCCGGTCGGCGACTTCACCAAGGGCAAGGTGTTCAACACCCTCGGCGAGGTGCTGAACGTCGACGAGTCCTACGACGGTGAGCGCTGGTCCATCCACCGCAAGGCCCCGCGCTTCGACGAGCTCGAGTCGAAGACCGAGATGTTCGAGACCGGCGTCAAGGTCATCGACCTTCTCACCCCGTACGTCAAGGGTGGAAAGATCGGTCTGTTCGGTGGTGCCGGCGTCGGCAAGACGGTGCTCATCCAGGAGATGATCTACCGCGTCGCCAACAACCACGACGGTGTCTCCGTGTTCGCCGGTGTCGGTGAGCGCACCCGTGAGGGCAACGACCTCATCGAGGAGATGTCGGAGTCGGGCGTCATCGACAAGACCGCGCTGGTCTTCGGTCAGATGGACGAGCCGCCGGGCACCCGTCTGCGTGTGGCCCTCGCGGGTCTGACCATGGCGGAGTACTTCCGCGATGTGCAGAAGCAGGACGTGCTGTTCTTCATCGACAACATCTTCCGCTTCACGCAGGCCGGTTCCGAGGTGTCGACCCTGCTCGGCCGTATGCCCTCCGCGGTGGGCTACCAGCCGAACCTGGCCGACGAGATGGGTCTCCTCCAGGAGCGCATCACCTCGACCCGTGGTCACTCGATCACCTCGATGCAGGCGATCTACGTCCCCGCGGACGACCTGACCGACCCGGCCCCGGCCACCACCTTCGCCCACCTCGACGCGACGACGGTGCTGTCCCGTCCGATCTCGGAGAAGGGCATCTACCCGGCCGTGGACCCGCTGGACTCCACGTCCCGCATCCTGGACCCGCGGTACATCGCGCAGGACCACTACGACGCCGCCATGCGCGTCAAGAACATCCTGCAGAAGTACAAGGACCTCCAGGACATCATCGCGATCCTCGGTATCGACGAGCTCGGCGAGGAGGACAAGCTCGTCGTCCACCGTGCCCGTCGCGTGGAGCGCTTCCTGTCCCAGAACACCCACGTGGCCAAGCAGTTCACCGGTGTGGACGGCTCGGACGTGCCGCTGGACGAGTCGATCGCGGCGTTCAACGCGATCTGCGACGGCGAGTACGACCACTTCCCCGAGCAGGCATTCTTCATGTGCGGTGGTATCGAGGACCTGAAGAAGAACGCGAAGGAGCTGGGCGTCTCCTGACCCGGGCACTTGTGCTCGTGTCGTGAGGGGGCGGGGTCGTCCCGCCCCCTCTGTCACGCCCATTAGACTTGTAACCAACACCCGGCACATCCCGCCGGGTGGTGACCCGAGGAGCCACCCTTGGCTGCTGAGCTGCACGTCGCGCTGGTCGCTGCCGACCGCCAGGTCTGGTCCGGCGAGGCCACCCTGGTCGTCGCGCGCACCACGTCCGGCGACATCGGCGTCATGCCCGGTCACCAGCCGCTGCTCGGTGTGCTGGAGTCGGGCCCGGTGACCATCCGTACGAGTGATGGCGGAACGGTCGTCGCCGCGGTGCACGGCGGTTTCGTCTCGTTCGCGGACAACAAGCTGTCGCTGCTGGCGGAGGTCGCGGAGCTCGCCGACGAGATCGATGTCAAGCGCGTCGAGCAGGACCTGGAGCGTGCGAAGGCGGAGGACGACGCCGAGGCCAAGCGCCGCGCCGACGTCCGGCTTCGCGCGGCGACGGCGGCGCGTTGATCCAGCCCGCCCTGCGATGACGTCACTCAGCCGCGGTCGGCACCGGAGCAATCCGGAGCTGACCGCGGCTGAGGCGGATAAGGGTGTTTTTCACGTTCCGTTACTGAGGAGACGAGGAGGTCGGTGCCGATGGTCCTCGCTCTGACTGTGTGCGGAATTGTCGTGGCCCTGGTGGTGCTGGGACTGTTCGTCTTCGGCCTGCGCCGCAGGCTCATCCAGCGTTCCGGCGGCACCTTCGACTGCAGCCTGCGCTGGGACGTCCCCGAGAAACCCGACACCGGTGGCAAAGGCTGGGCCTACGGCGTGGCCCGCTACAACGGCGACCGCGTGGAGTGGTTCCGCGTGTTCTCCTACGCCCCGCGCCCCCGCCGTGTCCTGGAGCGTTCCGCGATCGAGGTGGCCGGGCGCCGTCTTCCCGAGGGCGAGGAGGAGCTGGCGCTGCTCTCCGACTCGGTGATCCTCGCCTGTCTGCACCGGGGCACGCGGCTCGAGCTCGCCATGAGCGAAGACGCGCTGACCGGGTTTCTCGCGTGGCTCGAGGCAGCCCCGCCCGGTCAGCGGGTGAATGTGGCGTAGCCACATTCACCCGCTGGATGGGGGTCCCCCCGGACGAAGTCTGGGGGAGCGTCAATGTCGCCTAGTACTTACCTGGCTCGGGCTACTTCAGCCCGTTGCTGATGGCGGTCGCCAGTTCACCGTTGCTGGTGTCGCCGCTGAACTCCCAGAAGAACGCGCCGCCCAGGCCCTGGTTCTTGGCCCAGGTCATCTTGCCGGCGATGGTCGACGGGGTGTCGTAGGACCACCAGTTGTTGCCGCAGTGCGCGTACGCCGTGCCGGCGATCGTGCCGGTGGACGGGCAGGAGTTCTTGAGCACCTTGTAGTCCTCGATGCCGGCCTCGTAGGTGCCGGGCGCCGCGCCGGTCGCCGAGCCGCCGGGGGCGGACTGGGTGACGCCGGTCCAGCCGCGGCCGTAGAAGCCGATGCCGAGCAGCAGCTTGGCGGAGGGGACGCCCTTCGCCTTCAGCTTGGCGATCGCGTCGGCGGAGTTGAAGCCGGCCGCCGGGATACCGGGGTACGAGGTGAGCGGCGAGTGCGGAGCGGTCGGGCCGTCCGCGTCGAAGGCGCCGAAGTAGTCGTACGTCATCACGTTGTACCAGTCGAGGTACTGGGCGGCGCCGCCGTAGTCGGCCGCGTCGATCTTGCCGCCGTTCGAGCCGTCGGCGGTGATGGCCGCGGTGACCAGGTAGTTCGAGCCGAACTCGGTGCGCAGCGCGGACATCAGGGTCCTGAACGCCGCCGGGCCGGAGGTGTCGCAGGTCAGGCCGCAGGCGTTCGGGTACTCCCAGTCGATGTCGATGCCGTCGAAGACGTCGGCCCAGCGCGGGTCCTCCACGACGGCCTTGCAGGACTTGGCGAACGCGGCCGCGTTCTGCGCCGCCTGGCCGAAGCCGCCGGAGTAGGTCCAGCCGCCGAAGGAGTACAGCACCTTGATGTGCGGGTACTTGGCCTTCAGCTGGCGCAGCTGGTTGAAGTTGCCGCGCAGCGGCTGGTCCCAGGTGTCGGCGGTGCCGCTGACGGACTGGTCGGCGGTGTAGGCCTTGTCGTATGCGGCGAAGGTGTCGTCGACGGTGCACTGACCGTTCTTGACGTTGCCGAACGCGTAGTTGATGTGCGTGATCTTCGAGGCGGAGCCGGAGGTCACCAGGTTCTTGACGTGGTAGTTGCGGCCGTAGACGCCCCACTCGGTGAAGTAGCCGAGGTTGATCTTCGTGCCGGGCTGCGGGTCGGTGCCGCCGCCGGTGGTGCGCACCGCGCGGGCGCCGGAGACCGGGCCGGTCTGGTCGGCGGTGTCCCGGGCCTGGACGGTGTACGAGTAGTCGGTGCCGGCGGTCAGGCCGGTGTCCGTCCAGCTGGTGCCGGTGACGGTGGCGACCTTGCTGCCGCCGCGCAGGACGTCGTAGTTCTTGATGCCCTTGTCGTCGGTGGCGGCGCTCCAGGACAGCTTCACCGAGGTGTTGGTGATGTCGGAGGCCGAGGGGGTGCCGGGCGCGGAGGGCGGGTTGTCGCCGGGGACCGAGCCGCCGTCGCAGCTGCCGCCGTTGAGCTTGCAGTTGGCGGGGGCGCCGGAGCCGGAGCCGTTGAAGCCGAAGGAGACGGAGGCGCCGGGGGCGAGGGTGCCGTTCCAGGCCTTGTTCTTGGCGGTCCAGTGGGTGCCGGACGAGGTGAAGTCGGCGTCCCAGCCGGAGGTGACCGAGGTGCCGGAGGGGAAGTCCCACTCCACGGTCCAGGAGTTGATGGTGGTGGTACCGGTGTTCTTGACGGTCCACTTGCCCTCGAAGCCGGAGCCCCAGTCCTGGGTCTTGGCGTAGGTGGCGGTGGCTTCGGTGGCCGCCTGGGCGGGGGCGGCGAGACCGACCAGGCCGGCGAACGGGAGCAGCAGGGTCGCGAATCCGGCCGCGGCTCTGTGTCTGAAGCGCATGCTGCGCCTCCTTATGGGGGTTGTCGGGGGCCTGACTGAGCCATCAGGCCCTCAGTGCCGCGAGAATAGAAAGGTCTGGACCATAGGTCAATAGGTCTGGACCACTGTCCCCGGCCGGCCCCGCACCAGACCGCTAGATCCCCAACTCCTGCGCCAAAACCGCCGCTTGGACGCGACTGCGCAGCTCCAGCTTGCCCAGCAACCGGCTGACGTGTGTCTTCACCGTCGCCTCGGCCATGGCGAGGCGGGCCGCGATCTCGGCGTTGGACATCCCCTCGCCGAGGCAGGACAGCACCTCCCGCTCGCGGCGCGTCAGGCCGTCCAGCACCGAGGGGTCCGCCGTGGGCTCCCGCACCGGCTTGGCGGCGAACTCGGCGATGAGCCGCCGGGTGACCGCCGGGGCGATCAGGCCCTCACCGCGGGCCACGGTGCGCACCGCCTCCAGCAGATCCCTCGCGTCCGTGTTCTTCAGCAGGAACCCGCAGGCGCCCGCGCGCAGCGCGCCGAACACGTACTCGTCGAGGTCGAAGGTGGTCAGGACGAGGACGTCGGCCAGCCCCTCCGCCACCACCTGCCGGGTCGCCGAGACACCGTCCAGACGCGGCATCTGCACGTCCATCAGCACCACGTCCGGGCGCAGCTCACGGGCCATCGCCACCGCCTGCTCGCCGTCGCGGGCCTCGCCGGCCACCTCGATGTCGGGCGCGCTGCCCAGGATGAGCACCAGTCCGGCGCGCACGGCGGACTGGTCCTCGGCGACGAGCACTCGGATCACGGGGTCACTCCTTCGACTGCTGTCCACGGCGGCCTCAAGCCGGCTCCTCGTCCTCGCCGGCCGGCAGGGTGGCCCGCACGGCCCAGACCTTGCCCTCGGCGGAGTCCTCGGGACCCGCCTCGAAGGTCCCGTCCAGCAGGGCGGCCCGCTCCCGCATTCCGACCAGTCCGGCGCCGGAGCCCGGTGCCCGCGGCCCGTCGCGGTCGCCGTAAGGGCTCGTCACGACGATGTCCAGCGAACCGTCCCGCCGCCGCAGCGCGACCGAGACCCGGCCGGGGCCCGCGTGCTTGAGGGCGTTGGTGAGGGACTCCTGGACGATCCGGTACGCCGCGAGTCCCACCGGCGCGGGCAGCCCCTCGCCGTGCCCGGCGTCGAGGCCGACGGCGAGGCCGTTGGCGCGGGCGGTGTCGACCAGGGCGTCCAGGCCGTCGAGCGTGGGAGCGACCGGGATGCCCCCCTGCCCCGAGGCGGACAGCCCGGGGGAGGCCCCCGGGCCGCCGCTGTCGTCGCGCAGGATGCCGATCAGGCGGCGCATCTCCGCGAGCCCCTCGACGCTGTTCTCGCGGATGACGTGCAGGGCCCGGCGGGTGGTGTCCGGGTCGTCGAGCGAGAGCGCGGCCGTGGAGTGGATGGCGATCGCGGAGAGGTGGTTGGCGACGAGGTCGTGCAACTCCCTCGCCATCCGGGCGCGTTCCGCCGTGACGGCCTGCGTGCGGTCCATCTCGGCCAGCAGCGCGGTCTGTTCGGCACGCAGCCGGGCGGCTTCGGCGGCCTCGCGGTGGTTGCGCACGATCAGTCCGGTGGAGGCGGGCGCGAACGCGACGACGCCGGTCGCGACACCGATCAGCAGTGCCTCGGGCACCCGCCACACGGCGAACGGCACGACCGTCCCGGCCACCGTCAGCAGCCCGGTGATCCGCGGGATCCGCCGGGCCGAGGCGGGGGTGCCGTACAGGACGGCGGCGTACATCACGTCGGTGTACATCAGGACGGTGACCAGGCTGCCCTGGGTGACGGTGTCCATGATCAGCGCGGCGGTGGCGGTCAGCAGGGCGGTGCGCGGGGCGGCCCGGCGCAGCACCTCGCAGCCCGCCATCACGACCAGCGGCACCAGCAGCGGCCAGGCACCGGGCAGCAGCACCATCGCCTCGCCGGCCGGGCGCAGGCCGAGTCCGATGCCCCACAGCAGCAGCCCGCCGAGCAGGCCGGCCAGTCCGACGTACAGGTCGAAGCGGTGCGGGCGGGGGAGTCGTGCGGCCATGGCACCATCCAACACGGCGGGCAGGCGCCGCGCCTGGTCCCGCGGGACGGTCCGCGGGTACATCGAAGGATGCAGTGGCGGTTCGTCGGCGGTGACGACGAAATCGGCCGATCCCGGCGGGAGCCTTGAGGGGTGACCGAGAGGAGTGAGCCGTGATCGTCACGCTGATCGTCGTCTGCGAGGTCGGCTTCTGGGTGCTGCTGGCCGCCGGACTGTTCTTCCGCTACGTGCTCGGGATGCGCCGTACGGGGCTGGGCCTGCTGCTGCTCGAACCATTGCTGGAGGTCGTCCTGCTGGTGGCCACCGCGATCGACCTCAGGAACGGTGCCGACCCGAGCTGGAAGCACGGCCTGGCCGCCCTGTACATCGGCTACACCGTCGGACACGGCCACCGCACGGTCAAGTGGCTCGACGGCCACGCCGCCCACCGCCTCGGCGGCGCCGAACCGCCCGCGAAACCCCCGCGCTACGGCATGGCCCGCGCCCGGCACGAGGGGCGGATCTGGCTCGGCACCGTCGTCGCCGCCTCCGTGGCCAGCGTGCTCCTGCTGATCGCGCGGTGGTATGTGGACGACCCGAGCCGTTCCGGCGCCCTGGAGAGCTGGATCTTCACGGCCTGGCGCACGGCGGGCATCCACGGCCTGATCGCCCTTTCGTACGCCCTCTGGCCGAAGAAAGCGCCCCGCGCGGAGGGGTCAGCGCTCCCCGCCCGGGACCCACAGAACGTCACCGACGTCCTTGTTGGCCGACCTGGCGAGAATGAAAAGCAGGTCCGATAGCCGGTTGAGGTAGGTCGCGGTGAGGGTGTTCATCGTCTCGCCGTGCGCCTCCAGCGCCGCCCAGGTGGAGCGCTCGGCCCGCCGTACGACGGTGCAGGCCTGGTGCAGCAGGGCGGCGCCCGGAGTGCCGCCCGGCAGGATGAAGGAGCGGAGCTTCTCCAGCTCTTCGAGGAACTGGTCGCAGTCCGCCTCCAGCCTGTCGATGTACGACTGCTCGACCCGCAGGGGCGGGAACTCGGGCTTGTCCACGACCGGCGTGCACAGGTCCGCACCCACGTCGAAGAGGTCGTTCTGGACGCGGGTGAGGACCTTGACGATCCGCGCGTCCAGGCCGCCCAGCGCGATCGCGGTGCCGATCACCGCGTTGGCCTCGTTGGCGTCGGCGTAGGCCGAGATCCGCAGATCGGTCTTGGCGACCCGGCTCATGTCACCGAGGGCGGTGGTGCCCTGGTCGCCGGTGCGGGTGTAGATGCGCGTCAGGTTGACCATGAGGCCAGCCTAGTGAGGCCCCTGCGAGGTGTCGCCCGCTGCCGGTGCTCCTCGACCGGCCGCACGCGCCGTTGGGGGAGCGGGTGCTCAACTACGCCGTACGGGGCGCCCTATGAGCCGTGCCGGTGTGATGTCCGTCATGTGAGACGTGACGCGCATTACTTACCGGTCACACGGACCCTCACGAACGCTAGGGTCCGCCGGAGAGGCATACGTAAACAGCGGGTAAGCATCACTAGGGGAGTCGTCAGTGGCACGGAAGCTCGCCGTCATCGGCGCCGGTCTCATGGGTTCCGGCATCGCCCAGGTCTCCGCCCAGGCGGGCTGGGACGTCGTCCTGAGGGACGTCACCGACGAGGCACTGAGGCGTGGCACCGACGGCATCAAGGCCTCGTACGACAGGTTCGTGAGCAAGGGCAAGCTGGAGGCGCGCGACGCCGAGGACGCCCTCGCCCGGATCAGCCCGACCACCGACATGGACGCCGCGGCCGACGCCGACATCGTCGTCGAGGCCGTCTTCGAGAAGCTGGACGTCAAGCACGAGATCTTCCGCGCCCTCGACAAGATCGTGCGCCCGGACGCCGTGCTCGCCTCCAACACCTCCGCCATCCCGATCACCAAGATCGCGGCCGCCACGGAGCACCCGGAGCGGGTCGTCGGCACGCACTTCTTCTCACCGGTCCCGATGATGCAGCTGTGCGAACTGGTCCGCGGCTACAAGACCAGCGACGAGACGCTCGCCACCGCCCGGGAGTTCGCCGAGTCGGTCGGCAAGACCTGCATCGTCGTCAACCGCGACGTGGCCGGCTTCGTCACCACCCGGCTCATCTCGGCCCTCGTCGTCGAGGCCGCCAAGCTGTACGAGTCGGGCGTCGCGTCCGCCGAGGACATCGACCTCGCGTGCAAGCTGGGCTTCGGTCACGCCATGGGCCCGCTGGCCACCGCCGACCTCACCGGTGTCGACATCCTGCTGCACGCCACGAGCAACATCTACACCGAGAGCCAGGACGAGAAGTTCGCTCCGCCGGAGCTGATGCGCCGGATGGTTGACGCCGGTGACATCGGACGCAAGAGCGGGCAGGGCTTCTACAAGCACTGAAACGGTGCACACCCCTGAGACATCACACCTCGGGGTGAATTCGGTATCGGTTCGCTTACAAGCAGCAACCGAGTCGCCACAGAAGCAGTCAGACGTTGCACAGCCACCGTCTTGGAGTACGTCACCGCACTCACGGGAGCGCATATGCACATCAGGGGCGACCACGCCGAGGTGGTCGTCGGGGGCCGCCTCGACGTCCGCACCGCGGCGGACGCCCGTACGGTCCTGCACTCGGCCGTCGACGACGGCGACGGCGACCTCGTCCTCGACCTGTCCGAACTGGACTCGTGGGACGCCACCGGACTCGGGGTCATCATGGGTGCCCACCGGCGGGCCGGCCGCTGTGGCCGGCGGCTGGTGCTGCGCGGCGTACCGCCGCAGATGCAGCGCCTGCTGGTGGCCACCAGGCTGCACCGGATCCTGGCGATCGAGGGCGGCATCGGGGTGGAGTCCCTGCCCCGCGTGTGACCTCCCGACCAGGAGCGTCACCGGGTCCGCAGGAGACCGGGCAGCTCACGGCGAAACGCCCGACGCGCGCAATCCTCACAAGACCGTGACGTCTCGGACCCGGTGGCACCCCGCCCTGTCGTAGATACTGACCGAAGGTTTAGGGTTCGGTCGCCCGCGTCTGATCCACCCTCGTGCGGGCCCGGACCAGAAGCGACAGCGCGGTGTGCGGCAAGGCCGGGAGGGGCTCGACGCACCCGATGCTTTTGGGGGGCTTGAACCTATGGACCCGAACAACCGGGGACCCGAGGAGTACGGCCAGGACGGTGACGGCCACGCGCCGCGCCAGCGCCCTCCCCGGGACTCCCTCACATCCGACTTCGGCCAGCACGCGCCCGCACTCGCCCGCACGGTGCAGCTGGTCTCCGGCGACTTCCTGCTCACCGTCAACCCCGTCGACGGCAGCGAGATAGAACTCCGCCCGCCCGGGAGCACCTCCCCGGTCGAGCGGGGCCGGGGGACCGGCGCGGAGCGCCCCGACAGACCGGCCAGACCCGAGAAGCTCACCGCCGCCGAGCGCGCCGAGGTGGCGCGCGCCGCGGCCCCGCCGGTCCCGCCCGGCCCGAGCCGGCCCACCCTGCCGCTCCTGCACCGCCAGGACGAACGCGAGCAGCTCGTACGGCTGCTCGCCCGCGGCCGCTCCGTGCGCCTCACCGGGCCCGGCGGCTCCGGCCGCACCACCCTCCTCGACATCGTCGCCGAGGACTGCGCCGACCTCGCCCCCGACGGGGTCGTCCGCCTCAGCGGCTTCCACCGCACCGCGGCCGATCTGCTGCACGACCTCTTCTACGCCGTCCACAGCGCCCCCCTGTACCGGCCGGAACCGGACGAACTTCTCGCCTGCGTCGGGGAGATCGGCGCGGTCGTGGTCCTCGACGACATCGAGTTCGGCGGCGCGGCCCTCGACGAACTCCTGGACGCCACCCCGGAGTGCGCCTACCTCGTCGCCGCCACCCCGGACGTGCCCGCGCCGTCCGCCGAGGCCGCAGTCGAGGAGGTCGTCCTCGGCGGCCTCGACCGCGCCGGCGGTCTGGAACTGCTGGAGCACGCCGTCGGCAGGCCGCTCGGCGAGGACGAGGCCAACTGGGCCGGCGACCTCTGGTTCGAGTCCGAGGGACTGCCGCTGCGGTTCGTCCAGGCCGGCGCCCTGCTGCGGCAGCGCGACCGGCTGCGCGCCGGTGCCGAGGCGCTCGACGAGTTCGGCGTCTTCCAGGACATCCCCGTCGACGAGCCCTTCGACGCCGTCCCCGGACCGCCCGTCGGCGAGGACATCCCGCTGCCCTCGCTCGCCGAGGGCGCCGCGCCCGCCGCGCTGCTCGCCTCCCGGCTCAGCGCCTCCGCCCGCGCCGCCCTGCGGATCTCCGTGGCGCTCGGCGGCGAGGTGCCCCACCAGGCCCATCTGCCCGCACTGGTCGGCGACACCCACGCGGACGCCGCGCTGGGCGAGTTGCTGGGCTGCGCGCTGGTCTCCCCGGTCGGCGCCCGCTACCGGCTCGCCGCCGGGGTCCAGACCCAGCTGGAGGCCGCCGGATACGCCGACGACCCCGAGGGCGCCGCCCTGACGGCCGCCCAGCACTACGCCTGGTGGGCCGGGCACCCCTCGGTCACCCCGGAGCGGGTGTGCGCCGAGGCGGACGCCGTCCTCACCGCCCTCGCGGCCCTCGTCGCGGTGACCGCGCCGGTGGCCGAGGACGAGGAGAGCACCACCGTGCGGCTGGCCCGCACCGCCGCGCCCGCCTTCGCCGCGGGCCTGCACTGGAGCGCCTGGGAACGGGCGCTGCGCTCCGGCGTCGAAGCCGCGCGGCTCGCCGGGGACGTGACCGAACAGGCCTACTTCCACCACGAACTGGGCATCCTGGCGCTCTGCGAGGGACGGCTCGACCGGGCGCGCGCCGAACTGGAGGCGTCCATCGGGCTGCGGGGCGCCCTCGCCGACAAGCGCGGAACCGTGGCCGGCCGCCGCGCCCTCGCCCTGGTGACCGACCGGGAGGGCACCGCCGGCGGTGCCCCGGAGCCGCTCGCGCTCGGCGCCCTTGCCGCGGAGGAGGTGCCCGAGGCCCACCACGAGGAGTCGCTGACGCCGTCCGTCAAAGTCCCCGCCGTCCTCGCGGAGTTCCCGCCGCTGCAACGGCCCGAGCCCTCCCCGGACCTCGTCACCCACCGCTCCACACCCGGAGCGGCCTCGGGGCGCGGCAGGGGCGGCGGTCTGCGCGGCCTGGCGCGGCGCAACCTCGTCGCGGCCGGCGCGGGCGCGCTGCTCGTGGCCGTGCTCGGCACGGTCGTGACGCTCGGCGCCACCGGCAGCAACGACGCGGAGAGCCCGTCCGAACAGGTCGGCGTCAACCCGTCCGTCAGCCAGGACCCCGGCGACGACAGCCTGGGCGCGGACGACGCGGGCCAGGACGACGCAGACACCGGCACGGCGACCAGCCGTCCGACGGATCCGGGTCCCGACGGCACGTTCGGCACGACGGACGATCCGACACCGCAGGACCCGGGCACGGGTTCGGGAGCGGGCGAACCGTCCGACGAGCCGAGCGGCACGGACAACCCCGGCGGGGGTCATGCCCCGGGGACGCCGTCGTCCTCGCCGACGAAGCGGCCGTCCACCTCGCCGTCGACGTCCCCCGGTACGCCGTCCGGTGAGCCGACGCCCTCCGACTCGCCGACGCCGAGCACCAGCCCGTCGCCCTCGTCCAGCCCGTCGCCGTCCGGGTCCACCAGCGCCAGCGGCTCCGCCTCGGCCACCGCGACGGAGTCCACCGCCACGGAGTCCGGCGTACCGGCCGGTGCCGAACCGCTGATCTGAGCCGCGCGGCCACGGCGAGGGCCGGGTCCGCTGACACGGCGAGGGCCGGGTCCGTGCTGCGGACCCGGCCCTCGCCGCCGTACCGAGCGCCTCAGAACAGCCGCAGCTTGTCGTCCTCGATGCCGCGCATGGCGTCGTAGTCCAGCACCTGGCAGCCGATGCCGCGGTCCGTCGCCAGGACGCGTGCCTGCGGCTTGATCTCCTGGGCCGCGAAGACGCCCCGGACGGGTGCCAGATGGGGATCGCGGTTCAGCAGCTCCAGATAGCGCGTGAGCTGCTCCACGCCGTCGATCTCGCCGCGCCGCTTGATCTCCACGGCGACCGTCCGTCCCTCGGCGTCCCGGCACAGGATGTCGACCGGGCCGATGGCCGTCATGTACTCGCGGCGGATCAGCGTCCAGCCCTCGCCGAGGGTCTCGATGCGGTCGGCGAGCAGTTCCTGGAGGTGTGCTTCCACGCCGTCCTTGATCAGGCCGGGGTCGACGCCCAGTTCGTGCGAGGAGTCGTGCAGGACCTCCTCCATCGTGATGATCAGCTTCTCGCCCGCCTTGTTCACGACGGTCCAGACGCCGGCCTCCTCACCGGTGCCCTCCTTCAGCGTGCAGGGCGGCGACATCCAGTTCAGGGGCTTGTAGGCCCGGTCGTCCGCGTGGATCGAGACGCTGCCGTCCGCCTTCACCAGGATCAGACGGGGAGCGGTCGGGAGGTGAGCGGTGAGCCGGCCGGCGTAGTCGACGGAGCACCGGGCAATGACGAGACGCATGGTCGGCAACGCTACTCGACCGGCCGCCGTGGACGCGATTCGCCCACCGGTCACCGCGGTCGGGGCGGGCCTCCCGGGCCACCCCTGTTGTCCTGGATGACCGTGTTCGGTGGTGGCCGATTGTGTGCCCACTGGGATCCGCCTGTGTGTGCATTCTTCTGGTGCGGTCACCGTCCGTTGCCTACCGTATTGAACGGGAGGTCGCGATGTGTGTACACAGCGTGTTCGCTTTCGCGTGCTCCCTCATCTGTCCGGCAACCCCTGCTGGTTGGGGGTGCGAGAGGAGAACCCATGTCGCTCGACGTCTCACCGGCCCTACTCGAACAGGCCGAGCGAGGCGAGGTCGACGAAGCTGAATTCGTCGACTGCGTCCGGACCTCCCTGCCCTACGCATGGGAGATGATCAGCTCCCTGGCGGTCCAGCTGAAGGTGGACGGCGGAGAGTTCGCCGACAACCAGACGCCCCCGCCGGACGAGCAGGCACGCGGTCAGCTGCTGCGTGCGCTCGCGAGTGACGCCATCCGCGGTGCGCTGCAGCGGCACTTCGGAGTGCGCCTGGCCTTCCAGAACTGCCACCGGGTGGCGGTGTTCCCGCTGGACCCCTCGGCGGACGAGAGGCTGGCCCGCTTCACCTCGATCCGTGGCCAGCTGCTGAATCAGTCCCCGGAGCTGCGGGACTGCTGAGGCGGTGAACCGCTTGCTTGCCGCTCCGTACGCGGGAGGTGCGATCTGTACCGGAGCGGCAAGCCTCCCGCGCCACGGGGGTGTTCACGTCAGCTGAGGCAGCACCTCGGCGCCCAGCCGCCGTACGTTCTCCTCCGTGGCCGCCAGGTCCCCCGAGCCCTCGACGAGCAGGGCGAAGCGGGAGACGCCGGTGCGCTCGCTGGTCGCCGCCAGCCGGTCGGCGCACAGCCGGGGGGTGCCCACCGGGTGCAGGCCGCAGAGGAGTTCGGTGTACGCCAGCGGATCGCGCATCCGGCGCTCCCTGCCGTCGACCGTGACGTGGGCGTCGAGACCCTGTTTGAGCCATCCCGGCATCGCCTTCATCAGTGTCTCCGCCGCGTCGGTGCGCCGGTCGGCGATCTGGCAGACGCCGGCCGACACATGGGCGGCGGCGCGGATCTCGTCCGCCGGGCGGCCCACCGTGCGCGCGTGCTGCCGCCACAGGGCGACCATCTCGGCCTTTTCCTCGTCGCCGACATGCATGCCGAGCAGCATCGGCAGCCCGCGCTCCGCGGCCATCCGCACACTCGCCGGGGAGGTGCACGCCACGAGCACCTCCGGGCCGCCGCCGGTCTCCGTCAGGCACTCCGACGGCCGTGGCACGACCGGGACTTCACGGAAGTCGAAGCGGCCGCCGGACCCGGCCACCGCCGGATCGCGCAGCCAGCGCAGGAGCAGATCGAGTGATTGCGGATACTCCTTCTCGTACGCCTCCAGTCCGGCGCCGAAGACCTCCAGGTCCACCCAGGGGCCACCGCGCCCGACGCCCAGCGTGAGACGGCCGCCGCTCGTCACGTGCAGCAGCGCGGCCTGTTCGCCGAGGGCCACCGGGTGGGTGGTGGGCAGCACGCTGACCGCCGTACCGACGCGGATACGGTGGGTGCGGCCCAGCACCAGGGCGGCCAGCGTGATCGCCGACGGGCAGGTGCCGTACGGCACGAAGTGGTGCTCGGCCAGCCACACCGAGTCGAGTCCCGCTTCCTCGGTGATCTCCGCCGAGCGGACCGCGCGGTGCAGCGCCTCCCCCTGGCCCTGACCCGGGAACTGGGCCGCCAACACGAATGTTCCTACGCGCATCGCTCTTCCTGCTTCCTTGGCTCCGACACGGAGCTCCCCCACCCGGCATAACCGTCTGACACGTGCCGAGGACACGGCTTGGCGAAGAGATTTCCGGATTGTCGGCAGAATGCTCGGTCGCGGAGGGGGACTTGTCAGGTTCGTCGCTTTCCGCGTACCCGTCTCCGGGCCGCGTAGGCTGGAGATGACCCGGTTCCTGTATAGCTCCGTGAGGTGTCCCGTGTCCCCGCGTCGCAACCGTCCGAACGGTCCCAAGGCCGCCGGCTCGTCCGGCCGGAGCGCCGAGGACGACGGTCCGGGCCGCTACGGAGGCTGGCAGACCTCGCAGGACTGGCAGGGCGAGGACTGGAGCGTGCGCCATGTGGCCGGGGCCAGTTCGGAGGGCAAGACGTACCGCTGTCCGGGCTGCGACCAGCTGATTCCCTCCGCCGTGCCGCACGTGGTGGCGTGGCCGGAGCACGCGGGGGTCGACGACCGCCGGCACTGGCACAAGGCGTGCTGGAACGCGCGGGACCGCCGCACCACGCGGGTGCGGCGGTCCCGTAACGCGCCGAAGTTCTAGTGGACTCGGTCCTGTGTTCCAGGAGTCGCCCGCTGCCGTGTGACGTACGGCACGCGCCTCACACGTCCCGCTTCTCCAGCAGGGCGTAGGCGCCGACGTACGCGGCGGCGGTGACGCCGAGCATGATCCACAGCGGATCCCAGCCGGACGGGCCGGACTCGGACAGCGAGTTGGCGTAGAAGATGCTCATCTGGTTCGGGATCGAGTACTCGAACAGGGCATCGCGCACGTCCTCCAGCGAGGAGGCGAACATGAACATCGCGATGACCAGCGGGGCGAGCACCGCCGCGATCATGATGGTGATGGCGCCCGCCGAGTGCCGGACGATCGAGCCGACCACGAGCGAGAGCAGCCCGAGCAGCGCGATGTAGAGCGAGACGCCGACCGTCCCCTTCAGCCACTCCCCGCCGGAGGGCTCCCGGGCGCTGCTCACCATGCCGACCTGGACGAAGGCGACGAAGCCGGAGGCGACCAGCGTCACCACGAAGGCGAGCGAGAAGAAGACGATCGCCTTCGCCGCGAGCACCCGGCCGCGCGGCGGGCAGGCGGTCATCGTCGTCCGGATCATCCCGGTGCCGTACTCGGAGGCCGTGGTCAGCACGCCCAGCGTGATCACGCACATGCTGCCGAGCAGCAGCCCGAAGAAGCCGAGGGAGAGCGCGGACTGGTCGCCGAGGTCCGACTCCGAGGAGGTGTTCGCCGCGACCAGTGCCCCGGCGAGCAGCCCGATGCCCACCACGAGCAGGACGAACACGCCCAGCGTCCACATCGTGGAACGCACCGACTTGATCTTCGTCCACTCCGAGGCGAGCGCGTGCCCGAGATGCGTGCGGACCACGGGGATCGGCGACGTGTAGCCGGCGTACGGCGCGCCGGGCGCGGCCGGCGGCATGGTGGGCTGGGGCGTGCTCATCGGGCGTCCTCGGGCTTGGTCTCGGCGGAGGGGGCGGCGGGGGAGGAGGCGGGCGGCTGCGGGACCGGCGGTGCGGCGGCCGGGGCGGCCGGGGGCTGCGCCTGGGGCGCGAGCGGGGCGGCGGGCGGCTGCGGGACCGGCTGGGCGGCCGCCTGCGGCGCCTGCTGGGCGTACGGGTTCGGCGGGCTCGCCACGGGCGCGCCCGGCCCGGAGGGAGCGCCGTAGGGCCCCTGGGGCGCCGCGCCGGGGCCCTGGGGCATCGCGAACGGCTGCCCGCCCTGCTGGGGCGGCGGCGGGGCGTACCAGCCCGGCTGGCCCTGCCCCGGGACCGGCATGGGCACGGCCGGCTGCGCGCCCGGCGGCATCTGCTGCTGGAGGCCGGCCCGCTGGTCCACGGTCGAGCGGTAGTCGACGGCGGCCTGAGTCATCCGCATGTACGCCTCCTCCAGGGAGGCCTGGTGCGGCGACAGCTCCCACAGCCGTACGTCCGTCTCGTGCGCGAGGTCGCTGATGCGCGGCAGCGGCAGACCGGTCACCCGCAGCGCGCCGTCCTGCTCGGGCAGCACATGGGCGCCCGCCTCGGCCAGCGCCGAGGCCAGCTTCTCGCGCAGCTGCGGCTCGGTGTCGGGCGTGCGCACCCGCGCGAAGCCCGCGGAGTTGGCCGCGATGAAGTCCCGCACGCTCATGTCGGCGAGCAGTTGGCCGCGCCCGATGACGATCAGGTGGTCTGCGGTCAGCGCCATCTCGCTCATCAGGTGCGAGGAGACGAAGACGGTACGGCCCTCCGCCGCGAGCGCCTTCATCAGGTTCCGCACCCAGAGGATGCCCTCGGGGTCGAGGCCGTTGACCGGCTCGTCGAAGAGCAGCACCTGCGGGTCGCCGAGCAGCGCGGCGGCGATGCCGAGCCGCTGGCCCATGCCGAGGGAGAAGCCCTTGGAGCGCCGCCTGGCGACGTCCTGCAGGCCCACCACGCCGAGCACCTCGTCGACGCGCCGGGCCGGGATGCCGGACAGCTGGGCCAGGGACAGCAGGTGGTTGCGGGCCGAACGGCCGCCGTGCACCGCCTTGGCGTCCAGCAGGGCACCGACGTGGCGGGGCGCGTTCGGCAGCTTGCGGTAGGGGAAGCCGCCGATGGTCACCCGCCCCGCGGTCGGATTGTCCAGCCCGAGGATCATCCGCATCGTCGTGGACTTGCCCGAGCCGTTCGGCCCGAGGAAGCCGGTGACGGCACCGGGCCGCACCTGGAAGGAGAGGTTGTACACCGCGGTCTTGTCGCCGTAGCGCTTGGTCAGGCCGTCTGCCTCGATCATGCTCCGCACCCATCGAATGGTTCAGGACAGCGGGGCACACGCCCCCGTAAGGCTTAGGAGGATAGCGAGGAGCTGACGGTTCCCTCCAAGAGGAGGTAAAAGGTGGGGCGAACCTCTGGGGTTGCTACGCGTCCCGCCGCTTCAGCAGCACGTAACCGCCGACCAGGGCCGCCACCACCCACAGCGCCATGATGCCCAGCCCGCCCCAGGGGCCGTAGGGGCTGTCGTCCCGCACCGGGGCCACCACCTGCATGATCTTGCTGCCGGCCTGGTCGGGCAGGTACCGGCCGAGCTTCTTCGTCGCCGAGACGTTGCCGAGGATGTTGGAGATCAGGAAGAAGAACGGCATCAGGATGCCGAGCGACAGCATCGGGGAGCGCAGCATCGCCGCGACACCCATCGAGAACATCGCGATGAGCGTCATGTACAGCCCGCCGCCGATCACCGCGCGGAGCACACCGGGGTCCCCGAGGCCCGCCCCCAGGTCGCCCAGCATGGCCTGCCCGAGGAAGAACGCGGCGAAGCTGGTCGCCATGCCGACCACCAGGGCCAGCAGCGTGGCCACGGCGATCTTGCTGAACAGGAAGGTGGCGCGCTGCGGTACGGCGGCCAGCGAGGTGCGGATCATGCCGGAGCTGTACTCGTTCGAGACGACGAGCACCCCGAACACGATCAGCGCCAGCTGACCGAGGCTCATGCCCGCGAAGCTGATGAAGGTCGGGTCGAAGGAGAGCCGGCCCGCCTCGTCCATGTTCTCGAACTCGCTCTTCGACAGCGCCGAGATCAGCATGCCGAGGGCGATGGTGACGACCACGGCGAGCGACAGTGTCCACACCGTGGACGCGACGGAGCGGATCTTCGTCCACTCGGACCGGATGACCTGGGTCGCCGCCATGTCAGTCCTTCCTCCAGCCGTCGCCCCACCGCTCCTGCCGGCCGGCCGGAGCGTCCGAGTGCGCGTGGTACTCCACCGACTGGGCCGTCAGCCGCATGAACGCCTCCTCCAGCGAGGCCTGCTGGGTGCTCAGCTCGTGCAGCACGATCTGGTGCTGTGCCGCCAGCTCCCCGATCCGCTCCGACGCGCCCCCGTCCACCTCGAAGGCCCCGCTGCCGGTCTCCACCACCGTGAGCCCGGCCCCGTGCAGCACATCGCGCAGCCGCTCCAGCTGCGGGGTGCGGATCCGGACATAGCTGCGCGAGTTCTGCGCGATGAAGTCCGCCATGGACGTGTCCGCCAGCAACCGGCCCTGGCCGATGACGACGAGGTGGTCGGCGGTGAGCGCCATCTCGCTCATGAGATGGGACGAGACGAAGACCGTGCGGCCCTGGGCGGCCAGCGTCTTCATCAGCGTGCGGATCCAGTGGATGCCCTCGGGGTCGAGCCCGTTGACCGGCTCGTCGAACATCAGGATCCGAGGATCGCCGAGCAGCGCGCCCGCGATGCCGAGCCGCTGGCCCATGCCGAGGGAGAAGCCCTTGGCCTTCTTCTTCGCGACCGCGGTCAGGCCGACGGTGTCGAGGACCTCGTGCACCCGCCGCGACGGAATGCCGTTGGCCTGGGCGAGACACAGCAGGTGGTTCCAGGCGGACCGGCCGCCGTGCACGGCCTTGGCGTCGAGCAGGGCGCCGATGTACTTCATCGGATCCCTGAGCTGGTCGTAGTGCTTGCCGTCGATGCGGACGTCGCCCGCGGTGGGGTGGTCCAGGCCCAGGATCATGCGCATGGTGGTCGACTTGCCGGCGCCGTTGGGACCGAGGAAGCCCGTGACGATGCCCGGTCTGACGGCGAACGTCAGCTGGTTCACCGCCACTTTCTCGCCGTACCGCTTGGTCAGGCCCGCCAGCTCGATCATGCGGCCACGCTAAAACGGCACAAAGCCCTCTGCCACCTCAGTGGCAGAGGGCTCCGCAGGTGTTCAGCAGCTGTACGCCGGGTCGTTACCGGGACTGCTGCGCGGGCACCCCGCGGGAGATCGGCTCGTCCTCGGCCGGCGTACCGGCCGCGGCCACCGCGGCGCCGGTGAGCGTGGCGAGCATCTCGCGCACGTTCGTCAGCTGGGCGTTGATCGAGTCGCGGCGGTTGGTCAGGGCGGCCAGCTCGCGCTCGGATTCCGAACGGATGCGGTCGGCCTTGGCGTTGGCGTCGGCCACGATGTCCTCGGCCTGGCGCTGAGCGGTCTCCACCGTCTGGCGGGCGCGGCGCTCGGCGTCGGTGCGCAGCTTCTCCGCCTCCAGACGCAGCTGCTCGGCGCGGTGCTCGATCTCGGCCAGGCGCTTCTCGGCCTTGGCCTGACGGGACGCCAGGTCGCGCTCGGACTGCTCGCGGCGCTTGGCGAGGTTCGTCTCGAAGTCGGCGGCGGCCTGCGCGGCCTTGGCGCGGGTCTCCTCGAAGAGGGCGTCCGCCTCCTCACGCTTAGACTGCGCGTCCTTCTGCGCCTCGGAGCGCAGCTGGGAGGCGTCGCTCTTGGCCTTCTCGACGATCCGGACGCCCTCGTCCTCGGCCTTGGCCTTGCGCTCGGACGCGAACGACTCGGCGTCGTTGCGCACCTGCTGGGCGGCCGACTCGGCGAGTTCGCGGTGCTGCTCGGCCGCGCGGCGGGCCTCCTCGCGCAGGTCCTTGGCCTCCTCCTCGGCGAGGCGGAGGATCTTCTCGACACGGGCACCGAGACCGGCGTAGGACGGCTCGGCGTCGGTGACCTGGGCCTGGGCGTTCTGCGTCTCGAGGTGGAGCTCCTCGATGCGCTTCTCGAGAGCGGTGATGCGGGCCAGAGCGCTGTCACGGTCGGAGACGAGCTTCGAGATGCGTTCGTCCACCTGAGCGCGGTCGTATCCACGCCGCACAAGCTCGAAGCCGTAGGGGGAAGTGTCGCTCATGGGGTTCCTGTCGAATGAGACCGGTGAGGTGATAGGTGGAATCCTAGGGGCCGAAGCGGTGTGTCATCGAGCGGATGCGTGTTTGATCTGGAGAATGACACCCCTTTTGAGTGGCTAACCCCAGGAGTGCTTGCCAAAGGCCAGGGCGGGGACTTGGTCAAAGCACCCGGAACGCACCGGAAACGTACCCCGAGGCTAGCCGTCCGACGACTTCCCACCCGATCGTGGGGCGCCGATCGTCGCGCCGGCCTTGACCGTGCCGTCCTTGCCGGCTGACGGGGTCTCAAAGGACTCCAGCGCCTCCAGCACGTCCTGCACCCGCGAGATCTCGGCGTTGATGTCCTCGCGCCGGCGCACCAGGACCTCCAGTTCGCGCTTGCCCTCCTCGACCGTGCGCTTGGCCTCCTGGACGGCCTCCGCCTTGAGCTGCTCGGCCTCCTTGACCAGCGCCGCCTTCTTCTGCTCGGCCTCCTTGAGCAGGCCCTCCGCCTTCTTGACGGCGGCGATGCGCACCTTGCCGGCCTCGGAGTTGGCCTCCGACACCAGTTCCTTGGCCTTCGCCTGCGCCTTGGCGAGCTGCTCCTCGGCGGCCTTGATGAGCGCGTCGCAGCGGTCGCCGGTCGACTTCATGGTCTCCGCCGCCTCCCGGCGGGCCCGCTCGTGCAGCTCCTCGATCTCCGCGGTGATCCGCGCCCGCAGCTCCTCCGCCCGCTCCCTGATCGCGGTCGCGTCCCGGCGCGCGCCGACGAGCAGTTCGTCCGCGTCCGTACGGGCCTTCTCCACCCGTCCGTTGCCCTCGACCGTCGCCTCCGACACCAGCCGGTCGGCCTCCTTGCGGGCCGCGCCCACCATCGTGTCGGCCTGCGCCTCGGCGTCCGCGGTCGTCTTCAGCGCCTGCTGCTGCGCCTCGGTGAGCAGCTTGTCGGCCTCGGACGTGGTCTCCGTGATGAGCGTGTCGACCTGCTCGGCCGCCTCCGAACGCCGCTTGTTGGCGTCCTTGCGGGCCTCGTCCAGGGTCCGCTCGGCCTCCTCGCGCGCGGCCGTGGTGACCCGGTCGGCCTCCTGGGCGGCCTCCGCCTTGACCCGCTGGGCCTCGGTGCGGATCCGCTCCGCGTGCTGCTGCGCCGACCCGACCGTCTGTGCGGCCTCGGCACGCAGCCGCTCCGCCTCGCCGCTCGCGTCCCCGAGCAGCCGCTCGGCACCCGCGAGCGCTTCGGCGCGCACCCGCTCGGCCTCGGCGACGGTCTCCGACTGGAGCCGCTCCGCCTCGCTGCGCGCCTCGGTGATGAGGGTGTCCGCCTGCGTCGCCGCGTCCGACCGGATCCGGTTGGCGTCCTCGCGGGCGTCCGCACGCGTACGTGCCGCCGCCTGGTCGGCCTCGGCGATGGCGTCCGACGCCTCGGTGCGTACCCGCTGGGCGTGCTCGGCCGCCTCGGTGCGCAGCCGCTCGGACTCGGAGATCGCCTCCGACATGGTGCGCTCGGCCAGCGCCTTGGCGGCCTCCGTCTCCTCGTTCGCCTCCCGCCGGAGCCGGCCCGCGTCCTCGGAGGCGCGCTCCCGCTCGGCGTACGCGTCGGCGCGGACCCGGTCCGCCTCCTCCTGCGCCTCCCGGCGGGTGCGCTCCGCGGCGTGCTCGGCGGCGTTGCGCAGCCCGGAGATCTCCTCCTGCGCCTGTTCGTGCAGCCCGGCAACCGAGTCGCGCACCTGCTGGGCGTGGAGTTCGGCCGCCGACACCATCTCGGTGGCGCGCCGGTCGGCCTCCTCCACCAGGCGCACGGCCTCGGCCTGCGCCTCCTCCACGCGCTTGCGCGCCGAGGCCAGCAGCTCCTCGCTCTGCTCGCGGGCCCGCTCGCGCTCCTGGTCGGCCTCCTGGCGGGCCGCGCCGAGCAGTTCCTCGGCCTCGCGGCGGCGCCGGGCGGCCTCCTCCTGCGCGGCGGCCAGCGTCTCGGAGGCCTCCTGCGCGAGCCGCTCGGCCGCGGCCTGCGCCTCGGCCCGTACCCGGTCGGCGGTGTCCTGCGCCTCCGACTTCAGCCGCTCGGCCTCCGACGCGGCCTCCGACCGCAGGCGTACGGCGATGGACTCGCCCTCCGCCCGCGAGGCGGACGCGTCGGACGCGGCCTCGTCGCGCAGCCGTTCGGCCTCCGCCTCGGCCTGTGCCTGGAGGGTGCGGATCCGCTCCGCCGACTCGGCGCGCAGCCGCTCGGTCTCCTCGCCGGCCTCCCGGCGGATCCGCTCGGCCTCCTCACGGGCGTCGGTCAGCGCCTGCTCGGCGGCCGTGAGCCGGGTCTCCGCCTCGGTGTGCAGCCGCGTCAGCTCGTCGGCGGCCTCCGCGTGGCGGGACTCCACCGCCCGCTCGGTCTCCTCGCGCAGCTCCCGAGCGGCCCGCTCGGCCTCGTCGCGGATGCCCTCGGACTGCTCCAGGACCTCCGCGCGGTGCCGCTCGGCCTCCTTGCGGGTGCGCTCCAGCGTCTCCTCGGCCTGCCGGCGCAGCGTGGTCGCGCGCTCGATCGCCTCGGTGCGGACCTTCTCGCTGTCCGTGGTCGCGCTCTGCCGCTGCTCGTCGGCGTCGGCCTTCGCCTTGGCGAGCACCTCCTCGGCGGTCCTGGCCGCCTCCTCGATCTGCGCCACGGCCTGCCTGCGGGCCTCGGCGCGGATCTTCTCGCCCTCGTCGACCGCCTCGGCGCGCAGCTGCTCGGCCTCGCCGCGCAGCCGCCGTGCCTCCTCCTGGAGCTCGACGGTCTTGGCGCGGTACTCCTTGGTGTCGTCCTTCGCCGCGCCCTTGAGCTGCTCGGCGATGTCGTGCGCCTCGGCGCGCAGCCGGTCCGCCTCGGTCTCCGCCTCACGGCGGATCCGCTCGGCCTCCTCGGTGGCCGCCTTCGTGGTCCTCTTGGCGTCCTCCGACGCCTTGTTGAGCACGTCCTCGGCGGTCCTGGCCGCCTTCGACAGCTGGCTCGCGGTCTCCTCGGCGGTCGCCGAACGGGCCTTCTCGCCGGCCTCCGCCACGATCTTCTCGGCCTCGGCGCGGGCGTCCGCGACGACCTGCTCGGCCTCCGCCTTGGTGGCCTCGGCCTCCTTCGTGGCCTCGCTGACGAGCCGGGCGACCTGCTCCTTGGCGGTGCGCGTACGGGTCTCGTTCGCCGCCTCGGCACCGGAGAGGGCCTTGGCCGCGGCCTCCTTGGCCTCGGTGACCAGCTTCTCCGCCTCGGCCTGGGCCTTGCGCAGCGCCTCCTCGGCCTCGGCCATCCGCTGCTCGGCGGCGCGGCTCAGCTCACCGGCCTGGCGGCGGGCGGCGTCCGACTCCGAGACGGTCGAGGTCCGCAGCTGCTCGGCGTGGTCCGTGGCCTCCTGGGCCTGCGTGGAGGCGGCGTTCAGCAGCCGCTCGGCGTCCGTACGGGCCCGGCGCAGCAGCTGCTCGGCCTCGGCGCGGGCGGCCTCGGCCTCGCTCTGCAGACGCTGGCGGGCCTCGGCGGTCACCCGCTCGGCCTCCGCCCGCGCGGCGGCCATGGCCTGCTCGGCCTCGGTGCGGGACTCCTCCAGGAGGCGGCGGGCCTGCTGCTCGGTGCGGGCCCGCAGCTGCTCGGCCCAGGCCACGTTCTCGTTGACGTGCGACTCGACGGTCTGCCGGCGCTCGGCGAGCTCCTGGTCGAGCTGCTGCCGGCGGGACACTGCCTCCGCGTGCAGCTCGGCCTGGAGCCGGGCCGCCTGCTCGGCGTGCTCCTGAAGGATCCGCTGGGTCTGCGCCCGCGCCTGGCTCAGCTCACGGTCGGCGTCCGACCGGATCTGGTCCGCCTGCATCTGGGCGTTGCGCAGCAACTGTTCGGCCTGATAGCCGATGTCGGCGCTGTCATAGGCAGGCCGGGTCATGAGCGTGCGCCGCGCCTCGTGCAGCTTGGCCCGCAGCACCTCGACCTGGTAGCCGAGGTCCTCGGCGTGCTGGATGGCCTTTTCCCGCTCGGTCCTCAGCCGTTTCATCTCGGCTTCGAACCGAGTGAGGTGGTCGACGTCAGCCGCCGGCTCTCGCTCCTGGCTCTCGTAGCCCCGCACTGCGCGGTCCCATCCGTCCCCTGGTCGCAAGTCTCTCCAAACGAGCTCCGTCCATCCGCCGAACGGGGCCCCCGGGGAATGGTGTCAGATCAACGACGGAGCATGGGCTGCTGCCCCGACGCTCGTCCCCCGAAACCCGGACCCCGGAATGCGGTCGCCCGTGTGGAAGCGGCGACCGCCCCCCAACCCTACCGGCCCATATGTACGAGCATCAGTGCTCAGGTGACTCAACAGGCGCCGAAGTGACCAGTTCTGTCAGTACTCCATGGCAATCCTTGGGGTGCAGGAAGGTGATCCGTGACCCCATGGAGCCGCGCCGGGGCTCCTCGTACAGAACGCGTACGCCCTTGTCCTTGATCGTGGCCGCGTCCCCGTCGACATCCGCCGTACCGAAGGCGATGTGGTGCACGCCCTCACCGTTCTTGGCGAGCCACTTCGCCACGGTGGAGTCCTCCCGGGTCGGCTCCAGGAGCTGCAGGTACGAGGAGCCGCCGTCGGACGTATCGTTGATCTTGAGCATGGCCTCGCGCACGCCCTGTTCCTCGTTGACCTCGGAGTGGAACACCTCGAAGCCGTACGTGGCCCGGTAGAACTCGACGGTCGCGTCGAGGTCGTGACAGGCGATCCCGATGTGGTCGATTCGCGTCAGCATGGATTCAGTGCAGCGCTCCTCGGGTGGTTACGCAACGTGCGCGCGATCACACCGACAGCCCGATGACGTGGTGGAGTACCGCTCAGTACATTCGAAGTAAACCCTCGTTCACTCCTCGGCCAGTGCAGGCCGGAAGGGGATCGCAGCTCATGTCTTCTGCAAAGAACGGCTCGACTTCCGTCATCGTCGCGGGTGCCCGCACCCCGATGGGACGGCTGCTCGGTTCGCTGAAGTCCTTCTCCGGAGCCGATCTCGGCGGCTTCGCTATCAAGGCAGCCCTAGACCGCGCGGGGATCGGCGGCGAGCAGGTGCAGTACGTGATCATGGGCCAGGTGCTCCAGGCCGGGGCCGGGCAGATCCCGGCGCGCCAGGCCGCGGTCAAGGCCGGCATCCCGATGAGCGTCCCGGCGCTGACCATCAACAAGGTGTGCCTCTCCGGCCTCGACGCCATCGCGCTGGCCGACCAGCTGATCCGCGCCGGCGAGTTCGACGTGGTCGTGGCGGGCGGCCAGGAGTCCATGACGAACGCCCCGCACCTGCTGCCGAAGTCCCGCGAGGGCTACAAGTACGGCGCGGTCGAGATGCTCGACGCGATGGCCCACGACGGCCTGACCGACTCCTTCGAGAACATCGCCATGGGCGAGTCCACGGAGAGGCACAACACCCGGCTCGGCATCGCCCGCGCGGAGCAGGACGAGATCGCCGCCCTGTCCCACCAGCGCGCCGCCGCCGCGCAGAAGAACGGCGTCTTCGAGGCCGAGATCACCCCGGTCGAGATCCCGCAGCGCAAGGGCGAGCCGGTCGTCTTCAGCAAGGACGAGGGCATCCGCGGCGACACCACCGCCGAGTCGCTGGGCAAGCTGCGCCCGGCGTTCGCCAAGGACGGCACGATCACCGCGGGCTCGTCCTCGCAGATCTCCGACGGCGCGGCCGCGGTCGTGGTGATGAGCAAGGCCAAGGCCGAGGAGCTCGGTCTGGAGTGGATCGCGGAGATCGGCGCGCACGGCAACGTCGCCGGCCCGGACAACTCCCTCCAGTCCCAGCCGTCCAACGCCATCGGGCACGCCCTGAAGAAGGAGGGCCTGGAGGTCTCGGACCTCGATCTGATCGAGATCAACGAGGCCTTCGCCGCCGTCGCCGTGCAGTCAATGAAGGATCTCGGGGTGTCCAGCGAAAGGGTGAACGTCAACGGCGGGGCCATTGCCCTGGGTCACCCGATCGGGATGTCCGGGGCCCGTCTGGTGCTCCACCTGGCGCTGGAGCTGAAGCGGCGGGGCGGCGGTGTCGGCGCGGCGGCGCTGTGCGGTGGCGGTGGCCAGGGTGACGCGCTGATCGTGCGGGTACCGAAGCACTGAGCGGTCGTCAGTCTGTCGAGTCGGTGATCTGAACGGAGCTGTGATGCAGGACGTCTCCACGCTGGTGGCCCAGGCGAGGGAGGGCCGGCCACGTGCCGTGGCCCGGTTGATCTCGCTGGTGGAGGGGGCGTCCCCGCAGCTCAGGGAGGTCATGGCGACGCTGGCCCCGCTGACCGGCGGGGCGTATGTGGTCGGCCTCACCGGCTCCCCGGGCGTCGGGAAGTCCACCACCACCTCGGCGCTCGTGACGGCGTACCGCAAGCAGGGCAAGCGGGTCGGCGTCCTGGCGGTCGACCCGTCGTCGCCCTTCTCCGGCGGGGCCCTGCTGGGTGACCGGGTCCGGATGTCGGACCACGCCTCCGACCCCGGCGTCTACATCCGCTCCATGGCCACCCGGGGCCACCTCGGCGGTCTGGCCTGGGCCGCGCCGCAGGCGATCCGCGTGCTGGACGCGGCGGGCTGCGACGTGATCCTGGTCGAGACGGTCGGCGTCGGCCAGTCGGAGGTGGAGATCGCCTCCCAGGCCGACACCTCGGTCGTCCTGCTCGCCCCGGGCATGGGCGACGGCATCCAGGCGGCCAAGGCCGGGATCCTGGAGATCGGCGACGTCTACGTCGTCAACAAGGCGGACCGCGACGGCGCCGACGCCACGGCCCGCGAGCTGAACCACATGCTGGGCCTCGGCGAGTCCCGCGCCCCCGGCGACTGGCGCCCGCCGATCGTCAAGACGGTCGCCGCGCGCGCCGAGGGCGTCGACGAGGTGGTGGAGGCGCTGGAGAAGCACCGCGCCTGGATGGAGGAACACGGCGTCCTGACCGGGCGCCGGCTGTCCCGGGCCTCCCGCGAGGTCGAGACCATCGCGGTCACCGCCCTGCGGGAACGCATCGCGGACCTCCACGGCGACCGCCGCCTCAGCGCGCTGGCGGAACGGATAGTGGCCGGCGAGCTGGACCCGTACCGCGCGGCGGACGAACTGGTGGCGGGGGTGACGGACGGGGCGTGAGGCCCGGCCCGTAGGGCCGAAGCCGAAGCCGAAGCCGGGGTCTTCCGGGGGCGGCCGCCCCCGGAAGACCCCGCGCCGGAGCCGGTCAGTCCTCGCCGCGGTCGTCACCCCGGTCGTCGTCCTTGCCGTCGTCCTTGCCGTTGTCGTCGTCGCGGTCGTTGTCGTCGTTGTCGTCGTTCTCGTCGTCCTGGGCCCGCTGCTGCTTGCCGTGGTCGTCGTCGCTTCGGTCGTCGGCCGCGCGGTCGTCGCCCTGGTCGTCGTCACGGTCCGCCGTGACCTGGCCCGACTTCAGGTCCACCTTCCAGTGGCCCTCCTGGCCGTCCGCGCCGCCGGTCTCGACGTCCCACGCGTTCACCCGGTCGTCGTCGTCGAGGTCCAGCGAGGTGACGAACCCCTTCGCGGCGGCGGCGTGCGCCGCGTCCACCGCGGTGACCTGGGCGCCCCGCAGAGCCTCCCGGTCGTCGTCGTTGTCGTCGTTGTCGTCGTTGTCGTCGTCCTGGTGGGTCGACGTGCCGAGCACCTTCCCCGAGGCCGGGTCCACGTGCACGGTGTACGAGGTCGTGCCCTGGCCGAGCACCTCGACCTCCCAGCCCCGCCTGTCGTCGTCGCCGTCGTCGGTGTCGTCGGTGTCATCGGTGTCGAGGTCCGCGGACACCGCGGTCCCCGGCCGCGCCTTCAGTGCCGCCTCGACGGCCTCCGCGGCCGTCACCTTCACGTCGCGGACACCGGCGCGGTCGTCGCTCCGGCCGTCGTCCCGGTCGTCCCGGTCGTCGTCTCCGTCGTCGTCCCGGCGATCGGTGCCCTGCGCGTCGGTGGACGTGGACGCGGAGGGCGTCCCCGGCGAGTCGCCGCCGCTGCCCGCGAACGCCAGCGTCGTGCCCCCGCCGATCACGGCGGTCGCGACCACTGCGGCGATGACGATGTTGCGCTTCATGGTTTTCTCCCCGAATCGGGTTTCTCTTTCCGACGTCCACCACGCTGCCGTCCGACGCCTGAAGCCACGCTGAAGCCGCCTGAAGATCCCTTCAGGTTGGGTTTGGGACCCTGGGGGAATGCGGCTGCTGATCGTGGAGGACGAGAGACGCCTCGCGCTGTCCCTGGCCAAGGGCCTGACGGCGGAGGGCTACGCCGTGGACGTCGTCCACGACGGCCTGGAGGGCCTGCACCGGGCGTCCGAGTCGCCGTACGACCTGCTCGTCCTCGACATCATGCTGCCCGGCATGAACGGCTACCGGGTCTGCTCCACCCTGCGCGCCGCCGGCAACGACGTGCCGATCCTGATGCTCACCGCGAAGGACGGCGAGTACGACGAGGCCGAGGGCCTGGACACGGGCGCCGACGACTACCTGACGAAGCCGTTCTCGTACGTCGTGCTGGTCGCCCGCGTCCGTGCCCTGCTGCGCCGCCGCGGTCAGCACGGAGCCTCGCCCGTCCTCACCGTCGGCCCGCTGCGCGTCGACACCGCCGCCCGCCGGATCACCCGTGACGGGGACGAGATCGCCCTGACCGCGAAGGAGTTCTCCGTGCTGGAGCAGCTCGCGGTGCGGGCCGGCGAGGTGGTGTCCAAGGCGGAGATCCTGGAGCACGTCTGGGACTTCGCGTACGAGGGCGATCCGAACATCGTCGAGGTCTACGTCAGCGCGCTGCGCCGCAAGCTGGGGGCGGGACTGATCCGCACGGTCCGGGGCGCCGGCTACCGGCTGGAGGCGCCCAGGTGAGCCGGCTGTTCGGATCCGTGCGGGCCCGGGCCACCCTCGGCGCCACGCTCGTCGTCGCGGTGGCCCTGGTCGCCGCGGGGGCGGCCGTCCTGCTGTCCCTCTACTCCAACCTGACCGAGCAGGCCGGCACCGAGGCCGAGCGCTCCGCGCGGGCGGTCGCGGCCGACCTGGCCGGCGGCAAGCGCGCCGACCAGCTGTCCCTGGACGACGACGACCGTCCCGTCCAGGTCGTCGCCGATGACGGCACGCTGGTCGCGGCCAGCGAGAACCTGGAGCGCATCAGCGGTACGGGCACGAGCGCCGTCCGGCCGCAGGAGCAGCCGCCGGCCACGGCGGACCCGGGCACCGGCACCGGCAGCGGCTCCGGCGACGACGACTCCGATGACTCGGGCGAGTCGGGCGACGACGACTCGGGTGACGACGACTCCGGCGACGACTCGGGCCACGGCTCGGGTGACGACGACTCCGCCGGGGCCACGCTCCAGCCGGGCGAGATCGCCGAGGAGGCGTCCCTGACGGACGGCTCGGCGACCATCGACGGCGACCAGGCGGACTACCGGTTCGCGAAGGTGCAGGTCGAGGTCCCCGGTCAGGGCACCTACACCGTGTACGCGGGCGGCCCGCTGGCCGCCGAGCAGAACGCCGTGAGCACCGCGCAGACCGTCATGCTGATCGGCTTCCCGCTGCTGCTCGGCGTCGTCGCCGGAGTGACCTGGCTGGTCACCGGGCGGGCGCTGCGTCCGGTGGAGGGCATCCGCAGCGAGATGGCGGAGATCACCGCCTCCGAGGACCTCTCCCGGCGGGTCCCCGAACCGGCCACCCACGACGAGGTGGCCCGGCTGGCCCGCACCACCAACGAGACGCTGGCCGCGCTGGAGACCTCGGTGGACCGCCAGCGGCGCTTCGTCGCCGACGCCTCGCACGAGCTGCGCAGCCCGATCGCGTCCCTGCGCACCCAGCTGGAGGTGGCGGCGGCGCATCCGGAGCTGCTGGACCTGGAGGGGGCGGTCGAGGACACCGTACGACTGCAAAGACTCGCCGCCGATCTGCTGCTGCTGGCCCGCCTGGACGCGGGGGAGCGGCCCACCGGCACCCGGGTCGACCTCGCGGAGCTGGCGCGGGAGCAGGCCGCGGGCCGCACGGGCGTGTCCGTCGACGCGCAGTCGCTCGAAGTGGCCGGATCGCGTGGGCAACTGGGGCGGGTGCTGGCCAATCTGCTCGACAACGCCCAGCGGCACGCGCGCGCGGCGGTCACGGTGGCCGTCCGGCGGGACGGGGACCGCGCGGTCGTCCAGGTCGCGGACGACGGGGACGGCGTGCCGCCGGCGGACCGGGAGCGGATCTTCGAGCGGTTCGTACGGCTGGACGACGCCCGCAGCCGGGACGAGGGCGGCGCCGGTCTGGGGCTCGCCATCGCCCGTGACGTCGCCACCCGGCACGGCGGCACCCTCACGGTCCAGGACGCGCCGACAGGCGGAGCCCAGTTCGAACTCCGCCTGCCGCTCGCCTCGAAGGGCCCCTGAACCCGGAGGGTCAGGGCCTGCCGCGCTGCCCCCGCAGGTGGTCCGCGATGGGCTTCAGGGCCTTGTCGAGTTCGGTGAGGGAATCGGAGGGCAGCAGGTCGATGAAGTGCCGCCGCACGGACGAGACGTGGTGGGGCGCGACCTTCTGCATCGTCTCCATGCCGTGCTCGGTCAGCACCGCGTACAGCCCCCGCCGGTCGGACTCGCAGTTCTCGCGCCGCACCAGGTCGGCGTTCTCCATGCGGGTGATCTGGTGCGAGAGGCGGCTCTTGGACTGCATGGTGGCGGAGGCGAGATCGCTCATCCGCATCCGCAAATCGTCCGACTCGGAGAGATTCACGAGGATCTCGTAGTCGTTCATCGTCAGGCCGAACGGCTGCAGGTCCTTTTCGAGCTGGTACGTCAACAGCCTGTTGACCTCCAGGTGGGTGCGCCAGGCACACTGCTCCGCATCGGTCAGCCAGCGCGTGGCCGTCTCGGTCTCCATGAATGAAGTCTACCTAAGAGGTTGAAATGTGAACTACTGAGGGTGGTGTGACAGTGCGCACGCGTTCGACGTCACACTCCGCAGACTACCGCTCACAGCCCGAAGCGACGCTGGAGGTCCCCCAGCTGTCCGGGAAGGCGCGGTGCGCCGGCTTGCCCCCCGTGCCCTCCGGTCACCCCGCCACCACCGGGCACGCCGGCCTGGTGCGGGACCGTCCCCGTGGCCTGCTCGGCCATCAGGGTCTCGGTCGACTGGAGCAGGACCGTACCGGCTCCCACGAACTCGAACTGATGCTCCTCCCCGGAGGCCCCGCCGAGGCCTGTCATCGCACGTAGACCGCCCATTACGCCCGTCATGTAGCCATGGTCGTAGTGGTGGCACGGCGAGGGGCAGTCGGCCCAGCCGACAAGCGCTTGCGGGTCCACCCGGATCGGCGGCTCCATGAACACCACCGGACCGTTAGATGCGGCCACGAACTTTCCGGTTCCGATGAGGGTGAGAAAGCCCGGCACGATCGACTGCTTCAGCGCGAGAGTTGGCTGAAAAGCGAGCAGGTTGCCCGAGCGAATGGTCAGGTTGCCGTCCTCCAGATCGAAGGAATTCACGTCGAAGGCCCGGTCGGCGAGGAGCATCTTGCCCGAGCCCTCCGCCACGACCCAGTCCGCGGCGTGCAGTGGCGAATGGAACGACGTACGGACAAGACGGTCCAATCGCCCGTGCCCGACGCCGTTGAAGTCGATCGAGCCGTAGTAGGCGATCATCTTCCCCTTCTGCAGGAACCACTGGCTCCCCTTCAGCTCCACGCAGAAGGTGTACGCGTTCACGCTGTCGTCGGCGGGCAGCGTCGCCGGGTCGTGCACGACGGGTCCCGCGCCCGGAGTTCCGTAGGTCACAGCTTCTCCTCCGAGGCCTGGACGTACACCGCGCCGTTGCCGCTCAGCTCCAGCTGGAACGCCTCGCCGGAGCCGCGCCCCACCATGTCCCGCCAGCCCAGCGCGGTCGAGAGCTTGTTGCGCACGTCGCCGTGGTGGGCGACGTAGGCCTGGGGGTCGACGTGGACCGGACGCTGCGGGCTGATCGGGATCTCGAAGATCCCGCCGTGGGCCATCACGGCCACCGCCCCGTGCCCCTTGAGCGTGGTCGTGAACAGACCCTGACCGCTGACCTGCCCGCGCACCATCCCCATGACCCCGCCCTGGGAGCCCAGGAACATCGTGCCCTGCTGGAGGCTGCCCTCGAAGGCGAGCAGCCGGTCCGCCTCGACGCAGAGGGTGTCCCCGGCGAGGGTGATCACCTGGACGTGATGCCCGCCGTGCCCGAACAGCACGGTGCCGCTGCCCTCGACGGTCATGAGCGGGGTGTCCTCGTTCGCCACCCGGCGCCCGATCATCGACATGATGCCGCCCTGGCCGCCGATCGTGTTGGGCGTGAAGGACACCTCGCCCTTGTAGGCGAGCATGGCGCCGCGCTGGCTGAACAGCCGCCCGCCCGGCACGACGGTCGCCTCGACCATCTTCGAATTGACCTCGCGGAAGCCCATGTCACACATCCCCCGCGATCGTGTTCCGCTCACTGGGCTGGACGTACACCAGTCCGTCCCCCTCGAACCGCATCTGGAACGCCTCGCCCCCGCCCTCGCCGAGCAACGTGCGGAAGGTCACGCCGGACTGGAAGGACTGCCGCAGATCGCCCTGGTGGGCGACGTACGCCCCCGGGTCCACGGTCAGCGGGTACTGCGCGCTCACCCGCAGCACCACCGCCGGCCCGTCCGACATGATCGCCGCCTGGCCGTGCCCCTCGACGGTCGTCGTGAACAGCCCGTTGCCCTGCGAGGCGCCACGCAGCCCCGTGAAGGACGTGCCGGTCCGCAGCCCGCCGTCGGTCGCGAGCAGATTGCTCGACTCCACGTACAGCTTGTCGCCCTGGAGACTCACCAGGTTGATCTCCGAGGCCCGGTCCGCGAACCAGCACGTCCC
This sequence comes from Streptomyces sp. NPDC089424, assembly GCF_044749345.1. Classification (NCBI taxonomy): domain Bacteria; kingdom Bacillati; phylum Actinomycetota; class Actinomycetes; order Kitasatosporales; family Streptomycetaceae; genus Streptomyces; species Streptomyces sp. NPDC089424. The sequence continues at coordinate 519,175 of NZ_JBIVHU010000003.1, forward strand.
CTGCCCCTTCACCTCCATCAGGGTCATCTGCTCTCCGGTGATGCGCCGGGTCACCATCCCCCGTATGCCCTCACCGCCGCCGCTCAGCTTCTTGAAGGCCATCTGCCCGTCGTACGCGACCATCGAGCCGTTCTTCGCCTTCACGGCGTCCCCGGTCATGTCGACGGCGAGCACCTTGCTGCCTTGAAGTCGGAACATCGCCACGGATGTGAAGGTATCGGCCGATTGGCTCCGCCGACAGGGTCAGTTTCCCGAGAGGAACCCGGAGCGGGCCCCTAGGGGGCCGGACCGGGACCCCGAGCCCCTCGCACGCCCGGTCGTTTGCCACAATGGCGGAGCGTTTGTGCCTCCGTTCACAAAGCGGCACGCCTCGTCGTCAGCGAATCTCCCACCGAAGGTGACCCGTGGATCTCAAGACAGCCACCGCCCTCCGCCGCCTCCGCCTGGTCTCGGCCCCGGAGGCCGTGTCCTTCCTGATCCTGCTCGTCTGCTCGGTGCTCAAGCGGACCACGGAGTTCAACGCGGTCCCCGTGATGGGCGCGGTCCACGGCGTCCTGTTCGTCCTGTACGTGATCTTCTGGGCGGACGCCTGGAACCGCGCGCGGTGGAGCTTCGGCACCGGCGCCCTCTACTTCGTCCTCTCCGTGCTCCCCACCGGTGGCTTCTTCGCCGAGCGCAGGCTGCGCCGCGAGGCCGAGGACGCGGTGATCGCGGAGCGCGCCCGTAAGGCCCGTACGGAAGGAGTGGTGAGCGCATGATCGTCGCCTTCTCCGTGACGCCCCTGGGTGTCGGCGAGGACGTCGGGGAGTACGTCGCCGACGCCGTCCGGGTGGTCCGCGAGTCCGGCCTGCCGAACCGCACGGACGCGATGTTCACGTCCGTCGAGGGCGAGTGGGACGAGGTCATGGACGTCGTCCGGCGGGCGGTGGCCGCCGTCGAGGCGCGGGCGCCACGGGTGTCCCTGGTCCTCAAGGCGGACATCCGCCCTGGTGTGACGGACGCCCTGACCTCCAAGGTCGAGACGGTGGAACGCCACCTGGCACCGTGACCGCGGCCGCCGAGGACCCCGGCCCGGTGGCCGGGGTCCTCGTGCGCGTACCGAAACGCGAGACGGGGCTGACCACGATATGACCGGCGGGTAAGGTCTGGTGACGTGCCGAAGCCGCTCAGCCTTCCCTTCGACCCCATCGCCCGCGCCGACGAACTCTGGAAGCAGCGCTGGGGCAGCGTGCCGTCCATGGCCGCGATCACCTCGATCATGCGAGCGCACCAGATCCTGCTGGCCGAGGTCGACGCGGTGGTCAAGCCGTACGGCCTGACGTTCGCGCGCTACGAGGCGCTGGTGCTGCTCACCTTCTCCAAGGCCGGCGAACTGCCGATGTCCAAGATCGGCGAGCGGCTGATGGTCCACCCCACGTCCGTCACGAACACCGTCGACCGACTGGTGAGGTCCGGCCTGGTGGCCAAGCGCCCCAACCCCAACGACGGCCGCGGCACCCTCGCCGTCATCACCGAGAAGGGCCGCGAGGTGGTCGAGTCGGCCACCCGCGACCTGATGGCGATGGACTTCGGCCTGAGCGCGTACGACGCCGAGGAATGCGCCGAGATCTTCGCCATGCTCCGCCCTCTGCGCGTCTCGGCGAGCGACTTCGAGGAAGACTGACCGTCGTCAACGGTGAGCGCAGATCTACCGCTTGACGGTGGTTTCTGCCGGGATCAGCCCTTTTCGGGCCTGAGTGCTCCGCCCCGCTGCGATCATGTGTGCCGACCATCATTTGATGATCGAAGTCCGGATTCACCGGCAGCGCAGAGAGGTACCCAGGTGGGCATTCGAAATCACGTTCGCACCGCGACGGTGGCTGTGGCAGCGGCGGCGTTGTCCGCCGCGGCTGCCCTCGGTACGGCGGGTCCGGCCCATGCGAGTGCCACGGGGAGCACCGCGATCGGAAGTTTCGACTACGACCTGAGGGGCGCCGGGGTCAGGGTCCCCACCGGCTGCTTCCTCAGTCACACCATCAAGGGCTCCGGCAAGCGGATCACGTCGCAGTTCGCGGGCGCGGACTGTGCGGGCCTGGCGGTGACCTTCACGAAGTTCTGCAACTGGAGGATCGACTTCTCCTACGCGGACACCGACAACAGGACGTACCGCACCTCGAGAGGCGGGACGCACACGGAGTGCAATGGTGATCCGTTGCGAAACGCGGCACCGCAGACGCTGCCGAAGTACGGCAAGGCGTGCGCCAAGTTCTACGTGAACGGCAAACTGCGCGCCGTGCAGTGCCACTACATCACTCGATGAGATGCGGCTGCCGCGGTCCGGGCGCCGGCTTCGGGGTCAGGCCGCGGCAGGGCTGGGGTCGGCGTCCCTCTCCAGGAGCGGTTCGACCTCCCGGCTCACCCGGCGCTCGACGAAGAAGGCCGCGGTAGGAACGGTGCCGGCGAGCAGGACCCACAGGAGCCGCCCCACCGGCATCTTGGCCTTGTTGCCGAGGTCGAAGGCGAAGATCAGGTAGAGCACGTACAGCCAGCCGTGGGCGATGCCGACGACGGTGACGAAGCCGCCGAACCCGTCCAGTTCCAGCAGACGCTTTCCGATCACGCCCACCGTCAGCAGGATCAGCAGGACGGCGGTGACGTAGGCCATCACCCGGTATCGGGTCAGGACGCTCTTCTTCATGGCGACGAGGGTATCGGGTGCCCCGAGGCCCTCTGTCGGCGCGTCCTGAGCTGCAGCACTGTCTTTTATTAGGACGTCCTAGTAAATTCGAAGGTATGGACGCTGACGCCATCGAAGAGGGCCGCCGACGCTGGCAGGCACGGTACGACGCGGCGCGGAAGCGCGACGCGGACTTCACCACGCTTTCCGGCGATCCTGTGGAGCCGGTGTACGGCCCCCGGCCCGGGGACGCGTACGAGGGCTTCGAGCGGATCGGCTGGCCGGGGGAGTACCCGTTCACGCGCGGCCTGTATCCGACCGGCTACCGGGGGCGTACCTGGACGATCCGGCAGTTCGCCGGCTTCGGCAACGCCGAGCAGACCAACGAGCGCTACAAGATGATCCTCGCCGCGGGCGGCGGCGGCCTCTCGGTGGCGTTCGACATGCCGACCCTGATGGGCCGCGACTCCGACGACCCGCGCTCGCTCGGCGAGGTCGGCCACTGCGGTGTGGCCGTCGACTCGGCCGCCGACATGGACGTCCTCTTCCGTGACATCCCGCTCGGCGACGTCACGACGTCGATGACGATCAGCGGCCCGGCCGTCCCGGTCTTCTGCATGTACCTGGTCGCCGCGGAGCGCCAGGGCGTCGACCCCGCCGTCCTGAACGGCACGCTTCAGACGGACATCTTCAAGGAGTACATCGCCCAGAAGGAGTGGCTCTTCCAGCCCGAGCCGCATCTCCGTCTGATCGGCGACCTGATGGAGTACTGCGCGACGCGCATCCCCGCCTACAAGCCCCTGTCCGTCTCCGGCTACCACATCCGCGAGGCCGGGGCGACGGCCGCGCAGGAGCTGGCGTACACGCTCGCGGACGGCTTCGGATACGTCGAGCTGGGACTCAGCCGCGGCCTGGACGTGGACGTCTTCGCCCCCGGCCTCTCCTTCTTCTTCGACGCGCACCTCGACTTCTTCGAGGAGATCGCCAAGTTCCGCGCCGCGCGCCGCATCTGGGCCCGCTGGATGCGGGACGTCTACGGCGCCACCTCCGACAAGGCCCAGTGGCTGCGCTTCCACACCCAGACCGCCGGTGTCTCGCTGACCGCCCAGCAGCCGTACAACAACGTCGTCCGCACGGCGGTGGAGGCCCTCGCCGCGGTCCTCGGCGGCACCAACTCGCTGCACACCAACGCGCTCGACGAGACCCTGGCGCTGCCGAGCGAGCAGGCGGCCGAGATCGCGCTGCGCACGCAGCAGGTGCTGATGGAGGAGACCGGCGTCGCCAACGTCGCCGACCCGCTGGGCGGTTCGTGGTTCGTGGAGCAGCTGACCGACCGGATCGAGGCCGACGCGGAGAAGATCTTCGACCAGATCAAGGAGCGCGGCCTGCGGGCGCACCCCGACGGGAAGCACCCCATCGGCCCGATCACCTCCGGCATCCTGCGCGGTATCGAGGACGGCTGGTTCACCGGCGAGATCGCCGAGTCCGCGTTCCGCTACCAGCAGTCCCTGGAGAAGGGCGACAAGCGGGTCGTCGGCGTCAACGCCCACACCGGCTCCGTCACCGGCGACCTGGAGATCCTGCGGGTCAGCCACGAGGTGGAGCGCGAGCAGGTGCGCGCCCTGTCCGACCGCCGCACGGGCCGCGACGAGGCGGCCGTCCGCGCGGCGCTCGGCGCGATGCTGGAGGCCGCGCGCGACGGCTCCAACATGATCGAGCCGATGCTCACGGCGGTGCGGGCGGAAGCCACCCTCGGGGAGATCTGCGACGCCCTGCGCGACGAGTGGGGCGTGTACACGGAGCCCGCGGGCTTCTAGAACCGGCAGGGGCGAGGGCGACACCGGTGCCACGGGGCGTCACGTGGCGTCCGCGTCGCCTTGCCCTTTCCCGCCTTGCCCTTTCCCGCCTTGCCCTTTCCCGCCTTGCCCTTTCCCGTCCTCCCCTTCCCGTACGGGGCCTTCGCGTTGCCCCGTATCGGCCGCCGCCGCGCCCGCCAGCCCCAGCAGCAGCACCCGCGTCAGACCCCGCACCCACTCCTCGTCCACCGGCTCCGCGCTCACCAGCGAGCGGTGCACGACCGAGCCCGCCACCATGTCGAAGATGAGGTCGACCGTGCGGGCGGACTCCCCGGGGTCGGTCTCCGGCGGCAGCTCCCCGCGGCGCTGGGCGCGTGCCCGGCCCTCCACGACCAGCCGCTTCTGGCGTTCCACGATCGACCCGCGGATGCGCTCGCGCAGCGCCTCGTCCCGCGTGGACTCGGCCACCACCGCCATCAGGCCGCTCCTGGCCTCGGGGCGGGCCAGGATGGCGGCGAACTGCGCGACCACGCCCTCGACGTCGCCCGCCAGGGTGCCGCGGTCGGGCAGGCGCAGTTCGTCGAAGAGTTCCGCCACCGCGTCGACGACCAGTTCGTTCTTGCCCGCCCAGCGGCGGTAGAGCGTCGTCTTCGCCACCCCCGCCCGGGCCGCCACGTCTCCCAAGGTGAGCTTGGACCAGCCGAGTTCCACCAGGGCCGCCCGGGTCGCGGCCAGGATGGCGGTGTCGGCGGCGGCGCTGCGCGGGCGACCCGTGCGGCCGGCGGGGGTGCGGCTCTGCATCCTTCGACCCTATCCGGGACAGGATCTGGCGAGATTCGCGTGGCAGTGAGGGAGATCACCAAGGCAGGGTGTCCCGAGGTCCCGTCCTGCCGTTACGCTACGACTCGTAGCGAAAGCACGTGACCGACCAGTTCTTCCGTACGGTACGGGAGTATTTGTCACGTATGCGAGCGACGACCACGGGCGTGGGGTGGGGACCCGGCGCCGAACGCACGCACGGCTTCGAGGGCGCTTTTTCACAGACGCCCGGGGAACGGGGGAGGATAGACGCATGCAGCCACGGAACATGTCCATGAGCGGCGTCGTCGACCTCGCCGCGGTCAAGGCGGCCCAGGAGGCCAAGGCGAAGGCCGAGCAGGCGCGCGCCGCAGCGGCGCGCGAGGGCGGCGGCGGGGCCGTCTCCCCGGCCGACCTCGTCATCGACGTCGATGAGGCCGGATTCGAGCGCGACGTCCTGCAGCGCTCCACCGAGGTCCCGGTCGTCATCGACTTCTGGGCCGAGTGGTGCGAGCCCTGCAAGCAGCTCAGCCCGGTGCTGGAGCGGCTCGCCGTCGAGTACAACGGGCGCTTCGTCCTCGCCAAGATCGATGTCGACGCCAACCAGATGCTGATGCAGCAGTTCGGGATCCAGGGGATCCCGGCGGTCTTCGCGGTCGTCGCGGGCCAGGCGCTGCCGCTCTTCCAGGGTGCCGCCGCCGAGGCGCAGATCCGGGAGACCCTCGACCAGTTGGTCACCGTCGCCGAGCAGCGCTTCGGACTGACCGGCCTGACGGTCGACCCGGAGGCGCGGCCGGGCGGCCAGGCGCCGGCGGAGGCCCCCGTCGGACCCTACGACGCCGTACTGAACGCGGCCGCGCAGGCGTTGGACGCGGGCGACCTGGCCGGGGCGGTCCAGGCGTACAAGAACGTGCTCGCCGACGACCCCGGCCACCCCGAGGCCAAACTGGGTCTCGCGCAGGCGGAGTTGCTCCAGCGGGTGCAGGGGCTGGACGTCCAGGCGGTGCGCAAGGAGGCGGCCGACCGGCCGGCCGACGCGCAGGCCCAGATCGTGGCCGCCGACCTGGAGCTGGTGGGCGGTCATGTCGAGGACGCCTTCGGGCGGCTCATCGACGCCGTGCGCCGCACGGCGGGCGACGACCGGGACGCCGTACGGCGGCGGTTGCTGGAGCTGTTCGAGGTGGTCGGAGCGGACGATCAGCGGGTGACGGCGGCTCGCCGGGCGCTCGCACGCGCGCTGTTCTGACCGGCGTCGGGGCACGCTGCGCAGCCGGTCGCTGAACGTCTGGGCGTGTGAGCCCTGAGTGAGGACGTGTCCGACGGGGGCGTCGAGGCGGCCGCGCTTTACCAAATCTTGGTAATCGCGGCCGCTGTTACTGCGAGTAAGTCATGGGCATTGATCTGTCGGATTCTGTCCAGCGATCAATAGTTTTGTCCTGCCCTTGGATGGCACCCAGAGTCGCTGACCGAGTCCGGCTGGTCGTTGTTCGGTTATCCGGCCGTTACTAGCGAGTAACGAACCCCCTTGTGCGGGCGGCGAGAATGCACCACGATCGGCGACGCTCGGTCCATTCCCGTACCCCGACATCCAATCGGGCCGCGGGACTTCCTGGGTCCCCACCGAGCAGAGCCGACGCCCCTGGCGCCGGCTCTTGGGCAGGGGGGTCTTCGCCCACCCGGTGAAGCCTGTCCAGCAAGGTTGTGCGTGATGCGTGTCAGGCGCGACCAGTGGTTGTCGCTCGGGGGTGATCGCCGGTGATTCGGGCGCCGTTGTGCGCCGCCGAGTGCGGGCGCTCTCCTTCCCGAGGACGTAGCACTTCTCCCATCCCTGTCCGGTACAGCCGCCTTCGGGGGCGAGTCGGGCCAGGAGATGTACGTCCGAGAAGGAGGAAATATGGAGTCCCAAGTGCGTGGTGGGACCAGATGGAAGCGGTTCGCTGTGGTCATGGTGCCCAGCGTCGCCGCCGCGGCATGTGTGGGTGTCGGTCTGGCGCAGGGTGCGCTGGCCGCGTCCTTCAGCGTCTCCGGCCAGCAGTTCAAGGTGAAGGCCTCTCACCTGCACGGTGAGGGCTTTGCCCAGTACGGCGGTATAGACAGCGTCTACACGTCGACTGAGGGCAAGGAGAAGAAGAGGGTCCCGGTCGCGATCTCGTCGTTCGACACGGCGACGATCACCAAGATGTGCCAGTCGGTCAAGACGGACATCCCCTTCGTGGGATCGATCTACCTCCGTCTCGAGGCCGGCAACAACCCGAAGAAGCCGGTCGAGGCCGAGAACCTCTACATCGACGTCGCGCAGCTGGACGCCGATGCGGAGTTCAAGAACATCGACATCGGTGTTGCGGTCAAGGACAAGACGCGCGGGCCCGCCAACAAGGACGGAGCCACCACCCTGCCGGGCGGCTTCGCCCAGCAGGCGGAGTCGGCCGACCTCTACGGCGTCGAGCAGACGGCGTGGGCGACCTCGGCCGGCACGTTCAAGCTCAGCGGTCTGTCGATGCGTCTCGGCGCGGACCCCAAGATGGAGTGCTACTGACGGCTCCCGTCACCGGGGTGTATCGGGGTAGCTGAACTGCCCCCGGGGGCGGGGGAGCCGTCGCTTCTCCGCCCCGCCGGCCCGGCCCGTCCGAGCGTCGGCACCCTCACCGACCCACACTTCCGGCTTCTTCACGCCTACGGCCGAGCCGGTACGAACTTCCACCGGACCCAGGGAGCTGTTTTCCATGAGTGCCGAGACTCCGGACCAGAGCGCCGGGACATTCGCCCGGTTGCGTCTGCGATTCCGTGACTGGCGGGGCACCCGGCCGTTCTGGGCGGGACTGTTCACCCTGCTCGGCGGGGTGCCGATCGCCTATTTCCCGTACGCCACCCTCAAGTTGGGCACCATGTCGCTCGCGATGGCGACCACCGCGGGTGCCGGCTCACTGATCATCGGCGTGCTGCTCATCACGCTGGGCCTGACCATGTGGTTCCAGCAGGCCACCCGCTTCTTCGCCGGAGTCGCGGCGATCCTCCTGGCGCTGGTGTCCCTGGTGGTCTCCAACATCGGCGGCTTCCTGATCGGTTTCCTGCTGGCCATGCTCGGCGGCGCGCTCGCGCTGTCCTGGGCGCCGGGCAAGCCGGAGGCCGAGGACGCCGCCCGCCGGGACGCCGACCAGGCCCCGGACGGCGACGGCGGCGACGACGCCCCCGGCTCCGCCCCGGACACCACGGGGGGCACCCCCGTCGAGCCGGCCGAGCCGCACCCTCCGTACGGCACCGCCGACGGCTTCCGGGCAGAGGAGCCGAAGGGGGCGCACCGTGTCGGCTGACGAGGTCCGGGGCGAAAGCTCTGCGGCCCCGCAACCGGCAAGGACGGGGCCGCGTCACGCCGCCCCCAGGAAGCCGCTGTTCACCAGATTCCAGGTCCCGGCCGGACGCGCGATAGCCGTGGCGGCGATGCCCACCGCGATCCTCCTGGGCATGGGCCTCACGCCGAAGCTGGCGCTCGCCGACGACCGGCCGACTCCGCAGAGCCTGACGGCCGAGGAGTACGAGGACTGCGTCGAGCTCCTCAAGGAGACCGACGGCGCCTCGCCGTCGCCGTCCGCCTCGGCGAGCGAGACCGAGTCCGAGAAGCCGAGCCCGTCGGCCTCGGCGACCGGCTCGCCGCAGTCGCCGCAGACTTCGGACACCTCGGGTGACGAGGCCACGGACAACAGCGGTTCGGGTGACGGCTCTTCGTCGGATTCAGGTTCCGACGACGAGGCCGAGCCCGCGCCGTCCCCGTCGGCCTCGGCGGACAAGGACGCGCAGCCGCAGGACGCGGAGCCCGCGCCGAGTGCGTCCGAGAGCGGTGACGGCGGCGTGCTGGGCGCCATCGGCGACACGATCACGGGCGTCGTCGACGGCATCACCGGGCTCGGCAAGGGCGAGGAGGGCGAGACCGCCCCCAAGCCGTCGCCGACGCCGACGCCGTCCTCGGGTGCCGGGACCGGCACGTCCGAGGAGGACGGCACCTCCGGCGACTCCGGCACCGCGGACGACTCCGGCGACTCCGGCAAGGACACGGACGACTCGGGGAAGGACGCCGACCCGGCCGGGGACAGCGCCGACGAGCCCACCGACGCGGCGTCGGACCCGGCAAAGGAGGCCGAGGAAGCGGCGGACGAGGCCACCGCCTCGCCGACCCCCAGCCCCTCCGTGACCGCCACCGTCGACCCGGACGACTGCCCGCTCGCCACGGATGTCGAGGGCGGGATAGACAACGAGATCCTGCTGCCCGACGACCCCTGGTTCCTGGACGCCAGTTCGCTGAAGCTCAAGGGCGCCGACTACCAGGGCATCGTGAAGGTCAAGACCGCGTCCGGCAACGTCAAGGAAGTCCTGAAGTACGTCATATCCGACGGCACGGACATCGGCGACCTGCACCAGACGGTGAAGGACGAGCAGTCGGGCAAGACGTACCACGTCCAGGCCGACAAGGGCTCCATGTCCACCATCACCGACGGGGACACGGTGATGTACACCGAGAAGATCTCCGGCAACCTCTTCGGCCTGATCCCGATCACCTTCAGCCCGGACAACCCGCCGCCGCTGAACATCCCGCTGATCTACTTCACCAACGTGAAGGTCCAGCAGGCCGGCCAGTTCGGCGGCACCCTGCACGTGCCGGGCCTCTCGTCGTACATCACCGACTGAGCCGCCCGGCCCACGAACCCTTCCGGGAGCCGCAGAAGAACTGTGGCCCGGTACCCGCCTCGCGGGTACCGGGCCACAGTCCGCCACGGACTCAGTCGGTCGCGCCGCCCAGGTGGTGGACGCGGACCATGTTCGTCGTGCCCGGGACGCCGGGGGGCGAGCCCGCCGTGATGATGACGATGTCGCCGGGGTTGAAGCGGCTGAGCTTCGCGATCTCCTGGTCGACCAGGTCGACCATCTCGTCCGTGCTGTTCACGAACGGCACCACGTGGGACTCCACGCCCCAGCTGAGCGACAGCTGGTTGCGGGTGGACTCGTCCGTCGTGTACGCGATGATCGGCTGGCTCGCGCGGTAGCGGCTCAGACGGCGGGCCGTGTCACCGGACTTGGTGAAGGCCACCAGGCCCTTGCCGCCGAGGAAGTCGGCGATCTCGGCGGCCGCGCGGGCCACCGAACCGCCCTGCGTGCGCGGCTTCTTGCCGGGCACCAGCGGCTGGAGGCCCTTGGAGAGCAGCTCCCCCTCGGCGGCCTGGACGATCTTCGACATCGTCTTGACGGTCTCGATGGGGTAGGCGCCGACCGAGGACTCCGCCGACAGCATGACCGCGTCCGCGCCGTCCAGGATCGCGTTGGCCACGTCGGAGGCCTCGGCGCGGGTCGGGCGGGAGTTGGTGATCATCGACTCCATCATCTGGGTCGCCACGATCACCGGCTTGGCGTTGCGCCGGCACAGCTCGATCAGGCGCTTCTGCACCATCGGGACCTTCTCGAGCGGATACTCGACGGCCAGGTCGCCACGGGCGACCATGACACCGTCGAACGCCATCACGACGTCCTCCATGTTGGCCACCGCCTGCGGCTTCTCCACCTTGGCGATGACCGGGACGCGCCGGCCCTCCTCGTCCATGATCTTGTGGACGTCGTTGATGTCCTTGGCGTCCCGGACGAAGGAGAGGGCGACCAGGTCGCAGCCCATGCGCAGTGCGAAGCGGAGGTCCTCGACGTCCTTCTCGGACAGGGCCGGGACGTTCACCGCCGCGCCGGGCAGGTTGATGCCCTTGTGGTCGGAGATGACGCCGCCCTCGATGACGATCGTCCGCACCCGCGGGCCCTCGACGTCCAGCACCTTCAGTTCGACGTTGCCGTCGTTGATGAGGATCTGGTCGCCGCGCGAGACGTCGCCGGGCAGGCCCTTGTAGGTGGTGCCGCAGATCGCCTTGTCGCCGGGGACGTCCTCGGCGGTGATGACGAACTCGTCACCGCGCACCAGCTCCACCGGTCCCTCGGCGAAGGTCGCGAGGCGGATCTTCGGGCCCTGGAGGTCGGCGAGGACACCGATGGCCCGGCCGGTCTCCTTGGCGGCGGCACGGACGCGGTCGTACCGCCCCTGGTGGTCGGCGTGCGTGCCGTGGCTGAAGTTGAAACGGGCCACGTTCATGCCCGCCTCGATCAGCGCGACGAGCTGCTCGTGGGAGTCGACCGCGGGGCCGAGAGTACAGACGATTTTCGAACGGCGCATGGGGCGATCCTATCGGTTTGTTTCGTCGCGGAATATTCCGTCTGGCGGAAGATACAAATGGGCGCGCTGATGCTCAGGTGTTCTTTCCGACCAGTGCGTAGGTCTGTGTCGCGATCTCCAGTTCCTCGTCCGTGGGTACCACGGCCACCGCCACGCGCGCGGAATCCGGCGAAATCAGCCGCGCGTGGTCGCCGCGCACGGCGTTGCGCTCCGGGTCGACCGCCAGGCCGAGCCCCTCCAGGCCCTCGATCGCCGCCTCACGCACCGGTGCCGCGTTCTCTCCGACACCCGCGGTGAAGGCGACCGCGTCCACCGTGCCGAGCACCGCGTAATAGGCGCCGATGTACTTCTTCAGCCGGTGAATGTAAATGTCGAAGGCGAGTGCCGCCTCTTCGTCGCCCTCGTCGATCCGGCGCCGGATCTCCCGCATGTCGTTGTCCCCGCACAGGCCGAGCAGACCGCTCCTCTTGTTGAGGAGATTGTCTATCTCGTCCATGTCCATTCCGCCGACACGCGCCAAATGGAAGATGACGGCCGGGTCCAGGTCTCCAGAGCGGGTACCCATCACGAGCCCCTCCAGAGGCGTCAGCCCCATGGAGGTGTCCACGCACCGGCCCTTGCGGACCGCCGAGGCGGAGGCGCCGTTGCCCAGGTGCAGCACGATGACGTCGACCTCGGAGGGGTCCTTGCCCAGCAGGCGCGCGGTCTCCCGGGAGACGTAGGCGTGCGAGGTGCCGTGGAAGCCGTAGCGGCGGATCCGGTGCCGGTCTGCGATCTTCGGGTCGATGGCGTAACGCGCCGCCGCCTCCGGCATCGTCGTGTGGAAGGCGGTGTCGAAGACGGCGACCTGGGGCAGGTCGGGCCGCAGCGCCCGGGCGGTGCGGATGCCCGTGAGGTTGGCCGGGTTGTGCAGCGGGGCGACCGGGATCAGCCGCTCGATCTCGGTGAGCACCTCGTCGTCGACGACGGTGGGCTCGGTGAAGAACAGCCCGCCGTGCACCACCCGGTGCCCGATCGCGGCGAGTTCGGGGGAGTCGAGGCCCATGCCGTCCCGGCCGAGTTCCTCGGCGACCGCCTTGAGCGCGGCCTCGTGGTCGGCGATGGGCCCGCTCCTTTCGCGGGTGTCGCCGGTGGTCAGGCAGGTGTGCTTGAGCCGGGAGGTCTGCTCGCCGATCCGCTCGACGAGGCCCGCCGCCAGCCGGCTGCTGTCGCTCATGTCGAGCAACTGGTACTTCACGGACGAGGAACCGGAGTTGAGGACGAGGACGCGGGTCGCGCTCACAGCTGGGACGCCTTCTGGGAGGTCGGAGACTGGGCCTGGATCGCCGTGATGGCGACGGTGTTGACGATGTCCTGGACGAGCGCGCCGCGGGACAGGTCGTTGACCGGCTTGCGCAGCCCCTGGAGCACCGGCCCGACGGCGATCGCGCCGGCCGAGCGCTGCACGGCCTTGTAGGTGTTGTTGCCGGTGTTGAGGTCGGGGAAGATCAGCACGCTGGCCTGCCCGGCCACTTCGGAGCCCGGCAGCTTGGTGGCGGCGACGCTCGGCTCGACGGCGGCGTCGTACTGGATCGGCCCCTCGATCTTGAGGTGGGGCTGCCGCTGCCGTACGAGCTCGGTGGCCTCGCGCACCTTGTCGACGTCCGCGCCCGAGCCCGACGTACCGGTGGAGTACGAGAGCATCGCGATCCGCGGTTCCACGCCGAACTGGGCGGCCGTGGACGCCGACTGGGCGGCGATGTCGGCGAGCTGCTCGGCGCCCGGGTCGGGGTTGACCGCGCAGTCGCCGTAGACGAGCACCTTGTCGGCGAGGCACATGAAGAAGACGGACGAGACGATCGAGGCGTCCGGCTTGGTCTTGATGATCTCGAAGGCGGGGCGGATGGTGGCCGCCGTGGAGTGCACGGAGCCCGAGACCATGCCGTCGGCGTGGCCCTCCTGGACCATCAGCGTGCCGAAGTAGTTGACGTCGGAGACGACGTCGTACGCGAGTTCCACGGTGACGCCCTTGTGGGCGCGCAGGGCGGCGTACTTCTGGGCGAAGGTGTCGCGCAGCTCGCTGGTGGCGGGGTCCACGATCCGGCACCCACCGAGGTCGATACCGAGATCGGCGGCCTTCTTGCGGATCCGGTCGACGGGCCCGAGCAGGGTCAGGTCGCACACGTCCCGGCGCAGCAGGACCTCGGCGGCGTGCAGCACCCGCTCCTCGGTGCCCTCCGGCAGCACCACCCGCCGGCGGTCGGAGCGGGCCTGCTCCAGCAGCTTGTGCTCGAACATCATCGGCGTCACGCGGTCGCTGCTCGGCGCGCTCACCCGCTTGAGCAGGTCGCCGGTCTCGACGAAGCGCTCGAACAGGCCGAGCGCGGTCTCCGCCTTGCGCGGGGTGGCCGCGTTCAGCTTGCCCTCCAGGGAGAACAGCTGTTCGGCGGTGGGGAAGCTGTTGCCGGACACCGAGAGGACGGGGGTGCCGGGTGCGAGCCGGGCGGCGAGGGTGAGGACGTCGTCGCTCGGCACCTCGTTCAGGGTGAGCAGGACTCCGGCTATCGGCGGGGTGCCCGCGCTGTGCGCGGCGAGCGAGCCGACGACCAGGTCGGCGCGGTCCCCCGGGGTGACGACCAGGCAGCCCGGGGTCAGGGCGGCCAGGAAGTTCGGCAGCATGGCTCCGCCGAAGACGAACCCGAGCGCGTCGCGCGCCAGCCCCGACTCGTCGCCGAGCAGCACCTTGGCACCGAGGGCGTGGGCGATCTGCGCGACCGTCGGGGCGGACAGGGCGGGCTCGTCGGGCAGGACGTAGCAGGGCACGGGCAGGCGGGTGGCGAGCCGGTCGGCGATCCGGTCGCGGTCCTCCCGGGCGACCCGGTTGGTGACCATGGCCAGGACGTCGCAGCCGAGCCCCTCGTAGGCCCGGTAGGCGTTGCGGGTCTCGGCGAGCACGGACTCGGCGGTCTGCTTGCGGCCGCCCACCACGGGGATCACGGACGCGCCGAACTCGTTGGCGAGCCGGGCGTTGAGGGCCAGCTCGTCCGGGAACTGGGTGTCGGCGTAGTCGGTGCCGAGGACGAGGACGACGTCGTAGCCGCGCGCGACCAGGTGGAAGCGGTCGACGAGCGTGGAGACCAGTTCGTCGGTGCCGCGTTCGGCCTGCAGCGTGGAGGCCTCCTGGTAGTCCATGCCGTAGACCGTGGCCGGGTCCTGCGCGAGCCGGTAGCGGGCGCGCAGCAGCTCGAAGAGGCGGTCGGGCCCGTCGTGGACGAGGGGGCGGAAGACGCCCACCCGGTCGACCTGCCGGGTCAGGAGCTCCATGACCCCCAGTTCGACGACCTGGCGGCCGTCGCCGCGGTCGATACCGGTCACGTACACGCTGCGCGTCACGCGTGCTCTCCGTTTCGTCTGCATCGGGTTCGTCTGCGTTCGGGGTTCGGCTGCGCTCGGGGTCGTGCGCGTCGGTTCTGTCGCGTCCGGCTCGCCCGTGCCGGTCCCGTCCGTAGCGGGTTCCATCGGAATCGGGGGTGATGCGGCCGGACAGGTGGTGAATCCGAGGCCGTGGCCCCCCGGGACCGTAAAAATCGCCCGCCGGGGCGAGCGGAACCCTCTTGACAATACCCCTCGACATGGATAAGGCGCCCGTCAAGGTGTCGTCGTGCTGGGCGCCTGAGGGACGTGAAACAATCGGCAGTGGCTCACCGGCCTCGACAGCGAGCAGGAGACACAGCACGATGCGCATCGGAGTTCTCACCGCAGGCGGCGACTGCCCCGGCCTGAACGCCGTGATCCGGTCGGTCGTGCACCGAGCGGTCGCGCAGTACGACGACGAGGTGATCGGTTTCGAGGACGGCTACGCGGGTCTGCTGGACGGTCGCTACCGAGGCCTCGACCTCGACTCGGTCAGCGGCATCCTCGCCCGCGGCGGCACGATCCTCGGCTCCTCCCGGCTGGAGCGCGACCGGCTCCGCGAGGCCTGCGAGAACGCGTCCGACATGATCCACGAGTTCGGCATCGACGCCCTGATCCCGATCGGCGGCGAGGGCACCCTGACGGCGGCCCGCATGCTCTCCGACGCGGGTCTGCCGGTGGTCGGCGTGCCGAAGACCATCGACAACGACATCTCCTCCACGGACCGGACGTTCGGCTTCGACACCGCGGTCGGGGTCGCCACGGAGGCGATGGACCGCCTGAAGACCACGGCCGAGTCCCACCAGCGGGTCATGGTCGTCGAGGTCATGGGCCGCCACGCCGGCTGGATCGCGCTGGAGTCCGGCATGGCCGCCGGCGCGCACGGCATCTGCCTGCCGGAGCGCCCCTTCGACCCCGTCGACCTGGTCAAGATGGTCGAGGAGCGGTTCTCGCGCGGCAAGAAGTTCGCCGTCATCTGCGTCGCCGAGGGTGCCCACCCGGTCGAGGGCAGCATGGACTACGGCAAGGGCGAGATCGACATGTACGGCCACGAGCGCTTCCAGGGCATCGGCACGGCACTGGCGTACGAACTGGAGCGCCGCCTCGGCAAGGAGGCCAAGCCGGTCATCCTCGGCCACGTCCAGCGGGGCGGCACCCCGACGGCGTACGACCGGGTGCTCGCCACGCGCTTCGGCTGGCACGCGGTGGAGGCGGCGCACCGCGGTCAGTTCGGCCGTATGACCGCGCTGCGGGGGACGGACATCGTGATGGTGCCCCTCGCGGAGGCCGTCACCGAGCTGAAGACGGTGCCGAAGGACCGGATGGACGAGGCCGAGTCGGTCTTCTAGACCGGTTCGGTACACGGCGGCGGCCGGCTCAGTACCGAGGCGGCTTGCCGCGCTCGACGGCGTTCCAGAAGTGGTCGACGATCCGGTCGAGGAACTCGCGGCCGTTGTCGCCGGTCTCCCGGCTGCCGCCGCCCCAGCTGAGGGTGGCGACCATCTGCCCCTGATACTGGCTGTGCAGCTCCTGGAGCACGGCCTCCAGGACGGCGCGCTCCAGCGGCACCGCCCTGCCCACCGGTCGGAGATAGGCCTGCCAGCGGGTGGTCACGGCACTGCGCAGCAGGTCGGCGAGCCCCGCCTCGCGGCCGGTGACGGCGACGAAGTCGGGCAGGTCGAGATCGAGGACGTCGGCGAGGGCGGCGGACTGCCGCTCGTTGCCGCGCCAGGTGCCGCTCTCCTCCATCCGCTGGTACGCGGCGAGTTCGAGGCCCACGCCGCGGGCGACGTCCTCCGGCGCGAGCGCGCGCGAGATGCGGTGCTCGCGCAGGGTGCGGGGCCGTCCGATGAGTTCGCCCGGGGAGCACCACAACACACCCGCGAGGGCGGTCAGTTCGGGGCTGTCGGGATGGGTGACCCCGCGTTCCCAGGCGATGACGAGGTCCGGGGTGACGTACGGCAGTCCGTACGAGGAGCGCATGCTGTAGGCCACGTGCTCGGGCCCCATGCCGAGGGCGGCACGCAGGCGTCGGGCGGCGGGGGCGTTGAACGGCGGGGTGGGCGGGGTGGACTGGTTCGGTCCGGCTGGGGGTTGGCGCACGGGGCACAAGCTAGGGGTGCGGCGGGGTTCTGACTACGGTCTGTTCGGCCAGGAACACGGATTGTAGGAACATACGGTGCTCTCGTAGTCCCTCACCCCTTGACCGCGCCGCTCAGTGCGAACCCCCCGCCCATCCGCCGCGCCACCAGCACGTACAGCAGGATCACCGGGGTCGAGTAGATGATCGAGAAGGCGGCCAGCTGGCCGTAGACGACGGTCCCGCGGTTGCCGAAGAAGTCGTTGATGCTGACCGCCGCCGGCATCTGGTCCGGCGTGAGCAGCAGCATGAAGGGGACGAAGAAGTTGCCCCACATCATCACGAACGAGAAGACCGTCACGACCGCCACGCCCGGACCCATCAGCGGCAGCACGATCCGCAGCAGGGACTGGAACGACGAGGCCCCGTCGGTCCAGGCCGCCTCCTCCAGCTCCTTCGGTACGCCGTCCATGAAGTTCTTCATCAGCCAGATGGCGAAGGGGAGTTGGGAGGCGGCGAAGAAGAAGATCGTCCCCTGCATCGTGTCGATCAGGTTCACCTGCACGAACAGGGCGTACACCGGAACCATGATCGCCGTGATCGGCAGGCTCGTCGCGAACAGGATCGTCAGCAGGAACGGGCGGTTGAGGCGGGAGCGGAAGCGGGACAGCGGGTAGGCGGCGAGGGCCGCGCAGGCCACGGTCAGCAGGGTGCCGCCGCCGCACAGGAGCAGGCTGTTCAGGAGCGGGGTGAAGGTGATGTCCGGCGTCAGGACGGCGTCGAAGTTGTCCAGCGTCACACCGTCCGGCACCTTCACCTGGAGGTTGGCGCCGGTGTCCAGCGAGGACAGGACCACCCACAGCAGGGGGAGGGAGAAGGCGGCGGCCACCACCAGGAGGCCGGCGTCCGCGGCCACGCGGTGCGCGGTCCTGCGGGAGGAGGGGGTTCGGGACATGGCGCTTCAGACCTCCGTCCGCAGCAGGCGCAGATAGATCACCGAGAACAGGGAGCCCACCACGAGGAGCAGCAGGGCGACCGCGGTGCCGTATCCGATCATGCTCTTCTGGAACGCCTCCTCGTACATGAACAGCGGGAGCGTCTGGCTCTTGCCGCCCGGGCCGCCCCTCGTCATCACCCAGATCAGGCCGAAGACGGACAGGGTCTGAAGGGTGATCAGCATCAGGTTGGTGCCGATGGACCGCCGGATCATCGGCAGGGTGATGTGCCACAGGCGGCGCCAGCCACCCGCGCCGTCGACCTCGGCGGCCTCCGTGATCTCCTTGGGGATCTCGTTGAGGGCCGCCGAGTAGACCAGCATCGAGAACGCCGTGCCCCGCCACACGTTCGCGAACGACACCGCCAGGATCGGAAGCGTGAACAGCCAGTTCTGGGAGGGGAGGTGGAGCCAGTCCAGGACGGCGTTCAGGGTGCCCTCGCGGCGGAAGAAGGCGTAGAGCAGGAAGCCGGCGACGACCTCCGGCAGCACCCAGGCCGTGATGACGATGCCGCCGGTGAGGGTGCGCAGGGGCTTCGACGCGCGCTGCATCAGTGCCGCGAGCCCCAGTCCGAGGGTGTTCTGGCCGATCAGCGCCGAGACGACCGTGAAGACCAGGGTCAGCCACACCGCGTTCAGGAACGCCTCGTCCCCGAACGCCGTACGGAAGTTCTCCAGGCCTACGAACGAGTCCTGTGCCTGGCCGGTCAGTTGGAGGTCGGTGAACGCGATGTAGGCGCAGTAACCGATCGGGCCGGCCAGGAAGAGCACCAGCAGGACCACTGCGGGGGCGAGGGGGAGGGCCCGCAGCAGGGGGAGGGAGCGGGGGCCCTGCGTCGGCGTGCGGTCCGGGCCGGCCGGTCCCGGCCTCTTGGCGAGGCCGGGACCGGTTCCGGAGCCCGTGGCGGGGGCTGTCGTCATGAACGGCGGCTCACTTCTCGATCACCTGGTTGTCCGTCGCCGATTTCAGGTCCTCGTCGTACGTCTTCGCCGCCTCCTCGACCGACATGTCCCCCGTCGTGACGCTCTCCATGGCCTCCTGGATCGCGGTGGAGACCTTCGGGTACGCCGGGTAGGCGGGCCGGTAGTGGGTGCTGGCGACCAGGTCGGTGAAGAACTTGATGCCGGGCTGGGCCTCGACGTACGCCGGGTCGGCGGCGACGTCCTCACGGACCGCGATGCCGGAGTTGGCGATGTACCACTTCTGGGCGTTCGCCTTCGTCTGCATCGTCTTGATGAACTCGAAGGCGAGGTCCGGGTTGCCCGCCTTGGCGGGGATCGCCCAGGTCCAGCCGCCGGACATGCTCACCTTGCCGGGTGCCTGGCCGTTCTGGGTGGGCATCGCGGCGAGACCCAGCTTGTCCGACCACTCGGGCCACTCGTGGCCGCTGCCCTCCAGCCAGTCCTGCGGGAGCCAGGAGCCGTCGAGGTTGATGCCGAGCTTGCCCTCGGGCAGGAGTTCGCCGCGGACACGGGTGCCGATGTT
Organism: Streptomyces sp. NPDC089424; assembly: GCF_044749345.1. Taxonomy (NCBI): domain Bacteria; kingdom Bacillati; phylum Actinomycetota; class Actinomycetes; order Kitasatosporales; family Streptomycetaceae; genus Streptomyces; species Streptomyces sp. NPDC089424. Next base: position 538,577 of record NZ_JBIVHU010000003.1, read on the forward strand.
GGGGTCGAGGGCGTCGGCGACGTCCGGGCCGAGCTTCTCCTTGTAGACCGTCTCGACGAAGGTGAGGGCGTCCTTGAAGCCCTTGCCGCCGGCGATCCACTTCTTGGACTGCTCGTCGTAGAGCGGATCGGCGGTGCCGTCGTTCGTGCCGTAGAGCAGCATCTGGAAGCCCTGCATGGTGGCGGCCTCGCCGACGGGCTTGCCGGTGTAGACGTTGAGCGGGGTGACGCCGGGTACCTTCCGCTTGATCGTGCGGGCGGCCTCCAGGACGTCGTCCCAGGTCTTCGGCTGCCAGTCGGCGGGCAGACCGGCCTTGGCGAAGATCGCCTTGTCGAACCAGAGACCCCGGGTGTCCGTGCCGTCCGGCACGCCGTACGTCTTGCCGTCCTCGCCCTTGGCCGCGGTCTTGGCCGTGTCGATGAACTGGTCCCAGTCCTGCCACTTGGCCAGGTACGGGTCGAGCGGCTTGAGGTAGCCGCTGGTGATGTCCGAGTTGATGAGGAAGGTGTCCTCGTAGACCAGGTCCGGGGCGGTCTTGGGGGAGCGGAGCATCTGCTGGAGCTTGGTGTAGTACTCCGAGTCCGGGGCCTTGATCGGGACGAGCTCGACCTTCTTGCCCGGGTTGGCCTTCTCGAACTGCTTCTTGATGTCCGCGAGGTAGGTGTCCATCACCTTCACGGAGTTGTCCGTGGACTGTTTGAAGGAGACCTTCACGGTGTCCGGATCACTGCCGGCTCCGCCGCCACAGGCCGTGAGGGTGCCCGCGGCGGCGAGGGTCAGGGCGAGGAGAGCGGGCAGCGAGGCGTTGGGGCGCACGAGCATGACCTCCTGGGGCCTACGTCGTTGTGGCCTGGGGGTTGTTGCCCGGTGAACGTATGAGGAATGGTCTAGTCAGGTCAATGAGTCTGCGGAGGATTGACCTGACAAACTGTCGTCACCCGCGGTGCACCGGCACCCATCGGTAGACGAGTTCCGGCCGTCCCACCTGTCCGTACAGCGGGCTCCTGCCCGCCCTCCCGGCGTCCACCAGGTGTTCCAGGTAACGGCGGGCCGTGATACGGGAGATGCCGACCGCCTCGGCCAACCCGGCCGCGGTCAGGCCCTCCTCCACCTCCCGCAGCGCCGAGGTCACGCGTTCCAGCGTCGGTCCGCTCAGGCCCTTGGGCAGTGCCGCCGGGCCGGGTGCCCGCAGGGTCGCCAGGGCGCGGTCGACCTCGTCCTGGCCGCTGGCCTCGCCCGCCGCTCCCCGGAACTGCGCGTAGCGGACCAGACGGTCCCGGAGCGTCGCGAAGGTGAACGGTTTGAGGACGTACTGGACGACTCCCAGCGACACCCCCTCCCGCACCACCGCCAGGTCCCGGGCCGAGGTCACCGCTATCACGTCGGCGTGATGCCCCGCCGCCCGCAGGGACCGCGCCAGTTGCAGGCCGTGCACGTCCGGCAGGTGCAGGTCGAGCAGGAGCAGGTCGACCGGCGTCCGCTCCAGCGCCCGCCGCGCCTCCGCGCCCGTGTGCACCTTTCCGACCGCGACGAACCCGGGGACGCGCCCCACGTACATCACATGCGCGTCCGCGGCGACGGGATCGTCCTCGACCACCAGCACACGGATCCGTGCCTCGTGCGTCATGCGTGGCCTCCCACTCCCGTGGCCGCCGGGTCCGCGGCGGCACCGGACCGACCGCCCGTCACGGCCTCCTGCGACAGCGGCAACCGCACCTCGAACTCCGCTCCTCCCTCACCGGCCCCGGAGACCGACAGCGTCCCGCGGTGCCGGTGCGCCGTCTGCCGGACCAGGGCGAGGCCGAGGCCGCGCCCGCCGGGGCCCGACGGCTTGGTCGAGAAGCCCCGCTGGAAGACCCGTTCGGCGTGCTCGGGATCCACCCCGTCCCCGGTGTCCGCCACCCGCAGTACGAGTTCACCGCCCGCCGTGTACGCCGTCACGATCACCCGCGCCCGTACGCTGCCCTGCGCGGCGTCCACCGCGTTGTCGATCAGGTTGCCCAGGATGGTCACCAGGTCCCGCGCGGGCAACGACGGCGGCAGCAGCCCGTCGTCGAGGCCGCTGTCCTCCGACACCACCAACTCGACACCCCGCTCGTTCGCCTGGGCGGTCTTGCCGAGCAGCAGCGCCGCCAGCACCGGCTCGCTCACCGCCGCTACGACCTGGTCGGTCAGGGCCTGGGCCAGTTCCAGCTCCGCCGTCGCGAACTCGACGGCCTCCTCCGCCCGGCCCAGTTCGATCAGGGAGACCACCGTGTGCAGGCGGTTCGCCGCCTCGTGCGCCTGCGACCGGAGCGCCTGCGTGAACCCCCGCTCCGAGTCCAGTTCGCCCATCAGCGACTGGAGTTCGGTCACGTCCCGCAGCGTGACGACCGTACCGCGCCGCTCACCGCCCGAGACCGGTGACGTGTTCAGCACCAGCACCCGGTCCGCCGTCAGATGGACCTCGTCCACCCGCGGCTCCGAGGACAGCAGCGCGCCGGTCAGCGGGGCCGGCAGGCCCAGGTCGGCCACCGAGCGGCCGACCACGTCGCCGGACATGCCGAGCAGTTCCTGCCCGCCGTCGTTGATCAGCGCCACCCGGTACTGGCCGTCGAGCATCAGCAGCCCCTCGCGCACGGCGTGCAGGGCGGCCTGGTGGTAGTCGTGCATCCGGCTCAGCTCGGTGGCGTTCATGCCGTGGGTGTGGCGGCGGAGGCGGGCGTTGACCACGTACGTGCCGACACCGCCCAGCACGAGGGCGCCGCCCGCGGCGCCGATCAGGGCGGTGAGTTGGCCCCGTACCCGCTCGCTGATCGCCTCGACCCGGATGCCGGCGCTGACCAGGCCCACGATGCGCGGGCCGTCGTGGACCGGTGTGACCGCGCGCACGGACGGGCCGAGCGTGCCGGTGTAGGTCTCGGTGAAGGACTCGCCGCGCAGGGCGGGGTCGATGTGCCCCAGGAACCGGCCGCCGATCTGCTCCGGATCGGGGTGGGTCCAGCGGATGCCCTCCGGATCCATGATCGTGACGAAGTCGACGTCCGTGTCGCGCATCACGCGCAGGGCGTACGGCTGGAGCGGGCGCGTCGGGTCGGAGGTGCGGATCGCCTCCCGTACCGAGGGGGAGTCGGCGATCGCGCGGGCGACCGCCATCGCCTGGCGGCCCGCCGCGTCCTCGGCCTGGTTGCGGTCGCTCACATAGGTGAACAGCGCGTAGCCGGCGACGAGCACCGCGATCAGCACGGCCTGCATGGCGAACAGCTGGCCGGCCAGGCTGCGGGCTCTAGGGACCGGGATGCGCATGCCGTCAGTGTGCCTCGCCGGTTAAGCGTGAACTAAATGAACGGAAGGGTGACCGCCCTCACAGCACGGGAGATAGTCACGGCATTCCTTCGTCCGCGGGCAGCGCCCCGGGCGATTCCCCCGGACGTGAGCCGCACGCCGGTGATGCCGATGACGTCGTCAAGGAGGGCAGTCGTGACCAGCGCAGCCGACACGGCACCTGCCACACCCCGCGCCAAGCGGGACCGCACCCACTATCTCTACATCGCGGTGATCGTCGCGGTCGCGCTCGGCATCGCCGTGGGCCTGGCCGCTCCCGACTTCGCCGTGGAGCTGAAGCCCATCGGCACGGGCTTCGTGAACCTGATCAAGATGATGATCTCGCCGATCATCTTCTGCACGATCGTGCTGGGCATCGGTTCCGTACGCAAGGCCGCCAAGGTGGGCGCGGTCGGCGGTATCGCGCTCGCCTACTTCCTGGTCATGTCGCTGGTGGCCCTCGCCATCGGCCTGGTCGTCGGCAACATCCTCGACCCGGGCACCGGTCTCGCCGTCACCGACGCCGTCCGCGAGACCGGACACGCACAGGTCGACGCGGAGGCCAAGGACACCACCGAGTTCCTGCTCGGCATCATCCCGACCACCATCGTCTCCGCCTTCACCGAGGGCGAGGTCCTCCAGGCACTGCTCATCGCGCTGCTCGCCGGCTTCGCGCTGCAGGCGATGGGCTCCGCCGGACAGCCGATCCTGCGAGGCATCGAGCACATCCAGCGGCTCGTCTTCCGCATCCTCGCGATGATCATGTGGGCCGCCCCGATCGGTGCCTTCGGCGCCATCGCGGCCGTCACCGGGTCCGCCGGCATCGACGCGCTCAAGAGCCTGGCCGTGCTGATGCTCGGCTTCTACGTCACCTGCGTCCTGTTCGTCTTCCTCGTGCTCGGCGCGCTGCTGCGGCTGGTCTCGGGCCTGAACATCCTCACCTTCTTCAAGTACCTGGGCCGTGAGTTCCTGCTGATCCTTTCCACCTCCTCCTCCGAGTCCGCGCTGCCGCGGCTCATCGCGAAGATGGAGCACCTGGGCGTCAGCAAGCCGGTCGTCGGCATCACCGTCCCGACCGGCTACTCCTTCAACCTCGACGGCACCATGATCTACATGACCATGGCGTCCCTGTTCATCGCGGACGCCATGGGGACGCCGATGGGCATCGGCGAGCAGATCCCGCTGCTGCTCTTCCTGCTGGTCGCCTCCAAGGGCGCGGCCGGTGTGACGGGGGCGGGCCTGGCCACCCTCGCGGGCGGACTGCAGTCCCACAAGCCGGCCCTGGTGGACGGCATCGGCCTCATCGTCGGCATCGACCGCTTCATGAGCGAGGCCCGCGCCCTGACCAACTTCGCGGGCAACGCCGTCGCCACCGTGCTGATCGGTACCTGGACCAAGGAGATCGACAGGGAGCGGGTGGACGAGGTGCTCGCGGGCCGGCTGCCGTTCGACGAGAGGACGCTCCTGGACGACGGGCACGGCGGCGGCGAGGCCGACGACGCCGGGATGCCGGAGCAGCGTGGCGACCAGGAGGGCGAAAAGGAACTGGCCAAGGCCTGAGCCCCGTTCCCCCTGTCGCTTTCGCTCGGCCTTCGCCTCTGATTTCCCGTTCCATCCCGGGTAGAGACCACCCTCCCCGCCCGGGCGGCTGAGATGCTCCCCCCGTCCCTCAGTCGCCCGGGCCCACCCTTTGCCCTGACGCCGACGTCAGGGCTTACGTTCGTGGCATGCGAATCGGCGAGCTGGCCGAACGGGCCGGGACCACCCCGCGCACGCTCCGGTACTACGAGGCACGGGGCCTGCTGCCCGCACGGCGGAACGCGAACGGCCACCGGGACTACGACGAGCGTGACCTGAGACTGCTGCGGCAGATCAGGACGTTGCAGGACTTCGGTTTCGGCCTGGAGGAGACCCGGCCCTTCGTGGAGTGCCTGCGGGCCGGTCACCCCGAGGGCGACTCCTGCCCCGCCTCGCTCGCGGTCTACCGGCGCAAGCTGGACGAGCTCGACGCCCTGATCGGCGATCTGCGGGCCGTGCGGGCGCAGGTGGGCGCGCAGCTGGCGCGGGCCGAGCGGGCGCGGGACGAGCTGGCCGCCGAAGCGGTGGCTCCGGGAGGTCCGGAGCCGGGGTGCGAACTGGGAGGGCAGCCATGAGCAGGGCGGCGGGTGTGGCAGAGGTGACGGACGAGGACTTCGCGGCGGAGGTGATCGGGTCCGAGCTGCCGGTGCTGGTGGAGTTCACGGCCGACTGGTGCCCTCCGTGCCGGCAGATGGCGCCGGTGCTCAGCGCGCTGGCGGCGGAGGAGGGGGAGCGGCTGAAGGTGGTGCAGCTGGACGTGGACCGCAATCCGGGGACGACCAACGCCTACCGGGTGCTGTCGATGCCGACCTTCATGGTCTTCCGTGCCGGAGAGCCGGTGGGGTCCATGGTGGGGGCCCGACCCAAGCGGCGGCTCCTGGCGGAGATCGAGGCGGCGCTGTGAACGGGACCGGCCCCTGAGAAGACGTAAAGAAATCCCCCGGGCAATTGCGTCCGGGGGATTTCTCTGCGTATATTCAATGATTCGCGACTTGAGAAAAAGAGGTCGCGAAGAAGTTCACTGAGCTGAGTATATCCGGGCAGGAGCGGAATTGTCAAACATGGATTCGTCAAACGTCGACTTTCCGGACGATGAAATGCGCGGCGAGCAGGAATTCATCGACGGGCTGTACCGGCGTGTCGACGTGCTGCGCGGCGACGCCGAGGCCTCTGTCACGGACGCCCTCGCGCAGGGTGACAAGCCGATGCAGGCCCGGCTGGAGCGGGACATCCTCGTCGCCGAGCGGTCCGGGCTGCTCGCCGCGCTGAACGCGGTGGACGGCTCGCTCTGCTTCGGCCGGATCGACCTGACCTCCGGCGCCACGCACCACATCGGCCGCATCGGGCTGCGGGCCGCCGACATCGAGCGCACGCCCCTTCTGATCGACTGGCGGGCCGAGGTCGCCCGCCCCTTCTACCTGGCCACCGGCCACACCACGATGGGCCTTCGCCGCCGCCGGCACATCTCCAGCGACGGCCGCCGCGTCACCGCGCTGCACGACGAGTTCCTCGACGTCGGAGACGAGACCCGGACCGGTCACGAGGACCCCAGCGGCGACGCCGTCCTGCTCGCCGCCCTGAACTCCGCGCGCACCGGCCGGATGGCCGACATCGTGCAGACCATCCAGGCGGAGCAGGACGAGATCATCCGCGCCCCGCACCGGGGCGTGCTGGTGGTGGAGGGCGGCCCCGGCACCGGCAAGACGGCGGTGGCCCTGCACCGTGCGGCCTACCTGCTGTACGAGCACCGGGAACTGCTCGCCAAGCGGGCCGTCCTGATCGTCGGCCCCAACCCGGCCTTCCTCGGCTACATCGGCGAGGTGCTGCCCTCGCTGGGTGAGACGGGCGTGCTCCTGTCGACGGTCGGCGAACTCTTCCCCGGTGTGAAGGCGACGGCGGCCGACACCCCGGAGGCGGCCGCAGTCAAGGGCGACGCCCGGATGGCGGACGTGCTCGCCGACGTCGTACGGGACCGGCAGGCGCTGCCCGACCCGGTGATCGCCATCGCGCACGACCGCGAGATCCTGATGCTCGACGACGGTCTCGTGGGCGTCGCCCGGGAGCGGACCCGCGCCGCCAAGCTGCCGCACAACGCCGCGCGCGAGCACTTCGAGGGGTACATCCTCAACACGCTCACCGAGCTGTACGCGGAGCGGGTCGGCACCGACCCCTACGACGGCACCAACCTCCTCGACGCCGCCGACATCACCCAGATCCGCGACGACATCGCCGAGAACCCGGAAGTCTGGTCCGCCATCGACCGGTTGTGGCCGGTCCTCACGCCGCAGCGGCTGGTCGCCGACTTCCTCGCCGCGCCCGAGGGCTACGTCGGGGACGCCGACGCCGCCGCGATCCGGCGGCCCGTGACGCGGAAGTGGACCGTGGCGGACGTTCCGCTGCTCGACGAGGCGGCCGAACTGCTCGGCGAGGACGACCGCGTGGCCCGGGCGCGGGCGGAACGCGAGCGGGAGCGGCAGGTGTCGTACGCGCAGGGCGTGCTGGACGTGTCGTACGCCTCGCGGACCTACGAGTTCGAGGACAAGGAGGACAGCGACCCGGACGGCTCGGAGGTGCTCTCCGCGCACGACATCATCGACGCCGAGCGGTTCGCCGAGCGCCAGGAGGAGGACGACCACCGCAGCGCCGCGGAGCGGGCCGCGGCCGACCGGACCTGGGCGTTCGGGCACATCATCGTCGACGAGGCGCAGGAGCTGTCGCCGATGGCGTGGCGGCTGCTGATGCGGCGCAGTCCGACCCGTTCGATGACGCTGGTCGGCGATCCCGCACAGACCGCGGAGGCGGCGGGGGTCGGGTCCTGGTCGAAAATCCTCCAGCCCTACGTGGGGGACCGCTGGGAGCACACCCGTCTCGGCGTCAACTACCGCACCCCCGCCGAGATCATGGACCTCGCGGCGGCGGTGGTACGGGCGCAGGACCCGGACTTCGAACCGCCGAGCTCCGTGCGGTCCACGGGCGTACGTCCGTGGATCCGTACGACCGACGACCTGCCCGGGGCGGTCGCCGTGGCGGTCGCCGAACTCACCCCGGCCGAGGGCCGGCTGGCCGTCGTCGCGCCGCGCGAGCTGCACCGGCGGCTCGCCGCCGCCCTGGACGGGGTGACGGCGGGCGACGAGCCGGATCTGACGCGGACGGTCGTGCTGCTCGACCCGCGTCAGGCGAAGGGGCTGGAGTTCGACTCGGTGCTGGTGGTCGAGCCGGGCCGCTACGGGACGAGCGATCTGTACGTCGCCCTGACCCGCGCGACACAGCGGCTGGGGGTGCTGCACACGGGGCCCCTGCCGCACGGCCTGGCCGAGGAGCCCCCGGCGGCGGCCTGACCGCCCGGGGGCCCGCCCGGACGCCCGCAACCCGCGCCCACCCACCGCCCGACCGCGGCCGGGCGGGTGGGCCGGGCGGTCACGACGGCTGCAGCCAGACCGTGGCCAGCGGGGGCAGCGTCAGACGGATGCTCGCCGGGTGGCCGTGCCAGGGGAGGGCCTCCGGCTTCATCGGGTCGGGGTTCGTCACGTCGCTGCCGCCGTAGCGGGCGGCGTCCGTGTTCAGGGACTCGTGCCAGGCCGGGACCTCGTCCGGGACGCCCACCCGGTAGTCGTGGCGGACCACCGGGGAGAAGTTGCTGATCGCCAGCAGCGGGGTGCCGTCGGCGTCGTGGCGGAGGAAGGCCAGGACGTTGTCCTCGGCGGCGTCGCCGACGACCCACCGGAAGCCCTCGGGGTGGGTGTCGCGCTGCCACAGGGCCGGCGTGTGCCGGTAGCAGGCGTTGAGGTCCCGGACCAGGTCGCGCACGCCACGGTGGTCGGCCTCGGCCCCGTACTGCGGGTCGAGCAGCCACCAGTCCGGGCCGTTCGCCTCGGACCATTCCGCGCCCTGGGCGAACTCCTGGCCCATGAAGAGCAGCTGCTTGCCCGGGTGGGCCCACATGAAGCCGAGGTAGGCGCGGTGGTTGGCGCGCCGCTGCCACCAGTCGCCCGGCATCTTCGACACCAGCGACCGCTTGCCGTGCACGACCTCGTCGTGCGAGATCGGCAGCACGTAGTTCTCGCTGTACGCGTACACCATCGAGAAGGTCATCTCGTGGTGGTGGTACTTGCGGTGGACCGGCTCCTTGCTCATGTACTCGAGCGAGTCGTGCATCCAGCCCATGTTCCACTTCAGCCCGAAGCCCAGCCCGCCGAACCCGCTCGGGCCCTTGTGATGGGTGGCCCGGGTGACGCCGTCCCACGCCGTGGACTCCTCGGCGATGGTGACGACGCCCGGTGCCCGGCGGTACACCGTCGCGTTCATCTCCTGGAGGAACGCCACCGCGTCCAGGTTCTCCCGGCCACCGTGCTCGTTCGGCGTCCACTGACCCGGCTCGCGCGAGTAGTCGAGGTAGAGCATGGAGGCGACGGCGTCGACGCGCAGCCCGTCGATGTGGAACTCCTCGCACCAGTAGACCGCGTTGGCGACCAGGAAGTTCCGCACCTCCTTGCGGCCGAAGTCGAACTCCAGCGTCCCCCAGTCGGGGTGGGCGGCGCGCAGCGGATCGGCGTGCTCGTACAGCGGACGGCCGTCGAACTCCGCGAGCGCCCAGTCGTCCCGGGGGAAGTGCGCCGGCACCCAGTCCATGAGGACGCCGATGCCCGCCCGGTGCAGGGCGTCGACGAGGTACCGGAAGTCGTCCGGGGTGCCGAGGCGGGCCGTGGGCGCGTAGAAGCCGGTGACCTGGTAGCCCCAGGAGCCGCCGAAGGGGTGCTCGGCGACCGGCATCAGCTCGACGTGGGTGAAGCCCAGCTCCTTGACGTAGGCGGGCAGTTCCTCCGCCAGCTGCCGGTAGGTCAGCCCCGGGCGCCAGGAGGCGAGGTGCACCTCGTAGACGGAGAACGGGGCCTCGTGCGCGGGCACCCTTCCCCGTTGCTCCAGCCACTGCGCGTCGCCCCACTCGTGGTGCGAGGCGGTCACGATGGAGGAGGTGTCCGGCGGGGCCTGGGTGCGGCGGGCCATCGGGTCGGCCCGCAGGGTCTTCGAACCGTCGGGCCGGGTGATCTCGAACTTGTACAGCTCGCCCTCACCGATGCCGGGCACGAAGAGCTCCCAGACCCCGGTGCCGCCCAGCGAGCGCATCGGGAAGCCGGTGCCCTCCCAGTGGTTGAAGCCGCCGGCCAGGCTCACCCCGCGCGCGTTCGGCGCCCACACCGTGAAGCGGGTGCCGGTCACGCCCTGGTGCGTCATCGGCTCGGCGCCGAGCGCCCGCCACAGCTGCTCGTGCCGGCCCTCGCCGATCAGGTGCAGGTCGAGGTCGCCGAGGGTGGGCAGGAAGCGGTAGGGGTCGTCGGTGTCCTGGACCGCGTCCCGGTACGTCACGGCGAGCCGGTAGTCGGGGACCTCCGCGAGCGGCAGCGACGCGGAGAAGAAGCCGTCGCCGTCGTCGTGGAGTTCGTGCCTGCGGTCGCCGGCCACCACCGTGACGGACAGGGCGTAGGGGCGGAAGACGCGGAAGATCACACCGCCGTCCGGCGCCGGGTGGGCGCCGAGGACGGCGTGCGGATCGTGGTGGGCGCCGGTCAGCAGCCGACCGCGGTCGGCGGCGCCGAGGGCGGGGGAGACCGGGGTGGACGGGACCGGGGCGGGGGCGGCCTCGACGGCGGCCTTCTTCCGCGCGGCGGTCGGCGCGGCGGGGGTGGCGGGCTCGGCCGGCGGGGTCTTCCTGGCCGCCGTCTTCTTCGCGGGCGCGCTCTTCGCGGCGGCGGACTTGTTCGCGGCCGCCGCCGTGCCCGTGGCCGTCTTCGCCGTCTTCGCCGTGGCCGTCTTCGCCGTGGCCTTCTTGGTGACGGCCTTCTTGGCCACCGCCTTCTCGGCCGCGGACTTCGCGTCGGAGGCCTTCCCGGCGGCCGTCCTCGTCGCCGGCGTCGCCTCCACCGCCGTCTTCTTCGCGGCCGCCTTCTTGGCACCGCCCGCCTTCTTCGCAGGGGCCGCCTTCTTGGCGGTGGCCTTCTTCGCGGCGGCCTTCTTCGCCGCCCCCTTCTTTTGGGCGGCCTTCTTCGCCGGCGCGGCCGTCCCCTCGGGCGCGGTCGCCTGTTTCGGCACGGCGGCCTTCTCCTGGGGGGCCGTGGCCTGCCCGGCCGTGGTGTTCGGGTCGGAGCCGCTGGCGGAGGAGGTGGGTCGGGGGGTCACGGGCGGAGCCTCCTGGGAGGGTCAGGTCGGTTGGGTCGAGGCGAGGCGCCGAATCGCCGACAACGGCACGGGGAGCCAGTCGGGGCGGTGGCGGGCCTCGTAGACGACCTCGTAAACGGCCTTGTCGGTCTCATGGGCACGCAGCAGCACCGGGTCGGTCCGTGGATCGCGGCCGGCCGCCTCGGCGTAGCCGGAGCAGTACGCGGCCCGGCAGTGTTCCGCCCAGCCCGGCACCGAGGGCTGCACGGAGTGGGCGGCGTAGTCGAAGGAGCGCAGCATCCCGGCGACGTCCCGCACGGCGGGCTGCGGCATCCGGCGTTCGGCGAGCGGTTTGGCCGGTTCGCCCTCGAAGTCGATCAGCGACCACTGGCCGGCCGGTGAGCGCAGGCACTGGCCGAGGTGCAGATCGCCGTGGACCCGCTGGGCGGTCCAGGTCTGGCCCTCGGCCGCGAGGTCGGCCAGCGCCTCGAACGTGGAGCGCAGTCCGGGGACGTACGGACCGAGCGCGGGTACCGCCTGTGCGGCGAGGTCGAGGCGCCCGAGCATGCCGTCGACCGTCGAGCGCAGCTGGGTGTGGCCGAGGGTGACGGTCGGCAGGGCGCGGGCCAGCGCCGTGTGCACCTCGGCGGTGGCCCGGCCGAGGGCCCGCGCCTCGGCGCTGAAGTCCTCCCCCTTGGCCAGTTCGCGCAGGGCCAGCTCCCAGCCGTCGGCGGCGCCCTGGACGTAGGGCTGGAGGACTCCGAGGACGTAGGACTGCCCGGCGAGCTCGGCGCCCAGCCAGGCGGTCGGCGCGGGCACCCGGGGGCATCCCTCGCGGGCCAGCGCGAGCGGCAGCTCCAGGTCGGGGTTGACGCCCGGCACGATGCGGCGGAGGAGCTTCAGGATGAACGTATCTCCGTATATCACCGACGAGTTGGACTGCTCGGTGGTGACCGCGCGGCTCACCAGTCCGGGCCGGATCTCCCGGTGCGGGTCACGTTCGAAGCGCAGGTGGCCAATGCGGGCCTGGGTGCGGAGGGCCTCCAGGAGCACTTCGGCGGGCCGTGGGTCGTACAGGGCCTCGTAGACGGTCTGTCCGGCGAGCGGGCCCTCGGTGACGTGGCCGATCAGCGCGGGCGCCAGCCGGGGCGGCAGCGCCTCGCGCACTCCTATCAGGAGCTGGTAGCAGTCGCCGGGGGCCGGGGCGGTGCCGGTGCCCTGCACCGGTGGGTGCGGCTGGTGGACCTGGACGAGCAGGTGGTACAGGCCGAGCTTGCCGCCCGGTGGCAGCAGCTCGGTGGCCGCCACCGGCGTGAACCCGGTGACCGGACGTCCTTTGCCGGCGAACCAGCGCTGCCGTGGCAGCCAGTCCCGCAGCAGTGGATCCAGTGACACGAGGAGGCCGGGGCCGGCCGTGGCGGGGTGGGTGACGGCTTCCGACATGGCGTGCGTCCTTTCCCCTTCTCCGGTTCGCCCTGGGGGGGCGCTGTCAGCCGGTGTCGGCTCACGCGGGCGGACGGGGTGTTACTGATGCGTGCCCCGGGCGGGACGGTAGAAACCGCCCCGCCCCGGGCCTTCTAGACGGCGTCCTTGCGGAGCCGGAACCAGTAGAAGCCGTGCCCCGCGAGGGTGAGCAAGTACGGCAGTTCGCCGATGGCGGGGAAACGCACCCCGCCGATCAGCTCGACCGGATGGCGTCCGCTGAAGGCGCGCAGGTCGAGTTCGGTCGGCTGCGGGAAGCGGGAGAAGTTGTTCACGCACAGCACGAGGTCGTCGCCGTGCTCCCGCAGAAACGCCAGTACGGCCGGGTTGGACGACTGGAGTTCGGTGTACGAGCCGAGCCCGAAGGCGTGGTTCTGCTTACGGATCTCGATCATGCGGCGGGTCCAGTGCAGCAGCGACGAGGGCGACGCCATGGACGCCTCGACGTTGGTCACCTGGTAGCCGTAGACGGGGTCCATGATGGCCGGAAGGGACAGGCGGCCGGGGTCACAGGAGGAGAACCCGGCGTTGCGGTCCGGAGTCCACTGCATCGGCGTGCGCACCGCGTCCCGGTCGCCGAGCCAGATGTTGTCGCCCATGCCGATCTCGTCGCCGTAGTACAGGATCGGGCTGCCGGGCAGCGACATCAGCAGGGCGGTGAACAGCTCGATCTGGTTGCGGTCGTTGTCCAGCAGGGGGGCGAGCCGGCGGCGGATGCCGATGTTGGCGCGCATCCGCGGGTCCTTGGCGTACTCCGCGTACATGTAGTCGCGCTCTTCGTCGGTGACCATCTCGAGCGTGAGCTCGTCGTGGTTGCGCAGGAAGATGCCCCACTGGCAACTGGAGGGGATCGCCGGGGTCTTGGCGAGGACCTCCGAGACCGGGTAGCGGGACTCCCGCCGGACGGCCATGAAGATGCGCGGCATGACCGGGAAGTGGAAGGCCATGTGGCACTCGTCGCCGCCGGAGGCGTAGTCGCCGAAGTAGTCGACGACGTCCTCCGGCCACTGGTTGGCCTCGGCCAGCAGCACCGTGTCCGGGTAGTGCGCGTCGATCTCCTTGCGCACCCGTTTCAGGAGCTCATGGGTTGCCGGAAGGTTTTCGCAGTTGGTGCCCTCCTCCGCGTAGAGGTAGGGCACGGCGTCCAGCCGGAAGCCGTCGATGCCGAGGTCCAGCCAGAAGCGCAGCGCCGACAGGATCTCCTCCTGGACGGCCGGGTTCTCGTAGTTGAGGTCCGGCTGGTGGGAGAAGAAGCGGTGGAAGAAGTACTGCTTGCGGACCGGGTCGAAGGTCCAGTTGGAGGCTTCCGTGTCGACGAAGATGATGCGGGCGTCCTGGTACTGCTTGTCGTCGTCGGCCCACATGTAGTAGTCGCCGTAGGGGCCTTCGGGGTCCTTGCGGGACTCCTGGAACCACGGGTGCTGGTCGCTGGTGTGGTTCATGACGAAGTCGATGATGACGCGCATGCCGCGCTGGTGGGCGGCGTCGACGAACTCCACGAAGTCGGCGAGGTCGCCGAACTCGGGGAGCACCGCGGTGTAGTCGGAGACGTCGTAGCCGCCGTCGCGCAGCGGCGACTGGAAGAAGGGCGGCAGCCAGAGGCAGTCGACGCCGAGCCATTGCAGGTAGTCGAGCTTGGCGGTCAGGCCCTTGAGGTCGCCGACGCCGTCGCCGTTGCTGTCCTGGAAGGAGCGGACGAGGACTTCGTAGAAGACGGCACGCTTGAACCACTCGGGGTCCCGGTCCTTGGCGGGCGTGTCCTCGAAGGTGTCCGGCACGGGCTCGTTGACGATCATGTTGTGGGTGACCCTCCGATCTGCGGGGTGGACGGTCGCAGGACGGTCAGAATGTGCGCCGGCCGGTGGCCGGGTTCCAGGCGCACATAGTTGGCCCTGCCCCAGTGGTAGGTCTCGCCGGTGAGCTCGTCGCGCACCGGCACCGACTCGTGCCAGTCCAGGCCGAGTTGCGGCATGTCCAACGAGACCGTGGCCTCCTGGGTGTGGTGGGGGTCGAGGTTGACGACCACCAGAACCGTGTTCGATCCCGACCGCTTCGAGTAGGCGATCACCGCTTCCTTGTCGACGTCGTGGAAGTGCACGTCCCTCAGCTGCCGCAGCGCCGGGTGCTGCCTGCGGATCGCGTTGAGCCGCGTGATGAGGGGGGCGATGCTGTGCGGGGCGTCCCAGTCACGGGGTGTGAGCTGGTACTTCTCCGAGTGGAGGTACTCCTCGCTGCCCTCGCGCAGGGGGACGTTCTCGCAGAGTTCGTAGCCCGAGTAGACGCCCCAGGTGGGGGAGAGGGTGGCGGCCAGGACGGCACGGGCCTCGAAGGCGGGCCGGCCGCCCCGCTGGAGGTAGGCGTGCAGGATGTCCGGCGTGTTGACGAAGAAGTTGGGCCGCATGTAGGAGGCCGCCTCACCCGAAAGTTCGGTGAGGTACTCCGTCAGCTCCTGCTTGGTGTTGCGCCAGGTGAAGTAGGTGTACGACTGCTGGAAGCCGATCTGGGCCAGGGCGTGCATCATCGCGGGCCGGGTGAACGCCTCGGCCAGGAAGATCACGTCCGGGTCGGTGCGGTTCACGTCGGCGATGACCCGTTCCCAGAACACCACCGGCTTGGTGTGCGGGTTGTCGACACGGAAGATGCGCACACCGTGGGACATCCAGTGCCGCAGCACCCGCAGGGTCTCGGCGACCAGGCCGTCCATGTCCCGGTCGAAGGCCAGCGGATAGATGTCCTGGTACTTCTTCGGCGGGTTCTCCGCGTAGGCGACGGACCCGTCCGGGCGGTGGTGGAACCACTCCGGGTGCTTTTCCACCCACGGGTGGTCCGGCGAGCACTGCAACGCGAAGTCCAGCGCGATCTCCAGCCCCTGCGCCCGGGCCCGGGCCACGAACCAGTCGAAGTCCTCCAGGGTGCCCAGGTCCGGGTGGATCGCGTCGTGCCCGCCCTCGGGCGAGCCGATCGCCCAGGGCACCCCCACGTCGTCGGGGCCGGCGGAGAGGGTGTTGTCGGGGCCCTTGCGGAAGGTGGTGCCGATCGGGTGGACGGGCGGCAGGTAGACCACGTCGAAGCCCATCGCCGCGATCGCCGGCAGGCGCCGCGCGGCGGTACGGAACGTGCCGTGCGGCCGCTCCCGCGTGCCCTCGGACCGCGGGAAGAACTCGTACCAGGACCCGAACAGCGCCCGCTCCCGCTCCACCAGCAGCGGCAGCGGATCCGACGCCGTCACCAACTCCCGCAGCGGACACCGCCCGAGCACCTCGTCCACCTCCGGCGTCAGCGCCGCCGCGAGGCGGGAAGCGGCGGGGCGGGACTCGTCGCGCAGGGCGTCGACGGCGGCGAGCAGCACGGAGCGCTCGGTGTCGCGGGTCCCTTCGGCGGCGCGCTCGTGCAGGCGCGCGCCCTCCTCCAGGACCAGGTCCGTGTCGATCCCCGCGGGGATCTTGATCTCGGCGTGGTGGCGCCAGGTGCTGACCGGGTCGCCCCAGGCCTCCACGGTGTACGTCCACAGGCCGGCCCGGCCGGCGGTGACGGTGGCGCCCCAGCGGTCGGTGCCGGGGGCCAGTTCGCGCATCGGCGTCCAGGGGCCGGGCAGGCCGTCCGGGTCCCTCAGCACGAGGTTGGCCGCGACCGCGTCATGACCCTCGCGGAAGACGGTGGCCGAGATCTCGAACGTCTCGCCGGTCACCGCCTTTGCCGGGCGGCGCCCGTGCTGGACGACGGGGCGGACGTCGAGGACGGGTATGCGCCCGACGGCGGTGCTCTCGTCCGGGGAGGCCGGCTCCGGGGCGGGCGGGCCGGTGTCGGCGGGGTGCACCGGTGGTGCTCCCGTGCTCTCGGTACTGGTTGTCGGAGGTGCTGACGAGTGGTGCGTTGCGGGCATCACCGCTCCGTTCCGCGTCAACTGGGTGGGCGGATGGCTGGTGGGGAGGAGGGTCGTGCGCGGGTGTGCCTGTGGGGCGTACCGCAGGAGCCTTCCCACCCTATTCGGGTGGGCAATCCGGCACTTTGTTAACTACCCGCGCGTATGTCTACGCTCAAGACCGGCCCCGTTCCGGACGTACGGGGCCGATGCTCGCACCAGGTCCCGAATGCGCCGCTACGGCCGCGGGACTTGAAGAAGTGCGTTCGGTGAACCGGGCCCCGCGCCGGGACGTGCCCGAGGCGGCGCCCGGGACGCGCGGTGACACGGATGCCCTCGGGTGGCGGCGGACTTGCCCACGACGTCGTGCAGTTGGGCGTGTGTGACCCGTTCGGCGCAGTGCCGTAAATATGGCCGAATCTCACCCCGTGCTCACCGGCGCTCGCCCCGGCGCGGACGTCGAGCGCGCGTCCCGAACCACCCGATGGACGTGTGTGCGGGTGGAATCGGCCATATCACCCATCGGGGGCGGACGGCGGTCGTTCCCGAGGCGCGCCCTGAGTCGGCCCCGGCGACGCCGGGTAGCCACTACCGTCGACATCGATGACCGGACGCACACCGCCGTGCGTCCTTGTCCGCACGCTGACGAGGTGGAATGTGAAGGCGATCCGTCGATTCACCGTCCGACCCGTTCTCCCCGAACCCCTACGGCCGCTCAGTGATCTCGCGCGGAATCTGCGCTGGTCCTGGCACACGGAGACGCGCGAGCTGTTCCAGTCCGTCGATCCGGAGCGGTGGGCCGCGTCCGGCGGTGACCCGGTGCGGCTGCTGGGCAGTGTCCCGCCCGCGCGGCTCGCCGAGCTGGCCGAGGACCGCCGCTTCCTGCGCCGGCTGACCACCGTCTCCGGAGACCTGGCCGACTACGTCACCGGAGAGCGCTGGTACCAGGCGCAGTCCGGCGACCTGCCCGCCGCCGTCGCCTACTTCTCCCCGGAGTTCGGCATCACGGCGGCCCTGCCGCAGTACTCCGGTGGTCTCGGCATCCTCGCCGGAGACCATCTCAAGGCGGCCAGCGACCTCGGCGTACCGCTGATCGGGGTGGGGCTGCTCTACCGGCACGGCTACTTCCGGCAGACGCTCTCCCGGGACGGCTGGCAGCAGGAGCACTACCCAGTCCTCGACCCCAACGAGCTGCCCGTCGCCCTGCTCAAGGAGGAGGACGGCACGCCCGCCCAGGTGACCCTCGCCCTCCCCGGCGGGCGCCGGCTGCGCGCCCGGATCTGGCTGGCCCAGGTCGGCCGGGTGCCGCTGCTGATGCTCGACTCGGACGTCGAGGAGAACGACCTCGGCGAGCGGGGTGTGACCGACCGGCTGTACGGCGGCGGCAGCGAGCACCGGCTGTTGCAGGAGATGCTGCTGGGCATAGGAGGTGTGCGGGCCGTGCGGACGTACTGCCGGCTCACCGGGCATCCCGAGCCCGAGGTGTTCCACACCAACGAGGGGCACGCCGGGTTCCTCGGCCTGGAGCGGATCGCCGAACTCTGCGACGCCGGACTCGACTTCGACTCGGGCCTGGAGGCCGTGCGGGCCGGCACCGTCTTCACCACGCACACCCCCGTCCCCGCCGGCATCGACCGCTTCGACCGCGAGCTGGTCGCCCGGCACTTCGGGCCCGACGCCGAGCTCGCGCGCATCGACGTCGAGCGCATCCTGCGACTCGGCATGGAGACCTATCCCGGCGGGGAGCCCAACCTGTTCAACATGGCCGTGATGGGGCTGCGCCTGGCCCAGCGCGCCAACGGCGTCTCCCTGCTGCACGGCAACGTCAGCCGCGGGATGTTCTCCGGGCTCTGGCCCGGGTTCGACCCCGACGAGGTGCCGATCACCTCCGTCACCAACGGTGTGCACGCGCCGACCTGGATCGCCCCCGAGGTGTTCCGGCTCGGCGCCCGGCAGGTGGGCGCCCAGCGCGTCGAGGACGCCTTCACCGGCGGGGGCTCCGACCGCTGGGACGCGGTCGCCGACATCCCCGCCCAGGACATCTGGGACCTCCGCCGCGACCTGCGCGAACAGCTGGTCACCGAGGTGCGGGAGCGGCTGCGGGCCTCCTGGCGGCAGCGCGGGGCGGGCACGGCCGAGCTGGGCTGGATCGACGGAGTGCTCGACCCGGACGTGCTCACCATCGGGTTCGCGCGGCGCGTCCCCTCGTACAAGCGGCTGACGCTGATGCTGCGGGACCGCGACCGGCTGATGGATCTGATGCTGCATCCCGAGCGGCCGATCCAGATCGTCGTCGCGGGCAAGGCGCACCCGGCCGACGACGGCGGCAAGCGGCTCATCCAGGAGCTGGTCCGGTTCGCCGACGACCCTCGGGTACGGCACCGGATCGTCTTCCTGCCCGACTACGGCATGGCGATGGCGCAGAAGCTCTACCCCGGCTGCGACATCTGGCTGAACAACCCCCTGCGTCCGCTGGAGGCCTGCGGCACCAGCGGGATGAAGGCCGCGCTCAACGGCTGCCTCAACCTCTCCGTGCTGGACGGCTGGTGGGACGAGTGGTTCCAGCCCGACTTCGGCTGGGCGATCCCGACCGCGGACGGCGCGGGCACGGACGCCGACCGTCGGGACGCCATCGAGGCGGCGGCGCTGTACGACCTGCTCGAACAGCGGATCGCCCCCCGCTTCTACGAACGCGGCACCGGCGGACTGCCCGACCGCTGGATCGAGATGGTCCGCCGGACGCTGATGCTGCTGGGCCCGAAGGTGCTGGCGGGCCGCATGGTCGGCGAGTACGTCGAGCGGCTGTACGCGCCCGCGGCCCGCGCCCACCGCGCGATGGTGCCGGACGCGGCCCGCGAACTGGCCGACTGGAAGGCCCGGGTACGCCGCTCCTGGCCCGGTGTGCGGGTCGACCACGTCGAGACGTCCGCGACCACGGCCACGGCCGAGCTCGGCTCCACCCTCACCCTCCGCGTCCGGGTCGCCCTCGGTGACCTCGCCCCCGACGACGTGGAGGTCCAGGCGGTCTCCGGCCGGGTGGACCCCGAGGACCGCATCGCCGACGCCACCGCGGTCCCGCTGAAGCCGGCGGGCGGGCCGGACCTCGAAGGGCGCTGGATGTACGAGGGCCCGCTCGCCCTGGACCGGACGGGCCCCTACGGCTACACGGTCCGCATCCTGCCCGCCCACCGCCTGCTGGCGACCGGCGCGGAACTCGGGCTGGTGGCCGTGCCGGCGGAGGACGTGGCGGAGGGGGCCGGGGTGCTGCTGCGCTGACGCGCCGGGCGCGGTGCGGGAGGTACTGGCCGAGAGATCCCCAGGGTTGCGGTGCTCAGTACTCGTTCTCCGGCTCGCACAGCCGGCGGAGCACCTTCCCGCACCGCCGCGCGTACGCCGACTGCAGCCCCCGGTTCGCCGGGCCGCCGGCCCGGACGTACCACTTGGCGGGGCGGCTGAACGCCGACACCGTCAGCCACACGGTGCCGTCCCCGGTGCGCTCGACCACGAAGGCCTCCTCGCCGCACTCCGGGTGGCCGGTCAGGGTGCCGTAGGCCCAGCCGGCGCGGCGGTACTCGGAGACCGTCCACACGACCCGGCAGGGCGCCTTGATCAGGCCGGCGAGCGTGACGGTGACGTCGACGCCGGGGGCGGCGCGGTCCGCGGCGGCCTCGACGCCCAGGCCGGCGGCGCGGTGCATCTCCCAGGTGCCCACGGCGTCGGCGGCCCGCCGGAACACCCGCTCGCCCTCGCCGATGCGGGTGCGCACATGCAGGGGATGGAAGCCGGGTGGGCAGAAACCCGTCTCGCGGGTCGCGCCGACATCCTCGTACGTGAACGACATGCGGCCAAGAGTAGGGCGGCACCCGGCGTCGACCGCCCGCCGGGTGCCGCCGTCACGAACCGCTCTACGGGAACGTCACCTTCCAGCTGTTGATGTAGCCGGTGTCCTGCGCCGCCTGGTCCTGCACCCGCAGCCGCCAGGTGCCGTTGGCGACCTCGGAGGAGGCGTTGACGGTGTAGGTGGCGTTGACGTTGTCCGCCGAGTCCGAGGAACTGAAGTTCTTCAGGCGGTACGCCGTCCCGTCCGGGGCCAGCAGGTCGATCACCAGGTCACCGCGCCAGGTGTGCACGATGTCGACGGCGACCTGGAGGTTGGCCGGGGCGTTGCCCGCCCGGCCGGACACGGTGACCGACGAGGTCACGGCCGCGCCGTTGTCCGGGATCGCCACGTCGGCGGTGTTCTCGAAGGAGGTGCCGCCGCCGGGGCCGCCGGGCCGCGAACCGACCGCGACGCCCGCCCACGCGTCCTGCACCGCCTTGTACTCGGTGCTCGTCGTGCCGTACAGCTCACCGGCGACCGCGAGCGTGCCGGTGCGCGCGGCCGCGTAGTTGGTGGTCGACGTGAACTTCGTGGTGAGCGCCTTGAACCAGATCTGCTCGGCCTTGGCCCGGCCGATGCCGGTCACCGGGAGGCCGTCCGCGGTCGGCGAGTCGTAGCTGACGCCGTTGACCACCTTGGCGCCGCTGCCCTCGCTCAGCAGGTAGAAGAAGTGGTTCGCGGGACCGGACGAGTAGTGCACGTCGATCGAGCCGATGCCCGAGTACCAGTTGTCCTTCGACGCGCCGTCCTTGCTCGGCTTGTCCATGTAACGCAGCGGCGTGCCGTCGCCGTTGATGTTGATCTCCTCGCCGATGAGGTAGTCACCGACGTCGGAGGAGTTGTTGGCGTAGAACTCGACGGCCGCGCCGAGGATGTCGGACGTCGCCTCGTTCAGGCCGCCGGACTCGCCGCTGTAGATGAGGCCCGCGGTGGCCGAGGTCAGGCCGTGGGTCATCTCGTGGGCGGCCACGTCGATCGAGGTGAGCGGGTTGGCGTTGCCCGATCCGTCGCCGTAGGTCATGCAGAAGCAGCTGTCCGACCAGAAGGCGTTGACGTAGTTGTTGCCGTAGTGGACCCGCGAGTAGGCGCCGACGCCGTCGCCGCGGATGCCGTTGCGGCCGTGCACGTTCTTGTAGTAGTCCCAGGTCAGCGCGGCCCCGTAGTGGGCGTCGGCACCGGCCGACTCCGCGTTGGAGGGCGTGCCGTTGCCCCAGACGTCGTCCGGGCCGGAGAAGAGCGTGCCGGTGCCGGAGGTGCCGCGGTTCAGGTTGTAGGTGCGGTGGTTGCCGCGGGCGCCGTCGGTGAGGTTGTACGTCGAGCCGGACTGGGTCGTGGTGAGCGGGACCGTGCCGCTGTAGACCGTGTGCCCGGTGCCGTTCCTGACCGCCTGCCACTCGAAGAGCTTCTCGCCGGTGCCGGCGTCGGTGACGACGTGCAGCTCCTGCGGGGTGCCGTCGTGCTGGAGGCCGCCGACGACCGTCTCGTAGGCGAGGACCGGCTCGCCGTTCGCGGCCCAGACGACCTTGCGGGGCTCGCCGCTGACCTCGGGGCTCCTGGCGTCCTCGGCGCGGGCGGCGCCGAGCGCCTGCCGCTCCGCCTGCGCCCCGGCTATCGCGGGCTTGAGCGAGGGCACCTCGATGGTGGCGCGGGTGGCCTTGGTGACGCTCTCGGTGGCACCGGCCTTCGACGTCTCGACGACCAGATCACCACCGAGGACCGGCAGGCCGGCGTAGGTCCGCTCGTAGCGGGTGTGGACCGTGCCGTCGGCGTCCTTGGCGACGTCCCGGACGAGGAGCTTCTCCTGGGAACCCAGGCTCAGCTCCCGTGCGGTGTCCGCCTTGCCGGCGTCGGCCTCGCGGATCAGCGCCGCGCGCTGGGCCGGAGTGAGCTTGACGGGCAGGGAGCCCGGGTCGGCCTTCGCCGACGCCGAGGGCGCCGAGTCCGCGGGGGCTGCCGCGGCGCCGGACTGCACGGCGGCGGCGAGGAACGCGGCGACGCCGACGAGGGCGACGGCCGCGACGCGGGGGGTGCGTCTGTGGGAGGAACGGTTGCTCGATGAGGAACTGCTCTTCAACACTGACTCCTTCTGCGTGGCCGTGGTTCACACGGCCAGGGGAGCCGGGCGGCGTCAGGCCGTCCGGGCAGAACGCGAAACCAGGTGCGGACGGCCACGGGAACAACACAGCGGCATGGAGGTGGGGTTGCTGTGGAGTGGCCGTGTGAAGCGTGACACCACGGGCGCGACCTGTCAGGAGCGCGTCAAGAGTTTGGCCGGAAATGGTTCGTTGTCCGGGAGTTCGCGTTCGGTATACGAACGGGACGCCTTTCTACCCGGCCGGCTCGCCGTGCCAGGTGCGCCACAGCCGCGCGTACGCGCCGTCCGCCGCCACCAGTTCGTCGTGCGTGCCGAGTTCGGTGATCCGCCCCGACTCCATCACCGCCACCCGGTCCGCGTCGTGCGCGGTGTGCAGCCGGTGGGCGATGGCGATCACCGTGCGGCCCCGCAGCACGGCGGCCAGGGCACGCTCGGTGTGCCGGGCCGTCGCCGGGTCGAGCAGGGCGGTGGCCTCGTCGAGGATCAGTGTGTGCGGGTCGGCCAGCACGACGCGGGCCAGGGCGAGCTGCTGGGCCTGCGAGCCGTCGGTGCGGACCCCTCCCGTGCCCAGCTCGGCGTCGAGGCCGCCGGGCAGCCCGCGCACCCAGGCGTCGGCGCCCACCGTGTCGAGGGCGGTCCACAACTGGGCGTCCGTGGCCGCCGGTTCCGCGATCAGCAGATTGTCGCGGACGGTACCGAGGAAGACATGGTGCTCCTGCGTGACCAGCGCGACCTGGCGGCGCAGCCGCTCCGGCCCCAGACCGGCGACCGGCACCCCGCCCACCGTCACACTGCCCGCACCCGGCGAGTCGACACCGGCGAGCAGCCGGCTCAGCGTGGACTTGCCCGCACCCGACGGGCCGACGACCGCGAGCCGCTCACCGGGCCGGATCGTCAGGTCGACGCCGCTCAGCACCTCCCCGCCCCGGTCGTACGAGTAGCGCACGCCCCGCACGTCGATGCGGTCGCCGTCCGGATCGGGAGAGTCGGCCGGCGCCGACCGGGGCGCCAGCGCCAGGCCCTCCACCCGGGCGAAGGAGGCGTTGCTCATCTGCAACTGCTCGACCCTGATCAGGATCGTGTCCAACGGCTCGGTGACCTGCCGCAGATACAGCGCGGCCGCCACCACCGCGCCCAGGGTCACCGTCCCCCGCTCGTGCAGGAACCCCCCGACCAGCAGCACGGCCACCACCGGGAAGGCGTACGAGAAGTCCGCCGCCGGGAAGAACACGCTGCGCAGCCGCAGGGTGTGCAGCCGGGTGCGCCGCGCCTGTGCCAGCGCGTCCCGGCTCGCCGCGATCCGGTGCCGCTGCAGACCGAAGGCCTCGACGGTGCGGGCGCCGGCCGCCGTCGCGGTGAGGACCTCGGCGACGTCCGAGGTGGCCGCCCCCTCGTCGAGGTAGGCGGAGCGCGCCCGGCGCAGGTACCAGCGCAGCGGGAACCAGATGCCGAGCCAGCCCAGCAGCGCGCAGCAACCGAGCAGCGGGTCCAGCGCGACGACCGCGCCGAACAGGAACAGCACCTGCACCGAGGCGATGAGCAGCGCCGGACCGGCGTCCCGCAGCGTCGTGCCGACGGCGGTGACGTCGGCGGTGCCCCGGGCCGTCAGATCACCGGTTCCGGCCCGCTCCACGACCGAGGCGGGCAGCGACAGCGCCCGGTCGACGAAGCGTTCCCTGATCCGCGCCAGTGTCCGCTCACCGAACCGGTGCCCGGCGTAGCGCGCCCACCGCGACAGCAGCAACTGCGCCAGCGCGCAGCCGACGAGGGCCAGTGCCAGCCGGTCGACGACGTCGACGCCGGCGCCCGCCCGGACCTCGTTGACGATCGTGCCCAGCAGCCACGGCCCGGCCAGCCCGGCCCCGGCGGCCAGCGCGTTCAGCGCCAGTACCGCGGCGAAGAGCCGCCCGTCGGCCCGGACCAGCGAGGCCAGGGCCCGCCGCACCTCGGCGGGCCCGGCGACGGGCAGCCGGCCCGTCGGCTCCGCGGTGGCGCCCGGCGCCTTCCCGGACGTCATCGCACGGCCTCCTCGGCGCCGATACCGGACGGATCGGCCCCCTCGTCCCCGTCGGCCTCCGCGTCCCGGGCCACCAGCGCCCGGTACCCGGGCGCGTGATCCAGCAGCCCCTGGTGGGTGCCGCTCGCCTCGACCTTGCCGTTCACCAGGAAGTACACGGTGTCCGCCCGGTCCAGCACCAGCGGCGAGGTGGTGGTGACGACGGTGGTACGGCCCTGGCGGGCCTCCCGCAGCCGACGCGCCACGGCCGCCTCGGTGTGCGCGTCGAGCGCGGACGTCGGCTCCACCGCGAGCAGCACCTCGGGGTCGGCCAGCAACGCCCGCACCAGCCGCACCCGTTGGCGCTGACCGCCGGAGAGATTGCGTCCCTGCGCGTCGATCCGGGAGTCGAGCCCGTCCGGCAGCCCGCGCACGACGTCCTCGGCCACGGCCGCCCGCACGGCCCGCGCGACGGCCGCGTCGCCGGCGTCGGTACGCCGCCCGAGGACCACCTCGCGCAGCGTTCCCGCGAACAGATCGGCCTCGTGGTCCGCGACCAGGATCCGCTCCCGCACCTGGGCGAGCGCGATCTCGTCCAGCCGTAGCCCGCCCCAGGTGACGTCCGAGGGCGCGTACCGCCCGAGCCGGTCGACGATCTCCGCCGCGTCGGCGGGCCGCTCGCAGGCGAGCGCGGTCAGCCGGCCCGGCAGCACCCGCACGCCCGACTCCGGGTCGTCGAGCGCGGACGGCTCGGCCGGGGCGTCGTGCGCCCCGGCGCCGGCCGGCGGGTCGAGCCGCAGGAACCCCACGATCCGGCGGGCGGCCACCAGTCCGCGGCTGACCTGCTGGCCGAACTCCAGGAAGTACGCCACCGGCACCACCAGCACCGCGACATAGCCGTAGACCGAGACCAACTCGCCCACGGTGATCGCCCCCTGGGCCACCAGCCGGGCCGCGAGCCAGGTCACCACGGCCAGGAACACCGTCGGCAGGCCCAGGCCGAGCGCCTGGATCCAGCTGGTCACGGCGCCGACCCGGTACCCGTCGTCGCGCAGCCGCCGGGAGTCCCCGCGGAAGGCCCCGGCGACCAGCTCCTTGCCGCCGAGGCCGCCCAGCACGCGCAGCCCGCCCGCCATGTCCCCGATGCGCGCGGTGAGCGTGCCCTGGGCCTCCCGGTACGCCGTCTCGGTGCCCTGCAGGCGGCTCATCAGCGGCCCGGCCAGGACGCCGGTCACCGGCACGCCCAGCAGCACGACCGCGGCCAGCAGCGGGGAGACCGACAGCAGCAGCGCGGCGACGACGCCGTACGCGACGACCGCGCCGAGGCCCGGGCCGATGACCGTCAGGGCGGTGGCGACGGTCTGCACGTCGCCCACGCCGATCGTGACGACCTCCCCGGCCGTGACCTGCCGGCGCAGCGAGGCGCCGAGGCGGACCGCCTGACCGATCACGACCTTGACCGTGCGGAAGTTGGCGTCCATCCGGACCCTGGTCATCGTGCGGTGCCGGGCGATGTTCAGCCAGGCGTCGACCGCCCCCGCCGCCAGCACGGCCGCCGCCCAGCCGAACAGCGCCGCCCGGTCACCGGGCTCCAGCCCGTCGTCGATCGCGCGGGCCAGCAGATACGGCACCAGCGCGGGCAGCGCCAGCGACACGACCCCGAACAGCGCCCCCGCGGCCGAGCGGCCCGGCTGGCTGCGCACCAGCCAGCACAGATAGCGGGCGGGACCCCGGACGTCGGGGGTGCCGGGGTCCTCGTACGCGTCGATCATCGCGCCGCTCGCTTCCCGTGACCCGTTCCCCTGCTCACGCCAGACTGTCCTGCCACGCCCGGTGCAGCCCCGCGAACCGGCCCGTCCCCGCGATCAGTTCGGCCGGGCTGCCGTCCTCGACGATCCGGCCGTGCTCCATCACCAGCACCCGGTCCGCGATCTCCACCGTGGACAGCCGGTGCGCGATCACGACGGCCGTCCGGCCCTTCAGCACGGTCGCCATCGCCCGCTGCACCGCACGCTCGCCGGGGATGTCCAGCGAACTGGTCGCCTCGTCGAGGATCAGCACCGCCGGGTCCGCGAGCAACGCCCGCGCGAACGCGACGAGCTGACGCTGACCGGCCGAGATCCGGCCACCGCGCTTGCGGACGTCCGTGTCGTACCCGTCGGGCAGCGCGGCGACGAAGTCGTGCGCGCCGATGGCCTTGGCGGCGGCCTCGATCTCCGTACGGCTCGCGTCGGGCCGCCCGACGGCGATGTTCTCGGCGACCGTGCCGGAGAACAGGAACGACTCCTGCGTCACCATCACGATGCCGCGCCGCAGTTCCGGCACGGCCAGCTCCCGCAGGTCGACCCCGTCGAGCAGCACCCGCCCGTCGGTCGGGTCGTAGAACCGGGCCAGCAGCTTGGCCAGGGTCGACTTGCCGGCACCCGTGGAGCCGACGACCGCGACCGTCTGCCCGGCCGGGATCGCGAGGTCGAAGGAGGGCAGTACCTCGCCGCCGGTGCGATAGGCGAAGCGCACACCGTCGAAGACGACCTCGCGGCCGGGGTGTTCGGAGGCGAGCGGCGGCAACTCCCTGGGCGCGGACGGCTCCGGCACCGAGGGCGTCTGGGCGAGCAGCCCGGCGATCTTCTCCAGTGAGGCCGCCGCCGACTGGTAGGAGTTGAGGAACATGCCGAACCGGTCGATCGGGTCGTACATCCGCCGCAGGTACAGCACCGCCGCCGCGAGCACGCCGAGCGCCAGCGTGCCGTCCGCGACGCGGTGGGCGCCCCACAGGACGATCAGCGCGACCGCCGTGTTGCCGACGACCCGGGAGCCGACGACGTAGCGGGCCATCTCCAGCAGCGCGTCGCCGTTCGTGCGCTCGTGCCGCCGGTTGAGCACCCGGAACTCGGCGTCGTTGGCGGCCTCCCGGCGGAACGCGCGCACCGGGCGGATGCCGTTCATCGTCTCCACGAACTTCACGATCACCGCGGCGATCGCCGTCGACCGTGTCGTGTACACCTTCCGCGCCCGCCGCTGGTACAGCCGTACCAGCCACCACAGCGGCAGGAACGACGCCACCGCCACGGCGCCCAGGCCCAGATCCAGCCAGAGCAGGATCGCCGCGACGTACACGCACGACAGGATCACCGTCACCAGCTCCTGCAGGCCCTCCTCCAGCAGCTCGCGCAGCGACTCGACGTCGGTGGTGGAACGGGAGATCAGCCGGCCCGAGGTGTAGCGCTCGTGGAAGTCGACGCTCAGCGCCTGCGCGTGCCGGAAGATCCGGCCGCGCAGATCGAGGAGCACGTCCTGGCTGACCCGGGCGGAGGTGACGACGAAGGCGTACTGGAGCGCGCCGGAGGCGGCCGCGCACAGCAGGTAGCCCACCGCCACCGCGATCAGCGGCCCCTGGTCGTGGGCGCGGAAGGCGGGCACGGCGTGGTCGATCGCGTACGCCACCAGCAGCGGGCCCGCCTGCACCGCCGCCTGTCCGAGGAACAGCAGGAGCGTGGTCAGCGCGACCCTGGCCTTCATCGGCGCGAGCAGCGACCTCAGCAGCGTCCCGGTGGCGCCCGGCGGGGTGGGCAGGACGTCCTTGTCGAACGGGTCGCCCGCCCCGGGCGGCTGAGCCGGCTCCTCGTCGGTGACGGGGGCGGGCGTGGAGGTGGACGCGGTCACCGGGCTGCCTCCAGTTCCGTACCGGACATCAGATGGGCGTACTCGGCGTTGTCGCGGAGCAGTTCGTGATGGGTGCCGACGGCCGTGATCCGGCCGCCGGACAGCAGGGCGACCCGGTCGGCGAGCAGCACCGTGGACGGGCGGTGCGCGACGATCAGGGCGGTGGTGTCGGCGAGCACCTCGCGCAGCGCCTCCTCCACGGCGGCCTCGGTGTGCACGTCCAGCGCCGAGAGCGGGTCGTCCAGTACCAGGAACTCCGGGCGTCCCACGACGGCCCTGGCCAGCGCCAGCCGCTGCCGCTGACCGCCGGACAGGCTCAGGCCCTGCTCGCCGACCTGGGTGTCCGTGCCCTGCGGCAGCCTGTGCGCGAACCCGGCCTGGGCGACGGACAGGGCGCGGTCCAGATCGGCGGGCCCGGCCTCGTCGGAGGCGCCCATCAGCACGTTCTCCCCGACGCTGGCGGAGAACAGCGTCGGCTCCTCGAACGCGACGGCGACCCGGGCGCGCAGTTCCTCGCGGGACATGGCGGCGATGTCGGCGCCGTTCAGCGTGATCCGGCCCCCGGTCACCTCGTGCAGCCGTGGGACCAGCGCGGTGAGGGTGGTCTTGCCGCTTCCGGTCGCCCCGACCAGGGCCATGGACTCGCCGGGGCGGACGTGCAGGTCGACATGGGCGAGGACGGGTGGGGAGCCCGTGGGGGCGTCGGGGTAGCGGAAGCTGACGGCGTGGAAGCGGAGTCCGCTGTCGTGGACGTCCGCCGCCGTGCCCGCCGCCTTGGTGGCCGTCTCCGGCTGCGCGTCCATCACCTCGAAGTACCGCTCGGTGGCCGTCGCCGCCTCCTGGCTCATCGCCAGCAGGAAGCCGATCGAGTCGACCGGCCACCGCAGGGCGAGCGCCGTGGACAGGAAGGCCACGAGCGTGCCCGCCGACAGGTCTCCGTCGGCCACCCGCACGGCGCCGAGCACCAGTGCCGCTCCGATGGCCGCCTCCGGGAGCGTCACGATCACGCTCAGGATCGCCGCCAGCAGCCGGGCCTTGGTCAGCTCCGTCCCGCGCAGCGTGCGCGCCAGCTCCCGGAACGCCCGCGCCTGACTGCGGTGCCGCCCGAACCCCTTGATGATGCGGATGCCGAGCACGCCCTCCTCGACGACCGTGGTGAGATCGCCGACCTGGTCCTGCGCCCGCCGTGCCACCTCGGCGTAGCGCTTCTCGAAGATCGCGCAGCTGACGATCACCGGCACCGCGGGCCCGAGGATCACCAGCCCGAGCGTGAGGTCCTGCACCAGCATGATGATCACGCCGACGAGAATCGTCACTCCGTTGACCAGCAGGAACGTCAGCGGGAAGGCCAGGAACATCCGCACCAGCATCAGATCGGTGGTGCCCCGGGAGAGCAACTGGCCCGAGGCCCAGCGGTCGTGGAACGCCACCGGCAGCCGCTGGAGATGCCCGTACAGATCCGCGCGCATCGCCGCCTCCACCCCCGCCAGCGGGCGCGCCACGAGCCACCGGCGCAGCCCGAACAGCACGGCCTCGCCCAGCCCGAGCAGCAGCAGGAACAGCGCGCCCAGCCACACGCCCGCCGGGTCCCGGCCGGCGATCGGCCCGTCGACGAGCCACTTGAGCACGAGCGGGATCACCAGCCCGACGCAGGACGCCACGATCGCGACGAACGCGGCGGTGAACAGGCGGGCCCGCACCGGCCTGACATACGGCCACAGGCGCAGCAGCGAGCGGACGGCGGAGCGGTCGCGGGGCGAGGTGGCACGTGTCGTGGGCATCAGGAGCGAGCCTACGGATCGGCACTGACAACGCCTACCGAGTTTTGGCCGGACCGCCGTCCGCCGATGGACCTACGACCTGCGCGTTCGCCTGCCGCCTCACCCGGCCCGGAGCAGCAGCACCGACCGTCCGGGCACCGTGATCGCCTGCCCCGCGGGGTGGGTCACGCCGGGCGGCGCCGCCTGCCCCTCCTGCGCCGTGTCGACGACGACCTCGTAGCGCTCCGCCCACGGGGGCCCCGGCAGGACGAAGCTCACCGGCCGCTCCCCGGCGTGCAGCACGGCGAGGAAGCTGTCGTCGACGATCGGCGCCCCCCGTTCGTCCCGGCCCGGGATGTCGCGTCCCGACAGATACATGCCGAGCGTCGCGGCGGGCGCGTACCAGTCCCCTTCCGTCATCTCCGTGCCTCGCGGGGTGAACCAGGCCAGGTCCCGCAGGCCGTCCGCCGAGTGCGCCCGGCCGGAGAAGAACGCCCGCCGCCGCAGCACCGGGTGCCGGTGCCGCAGGGCGATCAGCCGGGCCGTCAGGTCGAACAGCGCCTTCCAGCCCGGCTCGTCGAGCAGGCCCCAGTCCAGCCAGCTGATCTCGTTGTCCTGGCAGTAGGCGTTGTTGTTGCCCCGCTGGGTGCGCCCCAGTTCGTCGCCCGCGACCAGCATCGGCACGCCCGTCGAGAGCAGCAGCGTGGTCAGCAGGTTGCGCAGCTGCCGCCGCCGCAGCGCCTGTACCCGTTCCTCGCCGCTCTCGCCCTCCGCCCCGCAGTTCCAGGCCCGGTTGTCGTTCGTGCCGTCCCGGTTGCCCTCGCCGTTCGCCTCGTTGTGCTTGCGCTCGTAGGAGACCAGGTCCCGCAGTGTGAAGCCGTCGTGCGCGGTGACGAAGTTGACCGACGCGTAGGGCCGCCGGCCGCCCCAGGCGTAGAGGTCGCTGGAGCCCGACAGCCGGTACCCCATCTCCCGGACGTCCGGGAGCGCGTGCCTCCAGAAGTCCCGCACGGCGTTGCGGTAGCGGTCGTTCCACTCCGTCCACAGCGGGGGGAAGGCGCCGACCTGGTAACCGCCGGAGCCGACGTCCCAGGGCTCGGCGATCAGCTTCACCCGGCGCAGCACCGGGTCCTGCGCGATGACGGCCAGAAAGGGGGACAACATGTCCACGTCGTGCATGGACCGCGCGAGCGCCGCCGCCAGGTCGAACCGGAAGCCGTCCACGCCCATCTCGGTCACCCAGTAGCGCAGCGAGTCCGTGATGAGGCGCAGCACGTGCGGCTGGACGACGTGCAGGGTGTTCCCGCAGCCGGTGTAGTCGGCGTAGCGGCGGGCGTCGGACTGGAGGCGGTAGTACCCGCGGTTGTCGATGCCCTTCAGGGACAGCGTCGGCCCGAGTTCGCCGGCCTCCGCGGTGTGGTTGTAGACGACGTCGAGGATGACCTCGATCCCGGCCGCGTGCAGCGCGCGCACCATCCGCTTGAACTCTCCGACCTGCTGCCCGCGCGTGCCGGACGCGGCGTACGCGGCGTGCGGGGCGAAGTAGCCGATGGAGTTGTAGCCCCAGTAGTTCTTCAGGCCCCGGCGCAGCAGATGGTCCTCGTGCGCGAACTGGTGCACGGGCAGCAGCTCGACGGCCGTGACGCCGAGCCGCGTGAGGTGCTCGACCGCCGCCGGGTGGGCCAGGCCCGCGTAGGTGCCGCGGAGCTCCTCGGGAATGTCCGGGTGCAGCTTGGTGAAGCCCCGCACGTGCAGCTCGTAGATCACCGAGTCCGCCCAGGGCGTCTTCGGCCGCCGGTCGTCCGCCCAGTCGTCGTCGTCGTGCACGACGACGCCCTTCGGTACGTACGGCGCCGAGTCCCGTTCGTCGCGCACGGTGTCCGCGACCTGCTGCTGCGGCCAGTCCCGGACGTGCCCGTAGACCTCCGGCGGCAGGCCGAAGTCGCCGTCGACCGCGCGCGCGTAGGGGTCCAGCAGCAGCTTCGCCGGATTCCACCGGCCGCCGGTCCACGGGTCCCAGCGGCCGTGCACCCGGTAGCCGTAGCGCTGCCCCGGCATCACCCCCGGCACGAAGCCGTGCCAGATCTCATGGGTCAGCTCGCTCAGGCGATGCCGGCGCTCGGTGCCGTCCTCGTCGAACAGGCACAGCTCGACCGCCTCCGCCCCACCCGCCCACAACGCGAAGTTGGTGCCCGCGACCCCGTCCGGGCCGACCCGGAACCGGGCCCCCAGCGGTGTCGACGCACCCGGCCACACCGCCACCGCGGCGGCCGGCGCCGCGCGTGGCGCGCCGTTCAACGCGGCGGCCGGGCGTCCGCCCTGCCCGGCCACCGTCTCCTGCTCGGCTGCGCTGGACACCTGTCAGCCTCCCGCGGCTCGTGTCGACGACGTGCGCCGGGGCCCGCGGCGTCCCTTCCGCGGAGCCCGGCCCGTCGTCCTCCCCACTGTTCTGCCCAGAGCTTGGGTCGCACTCACGTTTCCCCAGGGCGGGCCCGGTCGTTGAACACGGTTGTGAGGCACGTACATGGGCGCGCGCGGCGCGCGGGGGCCGCTCTGGCCGCCGTACTGACATGGGCAGGGCTGCTGGCCGGGGCCGTCGGCTGCACCGCGGACGGTGCGAGCGGGCCCGGCTCGCTGGGCAAACCCCGGGCCCCCGAGGAGGTCATCGCGGTCGCGCCGGACGACGGCGACAAGGGCGTCCGCCCCGGACGGGCGCTGTCCGTACAGGTGTCCAGCGGGCGCCTGGAGTCGGTCCGGGTCGTCCGGACCCAGGACGCGGAGGAGCAGACGGTCCCGGGCCGGATCTCCGCCGACGGCCGGCGCTGGCGCCCCGACGACGGCAGGCTCGCGCTGGCCGCCAGATACGCGGTCGACGCGGTGGCCGTGGACGACGAGGGCCACCGCTCCGCCCGGCACACCACCTTCAGCACCTACGTCCCCGACCAGCGCTTCATCGCGTACGTCACCCCGGAGCACCGCTCCGTGGTCGGCACCGGCATGATCGTCAGCCTGGGCTTCAACCGGGAGATCACCGACCGGGCCGCCGTCGAGCGGGCCGTGCGCGTCACCTCGGAGCCCCCCGTCGAGATCCGCCCGCACTGGTTCGGCCGGGACCGTCTCGACTTCCGCCCCGAGGAGTACTGGGAGCCCGGCACCGAGGTCACCGTCGACCTGCGGCTGAGGGACGTCGAGGGGGCACGCGGGGTCTACGGGCTCCAGTACCGGACCGTCACCTTCACCGTCGGCCGCAGTCAGGTCTCGCTGGTCGACGCGGAGCAGCACACCATGCAGGTGCGCCGGGACGGCGAACTGCTCGGCACGGTGCCGATCACGGCGGGGGCGCCCAAGTACCCGACGTACAACGGGAAGATGGTCGTCACCGAGATGTACGAGATGACCCGGATGAACGGCAGCACAGTCGGCTTCGGCGGCGAGTACGACATCAAGGACGTCCCGCACGCCATGCGCCTGACCGAGACCGGCACCTTCCTGCACGGCAACTACTGGGCGTCGGCGGCCACCTTCGGCGAGGCGAACGTGAGTCATGGGTGCGTGGGCCTGCGGGACGTCAAGGGCGGCAGCTCGGACAGCCCGGCGGGCTGGTTCTTCGACCGGAGTCTGGTCGGGGACGTCGTCGAGGTCGTCAACAGCGACGACAAGAAGGTCGCCGCGGACAACGGGCTCGGAGGCTGGAACATGGGGTGGAACGAGTGGAAAACGGGCAGTGCTCTGAAGTGAGCCTGCCGGGGGGCGGGGTGGCCCGTGACGGCCGGTCGAGGTTGGGACTGAACGGTGACATTCGCACGGCCTCGAC
The DNA here is from genome assembly GCF_044749345.1 of Streptomyces sp. NPDC089424. Lineage (NCBI taxonomy): Bacteria > Bacillati > Actinomycetota > Actinomycetes > Kitasatosporales > Streptomycetaceae > Streptomyces > Streptomyces sp. NPDC089424. Next base: position 572,163 of record NZ_JBIVHU010000003.1, read on the forward strand.
CGCGCCGACCATGTGGTTAATATGCGCCGAACGCGCGGGACGCGCAGGGGAGCGGGCCCGACGGGGCCCGATGAGGGTCCGGTCCGGGGCCCGTTGAGGGGAGACAAGTTGAAAGTGCGACCGATATCGGGGGCGTCGGTTGACGCGCGTGGGGGGCGCGGACGCAAAGGCCTGGCTCTGGCCGCCGGGGTGCTGCTGCTGACCGTCACCGCGTGCGGTGGCGGCTCGGACTCCGGGGACTCCGGCGCGGGGGCCGGGGACGGCAAGGGCAAGGGCTCGGCCACGGCCGAGAGCAAGCAGTCCGAGGCGGCCGTGACCATAGCCCCCAAGGACGGCGCGAAGTCCGTCGACACCAGCGGTGCGCTGAAGGTCACCGCGGCGGGGGGCAAGCTGACCGAGGTCGTGGTCAAGGACGCCAAGGGCACCGAGATAGCGGGGGAGATAGCCGCGGACGGCGCCAGCTGGACGCCGTCCATCCATCTGGCCGCCGCCACCAGGTACCAGGTGCACGCGGTCGCCAAGGACTCCGCGGGCCGCGAGGCCGCCGAGTCCTCCAGCTTCACCACCTTGACGCCGCAGAACACGTTCGTCGGCCACTTCACCCCCGAGGACGGTTCGACGGTCGGCGTCGGAATGCCCTTCTCCCTCAACTTCACCCGGGGCATCACCAACCCCGAGCAGGTCGAGAAGGCCGTCGAGATCAAGACCGAACCGGCCGTCGACGTCGAGGGCCACTGGTTCGGCAACGACCGGCTCGACTTCCGGCCCGAGAAGTACTGGAAGGCCGGCACCAAGGTCACCGTCAAGCTCAACCTCGACGGCGTCGAGGGCCGCCCCGGCGTGTACGGCGAGCAGGCCAAGACCGTCTCCTTCACCATCGGTCGCGACCAGGTCTCCGTCGTCGACGCCAAGAAGCTCACGATGAAGGTCATGCGGGACGGCAAGGTCGTCAAGACCCTCCCTGTCACCACCGGCAAGGCCGGCATGGAGACCTGGAACGGCCAGATGGTCATCAGCGAGAAGCACGTGGTGACCCGGATGAACGGCGAGACGGTCGGCTACGGCGGCGAGTACGACATCAAGGACGTCCCGCACGCCATGCGCCTGACCACCTCCGGCACCTTCCTGCACGGCAACTACTGGGCCGGCGGTGCCTTCGGCAACTACAACGCCAGCCACGGCTGCATCGGTCTGCGCGACGCGCGCGGCGGCTGGGACAAGGGCGCGCCGGCCGCGTGGTTCTTCGACAACTCGATGATCGGTGACGTGGTCGTCGTGAAGAACTCCAACGACCGGATCGTGGACCCGGACAACGGGCTCAACGGCTGGAACATGCCGTGGGAGAAGTGGAAGGCCTGACCCCCTGACACGGACGGGCCCGGTGCGACCACCGCACCGGGCCCGTCCCTGCATGTGATCGAGCGCACCGGGTGTGGTCGCGTTAGTGGCCGTTAACCTGCTGGCATGACCGTGAATCTCGAAGTCGCCGAGGGCGTCGGCACGCTGCGTCTCGACCGCCCGCCCATGAACGCGCTGGACATCGCCACGCAGGACCGGCTCAAGGAACTCGCCGAGGAGGCCACGCGCCGCGACGACGTGCGCGCGGTCGTCGTGTACGGCGGGGAGAAGGTGTTCGCGGCCGGCGCGGACATCAAGGAGATGCAGGACATGGACCACACGGCCATGGTCCTGCGCGCCCGCGGCCTGCAGGACGCCTTCACGGCCGTGGCCCGCATCCCCAAGCCGGTGGTCGCCGCCGTCACCGGGTACGCGCTCGGCGGCGGCTGCGAACTCGCCCTCTGCGCGGACTACCGCATCGCCGCCGACGACGCCAAGCTGGGCCAGCCGGAGATCCTGCTGGGCCTGATCCCGGGCGCGGGCGGCACCCAGCGGCTGGCCCGCCTGATCGGCCCCTCCAAGGCCAAGGACCTGATCTTCACCGGCCGCATGGTCAAGGCCGACGAGGCGCTGACCCTCGGCCTGGTCGACCGGATCGTCCCGGCCGCCGAGGTCTACGCCACGGCGCACGCGTGGGCGGCGAAGCTGGCGCAGGGCCCGGCCCTGGCGCTGCGCGCGGCGAAGGAGTCGGTGGACACCGGCCTGGAGACGGACATCGACACGGGCCTCGCCGTCGAACGGAACTGGTTCGCGGGCCTGTTCGCCACGCCGGACCGCGAGCGGGGCATGCGCAGCTTCGTCGAGGAGGGGCCGGGCAAGGCCAAGTTCCTCTGAAATCTCCGCGTCAGGGCTTGCAATTGACGCGGTGTCTGATCCGGGTCCCTCGATGGGGCGGTTTATGGAAGCCTTAAGGCAGCCTTAAGCCTGTCTTGTCGAGGGAGTCCGTCCATTGCCAGGAGTCGAGCCTTCTTCGCAGCTCAGAGGGGCTCTCGAAGCCTCCGAACTGCCCCCGGCATATGCCGGACGGACGGTGGGGAACGATGCCCCGAGGGGGGCGTATTCGGCAGGAACGGCCCCGCGGGGCACGCCGGACGGCCATGATGGGGGCATGGCGGGGCTGGAGGGCATCGAACAGCCGCAAGGACGCGGCCGTACGACCGCGGCGCGCTGGTCGCCCGCAGTCGAGGACGAACGAGCGCTCAAGGCACTGGAGTTGTTCGGCAACCCGACGGAGGCGGAGGTTCCGCTGCCGTCCCGCCCCGAGTCGGCGGCCACGGCACGCCGGCTCGCCCAGGTCGTCGTCCTCCGCCAGTGGGGCCTGTCGGCCAAGATGACCGAGGACGCCGTCCTGCTCGTCTCGGAACTCGTCGGCAACGCCGTGCGGCACACCGGCGCCCGCGTCTTCGGCCTGCGCATGCGCCGCCGCCGGGGCTGGATCCGCATCGAGGTCCGCGACCCCTCCCGGGGCCTGCCCTGCCTGATGCCGGTCCAGGAACTCGACGTCAGCGGCCGGGGCCTGTACCTCGTCGACAAGCTCTCGGACCGCTGGGGCGTGGACCTCTTACCCCGCGGCAAGACGACCTGGTTCGAGATGCGGGTCGCGGACCGCTGACCGGCAGCGGCACCGCAGCCGACACGCCGCCGTACGGGTGACGATCCGCAACCTTCCGTCGTGAGGTGGGAATTGTGCCCTCATGATCACAACTCGCCTGCGTCGTCGGGCCGCTGCCGCCGCCCTGTCCCTCGCGGCCGTCCTCGCCACCTCGGCCGCCGCCGCCCCCGCGGCCTCCGTCCCGGCGGCCTTCGCCGCCCCCGCCGCCGCGCCCGCCCCCGCCTCTTGTCCCGTCCAGTACGACGACAAGATCAAGGCCGCCGCCGACCGCCGTGTCGACGTCGCCCGGATCACCCCCGAACCGGCCTGGCGGACCACCTGCGGCACCCTGTACCGCGCCGACAGCCGTGCTCCCCGCATCGTCTTCGAGGAGGGCTTCCAGCCCAGGGACGTGGTCGAGGGCCAGTACGACCTGGAGGCCTACGTCCTCGTCAACCAGCCCTCGCCGTTCGTGTCCACGACGTACGACCACGACCTCTACAAGAAGTGGTGGAAGTCCGGCTACAACTACTACATCGACGCCCCCGGCGGCATCGACGTCAACCGCACCATCGGTGACACCCACAAGTGGGCCGACCAGGTGGAGGTGGCCTTCCCCGGCGGCATCGACCGCAAGTACGTCATCGGCGTCTGCCCGGTCGACAAGACCACCAAGGTCGAGATCATGAGCGGCTGCGAGAGCAACCCGTACTACGAGGCCTGGCACTGAGCAGCGCCTCAGACCCCACCGGCCGGTAGCCGGCCGCCTGGAACGCCCGCAGACTGCGGGCGTTCCCCGGGGAGATCTGCGCCCACACCGGCTCGCCCCCGCCCAGATGCCGCGCCGCCACCGCGAGGGCCCGCCCCAGCCCCCGGTGCCGTACCGCCTCCGCCACCTCCACCGCGGCCTCCAGCCGCCCCGCGACGCCGCGCCCCAGCACCAGCACACCGCCCTCGGCGGCCCACACACGCACGTCGTCGCGGCGTCTGCGCGAACCGACGACCCGCGGATGCCCGGGATCGCGGATCTCGCGCAGCGCGAGGGGCGGTTCACCCGCGAGCGGCGCCCCCACCGTCATCACGTCGACCGTGTCCGTGGTGCGTCCCGTCCGCTCCATGAAGGCGGCGAGGAAACGGGCGTTCATCGTCGCCGCGAGCGCGTCGCACTCCAGGGCGTCCAGGGTGGCGTGGACCCAGCCCGGGTCCTCGTCGGTGAAGACGACGGAGTGGCCGGTGAAGGCGAGCACGCCCGCGTCCCTGGGCGAGGGCTGGGCCACGACCGTCGTACGACCGTCCGGCGGCGGGAAGACACCCCGCGCGGCGGCGTCCAGAATGTCCCGCAAGCTCTCCATCGCGGCGCTCCTTGAGTCTCCACCCACTGGAAGGCACAGACTCGCAGACATGATCGACGACAGCACCGGCCGGTTCACCATCGGCGAGCTGGCGCGGGCCACCGGGCTGACCGTCCGGACCATCCGCTACTGGTCCGACGAGGACGTCCTGCGCCCGGTGGCCCGCTCCGCCGGCGGCTACCGGCTGTACGACGCCGGGTCCGTGGCCCGTCTGGAGCTGATCCGCACCCTGCGCGAACTGGGCCTCGGCCTGGACGACGTACGCCGGGTGCTGGCCGGCGAGGCGACGGTGGCCGAGGTGGCCGCCGCCCACGTGGTGGCGCTGGACGCCCGGATCAGGGCGCTGAAGGTGACCCGCGCGGTGCTGTCGACCGTGGCGCGACGCGGCTCGACCGCTGAGGAGATGACGCTCATGAACAAGCTGGCGCGGCTGTCGGCCGCCGAACGGAGCCGGATCCTTGAGGAGTTCGTGGACGAGATGTTCCACGGGCTGGACACGGCGGACCCGGTGATCAGGGAGCGGATGCGCACCATGGCCGTGGACCTGCCGGACGAGCCGACGCCCGAGCAGGTGGACGCCTGGGTGGAGCTCGCCGAGATGCTCCAGGACCCCGGGTTCCGGGCCCGGATGCGGAAAGTGGCCGAGTTCAACGCGGCCGACCGGGGCCCCGAGGTGCCCGCGGGCGCGTCGCTGTGGTTCGCGCGGCGCCTGGTGCAGCTGGCCGCCGAGGCCAGGGACCGGGGCGTCGCCCCCGAGTCTCCCGAGGCGGCCCGGGTCCTGCGCGACCTGCTGGGCGACGCAGACCCCGCCGAGGTACTGCAACGGCTGCGCTCCAGCTCCGACGAGGGGGTCGCCCGGTACCGCGAGTTGCTCGCCGTGGTGAAGGGCGGCGCACCGGCCGCCGCGCACCGGGAGGAGTTCGCCTGGGTGGTCGCGGCACTGGAGGCGCGTACGGCCGGATAATCTGACCTGCGTCAGTACGACGGCACAGCACGAGACAGAGGGGCGGATCGGTGGCGGACATCGAGGAAGCGCGCAAGCAGTTCGAGCGGATCGACACGGACGGTGACGGCATGATCACCGCCAAGGAGTTCAAGACCGCTCTGGCGCAGGGGGGCGACTGGAACGTCACCGAGGCGGTCGCCGAGGCCATCATCGCCAGCCGCGACCTCGACGGCGACAAGCTCCTGTCGTTCGACGAGTTCTGGGCCCACCTGAACAAGTGACGCGCACCACGAAGGGGCGCCCCTCTCCCTCCCGGGGAGTCGGGCGCCCCTTCGTCAGGCGCTCGTGGCCCACTCCCGCAGGGCCGTCCTGCTCGCGAAGTCGCCCACGTTCGTGTCCACCGGGTCGTCCGTGTACTGGTGGAAGCGCCACTTCGCCTGGATGCGGGGCTTGCCCGCGGTGACGTAGTCCGCTATCCACAGGCCGTCCCCGGCGTAGGACGTGGTGTCGACGTTCAGCCAGTAGTGGCGGTTGCAGTAGAGGATCACCCGGTTGTCCGGGCGCAGTTGCTTCACGGTGCGGATGAAGCGGTCCTTCTCCGCGTTGCTCGCGTGCGTCCCCTCGCCCGTGGTCTCCCAGTCGACCGCGAGGATGTCGCCGGCCCGTTCGGGGGCCTTGCTCACGAAGTACTCGGCCTGTGCGGTGAGGTTGCCCGGCCACAGGAAGTGGTAGAAGCCGACGACCAGGCCGGCGTCGCGGCCGCGCTTGGTCTGGGCGGCCAGTCTGGGGTTGACGTAGGAACGGCCCTCCGTCGCCTTGATGAAGACGAAGGAGAGGCCGTCGGTGTCGTAGGTGCTGGACTGGTAGGAGCTGACGTCGATGCCACGGACCATGGGGACTCCCGAATGTGCCTGTGGGGGACGGGAGTTGATGGTTCCCCTTCGCGGCGCCGGTAAGCCCTCAGCACTCGATGATGTTCACCGCCAGCCCACCCCGGGCCGTCTCCTTGTACTTGACGCTCATGTCGGCGCCGGTGTCCTTCATGGTCTTGATGACCTTGTCCAGGGACACCTTGTGGCTGCCGTCGCCGCGCATCGCCATCCGGGCCGCCGTGACGGCCTTCACCGCGGCCATGCCGTTGCGCTCGATGCAGGGGATCTGGACCAGGCCGCCCACGGGATCGCAGGTGAGGCCGAGGTTGTGCTCCATGCCGATCTCGGCGGCGTTCTCGACCTGTTCGGGGCTGCCGCCCATCACCTCGGCGAGGGCGCCCGCGGCCATCGAGCAGGCCGAGCCCACCTCACCCTGGCAGCCGACCTCGGCGCCGGAGATGGAGGCGTTCTCCTTGAACAGCATGCCGATGGCGCCCGCGGCGAGCAGGAAGCGGACCACGCCCTCCTCGTCCGCGCCGGGCACGAAGTTGATGTAGTAGTGCAGAACCGCCGGGATGATGCCGGCCGCGCCGTTGGTGGGCGCGGTCACGACCCGCCCGCCGGCCGCGTTCTCCTCGTTCACCGCCATCGCGTAGAGCGTGATCCACTCCATCGCGAGGGCCTTCGGGTCGCCCTCGGAGCGCAGCTTGCGCGCGGTGTTGGCCGCGCGGCGGCGCACCTTCAGCCCGCCGGGCAGGATGCCCTCCCGGGTCATGCCGCGCCCCACGCAGGCCTGCATGACCTGCCAGATGTCGAGCAGCCCGGCGCGGATCTCCTCCTCGGTGCGCCAGGCGCGCTCGTTCTCCAGCATCAGGGCCGAGATCGACAGACCGGTCTCCCTCGTCAGGCGCAGCAGCTCGTCGCCCGTGCGGAAGGGGTACTTCAGGACCGTGTCGTCCAGCTTGATGCGGTCCGCGCCGACGGCGTCCTCGTCGACGACGAATCCGCCGCCCACCGAGTAGTAGGTCTTGGACAGCAGCTCCGCCCCGGAGGCGTCGTAGGCCCACAGGGTCATGCCGTTGGCGTGGTAGGGCAGGGCCTTTCGGCGGTGCAGCTTCAGGTCCGCGTCGAAGTCGAAGGCGACCTCGCGCTCGCCGAGCAGCGTGAGCCGGCCGGCGCTCTTGATCGCCTCCACGCGCTCGTCGGCGGTCTCGACGTCCACCGAGCGCGGCGAGTCGCCCTCCAGGCCCAGCAGCACCGCCTTGGGCGTGCCGTGCCCGTGGCCGGTCGCGCCCAGCGAGCCGTACAGCTCGACGCGCAGCGAGGCCACGGAGTCGAGCAGTTCCTCGCCGCGCAGCCGGCTGGCGAAGATGCGGGCCGCGCGCATGGGGCCGACCGTGTGGGAGCTGGACGGGCCGATGCCGATCGAGAACAGGTCGAAGACCGAGATGGCCACGGTGACTCCTTGGGGCAGGGGGTGGTGCGGTGGGCTCCACGCCGGTGTGGAGCCCACGGGGGTGGAACTACTTCGTCAGGCCGGGGTACAGCGGGTGCTTGTCGGCGAGGGCCTTGACCCGTGCCTTGAGCGAGGCGGCGTCGTACGAGGGCTTCAGCGCCTCGGCGATCACGTCCGCGACCTCGGTGAAGTCCTCGGTCGTGAAGCCGCGCGTGGCCAGCGCGGGCGTGCCGATACGCAGCCCGGACGTCACCATCGGCGGGCGCGGGTCGTTCGGGACGGCGTTGCGGTTGACCGTGATGCCGACCTCGTGGAGCCGGTCCTCGGCCTGCTGGCCGTCCAGCTCGGAGTCACGCAGGTCGACCAGGACCAGGTGGACGTCCGTGCCGCCGGACAGCACGTCCACGCCGACCGCCTTGGCGTCGTCCCGCACGAGCCGCTCGGCGAGGATGCGCGCGCCCTCCAGGGTACGCCGCTGGCGCTCCTTGAAGTCCTCGGAGGCGGCGACCTTGAAGGCGACCGCCTTCGCGGCGATCACATGCTCCAGCGGGCCACCCTGCTGACCGGGGAAGACCGCGGAGTTGATCTTCTTGGCCAGTTCGGCGGTGGAGAGGATCACACCGCCGCGCGGGCCGCCCAGCGTCTTGTGGGTGGTGGTGGTCACGACATGGGCGTGCGGCACCGGGTTGGGGTGCAGTCCGGCGGCGACGAGGCCGGCGAAGTGGGCCATGTCGACCATGAGGTACGCGCCGACCTCGTCGGCGATCCGGCGGAACGCGGCGAAGTCGAGCTGGCGGGGGTACGCCGACCAGCCGGCCACGATCAGCTTCGGCTGCTTCTCCTTGGCGAGGCGCTCGACCTCGTCCATGTCGACCAGGCCGTCCTCGCCGACGTGGTAGGCGACCACGTCGTAGAGCTTGCCGGAGAAGTTGATCTTCATGCCGTGGGTCAGGTGCCCGCCGTGCGCGAGGTTCAGACCCATGATCGTGTCGCCGGGCTTGAGCAGCGCGAACATCGCGGCCGCGTTGGCCTGCGCGCCCGAGTGGGGCTGCACGTTGGCGTGCTCGGCGCCGTAGAGCTCCTTGACGCGGTCGATCGCGATCTGCTCGATCACGTCGACGTGCTCGCAGCCGCCGTAGTAGCGCCGGCCGGGGTAGCCCTCGGCGTACTTGTTGGTCAGGACCGAGCCCTGGGCCTCCATGACCGCGACCGGGGCGAAGTTCTCCGAGGCGATCATTTCGAGGGTGGACTGCTGGCGGTGCAGCTCGGCGTCGACGGCGGCGGCGACGGCCGGGTCGTACTCGTGCAGGGGGGTGTTCAGGACGGACATGTCGCTACGACTCCTCAGCCGGCGGTGTGGGCGGCGTACTCGTCGGCGGAGAACAGGTCGGCGGGCTCCTCCGCGATCCGCACCTTGAACAGCCAGCCGCCCTCGAAGGGCGCGGAGTTCACGAGCGACGGGTCGTTCACGACGTCCTCGTTGACCTCGGTGATCTCACCGCTCACCGGGGAGTACAGGTCGCTGACCGACTTGGTCGACTCCAGCTCGCCGCAGGTCTCGCCCGCGGTCACCTGGGAGCCCACCTCGGGGAGCTGGGCGTAGACGACGTCACCGAGCGCGTTCGCCGCGAACTCGGTGATGCCGACCGTCGAGACGCCGTCCTCGGCGACCGACAGCCACTCGTGCTCCTTGCTGTAGCGCAGCTGCTGGGGGTTGCTCATGGCCTGGATTCTCCTGTACGCGGGGAGGTGCTGTGGAAAGGGGGCTGATGGCACTGCGGGTGAGCAGGCAGAAAGGTGCGCCGGTCAGGTGGACCCGGTTCCAGTGTCTACTTCTGGCGCTTGTAGAAGGGCAGAGCCACGACCTCGTACGGCTCGTGGGTGCCCCGGATGTCCACGCCGACTCCCGGCGTGCCGGCGGCCGCGTGGGCGGCGTCGACGTAGGCCATCGCGATCGGCTTGCCGAGCGTGGGGGAGGGGGCGCCGGAGGTGACCTCGCCGATCACCTCGCCGCCGGCGACGACCGCGTATCCGGCGCGCGGCACCCGGCGGCCCTCGGCGATCAGGCCGACGAGGACGCGCGGCGGAGCGGCCTCGGCGCGGGCGGCGGCCTCGGTGAGCGCCTCGCGGCCGACGAAGTCGCCCTCCTTCTCGAACTTCACCACCCGGCCGAGCCCGGCGTCGAAGGGGGTCAGCGAGGTGGACAGCTCGTTCCCGTAGAGCGGCATGCCCGCCTCCAGGCGCAGCGTGTCCCGGCAGGACAGGCCGCACGGGATCAGACCGACGCCTGCGCCCGCCTCCGTCAGCGCCTCCCACAGGGCGACGGCGTGCTCCGGCTTCACGAACAGCTCGAAGCCGTCCTCGCCGGTGTACCCGGTGCGCGCGATCAGCGCCGGGACGCCCGCGACGGTGCCGGGCAGCCCGGCGTAGTACTTCAGGCCGTCGAGGTCTGCGTCGGTCAGCTGCCGCAGGATGCCGGGGGACTCGGGGCCCTGGACGGCGAGCAGGGCGTAGGCGTCGCGGTCGTCGCGGACGGTGGCGTCGAAGCCCTCCGCGCGCGCGGTGAGGGCGTCCAGCACGATCTGCGCGTTGCTCGCGTTGGCCACGACCATGTACTCGGTCTCGGCGAGCCGGTAGACGATCAGGTCGTCCAGGATGCCGCCGTCGGCCTGGCAGATCATGGTGTAGCGGGCGCGGCCGACGCCGACGGAGGCGATGTTGCCGACGAGCGCGTGGTTCAGCAGCTGGGCCGCCTGCGGGCCGCCGACCGTGATCTCGCCCATGTGCGAGAGGTCGAAGAGCCCGGCCCTCGTGCGCACCGCGAGGTGCTCGTCGCGCTCGGAGCCGTAGCGCAGGGGCATGTCCCAGCCGGCGAAGTCGGTCATGGTCGCGCCCAGCGAGCGATGCACGGCATCGAGCGCGGTACGACGGAGTGCGGTACTGCTCATCGGTCGGTCTCCCAAGGCATGACGGCGAGGTCGTTCCTCCCCATCTGTCATCGGAACCTGAGAGGTTCGCCATGACCGCCCGGGAAGGGGGAACCATGGCTTGCACCTTGGGTGGAGCCACTGAGGCAGCGGCCCGCTTTTCAGATGTGCCTCGCCCGCGCGGTAACGGGGCCTGAGAGATTCAAGGGAGGGACTTGCTCCTTCGGCGTCCCAGTCACAGCGTGCCTGGGAACTCTCCCGCGCGGATTCAAGCGGCCGGTATGCAGTTGGCGGCCACATCATTGCACGCATCGCCCGCGCGCGGCAGGGGGACCTTTCAGAGGGGGCACACAGTGTCCGTGACCGGGCACAGCGTGTTGTAGCAGGCTTGTAGCCGGAAGCGGACGGAAACGCGAGGCGCCCCGCATTACCTTCTCTTTACACTCGACGGGGACGGTAACTCGTGAACCGCCCCAGGGGAGGACGATCACGGTGAACAGGACCACGGCCTACGCGACCACCGCGGGCCTCGCTCTGCCCAAGCAGTCGGCGGCCTCGGCCCGGGAGGCGTGCGGCCCGCTGCCCTTCCCCGTGGTCCGCGACCTGCGCGACCGGGCGGGCCGCAGCCCGCACGCCCTGCTGTTCGGCCCCCGCGACCTCGTGGTGATCACCGGCCTGCCCGGCAGCGGCAAGTCCACCCTCATGCGGCGCGCGGTCCGTGCCCGGCGCATCGACTCCCAGGACACCCGCGACCGCTGGGACGCCCGGACGCCGCACTGGCTGCCCTACGCGGTCTACCGCCCCCTCGTCCGGTTCGCCCACTACGCCGGGCTGCGCCGCGCCCTGCGCACCGGCGAGGGCGTCGTCGTCCACGACTGCGGCACGCAGGCCTGGGTGCGCGCCTGGCTGGCCCGCGAGGCCCGGCGCCGGGGCGGCACCCTGCATGTGCTGCTGCTCGACGTCAGCGCCGAACAGGCCCTGGCCGGCCAGCGCGAGCGCGGCCGCGGAGTCTCGCGGTACGCGTTCCTGCGGCACCGCCGCGCGGCCGCCCGCCTGCTGCACCGCTCCGAGCGCGGGGTCCTGCCCCGCGGCTGCGGCGCCGCGATCCTCCTCGACCGCGCGGCGGCGGACACCCTGCGCAGAATCGGCTTCACGGGCTGACACCACGGGCGGCGGGGCGGGCGGGTTAGCCTTTTCAGCCGGTAGCACTGGTACGGAGCAGGCGGTAGGCAGATGGACTTCCCGGGGGACTTTCCGGCGCAGACGCAGCACCCGCATCCGCACGGCGGATGGCCCGGCAACGAGCTCGAGGAGGTGCTCTCCGCGTCACTCGGCGTGCCCTCCGCCGGTGGCCGCATCGTCGAGGTGCTCGCCCGCAGCTTCGTCTGGGTGCCGCTGCCGAACGGCGGCGGTCCGGGCAGCGGCTCCCTCGACCTGCCGGGCATGGAGATCGACGGCCAGGCCTACGTCCCGGTCTTCAGCTCCGAGGAACAGTTCCGCCAGGTCGTCGGCGCCCACATGTCCTTCACCGTCGCCCCCGCCGTCGAGTTCGCCCGCGGTCTGCCCCCGCAGGCGGGCATCGTGGTCAACCCCGGCGGCGTGGTCGGCCTCCCGCTGCCGCCCGCGGCGGTCGCCGAACTCGGGCGCGCCGGCCGCACCCCCCTGGACGGTCTCGCGAGCGGCGGCCGGGTCCGCCTCTTCGAGCCGGACTGGCAGGACGACCCGGTCGACTTCCTGACCGCGGCGTCCGAGGAGTTCGAGGCCGTCGGCGTGATCACCACGGGCCGCCGCTGTCTTGCGGCGATCGAGACGGGGGAACCGGTGATGTTCGTGGGCGTCGAACTCTCCCGGTGGGAGGGGGACCTGCGCGCCGCCCCGCTGGACGCCCTCGGCCGTGCCCTCGGCCGGGTCCCGGTCCGGTGGCCGGTCAACCTGGTGCTGATGGACGTCGCCCAGGACCCGGTGGTCTCGTGGCTGCGGGAGAAGGTGCGGCCGTTCTACCGACGAGCCCTGTAAGACGTCCCGGAGGGGCAGCCGGCCAGGAGCGCGGGCGGGCTTAAGCTAGGGCGCACACGAGGGCGTTGCACGAAGGGGCGGTAACAAGTGAGCGCGAGCGGCACCGCCGCGGCCGGCCAGGTCGAGCACATGCTGCGCCAGGTGACGCCGGGGCGCTACGACGCCTACGAGGCGCTCCTGCGCGCCCTCGCGACCTCCGGCTCCGGCCAGATCTGGATGCTGCTGTGGCACGGCCAGGCCGGCAGCCCCGACGCCCAGTACGGAAACATGGAGGTCGGCGGCCAGAGCTACGCCCCCTGCGTCACCTCCGCACAGGAGCTCTCGGCGAGCGGCTGGAACCGCTCGTACGAGGTGATCGACGGCCTGGACGTGGCCCGCACCCTCTTCCCGGACCACTACGGACTCTGGCTGAACCCGCACGCCCCGGGCGGCGGCCTCGGCATTCCCTGGCTGGACCTGCGCCGGATCGCCGCCGGCCTCGAACGCCAGCCCGCAGGCCCTCTGCGTCTGTCCGAACCCGGCGTCCAGACTCCGCAGTTCTACGCCCTGCTGTCGCAGAACGCCCACCGCACCCCGGCGGTCCGCTCCCTGCGCCGCGCCTGGGTCCAGCCCGCGCTCGGGGCGCCGTACCTCGCGATCGGTCTCGATGTGTACGACACCTCGCCGCCCGCCGTGGACTCGGTACGCGCGATGATGCAGCAGTCCATCGGCGCCGTTCCGGACGGCCTGCCGGTGTCGACGGTCGCGATGTCCGACGACTTCGACCCGGTGGCGATGTGGATGCGCGCCAACGCCCGGCCGTTCTACGACCGTGAGGCCCACGTCGCCCCCGCCCAGGCCCCGTCCGCCGGCTACGGCTATCCCGGTCCGCGGACCGTCTGAGAATCCGACCTTTTCCGGTCATCGGCACACACGGATTCCGGTCATCAACCCTCCGTGTTCGCAGGCCGATTCGCGATGTTCGGATAACGGAATGTGAAGGCCGGTATCACGGTTGCGCATACTTTCTCCGTCAGCTCTGGCGAGTGATCGTGAAGACGTTGAAGACTCCGCTGTCATACAGCACGCGTGCATGCCCACCATCTGGGAACGCCGCGTAGCCGAGAGCGACCCAGGCCGTGAACAACGGCAAGTGAAAGCCGGGTGACCACCGGCGAGAAGGGCATGGCACTTGTGACGGCACCGATCGAGACCACCGGATCGCAGGCCGAGGCCCAGCCGGAGGCTGTGCTGCAGGGTATCGACGCCAAACGGATCGAGGGCCGCTCTCTCGGACAGATCGCCTGGTCCCGCTTCAAGCGCGACAAGGTGGCGGTCGCGGGTGGCATCGTTGTCGTACTGCTCATCCTCGTCGCCGCCCTCTCCCGCCCCCTCCAGTCGCTGCTGGGGCTCGACCCCAACGCCTTCAACCAGGATCTGATCGACCCCAACACCACCCTCCCCAAGGGCTCCTTCGGTGGCATGAGCTGGGACCACCCGCTCGGCGTGGAGCCGAAGTTCGGGCGCGACATCCTCGCCCGCATCCTGGAGGGCTCCTGGGTCTCCCTGGTCGTCGCGTTCGGCGCGACGCTGCTGTCCGTGGCCATCGGCACCGTCATGGGCCTGGTCGCCGGCTACTACGGCGGCCGCGTGGACTCGGTCGTCAGCCGGCTGATGGACACGTTCCTCGCCTTCCCGCTGCTGCTCTTCGCAATCGCCATCTCGGCGACGCTTCAGGGCGGCGCGTTCGGCCTGGAGGGCCTGCCCCTGCACATCCTTGTGCTGATCTTTGTCATCGGTTTCTTCAACTGGCCGTACATGGGCCGTATCGTCCGAGGTCAGGCGCTTGCGCTGCGCGAGCGTGAGTTCGTCGACGCCTCCAGGGGACTGGGCGCCTCCGGGCCGTACATCCTCTTCAAGGAACTGCTGCCGAACCTCGTCGCGCCGATCATCGTCTACTCGACGCTGCTCATCCCGACCAACATCCTCTTCGAGGCGTCGCTCAGCTTCCTGGGCGTCGGCATCCAGCCGCCGCAGGCCTCCTGGGGCGGCATGCTCAACCAGGCCGTCGACTTCTTCGAGGTCGATCCGCAGTACATGATCGTCCCCGGCCTCGCGATCTTCATCACCGTTCTGGCCTTCAACCTCCTCGGTGACGGCCTCCGGGACGCGCTCGACCCCCGCAGCCGCTGACGTCTGCGATCGCTGTCGCGTCCAGCTCAAGTGTCCAACTACGAAGGGGAATACGACCATCATGCGAAGGTCAGCAATGGCCGTGGTCGCGGCCGTCAGCAGTGCCGGGTTGCTCCTGGCCGGCTGCAGCAAGGCCGAAGACAACGGTAACGACGGCGGGAAGTCCGCCGGGGCCAACGCCGCCACCAAGGAGGTCGTGAACGCCTCTACGGAGAAGGGCGGCACGGTCACCTACGCGATGTCCGACGTGCCGGACTCGTTCGACCCCGGCAACACGTACTACGCGTACATGTACAACTTCAGCCGTCTCTACGCGCGTCCTCTGCTGACCTTCAAGCCGGCCCCCGGCGAGAAGGGCAACGAGATCGTGCCCGACCTGGCCGAGTCCAAGGGCCAGTCCTCGGACGGCGGCAAGACCTGGACGTACAAGATCCGCCAGGGCGTGAAGTTCGAGGACGGCACCGAGGTCACCTCGGCCGACGTCAAGTACGCGGTGGAGCGCTCCAACTTCGCCCGTGACGTGCTCTCCCTGGGCCCGAACTACTTCGCCCAGTTCCTGGACGGCGCCGACAAGTACAAGGGCCCGTACAAGGACAAGAGCACGAAGGGCATCTCGTCCATCGAGACGCCGGACAAGTACACGGTCACCTTCAAGCTCAGCCAGCCGTTCGCCGACTTCGACTACCTGGTCACCGCGCCGCAGACCGCGCCGGTGCCGCGGGCGAAGGACACCGGCGTCGACTACACCAAGAAGATCGTCTCCTCCGGCTCCTACAAGTTCGAGAGCTACCAGGAGGGCAAGTCGGTCACCCTGGTGCGCAACCCCGAGTGGGACGCGAAGACCGACCCGCTGCGCAAGCAGTACCCGGACAAGATCGTGGTCAACCTGAAGGTCAACCAGGCCACGATCGACAAGGACCTGATGGCCGGCACCACGACCGTCGACCTCGCGGGCCGTGGCGTGGACACGCAGACCCAGGCCCAGCTGCTCAACAGCGAGGACCAGAAGGCCAACACGGACAACACCTACGGTGGCCGGCTGGTCTACGCGGCGATCAACACCAAGGTCAAGCCGTTCGACAACGTCGAGTGCCGCAAGGCCGTGCAGTACGCCATCGACAAGGTGGCCGTGCAGACCGCGCAGGGTGGCCCGGTCCGTGGTGACGTCGCCACCACGGTGCTGCCGCCGGACGTCATCGGCTACCAGAAGTTCGACGCCTACCCCACCAGCGGGAACAAGGGCGACGCGGCCAAGGCCAAGGAGCACCTGACGGCCTGCAAGCAGCCGAACGGCTTCAAGACCTACATCTCCGCGCGCAGCGACCGCCAGCAGGAGGTCGACGCGGCCACGGCGATCATCGACTCGCTGAAGAAGGTCGGCATCACCGCCGAGATGAAGCAGTACCCGTCCGGTAAGTACTTCACCGACTACGCGGGTGTGCCCGGCTTCACCGAGAAGCAGGGCATCGGCATCATCATGATGCAGTGGGGCGCCGACTGGCCGACCGGCTACGGCTTCCTGAACCAGATCCTGAACGGCAAGGCGATCAGCCAGTCCGGCAACACCAACCTCTCGCAGTTCGACAACGCGGAGGTCAACAAGCTGCTGGACGAGGCCATCCAGAACCAGGACGAGTCCGCGCGCAACACCGCCTACGCCGA
The DNA here is from genome assembly GCF_044749345.1 of Streptomyces sp. NPDC089424. Lineage (NCBI taxonomy): Bacteria > Bacillati > Actinomycetota > Actinomycetes > Kitasatosporales > Streptomycetaceae > Streptomyces > Streptomyces sp. NPDC089424. Next base: position 588,555 of record NZ_JBIVHU010000003.1, read on the forward strand.
GGTCGACAAGAAGACCATGGACGAGGCCGTCATCGTGCCGCTGACCTACTTCAAGGTCCTGCTCTACCGGTCGCCCAACGCCACCAACGTGGCCTCCTCGGCTGCCTGGAGCGGTCAGTACGACGCGCTCAACCTCGGTACGACCAAGAAGTAGCGGCAAAGCAGCAGCCCCGGAAGGCAGGTGAAGGCATTGGTGCCCGCGGGCCACGCGGCCCGCGGGCACCAGCGCCGATCCCCGTGATCTCGTACTTCATCCGCAGGACCCTTGCGGCAGTGATCCTGCTGCTGGTGGTCACCGCGGTCACCTTCGGCATCTTCTTCCTGTTGCCGAGAATGGCCGGACAGACGCCCGATCAGCTGGCCGCGCAGTACATCGGTAAGAACCCTTCGCCGGAGACCATCGCGGCGGTCAAGGCGAACCTCGGGCTGGACAAGCCGGTCTACGAGCAGTACTGGGACTTCATCAAGGGGCTCGTCTCCGGGGCCACGTACAACCTCGGCCCGACCACGGCCACGTGCGAGGTGCCCTGCTTCGGCTACTCCTTCAAGAACCACACCGAGGTCTGGCCGCAGCTGGTCGACCGGCTCCCGGTCACCATCTCGCTCGCCTCGGGCGCCGCGGTGCTGTGGCTGCTGTCCGGTGTCGCCACCGGTGTGATCTCCGCGCTCAAGCCGGGCTCGTTCTTCGACCGCACCGCCATGGGCGTCGCGCTCGCCGGCGTCTCGCTGCCGATGTTCTTCACCGGCCAGCTGGCGCTGCTCGTCTTCAGCTACCAGCTCGACATCTTCGGGCGGACCTATGTGCCACTGACGGAGAATCCGTCCCAGTGGGCCAACACCCTGTTCCTGCCATGGTGTTCGCTTGCGCTGCTCTACTCCGCCATCTATGCCCGGCTCACCCGCTCCGGCATGCTCGAAACCATGAGCGAGGACTTCATCCGCACCGCCCGGGCCAAGGGCCTCAGGGAGCGGAAGGTCGTCCTCAAGCACGGTCTGCGGGCGGCCCTGACGCCGATCGTCACCGTGTTCGGCATGGACATCGGCCTGCTGCTGGGTGGTGCCGTGATCACCGAGTCGGTGTTCTCGCTGCCGGGCATCGGGCAGTACGCCGTCCAGGCGATCACCGACAACGACCTGCCGCCGATCCTGGGCGTCACCCTGCTGGCCGCCTTCTTCGTCGTGCTCTGCAACCTGGTGGTGGACGTCCTGTACGCCACCGTCGACCCGCGGGTGAGGCTCTCGTGACCGACCTGACCAAGACAGGGGCCGCCGTCGGCGAGCCCGTCCGTAGCGCCGAGGCCTCCCGGGCCTTCCTGGAGGTGCGCGACCTCAAGGTGCACTTCCCGACCGACGACGGTCTGGTCAAGTCCGTCGACGGGCTCTCCTTCCAGCTGGAGAAGGGCCGCACGCTCGGCATCGTGGGCGAGTCGGGCTCCGGCAAGTCCGTGACCTCGCTGGCCATCATGGGCCTGCACCGCCTCGGCAGCCGCGGCAAGAACGTCCAGATGTCCGGTGAGATCTGGCTGGACGGCCAGGAGCTCGTCTCGGCGAGCCCCGACGAGGTGCGCCGCCTGCGCGGCCGGCAGATGGCGATGATCTTCCAGGACCCGCTGTCCGCGATGCACCCGTACTACACGGTCGGCAGCCAGATCGTGGAGGCGTACCGCGTCCACCACGACGTCGACAAGAAGACCGCCCGCAGGCGGGCCGTCGAACTGCTCGACCGCGTCGGCATCCCGGAGCCCGGCAAGCGGGTGGACTCCTACCCGCACGAGTTCTCCGGCGGTATGCGCCAGCGCGCGATGATCGCGATGGCGCTGGTCAACAACCCCGAACTGCTCATCGCGGACGAGCCGACCACCGCGCTCGACGTGACCGTGCAGGCGCAGATCCTCGACCTCATCCGGGATCTGCAGAAGGAGTTCGGCTCCGCGGTCGTCATCATCACGCACGACCTCGGCGTGGTCGCCGAGATCGCCGACGACATCCTCGTGATGTACGGCGGTCGCTGTGTGGAGCGCGGCCCGGTCGACAAGATCTTCTACGAGCCGCAGCACCCCTACACCTGGGGCCTGCTCGGCTCGATGCCGCGCATCGACCGTGCGCAGACCGACCGGCTCATCCCGGTCAAGGGACAGCCGCCCAGCCTCATCAACGTCCCGTCCGGCTGCGCCTTCAACCCGCGCTGCCCCTACGCGGACGTCCCCAAGGGCGGCATCACCCGCACCGAGCGGCCCGATCTGCGGGAGGTCGACGCCCGGCACTTCACCGCGTGCCACCTGTCGCAGGAGGACCGTACGCGGATCTGGACCGAAGAGATTGCGCCGAAGCTGTGAGCGAGACCGAAACCCGGACAGGGACGATGGCCGAGACCACCGACGTCGAGAAACCGCTTCTCAAGGTCGAGGGCCTGGTCAAGCACTTCCCGATCAAGAAGGGCCTGCTCCAGCGGCAGGCCGGCGCGGTCAAGGCCGTCGACGGCATCGACTTCGAGGTACGCCGCGGTGAGACCCTCGGTGTCGTCGGCGAGTCCGGCTGCGGCAAGTCGACCATGGGCCGGCTGATCACCCGGCTGCTGGAGCCGTCCGGCGGCAAGGTCGAGTTCGACGGCACGGACATCACGCACCTGAGCACGGGCGGCATGCGGCCGTTCCGCCGCGACGTGCAGATGATCTTCCAGGACCCGTACGGCTCGCTGAACCCCCGGCACACCATCGGCACCATCATCTCGGCGCCGTTCCGGCTGCAGGGCGTGGAGCCCGAGGGCGGGGTGAAGAAGGAGGTCCAGCGGCTGATGGGGCTGGTGGGCCTGAGCCCCGAGCACTACAACCGCTACCCGCACGAGTTCTCCGGCGGTCAGCGCCAGCGCATCGGCATCGCCCGCGCGCTCGCCCTGAACCCCAAGCTGGTCGTGGCCGACGAGCCGGTCTCCGCCCTGGACGTCTCCATCCAGGCGCAGGTGGTGAACCTCCTGGACGATCTCCAGGAGGAGCTGGGCCTGACGTACGTGATCATCGCGCACGACCTGTCCGTCGTCCGGCACGTCTCGGACCGGATCGCGGTGATGTACCTCGGCAAGATCGTCGAGCTGGCCGACGGCGCCAAGCTGTACCAGTCGCCGATGCACCCGTACACCAAGGCCCTGCTGTCGGCCGTGCCGGTCCCGGACCCCCGGCGCCGCGACGCCAAGAGCGAGCGGATCCTGCTCCGGGGCGACGTGCCCTCGCCGATCTCCCCGCCGAGCGGCTGCCGCTTCCACACCCGGTGCTGGAAGGCGACGCAGATCTGCAAGACCACCGAACCGCCGCTGCTCCAGCTGCGTCCCGGTCAGCAGGTGGCCTGCCACCACCCGGAGGACTTCGAGGACCAGGCACCCCAGGACACGGTGCTGCTGACCGCCGCGAAGGAGGCGGCGGAGCTGGTACCGGTGTCCGAGCGCCCGTCCCAGGCGAAGACGCCCGAGACGCCCCCGGTGGAGACCCCGGCCAAGGTGACCGAGGCCAAGGTGCCCGAGGCCAAGGTGCCCGAGGCGCCGGCTAAGACGGCCGAGGTCGAGGTGCCGGAGGCGGAGGCCCCGGTGAAGACGGCCCAGGTCGAGGTGCCGGAGGCGGAGGCGCCGGTGAAGACGGCCGAGGTCGAGGTGCCTGAGGCGGAGACCCCGGCCGAGGTGACCGAGGCCGAGGTGCCTGAGGCGGAGGCGCCGGTGAAGACGGCCGAGGGCGAGGCGCCCAAGGCGGATGCGCCGGTCAAGGCGGCTGACGCCGAGGCGAAGTCGGGCGACGCGAAGGCGTCCGAGGCCTGAGGTTCGGCGAGGACACATAAGGTTCATGGAGCCCCTGCCTTGTTTTGTAAGGCAGGGGCTGCTGGTCGGGTAAGAATGTCAGGGTGCTCCAGCAACTGTTCACCCCGTCCGTCCAGCACACCCTCGACCTGGTCGGCATCTTCGTCTTCGCGATCTCCGGCGCCCTGCTGGCCGTCCGCAAGAACTTCGACGTCTTCGGCATCGCCGTCCTCGCCGAGGCCACCGCGCTGGGCGGCGGACTCTTCCGAGACCTGGTCATCGGCGCCGTACCGCCCGCCGCCTTCACGGACCTGGGGTACTTCCTGACGCCGCTGCTCGCCGCGCTCCTGGTCTTCTTCCTGCATCCGCACGTGGAGCGCATCCAGGCCGGCGTCAACGTCTTCGACGCGGCCGGCCTCGGCCTCTTCTGCGTCGCGGGCACCACCAAGGCGTACGAGTACGGACTCGGCCTGCACGCCTCCGCGGCCCTCGGCCTGGCCACCGCGGTCGGCGGCGGCGTCCTGCGGGACGTCCTCGCCAACGAGGTGCCCTCGCTCCTGCGCTGGGACCGCGATCTCTACGCCGTCCCCGCGATCGTGGGCGCCCTGATGGTCGCCCTGTGCATCCGGTACGACGTCCTCAACCCGGTGACCAGCACGCTCGCCGCCGCCACCGCCTTCATGCTGCGGCTGCTGGCGATGCGCTTCCACTGGCGGGCGCCGCGGGCGTGGAACCGCCGCTCGACGGTCCGCGAGGAGGAGCCACCGCGGCCGTCCCCGAGCAAAGCTACCGCTTAGTAGTTTGTTGTTGTACCGTACCGCCATGGCTCAGGCATCCCAGGCGACCATCGGTAACAGCGAGTTCGACCGCGACACGGCCGTCGTGCGGCGCTCCGAGGGCGTCTACGACATCGACCTCTCGGCGGGCTGGACCATCATCAGCGCCGTCAACGGTGGCTATCTGCTGGCCGTCCTGGGCCGGGCGCTCGCCGACGCCCTGCCGCACCCGGACCCGTTCACCATCTCCGCGCACTACCTGACCGCCTCCCAGCCGGGCCCCGCGGTCGTCCGCACCGACGTCGTCCGCTCCGGCCGCACCCTCTCCACCGGCCAGGCCTCGCTCTTCCAGTACGACGACCAGGGCCGCGAGGTCGAGCGGATCCGCGTCCTCGCCTCCTACGGCGACCTCGGAGCCCTCCCCGACGACGTCCGTACCTCCGCGCGCCCCCCGGCGATCCCGCCGATCGAGCAGTGCTTCGGGCCCGAGGACGGACCCGCCCCGGTCGACGGCAGCTCGGCCATCACCGACCGGCTGATGCTCAAGCTCGACCCCGCCACCCTCGGCTGGGCGCTGGGCGCGCCCTCCGGCAAGGGGGAGATGCGGGCCTGGTTCGGCCTCAAGGACGGCCGGGACGCCGACCCCTTCTCGCTGCTGCTGGCCGTGGACGCGCTGCCGCCCACCGCCTTCGAGCTCGGCATCTCCGGCTGGGTGCCCACGGTCGAGCTGACCGTGCACATCCGGTGCCGTCCCGCGCCGGGGCCGCTGCGCGTGTCCGTCACCACGCGCAATCTGGCGGGCGGGTTCCTGGAGGAGGACGCCGAGGTCTGGGACAGCGCGGACCGGCTCGTGGCGCAGTCCCGCCAGCTGGCGCGGGTGCGGCTCGCGTCCTGAGCGCCGGGACTCAGTCCAGCCAGTGCGCGCGGCCCCTGCTGATCAGCCGCAGCCGGCGGTTCGCCGTCCCGGCGACCCGCCGCTCCTGCGGCTCGGAGCCGAGGGCCTCCAGGAAGAGTGAGGCCGTGACCAGCATCTGGTCGACGTAGAGCCCGGCGAGCATCAGCAGATCGTCGTCGCTCCAGCCGCCGGACGCGCGGTCCTTGGCCAGTTCGGCCTTCACCTCCTCGGTGAACAGCGTCAGTTGGCTGCGGATGGCCTCGCGCACCGGCTGCACCCCGCCGTGCTGCTCACGCGCGATGAAGCGCACATGGGCGGGGTGCTCCCGCACATGTCCCCGGATCAACTCCACGGCGCCCGCGATGCGTTCGTCGCTGTCGCCGCTCGTGGCCACGATGGTGCGGATCGTCGGGTGCAGGCTGCCCAGCGCCTCCTCGACCAGGGCCACCCCGAGGTCGGCGGTGGAGCGGAAGTGCCGGTAGAAGGCCGTCGGGGCGACGCCGACCGCGCGGGTGACCTCGCGCAGGCCCAGACTGCTCAGGCTCTGCTCCTCCAGCAGCTCCAACGCGGCGTCCAGGAGCGCCTGCCGGGTCTTCTGCTTCTGTGCCTGCCGGATGCCGAGGGTGTGACTCATACCATGCAGTTAACAACTGTTCTCTGTAATGCGGAAGTCATGGGACGAGCTAGACTGGGAAGTCAGTGAACAAGTGTAACTACAAACGTTCACCGAAGCGGAGGGGGATTCGTCCCATGCTCTTCCTGGTCGCCGCACTGCTGCTGCTCGGCGTGGTCATGGGCACCGTGGCCCACGCGCCCATCGGCTTCACCCTCGTCACGGCCGCCGTGATCGCCGTCTGGCTCGGCGTCTTCACGCTCCGCGAGCGTCACGGCCGCCGCCGGACCCCGACCCACTGACCGCCGGGAGCCCACCATGCACCTGACCGCACCGGCCGAGCGCCGCACCGGCATCCGTGACACCGACGGCATGGCCGTCGCGTCCTTCGTCCTCGGCCTCCTGGGCCTGCTCGTGCTCAACCTCTTCCTCGGCCCCGTCGCCATCGCCCTGGCCGCCGTCGCCCTGTGGCGCGGCACCGAGCGCCGCTTCCGCGCCTGCCTCGGTCTCGGCCTCGGTGTCGCGGACCTCGTGGTCCTGGCCGTGTTCATGCAGGCGGACAACTCCATCTCGTGGAGTTTCTGACGCGGGCACGCGAAACGCCGCGCCGGGGCGGCGGTGTCGCGACCCGCGCCGGGGCGCCACGGGCGCCCCGCCGGCACCGGCCGCAACCCGGACCCACCTCACCCGCGGCACACGGGCGGTCGCGCCGTAGAATCGGCGGCACCATGGCATACCTCGACCACGCCGCGACCACCCCCATGCTCCCGGAGGCGGCAGAGGCACTGACCGCCCACATGCGCAGCACGGGCAACGCCTCCTCCCTCCACGCATCCGGCCGCCGGGCCCGCCGCACCGTCGAGGAAGCCCGCGAGACCCTCGCGGAAGCCCTCGGCGCCCGTCCCAGCGAGGTCGTCTTCACCTCGGGCGGCACCGAGGCCGACAACCTCGCGGTCAAGGGCCTGTACTGGGCCCGCCGGGCCGCGGACCCGGCCCGCACCCGGGTCCTGTCCAGCCCCGTCGAGCACCACGCCGTCCTCGACGCCGTGCACTGGCTCGGCGAGCACGAGGGCGCCACCGTCGAGTACCTCCCGGTCGACTCCCAGGGCCGGGTCGCCCCCGAGGCACTGCGCGAGGCCCTCGCGCGCAATCCCGACGACGTCGCCCTCGTCACCGTGATGTGGGCCAACAACGAGATCGGCACCGTGCTGCCGGTCCATGAACTCGCCGACGTCGCGGCCGAGTTCGGCGTGCCCATGCACTCCGACGCCGTGCAGGCCTTCGGCCAGCTCCCCGTCGACTTCGCCGGCTCGGGCCTCGCCGCGATGACCGTCTCCGCCCACAAGATCGGCGGCCCGTACGGCGTCGGCGCGCTCCTGCTGAGCCGTGAGAGCAGCCCCGTACCGGTCCTGCACGGCGGCGGCCAGGAGCGCCACGTCCGCTCCGGCACCCTCGACGTCCCCGCCATCGCCTCGTTCGCCGTGGCGGGCCGTCATGCCGCCGCGCACCGCGAGGAGTTCGCCCGCGAGATCGGCGCCCTGCGCGACGACCTGATCGACGTGGTCCGCGCGGCCGTGCCGGACGCGATCCTCGGCGGCGACCCGGCGCACCGCCTCCCGGCCAACGCCCACTTCACGTTCCCGGGCTGCGAGGGGGACTCCCTGCTGCTGCTCCTGGACGCCCAGGGCATCGAGTGCTCGACCGGGTCCGCCTGCACCGCCGGCGTCGCCCAGCCCAGCCACGTCCTGCTCGCCACCGGCACCGATCCCGACCTGGCCCGCGGCACCCTGCGCTTCTCCCTCGGCCACACCTCCACCACCGCCGACGTGGAGGCGGTCGCCAAGGCGATCGGGCCGGCGGTGGAGCGGGCGCGGGCGGCCGGGCTGACCTGAACCGGCGTCAGGCCGGCGTCGCGGCCGGACCCGCCCGCCGCACGAGGCGCAGGTACCTCTCCCAGTCCCAGTGCTCGCCGGGATCGGTGTGGTCCGTCCCCGGCACCTCGACATGGCCGATGATGTGCTCGCGGTCGACGGGTATGCCGTAGCGCCTGCATATCCCGGCCGTGAGCCGTGCGGACGCGGCGTACATCGCGTCCGTGAAGTCCTGCGGGCGGTCCACGAAGCCGGCGTGCTCGATGCCGATGCTGCGCTCGTTGTAACCGCGGTTGCCCGCGTGGTACGCCACGTCCAGCTCGCGGATCATCTGCGCGACATGGCCGTCCTCACGGACGATGTAGTGCGACGCGGCGCCGTGCTCCGGGTCCTGGAAGACCTTCACCGCGCTGTCGAAGCTGCCCTGCGTGACATGGACGATCACCATGTCGATCGTGAAGTCGGCCGGGCGGTCCGCCCGCCGCCAGTTCGCCGACGAGGCGGCCACCCAGCGCGCGCCCGCGTAGTCGACGGCCCCCTCCACCCGGGGCTTGTCCACCCCGGGGACCTGCCACCACAGCCGCGACAGCTCGTCACGCGCCAGCACGGCACCCGTGCCCACCACGGCGGCGGCCCCACCGATGATCAGCGCGCGCCGCCCGATCCGCCGGCCCGGGTCGCCCTTCGTCTGCTCCATGTGATCGAGAACGGATACTCGCGGTCCCCGGTTCCCGCGTCCCCGTACCCTGGAGGGGTTATGACTGACACCCCGCAGCCCTCCCGCCCCCTCCGCGTCCTCGCCGCCATGTCCGGCGGTGTCGACTCAGCCGTCGCCGCGGCCCGCGCGGCCGAGGCGGGACACGACGTGACCGGAGTCCATCTCGCGCTCTCCGCGAACCCGCAGTCCTTCCGCACGGGCGCGCGGGGCTGCTGCACGATCGAGGACTCGCGCGACGCCCGCCGCGCGGCGGACGTCATCGGCATCCCGTTCTACGTCTGGGACCTCGCCGACCGCTTCCGCGAGGACGTCGTCGAGGACTTCGTCGCCGAGTACGAGGCCGGCCGCACCCCCAACCCCTGCCTGCGCTGCAACGAGAAGATCAAGTTCGCCGCGCTGCTGGACAAGGCCCTCGCCCTCGGCTTCGACGCGGTCTGCACGGGCCACTACGCGCAGGTCGTCACGGGGCCCGACGGCACCCGTGAGCTGCACCGCGCCTCCGACATGGCGAAGGACCAGTCGTACGTGCTCGGTGTGCTGGACGAGAAGCAGCTCGCGCACGCGATGTTCCCGCTCGGCGACACCCTCACCACGAAGGACGAGATCCGCGCCGAGGCGGAGCGCCGGGGCCTCGCGGTCGCCAAGAAGCCGGACTCCCACGACATCTGCTTCATCGCCGACGGCGACACCCAGGGGTTCCTGGCGGACCGGCTCGGCCGGGCCGAGGGCGACATCGTCGACGAGTCCGGCAGCAAGATCGGCACGCACGAGGGCGCCTACGGCTTCACGATCGGCCAGCGCAAGGGGCTCAGGATCGGCACCCCGGCGCCCGACGGCAAGCCGCGCTACGTCCTGGACATCTCCCCGGTCGACAACACGGTGACGGTGGGCCCCGCGTCCGCGCTCGACGTCGGCGCCCTGACCGCCGTCCGGCCCCGCTGGTGCGGTACGGCTCCCAGCGGCCCCGGCACCTACACCGCGCAGCTGCGCGCCCACGGCGGCGAGACCGAGGTGCGGGCCGAACTGCTCGACGGCGACCTGCGCGTGCGGTTCACCGAGCCGGTCCGGGGCGTGGCCCCGGGCCAGGCCATCGTGCTCTACGACGGCACGCGCGTAGTCGGCTCGGCGACGATCGCCTCGACCACGCGCGTGACCGCCGGGGCGGTCTGAACCTCGCGGCTCAGACCAGCTCCACCTCGTAGAAGCACAGGTGGTCCTTGATCGCGGCCACGTCCGGCTTCGGGTCCGGATAGGCCCAGACGAGATCCGGGGCGTCTGGGAGCGACCAGTAGGACGCGGTGCCCTTGAAGGGGCAGTAGGTGTGCGTCTCGGAGGGCGTCAGCAGATCGAGCCGTACGTCCTGCGGCGGGATGTAGTAGCGCACGGGGGAACCCGTCTCCCGCAGGAGCAGGGGACGATTGCTCTCGGCCAGCACCTGCCCGTCGCGGACGACGCGCACGGGCTGCGTGCCCGGCTCGATGGTGATCGTGTGGCCTCGGGTGGTGTTCTGCGTCATGTAGGGAAAGCACCCGCGGGGCCTGCGTTCTTCCCCCCGTACGGTGGACCCATGAACATCTGTGTCTTCCTCTCCGCCGCCGACCTCGACGACCGCTACACGCGTCCCGCCCGCGAGTTCGCGAAGCTGCTGGGCAAGGGCGGGCACACCCTGGTGTGGGGCGGCTCGGACGTCGGCCTGATGAAGGTCGTCGCCGACGGTGTGCAGGAGGCGGGCGGGCGCCTCGTGGGCGTCTCCGTACGGTTCCTGGCGGCCAAGGCGCGCGAGGGGGTCGACGAGATGGTGGTCGCCGAGGATCTCGCCGAGCGCAAGAAGCTGCTCCTGGAGAAGTCCGACGCCGTGGTGATCATGGTGGGGGGCACCGGCACGCTGGACGAGGCCACCGAGATCCTGGAGCTGAAGAAGCACGGCCACACCGACAAGCCGGTGGTGCTGCTCAACACGGCCGGCTTCTACGACGGCCTCAAGGAGCAGTTCCGCCGCATGGAGGACGAGGGGTTCCTGCCCCGTCCGCTGACCGACCTGGTGTTCTTCGCGGAGGAGCCGGTGGGGGCGCTGGCGTACCTGGAGGAGAGCCAGGGCGTCGCCTGATCTGCCGATGATGCGAGCATGGCGGGCATGGCTACACATGTGATCACCGGGGCCGGTTCCGGCATCGGCGCGGCCCTCGCCCGCCGTCTGCACGCGCGCGGGGACGACCTCGTGCTGCACGCGCGCGACGCGGGCCGCGCGAAGGAACTGGCCGCCGAGTTCCCCGGGGCGAGGACCCTCGTCGGCGACCTCTCCGACCCCGACAGGCTGAGCTGGGCCCTGTCCCACCAGACACCGCCGGACCGGGTCGACTCCCTGGTGCACAGCGCCGGCGTCGTCGACCTCGGCCCGGTCGGCGACCTCACCCCCAAGACCTGGCGCCACCAGCTCAACGTCAACCTCGTCGCCCCTGCCGAGCTCACCCGCCTCCTGCTGCCCCAGCTGCGTGCCGCACAGGGCCACGTGCTGTTCGTGAACTCGGGTGCGGGACTGAGCGCCAACGCCGGCTGGTCCGCGTACGCCGCCTCCAAGCACGGCCTGAAGGCCCTCGCCGACTCCCTGCGCCACGAGGAGCACGGCAACGGCGTCCGTGTCACCTCGGTCTACCCCGGCCGCACGGCGAGCCCGATGCAGGCCAAGGTCCACCAGCAGGAGGGCAAGGAGTACGACCCCGCGCGGTGGATCGACCCGGAGTCCGTCGCCACCGCCATCCTGACGGCCCTGGACCTGCCCAGGGACGCGGAGGTGAACGACCTGACGGTGCGACCCGGTCGGTGAAACGCGCGGCAGTCGTTCCGTAGGCTGCCCGGGTGAGCGAAAACAGCCAGTTCGGCTTCGGTGCCGCCACCGGGATCGGTTCCCTGCCCGGTGGGGACGCCCGTGAGGCCGCCAAGACCGTCACCGGGTCCTTCGAGGACTTCCCGTTCCTGCCCGAGCTGCCCGCCCGGGGGCCCGGCGCGGACATGATCGGGCGGACCGCGGGGATCCTCGTCGAGCTGTACGCGCGCGTGGAGCCCAGCGGCTGGCGGCTCGGGGACCGGCCGGGGCGGGACACCCGGCGGGCGTGGTCGTGGCTCGGCGAGGACCTGGACGCCCTGGAGGAGTTCACGCAGGGGTACGAGGGCCCGCTGAAGGTGCAGGCCGTCGGGCCCTGGACGCTCGCCGCGGCCCTGGAGCTGCGGGGCGGCGAGGCCGTCCTCTCGGACCCCGGCGCCTGCCGTGACCTCGCCGCGTCCCTCGCCGAGGGCCTGCGTCTGCATCTCGCCGAGATCCGTCGCCGCGTCCCCGGGGCCCGACCGGTGCTCCAGCTCGACGAGCCGTCCCTGACCGCCGTACTGCGCGGCCAGGTCCGCAGCGCCAGCGGCTACCGCACCCACCGCGCCGTCGACCGGCAGCTCGTCGAGGCCACGCTGCGCGACGTCTTCGCGGTGCAGGACGGCGGTCCGGTCGTGGTCCACTCCTGCGCCCCCGACGTGCCGTTCGCGCTGCTGCGCCGGGCCGGTGCCGCCGCCGTCTCCTTCGACTTCTCGCTGCTCACCGAGCGTGACGACGACGCGATCGGTGAGGCCGTCGAGGGCGGTACGCGGCTGTTCACCGGTGTCGTGCCGAGCACGGACGGCCCATTGTCGGACCCTGCCGGTAGCGTCATGGGTGTCAGGACGCTCTGGCGCAGGCTGGGGCTGTCTCCGGAGCTTCTCGCGGAGGCGGTCACGGTCACGCCCACGTGCGGACTCGCGGGCGCTTCCCCCGAGTACGCGCGCCAGGCACTCGCCCACTGCGTCCGGGCGGCGAGATCCCTCGCGGACAACCCTGAGTAACGGGAGGACACACGGTGGCCGGCGACAAGCAAGCGGAGTCCACAGCGGTACCCGCCGAGGCACGGGAGCGGCATGCGCGGCTCGCCGAGCAGGTCGAGGAGCACCGCTTCCGGTACTACGTGAAGGACGCTCCGGTCGTCAGTGACGCGGAGTTCGACCAACTCCTGCGCACCCTGGAGGAGCTGGAGGAGCAGTACGCGGAACTGCGCACCCCGGACTCGCCGACCCAGAAGGTCGCCGGGTCCTACGCGACGGAGTTCACGGCCGTCGAGCACCGCGAGCGCATGCTCTCCCTCGACAACACCTTCAACGACGAGGAACTGGCGGCCTGGGCCGACCGCATCGCCCGTGAACTGGGCGAGCAGGAGTACCACTTCCTGTGCGAGCTCAAGGTCGACGGCCTCGCCGTGAACCTCACCTACGAGCACGGCCGCCTCACGCGCGCGGCCACCCGCGGCGACGGCCGCACCGGTGAGGACATCACGCCCAACGTCCGCACCATCGCCGAGATCCCGGACCGCTTGGACGGCGACCGCGTACCGGACCTGGTGGAGATCCGCGGCGAGGTCTACTTCCCGATGGAGAAGTTCGAGGAGCTGAACCGCCGGCTGGTCGAGGCCGGCGACAAGCCCTTCGCCAACCCGCGCAACGCGGCGGCCGGTTCGCTGCGCCAGAAGGACCCCCGCGTCACGGCCACCCGCCCGCTGCACATGGTGGTGCACGGCATCGGCGCCCTGGAGGGCTTCGAGGGCCTCACCCGCCTCTCCCGGGCCTATGACCTGCTGGGGCAGTGGGGCCTGCCCACCTCGCGGCACAACAGGGTGGTCGACGACCTCGCGGGCGTACGGGAGTTCATCGCGTACTACGGCGAGAACCGCCACTCGGTGGAGCACGAGATCGACGGCGTGGTCGTCAAGCTCGACGAGATCCGCCTCCAGGGCCGCCTCGGCTCGACGGCCCGCGCCCCGCGCTGGGCGATCGCGTACAAGTACGCGCCGGAGGAGGTCAACACCAAGCTGGTCAACATCCGCGTCGGTGTCGGCCGCACCGGCCGTGTCACGCCGTACGCGCAGGTCGAGCCGGTGACGGTGGCCGGCTCGGAGGTCGAGTTCGCCACCCTGCACAACCAGGACGTCGTCAAGGCCAAGGGCGTCCTCATCGGCGACACGGTGGTGCTGCGCAAGGCCGGTGACGTCATCCCGGAGATCCTCGGCCCGGTCGTCGACCTGCGCGACGGCACCGAGCGCGAGTTCGTGATGCCCTCCGAGTGCCCCGAGTGCGGTACGGCGCTCCGGCCGATGAAGGAGGGCGACATCGACCTGCGCTGCCCGAACTCCCGTGCCTGCCCCGCGCAGCTGCGCGAACGGATCTTCTACCTGGCGGGCCGCAAGGCGCTGGACATCGAGCACTTCGGCTACGTCGCCGCGGCGGCCCTCACCAGGCCGCTGGAGCCCGCCGAGCCGCCGCTCCAGGACGAAGGCGATCTGTTCGACCTCACGTTCGAGCAGTTGCTGCCCATCAAGGCGTACGTCCTCGACCAGGACAGCGGCCTGCCCAAGCGGGACCCCAAGACCGGTGAGGAGAAGATCGCCACGGTCTTCGCCAACCAGCAGGGCGAGCCGAAGAAGAACGCGCTCGCGATGCTGGAGAACATCGCCGCCGCCAAGGAGCGTCCGCTCGCACGCGTGCTGACCGGACTGTCCATCCGTCATGTCGGCCCGGTCGCGGCCGAGGCGCTGGCCCGCGAGTTCCGCTCCGTCGACCGTATCGAGCAGGCCACCGAGGAGGAGCTGGCCACCACCGACGGGGTCGGTCCGATCATCGCCGCCTCGCTCAAGGAGTGGTTCGCCGAGGACTGGCATCGCGAGATCATCCGGAAGTGGAAGGCCGCCGGGGTCCGGCTGGAGGAGGAGAGCACCGGGGAGGACGAGGGTCCGCGCCCCCTCGAAGGTCTCACGGTCGTCGTCACCGGAACGCTCGAACACTTCACACGGGACGGCGCGAAGGAGGCGCTCCAGAGCCGGGGCGCCAAGGTGACGGGTTCGGTCTCGAAGAAGACGTCGTTCGTCGTGGTGGGTGACAGCCCCGGATCGAAATACGACAAGGCGATGCAGCTCAAGGTGCCCGTGCTGGACGAGGACGGCTTCAACGTCCTGCTGGAGCAGGGGCCTGAGGCGGCGTCGGAGGCGGCACTTCCGACCGGCGAGTAGCGGTTGAGGAACACCCGATCGACGCATACCAGATGCATACGGGCGGCCGGGGTGCATTCGGGCAACCGTCGACGACCGCTGCCCGTGGAAGCCTTCTGCGGCCTACTGTTGAGGTGTGCACCTGCCGTGCCCAGCTGCGGTTGGGGCATTCCCTTGCTCTCGGTGAGCACGGGGAAGGGTCTTCCAACGCGGTGCCGTCGAGGGCTGTCGGGCAGCGGGCCGCGTGGCGTGGGCACCGCCGGCTGTGAGAGGGACGGGAATGGAACGGACCGAGAGCGCCGCCCCGTACTCACGGCTGCGCCGGATGGCCGGCGCCTGGCGAGGGGGACTCCGTTCGGCCTGGCGCACGAGTGCCGCGGCGACGCGGGACCAGGGCGCCGGACAGCGGATCGTGCCGCTCGGGCACGGCGCCGCCGCCCTCTCCGCCGGGCACGCCACCGGACTCCCGGGGGCCGACACCGAACGGCACCTGTCCTGGCCCGCGCTGCCCGCGGCGGTCGTCGCGGCGGCCGGGTTCGCCCTCGGCGCCGGTTTCCTGCGGGCGTTCACCGGCAACCACGCGCTGTTCCCCTCCGGCACGGCCGGCTGGGCGCTGGCCGTGCTGACCGGCATCATCGTCGGCCACCTGGTCGCGCTCGGCCGCGCCCGCTGGTGGGGCGGCACCGGCTCCGGCGCCGCCCTCACCCTCGCCGTCCTGCTGCTGTACGGATGGGTGCCCGCCGGGATGGTCAGCCTCACCGTCGTGGTGCTCGTCGGCATCGCGCGGCGCCACCGCTGGCGGCAGGGCGCGCTGCACGGCGCCGTGGACATCCTCGGCATCGGGGCCGGGGCCCTCCTGCTGGCCGCCTTCGGCCTCGTACCGTCCGTCGAGAACCCCTGGCACCCGGCCACCTGGACCCTCTACACCGCCACCGAGGTGGTCCTGGTCGCCACCGCCTACCTCGCGGTCTCCCGCACCCTGCTGTGGTACCTGCACGCGCCCCGTGTCGGCGGACTGCCCACCATCGCCCGCACCGCGCTGGTCCGGCACGGCCTGGTCGCCGTGGCGCTGCTCGGCATCGCGCCCCTGATCTGCGTGGTCGCCGTCGCCAAGCCGATCCTGCTGCCGCTGTTCGCCATCCCCCTCATCGCCCTGGACTCCACCCTGTGGATGGCCCGGGCCCGTGCGGAGGAGCAACTGCGCGATCCGCTCACCGGGCTGCCCAACCGTCAGTGGCTGCTGGAGCGCATCTGGACCGCGCTCGACGACGCCGAGCGCATCGACGCCCGCGCCGCCCTGATGCTGATAGACCTCGACCGGTTCCGGTCGGTCAACGACACCCTCGGCCATCTCGCCGGTGACCGGCTGCTGCTGCAGACCGCCGACCGGCTGCGCCTGGCGCTGCCGCGCGGCGCGGAGGCCGCCCGGCTCGGCGGGGACGAGTTCGCGGTCCTGCTGCCGGTCGCCGACTCCACGACGTCCGCGACCCGGATCGCCCGCGGCCTGGTCGCGGAGCTCAGCTCCCCCCTCGACCTCGACGGTCTCACCCTCGTGCTGGAGGCCAGCGCGGGCGTCGCCGTCTTCCCCGACCACGCCCTGGACGCCGAGGGCCTGCTGCGTCGCGCGGACGTGGCGATGTACCAGGCGAAGCGGGACCGCACCGGAGTGGAGGTGTACGAGTCCAAGCGGGACTCGAACACCCCCGACCGCCTCGGCCTCCTCGCCGACCTGCGCCGGGCGCTCGACGCCCACGAGGTCGAACTGCACTACCAGCCCAAGGTGCGCTTCGACGGCCAGGTGGCCGGCTTGGAGGCGCTGGTGCGCTGGGTGCACCCGGAGCGCGGGAAGGTGCCGCCGGACGAGTTCATCGCGATCGCCGAGTCGTCCGGGCTGATGCCGCATCTGACGGAGTACGTGCTGGACAGGGCGCTCGCGCAGGTGGCCCGGTGGCGCTCTCAGGGTCTGTTCGTGCCGGTCGCGGTGAACGTCTCCCCGCGCGACGTGCACACCCCCGGCTTCGCGGGATCCGTCGCCGCCCGTCTCGCCCGGCACGGAGTCCCCGCGGGAGCGCTCCAACTGGAGATCACCGAGCATGTGCTCCTGGAGGACCCCCAGCGGGCCGCCGACACGCTCGCGGGGCTGACCGGGCACGGCGTGAAGATGTCCCTGGACGACTTCGGCACCGGCTACTCCTCGCTGGTGCACCTGCGCCGGCTGCCGGTGAGCGAACTGAAGATCGACCGGTCGTTCGTGGCCCGGCTGGCGATCGACACGGAGGACGCGGAGATCGTCCGCTGCACGGTCGATCTCGCGCACTCGCTCGGGCTGCTCGTCGTCGCCGAGGGCGTCGAGGACGACGAGACCTGGGAACGCCTGCGCGACCTGGGCTGTGACGCGGTACAGGGGTGGCTGGTCGCGGCCGCGATGCCGCCGGAGGAGACCACGGCGTGGCTGCGGGCGCGGGGCTCGCGCGGGTGGCAGCGCCCGGCGGCGGCCCTGCCGGCGGCCGCTTCGGACGAGTAGCCGCGCCCGGCCGGGCGGCCGGCCGCCCCTGCCCACGGGAAACCGTTTAACAGGTACGCGCCGCCGCCCCATAGGATTGGGCCCAAACCACTCACACTCACCCCAGAGGATCGCTGCATGCCTGGCATCACGCGCGAGGAGGTCGCCCACCTCGCCCGGCTGGCGCGTCTGGAGCTGAAGCCCGAAGAGCTCGACCACTTCGCCGGCCAGCTGGACGACATCATCGGCGCGGTCGCCCGCGTCAGCGAGGTCGCCGACCAAGACGTACCGCCGACCTCGCACCCGCTCCCGCTGACGAACGTCATGCGCCCGGACGAGGTCCGCCCCTCGCTCACCCCCGAGCAGGCGCTGTCCGGCGCCCCGGCCCAGGAGCAGCAGCGTTTCAAGGTGCCGCAGATCCTGGGGGAGGAGTAACCCGCATGACGGACATCATCAAGCTGACCGCGGCCGAGACCGCGGCGAAGATCGCCTCCGGCGAGCTGACCGCCGTCGAGGTCACCGAGGCGCACCTGGCGCGGATCGAGGCCGTCGACGAGAAGGTCCACGCCTTCCTGCACGTCGACCGCGAGGGCGCCCTCGCCCAGGCGCGTGCCGTGGACGCCAAGCGCGAGCGCGGCGAGAAGCTCGGCCCGCTGGCCGGCGTGCCGCTCGCGCTGAAGGACATCTTCACCACCGAGGGCGTGCCCACCACGGTCGGCTCCAAGATCCTCGAGGGCTGGATCCCGCCGTACGACGCGACGCTCACCAAGCGGCTGAAGGCCGCCGACGTCGTCATCCTCGGCAAGACCAACATGGACGAGTTCGCCATGGGGTCCTCGACCGAGAACAGCGCGTACGGTCCCACCGGCAACCCCTGGGACCTGACCCGCATCCCGGGCGGCTCCGGCGGTGGCTCCTCGGCGGCGCTCGCCTCCTACCAGGCCCCGCTCGCCATCGGCACCGACACCGGCGGCTCCATCCGCCAGCCGGCCGCCGTCACCGGCACGGTCGGCGTCAAGCCCACCTACGGCGCCGTCTCGCGCTATGGCATGGTGGCGTTCTCGTCCTCCCTCGACCAGGGCGGCCCCTGCGCCCGTACGGTCCTGGACGCGGCGCTGCTGCACGAGGTGATCGCCGGGCACGACCCGATGGACTCCACCTCGATCGACGCGCCGGTCCCGCCGGTCGTCGAGGCCGCTCGCAACGGCTCGGTCGCCGGGATGCGCGTCGGTGTCGTCAAGCAGTTCCGCGGCGAGGGCTACCAGGCCGGCGTCATCCAGCGCTTCGACGAGTCGGTCGAGCTGCTCAGGGAACTGGGTGCCGAGATCGTCGAGCTGGACTGCCCGTCGTTCGACCTGGCGCTGTCGGCGTACTACCTGATCGCCCCGTCCGAGTGCTCCTCCAACCTCGCCCGCTTCGACGGCCTGCGCTACGGCCTGCGCACCGGCGACGACGGCAGCCACTCCGCCGAGGAGGTCACCTCGCTCACCCGCGAGGCCGGCTTCGGTCCCGAGGTCAAGCGGCGCATCATGCTCGGCACCTACGCCCTGTCGAGCGGCTACTACGACGCGTACTACGGCTCGGCGCAGAAGGTCCGCACCCTCATCACGCAGGACTTCGAGAAGGCCTTCGAGCAGGTCGACGTGATCGTCTCCCCGACGACGCCGACCACCGCCTTCGCGATCGGCGAGCGCGCCGACGACCCGATGGCGATGTACCTCGCCGACCTGTGCACCATCCCGACCAACCTGGCGGGCAACGCGGCCATGTCGCTGCCCTGCGGACTCGCCCCGGAGGACAACCTCCCGGTCGGGCTGCAGATCATCGCCCCCGCGATGCAGGACGACCGTCTGTACAAGGTGGGCGCCGCCGTCGAGGCCGCCTTCGTGGAAAAGTGGGGGCACCCGCTTCTCGAGGAGGCTCCGTCGCTGTGAGTGCACTGACCAAGGCCAAGGGCTTCAAGAAGTCCAAGTCCGGTACGTACCTGTCCATGGCCGCCACCGCGTTCGGCGCGATCGGCGTGGCCAAGCAGATCAAGAAGGCCCGCGCCGAGAGCGACACGCTGCGGCTCGTCGACGCCGTCGTGACCGCCGCAGGTGTCGTGACCGGCCTCGCCATGCTCTACCGCGAGCTGAAGCGGCTGGGCGACGACGACGTCCTGCTGGGCTGAGAGGGAAGTTTTCACCGTGACCACCACGACCGACCTGGTGTCGTACGAGGACGCGCTGGCGTCGTACGACCCCGTCATGGGCCTTGAGGTCCATGTCGAACTCGGCACCAGGACCAAGATGTTCTGCGGCTGTTCGACCGCGCTCGGCGCCGACCCGAACACCCAGACCTGCCCCGTCTGCCTCGGCATGCCCGGCGCGCTCCCGGTCGTCAACGCGACCGGCGTCGAGTCCGCCATCAAGATCGGCCTCGCGCTGCACTGCGAGATCGCCGAGTGGTGCCGCTTCGCCCGGAAGAACTACTTCTATCCGGACATGCCGAAGAACTTCCAGACCTCCCAGTACGACGAGCCGATCGCCTTCAACGGCTACCTCGACGTGCAGCTGGAGGACGGCGAGACCTTCCGGGTGGAGATCGAGCGCGCCCACATGGAGGAGGACACCGGCAAGTCGACGCACGTCGGCGGTGCCACCGGCCGTATCCACGGCGCGTCCCACTCCCTGCTCGACTACAACCGCGCCGGCATCCCGCTGATCGAGATCGTCACCAAGCCGATCGTCGGTGCGGGCGAGCGCGCTCCCGAGGTAGCCCGGGCGTACGTGCGTGAGCTGCGCGAACTGATCCGTGCGCTCGGCGTGTCCGAGGCCCGCATGGAGATGGGTCAGATGCGCTGCGACGTCAACCTGTCGCTGATGCCCAAGGGCGCCGGCAAGTTCGGCACCCGCAGCGAGACGAAGAACGTCAACTCGCTGCGGTCCGTGGAGCGTGCGGCCCGCTTCGAGGTCCAGCGGCACGCGGCCGTGCTGTCCTCCGGCGGCACGATCGTGCAGGAGACCCGCCACTTCCACGAGGACACCGGGTCCACCACGTCGGGCCGGGTGAAGGAGGAGGCCGAGGACTACCGGTACTTCCCGGAGCCCGACCTCGTCCCGGTCGCCCCCTCCCGCGAGTGGGTCGAGGAGCTTCGCGCCGGTCTGCCCGAGCTGCCGTTGGTGCGCCGCAACCGGCTCCGCGACGACTGGGGTGTCTCCGCCACCGAGATGCAGGCGATCCTCAACGCCGGCGCGCTGGAGCCGATCGTCGCCACGATCGAGGCCGGCGCCGACGCCGCGTCCGCCCGTAAGTGGTGGATGGGCGAACTGGCCCGCAGCGCCAACGAGTCGGGCAAGGCGCTCGACGAACTGGCGATCACGCCCGCGCAGGTCGCTCGGGTCACCGAGCTGGTGACCACCGGCGACCTGAACGACAAGCTGGCCCGCCAGGTCATCGAGGGCGTCCTCGCGGGCGAGGGCACCCCCGACGAGGTCGTCGACAAGCGCGGCCTGAAGGTCGTCTCCGACGAAGGCGCGCTCGGTACGGCCGTCGACGAGGCCATCGCCGCGAACCCGGGCGTCGCGGACAAGATCCGCGGCGGCAAGGTGGCCGCGGCCGGTGCCCTGGTCGGCGCGGTCATGAAGGCCACCCGGGGGCAGGCCGACGCGGCCCGCGTCAAGGAGCTGATCCTTCAGAAGCTGGGTGTCGCCGAAGGCTGAGGCGGCGTGTGAGCGGGGGGCGTGGCGATCTTGCCGCGCCCCCCGCTCATGTGTGCGGGTGCTCGCCCGCTACGCTCGCCCGCCATGAGTGGACGTGCTGATTCCGAGACGCCCCCCGAGGCGGCACAGGGCCCTGTCGAGCCCGTACAGGACGCCGAGGGCCCCGAGGACGCCGAGGACGCCCAGGATCCCGAAGACGCCGAGGACGACGGCAGCACGGACGACGGCGAGGACGACGGCCAGGACGACGCCGAGGACGACGGCGATCCGCTGGAGGAGGCACGGCGGGCCCGCTGGACCGCTGCCGGAACGGGCGGGCTGCTGGCCGCCGTCGGGACCGCCGCGTCCGTGCTGCGGGCCGCGGGCACCGCCCCGGCGCTCGTACCGGCCGCCTACGCCCTCGGAGCGGCCGTCTGCGCGGGTGCCGCCGTGCTCGGGTCGCGAGGGCGCACCCGGCGTGCGCTGTGGCTGCTGGTGGGCGGAGTGACGGTGATGGCGCTCGGGGACCAGTTCGACTGACGGCTGACGGAGTGCAAGCGATTGTCCTGTGAGCTGTCTCCCATTCCTGTGAATAAACGCACGAAATCACCCAACGATCACTTCGCCCTGTAACAGTGGCTTTGCATTGCTCATGCGTTCTTTGCGGGCCGTTCAGCACATGGACGACTGTTCCCGGTCAAAGATCCACAAGTCACATCTTGGGAGCACGTTCGTGGCAGCCCTAGCCCGGTGGTGTGTTCGGAACCGTTTGGCCACGGTTCTCCTGTGGCTCCTCGCCTTCGGCGGGGTGACCGCAGCCGCCGCCGTGGCCGGAACGGCGTACTCGAACGACTACCAGGTCCCCGGCACCGAGTCGGACAGGGCGGGGCAGCTGCTGAAGGAGGGCTTCCCCGACCTGGGCGGCGCCGCCGGAACGGTCGTCTGGCACACCCCGTCCGGCACGGTACGCGCCGCCGACGTCGAGCAGACGATGACCCGCGCGCTCCAGTCCATGGCCCAACTGCCCGGCGTGGCCGCCGTGGTGAGCCCCTACGACGGTCAGGGCGCGGGCCAGATCAGCGAGGACGGGCGTACGGCGTACGCGGCCGTCGCCTTCGACGACCAGCCGGAGAACATCGACGAGTCCGAGGCCGGGGCCGTCGTGGCCATCGCCGAGGACGCCGAGGCCGAGGGGCTCCAGGTGGAGCTGGGGGGCAGTGCCCTCGGGCTCACCGACTCCTCCGGCGGCCATCTCGCCGAGATCGTCGGCGTCGCCGTCGCCGCGGTCGTGCTGTTCGTCGCCTTCGGCTCGCTGGTCGCCTCCCTGCTGCCGATCGCCACCGCGCTGATCGGCGTCGGCACCGCGTACGCCGGGATCGGTCTGCTCGGGCACGCCATGACCGTGGCCGACTTCGCGCCCGTGCTGGGCGTGCTGATCGGGCTCGGCGTGGGCATCGACTACGCGCTCTTCATCGTCACCCGGCACCGGCGCGGACTGAAGCGCGGCCTGAGCGTCGCCGAGGCGGCGACCGCGGCCGTCACCACCACGGGGCGGGCCGTGGTGTTCGCGGGTGCGACCGTTTGCATCGCGCTGCTGGGGATGCTGATACTCCGGCTCGGCTTCCTCAACGGCGTCGCCGTGGCCGCCTCGCTGACGGTGATGCTCACCGTCGCGGCCTCCGTGACGCTGCTGCCCGCACTGCTGTCCTTCGTCGGGACCCGCGCGCTCAGCCGCCGTGAACGCCGCCGCCTGGAGGAGCACGGCCCCGAACCCGAGCTGCCCACCGGATTCGCCGCCCGCTGGTCCGCCTTCGTCGAACGGCACCCCAAGAAGCTCGGCGCCGTCGCGCTCACGCTCATCACCCTGCTCGCCCTGCCCACCCTCTCGCTCCGCCTCGGCACCTCCGACCAGGGCAACAATCCCGAGTCGACGACGACCAGGCAGGCCTACGACCTTCTCGCCGAAGGCTTCGGACCCGGCGTCAACGGCCCCCTCACCCTCGTCACCAAGATCTCCGGCGCCGAGGACCGGCTCGCCGCCGACGGACTCGGCAGCGCCCTGCGCGGCACCGAGGGCGTCGCCGCCGTGACCCCGGTGATGTTCGACTCCGGCGGCCGGACGGCGTACCTCACCGTCGTACCCGAGTCGTCCCCGCAGTCCGAGAGCACCAGCGAGCTGGTCGACCGGCTGCGCACCGAGGTGCTGCCACGCGCCGAGGCCGGCACCTCGCTCGACGTGCACGTCGGAGGCGTCACCGCCGGCTACGACGACTTCGCCGAGGTCATCGTCGACAAGCTGCCGCTGTTCGTCGGTGTCGTCATCGGCCTCGGCTGTGTGCTGCTGCTGCTCGCCTTCCGGTCCGTCGGCATACCGCTGAAGGCCGCCGCGATGAACGTCGCCGCCGTCGCCGCCTCGTTCGGGGTGGTCGTCGCGATCTTCCAGTGGGGCTGGGGCAGCGATCTGCTCGGCCTCGGCCGGGCGGGTCCGATCGAACCCTTCCTCCCCGTGATCATGGTGTCGGTGCTCTTCGGGCTCTCCATGGACTACCAGGTGTTCCTGGTGAGCCGGATGTACGAGGAATGGCTGGAGACCGGCGACAACCGGCGGGCCGTGCGGATCGGCCTCGCCGAGACCGGCCGGGTGATCAACTCCGCCGCGGTCATCATGATCTCGGTCTTCCTCGCCTTCGTGCTCAGCGGCGACCGCGTGATCGCCATGTTCGGCATCGCGCTCGCCGCGGCCGTCGCCCTGGACGCCTTCGTGCTCCGCACCCTGCTGGTGCCGGCGATCATGCACCTGCTCGGCGGCGCCAACTGGTGGCTGCCCCGCCGGCTCGACAAGTACCTGCCCCGGATAAGCATCGAGCCGCCCGAGTGCCGGGCCGCGCAGGGAAACCTCCCGGACGTCGACGGCGAACGTGAGAAGCTCACGGACGTCGTGGACGTACTGGAGAAGGAGCGGCGTTCGGATGTACGCGATACCCCTGGGTGACGACGGAGCCAGGCTGCGCCCCTTGGAGCCCTGGCACGCCGAGGAGTTCCTCGCCCACCTGGAGCGCGGACGGGACTTCATCACCGAGCACATCCCGTTCGGCTCCAAGGCCACCGACCACGACTCGGCCCGCGGCCTCCTCCAGTCGTACGCCGACAAGCGCGCCGCCGACAGCGGCTCCCTGCACGGCCTGTGGCTGGACGGCAAGCTCGTCGGCGGCGTCCTCTTCCGCGTCTTCGACGCCGCCACCGGGGTCTGCGAGATCGGCTGCTGGCTGGAGCCGGCGGCCACCGGACGGGGCCTGGTCACGCGCGCCTCCCGGGTCCTGATCGACTGGGCGTTCGACGAGCGCGGCATGCACCGCGTGGAATGGCACGCGGCCTCCGGCAACACCGCCAGCATCAACGTGGCGCGACGACTGGGCCTGACCCGCGAGGGCGTGCTGCGCGAGACCTTCCCGTGGCGGGGCGTGCGGCAGGACTACGAGATCTGGGCGGTGCTGGCGCCGGAATGGCCCGCGGCACGCGCGCGTGACGCGCACAGCGATCATTAAGGAACCTCTCAGACAGCGTCCGTACGGTGCGGGGCATGGCTACCAAGACTGTGGACGAGACCCCCGCCGAGAGCGCTGCCGGGACCGGGGCGAAGACCGACGAGGAACGGGTCGCGACGGCGGACGCCACCGCCACGCAGGACGACAGCACCCCCGCCGAGGACGGTGACGAGCGGCCCGGAGCGGCGCCCGCCGGACCGAGCGGCCCCACGGGCGTCGGCCAGGGTGCCGGTGCCGTCGTCTCCGCCGCGCTCGGCCTCGTCTCCCTCACCGGCAGCTGGGTCGGCACCGTGGCCTCCGCGCGCGAGTCGCTGATCGGCCAGATGCAGACCTCGCAGTCCGCCGGCGTGGCGACGATGGTCAAGGAGGGCTACGGCGACGCCTGGGCCGCCAACGCCCTGTGGGCCGGTGTGTTCGCGCTGGCCGCGCTGATCGCCGGTGTCGTGGTCCTCGCCCGCCCCGCGTTCGGCGCCCCCGGCGCGCCGCAGGCGCCGTGGATCAAGTCGGTCGCCTGGGGAGGCGTCTCCCTCGGCGTGATCGGTCTGCTCCTGGCCGTCCTGAAGTACACCGGCGTCCTGCTCGGGCTGCCCGCCGCGAGCTGAATACCCGCAGTTCCTGAGGGGTCTTAGGCCGCGCGTGAGGCACTTACGCGCGCCCTGGGACCCCTCACCCGCGTCTAAGGCCCCGCCCGCGCCGAAGGATGCGGAACTCTCCCGATGTGGCGGACCCCCCTGGGAGACCAAGGTGGAGGCATCGCGTCAGGCGATGACAACCACCGATTCCCAGGGGGAGACGAGATGTTCGAGTACGAGCTGTCCCAGGCGCGCTCCGCCGACCTGCTCCGCCGGGCCGAGCAGGAGCGCATGGCCCGCGAGGCCGTCCGCCTCGCCCGCGCCGCCCGCCACGAAACCGCGCCCCGCACCGGGCGCGGCGAGTCGCATACCGGCGGCACGCGACGGCACCGGTCTCCACGGGCCGCCTGAGCACGGGGGGCGGGGCTTCCGTGGCCGTGGCCGGGAACGGGGGAGCGCCTGCGCGCGGGGCGGCGGGGGGCCGGGTGACCGGCCCCCGCCGTCCCGCGCTCGCGTCCCGTGCGGAGACCGGCGTCCGCGACCGGCCCGCGCGAACGCCGCGCCACCTGCCGAAAACCGGTGCCGGGTTGTCGGACCCCCGTGCGATGCTCGGGGGCGTGGAGACCAGGTCCGTCAGTCCGGTGTTCGTCGGTCGCGCCGAGGAGTTGGCGACGCTGCGCGACGCGCTCGCCCGTGCCGCCGCGGGCGAGCCGCAGGCATTGCTGCTGGGCGGTGAGGCCGGCGTCGGAAAGACCCGCCTCGTCGAGGAGTTCGCCACCGCGGCGGTCGGCGCGGGTGCGGTGTTCGCCCTCGGCGGCTGTGTCGAGATAGGCGCCGACGGGCTGCCCTTCGCCCCGTTCTCCACCGCGCTGCGCGCACTGCGCCGCGAGCTGCCCGCGGAGCTCGCGGCCGCGGCGGCCGGCCAGGAGGAGGAACTGGCCCGGCTGCTGCCCGAGTTGGGGGACGCGGGCGCGCGCCGCCACGACGAGGAGGGCATGGCCCGTCTCTTCGAGCTCACCGCCCGCCTGCTGGAGCGGGTCGCCGCCCGCCGCACAGTCGTCGTCGCCCTGGAGGACCTGCACTGGGCCGACGCCTCCACCCGCCATCTGCTGGCCTATCTCTTCCGCACCCTGCGCACCGGCCGCCTCGTCGTCCTCGCCACCTACCGCTCCGACGACATCCACCGCCGCCACCCGCTGCGCCCCCTGCTCGCCGAACTCGACCGGCTGCGCACGGTCCGGCGCATCGAGCTGCCCCGCTTCAACCGCGAGGAGGTGGCCCGCCAGATCGCCGGCATACACGCCGCCGAACCCGAACCGACCAAGGTCGACGCGATCTTCCAACGCTCCGACGGCAACGCCTTCTTCGTCGAGGAACTGGCCGTCGCCGCACACGAGGGTTCCTGCAACGGCCTCACCGACTCGCTGCGCGATCTGCTCCTCGTCCGCGTGGAGGCGCTGCCCGAGAGCGCCCAGCGGGTCGCCCGGATCGTCGCCGAGGGCGGCTCCACCGTCGAGTACCGGCTGCTCGCCGCCGTGGCCGGGCGGCCCGAGGACGACCTGATCGAGGCGTTGCGCGCCGCGGTGAACGCCAACATCCTGCTCGCCGCCCCCTCCGGTGACGGCTACCGCTTCCGCCACTCCCTGGTCCGCGAGGCCGTCGGCGACGACCTGCTGCCCGGTGAGCGCTCCCGCCTCAACCGCCGCTACGCCGAGGCACTGGAGGCCGACCCGAGCCTCGTCCCCGCCGACCAGCGGGTGGCCCGCCTGGCCAGCTACTGGTATCAGGCGAACGACGCCGCGAAGGCCCTGCCCGCCGTCCTCGCCGCCTCCGTCGCCGCCCGCCGCCGCGACGCCTACTCGGAGCAACTACGGCTCCTGGAGCGCGCGATGGAGCTCTGGGACGCCGCCCCCGCGGACGTGCGGGCCGGGCTGCGCCCCGTCGACTACACCGCCTCCTACCCGCCCTGTGGCTGCGACCCCGCGACCACCCCGCTGCGCTATCTCGACCTGATGGCCGAGGCGGCCGTCGCCGGCCGCTTCTGCGGCGAACGCGAACGCGCCATGAAGATCACCCGGCGGGCGCTGAGCATCCTGGAGGAGGACGACGACCCGCTGCGCGCCGCCTGGTTCTGGACCCAGCGCTCCCGGCTCGTCCAGGCCCTGGCCCGGGGCGACGGCTGGCAGGAACTGGCCACCGCGCAGGACCTGCTGCGCGGGCTGCCGCCCTCCGAGGTGCACGCCGAGGTCCTCACCAACGTCGCCAACTGGTCGATGCTGCACCAGCCCGGCCCCGAGGCCCTCGCCGCCGCCGAGCGGGCCGTGCAGTACGCGCGCATGGTCGGCACCCGCGAGATAGAGCTCAACGCCCGCCTCACCCTCGGCGTCCTCACCGCCGACGCGGGCGACGTGGAGGCGGGCCTCGCCGAGATGTACGAGGTCAAGGAACGCTCCCTCGAGGAGGGCTTCCCGTATGTCGCCGGACGCGCCTACGTGAACCTGCCCGCCGGGCTCGAAGCCATCGGCCGCTCCCGGGAGGCCGCGCCGCTGCTGGAGGAGGGCGCCGCCTTCGCCCGCCGGTTCGGTCTCCTCGACACCGAGGCCTGGGTGTGGTCCAACCTCTCCGAGTCGCTCGGCAACCTCGGCCGCTGGCAGGAGGCCGAGCAGGCCGCGCAGAACGTCTTCCGGCACGGACGCAGCGCCAAACCCCAGGGTTCCGGCGCCATATGCCTGGCGCAGCTCGCCCTGGGGCGGGGCGAGTTGGCCGAGGCCAGGCGCCAACTGGATGCCGCCCAGGCCGCGTTCGGCTCGCACGACCCCATGCCCCAGCAGTGGCTGCCGATGGCCGCCGTGGCCGTCGGCATCGCCGCCTCGCAGGGCCGCCTCCTCGACGCCCGCGCGGAACTCGGCGCCGCCCTCGACGCGGGCACCCCGCCCGGCACCCAGCAGTACGGCTGGCCGCTGCTGGTGGCCGCCGCCACCGCCGAGGCCGACGCCCGTGCCCTGCCCGCCGCCGAGCAGGGCCGCGCCGAGACGCTCGACCGGATCCTCACCGCCGTCAAGGCACTCACCGCCAGGGCGCCCCTCTGGCTCGCCCACGAGCAGTGGGTCCGCGCCGAACTCCAGCGCGCCGAGGGCAACGACACCCCCGACACCTGGACGCCGGTCGTCACCGCCTTCGAGCAGCTGGAGCGCCCCTACGACCTCGCCCGCGTCCGCCACCGCCTCGCCGGGGCGCTGCTGGCCACCGACGCCGCGGACCACCGCGACCGCGTCACCGAGCTGCTGCGCCTCGCCCACGCCGTCGCCGACCACCTCGGGGCCCGCCCCTTGACGGACGCGGTCACCCTGCTCGCCCAGCGCGCCCGCCTGAGCCTGGCACCGGGCCCCGGGCCGAAACCGGTCGCGGACCCCGCCGAGGCGCTGGGCCTCACCACCCGCGAGCGCGATGTGCTCCGCCTGGTCTCCAACGGCCGCACCAACCGCCAGATCGCCGAGGAACTCTTCATCTCCCCGAAAACGGCCAGCGTGCACGTCTCCAACATCCTCGCCAAGCTCGGCGTCTCCGGCCGGGGCGAGGCGGCGGCGGTGGCGCACCGGCTGGGCCTGTTCACCTCCGGCACGCCCTCGACGCCCACGGAGCCCGCGACGCCGACAGCGCGCACGGCGGGCTGAGGCTTACGCTGAAGCGGACCCGGCCGAGGGAGGCCCCGTGTTCAACCTCTTCGAGGAACTGTTCGCACCCGGCCGCAAACACACCCGCGACGAGCAGAACCGCCTGGAACTGACCCGGGAGGACGTCGGCGACAACGACCCGGGCCGCGGCCCGATAGATCTCGCCTCCGGGAAGGTGGTCGTCCGGTCCCCGGAGCCTTCGCAGCCCCCTCGGGACGAGGAGCCGGACCCGAAGGAGCGGCGCTAGCTCACCTCGAGCTCCAGAATCCGGTCGTCCCCGGCCTCCGGGGACCCCCGGCCGTCGGTCTCGCTCGTCGTCAGCCACAGCCTGTCGCCACCCGCCGCGAGGACCGTGCGCAGCCGGCCGTGCTCGCCCTCCAGGAAGGCCTGGGGATCGGCCGAGGCCTTTGTGCCGTCGAGGGGGATGCGCCACAGGCGCTCCCCGCCCAGACCCGCCATCCAGACCGAGCCTGCGGCGTAGGCGATGCCGCTGGGGGAGGACTCGTCGGTGCTCCACTGGGCTGTCGGGTTGCGGTAGCGCGAGTCGTCGGACCTGCCTTCCACCTCCGGCCAGCCGTAGTTGCCGCCGGGCTCGATCGCGTTCAGCTCGTCCCAGGTGTCCTGGCCGAACTCCGCGGCGAACAGCCGCTGCTTGCTGTCCCAGGCGAGGCCCTGCACATTGCGGTGGCCGTACGAGTAGACCGTCGAGTCGGGGAACGGGTTCCCCGGGGCCGGCTCGCCCTCCGGGGTCATGCGCAGGATCTTGCCGCCGAGCGACTTCCTGTCCTGCGACAGGCCCTCCTCGCCGCTCTCTCCCGTCCCCGCGTACAGCATCTTGTCCGGACCGAAGGCGATCCGGCCGCCGTTGTGGATGAAGCCCTTGGGGATGCCACGGAAGATCGTGTCCGGGGCGCCCAGCTGCTCACCGGCGGGCTTGTCACCGTCGTAGAGCATGCGCACGATGCGGTTGTCCGAGGCCGAGGTGAAGTACGCGTAGACCATGTGGTCGGAGGCGTACTCCGGCGAGAGGGCGATGCCCAGCAGACCGCCCTCGCCCTCCGGTGACACGCCGGGCACCTCACCGAGCTCGGTCTTCTTCCCCGTCTCCGTGTCGACGCGCGTGAGCGTGCCCTCGTCGCGGGAGGAGACCAGCAGGTCGCCGTCGGGCAGCGCGGCCAGGCCCCAGGGGCTCTTGAGGCCCTCGGTGACCGTGCGCACGACCTTCACCGTGCCCTTCGCCGGCGGGGTCTCCTCCGCGGGCTGCCCGGAGGGGTTCGCCTGCGCCGTCGTACGACTCGGCGCGGTGCCGTCCGCGGGCCCGCCCGCCCCGTCGTCGGAGGAGCAGCCGGCCGTGAGCAGGAGGGTGGCCGTGGCCAGGACGGCCGTCACAGCTCGACGTTGCACGATCATGGTCCCTTCGACGCGGCGAGTTCTCCTTGTCATACACCGCTCGCGCCTCACAGGTTCCCGGTCCCGGGATCCCGAACCGAGGACGACGCCGGCGAATCACGAAGCAGCAGGTCAGGAGCGCTTCGCCGGCAGATCAGGGCAGATCAGGGCAGAACCGGAAGCGGCCCCCGACCCGGTCCTTCCCGGACCTCAGTCCCAGGACCCCTGCGCCCGCGGCAGCCCCGACACCTCCGCCAGGTCCTGCTCCGTCAGGGCCACCCGCTCCGCCCCGGCGTTCTGAGTCACCCACCGTTCGCGCTTCGCCCCCGGCACCGGCACCACGTGCCGTCCCTGGGCCAGCACCCAGGCCAGAGCCACCTGGGCCGGGGTGACCTCCGCGCCGTGGCGGGCGGCCACGCGGCGCAGGCCCGCCACTATCGGCTGGTTCGAGGCCATCATCTCCGCCGTGAAGCGCGGGTGGCGGGCGCGCATGTCGTCCGGTTCGAAGCCCTCGCCCGGGGTCAGCGTGCCGGTCAGAAAGCCGTTGCCGAGCGGCATCGCGGCCAGGAAGCCGATGCCGCGCGCCTCGCACCAGGGCAGCAGCGACCGCAGCGCCTCCGGCGACCACACCGACAGCTCCGCCTCGACCGCGCTCACCGGAAAGACCTGCTGCACCCGCTGCAACTGACGGATCGTGGCGTCGTGCAGCCGCGTCCCGGACCGGCGTCCGCCCAGGGCGGCCATGGCGCACAGCCCCAGCGCCCGCACCTTCCCGGCCCGCACGAGTTCCGCCATCGCGCCCCAGGTCTCCTCGACGGGGACCTCCGGATCCGCCCGGTGGAGCTGGTAGAGGTCGATCACGTCGGTCTGCAATCGCCGCAGGGAGGCGTCGCAGGCGCGCCTCACGTACCCGGGACGGCCGTTGGCAACGATGTGCTGCTCGCCCACCAGCAGCCCCACCTTCGTCGACACGAAGGCGTCGGACCGCCGCTCCTTCAGCACCCGCCCCAGCAGGAGTTCGTTGGTGAAGGGCCCGTACATGTCGGCCGTGTCCAGCAGCGTCGAGCCCAGATCGAGCGCCCGGTGCACCGCTCTGAGCGACTCGTCGCCCCGTTGCCGTGACGTGCTGTACGCCCAGCTCATCGGCATGCACCCGAGTCCGACGGCCCCCACACCGAGCGCCGCCGCGCCGATCGTCCTGCGCTCCACCTGCCCGTGACCCTCCCTCTCCTGGCCCCCCAACCTAACCTCCGCCCGACCCCGCGCCTCACTTAGCCTCATGACCATGACTGCTGACGTGTGGCTGCCCATCCCGCCCCAGGAGATCGAGGGACTCCCGGACGGGCCGACCTACCGCTTCTGGAACGCGGGCGAGACGTTCCCCGCGGACCCCGCCGACTGCGCCTTCTACGTCGTCCCCTACATGACGCCCTCCGAGGTCGCCGTACGGCCACTGCCCCGGATGACCTCGGTGGAGGTCGTGCAGACGCTCACCGCCGGAATGGATCATGTCGAACCGGGGCTGGGACACCTGCGCCCGGGGGTGCGCGTGTGCAACGCGCGCGGTGTGCACGAGGCGAGCACCGCGGAACTCGCGCTCACCCTGACCCTCGCCTCGCTGCGCGGGATCCCGGACTTCGTCCGGGCGCAGGACAGGGAGGAGTGGCGCAGCGGTTTCCGGCCGGCGCTCGCCGACAAGCACGTGCTCATCGTCGGCTACGGCTCGATCGGCGAGGCCATCGAGGACCGGCTCACGCCCTTCGAACTCGCGCGGGTGGCGCGCGTCGCGCGCTCAGGGCGCACCACGGCGCGCGGTCCCGTGCATCCGCTCACCGAACTGCCCGCGCTGCTCCCCAAGGCGGACGTCGTGATCCTCTCCACGCCGCTGACCGAAACCAGCCGGGGCCTCGTGAACGCCGAGTTCCTGGAGCGGATGAAGGACGGCGCGCTGCTCGTGAACGTCTCGCGCGGGCCGGTCGTGGACTCCAAGGCGCTGCTCAGCGAGCTGGAGAGCGGCCGGATCACCGCGGCCCTCGACGTCACCGACCCGGAGCCGCTCCCCGCCGGACACCCCCTGTGGCAGGCGCCCGGCCTGCTGATCAGCCCCCATGTCGGCGGCCCCACGTCCGCGTTCCTGCCGCGCGCCAAGAGGCTGCTCGTGGACCAGTTGCACCGTTTCGTGAACCGGGAGCCGTTGCGCAACGTGATCCTTACGACGGGCGCGAAGGATGCGTAGGACGGTCGGCGTGGGCGACGTGTGACCTGACTCGGGCACCCTCCGCAATCGTGCGGACGCGGTCCGTTCCACGTTCTCGCTGGTGGTCACGGAGCGTAGAGAAGCTATGTCCCTGAGTGACGAGACTGGTGTATCGTCCCGACAGGGGCTGCGCCGCGCACCGTTCGGCGCCGGGGATGGACGTTTCAGACTGCGAGGGGGGCGACGGGCGATGCACGGCCTATGGACGAACGATCCGACGAGGCGGGGCCGCCGACGGCGGCCCTGGCGCACGGCCACGCGACGGCGGGGCCGGCACGCCGGCCACGGCGATTACCACAGCCACCACCACCGCAGGCCCAACAGCCGCAGGCAGCAGGCTCAGTGCGCGCCCCGGGACCCACGGGACCCGGGCGTGGTACGGACCGGGAGGCCCCGGTGAATGCGCCCGCGCCGCCCACGACCACCCTCGACCAGGCGCTGCGACGGCATCCCGCGCCGGGCGCCCTGCTGCCCCGGCCGCCGGCCACCCGCGGCGGGTCGAGCATGTACCAGCAACTCGTCCTGGCCCTGCTCTGCGCGGGCTACGCCGTCGGCGCCGCGGTCGGCTGGGGTTCGCCCCATCTCGCCCTCGTCATGGGCGACTTCGGGCTGGCGGCCGCGGCCGCCGCGGCCGCCGTGTCGTGCTTCGTCTACGCCCACAGCCGCCGCGTCCGGTTCCGCTCCGGCTGGCTGCTGTTCGCCCTCTCGTCGGCGATGGCCGCCCTGGGCAACGGGGTCTGGGGCTGGTACGAGGTCGTCCTGGGACTGCCCGTGCCCAGCCCCAGCTACGCCGACGTGTTCTTCCTGTGCTTCGCGCCGCCCGCGATCGTGGGGCTGCTGGTCCTCGCCAAGCGGCCGGTGTCCAAGGCGGGCTGGGTCTGCCTCTCCCTGGACGCCTGGCTGATCGGCGGCTCCCTGGTCACCCTGTCGTGGAGCCTCGCGCTCGCCCAGGCGGCCAAGGGCGGCGGCCCCGGCGTGGCGCACACCGCGCTGTCGCTGGCGTACCCGCTGCTGGACATCGCGCTGGTCAGCATGGTGCTGGCGCTGCACTTCCGGCGCTCGGGGGCCAACCGCTCCGCGGTGAACACCGCGATCGGCGCGCTCGCCCTGACCGTGATGTGCGACGCCCTGTTCACCTCGCCGCTGCTGCACAACAACTACCACTCGGGCCAGCTGCTGGACGCGGGCTGGTTCGCGGGCTCGCTGCTCCTGGCGTACGCCCCCTGGGCCACCACGCGCCCCGGGCAGCCCGGCGAGGAGCCCTCCGCGCGCGTGGAGCACGAGCACGTGCCGGGGCAGCGGGGGAGCGCCCCGGCGCCCCCGCCCGCGCAGCAGGGCGAGCACAGCCGCTACCCGGCCAACCGGCCGCTCACCGGCTCGCTGGCCGCCCTCACGCCGTACCTCGCCGCCGCCGTCTGCACGCTCGGGATCCTCTACAACGTGCTCAACGGCCGCAGCGTGGACCGCGTCGTGCTGCTCACCGGCGGCACGGTCGTGCTCGCGCTGGTGGTGCGCCAGGGGATCATGCTGCTCGACAACATCACCCTCACCCAGGAACTGGCCCAGAAGGAGAACCACTTCCGTTCCCTGGTGCAGGGCTCCAGCGACGTCATCATGATCGCCGCGCCCAACGGCATCCTCCGCTACGTCTCCCCGGCCGCCGCCGGGGTCTACGGACGCCCCGCGGAGGACCTGGTGGGGAGCGAACTGGCCGAGCTCATCCACCCGGAGGACCTGGGCTGCGTGGTGCACGAGGTGCGCCGCTTCCTCGCCGCCAGCCCTCAGGAGGAGCCCACCACGCGGATCGAGTGCCGCTTCCGGTCCGGTGAGGGAGGCTGGCTGAACGTCGAGTCGACCGTGAACAGGCACCACGGCGGCCTGATCTTCAACAGCCGGGACGTCACCGAGAGGGTCCGCCTGCAGGCGCAGTTGCAGCACAACGCCGAGCACGACCCGCTCACCGACCTGCCCAACCGCGCGCTGTTCACCAAGCGGGTCCAGCAGGCCCTGTCCGGCCGCCGCAGCACCGACCGCGGCGCCGCCCTGCTGGGCACGGCCGTGCTCTTCATCGACCTGGACGGGTTCAAGGCCGTCAACGACACGATCGGGCACCAGGCCGGGGACGAGCTGCTCGTCCAGGCCGCGCGCAGGCTCCAGGAGGCGGTCCGCAAGGGCGACACCGCGTCCCGGCTGGGCGGCGACGAGTTCGCGGCCCTGATCGTCGGCGACGGGGCCCGGGACCGGGCCGCCCGTGAACGGCACATCCTGGAGCTCGCCGACCGCCTCAGGGTGACGCTGTCGCAGCCCTACCTCATCGACGGCAACGATGTCCGTGTCGCCGCGTCCATCGGCGTGGCCTTCGCCGAACCGGGTCTCGGCGCGGGCGAGCTGCTGCGCAACGCCGACCTGGCGATGTACCGCGCGAAGTCGGCCGGAAAGGGCCGCGTCGAGCTGTACAAACCGCAGATGCAGCAGGACGTCGTACGCAAGGCCGAGCTGGCCACCCGGTTGCGGGCCGCGCTGCACGACGGCGAGTTCACGCTGCTGCACCAGCCGGTGGTGCGCCTGGAGGACGGCCGCATCACGGCGGTCGCCGCGCAGGCGCGGTGGCGGTCCTCGCAAGGGGTGCTGTTCACGCCCGCCGAGTTCCTGCGGGTGGCCGACGACGGCGACCGGACGGCCGAGCTGGGCCGCTGGGTGCTGGAGGAGGCCATCGAGCAGGCCGCGGAACGCGCCGCGACCGGCCACGCCGTGCCCGTGGCCGTCCGGATGGCGGCCCGCCGGCTGCTGGACCGGTCGACGCCCCTCGGCTCCGTCGAGGCGCTGCTGACCCGGCACGGACTGCCGTCCGGCGGCCTGGTCGTCGAACTGTCCGACATCGATGCCAAGATCTGCCTGGAGGATCTGGAGCGCCGCCTGGGCGCACTGCGCAGGCTCGGCATCCGGATCGCGCTGGACGCCTTCGGCGGCGGCTGCCCGGCCGTCACGGCGCTCCGCCGGCTTCCGCTGGACGTGCTGAAGATCGACCGGGGACTGGTCGAGGGCGTCGTCGAGTCCGCCCGGCTGCACAAGATCACCAGCGGGCTGCTGCGTATCGCCGGCGATCTCGGACTGCAGTCCGTGGCGGACGGCGTGGATGTGCCCGAACAGGTCGTGGCCCTGCGCGCCATGGGCTGCACGCACGGGCAGGGCATGGCGTTCTCCGGGGCCCTCGACGAGTACCGGCTGCGCAGGGCGCTCGGTTCCGGCCATTGTCCGGTGCCGCACGGACCGGCCGAACCCGCGTTCGCGGGCGGCGGGCCGGGCGGCTATCCCGGCGGCGTGACCACGGTCTTCGGAGGTGGCGCACCCGTGACCACCTCCGTCACCACACCTGTCGCCACACCCCTCACCACCCCGTTGCGCTCACATGATGAGACTCCCGTCCCACCTACTTGACAGTGGGTGCGCGCCGGGGGGAGGGTCAGTTCCATGCGCACCCGAATTCTCGTACTTGGACAGCGCGTCGGCTGAGCTGGGACCCACCGGAGGACGATCCGGGACACCCAGCGACGACACCGGCGCGCTCCCCTCGCTTGCCTTACGGCACGAGGGGTTTTTTGTTGCACAGGCACCTGCCGTACCGCAGTCGTAGACCGTACAAACCTCGCAAAAACCCTCAGCATCGAGAAGAGAATGCCGATGACCGAGCAGGCCACCGGGGCCCATCACCCGCAGCCGCGGCCCCGATCCGGAGGACAGTCCGCCCCCGAGCACGTCACGGGCGCGCAGTCCCTCATCCGCTCTCTCGAGGAGGTCGGCGCCGACACGGTATTCGGCATTCCCGGCGGGGCGATCCTCCCGGCGTACGACCCGCTCATGGACTCCGGCAAGGTCCGCCACGTGCTGGTGCGGCACGAGCAGGGTGCCGGCCACGCCGCCACCGGCTACGCGCAGGCCACCGGCCGGGTCGGCGTCTGCATGGCGACGTCGGGACCCGGCGCCACCAACCTGGTGACGCCGATCGCCGACGCGCACATGGACTCCGTGCCGCTGGTCGCGATCACCGGCCAGGTCGCCTCCAAGGCGATCGGCACGGACGCCTTCCAGGAGGCGGACATCGTCGGCATCACCATGCCGATCACCAAGCACAACTTCCTGGTGACCAAGGCCGAGGACATCCCGCGGGTGATCGCGCAGGCGTTCCACATCGCCTCCACGGGCCGCCCCGGACCGGTCCTGGTCGACATCGCCAAGGACGCCCTCCAGGCGCGCACCACCTTCTCCTGGCCGCCCACCATGGACCTGCCCGGCTACCGCCCGGTGACCAAGCCGCACGCCAAGCAGATCCGTGAGGCCGCCAAGCTGATCACCTCCGCCAGGCGGCCGGTGCTGTACGTCGGCGGCGGCGTGCTCAAGGCCAAGGCCACCGCAGAGCTGAAGGTCCTCGCCGAGCTCACCGGCGCGCCCGTCACCACCACCCTGATGGCGCTCGGCGCGTTCCCCGACAGCCACCCGCTGCACGTGGGCATGCCCGGTATGCACGGCGCGGTCTCCGCCGTCACCGCCCTGCAGAAGGCCGACCTGATCGTGGCCCTCGGCGCGCGCTTCGACGACCGCGTCACCGGCAAGCTGGACAGCTTCGCCCCGTACGCCAAGATCGTGCACGCCGACATCGACCCGGCCGAGATCGGCAAGAACCGCGAGGCCGACGTGCCGATCGTCGGTGACGCGCGTGAGGTCATCGCCGACCTGGTCCAGGCCGTGCAGAAGGAGCACGCGGAGGGCCACCGGGGCGACTACGAGGCCTGGTGGAAGGACCTCAGCCGCTGGCGCGACACCTACCCGCTCGGCTACGACCAGCCCGAGGACGGCTCGCTCTCCCCGCAGCAGGTCATCGAACGCATCGGCCGGCTCGCTCCCGAGGGCACGATCTTCGCGGCCGGCGTGGGCCAGCACCAGATGTGGGCCGCGCACTTCATCCAGTACGAGAACCCCGCCACCTGGCTGAACTCCGGGGGTGCGGGGACGATGGGGTACGCCGTCCCGGCCGCGATGGGCGCCAAGGCGGGCGCGCCCGACCGCACCGTCTGGGCGGTCGACGGCGACGGCTGCTTCCAGATGACCAACCAGGAGCTCACCACCTGCGCCCTGAACAACATCCCGATCAAGGTCGCCGTCATCAACAACGGCGCCCTCGGGATGGTCCGCCAGTGGCAGACCCTCTTCTACAACCAGCGGTACTCCAACACCGTGCTGCACTCCGGCCCCGACGACGTCAATCCCGGGGCCCGGGGCACCCGCGTCCCCGACTTCGTGAAGCTGTCGGAGGCCATGGGCTGCTACGCCATCCGGTGCGAGGACCCCGCCGACCTCGACAAGGTGATCGAGGAGGCGAACTCGATCAACGACCGGCCCGTCGTCGTGGACTTCATCGTGCACGAGGACGCGATGGTGTGGCCGATGGTCGCCGCCGGCACCTCCAACGACGAGATCCTCGCCGCCCGGGACGTCCGCCCCGACTTCGGCGACAGCGAAGACGACTGAAGAGAGAGCTGAGTCAAGAACATGTCCAAGCACACGCTCTCGGTCCTGGTGGAGAACACGCCGGGCATCCTGGCCAGGATCGCCGCCCTGTTCTCCCGCCGCGGCTTCAACATCGACTCGCTCGCGGTCGGCGTCACCGAGCACCCCGACATCTCCCGCATCACGATCGTGGTGAGCGTCGACGACCTGCCGCTGGAACAGGTGACCAAGCAGCTCAACAAGCTGGTCAACGTCCTGAAGATCGTCGAGCTGGAGCCGGCCCAGGCCGTGCAGCGCGAACTCGTCCTGGTGAAGGTGCGCGCCGACAACGAGACGCGCTCCCAGATCGTCGAGATCGTCCAGTTGTTCCGTGCCAAGACCGTCGACGTCTCCCCGGAGGCCGTCACCATCGAGGCCACCGGCAGCAGCGACAAGCTGTCCGCCATGCTCAAGATGCTGGAGCCGTACGGCATCAAGGAGCTGGTCCAGTCCGGCACGATCGCGATCGGCCGCGGAGCGCGTTCCATCACGGACCGCTCGCTGCGCGCGCTCGACCGATCGGCGTGACGATGTGAGACGGGCGGCCCGCCCGACACGGGCCGCCCGTATGGCGAGACCCCG
The DNA here is from genome assembly GCF_044749345.1 of Streptomyces sp. NPDC089424. NCBI lineage: Bacteria > Bacillati > Actinomycetota > Actinomycetes > Kitasatosporales > Streptomycetaceae > Streptomyces > Streptomyces sp. NPDC089424. The sequence goes on from NZ_JBIVHU010000003.1 coordinate 627,008, forward strand.
AACCTTCCCCTCCCTCCGCCGTCATACGGTGGGACGCAACATCTGCACTCCAAGGAGAGACCCAAAGTGGCCGAGCTGTTCTACGACGCCGACGCCGACCTGTCCATCATCCAGGGCCGCAAGGTCGCGGTCATCGGTTACGGCAGCCAGGGCCACGCCCACGCCCTGTCGCTGCGTGACTCGGGTGTCGACGTGCGCGTCGGTCTGCACGAGGGCTCCAAGTCCAAGGCCAAGGCCGAGGAGCAGGGCCTGCGCGTGGTCACCCCGGCGGAGGCCGCCGCGGAGGCCGACGTCATCATGATCCTGGTCCCGGACCCGATCCAGTCCCAGGTCTACGAGGAGTCCATCGCCCCGAACCTGAAGGACGGCGACGCGCTGTTCTTCGGTCATGGCTTCAACATCCGCTTCGGCTTCATCAAGCCCCCGGCCGGTGTCGACGTCTGCATGGTCGCCCCCAAGGGCCCGGGCCACCTGGTGCGCCGTCAGTACGAGGAGGGCCGCGGCGTTCCCTGCATCGCCGCCGTCGAGCAGGACGCCACGGGCGACGCGTTCGCGCTGGCCCTGTCGTACGCCAAGGGCATCGGCGGCACCCGCGCCGGTGTCATCAAGACGACCTTCACCGAGGAGACCGAGACCGACCTGTTCGGTGAGCAGGCCGTCCTCTGCGGTGGCACCACCGCCCTGGTGAAGGCCGGTTTCGAGACGCTGACCGAGGCCGGCTACCAGCCGGAGATCGCGTACTTCGAGTGCCTGCACGAGCTGAAGCTGATCGTCGACCTCATGTACGAGGGCGGCCTGGAGAAGATGCGCTGGTCGATCTCCGAGACCGCCGAGTGGGGCGACTACGTCACCGGCCCGCGGATCATCACCGACGCCACCAAGGCCGAGATGAAGAAGGTCCTCGCCGAGATCCAGGACGGGTCCTTCGCCCAGGCCTGGATGGACGAGTACCACGGTGGTCTGAAGAAGTACAACGAGTACAAGCAGCAGGACTCCGAGCACCTGCTGGAGACCACGGGCAAGGAGCTGCGCAAGCTGATGTCCTGGGTCGACGAAGACGCGTGAGCCGCGGGCGACAGGGCCGGAGCACCGCGCTCCGGCCCCGTTGTCCAACCCGTCGAACCACGGACGGGTGATCCTTCCGCGGAGGCGCAGGACGACCCAGGCAGCGCCACTACACTGCCGTATACATACGCGTCGGGCCCACAGCGTCGTGCGTCTTCCACGCGGCTAGCACCCTCCACCGCCTGCGGCCGTCGGGACGGCCGTCCGCATTGGACTTGTGAGGACTCACGTGAGCGCGAAACCCGTAGTACTCATCGCCGAAGAGCTGTCGCCCGCCACCGTGGACGCACTGGGACCGGACTTCGAGATCCGGCACTGCAACGGAGCCGACCGGGCCGAACTGCTCCCCGCCATCGCCGAGGTCGACGCGATCCTGATCCGCTCCGCCACCAAGGTGGACGCCGAGGCCATCGCCGCCGCGCACCGGCTCAAGGTCGTCGCACGAGCCGGCGTCGGCCTGGACAACGTCGACGTCTCCGCCGCCACCAAGGCCGGCGTGATGGTCGTCAACGCCCCCACCTCGAACATCGTGACCGCCGCCGAGCTGGCCTGCGGTCTGCTGCTGGCCACCGCGCGCAACATCCCGCAGGCCAACGCCGCGCTGAAGAACGGCGAGTGGAAGCGCAGCAAGTACACCGGCGTCGAGCTCGCCGAGAAGACCCTGGGCGTGGTGGGCCTCGGCCGTATCGGCGCGCTCGTCGCGCAGCGGATGTCCGCCTTCGGCATGAAGGTCGTCGCCTACGACCCCTACGTGCAGCCCGCGCGCGCCGCGCAGATGGGCGTCAAGGTGCTGTCGCTGGACGAGCTGCTGGAGGTCTCCGACTTCATCACCGTCCACCTGCCCAAGACCCCCGAGACGCTCGGCCTGATCGGTGCCGAGGCGCTGCGCAAGGTCAAGCCGAGCGTGCGGATCGTCAACGCCGCGCGCGGCGGGATCGTGGACGAGGAGGCGCTGTACTCGGCGCTGAAGGAGGGCCGCGTCGCCGGCGCCGGCCTCGACGTGTACGCCAAGGAGCCCTGCACGGACTCGCCGCTGTTCGAGTTCGACCAGGTCGTCTCCACCCCGCACCTCGGTGCCTCCACCGACGAGGCGCAGGAGAAGGCCGGTATCGCCGTCGCCCGGTCGGTGCGGCTCGCCCTCGCCGGTGAGCTGGTCCCCGACGCGGTGAACGTCCAGGGCGGCGTGATCGCCGAGGACGTCAAGCCGGGGCTGCCGCTGGCCGAGCGGCTCGGCCGGATCTTCACCGCGCTCGCCGGTGAGGTGGCCGTGCGGCTGGACGTCGAGGTCTACGGCGAGATCACCCAGCACGACGTGAAGGTGCTGGAACTCTCGGCGCTGAAGGGCGTCTTCGAGGACGTCGTCGACGAGACGGTCTCCTACGTCAACGCCCCGCTGTTCGCCCAGGAGCGCGGCGTCGAGGTGCGGCTGACGACCAGCTCGGAGTCGCCGGACCACCGCAACGTCGTCACCGTGCGCGGCACGCTCGGCGACGGCGAGGAGGTGTCGGTCTCCGGCACGCTCGCCGGTCCCAAGCACCTGCAGAAGATCGTCGCGGTCGGTGAGTACGACGTGGACCTCGCGCTCGCCGACCACATGGTCGTGCTGCGGTACGAGGACCGCCCGGGTGTCGTCGGCACCGTCGGACGGATCATCGGCGAGGCCGGCATCAACATCGCCGGGATGCAGGTCGCTCGCGCGGCGGTGGGCGGCGAGGCGTTGGCCGTGCTGACCGTCGACGACGCGGTGCCCACGGGAGTGCTGGCCGAGGTCGCCTCGGAGATCGGGGCGACGTCCGCTCGTGCGGTGAACCTCGTCTGAGGCTGCCGTCCCCGGGGGCTGCCGTCCCCGGGCCCCCGCTTCGGCCCTGAACGGGCCTCGAACTCAAACGCCGGACGGGCTGAGGTGACTCGGCTCGTCCGGCGTCTCGTTCGTGCACACCTTCACCCGCCGCAGACTCACCGCCGCCAGCACCGCCGCCCCCGCCAGCACCGTCGCCCCCGCGACCGCCGCGCCCTGCATGCCGCTGGTGAACGCCGCCCGCGCTGCCGCGGCCAGTCCCGGGACCTGATCGGCGACCGCCAGCGCTCCGCCCAGAGTCTCGCGGGCCACGTCCGGTGACGAGGCGGGGATCTCGTTGCGGTAGATCGCCGTACCGATCGAGCCGAGCAGTGCCATGCCGAGGGCGCCGCCGAACTCCGCGCCGGTCTCCATGAGCGAGGACGCCGAGCCGGCCCGCTCCACCGGGACCCCGCTCAGCGCGAGGTCCATGAGCTGCGACATGGCCGTCACCAGCCCGGACGCGAGCACACCGCAGGCCACGAGCACCAGCGCCATCGTGTCGGGGCCGGCGAAGGCCAGCAGCCCGTAGCCGCTCGCCGCGATCGCGAACCCGGCGGCGACGACGTACGCGCGGTTCACTCCGCGCCCCACCAGCCGGGCCGCCAGCGGTGCCGCGAGGCCGATCGGCACCGACGGCAGCAGTGCCCACAGGGCCGCTTCCAGCGCGCTCTTGTCGAGCACCGACTGCAGGTACTGCGTGGTGAAGTAGGCGGAGCCCAGCACCCCGAAGGCCGAGACCAGGTTGAGGCCGACGGCGGTGGTGAAGCCGGGGGCACGGAAGAGGGTGGGGGAGATCATCGGGGACCGGGCCGTGCGCTGACGGTGGACGAAGAGGACCGCGAAGAGCAGGCCGACCGTGATCGAGACGACGTAGCGGACGTTCCAGCCCTCCGAGGGGATCTCCTTCAGGCCGTAGACGACGGGCAGCACCGCCGCCATCGACAGCGGCACGCTCAGCCAGTCGAAGCGCCCGGGGTGCGGGTCGCGTGACTCGGGCAGCAGCAGGGGGCCGAGGAGTAGCAGCAGGGCCATCGCGGGGAGGTTGACCAGGAAGACCGAACCCCACCAGAAGAACTCCACCAGGACCCCGCTGAGCACCGAGCCGAGGGCGACGCCGGCCGTCAGCACGCCGGACCACACCGCGATCGCCGTCGCCCGCTGGGCCGCGTCGGTGAACATCGCCCGGACCAGCGACAGCGTCGACGGCATCAGCGTCGCCCCGCCGATGCCGAGCAACGCACGGGCCGCGATCAGCGTCTCGGCGCTGTTCGCGTACGCCGCGACCAGTGAGGCCGCCCCGAACGCGGCGGCGCCGATCAGCAGCAGTCTGCGGCGGCCGACGCGGTCACCGACCGAGCCCATCGTCATCAGCAGGCCGGCCAGCACGAAGGCGTAGATGTCGAAGATCCACAGCTGCTGGGTGCCGGTGGGCTCCAGGTCCGCGCCGATCGCCGGGATCGCGAAGTACAGCACCGAGACGTCCATCGAGACCAGCAGCAGCGGCAGCATCAGCACGGCGAGCGCGGTCCATTCGCGGCGCCCGGCGCGCGTGTTCGTCGGATTCGTCGTCATGGAGCTGACTGTACGGACGTATAAAACATCTGTCTAGTACGTTTGTATAGTACGCCTGTATAGGCACGGCGCTACGATGGCGCCATGGGACATCGCGAGGATCTGCTCGAAGGCGCCAAGCGCTGCCTGCTGGAGAAGGGCTTCGCCCGCACCACCGCGCGCGACATCGTCAAGGAGTCGGGGACCAACCTCGCCTCCATCGGCTACCACTACGGCTCCAAGGACGCCCTGCTCGCACAGGCCTACGTCGCCCTGGTGGAGGGGTTGGGCGACGAGTTCGAGGAGGGCGAGCAGCCGATCACCGCCGCTCCCGGCACCCTGGACCGGTTCGGTCAGGTCTGGGCGAACATCATCGCCACCATGCGCGAGCCCGGTTCGCTGTGGCGGCTCAGCATGGAAATCGTCGTCATGGGCGACCAACTGCCCGAGGTGCGCGAGCATCTGGCGCGGGCCCAGCGGGAGGCCGGACGCGGACTGATCCCACTGCTCATGGGCGGGCGCGAGGAAGACGTACCGGACGAGACCGTGGACACCCTCGGCACGTTCTACGTCACCGTGATGACCGGTCTCATCGCCCTGTGGACCTTCGACCCCAAGAGGGCGCCGACGGCCGAGCAACTCACCGAGGGCCTGCGCCAGGTGATCGCCGGGGCCGCGCCGCAGGGCTGAGCGGCCGCGGCGCCCACGCCCGGGCGGCTGCCCGGCTCACAGGCGCGTCCCCTTCAGCACCATGTGCAGCAGGAGCCGGTCCTCCCCGTCGTCCAGGTCGAGGCCCGTCAGCTGTTCCACCCGCGACAGCCGGTAGTACAGCGTCTGCCGGTGGATGCCCAGCTCGGCGGCCGTGCGGGCGGCCTGGCCGGCGCAGTCCAGGTAGACCTCGGCCGTGCGGGCGAGTTCGTGGTGGGCGGGGGAGAGGAGCGGGGCGATCGCCGGGTCGCGGGCCGTCTCCGGAGGCAGGGCGGTCAGCAGACGGTACGGGCCGATGCGGGACCACTCGGCGACCGGTCCGAGGTGCGGCTCGGCCAGAGCCGCCCGGGCGGCCGCCACGGCCTCCTGCCATGCCGTTCCCAGGTCGGCGAGGCCGGTCAGCGGATCGCCCACGCCCGCCCGCGCGCCCTCCCGCAGCAGCCGGTTCGCCGCCGTCAGGGCCGGGGCGCGGACGTCCGTGGAGCGCAGCCGGACCAGCACCGCGAGGCTCTGGCCCGTCGCACCCCAGGGAATCGTGCACAGGGCCGTCGTGTGCGGCACCGCGCGGGCCGACGGGGCGTCCTCCGGGTCGGCCGACGGCCAGGGCGCGACGCACACCACCGCGTGCGGACCCTCGCCGCGCGTGCCCAGAGCCGTGCGCAGGGCGGCCACCGCCATGTCGCGCTGCCAGCCGCGCTCCGCCGTCAGCACGGCGCGCAACTCCCGGGTGAGGTCGGCGCCGGCCTGCGCCTCGTCGGCCAGCAGCGCGCCGATCCTGCCGATCACCTCCATGGCCGCCGCCAGCTGGGCGTCGGTGGGGCCGGGCTCGCCGTCGAGCAGCCAGACGTAACCGAGGACGACCCCCCGGTGCCGTACCGGAAGGCAGATGCGGCCCCGGTGGACCCCGGCCTCCGGGGTGCGCGGGATCCGCACCGGGCCGCTCGCGCGGGTGATGCCGAAGCCCTCGAACCAGGCGCGGACCGCGGCCGTGGAGCGGCGGGTGAGGATCGAGCGGGTGCGGACCGGGTCCAGGGCGGACGGATCGAGATCGCCCTCGCTGTCGTACGCGCCGAAGGCGAGCAGCTCGAAGTCGCGGTTCTCCAGCGTCGCGGGGGCGCCCAGGAGCTCGGAGATCTCGTCGACCAGCTCCTGGTAGTCGTCCCGGTAATCGGCTGTCACCCGGGCATTCTCCCCCATTTTCCGAGGGCCTTCATACATCTGTCTGAGATCGGTGGCACGGATGCGTGACAGCTGTCGATGGCCCACGATCGAAGGGATCCATAGCTTTCACGGTGGTTCTCCGTGCCGTACCCGGACTGTCGGGCAGCGGCCTTGTGTTGGTTGTGTTCTGGAGGTGCCCCGTGCTGGGTCCCGTGATTCTGGCCGCGTCGCGCAGCGACCGGATGCGACGCCTCGTTACGGCGGCCCCGGTGACGAAACAGGTCGTCGACCGCTTCATCCCGGGTGAGCGGGTGGACGACGTCGTCCCGATCATCGAGGGCCTCACCGGCCGGGGTCTGGAGCTGACGATGGACGTCGTCGGCGAGGACATCACCACCCGTGAGCAGTCCTACGCCGCCCGGGACGCCTACCTGGAGCTGATCGACCGGCTCAAGCCGCTGGAGCTGGGCGAGCGGGCCGAGATGTCCGTGAAGCTGTCGATGTTCGGGCAGGCCCTTGAGGGCGGTCACGAGCTGGCGCTCGCCAATGTGCGGCCCGTCGTCGAGGCCGCCGCCCGGATCGGCACGACGGTGACGCTGGACGCCGAGGACCACACCACGCTCGACTCGATGTTCGCGATCCACGAAGAGCTGCGCAGGGACTTCCCGCAGACCGGCTGCGTCATCCAGGCCTACCTCTTCCGCACCGAGGCCGACGCCCGCCGCCTCGCCGCCGACGGCAGCCGCGTCCGGCTGGTGAAGGGTGCGTACAAGGAGCCCGCCGAGGTCGCCTACCAGCAGAAGCACGAGATCGACAAGGCGTACGTGCGGATCCTGCGCACCCTGATGGAGGGCGAGGGGTACCCGATGGTCGGGTCCCACGACCCGCGCCTGATCTCCATCGCCCAGGAGCTCGCGCACCGCGCCGGGCGCAAGCTGGACGAGTACGAGTTCCAGATGCTGTACGGCATCCGGAGCGAGGAGCACCTGCGGCTCGCCGCCGAAGGTCACCGCATGCGCGTCTACACCGCGTACGGCACCGACTGGTACGGCTACTTCATGCGGAGGCTCGCGGAGAAGCCCGCCAACCTGCGGTTCTTCGCGCGTTCCATGGTCACCAAGGGCTGAACCCGAACCACCCGCTCGACTCAAGGAGTTACGGAACACATGGACGCTGTGACCCAGGTCCCCACCCCCGTCAACGAGCCGGTGCACGGCTACGCCCCCGGCTCGCCCGAGCGCGCCCGCCTGGAGGTCAAGCTCAAGGAGCTGGCCGAGAACCCCATCGAGCTGACCTGCACCATCGGCGGTGAGCGGCGGATGGGTGGCGGCGAGGAGTTCCAGGTCGTGCAGCCGCACAACCACAAGGCCGTGCTCGGCACGTACCGCAACGCCACCCGGCAGGACGCGCAGGACGCCATCGACGCGGCCCTCGCCGCCGCTCCGGCCTGGCGCGCGATGTCCTTCGACGACCGCGCGGCGATCATCCTGCGCGCCGCCGAGCTGCTGGCCGGACCGTGGCGCGAGACGCTCGCCGCCTCGACCATGCTCGGCCAGTCCAAGACCGCCCAGCAGGCCGAGATCGACACCCCCTGCGAGCTGGTCGACTTCTGGCGCTTCAACGTCGCCTACGCCCGCCGGCTGCTGGCCGAGCAGCCCCCGGCCAACTCCCCGGGCGTGTGGAACCGTCTCGACCACCGCCCGCTGGAGGGCTTCGTCTACGCGATCACGCCGTTCAACTTCACGGCCATCGCGGGCAACCTGCCCACCGCGCCCGCCCTGATGGGCAACGTCGTGGTCTGGAAGCCGAGCCCGACCCAGACCCACGCCGCCGTGCTGCTGATGCAGCTGCTGGAGGAGGCGGGCCTGCCCAAGGGCGTCATCAACCTCGTCACCGGTGACGGCATCGAGGTCTCCGCGGTGGCGCTCGAGCACCGCGACCTCGCGGGCATCCACTTCACCGGCTCGACCAAGACCTTCCAGTACCTGTGGAAGACGGTCGGCAACAACATCGAGAAGTACCGCACCTACCCGCGCCTGGTCGGCGAGACCGGCGGCAAGGACTTCGTGGTCGCCCACCCGAGCGCCGACCGTGCCGTCCTCAAGACCGCGCTGACCCGGGGTGCCTTCGAGTACCAGGGCCAGAAGTGCTCCGCGACCTCCCGCGCGTACGTCCCGGCGTCCATCTGGAACTCCGGCTTCAAGGAGGAGTTCGCGGCCGAGGTCGACTACCTCACCATGGGTGACGTCACCGACCTGTCCAACTTCATCGGCGCCGTCATCGACGAGCGCGCCTTCGCCAAGAACAAGGCCGCGATCGACCGCGCGAAGTCCGACCCGAGCTGCACGATCGTCGCGGGCGGCTCCTACGACGACTCGGTCGGCTACTTCGTCCGCCCGACGGTCATCGAGTGCACCGACCCGGAGAACGAGGTCTTCACGACCGAGTACTTCGGCCCGATCCTCGCCGTGCACGTCTACGAGGACGACGCGTACGAGGAGATGCTCACGCAGATGGAGTCGGCGTCGGACTACGCGCTGACCGGCTCGGTGATCTCCGGCGACCGCGCCGCCACCGCGTACACCATGGACAAGCTGCGCTACGCGGCCGGCAACTTCTACATCAACGACAAGTCGACCGGCGCCGTCGTCGGCCAGCAGCCTTTCGGCGGCGGCCGCGCGTCCGGCACCAACGACAAGGCGGGCGCCCCGCAGAACCTGATGCGCTGGACCCTGACCCGCGCCATCAAGGAGACCCTGGTCGCGCCGACCGACTACACCTACCCCCACATGGGCTGACACCCCGCCCCCACCGCCGGGCCAGGGCGCCTCTCCCCCCGGGAGGCCCCTGGCCCGCGCGCGTCCGGCGCTACCCCGCGTCCCTCCCTCGGTCTTCCCGAAGGCCGGGCACCGGGTCCGGGTCGAGGACCCGGCGTCGATCGGCAGGGTATGCAGCGGCGTCGACCCCGCAGCGTTCCCGCCGGCCGGCCCCGAGCCGCGCGCGGGCAACGCCGTGACGCGGTCCGGCCTCAGCGAGCGCTTGCCCTTCGACCCCCAGCTGGGCCGGGCGCGTCGACCCGGTCGAGGAGCCAGCGGGTTCTCGGCAGGCGGTGGACGACGTTCTTGTGCAGCGGGCCGTCCTCGGGGGCGGTGGGGTCGGTGAAGTCGGCGGACGGGTCGTGGGCCATGCCCAGGCGGCTCATCACCGCGCGTGAACGGGTGTTGGCCGGGACGGTGATCGCGAGGATCTCCGGCAGGTCCAGGTGCGTGAAACCGAAGTGCAGGGCGGCCCGGGCGGCCTCCGTGGCGTAGCCGTGGCCCCAGGCGGTGCGGGCCAGCCGCCAGCCGGCCTCGACGCCGGTGAAGGGCACGCCCTCCTCCACGGGATCCAGTCCGGTGAAGCCGATGAACTCGCCGGTGCCGCGCACCTCGACGGCCCAGAAGCCCCAGCCCCGCCCGTCGAGGTCGCCCTGGAAACGGGCCACGGCGGCGTCGCACTGCTCCCGGGTGGGCATGCCCGGCAGATACCGGCGCACCTCCGGGTCGGCGTTGACGGCCGCCCAGGGCGCGAGGTCGGACTCCCGCCACTCGCGGAGCAGCAGGCGTTCGGTGTGGAGTCGCGGCATCGCGCCAACCTAGCGAGGGCGAGGCGGGCGAGCCACCGTATTACCCCGCTGCCGCATCACCCCGCTGCCGCGCGCCCGCGATACTGGCCCGATGACCACCCGTACCGTCCACACCGCCGACCTCGCCCCCGCCGAACTACGGGCCGTCCGGGGCTTTCTGCACGCCGCCTTCGACGCCGACTTCGGCGAATCCGACTGGGACCACGCGCTCGGCGGCATGCACGCGCTGGTCCACGACGAGCGCGGGCTCGCCGCACACGGCGCGGTCGTCATGCGACGGGTGCGGCACGGGCAGCGGTGGCTGCGGGTGGGGTACGTCGAGGCGGTCGCGGTCCGGCACGACGTGCGGCGCACCGGACTCGGGGGGCGGGTCATGGCAGCCCTGGAAGGGATCATCACCCGCGCGTACGCCCTGGGCGCCCTGTCCGCCAGCGACGAGGGGGCCCCGCTGTACGAGGCCCGGGGCTGGCAGGCATGGGGCGGGCGCGTCTGCGCGCTCGGCCCGGACGGCGTGGTCCACCTGCCCGAGGAGGAGGGCTCCACCTATGTGTGGCCCGTGGCGGCCGAACGGGTGAGCGGCGCGGACGGTGAGCTGGTCTTCGACTGGCGCGACGGCGACGTCCTCTAGCGAAGACGCAGGTCGGCGGCGTGCGACCCGACCCGCCGTCTCAGATAGTAGGAAGTCCGAGTAATTGTGGAGACAGATGCTCCGTCCTCGCCTAACTTTGTAGGAGCCGAACGTCTCGCAGATCCAGCGAATGGCGGTAGTGAGCCGGGCCCCGTGCAGGCAACCCCTGCGGCACCGCTCCCCGCCCACCGGCGTCTCGAAAACCCCTGCCGCACTCCACGCTGTCGAAGGAGTCGATTTCCCATGGCCGAGACGACCGTCCGCCGCCGAGTCCGCCACGTCTCCCGTACGAGTGACTCCGACCGCAAGAACGCCGCGGCCGCCCTCCAGCGGGCCCTCGACCGCCGGGACAACGGCGGCGAGACCGGCCACTGAGGCGGGCCGCCCGCCCCGTCGGAGCCGTCCGGGGAGCATGCGCTGTCCGCATCCGTCCGTATCGCGGACAGCGCATGTCATCTCGTGGGACGAGGGGTAGGGTGCCCGCATGTCTCGCAGCATCAATCTCGCAGTGATCCCCGGTGACGGCATCGGCCAGGAGGTCGTGACCGAAGGCCTGAAGGTCCTCTCCGCCGCGCTCCCGCAGGATGTGAAGCTGGAGACCAAGGAGTACGACTTCGGCGCCCGGCGCTACCACGCCACCGGTGAGACCCTCACCGACGCCGACCTCGACGCCCTGAAGCGGCACGACGCCATCCTGCTGGGCGCCATCGGTGATCCCGGCGTCCCCTCCGGCGTCCTGGAGCGCGGCTTCCTGCTCAAGCTCCGCTTCGCCTTCGACCACCACGTCAACCTGCGACCGTCCAAGCTGCTGCCCGGCGTCGCCACCCCGCTCGCCGGTGAGCCGCAGATCGACTTCGTGGTCGTCCGCGAGGGCACCGAGGGCCCCTACACCGGCAACGGCGGCAGCATCCGCAAGGGCACCGAGCACGAGGTCGCCACCGAGGTGTCCGTCAACACGGCCTACGGCGTCGAGCGCGTCGTCCGTGACGCCTTCGCCCGCGCCCAGGCCCGGCCGCGCAAGAAGCTCACGCTGGTCCACAAGAACAACGTGCTCACCTTCGCGGGCCACCTGTGGACGAACATCTTCAACAAGGTGGCCGAGGAGTTCCCGGAGGTCACCACCGAGTACATCCACGTCGACGCGGCGACCATCTACCTGGTCACCCAGCCCGAGCGGTTCGACGTCGTCGTCACGGACAACCTCTTCGGCGACATCATCACCGACCTCGCCGCGGCCGTCTCCGGCGGCATCGGCGTCGCCGCGAGCGGGAACATCAACCCGTCCGGCGAGTTCCCCTCGATGTTCGAGCCCGTGCACGGTTCCGCGCCGGACATCGCCGGCCAGGGCAAGGCCGACCCGACCGCCACGGTCCTGTCCGTCGCGCTGCTGCTGCGTCACCTCGGCCTGGAGGCCGAGGCCACCCGCATCGAGGAGGCGGTCGCCGCCGACCTCGCCGAGCGGGTCGCGGGGCCGGCGCGCAGCACCTCCGAGATCGGCGACGCGCTCGCCGTACGAGTAGCCGGCTGACCCGCGCCGCTCGAAATCTGGCCGATCACTCAGAGCCAACCGGCCGATCACGCAGATCATTCGACAGCCGCCGGGTCGCAATCCGCACCCGGCGGCTTTTCACTGTCCCCGCCGAGTGCGACCATCAATCCCTGGGCCGCATTCATACCGTTTTCCGACCATGGCCACCCGCGGGCGATAATCGAACGCGGAGCCGCGGAATGAGGGAATGCTCGGACGTCCTGACACTGGCCACTGGCAGTACGGGCGTGAGCGCGGCCCGTCACTACCAACGGTGAAGGACACCCACTGATGACGACGCCCACGATCGAGCTCAAGCCCTCCGCCAACCCGCTCTCCGACTCGGAGCGCGAGGCCATCCTCGCGAGCCCCGGCTTCGGCCGCCACTTCACCGACCACATGGTCACCATCAAGTGGACCGAGGGCCGCGGCTGGCACGACGGACAGCTCGTCCCGTACGCGCCGATCTCCCTCGACCCCGCCACCAACGTCCTGCACTACGCGCAGGAGATCTTCGAGGGGCTGAAGGCCTACCGCCGCCCCGACGGCTCGGTCGCCACCTTCCGGCCCGACCAGAACGCCCTGCGCTTCCAGCGTTCCGCCCGCCGCCTCGCGATGCCCGAGCTGCCGGTCGAGACGTTCATCGAGGCCTGTGACGCGCTGGTCCGCCAGGACGTCGCGTGGGTGCCCGCCCACGGCGGCGAGGAGTCCCTCTACCTGCGCCCCTTCATGATCGGCACCGAGGTCGGGCTGGGCGTGAAGCCGGCCAACGAGTACCTCTTCCTCGTCATCGCCTCCCCGGCCGGCGCCTACTTCCCGGGCGGGGTCAGGCCGGTCTCCATCTGGGTCTCCGAGGACCGCGTCCGCGCCGTCCCCGGCGGCATGGGCGACGCCAAGACCGGCGGCAACTACGCGGCCTCCCTGCTGGCCCAGGCCGAGGCCGCGGCCAAGGGCTGCGACCAGGTCTGCTACCTCGACGCCGTCGAGCACCAGTGGGTCGAGGAACTGGGCGGCATGAACCTGTACTTCGTGTACGGCGACAGGATCGTCACGCCGTCGCTCACCGGGTCGATCCTGGAGGGCGTCACCCGCGACAGCCTCCTGGCCGTCGCCCGCGACCTGGGCTACGCGGCCGAGGAGGGCCGCATCTCCGTCGAGCAGTGGCAGCGTGACTCGGAGAACGGCAGCCTCACGGAGGTCTTCGCCTGCGGCACGGCCGCCGTGATCACGCCGGTCGGCACGGTCAAGCGCGCGTCCGGTCAGTGGCAGCAGTCGGCGGGTGAGCCGGGCGAGGTCACCCTGCGTCTGCGCCAGGCCCTCCTGGACATCCAGCGCGGCACGGCCGAGGACACCCACGGCTGGATGCACCAACTGGCCTGACCCTCCGCACCCCGGCGCCGCCCTCACCCGGCGCCGGGGCGCCCTCGCCCCGCACCGCCGACCGCGCACCGACCGACGCGGCAACCGAGGCGGGCGAACCGGACCCGCCGGCCGGGCGGATGAGCCGGCCGTCCCCTTTTCGGCGCCGACCCCTTACGACCCGACCGCCCTCGTCCTCATCGCCGGACGGGCCGAACGTGTCGGCCTTGGGGCCGGCCCAGGCGGAGCCCGGCTTTCGGCGCCGGGGCTTCGGTCTTCTCGGGCCTCGGCGGAGGGCCGGCCCGCAGCTCAGTCCCGTTCCCGTCCGACGCGTCACCGGCTCCCGGGTTCCGGCCCCGGCGGCGGCTCGCCGGTAACCCGGCCCTCGGGCTCGGCCCAGGCTCCCTTTCAGTCGTCGGCCGGCCTCAGTCGGCGGAGCGGCTCAGTGCGTCGGGGGTGGGCTCCGTCGGGGTGGGGGTCGGGACGACGGGTGGGTGGGGCTGGGGGAGCAGGACGTAGGTCAGGCCGCCCACCGCACCCGAGAGCAGGAAGCTGCAGTCCACCCCGCCGGTCAGGGACAGCAGCGGGCCCTCGTAGGAGGGCAGGGACACCGCGAGGACGCCGACGACCGCGCCGAGGGCCCAGGACACCGTGGCCGGTATGTTCCAGCCGGCGCGGAACCAGTAGGCCCCGCCCCGCGCGCGGCGGTTGTAGACCTGGAGCGCCTCCGCGTCGTACACGCCACCGCAGCGGACGAAGCCGATCAGGGTGATCACCGCCCAGGGCGTGCCGATCGCCGTCAGCAGCAGGACGAACGACGTCATCGCGGACTGCGCCTCCCAGGCGTAGTGGCCGGCGAAGACGCAGGCGGTGGCGACGACCGCGACCGCGCAGGTGGCCCGGGCGCGGGAGGCGCGCGGCAGGATGGCGTCCAGGTCGAGGCCCATGGAGTAGAGCATCAGCCCGGCGTTGCCGACCGACCCGGCGGAGGCGGCCAGCAGCAGCGGCACCAGGTACCAGGACGGCGAGGCCGTGACGAGCGGACCGGCGTAGTCGAGGGCCGCGCGGGCGGCGTAGGCGGTGAAGGTGCCGAAGAGCTGCGGCACCAGCAGCCCGAGCAGCAGGCCCAGCCAGGTGGCGCGCAGCACCCGGCGGGAGGAGTGGCGGGCGGGGGAGATGTAGCGGGTGTAGTCGCCGAGCAGCGTGATGAACGCGATGGGGCCGGACAGGCCGGCGGCCACCGTCGCCAGTGCCCACGTCGGCCAGAACCCGCCGAGCAGATACCCGCCCGCCTCCGGGAGCGCGCCGGTGGTGAAGTCGGGCGCGTAGGCGACGAGTCCGAGGACCAGCAGGAGCGTCATGCCGATCGCGAGGACGCGGGACAGGGCGAGCAGCAGGCGGTAGCCGTAGACCGCGGCGACGACGGTGGCGGCGGCGAGCAGCGCGTAGACCAGGCCGTACGACCCTCCGCCCGCCGACACCCCGAACAGTCTCTCCAGGACGCGCACCGTCACGTCGCCGCCGATCCACACGGTCAGCGCGGTGTAGCCGAGGGCGAGCAGCAGACCGACGATCGAGCCGACCAGCCGCCCGCGCACGCCGAACTGGGCGCCGGAGGAGGTCGACAGGTTGGTGGCGGTGCGCAGCGAGATGAGCGCGAGCGGCGCCGTGACCGCCGTACCGACGACCGTGCCGACCAGGATCGCGCTCACCGACCCCCACCAGTCCAGTCCGAAGGACGGCGGCAGCCAGCCGAAGACGATCACTCCGAGGCAGAGGTTGGAGCCGAGCAGGATCGAGACGAGGTCGCGCGGTGTGCTCGTGCGTTCCTCGTCCGGGATGGTGTCGACTCCGCGCTGTTCCATCGGCATGGCTGGGTCTCCTTCGACGGCCGCCAGGTTCTTCGATCTCTTTGAGCGGTGTTCAATGTGACGTCCGCCGTGTCGATCCGTCAACGTTTCCGTTCTGGGAATCTCATGTTTAGAGTGATGCTCTAAAGCGGTGACGACAAGGAGGTGCCCGCGTCATGAGACTGACCCCCACGGAACGTGACCGGCTGTTGCTCTTCTCGGCGGCCGAGCTGGCCCGGTCCCGGAAGGCACGGGGCCTCAGGCTGAACGTGCCGGAGGCCACCGCCCTCATCGCCGACACCGTGTGCGAGGCGGCCCGCGACGGCGCCCGGCTCGCCGAGGCCGTCGAACGCGCCCGTTCGGTGCTCGGCCCGGACGACGTCCTGCCGGGCGTCGCCGACATCGTCACCGAGGTGCACGTCGAGGCGGTCTTCGACGACGGCTCACGGCTCGCCGTCGTCTCCGCCCCGATCGGTGGCAGGCTGGGCGAGCGGGCGCCGGGTGCGCTGCTGCCGGGACCCGAGCACGCCGAGCCCGAGGCGGTGGTGCGGCTGACCGTCACCAACACCGCGACCGTGCCCGTCTCCGTGACCTCCCACTTCCACTTCTTCGAGGCCAACCCGCGGCTCGACTTCGCCCGGAGCGACGCCTACGGGATGCGGCTCGCGGTGCCCGCCGGGTCGTCCGTGCGCTTCGGGCCGGGCGAGAGCCGCGAGGTCGGGCTCGTGCCGATCGGCGGCGAGCGGATCGCGATCGGTTTCGCCGGGCTCGTCGACGGGCCGCTGGACGCGCCCGGGGCGAAGGAGGAGGCCCTGCGGCGGGCCGCCGCCTGCGGCTACCTCGGCAGCACGGGAACCACACCGGAAGGAGGCACGCGATGAGCCGCTCCAAGGGACGGGAGATCAGCGAGTCGATCCATGTCGACCCGCACGCCTACGCGGCCACGCACGGCCCGCGCGCCGGCGACCGGATCCGCCTCGGCGACTCCGGTCTGACGATCCGCGTGGAGTCCGACTCGCAGCGGTACGGGGACGAGTTCCTCGCCGGCTTCGGCAAGACCGCCCGTGACGGGCTGCACCTCAAGGCCGCCGCCGTCCGCGACACCTGTGACGTCGTGATCAGCAACGTCGTCGTGATCGACGCGGTGCAGGGGATCCGCAAGGTCTCCATCGGCATCCGCGAGGGCCGGATCTGCTCCATCGGGCGGGCCGGGAACCCCGACACCCTGGACGGGGTCGACGTCGTGGTCGGCACGGGCACGTCGATCGTCTCCGGAGAGGGACTGATCGCCACCGCCGGAGCCGTGGACACCCACGTCCACCTGCTGTCGCCGCGCATCATGGAGGCCTCGCTGGCGTCCGGCGTGACCACCGTCATCGGCCAGGAGTTCGGGCCGGTGTGGGGGGTCGGCGTCAACTCGCCCTGGGCGCTGCGGCACGCCTTCGGCGCCTTCGACGCCTGGCCGGTCAACATCGGCTTCCTCGGCCGGGGTTCGTCGTCCCACGAGGCCCCGCTGATCGAGGCGCTGGCCGAGGGCGGCGCGAGCGGCTTCAAGGTGCACGAGGACATGGGCGCCCACACCCGCGCCCTCGACACCGCGCTGCGCGTCGCCGAGGAGCACGACGTCCAGGTCGCCCTGCACAGCGACGGCCTGAACGAGTGCCTCTCGGTGGAGGACACCCTGCGCGTCCTGGAGGGCCGCACGATCCACGCCTTCCACATCGAGGGCTGCGGCGGCGGACACGTCCCCAACGTGCTGAAGATGGCCGGGGTGCCCAACGTCATCGGCTCCTCCACCAACCCGACCCTGCCCTTCGGCCGGGACGCGGTCGCCGAGCACTACGGCATGATCGTCTCCGTCCACGACCTCAAGACCG
This sequence comes from Streptomyces sp. NPDC089424, assembly GCF_044749345.1. NCBI lineage: Bacteria > Bacillati > Actinomycetota > Actinomycetes > Kitasatosporales > Streptomycetaceae > Streptomyces > Streptomyces sp. NPDC089424. Next base: position 644,200 of record NZ_JBIVHU010000003.1, read on the forward strand.
ACCTGCCGGGCGACGCCGCCATGGCCCGCGACCGCATCCGCGCCGGCACCATGGGCGCCGAGGACGTGCTGCACGACCTGGGCGCCATCGGCATCACCTCGTCGGACGCGCAGGGCATGGGACGCGCGGGGGAGACGGTGCGCCGTACGTTCGCCATGGCCGGGAAGATGAAGGCCGAGTTCGGCGCCCCGGACGAGCACGACAACGAACGCGTCCTGCGGTACATGGCCAAGCTGACCATCAACCCGGCCCTCGCGCACGGGCTGGCCCACGAGGTCGGGTCGATCGAGGTCGGCAAGCTCGCGGACCTCGTGCTGTGGCGGCCGGAGTACTTCGGCGCCAAGCCGCAGCTCGTGCTGAAGTCCGGCTTCCCGGCGTACGGCGTGGTCGGCGACCCCAACGCCGCCACCGACACCTGCGAACCCCTCGTGCTGGGACCGCAGTTCGGCGCGCACGGCGCCACCCCCGCCGACATCTCCGTCGCGTTCGTCGCCCAGGCCGCCCTCGACCAGGGCCACGACACGATGCCGACCCGGCGTCGCCGGGTCGCCGTGCGCGGCACCCGCGGGATCGGCCCGGCCGACCTGCGCCTGAACTCCCGTACCGGACAGGTCGACGTCGACGCGCGCACCGGACTGGTCACCCTCGACGGCGACCCGCTGCGCTCCGCACCGGCCGAGTCCGTCTCCCTCAACCGTCTGTACTTCCTCTAAGGACCCGCGACATGACCACCCCCGCAGCCGACGGCTTCCGCATGCCCGCCGAGTGGACCCCGCACGAGCGCACCTGGATGGCCTGGCCGGGGCCGAACCCCACCTTCGAGGACCCCGAGGACCTCGCCGCCGCCCGGAACGCCTGGGCCTCGGTGGCCCGCGCGGTCCGCCGCTTCGAGCCGGTGACGGTGGTGTGCGGCCCCGGACAGTCGGAGGGGGCCCGCGGCCTGCTGGGCGAGGGCGTCGAGACGGTCGAACGCGAGCTCGACGACGCGTGGATGCGGGACATCGGCCCCACGTTCCTGACCGACGGCTCCGGCGCACTCGCCGCCGTGGACTGGACGTTCAACGGCTGGGGCGCCCAGGAGTGGGCCCGCTGGGACCACGACGCGAAGATCGGCGGCTACGTCGCGGACCTCGCGGGCGCCACGACGTACGCCTCGCGGCTCGTCAACGAGGGCGGGGCGATACATGTGGACGGCGAGGGCACGGTCCTGCTGACCGAGACCGTCCAGCTCGGGTCCGAGCGCAACCCCGGCTGGACGCGCGAGGAGGTCGAGGCCGAGATCCACGCCCATCTCGGCACCCGCAAGGCCCTGTGGCTGCCCCGCGGCCTCACCGGCGACTACCCGCCGTACGGATTCGGCACCCTCGGCCACGTCGACATCGTCGCCGCCTTCGCCCGCCCCGGCGTGGTGGTCGCCCACCACCAGCCCGACCCCGCGCATCCCGATCACGAGGTCACCAAGGAGGCCATCGGGCGCCTCCGGTCGGCCACCGACGCACGCGGCCGCGCCCTGGAGGTCGTCGAGGTCCCCGCCCCGACCGTGCTGGAGGCCGACGGCCACTGGGCCGACTACTCCTACATCAACCACTACCTCTGCAACGGAGGCGTCGTCCTGTGCGCCTTCGACGACCCGCGCGACGAGCCGGCGGCGGGCATCTTCCGCCGGCTGTTCCCGGAGCGGACGGTGACCCTTGTGGACGCCCGTACGATCTTCGCGGGGGGTGGAGGCATCCACTGCATCACCCAGCAGCAGCCGAAGATCTAGGAGCAGCGATGGCAGGTGGGCGCAGACAGGCACCGCCGCGTGAGGTAGTCCTCGCCGCCGCCATGGAGATGATCGCCGAGCGCGGCCTGGAGAAGCTCACCATGGCGGCGCTCGGCCGCGAGGTCGGCATGAGCAGCGGGCACCTGCTGTACTACTTCGGCTCCAAGGACGAACTGCTGCTGCGCACCCTGGAGTGGAGCGAGGGCCGGCTCGGTGCCGAGCGGGGCCGGCTGCTGACACGCACCGCCTCCGCCCGCGCGCGCGTCGACGCCTACGTCGACCTGTACGTCCCCGACGGGCACCGCGACCCGCACTGGACGCTCTGGCTGGAGGTGTGGAACCGCTCGCAGAACGCCGACGAGGAGGCCCGCGCCCGGCAGGCCGCCATCGAGGGCGCCTGGCACCGCGACCTGGTGGCGCTGATCGCGGAGGGCGTGTCACGGGGCGAGTTCCGCGCCGTCGACCCCGACCGCTTCGCCGCCCGGCTGCGCGCGCTGCTCGACGGCTTCTCCATCCACGTGGCGATCGGATTGCGGGGGACCGACCGCGCCCAGATCCTCGCCCATGTCCGGGAGTTCCTGGACGACGGGCTCGTGCGGGGCGCCGAGGGGACGGGCCGGGGCGGCGACGGGTCGTAGGCCGTGTGCAGGCCCGACGTCCCGCGCCACCCCGGCCGCCGCCGGGTCAGCCCTGGAGCCACCAGGGGCTGCTGTACGCCACGCCGAAGTCGTTGCAGGGGTGACCGGCGGGCCCGGGGGAGCCGTTGGCCTGCGTCGGGTCGGAGACCCGCAGCACCACCCAGCTGCCGTCGGCGGAGTTCAGCGGCACGGTGAAGGAGGTGATCCGGCCGGACGTCGTCTCGATGACGTCGACCACCTCGGGGGCCCGGCTGCCCGGCCGCAGCACCTGGATGTGCAGCGGCTTGCCCGCCCACTCCGCACCCCGGTCGAGGTCGACCTGGAAGGTCACGTCACCCGACGCGAAGGGCAGCTGACCGCCCATCCGCACCCCGGCCGCCGTGGCGTCGAGGCGCAGCCCGGAGACCCGGGTGGCGAAGAACCGCCGCGCCCGCATCGCCTCCAGCACGCCCGCGCGGGTGTTCTCGGTGACCCACAGCCCGCTGCGGCCCTTGCCCTCCGGGAATCCCCAGTCGGTGCCGTGCTCGTCGGTGACGCCGGTCAGACCGGTGCGCCAGCCCGCGTTCAGACAGGCCACCAGGGGCGAGGACTTGCCCGAGGACCAGCCCTCGAAGAGGTAGTCGTCGGTCCGGTTGAACATCTCCAGGCTGACCATGCGGTCGTGCACCGCGGCGTTGTACCCGAACTCGTTGAACCGCAGCTCCTCGCGGCCGGGGTGGTTGAAGCCGGCCACCGCGTCCCGGTCGTCCAGCCAGTTGAAGAACCCGCTCATCCCCGGCGCCGCCGACATGTCGACGTAAGCGTCGGAGAACCAGACGTTCGCGTGGCCGAGCAGCGCGTGGGTCCACTCGAAGCCCCGGATGGCGGTGTAGACGCCGGGCACGTTGGCGGCGTCGGCCAGCTGGCCGGTGCGCCGCCACTCCGAGGAGCTGAGGCCGCCGATGGTGAAGACGCCGCTGTGGTCGGTGAGCGCGGCCACGTCCAGGCCCGCGTCGCGCATCGAGCCGAACGCCAGCGCCGGGTCGCCGTCGCCGTCCGACATGGCGGTGTGGTTGTGCAGGTCGGCGTGGACCAGCGTGGTGCCCTGCGTGATGAGCGAGGCGCGGCCGGCCCCGCTGCGGGTGGCCGCGGCGACGGCGGCGCCGTCCCGCGCGGTACGGGTCGTGGCGGCCTGCGCGCTCCCCGGCGCCGCGGCCAGGAACAGCAGCCCTCCGGCGGCACCTAGCAGCGCCCGGCGGCTGGTGGTGGACGCCGGCCGCCCGTGCGCGTGACCGTGGCCGTGGTCGGCGCCGCGCGGGTCGGTGTGTCCGTGGATGTGGTCGTGGTGGTGCCCCAGATCTCCCATGCCCCTACTTCACGGTGTTGGCAGGAACATGGCCAGACTGGATGTCGTGCGAGGGGTTAACGGTGGATGAGCGCGACGACGGAACCCGGCCGCCCGCATCCTGAGACGCCGGTGAGACGGGGGGCGGCTTGTGCCAGACTTCCCCCGTGCTCTCGTTCGCCACGACGATTATTGGCAGCAGGCGCGCCGGTCCGCAGTGACCGCCACGTACGACCAGGTACGGGCGGCCACCGTCGTCCTCGACCCGCGCGCAGACCTCTCGCACCCGCGAGGGGTTTTTCGCTTTTCTGGCCCACCATCAGCCGGAGCCGAGCGCGAGGGATCATAGGGGACGGTGGAGCCGGTCATTCCGGTACAGACCGAGATCCATACATCAGGAGCCTTCAGACCATGACGGAAACCAGCGAGCTCGACGACTCGTTCCACGTCTTCGACACCACCCTGCGCGACGGCGCCCAGCGGGAGGGCATCAACCTCACCGTCGCGGACAAGCTGGCCATCGCACGGCACCTGGACGACTTCGGCGTGGGCTTCATCGAGGGCGGCTGGCCGGGCGCCAACCCGCGGGACACGGAGTTCTTCGCCCGCGCCCAGCAGGAGATCACGTTCCGCCACGCCCAGCTGGTCGCCTTCGGCGCCACCCGCCGCCCCGGCGTCAGGGCGAGCGAGGACCCGCAGGTCAAGGCACTCCTGGCGGCCGGCGCCCCGGTGATCACCCTGGTGGCCAAGTCGCACGACCGGCACGTCGAACTCGCCCTGCGCACCACCCTGGACGAGAACGTGGAGATGGTCCGCGACACCGTGTCGTTCCTGAAGGAACAGGGCCGCCGGGTCTTCGTCGACTGCGAGCACTTCTTCGACGGCTACCGCGCCAACCCCGAGTACGCCAAGGCCGTCGTGCGTGCCGCGTCCGAGGCGGGCGCCGACGTGGTGGTGCTCTGCGACACCAACGGCGGCATGCTCCCCGCCCAGGTCCAGGCGGTCGTCTCCACCGTCCTCGCCGACACCGGCGCCCGGCTCGGCATCCACGCCCAGGACGACACCGGCTGCGCCGTCGCCAACACCCTCGCGGCGGTCGACGCGGGCGCGACCCACGTCCAGTGCACGGCGAACGGCTACGGCGAGCGCGTCGGCAACGCCAACCTCTTCCCCGTGGTCGCCGCCCTGGAACTGAAGTACGGCAAGAAGGTGCTGCCCGAGGGCCACCTCCGGGACATGACCCGTATCTCGCACGCCATCGCCGAGGTCGTCAACCTGACGCCCTCCACCCACCAGCCGTACGTCGGGGTCTCCGCCTTCGCGCACAAGGCCGGGCTGCACGCCTCCGCCATCAAGGTCGACCCGGACCTGTACCAGCACATCGCCCCCGAGCAGGTCGGCAACACCATGCGGATGCTGGTCTCCGACATGGCGGGCCGGGCCTCGGTCGAGCTCAAGGGCAAGGAGCTCGGCATCGACCTCGGCGGCGACCGCGAGCTGGTCGGGCGGGTCGTGGAGCGCGTGAAGGAGCGCGAGCTCGAGGGCTACACCTACGAGGCCGCCGACGCCAGCTTCGAGCTGCTGCTGCGCGCCGAGGTCGAGGGCAGGCCGCTGAAGTACTTCGACGTCGAGTCCTGGCGGGCGATCGTCGAGGACCGGCCCGACGGCAGCCACGCCAACGAGGCCACCGTGAAGCTGTGGGCCAAGAGCGAGCGCATCGTCGCGACCGCCGAGGGCAACGGTCCCGTCAACGCCCTGGACCGGGCGCTGCGGGTCGCGCTGGAGAAGATCTATCCGCAGCTGGCCAAGCTGGAGCTGGTGGACTACAAGGTCCGCATCCTGGAGGGCAAGCACGGCACCCAGTCCACGACCCGGGTGCTCATCGCCACCTCCGACGGCACCGGCGAGTGGTCCACGGTGGGCGTCGCGGAGAACGTCATCGCCGCCTCCTGGCAGGCCCTGGAGGACGCGTACACCTACGGCCTCCTGCGCGCGGGCGTGGAACCGGCGTCGTAACCGCGGTCCGCGCACGGCCTGCCGGGCCCCGGTGCCGCATCGCGACGGCCCGGGGCGCGCGGCGAGCAGGTCAGGGAGCCCGCCAGACGTTGTCGAAGGCGTCCTCCTCGATGCGGCGGCGCTGGCGGACGGCCTCCAGTTCGGTCAGCGCGTCGCCGAGAGCGGCGAGGACCGTCACCACCGGCCCGTCGCCCAGGCCGTCGGCCGCACCGGGCGTCCCGGCGGGGTCGGTCGTGGCGTCGCCGAGGGTGTCGTCCGGGGCCTCGGTGTCGTCCGCGCTCCCCGAATGCTCGCCGATGCCGAGCTCGTTCGCGAGGCCCACCAGGACCGGCTCCTGGGCCGCCCAGCGCGCGTTCGCGTGGGCGCGTGAGGGTGTGTCGAGGACCGCCGGCGCAGGCTCGCTGCGGCGCCGCAGCCAGTGACGGCGTCCCGTGCCCGTCGGCGTCTCCGCCTCCAGCGCGGCGACATAGACCTCGGCCAGCCCGCGCCCGCGGCGCCACAGCCACTCCTCGACCGTCTCGTACGGCGCCTGCCGGACCAGCGAGGCACCCGCCTCGTCCAGCAGACGGTCGCCCGTGGCGGGCTCGGCGCCCGGCACCAGGCGATCGTCGTCCAGGGTCACCACCCCGGCATCCACGAGGTCGAGGACCTCCGCGCCGGCCAGCGCGAGCGACAGGTCGCCCTGCCCCAGGTCGTGGCTGGAGGGGACGTTGAGGGCGACGATCAGCAGATCCTGCGGTGTGGTCATCTCGAGCTCCAGGTCACGGGCGTCGATAGGGCCCCTCGCCGTATCTCCACGATGGGGCGCGGGAAGCCTATCCGCAGCACGGCGCACGGCCCCGTCCGCCTCCCTCCACCGCCCCGTCCGCCCCGGGGAGGGATTTCCGTCCCGGGACCGATGTCCGTTTCTGTACCTGTTCAGGTAGCTTCGAACATATGAAGGCCGCGTTCGTACAAAGGCTCGTACGCCTGCTGATCGTGCCGGTCGCCGCCGTGCTGGCGGTCCTGGTGGCCGGTGCGCCGGGCGCACACGCGGCCACCGACCTGTCCCAGGTCGCCGCGGCCCTGCGCGAGAGCCCCGTCTACGTGGACCCGGCCGCGTCCGGCCTGCTGTCCTCGTCGGACGCCGAGGCGCTCGCCGACAAGATCAAGGACGCCGACAAACCCGTCTTCGTCGCGGTCCTGCCGGCCGGCTACCCCACGCAGAACCTCTTCCAGAACCTCCGCACCGAGACCGGCGTCACGGGCCTGTACGGCATCCGGCTCGGCGACGCCTTCGACGCCCGTGCCGACAGCCGGGTGCTGAGCCGCCCGGCCGTGTCCAACCTGGTGACGTCCGTGCAGAGCGCGGGCGACGTCAAGGCGCAGCTCAACGACTTCGTCGACAGCGCCCTGCGCAACGTCGGCGGCGCGGCCCCGAGCAGCTGGGGCGAGAACAGCGGCGACGGCGCCTCGACCACCGGCCTGATCACCCTCGGCGCGGTTCTGGCCGCGGGCGGCGCGGGCGCCTACGGCCTCGTCCGCCGCAACCGCCGCCGCCAGGAGGAGGAGCGGCGGGCCGCGCTGGAGAAGCTGCGGGTGGTGGTCGACGAGGACATCACGGCCTTCGGCGAGGAGCTGGACCGCCTGGACTTCCACCCCGGCGAATCCGGCGCCGACGACGCCATGCGCGCGGACTACGAGCACGCGCTGGACGCCTACGAGAAGGCCAAGTCGCAGATGGCGGCGGCCGGCAGGCCCGAGGACGTACGGCCGGTCACGCAGTCCCTGGAGGACGGCCGCTTCGCCCTCGCGTCGCTCGCCGCCCGCCGCGAGGGACGCCCCCTGCCCGAACGGCGCCCGCCCTGTTTCTTCGACCCGCGGCACGGCCCCTCGGTCGCCGACGTCACCTGGACACCGCTGGAGGGCGCGACCCGTGAGGTGCCGGTCTGCGCGGCCGACCAGGCCCGGCTGTCCGACGGTCAGGACCCGATGATCCGCGAGGTCGACACCGCCTCCGGCCGCCGCCCCTACTGGGACGCCGGACCGGCCTACGGCCCCTGGGCCGGCGGCTACTTCGGCGGCGGCATCCTGCCCGGCCTGCTCGTCGGCACCCTGCTCGGCAGCGCCATGGCCACCCCGGCCTACGCCGCCGACTACGGCTCCGGCTACGGCGACTTCGGCGGCTACCAGGGCGGCGACGTCTCCGGCGCGGACTTCAACACGGACGACTTCAGCGGCGGTTTCGGAGGTTTCGGCGGCGGCGACTTCGGCGGGGGAGGGGACTTCGGAGGCGGATTCTGAGCTCCGCACGCGGACAAAGGACGGGCCCGGTGCCGAGGCGGCACCGGGCCCGCACGTCTGTCGGACGCGCAGCGGTCGTAAGGCTCAGGCCCTAGAGGGTGGCCGCCGCCGAGGCGATCGCCGAGGCGAAGGTGGAGACCTCGGTGTAGACGCCGGGGGCGTTCGGGCGGGCGCAGCCTATGCCCCAGCTCGTGATGCCGACCTGGACCCAGGCGCCGGCCGCGTCACGGCGGAACATGGGGCCGCCGGAGTCGCCCTGGCAGGTGTCCACGCCGCCCGCGGTGTATCCGGCGCAGATCTCCTCGTTGGCGATGAGCCCGCTGTAGCCGCTGTAGGAGCGGCAGGTGGCGTCACTGACGAACGGCACGTCCGCCTTGAGCAGGTAGCGCTGCTGGGCGCCGCCCTCCCGGTTGGCCCCCCATCCGGCGATGGTGAAGGTGCCGGTGTTGTACTGCGCGGTGGTGGCCAGCTTCAGGGTCGGCAGGTTGATCGGCTGGGCGAGCTTGATGAGGGCCCAGTCCTTGCCGTTGCCGTTGTAGCCCGGGGCACGCAGGACCTTGGTGGAGCGGACCTGGACCCGGCCGCTGGTCGACTGGAGGTCCACCACGCCGGCGGTCGCGGTGATGCCTGTGTTGTTGCCGCTGGCGCCCACGCAGTGCGCGGCGGTCAGCACGATCTGCTGGGTGTACAGCGCACCGCCGCAGCCCATCGACAGCCGGACCATGAACGGGAACTCGCCCTGCGCGGCGCGGGTGCCGCCGACCACGGGGGCGGGGGCCGCCTGCGCGGCCGAGACGGGCTGGAGGCTGACGACCGCGAGCGTGGCGGCGGCGGCGACCGCGCATCTCTTGAGGGCCTTGAGGAAAGTCTTCACCTTGACGCCTTCCGTGGGGGGTCTGAGGAGGGCGGGAATGTCAGGCGCATGTCAATTCCCGGTGGAAGGATTATGAGAACGGTGTGACCCTCCACACAAGCACCGCAATCCGGCCAACCCGCGGTGGCCGAGGGACGCCCCTTCGCCCGCCCCGCCCCGCCCCGCCCCGCCCCGCCCCGCCCCGTCTCGCCCGGCCCGTCAGGCGGGCCGGCTCACCGGTCGGGCAGCGCCAGCCACTCGTCCCACGTCAGGTCCCGCCCCACGAACCGCGGGCGCGAGAAGGGCCAGTCCTCGGCGATCCAGCGCGGCACGAACAGATCAAGCGCGCGCTCCAGCGGGCCGCCGACCTCGCCGTCCACCACCCACCAGGAGATCTCGGCGTCCGCCCCGGCCTTCTCCGGCGGATCGATGTAGACGCAGCCGCGCAGCGCGGTCCCCTCCGCGTTCTCCACGGTGTAGTTGAACGACTCGTGCGCGTCGATCTCGGCGGCGTGCCGCTCCAGGTCGGCCTGGTTTGCCTCGTACGACATGGTGGCCGACGGCCATCCCCACGCCTTGCCGAACATCGCCCAGAGCCGCTCCCGCGAGCCCATCACGGCGGGGTAGTCGAGCGGTGCGTCGGCCCCGCTGATCGGCCGCAGATGATGGCCGTCCCCCTCGGGGACCGGGACACGCAGGGGGTGGACGAAGTCGGGCGGCAACCATGTCATCGGCGCAGCATGCCACAGCCCTGCCCACGGGCACCCGCCCCGGCCGGACGCCCCCTGGGCAAGCGAGCGCCCGCCCTCTCCTCGGGGGAGTGGAGGGCGGGCGCGCTCGAAGCCTCAGCGGGGCGGTCGTACCGCCGTCACACGTTCTTGATCGCCGAGATGTCGAAGTTCAGCTTGATCTTGTCGGAGACCAGCACGCCGCCCGTCTCCAGCGCGGCGTTCCAGGTCAGGCCCCACTCGGAGCGCAGGATCTCGGCCTTGCCCTCGAAGCCGACGCGGTCGTTGCCGAACGGGTCCTTCGCGGCACCGTTGAACTCCAGGTCGATCGTGATCGACTTGGTGACGCCGAGGATCGAGAGGTCGCCGGTGATGCGGTAGTCGTCGCCGCCGAGCGCCTCGGCCTCGGTGGAGCGGAACGTCATCGTCGGGAACTCGTCCGTCTTGAAGAAGTCGGCGCTCTTCAGGTGCCCGTCACGGTCGTCGCTGCCCGTGCTGATGCTGTCCATCTTGACGTCGAGGGTGGCGGTGGAGCGCGACGGGTCGGAGCCGTCCAGGTGCAGCGCGCCGGTGAAGTCGAGGAACTTGCCCTTCACGTTCGTCACCATGGCGTGCCGGGCGACGAAGCCGATCGAGGTGTGCGAGGGGTCGATCGTGTAGTCGCCGGTCAGGGCCGCCAGGTCCGGGTTGACGTCCGTGGCCTTGGCCGTGGTGCCGCTGTTCCTGCTGCCGAAGATACCCATGTCGTGCTCCTTGGGGACGGGGCTGTTGAATGTTCAACCATGCCAACGACAGCGACCGTAGACCTATTCCGTTCAAGTTTCAACCTCATCGTCGGAGTGTCGCGATAAGCTCACGCGTCACTCCACCGATGGCATCGGCGGGACATGAATCTTGCGTGGCTCACAGCTGGCCAGTTTGTGTGACCTCTACAACGTCGAAGCCCTCTGAGCAGTCGGAACGCCTGCATGCCGCCCTGGTTCTGTTCAGGGGTACCAGGAAAACGACCCGGAGACTGTACGGAGTCGACGGCTCGCTTTCCTTGCTCCTCTTCGTAAGGTCGCTACATGACCGTTTTGGATGAGGCGACGGGTGAGTCGACGAGCGAGCCGAGCGGCGAGCCGACGGACGCTCGCGGGCGAGTGGCCGAACTGCACGAGATCCGCGCGCAGGCGGTGGCCGGCCCCAGCGAGCGGGCGACCGAGGCGCAGCACGCCAAGGGCAAGCTGACCGCCCGCGAGCGCATCGAGCTGCTTCTCGACCCGGACTCCTTCCGAGAGGTCGAGCAGCTGCGCAGGCACCGGGCGACCGGCTTCGGCCTGGAGACCAAGAAGCCGTACACCGACGGTGTCATCACCGGCTGGGGCACGGTCGAGGGCCGCACCGTCTTCGTCTACGCGCACGACTTCCGCATCTTCGGCGGCGCCCTCGGCGAGGCCCACGCCACGAAGATCCACAAGATCATGGACATGGCCATCGCGGCCGGTGCCCCGCTGGTCTCGCTGAACGACGGCGCCGGCGCCCGCATCCAGGAGGGCGTCAGCGCCCTGGCCGGTTACGGCGGCATCTTCCAGCGCAACACCAAGGCCTCCGGCGTCATCCCGCAGATCAGCGTGATGCTCGGCCCGTGCGCCGGCGGCGCGGCGTACTCGCCCGCCCTCACCGACTTCGTCTTCATGGTCCGCGAGACCTCGCAGATGTTCATCACCGGCCCCGACGTGGTCAAGGCGGTGACCGGCGAGGAGATCACCCAGAACGGCCTCGGCGGCGCCGACGTGCACGCGGAGACCTCCGGCGTCTGTCACTTCGCGTACGACGACGAGGAGACCTGCATCGCCGAGGTGCGCTACCTCCTCTCCCTGCTCCCGCAGAACAACCGGGAGAACCCGCCCCGGGTCGACTCCTCCGACGCCCCCGACCGCCGCTCCGACGTCCTGCTGGACCTGGTCCCGGCGGACGGCAACCGGCCGTACGACATGGCGAAGGTCATCGAGGAGATCGTCGACGACGGCGAGTACCTGGAGGTCCACGAGCGCTGGGCGCGCAACATCATCTGCGCGCTGGCCCGGCTGGACGGCCAGGTCGTCGGCATCATCGCCAACCAGCCGCAGGTGCTGGCGGGCGTCCTGGACATCGAGGCGAGCGAGAAGGCCGCACGCTTCGTCCAGATGTGCGACGCCTTCAACATCCCGATCATCACGTTCCTGGACGTCCCCGGCTTCCTCCCCGGTGTCGACCAGGAGCACGGCGGAATCATCCGCCACGGCGCGAAGCTGCTGTACGCGTACTGCAACGCGACCGTGCCCCGGATCTCCCTGATCCTGCGCAAGGCGTACGGAGGTGCCTACATCGTCATGGACAGCCAGTCCATCGGCGCGGACCTCACCTACGCCTGGCCGACGAACGAGATCGCCGTGATGGGCGCGGAGGGTGCCGCCAACGTCATCTTCCGCCGCCAGATCGCCGATGCCGAGGACCCCGAGGCCATGCGGCAGAAGATGGTCAAGGAGTACAAGTCCGAGCTCATGCACCCGTACTACGCGGCCGAGCGCGGCCTCGTGGACGACGTCATCGACCCGGCCGAGACCCGCGAGGTTCTCGTCCGGTCCCTGGCGATGCTGCACACCAAGCACGCGGACCTGCCCTCGCGCAAGCACGGCAACCCCCCGCAGTAACCCAGCGGACCCTCCGCGGCACCCCCGCGGAAACCTCATCCACGGAGACTGACTGCCATGAGCACCCCTGACATCCGCGTCGAGAAGGGCCACGCCGGACCCGAGGAAGTCGCCGCCATCACGGCCATCCTCCTGGCGCGCGCGGCGGCCCACACGTCCACCGCGGCCCCCGCCCACGGCGGCCGCGCGAAGGCGGGCTGGCGCCGCCTGGAGCGCGAGCCCGGCTTCCGCGCCCCGCACAGCTGGCACGGCTAGGACATCCACGCAAGAGGGCCCCTCCGCATCGGAGGGGCCCTCTTGCGTCGTCCGTGGGCGGTCCTGAACGGCGAAGGGCCCCCTCCGACGCGGAGGGGGCCCTTCGGGGTCGTACGGCTGCCTACCGCAGGCGCGCCATGAGCGCGTGCTCGACCAGCGTGATCAGCGCCGACTTGGCGTCCGCGCGGTGGCGGGCGTCCGTCGTGATGATCGGGGTGTCCGGGCCGATCTGGAGCGCCTCACGCACCTCGTCGGGCTGGTACGGCTGCTGGCCGTCGAAGCCGTTGAGGGCGATGACGAACGGCAGGCCGCTGTTCTCGAAGTAGTCGACCGCAGGGAAGCAGTCGGCCAGGCGGCGGGTGTCCACGAGGACGATCGCGCCGATGGCGCCGCGCACCAGGTCGTCCCACATGAACCAGAAGCGGTCCTGGCCGGGGGTGCCGAACAGGTACAGGATCAGGTCCTGGTCCAGCGTGATGCGGCCGAAGTCCATGGCGACCGTCGTGGTCGTCTTGTCCCCGGTGTGGGTGAGGTCGTCGATGCCGGCCGAAGCTGACGTCATGACGGCCTCGGTACGCAGCGGGTTGATCTCCGAGACGGCCCCGACGAACGTGGTCTTGCCCACGCCGAAGCCACCCGCCACCACGATCTTCGCCGAGGTGGTGGAGCGGGAAGGACCGCCGCTAGAGCTTGCGAAGTCCACTGAGCACCCTTTCGAGCAGTGTCACGTCTGGCTGGCCGCCGGCGCTCTCGTCGCCGCCGGGCTGATGGATGGCGACCAGGCCCGCCTCCGCCAAGTCGGCGACGAGGATCCTGGCCACGCCGAGAGGGATGGTCAGCAGGGCCGAGATCTCGGCCACCGACTTGATCTCCCGGCAGAGGTTGCAGATCCGCTGATGCTCGGGCAACTGGCCCTGCATCTGGTGCGGCTGCGCGGTGGTGTGCACCAGTGCCTCGATGGCGAGCTGGTACCGCGGCCTGGTGCGGCCGCCCGTCATCGCGTACGGGCGCACCAGGGGGTTGTTCGACGCCCCGGCGGGGGCGGGCTCAGGGGTGCGGCGTTGCGGCTGCACCGGCTGGATGCGGGGCGCGTTCGGCTGGTCGTACGGCGAGGGGCCGGGGCCCTGTGGCGCGTACGGCTGCCGGTGGCTGGGTGCGGAGGGGAAGTTGTACCGGTTCTGGGAACCGTCGTTCTGCCCCTGGCCAGGGCCGTACGACCAGTTGCCCGATGATGAACCGCTTGGGGGTGTTGCCACTTTCTCCTCCTCCGACTGTGCCGGGCACCCATCGCTGTGGAGCCGCGTCCCGAAACCTTACGGCCACGGGACGCGAAATCGCACCGTCTGTCTGTTAGTTGAGAAGGCTTCCTTGGAGCTCCGCACGAAGATCCGGGGTCAGGACCGTGCCCGCGCGGTCGACCAGAAGTGCCATCTCGTACCCAATGAGGCCGATGTCCGCCTCCGGGTGCGCAAGAACCGCGAGGGACGACCCATCGGAAACGGACATGATGAAGAGGAATCCCCGCTCCATCTCCACAACCGTCTGATTCACGCTGCCGCCCTCGAAGATGCGCGAGGCGCCGGCGGTCAGTGAGGTCAGACCGGAGGCGACGGCCGCGAGCTGGTCGGCACGGTCGCGGGGGAAGCCTTCGGACATCGCCAGAAGGAGTCCGTCGGCGGAGACCACCACCGTGTGCGACACCCCGGGGGTGTTGTCCACGAAGTTGGTGATCAACCAGTTCAGGTTCTGTGCCGCCTGGCTCATCGGGCTCACACTAACGCTCCTGGTTGTAGGTGCTGTCAGGACCACTGTGCTGATTCCTAGTGGCCTGGCCGTTCGTTTCACTTCCCGCGCTGCGTCCCCGCTGGACTCCCCGGCGCAGGTTGCTCAACCTGCCCCGGACGTCCTCGGGAGCGCGGGAGACCTGGGGGCCGCCCTGCGGGGTCGACTCCGCGGTGCCCTCGACCAGATTGGCCTTGGGTACCCGCCGCGGCAGGCCGGAGGAGGTGACCCCGCCCGCCTTGGGCTTGCGCAACTGCGAGGCCTGCTGCCAGCGCTCGTCGTTGGCCGAGCGCCAGCTGTCGTCGCCGTCGCCGTTCGCCGCCGCGGGTGCCGCCGCGTCCTGCTGCGCGGACCTGCCGGCCGCCTGCCCGCCACCGGTGGATCCCCGGCGGGGAAGCCCGGCGTCGGTCATCGCGTGCGGAGCGGAGGGGCCCGGCCCCGGACGGTCGAAGCCTACGCGGTCCCGCTCCTTCGCGTCAGCGGCCTGCGCGGATTCCGCTTCGGGAGCGTACTGGTCGCCGTAGCCGTTCTGGTAGCCGTCGCGCTGGGGCCAGTCGCCCTGGTAGGACGGCTCTTCGAAGGCCGAGAAGGAGTCCGGGGAACCGGACGCGGCGGCCGCGGACTTCTCCTGGGCCGGCTCCGCATAACCCGGCTCCGGGTAGCCGCCGTTGGTCGGGAAACCATCGCTCTGCGGCATCCCGTTCGGCGCGTAGTACTGCTCGTCGTACGACTGCTGCTGCTGGTCCTCGTACGACGTCTGCTCCTGGTACCCCTGCTGCTGGCCGAAGGCCGCCGCCTGGTCGGGGTAACCGCTCTGGCCGTTGTCGTACGCCTGGCCGCCGTTGTCGTACGGCTGGCCGGACGCGGCGTCGTAGCCGCCGTCGCCGTAGCCCTGCCCCTCGTGCTCCGGACCGTGGGTCTGGGCCTCCAGGGCCGCGCGGCGCTCCTCGCGCATCAGGGAGCGGCCCACCGGGTCCAGGTCGCGGATGTCGTCCGGGACCTCGTAGCGGCTGTCGTCGAAGCCGAGCTCGGCGGCCGTGAGCATCGGAGGCGCGGCGTTGAAGCTCTCACCCTGGAACTGCTGCTCCGGGATGATCTGCGAGACGGTGAACTCGTCGGCGACCGGCGCCTGCTCGCCGCCACCACCGTGGGTGATGGCGTCGGGGAGCATGACCAGCGAGGTGGTGCCGGCCTGCTCGCCCGAGGGGCGCAGCTGGACGCGGATGCCGTGCCGGTCGGACAGCCGGCCGACCACGAACAGACCCATGCGCTGGGAGATCGCGGCGTCCACGGTCGGCGGGTTGGCCAGCTTGTGGTTGATGTCCGCGAAGTCCTCGGCGGTCAGGCCGATGCCCTTGTCGTGGATCTCGATCATCACGCGGCCGTCGGGCAGCCGGGTCGCGGTCACGCGGACCTTGGTCTGCGGGGAGGAGAACGTGGTCGCGTTCTCCAGCAGCTCGGCCAGCAGGTGCACGAGGTCGGTCACGGCGCGGCCGTGGATCTCGGCCTCGGGCACGCCGGATATCTCGATGCGCTCGTACTGCTCCACCTCGGAGGAGGCGGCGCGCACCACGTCGACCAGCGGAACCGGCTGGTCCCAGCGACGGCCGGGCTCCTCGCCCGCGAGGACCAGGAGGTTCTCGCCGTTGCGGCGCATACGGGTGGCCAGGTGGTCCAGCCGGAAGAGGTTCTCCAGCTGGTCCGGGTCGGCCTCGTTGTTCTCCAGGTCGGTGATGAGGGTCAGCTGGCCCTCGATCAGCGACTGGTTGCGCCGCGAGAGGTTGGTGAAGATCGCGTTGATGTTGCCCCGCAGCAGGGCCTGCTCGGCGGCGAGCCGGACCGCCTCGCGGTGGACCTGGTCGAAGGCCCGGGCGACCTCACCGATCTCGTCCGTGGAGGAGATCGGGATGGGCGAGACACGGGTGTCGACCCGACCGGGGTCGGTGCGCGAGAGCTGGTCGACCAGCATCGGCAGGCGCTGCTCGGCGATGCCGAAGGCCGCGTTGCGCAGCTGGCGCATCGAGCGGCTCATCTGGCGGGCCACCATGCCGGCCAGGATGAACGCGGCGAGCAGGGCCACCACGACGATGGCGCCGGTGATGATCGCGTCCTGCTTGGCGCCGTCGGCGATGCTCGCGGCCTCGTTCACCGCGGTGTCGGCCATGTCCGACTCGATCTGCCGGTACGCGTTGTACTTGAGGGTGTTGACCGCCCACCAGTTCTCCGCGCTGATGCCCTGCTGGGCGAGGGCCTCACGGGCGGCGGGGTCGGTGGTGGTCAGGCCCGCCATGGCCCCGACCATCACGGTCGGGTCGGAGGGCGGCGCCTTGTAGTCCGGGTTCTTGGCCAGGGCTTCCTTGGCCTGCTGCCGGCCGTCCGCCTCGATCTGCTTCTTGGCGTCCTCCAGCTTCTGCGCGTCGGCCTCGGTGCCACCGCCGATGTACTCCTCGACGGCGATGCCCTCGAGGTAGGCGTACGAGGAGAGCGCCACGCGCTGCTTGGCCAGGTCGGCGTCCTTCGGACCCGGCTTGACCAGGATGTGCGTGCCGATGGACCGCTCCAGCGACAGCGCCGCCTTGGTCAGCGAGATCGCGTAGACCGTGCGGCCGTAGCTGGTGATGTTTCCGGTGCCCAGGCCGAGCTCGTTGGCGAACTCCATCAGGGGGTGGGCGACCTCTACGTAGCCCTCCTCCGTCTTCACACCGTCGAGCTTGGAGGTGTACGCGACCTGCCGCAGCTGCTGGAGCTTGGGCTCCGCCTCACGGAACAGGGTCAGCCGGCGCTCCAGGCCCGGCTTCTGGGGCATGCTCTGGGCGGCCTCGTCGAACGCGTCCGCGGCGGCGTCGGTCTTCTTGCGCGCCTGCGTGACCGTGGCCTGGTCGCGGCCCAGCAGCAGCGGGGCCGTGGTGAGGTCGCGCTCGGTGTAGAGGGCGTCCGCGTAGGTCAGGGAGGCCCGGACCAGACGCGCGGTGCTCTCCGCGTCCTCGGCCTCCTGCCAGGTGTCGATCGAACTCTTCACTTGGAAGCCGCCCATGACCAGGCCGACCATCACGGGGATCAGCAGGATCGCGTTCAGCCGGGTCGGCACGCGCCAGTTGCGCGGGGAGAAACGGCCGCCGCTCGGAGCGGGCGTGGCCACCTGCTCGGAACCCGGCACAGCAGGGGCGGGCGCCGCTCCGCGCGGCGGCGGGGTGAAGTTGCCCCGGGCGGGCGGCTCGGGACCTTTGTTGCTTCGCCTCACTCGACCAACAACCTCTCGGCGGCGGGCACCTACGTCGTGCCGCTGTGTCTCAGGGCCCAGTTCGCCATCGACCACTGAGTACGTCTTTGACCTTTGGGCAGTTCAGGCATTCCAGCACGTCGACCAGCGCTCTTCCAAACATAGGAAAGGGCGGATTCGCGCTGACGTAAGCGATAGATAAAACGGTCATAAAGAGCGAGCCCCGTCAAATGACGGGGCTTTCGTGCGCGCAGCGACACCACATGACCGCGACGCGTGGCGGGACTCCTCGATTCCTCTGCCGAAACGTTATGAACACCGAAGCCGACCGTGTCAAAGGCCACAGCCGGCTCCGCCGCCACGAGGATGTCGCCTACGGCAACTGCCGTACGGGACAGATCATTTGAGTCCTACTTCAGCCGGGCCATCAGCGCGTGCTCGACCAGTGTGATCAGCGCGGACTTGGCGTCGGCCCGGTGCCGGGCGTCGGTGGTGATGATCGGGGTGTCCGGGCCGATCTGCAGTGCCTCGCGGACCTCCTCCGGAGCGTACGGCTGCTGACCGTCGAAGCCGTTGAGGGCGACGACGAACGGCAGACCGCTGTTCTCGAAGTAGTCCACCGCGGGGAAGCAGTCCGCCAGCCGGCGGGTGTCCACGAGCACCACCGCGCCGATGGCGCCACGGACCAGGTCGTCCCACATGAACCAGAAGCGGTCCTGACCCGGCGTACCGAAGAGGTACAGGATCAGGTCCTGGTCCAGCGTGATGCGGCCGAAGTCCATCGCCACCGTGGTGGTGGTCTTGTCCCCGGTGTGCGTGAGGTCGTCGATGCCCGCGCTGGCGGACGTCATGACGGCCTCGGTGCGCAGCGGGTTGATCTCCGAGACGGCGCCGACGAACGTGGTCTTGCCCACGCCGAAGCCGCCGGCCACCACGATCTTGGCAGAGGTGGTGGCACCTCTCGGTTCAGAGCTTGCGAAGGCCACTGAGCACCCTTTCGAGCAGTGTCACGTCGGGCGCACCGCCGTTGCTCTCGTCGCCACCCGGCTGGTGGACGGCGACGAGTCCTGCCTCGGCGAGGTCCGCGACGAGGATGCGGGCCACCCCGAGCGGCATGGCGAGCAGCGCCGAGACCTCGGCGACCGACTTCACCTCGCGGCACAGGTGGCAGATGCGCTGGTGCTCCGGGAGCAGCCCCATGAGCGCTGCCGGGTCGGCCGTGGTGCTGATCAGCGCCTCGAGCGCGAGCTGATAGCGCGGCCGGGTCCGGCCGCCGGTCATCGCGTACGGACGAACCAGCGGCTGGTCGCCCTCGTCCCCGTACGGATCTGTGTACGGATCATGAGAGGCGGTGGGCGGGGTCATGAATCCTCCGGGCGGGACAGCAAGTTGGTCAGTCGTGCCGTCTGACGGGGGCCGGTGGGGGGATTGTGTCGGCCGGACGGTGATTTGGTGAGACGGGTGGATCCGGGGGCGTTAGTGGAGCAGACTTCCTTGCAGTTCGGCGCGGAGGTCCGGCGTGAGCACTGCTCCCGCACGGTCCACCAGCAGCGCCATCTCGTAGCCGACGAGGCCGATGTCGCACTCCGGGTGTGCGAGAACGGCGAGGGACGAGCCGTCGGAGACGGACATGAGGAAAAGGAATCCTCGCTCCATCTCCACGACGGTCTGCGCCACGTTGCCGCCCTCGAAGATCCGGGACGCCCCGGCCGTCAGCGAGGTGAGGCCTGACGCGACCGCCGCGAGTTGATCGGCGCGGTCGCGCGGAAAACCCTCCGACATCGCCAGGAGGAGACCGTCGGCGGACACGACGACGGTGTGGGACACCCCGGGGGTGTTGTCCACGAAGTTGGTGATCAACCAGTTCAGGTTCTGTGCCGCCTGGCTCATCGGACTCAACTAACGCTCCTGCTGGTGAGTGGGGCTCGGGAAACTGCCCGTCTGGCCGGACCCGGCCTGACGGCCCTGTGCGATACCCCGACGGAGGTTGGTAAGCCGGCCGCGCACGTCCTGTGGGGCGCGCGAGACCTGCGGACCGCTCTGGTGCGGCTGCTGCTGTGCGGTACCCGGGACGAGATTCGCCCGGGGTACGCGACGCGGCAGACCGGAGGTGGTGACTCCGCCCGCGGCCGGCTGCCGCACGCGCTCTGCCTGCCGGACGAGGTCGTCGTTCGGCGAGCTGCGCCATGCGGGGGCGGCGGGACGCTGGGGAGCCGGGGGGCCCTGCGGTGCCTGCGGGGCCGGCGCGGAGCCGTTGCCCTGCGGACGCTGGGCTCGTCCCGGCTGGGACTGCGGGCCGTGCGGGCCCTGCGGACCCGGCTGGCCCTGGGGGGCCTGCTGGCCCTGCTGGCCGCGGAACCAGTTCGTCTCCAGCGTGTCGTACAGCGGCGTACGACCGTCGCCGGGACCCGCGGCCGGCGGCAGCGCCTCCGGCTCCTGGCGGGCGTGACGCTGCTGGGGACGCTGCGGAGCCTGCGGCCGCTGGCCACCGAAGTCGCCCTGCGGACGCTCGAACTGGCCGTTGCCCGACGGGTTCTGGTGCCCGGGCAGCGAGTGCTGCCCCGTGGACGAACCGTCGTAGCCGCCGTACTGGCCGGTAGCCCCGTTGTCGTAGCCCGGGACGGCCGGGTACTGACCCGTGGACCCGTTGTCGTAGCCCTGCGGCGCGGCGTACTGACCGTTCACGCCGTTGTCCTGCCGCTGCTGCGGCGCCGGGTACTGACCGGTGGACCCGTTGTCGTAGCCCTGCTGCGGTACGGCGAACTGGCCCGTGTGGGACGGGTTGTTCTGGCCGCCCGGCGTGCCGAAGACGTCCGAGCGGACGAACTGGCCGTTGTTCTGCTGGTTGTTGGCGCCCTGGTGCGGGAAGTCGGCGGGACCGCCCGGGTTCTGGCGGTCGTCCGCACGGGGAACCGCGGGCATCTCCGAGGTGGCGCCCGGGCCGTGCCGGTCGTCGATCCTCGGCATCGGGGCCGTCTGCGACGGGTCCCGCTGCTCGTCGTGGCCGCGCGGGGTGTCCAGCGCTGCACGCGGCACCGGCGGCTGCGCGTTCTCGTCGCTCCAGCTCGGGCGCTGCTGCTCGTTGCCGCCGGGCAGCTCGGCGCGCGCTCCGCCACGGGGCGGGAGCTGTGCCTGACGGCCACGCCGGCCGCGCTCGCCGCCGGCCTTCCCGTTGCCGCGCTGCGGGCCCACCGGGCCGCGGCTCTCCTGGCCCTGCGGGGCCATCGGCGCCTGGGCGTTGCCCGCACCGGCGTTCGGCCGGCCCTGCTGGGCCGGGGGAGTCTGCTGTCCACGTGCCCCACCCGGGGCACCGCCCGAGTCGCGGCCGGGCAGTGCGGCCCGCGGGCCCTGACCGGCGCCGAGCCGGCCACCGCCGGACGCACCGGCACCGAGGGCACCACCGGACGCACCGGCACCGAGAGCCCCGCCGCCCGGCGCACCCGCGCCCAGCGAGGAGCCGTTGCCACGGCGTGCGGCGGCGACACCGGCGGCGGCCTGTGCCGCGGCCGGACCACCCGTGCCACCGGGGCCGCCCTGACCGGGCTTGCCCTGCGGCTTGCGGCCGCCCTGGGCGACGTCCACCGGGAGCATGACCAGCGCGGTCGTGCCGCCGGAGTCGGAGGGCCGCAGCTGGATGCGGATGCCGTGGCGCTGCGAGAGGCGGCCGACCACGAACAGACCCATGCGGCGGGAGACGGAGACGTCGACGGTGGGCGGCGAGGCGAGCCGCTCGTTGATCGCGGCCAGGTCCTCGGGGGAGAGGCCGATGCCGGTGTCGTGGATCTCGATCAGCACGCGGCCGTCGGGCAGCGCGTGACCGGTGACCTTGACCTTGGTCTGCGGGGAGGAGAACGAGGTGGCGTTCTCCAGCAGCTCGGCGAGCAGGTGCACGAGGTCGTTGACCACACGGCCGGCCACTTCGGTGGTCGGCACGGAGGCCAGCTCGATGCGCTCGTACTGCTCCACCTCGGACGCGGCGGCGCGGAGCACGTCGACCAGCGGGACCGGACGGGTCCAGCGGCGGCCGGGTTCCTCACCCGCGAGGACGAGGAGGTTCTCGCCGTTCCGGCGCATACGGGTGGCGAGGTGGTCCAGCTTGAACAGCGAGGCCAGCTGGTCCGGGTCCGCCTCGCGGGACTCCAGTTCGGAGATCAGCGACAGCTGGCGCTGGATGAGGCCCTGGGAGCGACGCGAGAGGTTGGTGAACATCGCGTTGACGTTGCCCCGCAGCAGGGCCTGCTCGGCGGCGAGGCGGACCGCCTCGCGGTGCACGTCGTCGAAGGCGGTGGCCACCCGGCCGATCTCGTCGCGGGAGTGCACGCCGACCGACTCGACGGACGTGTCGACGTCCTGCGGGTCGGACTCGGACAGCTGCTTGACCAGCTCGGGCAGTCGCTCCTGGGCGACCTTGGTCGCGGTGTCCTCCAGGCGCCGCAGCGAGCGGATCATGGAGCGGGCCACCACGAAGGCGCCGACGAGCGAGACGCCGAGCACGATCAGGACCAGCGCACCGGAGATGATCGCTTCGCGCTCCGACTCGCTGCGCAGCTCGCGCGCCTTCTGCTCCATGTCCTCCAGCAGCGTGCGCTCGATGTTCTTCATCTGCTGGATCTTGGTGGAGCTGTCGTCCAGCCAGTCCCGGTAGGAGCGCTTCTCCAGGCCCGCCAGACCGTTCTCGCGGCTGAGCGCGCGGCTGGCGTACTTGTCGGTGGACTCGATGGTCGCGTTGCCCTGGTCGATGGGCTTGAGCAGCTCCTCGGCGCCGTCGCCGTAGATGCTGGAGAAGCTGCGCAGCTCGGAGACCTGGCTCTCCAGCGCCGACTCGGCGTACAGCCGGTCGTTCTCGGAGAGGTCGCCGAAGGTCTTGTTGCTGGCGGGCAGGGCCGCCGCGAGGACCGCGCGCTGGATCGACGCGTACTCCTTGGCGGAGGAGAACGCGGACAGCGCGCGGGTGCGCTGGATCATGTCCGGGTTGCTGGTCGCCTCGGCCATGTCCTGCGAGAGGTCCAGCAGGTGCGTGATGAGGCGGTGGTAGGCCTCCACGGTCTGCGTGGAGTTGTCCTCGGCCTCGTAGGCGTTGTTGCGGATCTCGTTGAGGCTGTTCAGGTCGCGGGCGAGGCCGACGAGGCTGTCGCGCACACCCTGGAGGTTGCCGTCCTTGCTGGCGGAGTCGACCTCCTCGGACGCGGCGAGGAAGTTGTCCAGCGCCCGGTCCGTCTTGTCCTGGAAGCCCTTGACCGTGATGGCGCTCGCGGTCGAGCCGTGCGCCAGCGGGCCGGCGGACTGGTCGCGCTCCTCCTGGAGGGCGGCGGCCAGTTCGGTGGCCTGCTTGGTCATCTCGGTGAGCAGCTTCATGTTGTCGAGCTGCTCGATGTCGTCCATCGACTGGCTGATGCGCAGCGCGCCGAGCGAGGTGGCCGCGACCACCGGCAGCGTGAGCAGAGCCACCAGGCGGGTCGAGATGCGCCAGTTGCGCAGCGCTATTCGTGGCCCCGGACCGGTCGCGCCCTGCGGCGGCTTCACCGCCGGAGCGGACGCCGACGTGCCCGAGGCGCCGGGGCGACCTGAGCGCGGACCGCCGTCACCGGACGGGGTCGGGCCCTGGCCCTGGGCGTGCTGGGGCGAGGAGCTGCCGGCCATGGGGGCAGTCCCGCCGTGCGGCTCCGGCTCTGCCGAAGCACTGCCATCCCTCTTGAAACGTCCCTGCACTAGCGTCGCAACCTCTGGACCAGGCGCCCCTCCGCGTGAACGGAAGGACGGTGTCGGCGTCGTCGGGGGCGCCCTGAATGCGCACCCGGGTGGTCGTGAGTGACCGGCGCTGGACTCCCCCTCTCGCCGCTCACTCGTCAGGAGCGACGCTGATTCGCGCCCCCTGCGCGCCGGCTCGATCCCGCGGCGGTCCGTGGAATTCCAGCACAGTGCAGGATCTCCAACAAGGCCAGTTGGTCAGGCTGTGACCTCCGTGACACCACGTGAGGGTGACGTCACGACATGTAGAAGGGGCTCCACCTGATAGCGGACATACCCCAACGAGTCGTCGGGGCCCGTCAGGTGTCCCAGTCGCCATGATCAGGAGCGGAATGCGCGCTTCAGGTGCCCAATGTCCGTTTCGTTGGCATGAGTTGCGAGCCGGAATTGCCGGTTTTGCGCTCAGCATCGTGAGGAAACTCACACCGAACTCGGGGCCCCCTGCCGCCGCCCCCGGGGAATCGGATGTTTAGCCTGACGCTTTACAAGAGGCAACGTTCTGTCCACCGGCGCTTCCCGGCGCCCCGTACACGACAGGGTCAAGTACAACCGTGAAGACGACGACGATGTTCCACACGACCGCCAACCCGCGGCGTACCACCCTGGCGCACCTCGACGGCGCCGACGAGCCGGCGCCCCTGGACCTCCCGGAGCACTCCGTCGACCTCCCGGCCCGCACCGCCAACCCCCGGCGCACGATCCTCATGGACCTCCCGGTCGGGGCCGCGGTGGCCGAGTAGCGCCGACGACGCCACCGGGCGCCCCGCGAGGCAATTGCGCGGGGCGCCCGCCCTTTGCCGCGTTAGCCTGGAGCGATCAGACTCCACCCAGCTCAGGTAAGGGGCGCAAGGATCCCGTGCGCATCGCCAGGTTCTCCATCGACGGGAACGTCGCCTTCGGCGCGGTCGAGGGCGACAAGCCGGACGAGCTCGTTCTCGACATCATCAAGGGCATCCCGTTCGCGGACTTCGAGCTCTCCGGCACCAAGGTGCCGCTGAGCAAGGTACGGCTGCTGCCGCCGGTCCTGCCCAACAAGGTCGTCGCCTTCGGCCGCAACTACGCCGAGCACGCGCGGGAACTGGGCAACGACGTGCCCGACGCGCCGTTCGCCTTCTTCAAGCCGTCCACCTCGGTGATCGGCCCCGGCGACGAGATCCAGTACCCCTCCTTCTCCGAGGAACTCCACCACGAGGCCGAGCTGGCCGTCGTCATCGGCCGGCTGTGCCGCGAGGTCCCGCGCGAGCGCGTCCGGGACGTGATCCTCGGCTACACCTGCGCCAACGACATCACCGCCCGTGACGTCCAGCGCCGCGAGAAGCAGTGGGCCCGGGCCAAGGGCTTCGACACCGCCTGCCCGCTCGGCCCCTGGGTCGAGACCGAACTGGAGCCGGGCGACCTGACCATCCAGCTGACCGTCAACGGACAGCAGCGCCAGCTCGGCCGCACGAGCGAGATGATCCACCCGATCGAGGATCTGATCGTCAACATCTCCGAGGCCATGACGCTGCTCCCCGGCGACGTGATCCTCACGGGCACCCCCGCGGGGGTCGGCCCCCTCGCTGTCGGCGACGAGGTCTCCGTCAGCATCGAAGGCATCGGCACTCTCACCAACAAGGTTGTCAAGCGTGGCTAGCGCACCCGCCTCCCCAGTCCGTGTCCGTTTCTGCCCCTCGCCCACCGGCAACCCGCACGTGGGCCTGGTCCGCACCGCCCTGTTCAACTGGGCGTTCGCCCGGCACCACGGCGGCACCCTGGTCTTCCGCATCGAGGACACCGACGCGGCCCGTGACTCCGAGGAGTCCTACGAGCAGCTGCTCGACGCGATGCGCTGGCTCGGCTTCGACTGGGACGAGGGCCCGGAGATCGGCGGCCCGCACGCGCCGTACCGCCAGTCGCAGCGCATGGACATCTACCGGGACGTCGCGGCCAAGCTGCTGGACGCCGGCCACGCCTACCACTGCTACTGCTCCCAGGAGGAGCTGGACAGCCGCCGCGAGGCCGCCCGCGCCGCCGGCAAGCCGTCCGGCTACGACGGCCACTGCCGCGAGCTGACCGCCGCGCAGGTCGAGCAGTACACGGCCCAGGGCCGCGCGCCGATCGTCCGCTTCCGGATGCCCGACGAGACGATCACCTTCACCGACCTGGTCCGCGGCGAGCTGACCTTCACCCCGGAGAACGTCCCGGACTACGGCATCGTGCGCGCCAACGGCGCCCCGCTCTACACGCTGGTCAACCCGGTCGACGACGCCCTGATGGAGATCACCCACGTCCTGCGCGGCGAGGACCTGCTCTCCTCCACCCCCCGGCAGATCGCCCTGTACAAGGCGCTGACCGAACTGGGCATCGCCAAGCGCACCCCGGAGTTCGGCCATCTGCCGTACGTCATGGGCGAGGGCAACAAGAAGCTCTCCAAGCGGGACCCGCAGTCGTCGCTCAACCTCTACCGCGAGCGCGGCTTCCTCCCCGAGGGGCTTCTCAACTACCTCTCCCTCCTGGGCTGGTCGCTCTCCGCCGACCAGGACATCTTCACGACGGACGAGATGGTCGCGGCCTTCGACGTCACGGACGTGAACCCCAACCCGGCCCGCTTCGACCTCAAGAAGTGCGAGGCGATCAACGGCGACCACATCCGGCTGCTGGAGGTCAAGGACTTCACGGAGCGCTGCCGCCCCTGGCTGCAGGCCCCGTTCGCGCCGTGGGCGCCGGAGGCCTTCGACGAGCTGAAGTGGCAGGCCGTCGCGCCGCACGCGCAGACCCGTCTGAAGGTCCTGTCCGAGATCACCGACAACGTCGACTTCCTGTTCCTTCCGGAGCCGGTGTACGACGAGGCCAGCTGGACCAAGGCCATGAAGGAGGGCTCCGACGCCCTGCTGCGCACCGCCCGCGAGAAGCTGGACGCGGCCGACTGGAGCAGCCCGGAGTCGCTGAAGGCGGCCGTCCTGGAGGCCGGTGAGGCCCACGGCCTCAAGCTCGGCAAGGCCCAGGCCCCGGTCCGCGTCGCCGTCACCGGCCGCACGGTCGGACTGCCGCTCTTCGAGTCCCTGGAGATCCTGGGCAGGGACGCGACGCTGACCCGCATCGACGCGGCGCTGGCGAAGCTCGCCGCATAGCTCCCGCTTCGGTCGAGGGCGGCACCCGGTGGCGGGTGCCGCCCTTTCGCCGTGGCCGCCCGCGACCCGTGGTCGCCGGGTTACCGTCGGACCATGAGCATTCGGGCCGTGGTCTGGGACGTGGACGACACGCTGTTCGACTACACGACCGCGGACCGCGCCGGCATGCGCGCGCACCTGGCGGCCGAGGGCCTGCTCGACGCGTACGAGAGCGCCGAGCACGCCCTCGCGCAGTGGCGGGCGGTCACCGACAGCCAGTGGGCGCGGTTCGCAGCGGGTGAGGTGTCCTTCGAGGGCCAGCGACGCGACCGGGTGCGGGTGTTCCTGGAACGGGAACTCACCGACGCCGAGGCGGAGGCCTGGTTCGAGCGCTACATCGGGCACTACGAGGCGGCCTGGGCGCTCTTCCCGGACGTGCTGCCCGTCCTGGACACCCTCGCCACCAGCCACCGGCACGCGGTGCTGTCCAACTCCAGCCTGCACGTCCAGGACCGCAAACTGCGGGTGCTCGGCGTCCACGACCGCTTCGAGGCCATCCTGTGCGCCGCCGAGCTCGGCGTCTCCAAGCCGCAGGCCGGCGCGTTCCTCGCGGCCTGCGAGGCGCTGGACCTGCCGCCCCACCTGGTCGCGTACGTCGGCGACCACCCGGAGATCGACTGGCGCGGCGCCGCCGACGCGGGACTGGTGTCCGTGTGGATCGATCGCGACGGCGCGCACGCCTGGGCCGACGCTCCGGCCGGCCCGCACCGGATCGCGTCCCTCGCCGAACTCCCCGCGATCCTCGGCACGGATAGTCGTTTTGGAGCCCCGTCCACCTTCAGGTAATGTTCTTCCTGCGCCGCCGGGGAGCGGGCCGAGAGGCCGGAATCCGGGGGAGCAAACTAGAACAAGATCCCCCGTAGGGGGCTTGCGTTCCAGTGGCCTATGGTGTAATTGGCAGCACGACTGATTCTGGTTCAGTTAGTCTTGGTTCGAGTCCAGGTAGGCCAGCTCGCAGAGCTCATCTGCAAAGCCCCCGTTGTGTAGCGGCCTAGCACGCTGCCCTCTCACGGCAGTAGCGCCGGTTCGAATCCGGTCGGGGGTACGGATCCGCGAGGATCAAGGCCCCCGTTGTGTAGCGGCCTAGCACGCCGCCCTCTCAAGGCGGTAGCGCCGGTTCGAATCCGGTCGGGGGTACTGACTGGTCTAAACCACATTGGTCTATGGTGTAATTGGCAGCACGACTGATTCTGGTTCAGTTAGTCTTGGTTCGAGTCCAGGTAGACCAGCTCGGGCCTGCGGCGACGCAGAGTCCACGCCCCCGTTGTGTAGCGGCCTAGCACGCCGCCCTCTCAAGGCGGTAGCGCCGGTTCGAATCCGGTCGGGGGTACGTGAGCGATGGGCCTCCACTTCGGTGGGGGCCCATCGTCGTGTGGTCAGTGCGTGCCGAACCTGCGGCGTGACTCCTCCGCCTCCGCCAGCCTGCGCAACGCGAGCAGCACCGGCTCGTAGAGCACGGTCAGCGCGACCGCCGCCTCCACCTGTTCGTCCGCCCCGCCGCCGTACTGCTCCACGAGATCCAGATCGTTGACGGCGAGCTGTTCCATGCCGCGGGCGTACGGCGCCAAGTCCTCGACGGCGCACGGATATCCGAGACGTTCCAGCGTGGCGATCGCGTTCACCAGCATTCCGTACGCCGGGGGCGCAACGCCGGTCGTGGGGCCGTAGCTCCAGCCGAGCAGTTCCAGCAGGCGGTCGGCGCGCTGCCGGGCCGTCTCGGTCGCCGGGTCGTCGGGGTCGGCGGGCTTGCCGTGGGGGAGGGCCCAGACGGCGGTGCCGAGACGTTCGTTGTGATCCAGGGAGTCGTTGTCCAGCGCGGCGAGCACCTCGCGGGCGGACGCCACCGAGACGCCGCCGACCTGGATCAGCGCCCGCACCAGACGCAGCCGGCGCAGGTGCTCCTCGCCGTACTCGGCCTGGGTGGCGGTGATCCGGCGGCCCGGCGGCAGCAGTCCCTCGCGCAGATAGAACTTCACGGTGGCGGTGGCGACGCCGCTTCGCCTGCTCAGCTCCGACAGCCTCATGGCCGGGCGACTCCCTTGCTCATTCCCCTTGCGTCCCGCGTTGGAGAGTGTCACTATCCAATCATGGATAGCGGCACTATCCAATCGCTGTCCTCAAGGGCTGTCTCAGGGGGAAGGTGGGTTTCGTCATGGCTGACAAGCCGATCGCGGGGCGTATGACCGCGGACGCGCAGGGGGACGTCGTGGTGTTCCTGATCGGGATGCGCTTCAACCGGCTTCTGGCGGTGCGCAGTTGGCTGCCGGTGATGCGGGCGATGCCGCGCATGCTGCGGGAGCTGTCGCGCGAGCGGGAGCGGGGCATGCTCGGCGCGCAGACACTGCTGGGGCCGCGGGTCCTGTACGTGGTGCAGTACTGGGAGTCGACCGAGAAGCTCCTCGCGTACGCCTCCGCCGCGGACCAGGAGCACCGGCCGGCGTGGGCCGCGTTCAACCGGCGGATACGTGAGGGGAAGGACAAGGTCGGCTTCTGGCACGAGACGTACGTCGTGCCGGCCGGCGGCTACGAGTCGGTGTACGTCAACATGCCCGCCTTCGGCCTCGGCAAGGCGACCGGCGTGGTGCCGGTCGGCCGACGCGGCGAGCGCGCCGCCGAGCGGCTGCGGGCGGCCTGAGCGGGGCACCGTTCACTCCGGGGGCCGGCCGCGGCGTCGAGGCCGGCCCCCGGGGTCTTCCTGCGTTCCGTCCTGCCGCCCGGCCGGGGAGCGTCGCGCTGAGCCGGTGCGGGCGATGGGCCTGGGGGCTTGCCGCCTGCGGGGCCTGCGGGCCTCGGGGCCTGTCGGCCGGAACTTACGGGGGCGGGGGCCGGGCCAGCCGGACGGCCGCGGTCCTTGTCGCCGGTGGGGCTTGCGGCATCTGCCTGTGAGGCTCACGTGGCGTGCGACACCGGTGGCTCCGTGGCACGTGAGGTCCGAGTCGCCTCCGTGGCCCCGCAAAGCGTGAGGCTTGTGCGACCTATGAGGCTCCCCGGTGTGCCTGCACTCCGTGCCCCTACGCGGCCCAGGCCCCGCGTGGTCTGTGGCCCTTCGTGGCCCGTGACCTGGGTGGCTCGTGTGACGCATGTCGCCGTGTGCGGCTTGTGTTGGTGCGCCTGCGGGTGTCGGGCCCGGGGCCTCGGTCAGCCGGTGCGGCGCAGTGCCTCGGAGAGGCGGGCCGCGGAGTCGATGACCGCCTGGGCGTGCATCCGGCCGGGGTGGCGGGTCAGCCGCTCGATGGGTCCGGAGACGGACACGGCGGCGACCACGCGGTTCGACGGGCCCCGCACGGGCGCGGAGACGGAGGCGACCCCCGGCTCCCGCTCGCCGATGGACTGGGCCCAGCCCCGGCGCCGCACGCCGGACAGCGCCGTCGCCGTGAAGCGGGCGCCCTGCAGCCCCCGGTGCAGCCGCTCCGGCTCCTCCCAGGCCATGAGGATCTGCGCGGACGATCCCGCCTTCATCGTGAGCGTCGAACCGACCGGGACGGTGTCCCGCAGTCCGGACAGGCGTTCCGCGGCGGCGACGCAGATACGCATGTCGCCCTGGCGGCGGTAGAGCTGCGCGCTCTCGCCCGTGATGTCACGGAGGTGCGTGAGCACCGGCCCCGCGGTGGCCAGGAGACGGTCCTCACCCGCGGCCGCGGCCAGCTCGGCCAGGCGCGGTCCGAGAATGAAACGGCCCTGCATGTCGCGCGCCACCATGCGGTGGTGTTCCAAAGCCACGGCCAGGCGGTGAGCCGTGGGTCGTGCCAGTCCGGTGGCCGCGACCAGACCCGCGAGGGTGGCCGGACCGGACTCCAGAGCGCTCAGGACGAGTGCCGCCTTGTCCAGAACGCCGACGCCGCTACTGTTGTCCATGAAACGATACTTGCGTCTCACTCTGTGAAACGCAAGTTCAATTTCCGGTGGAACGCGCCACCCTTGATGTCACGAAGTCACAGCGGCCCGGTGGATGAAAGGGCCTCGCGGCGGATGCGCGGAAACCGCGCCCCGACCGCCGCTCCTCAAGATCTCTAGTTGGGTCGGCACACCATATGTGCCGTCCGGAGGGAAAGCGATGGGTAGGACACTCGCGGAGAAGGTCTGGGACGACCATGTCGTCCGGCGCGCCGAGGGCGAGCCCGACCTCCTCTACATCGATCTGCACCTGCTGCACGAGGTGACCAGCCCGCAGGCCTTCGACGGCCTCCGCAAGAGCGGCCGGAAGGTGCGGCGGCTCGACCTGACCATCGCGACCGAGGACCACAACACCCCCACCCTCGACATCGACAAGCCCATCGCCGACCCGGTCTCCCGCGCCCAGCTGGAGACGCTGCGCAAGAACTGCGCCGACTTCGGGGTGCGCCTGCACCCGCTCGGCGACGTCGAGCAGGGCGTCGTCCACGTGGTGGGCCCGCAGCTGGGCCTGACCCAGCCCGGCACCACCGTGGTCTGCGGCGACTCGCACACCTCCACGCACGGCGCCTTCGGCGCGCTGGCGTTCGGCATCGGCACCTCGCAGGTCGAGCACGTGCTGGCCACCCAGACGCTGCCCATGGCCCGCCCGAAGACCATGGCGATCACGGTGGACGGCGAGCTGCCCGAGGGCGTCACCGCCAAGGACCTGATCCTGGCGATCATCGCCAGGATCGGCACCGGCGGCGGCCAGGGCTACGTCCTGGAGTACCGCGGCGAGGCCATCGAGAAGCTCTCGATGGAGGCCCGGATGACCATCTGCAACATGTCGATCGAGGCCGGTGCCCGCGCGGGCATGATCGCCCCCGACGAGACCACGTTCGCCTACCTCGAAGGCCGCGCGCACGCCCCCGAGGGCGCCGAGTGGGACGCCGCGGTCGCGTACTGGAAGACCCTGAGGACCGACGACGACGCCGAGTTCGACGCCGAGGTGGTCATCGACGCCACCGCGCTGTCGCCGTTCGTCACCTGGGGCACCAACCCGGGCCAGGGCGCGCCGCTTTCGGCGTCCGTCCCCGACCCGGCTTCGTACGAAGACGCTTCGGAGCGCTTCGCCGCCGAAAAGGCCCTGGAGTACATGGGGTTGGAGGCCGGGCAGCCGCTGCGGTCCATCAAGGTGGACACCGTCTTCGTAGGTTCGTGCACCAACGGCCGCATCGAGGACCTGCGCGCCGCGGCGGACCTGCTGCGGGGCCGCAAAGTCGCCGACGGCGTACGGATGCTGGTCGTGCCGGGCTCCGCGCGGGTCGGTCTGCAGGCCGTCTCCGAGGGTCTGGACGTCCTCTTCAAGGAGGCCGGCGCCGAGTGGCGGCACGCCGGCTGCTCCATGTGTCTGGGCATGAACCCCGACCAGCTGGCCCCCGGCGAGCGCTCGGCGTCCACCTCCAACCGCAACTTCGAGGGCAGGCAGGGCAAGGGCGGCCGTACGCATCTGGTGTCGCCGCAGGTCGCCGCCGCTACGGCGGTCCTGGGGCACCTGGCCTCCCCGGCCGACCTGGCCCACGCCGAGACCCGTACGCCCGCTGGAGTCTGAGGATCATGGAAGCTTTCACCACGCACACCGGCCGGGCCGTCCCGTTGCGCCGCAGCAACGTCGACACCGACCAGATCATCCCCGCCCACTGGCTCAAGAAGGTCACCCGGGACGGCTTCGAGGACGGATTGTTCGAGGCCTGGCGCAAGGACCCGGAGTTCGTGCTCAACCGGCCCGAGCGCCAGGGCGCGACCGTGCTGGTCGCCGGCCCCGACTTCGGCACCGGCTCCTCCCGTGAGCACGCCGTCTGGGCGCTGCAGAACTACGGCTTCAAGGCCGTGATCTCCTCCCGCTTCGCCGACATCTTCCGCGGCAACTCGCTGAAGAACGGCCTGCTCACGGTCGTGCTGGAGCAGCAGGTCGTGGACGAGCTGTGGCAGCTCATCGAGCGCGACCCCGAGGCCGAGGTGACCGTCGACCTGGTCGGGCGCGAGGTGCGTGCCGAGGGCGTCACCGCCTCCTTCGAGCTGGACGAGAACTCCCGCTGGCGGCTGCTGAACGGGCTGGACGACATCTCGATCACGCTGCGGAACGAGGGCGACATCGCCACCTACGAGGCCGTGCGGCCCGCCTACAAGCCGCGCACCCTGAAGGTCTGAACCTTCGACCCCGGCGGTCGACTTTCGGCCACCCCCACACCCGGCTGTACCCCCGATCGGCCCGATCGGGGGTACAGCCTTTTTTCGCACCCGGATGGCCGCACCTCCCCTCGACTGTTCCTTCAACTGGCCACGTTATGGCGGTTGTTGTCGGGGTACGCGGGACTTGACAACGCGGCCTGGGCGGCGCGCCGGAGGGCCGTTCGCGGCGCCAGTTGCCCCCCGGGCAGGCGACAACTCGCCCCAGATGGCACAATCTGTGCATGGAACGCGACGGCCAACTCGAGCTCTATGCGGCGGTCGCGGACCAACTCAAGGAAGCGCACGCAAGAGTGCGCGCACTGCAAGTCCCGGAGGGCGTACGGATGGCGCTGACCCGGAAGCTGCTGGTCATCACGGCCGCGGCCAAGCACGACCTCACCGACGCGACAAAGCGTCTGGAGCGGTTCATCGCCGACCTCGACGCCGGGCGATTGCCCGAAGGGGAAGGCTGAATCACGTCAGAGGCAGCCGAGTCGGTTGCGGCACAAGGGTGATTAGCCCGTTTCGTGTTTGATTTGCGGTATATATCTGCCTAACGTGCGAAAAAGCTTGAACACTTTCGTTCTGGCGATGTCTCCGAAGGGGAAGACGTGAACAAGGCGCAGCTCGTAGAAGCGATTGCCGACAAGATGGGCGGCCGCCAGCAGGCCGCCGAAGCTGTCGACCACGTACTGGACGCCATCGTCCGCGCCGTCGTCGCAGGTGAGCGGGTGTCGGTCACCGGTTTCGGCTCGTTCGAGAAGGTCGACCGTCCGGCTCGCTACGCCCGCAATCCCCAGACGGGCGAGCGGGTTCGGGTCAAGAAGACCTCGGTGCCGCGATTCCGCGCCGGCCAGGGCTTCAAGGACCTGGTGAGCGGCTCGAAGAAGCTCCCTCGCGGCGGAGAGGTCTCCGTCAAGAAGGCGCCCAAGGGCAGCCTGACCGGCGGCGCAACGGCCACGGTCAAGAAGGCCGCGGCGAAGAAGACCACGAAGGCGGCCGCGAAGAAGGCCACCACGGCCAAGAAGGCGACGGCCAAGAAGACCACGGCCGCCGTGAAGAAGACCACGGCCGCGAAGAAGACGACCGCCAAGAAGACCTCGGCGACCGCCAAGACCACCGCCGCGAAGAAGACGACCGCCAAGAAGGCGACCGCCAAGAAGGCCCCGGCGAAGAAGGCGACGGCCAAGAAGGCCCCGGCCAAGAAGACGTCGGCACGCAAGACCACCGCCAAGAAGGCCACCGCCCGCAAGTAGACGAGGGCGCAGGGTACTCACGCGCCGGGCCGGACTCCGTCGGGGAGCCCGGCCCGCG
The DNA here is from genome assembly GCF_044749345.1 of Streptomyces sp. NPDC089424. Classification (NCBI taxonomy): domain Bacteria; kingdom Bacillati; phylum Actinomycetota; class Actinomycetes; order Kitasatosporales; family Streptomycetaceae; genus Streptomyces; species Streptomyces sp. NPDC089424. Next base: position 678,055 of record NZ_JBIVHU010000003.1, read on the forward strand.
GCATGTTCAGGGGCAGGTCAGAGGGTCTGCAGCGTCACCAGCGTGATCCGCGGGCTCTCCTTCGGACCCTCCACCTCGATCCGGACCCGCTGCCCGGGCCGCAGCAGCCGCAGCCCGCCCGCGTCGAACGCGGCGGCGTCGAAGGGCACCGGAGTCCCGTCGTCCAGCAGAACCTGCCCGCTGCGCGTCCCGGCGTCGTACGTGTAAGCGGTGGCGTGCATGACGGCAGCCTACTGCCCGGAGATCAGCAGTTGCGCGGTCGCGGCGGCCGTGCGAGGGCCCACCCCGAGCGCCAGTGCCGCGCGCAGGTCGTCGGCGGTGTCCACGTCCTGCCGTACCGAGTCCACGCCCGCCAGGCCGAGTTCCACCGCCCCGCCGGCGCGATGGCGGGCCCGTGAATCCGTACCGAATGCCGGAAGCAATTCCCGGCCCGGCGCCGCCGCCAGCAGGGTCGTACCGATTGCCGCCGCATCCGCGAGAAAAGCCCGGGGGAATTCCGTGGCCGCGTCCAGGACCTGGGCCAATTCCGTCGGGCGCAGCGCGGGAAGATCGGCGTTCAGGACCGCGACCGGGCTTTTGGGGCACCGGGCCCGCACGGCCGCCGCCCCGTGCGCCAGGGCCGCGTTCAGCCCGCCTCCCGGTTCGTCGGAGACGATGCGGGCGCCCAGTGCGGCCAGCTCCCGGCCGGCCAGGGCGTCGTCCGTGACAACTGCCACATCGCGCACCGCCGGGCTGGCCAGCGCCGCGGCCACCGTGTCCTGGGCGAAGGCGAGGGCGAGGCCCGGGCGCAACGCGTCGGCGGCCGCGTCCGCGAGCCTGCTCTTGGCCCGCGCCAAAGACTTCACGGGTATCACCAAGGTCCACAGCACCGGCGTTCGTCCCTCTCTTGTCGCGGTCATTGTCACCCGGCCCTCCCGGTGGGCGCAGGGTCGGGGCGTACGGTGTTCTCGACAGACCGACGGCCTGGAGCGACACTTGTCCGGCCCCCAGGCCACAGAAGGAAGGTGTCCGTGTGCCCCGCCGCAGAATCGGCTTCTGGTACCGCCTCGCAGCGGTGATCTGTAAACCGCCGCTGGTGGTTCTGCTCAAGCGGGACTGGCGCGGAATGGAGCACATTCCGGCCGCGGGTGGCTTTATCACCGTGGTGAACCACAATTCGCACGTCGACCCCTTCGCGTACGCGCACTTTCAGTACAACACCGGACGGGTTCCGCGATTCCTGGCGAAGAGCGGCCTTTTCAAGAAGGGATTCGTCGGCACCATGATGCGTGGCACCGGCCAGATCCCCGTCTATCGGGAGAGCACGGACGCGCTCAGTGCCTTCCGGGCCGCGATCGACGCCGTGGAGCGCGGCGAATGCGTCGCCTTCTATCCCGAGGGCACCATCACCCGGGACCCGGACGGCTGGCCCATGACCGGCAAGACCGGTGCCGCGCGCGTGGCGCTGAAGACCAGGTGCCCGGTCATCCCGGTCGCCCAGTGGGGCGCCAACGAACTGCTGCCGCCGTACGCCAAGAAGCCCAACCTCCTCCCGCGCAAGACCCACCAGGTGCTGGCGGGCCCTCCGGTGGACCTCTCTCGCTTCTACGGCAAGGAGATGACCGCGGACGTCCTCAAGGAGGCCACCGAGGTCATCATGGCCGCGATCACCGGCCACCTGGAGGAGATCCGCGGCGAGCGGGCCCCCGAGTCGCCGTACGACCCGAAGAGCGAGCGCATCGAGCAGCGGCGCCGGACCGCGGCGCAGAAGCTCGGCCGGGCCGCCGCCGTCGAGACGGGCGGGGTCGCGCTCGGGCGGCCGATCCGGGAGAACGCCGGCGAGGCCGGACGGGAAGCGGCTGGTCAGGCGGGTCGGGAAGCGGCCGGGCAGGCCGGTGGCGAGGAGGGGCAGGGCAAGTGAGCAAGCCGGTCAAGGCGGCGGTCCTCGCCGCCGGTTCGTGGGGTACGGCGTTCGGGATGGTGCTCGCCGACGCGGGGTGCGAGGTCACCCTGTGGGCGCGCCGGGCGGAGGTCGCCGAGGCCATCAACTCCGGCCGGACCAACCCGGACTACCTCCCGGGCTTCGAACTCCCCGGGAACCTGCGCGCCACCACCGACCCCGCCGAGGCGGCCGCCGGAGCCGACTTCACGGTGCTGTCCATCCCTTCCCAGACACTGCGTGGCAACCTCGCCGCCTGGGCGCCGCTGCTCGCCCCCGACACCGTCCTGGTCTCCCTGATGAAGGGCGTCGAACTCGGTTCCGCCATGCGGATGAGCGAGGTCGTCATGGACGTCGCCGACGTGCCCGCCGAGCGGGTCGCCGTGGTCACCGGGCCCAACCTCGCGCGCGAGATCGCCGCCCGGATGCCGGCCGCCTCCGTGGTCGCCTGCACCGACGAGGCCGTCGCCCAGCGGCTCCAGGCCGCCTGCCACACGCCGTACTTCCGCCCGTACACCAACACCGACGTCGTCGGCTGTGAACTCGGCGGCGCGGTCAAGAACGTCATCGGCCTCGCCGTCGGGATCGCGGACGGCATGGGGCTCGGCGACAACGCCAAGGGCTCGCTGATCACCCGCGGCCTCGCGGAGACGACCCGGCTGGGCCTGGCCATGGGCGCGGACCCGCTGACCTTCTCCGGCCTCGCCGGCCTCGGCGACCTGGTCGCCACCTGCTCCTCGCCGCTCTCGCGCAACCACACCTTCGGCACCAACCTCGGCAAGGGCATGACCCTGGAGGAGACCATCGCGGTCACCCGGCAGACCGCCGAGGGCGTCAAGTCCTGCGAGTCGGTGCTGGATCTGGCGCGACGGCACGGCGTCGACATGCCCATCACCGAGACGGTGGTCGGAATCGTGCACGAGGGCAAGCCCCCGGTGGTCGCCCTGAAGGAGCTGATGTCGCGCAGCGCGAAGGCCGAACGACGCTGAGCGACGCGGGCGTACGGACGCTGTATCCGGCCCCTACCACCGGGTACTCTCAACGCGATATGAGCACCGAGAACCTCCCCCAGAGCCCCGAGCAGCCGTCTCGCAAGCCGCGTGTGGCCGTCGTGTTCGGCGGGCGCAGCTCCGAGCACGGGATCTCCGTGGTCACCGCCGGCGCCGTACTGCGGGCCGTCGACCGGACCAAGTACGAGGTCCTGCCGATCGGCATCACCCAGGACGGTCGGTGGGCGCTCACCGCCGACGAGCCGGAGCGGATGGCGATCAGCGACCGCCGTACGCCGACCGTCGAGGACCTCGCCGACTCGGGCGAGGGCGCCGTCGTGCTCCCCGTCGACCCGGCCAACCGCGAAGTCGTCTACAGCGAGCCGGGGTCCGTGCCCAAGGCCCTGGGCGAGGTCGACGTCGTCTTCCCGGTGCTGCACGGCCCGTACGGCGAGGACGGCACCCTGCAGGGCCTCCTGGAGCTCTCCGGTGTCCCCTACGTCGGTTCCGGAGTGCTCTCCTCCGCCGTCGGCCAGGACAAGGAGTACATGAAGCGGGTGTTCACCTCGTTCGGGCTCCGGGTGGGCCCGTACCTGGTGGTCAGGCCCCGTGAGTGGCGCACCGACCAGGCGGGGGCGCGGCGCCGGATCGCCGAGTTCGCCGGCGAGCACGGCTGGCCGCTGTTCGTGAAGCCCGCGCGCGCGGGGTCGTCGATCGGCATCACCAAGGTCGAGTCCTTCGACGGCCTCGACGAGGCGATCGCCGAGGCCCAGCGCCACGACCCGAAGATCATCGTCGAGGCGGCGCTGCGCGGCCGCGAGATCGAGTGCGGCGTCCTGGAGTTCGAGGACGGCCCCCGGGCCTCCGTCCCCGCCGAGATTCCGCCGCCGGACACGCACGCGTACTACGACTTCGAGGCGAAGTACATCGACTCCACCCCCGGCCTCGTCCCGGCCCCCCTCACCGACGAGGAGACCGCCGAGGTGCGCAGGCTCGCGGTGGACGCCTTCGAGGCCGCCTCGTGCGAGGGTCTGGTCCGCGCGGACTTCTTCCTCACCGAGGACGGCGAGTTCGTGATCAACGAGATCAACACGATGCCCGGCTTCACGCCGATCTCGATGTACCCCCAGATGTGGCAGGCGAGCGGAGTGACCTACGCGGAGCTGGTGGACCGCCTGATCCAGGCGGCCCTGGACCGCTCGACGGGCCTGCGCTGACCCGTCCCCGTGGGGCGTTGAGCCATCAGTCGGCGATTCCCTCGGGAATCGCCGACTTCACCGCCGGGGCCAGGTCGACCAGGACCCCCGCGCTGTCCTGCCCCTCGGGCACGCTCACCTCGACGTACGCCGTGCGGTTCGCGCTGGTGAACCGGTAGCCCCCGGCGCTTTTCTCCTGCAGCCAGTCGACGCCGTTCACACCCCCCGCCACGGCGTCGGGATCCCCGCCCTCGGCCACCTTCGGGTCGACCATCTTCGGCGGCCGGACGACCCCGCAGCGCAGTATGATCACCGGGCTTCCCCAGCCCGCGGTGAGCACGGAACGGGGCTCGGGGTCGTTCCGGCTCAGACCGTCCACCTTGCGGGGCAGCGCCTTGTCCAGGTTCTGGCACAGCTTCGTGACCGCCGGAGAGGGGCTGGGAACCGCGACGCCCGCACTGTCGTCTGCTGAGGAGCAGCCCACGACAGTGATCAGCAACGCGGACGCGGGCAGACCGATGAGCCGGTGACGGGAAGACTTCACCGGCCAAGGGTAGACGGGGACTACAGATGGACGACCGGGCAGGTCAGGGTGCGGGTGATGCCGTCCACTTGCTGGACCTTGGCGACCACCATGCGGCCCAGGTCGTCGACGGTGTCTGCCTGGGCGCGGACGATGACGTCGTACGGCCCTGTCACGTCCTCGGCCTGGATCACCCCCGGGATCTTGCTGATCATGTCGGCGACGGTCGACGCCTTGCCGACCTCCGTCTGGATCAGGATGTACGCCTGTACCACGGAACCTCCAGGGCGGCTACGAGGATCATGTGGGGAAAAGGAACGCCACGGTATCGCGTCCCCGCTCGTCGCGGGGAGACCTACGGTGTCCGGGCTCTGCGCGCCGGGGTGCGGACACGACGGAAGTCGACGAACGGGTGGGCCGGACATGCGGCCATGGGGGGCCGGGCGGCGGTCGGTACGACCGTATCGAGGACACTGTTGACCCGCGACCGGGCACGCACAGGGACAGAAGGGGCGTAAGGGAAATGAAGGGGACTGTTGGTGAGCTCGGGGAGTTCGGGCTCATCAGGGAGCTCACCTCCCGCCTCACCACCACCCCGGCGGTGCGCGTCGGGCCGGGGGACGACGCCGCGGTGGTGGCCGCGCCCGACCGCCGGGTCGTGGCCAGCACCGACATCCTGCTGGAGGGACGGCACTTCCGCCGGGACTGGTCCACGGCGTACGACGTCGGGCGCAAGGCGGCGGCGCAGAACCTCGCCGACATCGCCGCCATGGGTGCCGTGCCGACCGCGCTGCTGCTGGGCCTCGTCGTGCCGGCCGAACTCCCGGTCACCTGGCCGACCGAGCTGATGGACGGGCTGCGCGACGAGTGCCAGGTCGCGGGCGCGTCCGTGGTCGGCGGCGACGTGGTGCGCGGGGACACCATCACGGTGTCGATCACCGCACTCGGCGACCTGCGCAACCAGGAACCCGTGACGCGGGCCGGCGCGCGGCCCGGCGACCTCGTCGCGGTGACCGGGTGGCTCGGCTGGTCGGCGGCCGGATACGCGGTGCTCTCGCGCGGTTTCCGCTCGCCGCGTGCCTTCGTCGAGGCGCATCGGCGCCCGGAGCCGCCGTACCACGCGGGTCCGGCGGCGGCAGGGCTCGGCGCGACGGCGATGTGCGACGTCAGCGACGGGCTGATCGCCGACCTCGGGCACATCGCGGAGGCGAGCAAGGTCCGGATCGACGTGCGCTCCGGCGCGATCGACATCCCCTCGCAGATGCACGACATCGGTCAGGCGGTGGGCGTGGACCCGCTCCAGTGGGTGCTGACCGGGGGAGAGGACCACGCGATCGTGGCGACCTTCCCGCCGGACGTGAAGCTGCCCGCCCGCTGGAAGGTGATCGGCGAGGTGCTCAACCCGTCCGCGCTGCCCCAGGTGACCGTCGACGGGGCACCCTGGACCTCCAAGGGCGGTTGGGACCACTTCGGAGGGATCGAGTCATGAGCGCACCACCCAGGGTGCTGACCGTCGCCGGATCCGACTCCGGTGGCGGCGCCGGCATCCAGGCCGACCTGAAGACCATGCTCGCGCTCGGTGTGCACGGCATGAGCGTGATCACGGCGGTGACGGCGCAGAACAGCCTCGGCGTGCAGGGCGCCTGGGAACTGCCCGTGGAGGCCGTGCGGGCCCAGTACCGCAGCGTCGTCGACGACATCGGCGTACAGGCCGTGAAGACCGGGATGCTGGCCTCGGCGGAACTTGTCGAGGCGGTCGCCGAGTTGATCACCGGCACGGACGCGCCGGCCGTCGTCGACCCGGTGGGCGTCTCCAAGCACGGCGACCCGCTGCTGGCGGCCTCCGCGCTGGACTCGGTACGGACCAAGCTGCTGCCGGCCGCGACCGTGGTCACGCCGAACCTCGACGAGGTGACGCAACTGACCGGGCTGCGGGTGGAGTCCGAGGCCGGGATGCGTGAGGCGGCCGCGGCCGTGCTCGCGTACGGGCCGCGGTGGGTCGTGATCAAGGGCGGTCATCTGCGGGGAGAGGCGGTGGACCTGCTCTCCGACGGCTCCGAGGAGCTCTGGCTGCGCGCCCCCCGTCACGACAACCGGCACACCCACGGCACGGGCTGCACGCTGGCGTCGGCGATCGCGTCCGGGCTGGCGCGCGGGCTGAGCGTGCCGGAGGCGGTACGGGCGGCGAAGGAGTACGTCACCGGGGCGATCGCGGCCGGCTTCGCGCTCGGCGGCGGGATCGGGCCGGTGGATCATGGCTGGCGGTTCCGGGACTGACGGAAGCGGGCACAGCAAGAAGCCGGTCCACCTGAGGTGGACCGGCTTGATGCAGCGAACCAGCAGTGGCCGCGCGCGTCAGGGGTCCCCCCTGCTCGAGCGAAGCCCAGAGCTCGGGGGAGGTGCGTCAGCGCGAGACCTTGCCGGCCTTGATGCACGAGGTGCAAGCGTTCACGCGCTTCGGCGTCCCACCCACCACGGTACGCACACGCTGGATGTTCGGGTTCCAGCGACGGGGCGTACGGCGGTGCGAGTGCGAGATGTTGTTGCCGAAGCCCGGCCCCTTGCCGCAGACGTCGCAGTTGGCAGCCACGGGTCACTCCAAAGACTTCAGATGCACTTACGGTTGATCCCGGCATGCCGGGACCGAAATCGTGGGCTCTTGCGAGCCGTCAGAGATCTGAGTGGCGCTGCCAGGGGAATGGCCCGATCAGGATCGGGCAACCGGAGCAGCATACAACGGCTGCGTCCGTACAACGAAATTACCATGGCTGCTCAGGGGCCCGCCCCGCCCTCTTCCGGCGGCCACGGGCCCCAGGGCTACGCTGCGTCCCACGTCCAGCAGTCAGACTCCGCGTCTGCGACATGATCGGCCGGGCAGGTCCAAGGAGGCGCAGGTGCCGCAGACGTTCCTCGATGCCCTCGCGGTGCGCACCTGGTGCGGACTCGCGCTGGAGGCGCTCGGACGCGCGCGTGAGGAGATCGACGCGATCAACGTGTACCCGGTCGCGGACGGGGACACCGGCACCAATCTCTACCTGACCGTCGAGTCCGCGGTGGCCGCCGTCGAGGCGGTGTTCGCCGCCCACGAGGTCGACGCGGCCGACCCCGACCGGCCCTCGCTGGCGGAGGCCGCCCAGGCCATGGCCCACGGTGCGCTGATCGGCGCCCGGGGCAACTCCGGGACCATCGTCGCGCAACTGCTGCGCGGCATGGCACAGGTGCTCGCCGACGGTGGTGACGAGGCCCACACCGACGGGGAGGGCCTGCGGCTCGCGCTGCGCCGCGCGGCCGACGCCGCCCGCCAGGCCGTGGCCCACCCCGTGGAGGGCACGGTCCTGTCGGTTGCCTCCGCCGCCGCCGCCGCGGCCGGGGGAGCGCAGGGCGACTGCGGTGCGGTCGCGCGGGCCGCCTACGAAGGGGCCCGGACGGCCCTCGCGGCCACCCCGGGGCAGCTGGCCGTGCTGGAGCGCGCCGGGGTGGTGGACGCCGGCGGGCGGGGGCTCGTCGCGATGCTGGCGGCGCTGGTGGAGACGCTCACCGGGGAGGTGCAGGGGGCCGTCGCGGTGGCGGCCGGGGCACGGCACACGCGCGTGCGCACGCCCGACGACCAGAGCACCGGCGCCGGGACGGAGTGCGCGGACGCCACCGAGGAGGACGGCCCGGCGTACGAGGTGATCTATCTCCTGGAGGCCGGCGATCTCGCCGTGGCGCGTCTGAAGGAGCGGCTCGACGCCCTCGGCGACTCGCTCGTGGTGGTCGGCGGCGACGGGCTGTGGAACGTCCATGTGCATGTGGACGACGCAGGCGCGGCCGTGGAGGCGGGCGTCGAGGCGGGACGGCCGTACCGGATCAGGATCACGCACTTCGGCGCGGACGACGTGCACACGGTACGAGGCGAGGGGCGCCCCAGGGAGCGCGTCCAGCGGGCCGTGGTGGCCGTCGTGCCGGGGGAGGGGCTGGCCGGGCTGTACGCCGAGGCCGGCGCCACGACCGTGCTGGCGCGCCCCGGAGAGCTCCCCGTGAGCGGGGAACTGGTCGAGGCCCTGCGGCGGGCCCACGCGCGCGAGGTCGTACTGCTGCCCAACGATCCCGAGCTGCGCCACACCGCCGCCGCGGCGGCCGAGCAGGTACGCGCCGAGGGCATCCGCGTCTCCATGATCCCCACCCGGTCCGCGGTCCAGGGCATAGCGGCGCTCGCGGTGCACGAACCGGAGCGCCGCTTCGACGAGGACGTGGTGTCCATGACCTCCGCGGCCGGCGCCACCCGGTACGGCGAGGTCGCCGTCGCGGAACGCCAGGCCTGGACCATGGCCGGCATCTGCCAGGCCGGAGACGTCCTCGGGCTCATCGACGGGGACGTCGCCATGATCGGGACGGACGTCACGGGCGTCGCCGCCACCGTGCTGGACCGGATGCTCGCCGCGGGCGGCGAACTGGTGACGCTGGTCCTCGGCGACGAGGCCCCGGAGTCCGTCGCCGAACACCTGGAGGGCCGGGTACGGGAGGCCTATCTGGCCGTCGACACGGTGGTGTACCGAGGCGGTCGGCAGGGCGCGCTGCTGCTGATCGGGGTGGAGTAGAGAGGTGGGGTAGAGAGGTGGAGTAGAAGGGTGGAGCAGAGGCGAAGTGCACAGGGGCGGAGCGGAGCGGCCGACCCGGTTCCGGTCAGTCCTCCTCCAGCGCCTCCCGCCCCTCCGGTCCCTCCCGCCCCTCCTGCCCCTCGCGCACGACGCGCAGCATCTGCTCCGCCTCGGCCTGCCGCTCCCGGGCGCTCTCGTCGTCCTCGTCGGCGTCGGCGTACTCCTCCAGCACCGCACGCGCGCGTGCCGCCGCCTCGGTGCCACGGCCCAGGTCGGCCGCCAGCCAGCCCGCGGCGAGTTCGGCGCCGGTGCGGGCGTGCCGGGCGTCGGCGCCGAGCGAGGCGAACACGGAGACGGCCTCCTCCACCTCCGTCAGGGCCTCCTCGAACGTGGCCCGGATCGAGCCGTCCTCGGCGTCCTCGGCCGACGAGCGGGCGAGCAGGTCACCGAACTGACGGTGGGTGTGCCCGAGTTCCGCGGTGAGGCGCTGGCGGGACTCCTCGTCGGCGGCGGTGCTCAGGGCGCTGACACACTCGTGGACGCCGGCCGCCATCAACTCCCGTGCGGGCTCCGTGCCGTCGTCCGTGCGCAGCGCGAGCCACGCGCGGGCGCGCAAGGAGCGGACGAGGCCGTGGACGTTGCCCAGGGAGCGCCACAGCTCACCCGCGCGCGCGTAGGCCTGGTCCGCCTCGGCCGGCATCCCGGCGTGCCCCAAGGACTCGGCGGCGAGGTGCGCCAGCGTGGCGTGGTCGTGCTGCTCGGGCCAGTGCCGGGCGATCTCGGCGGCCTGCAGACGCCGCTCGGCCGCCGCCCGGTGCTCGCCGAGCTCGCTCAGACAGTCGCCGAGCCACCACTGCGTCTGCACGATCGCGCCGTCGCCGTGCGTCTCGGCGCTCAGATCGGGCAGCGCCGACTCCAGCACCTCCGCGGCCTCCGCCCACCGGCCCTGGCGCAGCAGGAAACCGCCGAGCAGGTGCCGGGCCCAGACGCCGAAGGTCGGGCCCTCGCCCGCCTCGTCGGCCCAGTGCGCCGCGTCCAGGGCGTGCTCCGCCGCCTCCTCGGACTCCCCACGGCCGCCGAGGACCTCGGCCAGTTGAAGATGCAGCTGGGCCCGTCCGGTGGCCTCCAGATGCGGTCCGCCGTGCTCCAGGGCCGCCCGCAGCGCCCGCTCGGCCTCCGTGGTGTCCCCGAGGTGCTGGGCGAGACCGGCCAGCCGCGCCTCGTACTCCACCGCGAACCACGGCAGCCCCGCCTCCACGTACGCCGTAGCGGCCCGCCCGAACAGCACGGCGGCCTTCTCGACGTCCCCGTGGTGGACGGCCAGCTCGGCGAGCATCGCCCGGGCCTCGGCCGCCCGCGAGGCCAGCCGCACGTCGGCCCCGCTGTGGCCCTCGACGAGCGCCAGCACCTCCCGGACGGCCGCCTCGGCCTCCGCCAGGACGGTGTCCTGGGAGGTGCCGCCACCGGCCGCGTCGTCGCCCTCGTGCACCCGCCGCATCAGGATCCGCGCCCGGCCCATCAGCACGGACGCGGTCTGTCGTACGCCCGTGCCGTCCTCGGCGTACAGCGCGAGGACCTCGTCGTAGGGGCCGGCGACCGCCTCGACGGCCTCGTCGACGCGACCGGCGAGCGCGCGGACGTACGCCGCACGCGCGCGTGCGGCCAGGGCCTCGCCCGGGTCGCCGGCCGCCGCGTACAGCTCGGCCGCCTGCTCGAAGAGCTCGGCGCCGGCCGGACCCAGGTCCATCGCCTCGTGGTCGGCGATCTCCGCCCGGTCACGGGCGTCCAGTTCGGCGCCCTCGGCGCCCTCGGCGGCCCGCGCGACGGCCGCCCAGGCCTCGACGGCGTTCGGCCGCAAGCTGTCCGACAGGCGCCGCGCCTCGGCCAGCAGCGCGGCCAGGTCGGGCTCCGGCGCGCTCGCGGCGGACGGGGACGGCGCGGTCGCCGTGGTGACCGGACGCGCGGTGTACCCGAGCCGGTCCGAGCGCACTCCCAGAGCGAGCCGCTCGACGATCGGACGCTGCTCCATGCGCTCGCGGACCCGCTGGCTCACGTGGGTCGTGCCGTTGCGGGCGTCGAAGCGCGCCGCCAGTGCGAGGGCCTCCTCGCGCGCGTGTGCGGCCAGTTCCCGCGCGGTCCACGACCGGTCCGCGGGGCCCGGCACCCCCTGGTCGCCGAGGCCCAGCGCGGTCAGCCGGTCCATGATCAGGGCGACCACGCTCATGAAGTCCATCCGGCTGCGCGGCTGCCCGGCGTCCGTGAAGTACGCCGGCCGCTCCGCCAGCAGCTCCAGGCCGCGCGCCTCGTTGCCGGTGAGCGCGCAGAACTCGACGTGGTCCGCGTACGCGCCGCGCATGCTCTCCATGGCCCGCACGAGCCGGAAGCCCCGCAGGTGGTTCGCGCGCGCCTCGTCGAGGCGGCCCAGCCGCAGCAGCGGCCCCAGGGAGGACGCCAGGACGGTGTGCGGCTCGTGGGCGCACGCGAACTCGCCGTCCAGGACCGGCGCCCACAGCCGAAGAGCCTCGGCGTCCCGGCCGCGCTCCACCTGCCACCAGCCCTGCCCGTGCAGCTCGCACGCGTGGCAGTCGGCCATGCCGTCCCGGTCCGCGGCCAGCCACGCCGCGTACGCCCGCTCCGCGCGCTCCACGTCACCGACGTGCGCGGCCACGCTGAACTCGGCGCTGCGCACCGCCCGTTCGGAGTGCCCGGCGAGGCGGTAGCGGTGCTCCATCTCGCCGAGCCACTTCTCGACGGACGCCAGCGGCACGTGCGGCTGGTCGAGCATCCCGGCCGACATCCACTTGAAGACCCAGTGCAGCGAGAGGGTCTCGTACTCGTCGAAGTCCTCGGGGTGCTCGTCCCACATGCGCAGCAGGCGCGCGAAGGGGACGAACATCTTGTCCTTCTCGGAGCTGTAGTTGTAGACCTTCAGCTGATGTCCGAGCGCCTCGATCACGGCGAGCGGCACGTTCAGCCGCTCGGCCTGGGCGAGCAGCTGCTCCGCGCGCGCGTTGCGCGCGGGTCCCTCGGGCTGCTCGGAGTTCTCCGCCATCGCCCGGCGCAGCGCGTCGAAGTCCGTGATCTCACTCATCGGTGACCGTCCCCCGGGGAGTCGGAGTCGCTGTGGGTGGCCCATTCCAGCAGGCCGATGAACGCCCGGTTGAGCAGCGCGGAGTCGGCGGGCCGCAGCGGACGCTGCGCCATCAGCAGGGCCTGGCCGTACAGCGACTCCGTGGCGGTGCCGACGAGTTCCGGATCGCTCACCGAACTGATCCTGCGGATCAGCGGGTTGAGGTGGTTCAGCACCAGCCGCGCGCGGGGGGCGCTGCCGCGCAGCGAGCCCAGGATGCCGGCCCACAGGTCGTCGGCCTCCTCCTCGGCCGCCGCCCGGGCCTGCTCGTGCCGGGCCGCCCGGTCGTCCAGGTGCAGCGCGGGCACGGACAGCGGGTGGAAGGCACGCAGGACGACGTCGCAGCCCAGCGGGTCCAGCTTGGCCCGCGCGGCCGCAAGGAAGCCCGACAGGGCCAGCTCCTCTGCCGGGTCGACGGCGTCCAGGTGGGCGGTCACGGTGTCCGCGTCCAGCTCGGCGACGACCGTCCCGGGCCGCACCGACGGCAGCGCCTGGACCAGCTCGCTGTCGTAGGTGTAGCCGCCGTTGACGACCCCGACGCCCTGCGCGGAGGCGATCGGGGCGACCTGCCGGTACTCCTCGACCGTGCGCGTGAAGTGCACCACCGGGTGGCGCAGCGCGAACTCCTCCAGCGACAGCTGCCCGTCGGTCGTCTCGAACGGCAGCCACGGCAGCATCGTGCGCAGCATCTCCGTGTCGTGCCGGGCCAGGGACTTCACTCCCAGGTGGTGCACCGACAGGAACGCCGCCAGCCGCTCCGGGTCACCGGCGGCGAGGCCGGTGAGCCAGGACCGAATCCTTTCGCCCAGGGCGTCCCGTACGGCGGCCAGCGTCTCGTCCTCGTACAGCGACTCACGCGAGGCGGTGGGCCGCAGGCTGTCGGTGTCGAGCACACAGCGCACGAAGAACGCCCAGTCGGGCAGCAGCTGCTCGGCCCGCTCGGTGAGCAGCATGCCCTTGAGGTGGACGCGGTGCCGCGCGCGCTGCGCCGGACTGACCGCGGAGGGCAGCACGTAGGCCACCCCGCGGATCCCCGCGAGCGGCACGTTCAGCTCGATCGCGTCCAGCGGGGTGAACCCGAACAGGTCGTGACAGTGCCGGGCCAGGGCCACCCGCCGGGTGGCGGGGGAGGGGTAGGGCCGGTCCCAGGGCGCGGGCAGGTCGGTGACCTCCTCGTCGCCCACCCGGACGTCGTACGGCAGCAGCGAGCCGAAGTCCCGCGCCAGCGCGAGCACCCGTTCCTCGGTGAGCCACTCGCCGGCTCCGGCCCGAGCCTCCAGGTGCACGGTGGTGCCCGGCTCGGGCCGGGCCGCGTCCGGCAGCGTCCGGACGGTGTACGAGCCGTCGTCCGTCGCCGTCCACTCCACGGGCCGGGCGTCCGGCGTACGGGCGCTGCGGCTGACGACCCGGATCCGCTCGGCCACCACGAAACAGGCCAGCAGTCCGATGCCGAACTGCCCGAGGAACTCGCCGCGCACCTCCTGGATGCCGTCGGCCCGCTTGGAACTGCGTCCGATGGTCGCCAGCAGATGGTGCACGTCGGCCTCGGTGAGCCCGATGCCGGAGTCCTCCACCCGCAGGGCGCCCGCCTCGGCGTACAGCCGCACCCGCGCCGGGGCCTCGGGCTGCTCGGCCCGGCGGGCGGTGATCGCGTCGACCGCGTTCTGCAGCAGTTCGCGCAGGTAGACCTTGGGGCTGGAGTAGAGGTGATGGGAGAGCAGGTCCACCAAGCCGCGCAGGTCGACCTGGAAGGTATGAGGTGAGGGAGAGGCCTGTGATGCCTGTGAGGTCTGGGAGTCCATCGTCACAGCGCCGGTGGGGGGAGCGCGTCGGCGCGGGGTCGGGCGGTCCCGGTGAGGCGGTGACCGCGAAAGGATGGCCGGAGCGCGTCATCCTAGAGCCGGAGCGAGGCGTCTGACCAGGGGTTTCCCAAGACGTATACGGATCCGACGCCGGGGCGTGGGCGCCGTTGTCGGTGCCGTGGTGTGCAATGGATCTCGTGCCCGCACTGGACGAACCACTGAAGAAGGTGCTCGGCCCCGCCACCGCGAAGGTGATGGCCGAGCATCTCGGCCTGCACACCGTCGGCGACCTCCTGCACCACTACCCGCGCAGATACGAGGAGCGGGGCCAGCTCACCCACCTCGCCGACCTCCCCATGGACGAGCACGTCACGGTGGTCGCCCAGGTCGCCGACGCCCGCCTGCACAGCTTCGCCTCCGCCAAGGCGCCCCGCGGCAAGGGCCAGCGTCTGGAGGTGACGATCACCGACGGCAGCGGCCGCCTCCAACTGGTCTTCTTCGGCGCCGGAGTGCACAAGCCCCACAAGGAACTGCTGCCGGGCACCCGCGCGATGTTCGCGGGCAAGGTCTCCGTCTTCAACCGCCGGCTGCAACTGGCGCATCCGGCGTACGAGTTGCTGAAGGGGGACGCCGAGGAGGCGGTCGACACCTGGGCGGGCGCCCTGATCCCGATGTACCCGGCCACCGCCAAGCTGGAGTCCTGGAAGATCGGCAAGGCCGTCCAGACCGTGCTCCCCAGTGCCCAGGAGGCCCTCGACCCGCTCCCGGACTCCCTGCGCGAGGGCCGCGGCCTCGTCTCCCTGCCCGAGGCCCTGCTGAGGATCCACCGCCCGCAGACCAAGGCGGACATCGCCGCCGCCCGCGATCGCCTGAAGTGGGACGAGGCCTTCGTACTCCAGGTCGCCCTGGCCCGCCGTCGCCACGCGGACGCCCAGCTCCCGGCGGTGCCCCGCAGCGCCGCCCCGGACGGCCTCCTCTCCGCCTTCGACGACCGCCTGCCGTTCACCCTCACCGAGGGCCAGCAGAAGGTCTCCCGGGAGATCTTCGACGACCTGGCCACCGACCACCCGATGCACCGACTGCTCCAGGGCGAGGTCGGCTCCGGCAAGACGCTGGTCGCCCTGCGGGCGATGCTCGCCGTCGTCGACACGGGCGGGCAGGCCGCCCTGCTCGCGCCCACCGAGGTCCTCGCCCAGCAGCATCACCGGTCGGTCACCGAGATGATGGGGGACCTCGCGGAGGGCGGCATGCTCGGCGGCACCGAGCACGCCACCAAGGTCGTGCTGCTGACCGGCTCGATGGGGGCGGCCGGCCGGCGCCAGGCCCTGCTCGACCTGGTCACCGGGGAAGCGGGGATCGTGATCGGCACGCACGCGCTGATCGAGGACAAGGTGCAGTTCCACGACCTCGGTCTGGTCGTCGTGGACGAACAGCACCGCTTCGGTGTCGAACAGCGCGACGCCCTGCGCGGCAAGGGCAAGCAGCCCCCGCACCTGCTGGTCATGACCGCCACCCCGATC
This sequence comes from Streptomyces sp. NPDC089424, assembly GCF_044749345.1. Classification (NCBI taxonomy): domain Bacteria; kingdom Bacillati; phylum Actinomycetota; class Actinomycetes; order Kitasatosporales; family Streptomycetaceae; genus Streptomyces; species Streptomyces sp. NPDC089424. The sequence continues at coordinate 693,713 of NZ_JBIVHU010000003.1, forward strand.
CCGCGCACGGTCGCCATGACGGTCTTCGGCGACCTGGACACCTCGGTCCTCGACCAGCTCCCGGCCGGCCGCTCCCCGATCGCCAGCCATGTCGTCCCGGCCGCCGACAAGCCGCACTTCCTCGCCCGGACCTGGGAGCGGGTGCGCGAGGAGGTCTCCCAGGGCCACCAGGCGTACGTGGTCTGCCCGCGCATCGGCGACGAGGAGGACGACCCCCGGGCCGCGAAGAAGAAGTCGGCCGAGGACGAGGCGGAGAAGCGCCCGCCGCTCGCCGTCCTGGACATGGCCGCCCAGCTCTCGGCCGGTCCGCTCCAGGGGCTCAAGGTCGAGGTCCTGCACGGCCGGATGCAGCCCGACGACAAGGACGCCGTGATGCGCCGGTTCGCCGCCGGCGAGACGGACGTGCTGGTGGCCACCACGGTCATCGAGGTCGGTGTGAACGTCCCCAACGCCACCGTGATGGTGATCATGGACGCCGACCGCTTCGGCGTCTCACAGCTCCACCAACTGCGCGGGCGCGTCGGCCGTGGCGCGGCCCCGGGGCTCTGTCTGCTGGTCAGCGAGATGCCCGAGGCGAGCGCGGCCCGGCAGCGGCTGAACGCGGTGGCGGCCACCCTCGACGGCTTCGAGCTCTCCCGGATCGACCTCGAACAGCGGCGCGAGGGAGACGTCCTCGGCCAGGCCCAGTCCGGCGCCCGCACGAGTCTTCGGGTGCTCGCCGTCATCGAGGACGAGGAGATCATCGCCGAGGCCCGCGAGGAGGCCGCCGCCCTGGTCGCCGCCGACCCCGACCTCGCCGGCCTGCCGGGCCTGCGCACGGCACTGGACGCCCTGCTGGACGAGGAGAGGGAGCAGTACCTGGAGAAGGGGTGAGGGCGGCCCGCCGGCCCACCGGGGGTGCGGGGACAGCGAGTCCGGCCACGGCGGAGCCCTGGACGCCCAGGCGAGACCGGCCACGGCGGAGCCCCGGACGCCCGCGGGAGCACGCACCCCCTTCCGCCGCCTGCCAGACTGAACGCGTACAGGACCCCACCCCGAGGACCCAAGATGACCCGCGTGATCGCCGGCGCAGCCGGTGGACGCCGCCTGGCCGTCCCGCCAGGGACCGGCACGCGCCCCACCTCCGACCGCGCCCGCGAGGGACTGTTCTCCACCTGGCAGTCCCTGCTCGGCGGCCCCCTGGACGGCGAGCGCGTGCTCGACCTGTACGCCGGGTCCGGCGCCGTGGGCCTGGAGGCGCTCTCACGCGGCGCCGGCCACACCCTGCTGGTCGAGGCGGACGCCCGGGCCGCCCGCGTGATCCGGGAGAACGTCCGGAACCTCCGTCTCCCCGGCGCCGAGGTCAGGTCGGGCAAAGCGGAACAGATCATCCGAACTGCCCCGCCGGAGGAGCCGTACGACCTCGCGTTCCTCGACCCGCCGTACGCGGTCACGGACCACGATCTTCGCGAGATCCTGCTCACACTCCGCACGGAGGGCTGGCTCGCCGAGGAAGCCCTCGTCACCGTGGAGCGCAGCACCCGGGGTGGCGAATTCGGGTGGCCGGGGGGCTTCGAAGCCCTGCGTACCCGCCGGTACGGTGAGGGAACGTTTTGGTACGGTCGCGCCGCCTCCACGTGCGAAGACGCACCATGACCGGACCTGAGAGCGAGGGATCTCACGTGCGCCGAGCCGTCTGTCCCGGGTCGTTCGACCCGATCACCAACGGTCACCTGGACATCATCGCCCGCGCCTCCCGTCTCTACGACGAGGTCTACGTCGCGGTGATGATCAACCAGTCGAAGAAGGGCCTCTTCGAGGTCGAGGAGCGGATCGAGCTGATCCGCGAGGTCACCGCCGACTACGGGAACGTGCGGGTCGAGGCCTTCCACGGCCTCCTCGTCGACTTCTGCAAGCAGCGCGACATCCCCGCCATCGTCAAGGGGCTGCGCGCGGTCAGCGACTTCGACTACGAGCTGCAGATGGCCCAGATGAACAACGGCCTCTCGGGCGTGGAGACCCTCTTCGTGCCCACCAACCCCACCTACAGCTTCCTGTCGTCCTCCCTGGTCAAGGAGGTCGCGGCCTGGGGCGGCGACGTGTCCCACCTGGTGCCGCCGCGGATCCTGGCCGCCCTCACCGAGCGCCTCGCGAAGGGCTGACCCCGCGGGCCCCGGCTGACACCCCGTCATCCGGTGTCCCGCGGGCATCCCATGGCCGTACAGTCGTCACGTCCGTCTCCAACACAGCTGTAGAGAGTGGCGAGCAACCGGTGGACGTACAGAAGAAGCTCGACGAGATCGTCGCGGCGGTCTCCACCGCCCGGGGCATGCCCATGTCGGCCTCGTGTGTGGTCAACCGCGCCGACCTGCTCGCCCTGCTGGAGGAGGTGCGCGCGGCGCTGCCCGGCTCCCTGGCCGAGGCCCAGGAGCTGATCGGCGGCCGTGAGCAGATGGTCGAGCAGGCCCGCCAGGAGGCGGACCGGATCATCCAGGGCGCGCACGCCGAGCGCGGCTCGCTGATCTCCGACACCGAGGTCGCCCGCCGCTCCCAGGCCGAGGCGGACCGCATCCTCGCCGAGGCCCGCAAGGAGGCCGAGGAGGTCCGCGCCGAGGCCGACAACTACGTCGACTCCAAGCTCGCCAACTTCGAGGTCGTCCTCACCAAGACCCTCGGCTCCGTCGGCCGCGGCCGCGAGAAGCTGCTCGGCACCGGCCCCGGCCTCGACGAGCAGGGCTACGAGGACGAGGACGCCCCCGAGCGCAGTCACGACCCGGAGACGCTGCGCCGCACCGCCGACGAGTACGTCGACGTCAAGCTCGGCGCCTTCGAGGCGGTCCTCGCCAAGACCCTGGAGGCGGTGGGCCGCGGCCGGCAGACCCTGCACGGCCGGATCGCCAGCGACGACCTGGGCTCCCTGGACACCGCCACCGTCCAGCACAGCAGCGACGCCGACTACCTCGCCGACCTCGCCGCCATGGCCGAGGCCCCGGCCGAGCCCGCCCAGCCCCCGGCGATGCCCGCCCAGCAGCCCTACGCGCCGCAGGACGCCTACGCCTACCAGCAGCCGCAGCAGCAGGATCCGTACGGCTACCAGCAGCAGTACGCCCAGCAGGACCCGTACGGCTACCAGCAGGCCGACCCGTACGCGGCGTACCCGCAGCAGCCCGCCTACGATCCGCACCAGGACCCGGGCCACCACGGCTATCAGCAGCAGCCGCAGGCCCTCGACGAGACCAGCCTCTTCGACACCAGCATGATCAGCGCGGAGCAGCTGCGGGCCTACGAGCAGGGTCGCGGCAACGGCTGAGACCTCCGATTGGGCCCTCAGCGAAAGGTCCAGTATCCTGACTGTTCGGTCGCGCATACGTCCGCGATCAGCGCTGCCCCGGGACACCGCAGGGCGGCGTCTCCAGCGAGTTCACAAGATCGAAAGCAGGAATGGCTCTGAACGCCCGCCTCGACCACCGCAACCCTCTCGTGTTCGACACACACGAGTTGGGTCGGCGTCCTGGTGCGCTCCAGCGCCTGACCCGCACGGTCGACGCCCCGAAGGACCTCGGTCTGAAGGACGTCATCGGGGTGCCGCAAGGCGCGCCGGTGGAGCTCGACCTCCGTCTGGAGTCCGTCATGGAGGGTGTGCTCGTCACAGGCACCGCCCGTGCACGGGCCGAGGGGGAGTGCGTAAGGTGTCTGGAGCCGGTCGAGCAGCAGCTCGAAGCGGAATTCCAGGAGATGTTCTCGTACCCTGACGCCGACGACCGGGGCCGTGTGAGCGCGGAACCGGGCGACGACGCCGAGGACGACGAGGACAGGCTCTTCCTCGAGGACGGCATGTTCGACCTCGAGCCCGTGCTGCGCGACGCGGTGGTGCTCGCACTGCCGATGCAGCCGGTGTGCCGGGAGGACTGCCCGGGTCTGTGCTCCGTATGCGGAGCGCGGCTCGCGGACGACCCGGACCACCACCATGACGCCGTCGACATCCGTTGGGCGGCTTTGCAGGGACTCGCCGGTTCACTCGAAGACGGCGAGAAGGACGAGATGAGCGGCGGCGCGCTTCCTTCAGCACGCGCCGACGAGAAGCAGGAGAAGTAGCCGTGGCTGTTCCGAAGCGGAAGATGTCGCGCAGCAACACGCGCCACCGCCGGTCGCAGTGGAAGGCTGCGGTCCCCACCCTGGTTGCGTGCGAGCGCTGCCACGAGCCCAAGCAGCAGCACATCGCGTGCCCGTCTTGTGGCACCTACAACAAGCGCCAGGTCCTCGAGGTCTGAGCGGCTGGTGAGAGGCACTGTGTCCACACCGAAGAAGCAGTCTTCCCGCGCGAGCGGGGGTGGACCGGACAACCAGGCCTCGTCCCACACGCTTCTGGAAGGGCGGCTCGGCTACAAGCTCGAGTCCGCCCTTCTGGTGCGAGCGCTGACCCACCGTTCCTACGCGTACGAGAACGGCGGTCTGCCGACGAACGAGCGGCTGGAGTTCCTCGGGGACTCCGTGCTCGGCCTCGTCGTCACGGACACGCTGTACCGCACCCACCCCGACCTGCCCGAGGGCCAGCTGGCCAAGCTGCGGGCCGCGGTGGTGAACTCGCGTGCGCTGGCGGACGTGGGGCGGACGCTGGATCTCGGCGCCTTCATCCGGCTCGGCCGCGGTGAAGAGGGCACGGGCGGCCGGGACAAGGCTTCCATCCTCGCCGACACCCTTGAAGCGGTGATCGGCGCGGTCTATCTCGACCAGGGCCTGGACTCGGCGGCGGAGCTGGTGCACCGCCTGTTCGACCCGCTGATCGAGAAGTCCTCCAACCTCGGGGCCGGGCTCGACTGGAAGACGTCACTCCAGGAGCTCACCGCGACTGAGGGACTCGGCGTGCCCGAGTACCTGGTCACGGAGGCCGGCCCCGATCACGAGAAGACCTTCACTGCTGCCGCCCGCGTCGGAGGCGTCTCGTACGGCACCGGCACCGGCCGCAGCAAGAAGGAGGCCGAGCAGCAGGCCGCCGAGTCGGCCTGGCGGTCCATCCGCGCGGCCGCCGACGAGCGTGCCAAGGCCGCAGCGGCGGCGGGCACCGGACCGGCCGTCGACGCGGTCCCGGTCGACGGCGTGCCGTCCGGCGAGGCCACCGCGGCGGAGGCCGACGGCGCGGCATCGGCCGGCCGGGTCCTCGACGCCCCGGCCTCCAGGTCCGTCGACGGCGACAGCACGGACGCCTCCTCGGCGTCGGGCTGAGCCGCCCCGGCGGTACGGCACCCGCGGCGACGCGGGAGACGAGCAGACCCGAGCGCCCGCCCCAGCCCCGGGGCGGGCGCTCGGTTCGTACGACGGTGTGGACGGGGGAGGCGCGATGCCCGAGTTGCCCGAGGTCGAGGTCGTCCGGCGCGGACTGGAACAGTGGGTCGCCCACCGGTCCGTCGCCGACGTCGAGGTGCTGCACCCGCGTGCCGTGCGCCGACACCTCGCCGGCCCCGACGACTTCGCGCACCGCCTGAAGGGCCACGGCGTCGGTGTCCCGAACCGCCGCGGCAAGTACCTGTGGCTGCCGCTGGAGGACACCGGGCAGGCGATCCTGGCCCACCTCGGCATGAGCGGTCAGCTCCTGGTCCAGCCGCACGCGGCACCCGACGAGAAGCATCTGCGCATCCGCGTCCGGTTCGCCGACGCCCTCGGCACCGAGCTGCGCTTCGTCGACCAACGCACCTTCGGCGGACTGTCGTTGCACGACACCACCCCCGACGGCCTGCCCGACGTCATCGCGCACATCGCCCGCGACCCGCTGGACGCGCAGTTCGACGACGAGGCGTTCCACCAGGCGCTGCGCCGTAAGCGCAGCACCGTCAAACGCGCCCTGCTGGACCAGTCGTTGATCAGCGGCGTCGGCAACATCTACGCGGACGAGGCCCTTTGGCGCTCCCGCCTCCACTACGACCGTCCGACGTCCACCTTCACGCGTCCCCGCACGCTCGAACTCCTCGGCCACATCAGGGACGTGCTGAACGCGGCCCTGTCGGTGGGCGGCACGAGCTTCGACAGCCTGTACGTGAATGTCAACGGCGAGTCGGGCTACTTCGACCGCTCGCTGGACGCCTACGGTCGCGAGGGGCTGCCGTGCCGCAGGTGCGGCACGGCGATGCGCCGGCGCCCGTGGATGAACCGGTCGAGCTACTACTGCCCGAAGTGTCAGCGCCCGCCGCGCATCGCGTCGTAACGCTCCCGGGCGGCCAGTACGTCGCCCATCCGCCCCTCCAGATGACGGATGAGCGCCAGCAGGCGCTCGGTGACCTCCCGCCCCAGGGGCGTCAGCTCGTAGTCGACGCGGGGCGGGTTGGTCGGCTGCGCCTCCCGGTGCACCAGGCCGTCGCGCTCCAGCGCGTGCAGCGTCTGCGAGAGCATCTTCTCGCTCACCCCGTCGACCCGGCGCCGCAGCTCGTTGAACCGCAGCGACCCGTCGTGCAGCGCGCCGAGGGTGAGCGCCCCCCAGCGACCCGTCACATGCTCCAACGTCCCCCGCGAGGGACACGCCCTGGAGAACACGTCGTACGGCAGATCCCTCTCCACTGCCGGCTCGCCGCTCATACGCGCAGCGTACGCCCCCACAGCGCCCTCCGACAGCCAGCGCTCACTTCAGGAAAGCGCCGTCCCCTGGGGCTGACCCGCTGTTGTCTCAGTAGCCGAAGTTCTGGGTCCACCACGGGCCGCCCTGGCCGTGGTGCACGCCGACGCCGAGGGTCTTGAAGTCGCAGTTCAGTATGTTGGCGCGGTGGCCGGGGCTGTTCATCCAGGCCTCCATGACCGCCGCCGCGTCCGCCTGGCCCCGGGCTATGTTCTCGCCGCCGAGGTTGCCTATGCCGGCGGCCTCGGCACGGTCCCAGGGCGTCCTGCCGCTCGGGTCGGTGTGGTCGAAGAAGCCCTGTTCGGCCATGGCGTCGCTGTAGTCCCCGGCCAGATCCGCGAGCGCGCTGTTCGCGGCCAGCGGGCTGCACCCGGCCTGGGCGCGCTCGTCGTTGACCAGCCTGAGCACCTCGGTCTCGGCGGCGGTCTCCGGGGAGACCGTCACCGGCGGGGTCGCCTTCTGCGGCGGCACCTTCGGGGGCTTGCGCGACGGGGTGGTCCTCGGCGAGGGCTTCTTCGACGACGGCTCGGTAGACGGCTTCTTCCGGGAAGGGGCCTTGGACGTCGGCGCCTCGGTGGTCGGCCGGGCCGACGGGGTCGAGCGGGACGGCGAGGTGCTGCGCCCGGCGTCACGGCTGGTGGGCGTACCGCCGTCGCGGTCGCCCGCCTCGGCGGTGCCGTAGGTGCCGCCCTGCTGGGACTCGGTGTTGCTCGGCGTGTCCTCGGCCTGCACCTTGTCGGCGCCGCCTCCGCCCAGCGTGTAGGTGTCGCCGCCGGGCAGGACGCCGGCGGCGACCGCGACCGTGCCGAGGGCGACCGCCGCGGAGACGCCGAGGAGTCCGTTGCGGACGGGCGCCATGTTCTTCTTCTTGCGGCGGTGCGAGCGGCCGTGCCGCGACCCGCCGTCGAGGCCGCGGCCGTCCGGACCGTAGGAATCCGGGCCGTAGGAGTCCGGTCCGAACGCGTCCGTGCCGCGGGGGGCCAGGTCGTAGGCGGCCAGGTCGTAGAGGTCCGGGCCGCGGTCGACGTGGCCGTGGCCGCCGTGGACGTCGGCCACCGGGAAGGCCGCAGTGTCGGCGACGGAGGCGGCAAAGGCGCCGGAGCCGACCGAGTCGCCGGCGAAGAGGTAGGCCTCGCTCCGCGAGACCGTCTCGGCGTACGCCTCGGGGTTCAGATACGGGGCGATACCCCGTGCGGGGCCGGCCTCGGTCGCGTACTGCGGGTCGAGGCCCCCCAGGGAGGAGCCATGCGTCTCGTGGTCCCCCGTGGTGGCGCGGCCGGCGGCGGAGCGTCGGTGGCGTCCCATGTGATGGCCTTCCTCGGTCTCGCGGTCGACTCGTCCCCCCGGCCAACCAAACCCACTCGATCGAGTGAGTTTCATATGAGATTCATTGGGGCTGGACGGTACCGCATGGCGCTCGGGGAGGAAGTGTCCCCAGGGACATTGGCCGGTTAGGTTGCAGCCATGAGTGAGGATGTGCGGTTGGTCGCCTGGGTGCGGGGACGCGTCCAAGGTGTGGGTTTTCGCTGGTTCACGCGGGCCAAGGCCCTGGAGATCGGCGGCCTCAGTGGTTTTGCTCTCAATCTGGCCGACGGCCGCGTCCAGGTGGTCGCGGAGGGGCCGCGCCGGGGCTGCCAGGGCCTCCTGGACTGGCTGGAGGGGGACGACACGCCCGGGCGGGTGGAAGGCGTCACCGAGATCTGGGACACACCGCGCGGCGGCTACGACGGCTTCGCCATCCGCTGACCCGACGAGGCGCGAGGCCCGGCGGACCGGCCCGCCGGGCGCCGCCCGCCCCCGCCGGGAGGGGAAACGAGCAGGTGATTGCCGAGAACCGCTTGCCTTGGCAGGCTCCACACGCAAGGATGATCGCCACGCCCTGAGTGCCCCGCGGAAATCCCCGCGCCGCCGTTTCCGGCCGCGCGTCGGCGGGTTGACCCCCAATACAGGGCGTGATCGTGTTGACCGTCAAACTTTTTGGTGAGACGCTGAAAGCCCCGCGCACCTTAGCTGTTTGGCATGTACGAACGCCAGCACAACTCCACAGTGCCAAGCGGCCGCGGGTGCGAATCCCTCACGACCCACACCGCATCGGTCGGTCACTCAGTGTGGAGGACCATCCATCATGGCAAAGGCGCTTCTCGGTTACGTCGGCGGCTCCGACCCTCGACTCCTCGCCGAGATGCGACGGCTCCAGCAGCGCGTACAGGACCTGGAATCCGAGCTCGGACGGATCCAGGCCGAGAACGAGGCGCTGACGGCTGCCGCTTCTCACCACGACAGGATCATGGAGAGCGTCGACGCACACCAGGCGGAGCCTGCGCTCACCTGATCACTGCGTCGCACGACGACACACAGTGGTTGGGCTGCCCGTATCAACCGCTCAGTTGTCAGAAGTCGCAAGGGACGCTTCGGCGTCCCTTCTTTCTTGTCTCCTGCCCCCGTGCCTCCGACCCCCCGCGCTTTCTTGCTCCGCGCATCCTTTCAGCGTCTTTAACGTTTGGTGTGCCCTGCGCGTTCAGCGGCGAAACCGTGGGTTCATGGAGTGGGACAACCCCGGAAGGTAGAGTCCAGCGGCGTGCACCTCAAGGCCCTGACCCTCCGTGGGTTCAAGTCGTTCGCCTCCGCGACCACGCTCCGGTTCGAGCCGGGCATCACGTGCGTCGTCGGACCGAACGGCTCGGGCAAGTCCAACGTCGTGGACGCGCTCAGCTGGGTCATGGGCGAGCAGGGCGCCAAGTCGTTGCGCGGCGGCAAGATGGAGGACGTCATCTTCGCCGGCACCACCGGCCGCCCGCCGCTCGGCCGGGCCGAGGTGTCCCTCACGATCGACAACTCCGACGGGGCGCTGCCCATCGAGTACGCCGAGGTCACCATCACGCGGATCATGTTCCGCAACGGCGGCAGCGAGTACCAGATCAACGGCGACACCTGCCGTCTCCTCGACATCCAGGAGCTGCTCTCCGACTCCGGCATCGGCCGCGAGATGCACGTCATCGTCGGCCAGGGCCAGCTCGACTCCGTACTGCACGCCGATCCGATGGGCCGCCGCGCCTTCATCGAGGAGGCCGCCGGAGTCCTCAAGCACCGCAAGCGCAAGGAGAAGGCGCTGCGGAAGCTGGACGCGATGCAGGCCAACCTGGCGCGGGTGCAGGACCTGACCGACGAGCTGCGGCGCCAGCTGAAGCCCCTGGGCCGGCAGGCGGCGGTCGCCCGCCGGGCCGCCGTCATCCAGGCCGATCTGCGCGACGCCCGGCTGCGGCTGCTGGCCGACGATCTCGTCCGGCTCAAGGAGGCCCTCCAGGCGGAGGTCGCCGACGAGGCCGCGCTGAAGGATCGCAAGGAGGCCGCCGAGCAGGAGCTGCGCAAGGCGCTCCAGCGCGAGGCGCTCCTGGAGGACGAGGTCCGCCGCCTCACCCCGCGCCTGCAGCGTGCGCAGCAGACCTGGTACGAGCTGTCCCAGCTGGCCGAACGGGTGCGCGGCACGATCTCGCTGGCCGAGGCGCGGGTCAAGAGCGCCACCTCCGCCCCGCCCGAGGAGCGGCGCGGCCGTGACCCCGAGGACATGGAGCGCGAGGCCCACCGCGTCCGCGAGCAGGAGGCCGAGCTGGAGGCCGCCCTGGAGGCGGCGCAGCGCGCCCTCGACGACACGGTCGCCCACCGCGCCGAGCTGGAGCGCGAGCTGGCGTCCGAGGAGCGCCGGCTGAAGGACGCGGCCCGCGCCATCGCCGACCGCCGTGAGGGGCTGGCCCGGCTGAACGGCCAGGTCGGCGCGGCCCGTTCACGCGCGGCCTCCGCCCAGGCCGAGATCGACCGCCTCGCCGCCTCCCGCGACGAGGCGCAGGAGCGGGCGGTCGCCGCGCAGGAGGAGTACGAGGCGCTCAAGGCCGAGGTCGACGGTCTCGACGCGGGCGACGCCGAACTCGCCGAGCGGCACGAGGCGGCCAAGCGGCAGCTGACCGAGGCGGAGTCCGCGCTCGCCGCGGCCCGGGAGGCGGCCACGACGGCCGAACGCAGCCGGGCCGCGACGCAGGCCCGCCACGACGCCCTCGCCATGGGCCTGCGGCGCAAGGACGGCACCGGAATACTGCTCGGAGCGCGCGACCGGCTCACCGGAGTCCTGGGCCCGGCGGCGGAGCTCCTCTCGGTGACACCGGGCTACGAGGTACCGCTCGCCGCGGCCTTCGGGGCGGCGGCCGACGCGATCGCCGCCACGACCCCGGCCTCGGCCGCCGAGGCGATCCGCCTGCTGCGCAAGCAGGACGGCGGCCGCGCGGCCCTGCTGCTGGCGAACGCTCCGGAGCAGCCGGCGCCGGGGCCCGGAACGCCGCGGGCGGACGCCGGGACGCACGGTGCTGACGGGCCCGCGCCCGACCGCCGGTCTGCCGCAGGGCCGTCCTCGCAGCCCTTCGCCGCGGAGCTGGTCCGGGGCCCGGCCGAGTTGATGCCCGCCGTACGGCGGCTGCTGCGGAACATCGTCGTCGTCGGCACCCTGGAGGACGCCGAGGACCTCGTCTACGCGCGGCCGGACCTCACGGCCGTCACCGCCGAAGGCGACCTGCTCGGGGCGCACTTCGCGCACGGCGGTTCCGCGGGCGCGCCCAGCCTGCTGGAGGTGCAGGCGTCCGTCGACGAGGCCGCCGCCGAGCTCGAGGAGCTGGCCGTGCGCTGCGAGGAGCTCGCCGAGGCGCAGCGGGCGGCCGGTGAGCGGCGCAAGGAGATCGCCGGGCTCGTCGAGGAGCTGGGGGAGCGGCGACGGTCCGCCGACCGGGAGAAGTCGTCCGTGGCGCAGCAGCTCGGGCGCCTCGCCGGGCAGGCCAGGGCCGCCGCCGGGGAGGCCGAGCGGAGCGTGGCCGCGGCCGCGCGGGCGCAGGACGCGCTCGACAAGGCCCTCATGGACGTCGAGGAACTCGCCGAACGGCTCGCGGTCGCCGAGGAGATGCCGATCGAGGAGGAGCCGGACACCTCCGCACGGGACCGGCTCGCCGCCGACGGCGCCAACGCCCGGCAGACCGAGATGGAGGCCCGCCTCCAGGTCCGTACCCATGAGGAGCGGGTCAAGGGGCTCGCCGGACGGGCCGACTCCCTCGACCGGGCCGCCCGCGCCGAACGTGAGGCACGCGCGCGTGCCGAGCAGCGCAAGGCGCGCCTTCGGCACGAGGCGGCCGTCGCCCAGGCCGTCGCCTCCGGTGCCCGTCAGCTGCTGGCGCACGTCGAGGTCTCCCTCGCCCGCGCCGAGGAGGAGCGCACCGCCGCCGAGACCGCCAAGGCGCGCCGCGAGCAGGAACTCACCGCAGCCCGTACCGAGGGCCGTGACCTCAAGGCCGAACTCGACAAGCTCACCGACTCGGTGCACCGGGGCGAGGTGCTCGGCGCCGAGAAGCGGATGCGGATCGAGCAGCTGGAGAGCAAGGCGCTGGAGGAGCTGGGCGTCGAACCCGCCGGTCTGATCGCGGAGTACGGTCCGCGTCAGCTCGTACCGCCGTCGCCACCCGCCGAGGGCGAGGAGCTGCCGGAGGATCCCGAGCACCCGCGCAACCAGCCGAAGCCCTTCGTGCGGGCCGAGCAGGAGAAGCGGCTGAAGTCGGCGGAGCGGGCCTACCAGCAGCTCGGCAAGGTGAATCCGCTGGCGCTGGAGGAGTTCGCGGCGCTGGAGGAGCGGCACAAGTTCCTCAGCGAGCAGCTGGAGGACCTGAAGAAGACCCGCGCCGACCTGCTCCAGGTCGTCAAGGAGGTCGACCAGCGGGTCGAGCAGGTCTTCACCGAGGCCTACTGGGACACCGCCCGCGAGTTCGAGGGCGTCTTCAGCAGGCTCTTCCCCGGGGGCGAGGGACGGCTGGTGCTGACCGATCCCGACAACATGCTCACCACGGGTGTGGACGTCGAGGCGCGTCCCCCGGGCAAGAAGGTCAAGCGGCTGAGCCTGCTCTCCGGCGGTGAGCGGTCGCTGACCGCCGTAGCGCTGCTGGTGTCGATCTTCAAGGCGCGGCCCAGTCCGTTCTACGTGATGGACGAGGTCGAGGCCGCGCTCGACGACACCAACCTGCAGCGGCTGATCCGGATCATGCAGGAGCTGCAGGAGGCCTCGCAGCTCATCGTCATCACGCACCAGAAGCGGACGATGGAGGTCGCCGACGCGCTGTACGGCGTGTCCATGCAGGGCGACGGTGTGTCTAAGGTCATCAGCCAGCGGCTGCGCTGAGGACCCGTACGACCGTCGGTGTTCAAGTTATGAACACAGGTCCCTCACTTTTCGGGCTAAGATTCTTAACATCAACGTATTGACTTCGAAACTTGAACGCATAGTCTCTCCCACGTTGTTTTTGCCTTCAGGTTTCGCCACCTGCGAGGGCTGACCCCCCACTCCGGCAGTGTCGCCGGTGGCCCGAGGAGTACACGTGACCAGCACACCGCAGGCACCCAAGTCAGGAGCCAGGCCGGCTCAGCCCGAACATCTCGGGCACGTCATCTTCATCGCGGCGGCGGCCGCGATGGGCGGCTTCCTCTTCGGCTACGACAGTTCCGTGATCAACGGTGCCGTCGAGGCCATCAGGGACCGCTACGACATCGGCTCCGCGGCGCTGGCGCAGGTCATCGCCGTCGCGCTGATCGGTTGCGCGATCGGCGCCGCGACGGCGGGCAGGATCGCCGACCGCATCGGCCGCATCCGGTGCATGCAGATCGCCGCGGTGCTGTTCACCGTGAGCGCCGTCGGATCCGCCCTGCCCTTCTCGCTGTACGACCTCGCCTTCTGGCGTGTGATCGGCGGCTTCGCCATCGGCATGGCGTCCGTGATCGGCCCGGCCTACATCGCTGAGGTCGCCCCGCCCGCATACCGCGGCCGTCTCGGCTCCTTCCAGCAGGCCGCGATCGTGGTCGGCATCGCCATCTCGCAGCTGGTCAACTGGGGCATCCTGAACGCCGCCGGCGGCGACCAGCGCGGTGAGCTGCTGGGCGTGGAGGCCTGGCAGCTGATGCTCGGCGTCATGGTCGTCCCGGCCGTCCTGTACGGCCTGCTCTCCTTCGCCATCCCCGAGTCCCCGCGCTACCTGATCTCCGTCGGCAAGCGCGAGCGCGCCCGCGAGATCCTCGCCGAGGTCGAGGGCCGTGACATCGATCTCGACTCGCGCGTCACCGAGATCGAGCACGCCATGAAGCGCGAGCACAAGTCGACCTTCAAGGACCTGCTCGGCGGCAGCTTCTACTTCAAGCCGATCGTCTGGGTCGGCATCGGCCTGTCGGTGTTCCAGCAGTTCGTCGGCATCAACGTCGCGTTCTACTACTCCGCCACGCTGTGGCAGTCGGTCGGCGTGGACCCGGCGGACTCGTTCTTCTACTCCTTCACCACGTCGATCATCAACATCGTCGGCACGGTCATCGCGATGATCTTCGTCGACCGCATCGGCCGCCGGCCCCTCGCGATCATCGGCTCGGTCGGCATGGTGATCGGCCTCGCGCTGGAGGCCTGGGCGTTCTCCTTCGACCTCGTGGACGGCAGGCTCCCCGCGACGCAGGGCTGGGTCGCGCTGATCGCCGCCCATGTGTTCGTCCTCTTCTTCGCCCTGTCGTGGGGTGTGGTCGTCTGGGTCATGCTCGGCGAGATGTTCCCGAACCGGATCCGCGCCGCCGCGCTGGGCGTGGCCGCGGCCGCGCAGTGGATCGCCAACTGGGCCATCACCGCGAGCTTCCCGTCGCTGGCCGACTGGAACCTCTCCGCGACCTACGTGATCTACACCGTCTTCGCGGCGCTCTCCATCCCGTTCGTCCTGAAGTTCGTGAAGGAGACGAAGGGCAAGTCGCTGGAGGAGATGGGCTGAGTCCCACTTTGAGGCCCTCGATGTCGAGGAGGGCCCGAAGAGGGCTCGACCAGAGCCCGAGGAGAGGGGCCAAGTCCCCGCTGCCCTTCTCCTCGTCCTCGTGGGGAGGTGCTGCCCAGGCTCAGCCACTGAGCCGGGGCAGCACCTTCTCGCAGAACAACCGCAGACTGCGCCAGCCCTCCTCCAGCGGCATCCCGCCGGCCAGCGGATGCAGGACGAGGTTGTCCAGGCCCTGCGCCACACACGCGTCCGGTGTCAGCACCCGGTAGACGCCCTCGGCACGCAGTTCCGCCACCGTCGTCGCCGCCGACCGCACGGCCGAGCGGATGTCCGCCGACTGCCAGGAGGCGTACGTGCGCGCCTCGTGCAGGAAGTGCCCGCCGTGCTCCGCCCATGTCCGGTCCGGGTCCTCGGCGAGGTGCAGCAGCGGCGTCTCGGCGGCCGGCATCATGGTCCAGCCCCCGGTGCCGTACTCCACCAGGCGTTCCTTGTAGTACGCCTCCAGCTCGGGCAGGTGCGCGCTGGGGAAGAACGGCAGTCCGAGGCGGGCGGCGCGGCGGGCGGCGGCCCGGGAGGAGCCGCCGACCAGCAAGAGCGGGTGCGGGTCGGAGTACGGACGCGGTGTGACGCGCACCGTCCGTCCCCGGTAGGTGAACTCCTCCCCGGTCCAGGCCCTCAGCACCGTCTCCAGCACCTCGTCCTGCAACCGCCCGCGCGCCGCCCAGTCCACGCCGAACAGCTCGTACTCCTGCGGCCGGTACCCGATCCCCGCGACGGTCACCAGCCGTCCGCCGCTCAGCAGGTCCAGTACGGCGATGTCCTCGGCCAGCCGCAGCGGGTCGTGCAGCGGGCCGATGACCGCCGAGACGGTGACCGCGAGGTGGCGGGTGGCGCCGAGCACCGCTCCCGCGAAGGTGAACGGCGAGGGCAGCCAGTTGTCGGGCACCCCGTGGTGCTCCTCCGTCTGCACGGTGGTGATCCCGTGGTCGTCGGCGTACCGGGCCATCTCCAGGGCCGTCCGGTAGCGGGCGTGCAGGGAGGCGGGGGTGGCACCGGGTTCGACGAGGTTGAAACGGACGACCGAGACGGGCATGGGATCCCCTTCGCCGGGCGGATGTGGAGGGGGACGGTAGCTGACGAGGCGTCAGGTTTCCAGGGGCGGGCCGCCGGGCAGGGCCACCGGAGCCACGCGTCACTTGGACGAACGCACAAACTGGGCCGCCGGAGCCCCATGGCTGATACTGGACGGGTTATGGAAATCGTCATCCTTGCTGTAGTCATCGCCGTGGTCGTGATCGGCGCGATCGGCGGGCTCGTCATCGGCAGCCGGCGGAAGAAGTCGCTGCCCCCGCCGCCGCCCACGACGCCCGACATCACCGCACCTCCGGCCGAGCCGCATGTCGGCGACGAGGCCGAGACGCCGCGGGAGGAACCGCGCCGCACGATAGAGGAGGTGGACCTGCCCGACGGCTCGGCCCCGGTCGCCGTCGAGGAACCGCCCGTCGTCGAGCTCCCGCCGACCGAGATCGAGGTCCCGGAGCCCACCGCGGGGCGGCTCGTCCGTCTCCGCGCCCGTCTGTCCCGCTCCCAGAACGCCCTCGGCAAGGGGCTGCTCACGCTGCTGTCGCGCGAGCACCTCGACGAGGAGACCTGGGAGGAGATCGAGGACACCCTGCTCACCGCGGACGTCGGTGTGCAGCCCACCCAGGAGCTGGTCGACCGGCTGCGCGAGCGGGTGAAGGTGCTCGGCACCCGCACCCCCGTGGAGCTGCGCGGCCTGCTGCGCGAGGAACTGCTCACCCTGGTCGGCACCGACCTCGACCGGGTCGTGAAGACCGAGCCCGAGGCCAGCAAGCCCGGCATCGTGATGGTCGTGGGCGTCAACGGCACCGGCAAGACCACCACCACCGGCAAGCTCGCCCGCGTCCTGGTGGCCGACGGCCGCAGTGTCGTCCTGGGTGCCGCCGACACCTTCCGGGCCGCCGCCGCGGACCAGCTCCAGACCTGGGGCGAGCGGGTCGGCGCCTACACCGTGCGGGGACCGGAGGGCGGCGACCCCGCGTCCGTCGCGTTCGACGCCGTCAAGGAGGGCAAGGAGATGGGCGCCGACGTGGTGCTCATCGACACCGCCGGACGGCTGCACACCAAGACCGGCCTCATGGACGAGCTCGGCAAGGTCAAGCGGGTCGTCGAGAAGCACGCTCCGCTGGACGAGATCCTCCTCGTCCTCGACGCCACCACCGGCCAGAACGGCCTCGTCCAGGCGCGCGTCTTCGCCGAGGTCGTCGACATCACGGGCATCGTCCTCACCAAGCTGGACGGCACCGCCAAGGGCGGCATCGTCGTCGCCGTGCAGCGTGAACTCGGCGTCCCGGTCAAGCTGATCGGGCTCGGCGAGGGCGCGGACGATCTGGCGCCGTTCGAGCCGGAAGCGTTCGTGGATGCGCTTATCGGGGAGTGAGTGCCCACCGACATCCCACACGAGGAAGCGCCCGCCCCGAGTCACAGGTGGCGGGCGCTTCGTCCTGCCAGGGCCTGACCGAAGAGGCGGTACCCCGGCGCTGCGGCCAGGTCGCCGTGGTGGCGCGTGCCGGCGGGTGGTTGTCTCATGGCGGCGGGCTCGGGTCGGCGGTGTGGCTGGGCGGCATGGTCGCCAGGGCGTCCGCCGTGGTGCGGTGCCCGTCCTGGGGTGACGTCCGGCGGCGACCGAGGTGTGCGCATGCCAGGGCATCAGCCGTCTGTCCGGCAGACCGGTGTCGGCGCGCGGGCACGTTGGCCGCGCGGTGCCGGACGCCTGCCCCCAGCCGGGTGTGGCTACGCCCGTGAGCGGTGGGCCACGTAGGCCAGTGTGCCCAGCAGGAGCCGGGCCGCCGGGGGCTTGCGAGCCGAGTCCAGGTCCGGGGGGCGCAGCCAGCGCACCGGACCGAGGCCGCCGCGGTCGGAGGGCGGGGCCGTGATGTACGTACCCCGGCCGAGCCCGCGCAGGTCGAGACGGGGGTCGTCCCAGCCCATGCGGTACAGCAACGCGGGCAGCTCGGGCGCGGCGCCCGGCGCGACGAGGAAGTGGGCGCGGCCGTCGGGGGTGGCGGCGACGGGGCCGAGGGGCAGGCCCATGCGTTCCAGCCGGACCAGCGCGCGCCGCCCCGCGGGTTCGGCCACCTCGATGACGTCGAACGCCCGCCCGACCGGCAGCATCACCGCGGCGCCCGGGAACTGGTCCCACGCGGTGGTCACCTCGTCCAGGGTCGCCCCGGCCGGCACCTCCGGCGCGAAGTCCAGTGGATGTGCGCCCGGCGCGCGGCAGTCGGAGCGCCCGCAGGAGCAGGCGCTCGCGGCGGCCCGTGCGCCGGGGACGACGTCCCAGCCCCACAGGCCGGTGTACTCCGCCACGGCGGTGCACTCCGAGGCGCGGCCCCGGCGACGCGAGCCGGACCTGATGTCGCGGATCCCCCGACTGCTGCCGATCGTGAAGCCCATGCCCCCTCCAACGGGTCCGACACATCGGTGGTTACGAGACGGAATCAGAACGTGACTCTCCGTTTCCGATTTCCCGCTGCCGCGCGGTCCAGACGGCTTCCGGAAGCATCCCGGGTGGTGTACGCAGGACTGTGCGCCCCTGAGCGCACCCGTCCGCCCACTTCCGTCCGGCCTATGTCAAGTGAATCGTGCGCAGGCGACGGCGAGTTCATTCGAAGGGGTGGCGAATGGTGGCGTTTCCGGGATCGCCGTGGCCGGGCGGGTGATCGTAGGATTACCGTGTGTGCACGGCAGCAGGGGCACATGCACCGGTGGGTATGCCGGAGGCAAGCAGGTTCCTCGTTCGAAGACTGAGAACTTCCGGACGGGCAACCGTACTGACGGGCATTCTGATAGGGCTTGGCGCAGTCGGTGGCAGGCGATCCGAGGGATGGGGGCGTTCCAGTGGGCGGCAGCGGCGGAAGCGGGACGAACGCTGAGAAGCGCCCGAATGAGCTGTTGGGCTCGTGGTTCGTGCGCAGCGGCTGGTCGAAGGGCGAGCTGGCGCGGCAAGTGAACCGCAGGGCACGCCAGTTGGGCGCCAACCACATCTCCACCGACACCTCGCGCGTGCGCCGCTGGCTGGACGGTGAGAACCCCCGCGAGCCGATCCCGCGCATCCTGTCGGAGCTGTTCTCGGAGCGGTTCGGCTGCGTCGTCTCCATCGAGGACCTCGGTCTGCGCGCCGCCCGCCAGTCACCCTCCTCCCACGGCGTAGACCTGCCCTGGACGGGCCCTCAGACGGTCGCCCTGCTCGGCGAGTTCTCGCGCAGCGACCTGATGCTGGCCCGCCGCGGCTTCCTCGGCACCTCGCTGGCGCTGTCCGCAGGACCGGCCCTGATCGAGCCCATGCAGCGCTGGCTGGTCCCCTCGCCGCCCTCCCCGCGGCCGGAGCCCTCCTCGGTGCCGTCCACCCGCGCGCGGGGCCGGCTGTCCAAGCCGGAGCTGGACCTGCTGGAGTCCACCACGGTGATGTTCCGGCAGTGGGACGCCCAGTGCGGCGGCGGCCTGCGCCGCAAGGCGGTCGTCGGCCAGCTGCACGAGGTGACCGACCTGCTCCAGGAGCCCCAGCCCGAGTCCACCACCCGCAAGCTGTTCAAGTTCGCCGCCGAGCTGGCGGAGCTGGCCGGCTGGATGTCGTACGACGTGGGGCTCCAGCCCACCGCGCAGAAGTACTTCGTGCTGGCGCTGCACGCCGCCAAGGAGGCCGGCGACCGCCCCCTCGGCTCGTACGTGCTGTCCAGCATGAGCCGCCAGATGATCCACCTCGGGCGCCCCGAGGACGCGCTGGAGCTGATCCACCTCGCGCAGTACGGCAGCAGGGACTGCGCGAGCCCGCGCACCCAGGCGATGCTGTATGCGATGGAGGCCCGCGCGTACGCCAACATGGGTCAGCCCGGCAAGTGCAAGCGGGCCGTGCGGATGGCCGAGGACACCTTCGCCGAGGCCGACGACTGGGACGAGCCGGACCCCGACTGGATCCGCTTCTTCTCCGAGGCCGAGCTGTTCGCCGAGAACAGCCACTCCTTCCGCGACCTCGCCTACGTCGCGGGCCGCAGCCCCGCCTACGCCTCCCTGGCCGAACCCCTGATGCGCAAGGCCGTGGAGCTGTTCGCGCAGGACACCGAGCACCAGCGGTCGTACGCGCTGAACCTGATCGGCATGGCCAGCGTGCACCTGCTCCAGCGGGAGCCCGAGCAGAGCGCGGTCTTCGCCGATCAGGCCATGACCGTCGCCAAGCCGGTCCGTTCCGAGCGCGTCAACACTCGTATCCGAAAGACCGTCGACACCGCGGCCCGTGACTTCGGTGACGTCGCCGAGGTCGTGGACCTCACCGAGAAGCTCGCGATGGAGCTGCCGGAGACCGCCGAAGCGGTCTGAGCACAGCGGCGAAACCCCTGACCCCGGCCGCGGCCGGCCCTCCCGAACTGCCCGACTCGGCTCCCCCATGCCAGGTCATCGGAAGGCCGCCCGCGGCCGGTCCTTTTCCCCCGGAAAAGCGGCGGGGGAAGGTTGCGCCACGATAACGATCCCGCGGCCCCGTAGCAGGCAGTTCATGGACGCGTAACACGCACGGCGCCTTCGTCACCCCGGCGAAACAACGAGGGGCCTCCACCGAAACCGCGCTGCGTCAATGTCGTGGCGCATAACCGGCCCACCCCTCATCCCGCTCAAGGCTTCGCCCGCACGGGGCCGTATCCAACGACGAGGAGACGCCGATGGCTCCAGCCATCACGCTTGCGGCGGACGCACCCACGCTGTCGTCCGCGAACACAGGCTTCATGCTCATCTGTTCCGCCCTGGTGATGCTCATGACCCCGGGCCTGGCCTTCTTCTACGGAGGCATGGTCCGCGTCAAAAGCACCCTGAACATGCTGATGATGAGTTTCATCAGCCTGGGAATCGTCACCATTCTGTGGGTGCTGTACGGCTTCTCCATGGCGTTCGGTACGGATTCCGGCAGCCTCATCGGCTGGAACTCCGACTACGTCGGCTTCACGGGGATCGGCATCGGCGACCTGTGGGACGGCTACACCATCCCGGTCTTCGTCTTCGCCGTCTTCCAGCTGATGTTCGCGATCATCACACCCGCCCTGATCAGCGGCGCCCTCGCAGACCGCGTGAAGTTCACGGCCTGGGCGCTGTTCATCACCCTGTGGGCCACGATCGTGTACTTCCCGGTCGCCCACTGGGTCTGGGGCACGGGCGGCTGGGCCTTCGAGCTGGGCGTGATCGACTTCGCCGGTGGTACGGCGGTGCACATCAACGCCGGTGCCGCGGCCCTCGGCGTGATCCTGGTGATCGGCAAGCGCATCGGCTTCAAGCGGGATCCGATGCGTCCGCACAGCCTGCCCCTGGTGATGCTCGGCGCCGGCCTGCTGTGGTTCGGCTGGTTCGGCTTCAACGCCGGCTCCTGGCTCGGCAACGACGACGGCGTCGGCGCGCTGATGTTCGTCAACACCCAGATCGCCACCGCCGCCGCCATGCTGGCCTGGCTGATCTACGAGAAGCTCCGCCACGGCGCGTTCACCACGCTGGGCGCCGCCTCCGGCGCGGTCGCCGGTCTGGTCGCCATCACCCCGGCCGGCGGCGCGGTCGACCCGCTCGGCGCGATCGCCGTGGGCGCCATCGCCGGTCTGCTCTGCGCCATGGCGGTCGGCCTGAAGTACAGGTTCGGCTACGACGACTCCCTGGACGTCGTCGGCGTCCACCTCGTCGGCGGTGTGCTCGGTTCCCTGCTGATCGGCTTCTTCGCCAGCGGCAAGGGCCAGTCCGAGGTCGAGGGCCTGTTCTACGGTGGCGGCCTGGACCAGTTCTGGAAGCAGTGCGCCGGTGTCTTCGCCGTCCTCGCCTACTCGCTGATCGTCTCCGCGATCCTCGCCTTCCTGATCGACAGGACGATCGGCATGCGGGTACCGGAGGACGACGAGGTGACCGGCATCGACCAGGCCGAGCACGCCGAGACCGCATACGACTTCAGCGGCGCCGGCGGCGGTGCCTCCCGCACCAGCACGGTGCCGGTCACGCCCGGCGCAGCCGCGAACAAGAAGGTGGACGCATGAAGCTCATCACCGCCGTCGTCAAGCCCCACCGGCTCGACGAGATCAAGGAAGCCCTCCAGGCGTTCGGAGTACACGGACTCACGGTCACCGAGGCCAGCGGCTACGGTCGCCAGCGGGGGCACACCGAGGTCTACCGCGGTGCCGAGTACACCGTCGACCTGGTCCCCAAGATCCGTATCGAGGTGCTGGCCGAGGACGACGACGCCGAGCAACTGATCGAGGTGATCGTGAAGGCGGCCCGCACCGGCAAGATCGGTGACGGCAAGGTCTGGTCCCTTCCGGTCGAGACCGCTGTCCGGGTCCGCACGGGCGAGCGCGGACCGGACGCGCTCTGACACGCAGAGAACAGGAGTCGCCGGGTGACGAGCACGGGCGTACGGACGGAAGCAGAGGACTCGGGACCCAGCGGCTACGCGGCGGCCCGGCTGCGCCTCCTCACCGAGGGGGCGCGGTCCGGGCCGCCGCGCCGTGCCGCCCTGGCCGGGCTGACCGACGACTGGCTCGCGGGCCTGTTCGGGGCGGGCGCCGAGGGGCTTCGCGGGGTCTCGCTCGTCGCGGTCGGCGGGTACGGCCGCGGCGAGCTCTCCCCACGCAGTGACCTGGACCTCCTCCTGCTGCACGACAACGGCGACCCCGCGGCGATCGCCGCCCTCGCCGACCGCATCTGGTACCCGGTCTGGGACCTGGGCCTGGCCCTCGACCACTCCGTGCGCACCCCGGCCGAGGCCCGCAGGACGGCAGGGGAGGACCTGAAGGTCCAGCTCGGCCTGCTGGACGCCCGCCACCTCGCGGGCGACCTCGGCCTGACCGCGGGCCTGCGCACGGCGGTCCTCGCCGACTGGCGCAACCAGGCACCCAAACGCCTCCCGGAACTCCAGGAACTCTGCGCGGAACGCGCGGAGCGACAGGGCGAACTGCAGTACCTGCTGGAGCCGGACCTCAAGGAGGCCCGCGGCGGTCTGCGGGACGCCACCGCCCTGCGCGCGGTCGCCGCCTCCTGGCTGGCCGACGCCCCCCGCGAAGGCCTCGACGAGGCCCGGCGCCGGCTGCTCGACGTCCGGGACGCCCTGCACCTCGCCACCGGACGGGCCACCGACCGGCTCGCCCTTCAGGAACAGGACGAGGTCGCCGCCGGCCTGGGCCTGCTCGACGCCGACACCCTGCTGCGGCAGGTGTACGAGGCGGCGCGGCTCATCTCGTACGCCGGCGACGTCACCTGGCGTGAGGTGGGGCGGGTGCTGCGGTCGCGGGCCGTGCGGCCCCGGCTGCGGTCCATGCTGGGCGGGGGCAAGCAGGTCGCCGAGCGGTCCCCGCTGGCGGAGGGCGTCGTCGAGCAGGAGGGCGAGGTGGTGCTCGCCCGCGCCGCACGTCCCGACCGCGATCCCGTGCTCCCGCTGCGCGCCGCGGCCGCCGCCGCCCAGGCCGGGCTGCCGCTCTCCCTGCACGCCGTGCGGCGCATGGCGGCCGGTGCGCGCCCGCTGCCGACGCCCTGGCCGGCCGAGGCCCGCGAACTACTGGTCACCCTGCTAGGTTCCGGTCGCCCGACCGTCGAGGTCTGGGAGGCCCTGGAGGCGGAGGGCCTGATCACCCGCCTCCTCCCCGACTGGGAGCGGGTGCGCTGCCGGCCGCAGCGCAACGCCGTGCACATCTGGACCGTCGACCGGCATCTCATCGAGACCGCCGTCCGCGCCTCCGAGTTCACCCGCCGGGTCAGCCGGCCCGACCTGCTGCTGGTCGCCGCGCTGCTGCACGACATCGGCAAGGGCTGGCCGGGCGACCACTCGGTGGCGGGCGAGGTCATCGCGCGGGACGTGGCGGGCCGGATCGGCTTCGACCGCGCGGACGTGTCCGTCCTCGCCACCCTCGTACGCCATCACCTGCTGCTCGTCGAGACCGCGACCCGGCGTGACCTGGAGGACCCCGCCACCGTGCGCGCGGTCGCCGAGGCGGTCGGCTCGCACGGCACGCTGGAGCTGCTGCACGCGCTCACCGAGGCCGACGCCCTGGCCACCGGGCCGGCCGCCTGGTCGTCATGGCGCGGTTCCCTCGTCGCCGACCTGGTGAAACGGGTCTCGGCGGTGCTCGCGGGGGACGCCCCGGCCGACCCGGAGGCCGCCGCGCCCACCGCCGAGCAGGAACGGCTCGCCCTGGAGGCGATCGCGACGGGCGGCCCGGTGCTGTCGCTGCGGGCCCAGACCGAGGTGCCCACCGAGGAGCCGTCCGGCGAGCCCGAGCCGCTCGGCGTGGAGCTCCTGATCGCCGTACCGGACCAGCCCGGTGTGCTGCCCGCCGTGTCCGGCGTGCTGGCCATGCACCGTCTGACCGTGCGCGCGGCCGAGCTGCGGGCCCTGGAGCTGCCCGCCGGTGTCGACGGCTCGGTGCTGCTGCTGGACTGGCGGGTCGCCGCCGAGTACGGCTCCCTGCCGCAGGCCGCCCGGCTGCGCGCGGACCTGGTCCGGGCCCTGGACGGCTCGCTCGACATCGCCGGCCGGCTGGCCGAACGCGACGCCGCCTACCCGCGCCGCCGGGGTGTCGTCGCGCCCCCGCCCCGCGTGACGGTCGCTTCGGCGGCCTCCCGTCTCGCCACGGTGATCGAGGTGCGCGCCCAGGACGCCCCGGGGCTGCTCTTCCGCATCGGGCGTGCCCTGGAGGACGCCGGGGTGCGGGTGCGCAGCGCCCATGTCTCGACGCTGGGCGCGAACGCGGTGGACGCGTTCTACGTCACAGACCCGCGGGGAGCGCCCCTGCCGGGTGAGGAGGCGGTGGCGGTGGCACGGAAGCTGGAGGAGATGCTCAGGGGGTGACCGCCGGGCGGCCGGGGCGCTCCTTCATCTGCGGGACGAGGACGATTCCCTTGGCGGGGCAGATACCCTGGAGGGCGACCCACACTGTCGCCTACTGCCGAGGACCGACGCCGCCGTGTTCGATACCCTTTCCGACCGCCTCTCAGCCACCTTCAAGTCCCTGCGGGGCAAGGGGCGACTCAGTGAAGCGGACATCGACGCCACGGCTCGCGAGATCCGGATCGCGCTCCTCGAGGCGGACGTGGCGCTGCCGGTCGTCCGGAGCTTCATCAAGAACGTCAAGGAGCGTGCGCTCGGCTCCGACGTCTCCAAGGCGCTGAACCCCGCCCAGCAGGTCCTGAAGATCGTCAACGACGAGCTCGTCACGATCCTCGGCGGCGAGACCCGGCGGCTGCGCTTCGCCAAGCAGCCGCCCACCGTGATCATGCTGGCGGGTCTGCAGGGTGCCGGTAAGACCACCCTCGCGGGCAAGCTCGGCCGGTGGCTGAAGGAGCAGGGCCACTCGCCGCTGCTGGTCGCCGCCGACCTCCAGCGCCCGAACGCCGTGAACCAGCTGAGCGTGGTCGCCGACCGCGCGGGCGTCGCCGTCTACGCGCCGGAGCCGGGCAACGGCGTCGGTGACCCGGTCAAGGTCGCCAAGGACTCCATCGACTTCGCGAAGTCCAAGGTCCACGACATCGTGATCGTGGACACCGCCGGCCGCCTCGGCATCGACCAGGAGATGATGCGGCAGGCCGCGGACATCCGCGACGCCGTCTCCCCGGACGAGATCCTCTTCGTCGTCGACGCCATGATCGGTCAGGACGCGGTCAACACCGCCGAGGCCTTCCGTGACGGCGTCGGCTTCGACGGCGTGGTGCTCTCCAAGCTCGACGGTGACGCCCGCGGTGGCGCGGCCCTGTCGATCCGCCAGATCACCGGCAAGCCGATCATGTTCGCCTCGAACGGCGAGAAGCTCGACGACTTCGACGCCTTCCACCCTGACCGGATGGCCTCCCGCATCCTCGACATGGGTGACCTGCTCACCCTGATCGAGCAGGCGGAGAAGACGTTCAGCCAGGAAGAGGCCGAGAAGATGGCCTCCAAGCTGGCGTCCAAGAAGGGCCAGGACTTCACCCTGGACGACTTCCTGGCCCAGATGGAGCAGGTCAGGAAGATGGGCAGCATCTCCAAGCTGCTCGGCATGCTGCCCGGCATGGGTCAGATCAAGGACCAGATCCAGAACCTGGACGAGCGGGACGTCGACCGCACCGCCGCGATCATCAAGTCGATGACCCCGGGCGAGCGCCAGGACCCGGTGATCATCAACGGCTCGCGCCGCGCGCGTATCGCCCGGGGTTCCGGCGTCGAGGTCAGCGCCGTGAAGAACCTGGTCGAGCGGTTCTTCGAGGCCCGCAAGATGATGTCCCGCATGGCGCAGGGCGGCGGCATGCCCGGCATGCCGGGGGTCCCGGGCATGGGCGGCGGTCCCGGCCGGGCGAAGAAGCAGCAGAAGAAGGCCAAGGGCAAGCAGCGCTCCGGCAACCCGATGAAGCGCAAGCAGCAGGAGCAGGACGCCGCGGCCCGCCGCGCCGCCGCCGCCCAGGGCGGCAACGCCTTCGGGGTCCCGCAGCAGGGCGCGCAGGACTTCGAGCTGCCGGACGAGTTCAAGAAGTTCATGGGCTGACGGCACCCCCTGCCGTGACGGCGCCGGGGCACTCCTATCCCAGGGGTGCCCCGGCGCCGTTTCCAGGGATGCCCCCGGCGCCGCATCCGCACATGCTTGCGGGCCCGGTGTGTCGTAACGTCCCGATATGACCAACGCCGCGCCGTCGCGAAAGTCGCCGGACCAGCCCTGGCGCACGGAGGGCACCCCCGAGGACTCGCCGAGGTCGCCGTCCGGCTGGCGGAAGATGCCCGGCGGCTGGTGGGGCCTCGCCGTCACCGCGCTGGTCGTGTTCCTGATCGCCAACGTCGTGCTGTCGTTCCTCGACGAGGAGGAGCCCACGATCTCCTACACGGCGTTCAGCAAGCAGGTCGACGCCGGCAACGTCAGCAAGATCTACGCCAAGGGTGATTCCATCCAGGGCGAGCTGAAGAAGGCCCAGGACAACCCCGGCGGCGACGGCACCTACACCCGGTTCAAGACCCAGCGGCCCGCCTTCGCGGACGACCCGCTCTGGGAGGACCTGACCCGGCACAACGTCATGGTGACCGCGGAACCGGTGGTCCAGCAGCGCGGCATCGTGGCCAATCTGCTGCTCTCGCTCGCGCCGATCCTGCTCCTCGTCCTGCTGTGGGTCTTCATCGCGCGGCGGGCGAGAGCGGGGCTCGGCGGGGCGGGCGGCATGTTCGGGCGCAAGCCGCCGCCCAAGCCGGTCGAGCTGGAGCCCGGGGGAAAGCGCACGACGTTCGCGGACGTGGCCGGCATCGACGAGGTGGCGGGCGAGCTCAACGACGTCGTCGACTTCCTGAGGAACCCGGACGCCTACCGGCGGATGGGCGCCAAGCTGCCCCGCGGTGTGCTGCTCGCCGGCCCGCCCGGCACCGGCAAGACGCTGCTCGCGCGGGCGGTCGCGGGTGAGGCGGGGGTGCCGTTCTTCTCGGCGTCCGCGTCCGAGTTCATCGAGATGATCGTCGGCGTGGGCGCGTCCCGGGTGCGGGAACTGTTCGCGGAGGCGCGCAAGGTGGCGCCGTCGATCATCTTCATCGACGAGATCGACACCATCGGCCGGGCACGCGGCGGTGGCGCGTCCGTGGGCGGGCACGACGAGCGCGAGCAGACCCTCAACCAGATCCTGACCGAGATGGACGGCTTCTCCGGGTCGGAGGGCGTGATCGTGATCGCCGCGACCAACCGGGCCGACGTCCTGGACCCCGCCCTGACCCGCCCCGGCCGCTTCGACCGGATCGTCCAGGTCGCGCCGCCGGACCGGGGCGGCCGCGAGGCCATCCTGCGGATCCACACCCGGGAGATCCCGCTCGCCCCGGACGTCGACCTCGCCCGGGTCGCCCGCACGACCCCGGGGATGACCGGCGCCGAACTGTCCAACCTGGCCAACGAGGCCGCCCTGCTCGCCGTCAAGAGGGGCCAGGACGAGGTGAACCAGTCCGACCTCTCGGAAGCGCTGGAGAAGGTCCAGCTGGGCGCCGAACGCGCGCTGGTGATGCCCGAGGAGGAACGTCGGCGCACCGCGTACCACGAGAGCGGACACGCGCTGCTGGGCATGCTCCAGCCGGGCGCCGACCCCGTCCGCAAGATCACCATCGTGCCGCGCGGGAGGGCGTTGGGGGTGACGCTCTCGACGCCGGAATCGGACAAGTACGCGTACACCGAGGACTATCTGCGGGGCCGGATCATCGGCGCGCTCGGCGGGATGGCGGCGGAGCACGTCGTCTACGGGGTCATCACCACCGGCTCGGAGAACGACCTGGAACAGGTCACCAACATCGCGCGCGGAATGGTCGCCCGCTGGGGCATGAGCCGGCAGGTGGGCCGGCTGTCGGCCCTGCCGGGCGACGCCCAGCAGGCGTACGGGCTGGCGGCGGCGCCGCAGACGCTGGACGTGATCGACGGCGAGATGCGGCGGGTCGTCGACGAGTGCTACGAGGAGGCCTGCCGCAAGCTGCGCGACCACCGCGATCAGCTCGACGCGCTGGCGGCGGCGCTGCTGGAGCGGGAGACGCTGGAGGAGGCCGACGCGTACCGGATCGCCGGGATCACGCGGTCGGCCAGGACGAACGGGGAGGGGTAGCCGGGGCGCGGCGTCCCGGGTGGCCCGCCCCTGCTCGTCCCCGCCGGTCCCCTCACGGGCGGGCCCACCGGCCCGCCGCTCAGGGCGTCCGGGCGATCAGGTAGCGGAACACGTTCGGCATCCACACCGTGCCGTCCGGGCGGCGGTGCTGGTGCAGCGCCTCGGCCAGCTCCTTGTCGACCTGCTCCTGGTCGGTCGCCGCGATCGCCGCGTCGAACAACCCCGTCGACAGCAGACCGCGCACCGCGCTGTCCACGTCGGCGTACCCGAACGGGCAGGCCACCCGGCCCGAGCCGTCCGGCCTGAGCCCGGCCCGCTCGGCCACCTCCTCCAGGTCGTCGCGGAGCGCCGGCCGCCAGCTGCCGCCGCCGCGCAGCGGATCCACCAGCTTGGTCGCCACCCGCAGCACCGACGACGTGGCGCAGCGCTCCGGCGGCCCCCACCCGGCCAGCACCACCGGCACGCCCCGGCCGGCGAGCGGGGTCGCCGCGGCGAGCAGCTCGGCGAGACCCTCCGCGTCCCCCGCGAGACAGCCGATGGGCTCGAACGAGGTGACGACGGTGTACGGCGCGGCCCGCGCCCCGTCCGCCTCCTCGGGCCCGGCGTCCCCCGGCGAGCCCTGGACGAGCCGCGCCCGCGCGGCCCGCGCAGACGGGCGAGCCGGCTCCGCCGCCCCTGGCAGCAGGCGCTCGCCCGCGAGGGCCAGCCGCTCGGGCGAGGAGGACTCGACACCGGTGACGGCGGCGCCCCGGGCGGCCGCCATCAGCAGGGCGAGTCCCGAACCGCAGCCGAGCCCCAGCAGCCGGGTGCCGGGTCCCACGTCCAGTCGCTCGTAGACGGCCTCGTAGAGCGGTACCAGCATCCGCTCCTGGATCTCCGACCAGTCACGCGCGCGTGCACACAGGTCCACGCGGGGTGCGGGTCCCGCGTGTGGCAGGTGCTGCCGCACGAGCGTAGGTGTCATCGAAAGCGCCCCAATCCGCAGCGAGTTGCCGCTGTACCCGTTTTCGTCGCCCCCCGTCGCGTACGCCCAGCCTTCCCCCGTATGCCAGGTAACTCCGAGCCCGCGACCGCGTCCAGGGGTCTCGGCGCCCCGCTTGTGAGGTGCCCCCCTGAGTGGCGAGAATTCACATTCCGGCAACGCCGCTGTCCCTCCTCACGACGGAATTGCTCCGTCCGGGGGACCCGAGGAGTGGCGCGATCGTGCCGTGGGCGATGACGGTGGGTCGCGGCGCGGGGCCATGGTCCGGTTCCGGCCAAGGTCGAGAGCGCGGGTCGCTTCCCGCTGACCGGCCCGGCCGGGAAGGACGGGGCGACGGCGGACCCCCGGGAAGGACCCGGTAGGGTCACGGTCGTACCGCGTACCGGCCGGGTGAGGGCGTGAGGCGGCCGAAACGCCTCTTGCGCACCCGTGGATCCCTCCACTCCGCCGTGCGGACGCGCCCTACGCGCCGGGTCGTACGTCAGGCTACGTACCACCTTGTAGGCAGCTGTGCGGCTTCTCCGCAGATCAGCGCACCCGCCCTCGTCAGGACGCATCAGCGGCAACTGACGGGTACGTGCAAATTATTTGGGATGCCCCGGAATAGGAACACAGCGGCACTCAGGCTCGTTGTCATTACGTGAGCACGACACCACCTGTTCTCGCCGCAGAGCTGGCACAGGCGTGGGCCGACATTCAGCGGTACCACCCCGAGCTGCCGGACCTTGCCGCGCCCGAGTCCCTGATCGGGGAGTCCTCGTCCGCCTGCGGACACGAACTCTCCTTCGAGCGGCTGCTTCACGAGGCAGTCCACGGCATCGCCGCCGCGCGCGGAATCCGCGACACCTCCCGCGCCGGCCGGTACCACAACCGCAGATTCCTCGCGATCGCCGAGGAGTTGGGCCTGGACCACCCGGAGGAGCCGCATCCCAGCAGCGGCTTCTCGCTGGTCACGCTCAACCCCGAGGCGAAGCGGCGGTACCGCCCGACGATCGAGCGCCTGCAGCGCGCGCTGAAGGCGCACACCGCCGCCACCACCACCGACACCAGCCGCAGCTTCCGCGGCCCGGCCGCCCGCCACGGTTCCTCCGGCGGCGGCGTCCGGGTCAAGGCGGTGTGCGACTGCGGCCGCAACGTACGGGTCGTCCCGTCCGTTCTGGCCCAGGCTCCGATCATGTGCGGCGGCTGCGGCAAGCCGTTCCGGATCCCCGAGGTGGTGGGCGCGGGCGCGAGGTGAGCGCACGGCTGTTCGTGGCAGCCGTGCGGCACCCGTAGTGCCGCGGGTCAGGCGCCCGGTGTCCGTCGCGGGGACGCCGGGTGCCGCTCCGGTGTGCCCGGGCGCCCCCGTGGTCGGGAGCGGCTCGTGGGCTGTGGCACAATGGACAGCTGTACTCGACAGCCGCACAGGACCCCTCTCTCCTCCGGCTGACGCGTCCATCGGGCACTCGGGTACCGCAACCCCACGCGGCATTCTCGCCGTGCCCAACCACGTCAAATCCAGGAGAACCCACTCCCGTGGCAGTCAAGATCAAGCTGAAGCGTCTGGGCAAGATCCGTTCGCCTCACTACCGCATCGTCGTCGCCGACTCCCGCACCCGCCGTGACGGCCGTGCGATCGAGGAGATCGGCAAGTACCACCCGACGTACAACCCGTCGGTGATGGAGGTCGACGCCGAGCGCGTGGCGTACTGGCTCGGTGTCGGCGCCCAGCCGACCGAGCCCGTGCTCGCCATCCTGAAGAAGACCGGCGACTGGCAGAAGTTCAAGGGCGAGCCCGCCCCGGCTCCGCTGCTCGTCGCCGAGCCGAAGGCCGCGCGTCCGTCCTTCGAGGCTCTCGGCGGTGACGACGAGGGCAAGGGTGAGGCCATCACCCAGAAGAAGAAGGCCGACAAGAAGGACGAGGCCCCGGCCGAGTCCGCGGCTGAGTCCACCGAGGCCTGAGCATGCTCGAGGAGGCTCTCGAGCACCTCGTGAAGGGCATCGTCGACAACCCGGACGATGTGCAGGTCGCTTCGCGCAACCTGCGTCGCGGGCGTGTGCTGGAGGTCCGGGTGCACCCCGACGACCTCGGTAAGGTGATCGGCCGCAACGGCCGCACCGCGCGCGCCCTGCGCACCGTCGTGGGCGCCATCGGCGGCCGCGGTGTCCGTGTCGACCTCGTCGACGTGGACCACGTCCGCTGACACAAGGCAGCGCAGCACCGGCTCGGGCCGGGGAGGGCCAATGGGCCGTCCCCGGCCCGTAGTCGTACGACAGGAGAACAAGCACAGTGCAGCTGGTAGTCGCACGGATCGGCCGTGCCCACGGCATCAAGGGCGAGGTCACCGTCGAGGTACGTACGGACGAGCCCGAACTCCGGCTCGCGCCCGGCGCCGTACTCGCCACCGACCCGGCCTCCACCGGGCCGCTGACGATCGAGACGGGCCGTGTGCACAGTGGCCGCCTGCTGCTGCGCTTCGAGGGCGTGCGCGACCGCAGCGGCGCCGAGGCCCTGCGCAACACCCTCCTCATCGCCGAGATCGACCCGGAGGAACTGCCCGAGGGCGAGGACGAGTACTACGACCACCAGCTCATGGACCTCGACGTCGTCACCACGGACGGGGCCGAGGTCGGCCGGATCACCGAGATCTCGCACCTGCCCTCGCAGGACCTGTTCATCGTGGAGCGCCCCGACGGCAGCGAGGTCATGATCCCGTTCGTCGCGGAGATCGTCACCGAGATCGACCTGGAGGAGCAGCGGGCCGTCATCGACCCGCCGCCCGGCCTGATCGACGACCGCGCGGACATCGCCTCGTCCAGGGACGAGTCCTGATGCGGCTCGACGTCGTCACGATCTTCCCCGAGTACCTCGACCCGCTGAACGTCTCCCTGGTCGGCAAGGCACGCGCGCGGGGACAGCTCAAGGTGCACGTGCACGACCTGCGCTCCTGGACCTACGACCGGCACCACACGGTCGACGACACCCCCTACGGCGGCGGCCCCGGCATGGTCATGAAGACCGAGCCCTGGGGCGACGCCCTCGACTCCGTCCTCGCCGACGGCTACGAGACGGGCGCGCACGGACCGGCCCTGATCGTGCCCACGCCCAGCGGACGACCCTTCACCCAGGAACTCGCCGTCGAGCTCTCCGAGCGCCCCTGGCTGATCTTCACCCCGGCCCGCTACGAGGGCATCGACCGCCGGGTCGTCGACGAGTACGCCGCCCGGATGCCGGTCTACGAGGTGTCCATCGGCGACTACGTCCTCGCCGGCGGCGAGGCGGCCGTGCTGGTCGTCACGGAGGCCGTGGCGCGGCTGCTGCCCGGCGTCCTCGGCAACGCCGAGTCGCACCGGGACGACTCCTTCGCGCCCGGCGCCATGGAGAGCCTCCTGGAAGGGCCCGTGTACACGAAGCCGCCCGAGTGGCGCGGGCAGGGGATCCCGGACGTGCTGCTCAGCGGGCACCACGGCAGGATCGCCCGCTGGCGGCGCGACGAGGCCCTGCGGCGTACGACGGCCAACCGGCCGGACCTGATCGAGCGGTGCGACCCCAAGGCCTTCGACAAGAAGGACCGCGAGATGCTCTCCATCCTGGGCTGGGCGCCGGACCCCGACGGTGAGCCGTTCGGCCGATTTTGGCGCAGGACCGAGGGCGTGGAAGAATAGGCCGCTGTTGTGCGCCTGTCCGGCGTGCGCCCCTGCCACAGGGGGACACGACGCCCGCCCCGACCCGCACGGCACTCTCACCAGAAACCTAGTTTCCGTTGATGACCTGTGGCATTAGCGAGGAAAGCAGAAGAAATGGCTCACCTGCTCGACACCGTCGACGCCTCGTCGCTGCGCAGCGACATCCCGGCCTTCCGCCCGGGCGACACCGTCAACGTGCACGTCCGCGTCATCGAGGGCAACCGCTCCCGTGTGCAGCAGTTCAAGGGCGTGGTGATCCGCCGCCAGGGTGCCGGCGTGCGCGAGACCTTCACGGTCCGCAAGGTCTCCTTCTCCGTCGGCGTCGAGCGCACCTTCCCGGTGCACACCCCGATCGTGGAGAAGATCGAGCTCGTCACCAAGGGTGACGTCCGCCGCGCCAAGCTGTACTACCTGCGCGACCTGCGCGGCAAGGCGGCGAAGATCAAGGAGAAGCGCGAGAACTGAGCGCCTCCCGGGGTTCCGCGCGGGGCCGGATAGCATCTGGCCCCGATGGACACCGAAGCACAGCAGACGGAGCGCGACCGCTCCTCCCGCCCTTCCCGAACCGAGGAGACCTCGGACACAGGGGGGCCGGAGGATCGGTCGCGTTCCGCGTTGGTGGCGCGGGTCGCCGCGTGGGTTCCGGGCGGGCGGATCACCCTGTCCGTGCTGGTCTGCCTGGTGTTCGCGCTGCTGCTCAACACCTTCGTGGTGCAGCCGTTCCGCATTCCCAGTGGATCGATGGAGCGGGAATTGAGGATCGGCGACCGCGTTCTCGTAAACAAGTTGGCGTACCGTTTCGGTGCTCAGCCGCGACGCGGTGACGTGGTCGTGTTCGACGGCACCGGCTACTTCGGGAACGCCGACTACGTCAAACGCGTCGTCGGTGTGGGTGGAGATCACGTGGTCTGCTGCGACAAGGAGGGACGGCTCCAGGTGAACGGCCGGTCGGTCGACGAGTCGACGTTCCTGTACCCCGGCGACGGCGCCTCCACGGTGGCCTTCGACGTCGTGGTGCCCGACGGCACCCTGTTCGTCCTCGGCGACCACCGCAGCGCCTCCAGCGACTCCCGCGACCACCTCGGCTCACCAGGCGGCGGCATGATCCCCGTGGCCGGGGTGATCGGCCGGGCGGACTGGATCGTCTGGCCGGCCGGCCACGCCACCCGGCTGGACCGCACCGGCGTCTACGCGCGCGTGCCCGCGGCGGACGGTGCCCATGGGTAACCGTGGCAAGCCGCGCGGCGCGCCCGTCAGCGCCGCCGAGAACCTGCTGCCCACCGGCTCCCGGCGGACCTTCGCCGCGGCCGGGAGCGGGCGCTCCCGCGCCGAGCGGCGCAAACTCCAGCGGAAGGTCAAGCGGCGCCGGCGCCGGTCCGCCATCAAGGAGATACCGCTCCTGGTCGGCGTGGCCGTGCTGATAGCGCTCGTGCTGAAGACGTTCCTCGTCCAGGCGTTCGTGATCCCGTCCGGCTCCATGGAGCAGACGATCCAGATCGGCGACCGGGTCCTGGTCGACAAGCTCACGCCGTGGTTCGGCACCGAGCCGGAGCGCGGCGACGTCGTGGTGTTCAAGGACCCCGGCGGCTGGCTCCAGGACGAGCAGCCGACGCAGAAGAAGGACGACCCCGTCGTCGTCAAGCAGGTCAAGGAGGGGCTCACCTTCATCGGCCTGCTGCCGTCCGAGAACGAGAAGGACCTCATCAAGCGGGTCGTCGGCGTCGGCGGCGACCGGGTGCAGTGCTGCGACGCGCAAGGGCGGGTCACGGTCAACGGCGTCCCCCTGGACGAGGACTACCTCTACCCCGGCAACGAGCCGTCCGCGACGCCGTTCGACATCACGGTGCCGCAGGGCCGCCTGTGGGTGATGGGCGACCACCGGTCGAACTCCGCGGACTCCCGCTCGCACCAGGACACCGACTACGGCGGCACCGTCTCGCAGGACGAGGTGGTGGGCCGGGCCGTCGTGATCGCCTGGCCGCTGGGCCACTGGACCACGCTGAACGAACCGAATACCTACGCTTCCGTGTCCGACTCGGCAGCCGGGTCGACCGCGGCCCCCCAGGCGTCGCATAGGGTTGCCCCCGACGATCCGAACGGAACGATCCACCTCCCGACCCCTGCGGAACTCCCGCTCGTTATGGGAGTGGTGGGCCTGCGTCTTGGGTGGCGCGGGCGGCGGCACAGACTGAGGAGATGGCGTGGGGGATGTGGCGGTTGGCGCACGGTCCGGACACGACGGCGAGGAGCACCGCGGACGCCCCGTGCAAGCGGGCCACCAGGCCGCGGCCCGCGCTGTGAACTCCGGGAATGATGGCCGAAGGGCCGAGGACGGCACGGTGACGGAAGAACAGAGCCAGACCGGGGAGCACGGGCCGGAGGGCCCCGATCCCCAGCAGCCGAAGAAGCAGCGCTCCTTCTGGAAGGAGTTGCCGATCCTGATCGGTATCGCGCTGGTGCTGGCGCTGCTGATCAAGACATTCCTGGTGCAGGCCTTCTCCATCCCCTCCGACTCGATGCAGAACACCCTGCAGGAGGGCGATCGCGTCCTGGTCGACAAGCTCACCCCGTGGTTCGGCTCCGAGCCCGAGCGCGGCGAGGTCGTCGTCTTCCACGACCCCGACAACTGGCTGGCGGGTGAGCCCACCGCGGACCCGAACGCCCTGCAGACGTTCCTCAGCTGGATCGGCCTGATGCCGTCCGCCGAGGAGAAGGACCTCATCAAGCGCGTGATCGGCGTCGGCGGCGACACCGTCGAGTGCAACGGCACGGGCCCGCTGAAGGTCAACGGCAAGGCGCTGGACGAGCCGTACGTCTACCCCGGCAACACGCCGTGCAGCCAGGACGACCAGGGCGGTCAGTTCAAGGTGAAGGTCCCCGAGGGCTTCCTGTGGGTCATGGGCGACCACCGGCAGAACTCCCGGGACTCGCGCTACAACCAGGGCGACGCCAACAAGGGCATGGTCCCCGTCGACAAGGTCGTCGGACGCGCCATCGTGAAGGCCTGGCCGATCAACCGCTGGGGCACCCTCCCCGTGCCGGACACCTTCGACCAGCCCGGCCTGAACGAGCAGTCGTCGGCCGCCGCGGTGCTCACCGGCGCCCCGAACGCGCTGGCGCTCGCCGGCGTCGTGCCGGTGGCCCTGTGGCGCCGCCGTCGTACGGCCGCCTGATCCCGCGTCCGGCCTCCCGGGGGCGTGAAGTCCTCGTGGAGCTGCCGGACCGGGCGGGATGAGGGGCTGACCGGGTCTGGTACCCCCGGGTAGGGTGCGGATCCATGGGTGGCGAGAGCGCGACACGTACGGCACCGCACCGCGGTGGAACGAGCAAGGGCCCGGCGGGCGGCCGGACCGGACAGCGACTGTCCGGGCTGGCGGTCGCGCTGGGCCTTGTGCTGTTCCTGGGCGGCTTCGGCTGGGCGGCGCTGACCTATCTGCCCTACACCGTGCCCACCCCCTCCATGACACCGACCATCGACGCCGGTGACCGGGTGCTGGCGCAGCGCGTCGACGGCTCCGAGGTGCGCCGCGGTGACGTCGTCGTGTTCAAGGACGCGACCTGGGGCGACGCCCCCCTGATCAAGCGCGTGGTGGCCGTCGGCGGTGACCGGGTGTCCTGCTGCCAGAGCGGCAGGCTGACCGTCAACGGCAAGGCGATCGAGGAGCCGTACCTGGCCGGGGGACAGCCGGCCGAGGACATGAACTTCACGGTGAACGTGCCCGAAGGACGCCTGTTCCTGCTCGGCGACGAGCGGCAGGGCTCGCTGGACTCCACCGCCCACCTCACGGACGCAGCGAGCGGCACCGTGGCGCGCGGCGACGTCTCCGCCCGGGTGGACGCCGTCGTCTTCCCCCTGGACGGCATGCTGGCCCGCCCCACCGGTTTCGAGGTCCTCGGCGGCCTCTCCTCGCCGGGCCCGCTGCGGACCATCGGCTTCATGATCGTCGCGGGCGCCGTGCTGGTGCTGGGCGGCGGTGCGTACGGGCCGGTCGCGAAGATCCTCGGGTCCCGGAAGCGGACGGGGTCCGCGGGTGCCCGCTGAGGCGACGGAGGGGTACGAGATCGACGGCGGCCGGGCCCGCAAGGTGGCCCGGGTCGTGCTGCTCGACCCCGACGACCGGATCCTGTTGCTGCACGGTCACGAGCCGGACGATCCGGCGGACGACTGGTGGTTCACGCCGGGCGGGGGACTGGAGGGCACCGAGACCCGTGAGGAGGCCGCGCTGCGGGAACTCGCGGAGGAGACCGGAATCACGGAGGTCCAGCTCGGGCCGGTGCTGTGGCGGCGGCTGTGCTCCTTCCCGTTCGCCGGGCGGCGCTGGGACCAGGACGAGTGGTACTACCTGGCCCGCACCACCCAGACGGTGACGGAGGCGGTGGCGCTCACCGAGCTGGAGCGACGCAGTGTGGTGGGGGCCCGGTGGTGGACCTGTGAGGATCTGACCCGGGCTCATGAGACGGTGTATCCGACCAGACTCGCCGAGCTGCTGCGCAGGCTGCTCGACGAAGGTCCCCCCGCCAAGCCGGAGATCCTTGACACGGAAATCGTCTAGGGGCTCACGGGACTGGCGCACAATGGTGGGATCGCACGGCTGAAGGGGAACATGCCATGAGCGCCGAGGACCTCGAGAAGTACGAGACCGAGATGGAGCTGAAGCTCTACCGGGAGTACCGCGATGTCGTCGGTCTGTTCAAATACGTGATCGAGACCGAGCGGCGTTTCTACCTGACCAACGACTACGAGATGCAGGTGCACTCGGTCCAGGGTGAGGTGTTCTTCGAGGTGTCCATGGCGGACGCCTGGGTCTGGGACATGTACCGGCCGGCTCGGTTCGTGAAGCAGGTGCGTGTCCTCACGTTCAAGGACGTGAACATCGAGGAGCTGAACAAGAGCGACCTCGAACTGCCGGGCGGCTGATGATTCCCGGAGCCGTCCCGTCCGTGTCGCTCGTGTGGGTGACGAAGTTGTCCACAACCGCCGAGTAGCCCACCAAGATCCACTTCGTGGTGGTGGATGCGTGACCGTTGGCGCCCAAGGAGGTGCCGACATGAACGCACGAGACGCACTCGGCAGGTACGGCGAGGAACTGGCCGCCCGACGGCTGGTGGCGGCCGGTATGACGGTCCTGGAGCGCAACTGGCGCTGTGGCCGGACCGGCGAGATCGACATCGTGGCGCGGGACGGGGACGTCCTGGTGGTCTGCGAGGTCAAGACACGCAGGGCCGGCCGCTTCCAGCATCCGATGGCCGCCGTCCGGCCGGACAAGGCGGAGCGGCTGCGCGCCCTGGCCGAGCAGTGGATCCACGCCCATGGCGGCGCCCCGCCCGGAGGGGTCCGCATCGATCTGATCGGTGTCGTCCTGCCCGATCGCGGCGCGCCCGCCGTGGAGCACGCGCGGGGGGTGGCCTGAGATGGGCTTCGCGCGTACGTGCTCCGTCGCCCTGGTCGGCGTCGAGGGCGTGGTGGTGGAGGTCCAGGCCGACCTGGAACCGGGCGTGGCCGCGTTCACGCTGGTGGGGCTGCCCGACAAGAGCCTGACCGAGAGCCGCGACCGGGTGCGGGCGGCCGTCGTGAACTCCGGAGCCCAGTGGCCGCAGAAGAAGCTCACGGTCGGGCTCAGCCCGGCGTCCGTGCCGAAGGCCGGCAGCGGGTTCGACCTGGCCGTCGCGTGCGCGGTGCTCGGTGCCGGCGAGCGGATCGATCCACGGGTGCTCGCCGACATCGTGATGATCGGGGAGCTCGGCCTGGACGGCCGGGTGCGGCCGGTGCGCGGCATCCTGCCGGCCGTGCTGGCCGCGGCCGACGCGGGCTACGAGCAGGTGGTCGTGCCCGAGTGCGCGGCCGCCGAGGCGGCGCTCGTCCCCGGAATGTCCGTACTGGGCGTGCGCACCCTGCGCCAGCTGATCGCCGTGCTGGCGGACGAGCCCGTGCCGGAGGAGGAACCCGACGCGCACGGCCGCCCCGATCCGCTGCTGGCCGGGCTGCGGGTGCCCGGAGCGGGCTCGGCCACCGGCATGCACAGCGTCGGAGCCGCCCAGCACGACCACGGGCACGACCTGGCGGACGTCGTGGGCCAGATCTCGGCACGCACGGCGGTGGAGGTCGCCGCGGCCGGCGGACACCACCTGTTCCTGGAGGGCCCGCCCGGCGCAGGCAAGACCATGCTCGCCGAGCGACTGCCGGGAATCCTGCCCCGGCTCACCCGGCAGGAGTCCCTGGAGGTGACGGCGGTGCACTCGGTCGCCGGGCTGCTGCCGCCCGGCAAGCCGCTGATCGACGTCGCCCCCTACTGCGCCCCGCACCACTCGGCGACCATGCAGGCCCTCGTCGGCGGCGGCGCCGGCGTCGCCCGGCCCGGCGCCGTGTCGCTGTCCCATCGGGGGGTGCTCTTCCTCGACGAGACGCCCGAGTTCAGCAGCCAGGCCCTCGACGCCCTGCGCCAGCCCCTGGAGGCGGGGCACGTCGTGATCGCCCGCAGCGCGGGGGTGGTGCGATTCCCCGCCAGGTTCCTGATGGTGCTCGCCGCCAACCCGTGCCCGTGCGGGCGCTTCTCGCAGCGCGACGACCTGTGCGAGTGCCCGCCCTCCGCGATCCGCCGCTACCAGGCCCGGCTCTCGGGGCCGCTGCTGGACCGGGTCGACCTCCGCGTCGAGGTCGACCGCGTCACCCGGGCCGAGCTCACCGATCGCGGGGCCCGCGGCGAACCCACGGCGGCCGTCGCGGACCGGGTGCGCACGGCCCGGGAGCGGGCGGCCGCGCGCCTCGCGGGCACACCGTGGCGGACCAACAGCGAGGTGCCCGGCAGGGAGCTGCGCAGCCGCTGGTACGCCGACATCGGCGCGATGGACGAGGCCGAGCGCCAACTGGAGCGAGGCGCGCTCACGGCCCGTGGACTCGACCGGGTCCTGCGCGTCGCCTGGACCGTGGCGGACCTGGTGGGCCACGACCGGCCCGGCGCGACGGACGTGACGCTGGCCCTGCAACTGCGCACCGGAGTGCCGCGCGGTGTGCCGATGGCCATCGGGGCGCTGACGTGACGGGCGCCGGCGATCCCGACGGAGAGCTGCTCGGGCGGATCCTCCTGACCCGGGTGCTGGAGCCGGGCGACGAGGTGGCCGGGCGGTGGGTGCGCGAGCTGGGGGTCGGCGAGGTGGTGCGGCGGCTGCGCGGCGAGGGGGCGCCCCTGCCCGGGGTGAGCGAGAAGCGGTGGGCCGGGCTGCGGGCGCGGGCCGGGCGGGCCGAGCCCGAGCGGGACCTGGAGGTGGCCGGGGCCGCGGGGGTGCGGTTCGTGCGCCCGGGGACGATGGAGTGGCCCGGTCAGCTCGACGACCTCGGCGACGGCCGGCCACTGGGGCTCTGGGTGAGAGGGCCGGCGGGCCTGCGGATGTGGGCGCTTCGGTCCGTCGCCGTCGTGGGCGCCCGGGCCTGCACGGAGTACGGCGCCCACATGGCCCTCGGCCTCGCCGCCGGCCTCGCCGAGCGCGGCTGGGTGGTCGTCTCCGGCGGCGCCTACGGTGTCGACGGCGCCGCCCACCGGGGCGCCCTCGGCGCCGGCGGTGCCACGGTCGCCGTGCTGGCCTGCGGAGTCGACCGGCCCTATCCGCGCGGGCACGCGCGCCTGATCGACCGGATCGCCGAGCAGGGGCTGGTGGTGGGCGAGCTGCCACCGGGGGACCATCCGACGCCCAGCCGGTTCATCGTGCGGAACCGTCTGATCGCCGCGCTGACCCGGGGGACCGTGGTCGTCGAGGCCGCGCTGCGCAGCGGTTCGCTGGTCACCGCCCGGGCCGCGCAGCGACTGGGACGGCACACCATGGGCGTGCCGGGGCCGGCCACCAGCGCGCAGTCGGCGGGGGTGCACGAGTTGCTGCGCGGGGAGGCGACGCTGGTCACCGACGCGGCGGAGATCGTGGAGCTGGTGGGCGACATGGGCGAGCTGGCGCCGGCCCGGCGCGGGCCGGTACTGCCGCGCGACCTGCTCCCGGCCGGAGCGCGGCAGGTCCTGGCCGCGCTGCCAGGGCACGGGGCGTCGACCGCGACGGAGATCGCCAGGGGGGTGCCCACGACCGAGGACGACGCGATCGCCCGGCTGTACGAACTCAGAGCACTTGGATACGTCGAACGACACGGCGATGGCTGGAAGTTGACACGCCAGGCGATGATCTCCCTTCGCGGTGGCCGGGAGGTATGTTGACCGAGCGTGTTCGGCCGTCCGGGGGAATCCCGATGCCCTTGGGAAATCCGGCAGTTGGGCTGGGCGTGGTGGTCACGGAGAGCTACCGGCATGCCTCGGTGGAGCGTCCTGTGGAACGTTTCTGCGCACGGCGCCCGCCCCATCCTTCGCACACCGCGACTCTTCAGTCACGCTACGCTCACGAGGATCCAGACACAGTCCGGCAACTCGACACCAGAGCGACAGCTCACCCACGTACCACCCTTCACGGCAGAACGGCACAAGGCGACGAATGCCCCAGCACACCTCCGGGTCCGACCGGGCGGCGATCCCCCCAGCCGCCCGCGACGGTGGCAGCGATCGGCCGCCCGCTCCCTCGACGCTCGACGAGCTCTGGCGGTCGTACAAGGAGACAGGGGACGAGCGGCTGCGGGAGCAGCTGATTCTGCACTACTCGCCGCTGGTGAAATACGTGGCGGGACGGGTGAGCGTGGGGCTGCCGCCCAATGTCGAGCAGGCGGACTTCGTCTCGTCCGGGGTGTTCGGGCTGATCGACGCGATCGAGAAGTTCGACATCGACCGCGAGATCAAGTTCGAGACGTACGCGATCACGCGGATCCGGGGCGCGATGATCGACGAACTGCGGGCCCTGGACTGGATCCCGCGGTCCGTGCGGCAGAAGGCGCGGAACGTGGAACGGGCGTACGCGACGCTGGAGGCGCGGCTCAGACGGACGCCGAACGAGGGGGAGGTGGCCGCCGAGCTGGGCATCCCGGTGGACGAACTGCACGCGGTTTTCAGCCAGTTGTCGCTCGCCAACGTCGTGGCGCTGGAGGAGCTGCTGCATGTCGGGGGCGAGGGCGGCGACCGGCTCAGCCTGATGGACACGCTGGAGGACACCGCCGCGGACAATCCGGTGGAGGTGGCCGAGGACCGGGAGCTGCGGCGGTTTCTGGCGCGGGCGATCAACACGCTGCCCGACCGGGAGAAGACCGTGGTCACGCTGTACTACTACGAGGGGCTCACGCTCGCCGAGATCGGCAATGTGCTCGGGGTGACGGAGAGCCGGGTGAGCCAGATCCACACCAAGTCGGTCCTGCAGCTGCGCGCGAAACTGGCGGGCTTCGGTCGCTGACCTGGCCCGATGCCGACGGCGTGGTGTGCTGCACTCCCGCCGGGGGCGGCGCGTCCGTACAGTGGACGACGTGCCAAGGATTCGAGCGGCCTCCGTGGCCGAGCACCGGTCGATGCAGCGAGCCGCCTTGCTGGACGCGGCCCGTTCCCTGCTGTCCGAGGGCGGGACGGAGGCGCTGACCTTTCCGGCCCTCGCCGAGCGGACGGGGCTCGCGCGTTCGTCCGTGTACGAGTACTTCCGGTCCCGGGCCGCCGTGGTCGAGGAGTTGTGCGAGGTCGACTTCCCGGTCTGGGCGGCGGAGGTCGAGGCGGCGATGGCCGCGGTGGACGGTGCCGATGCCAAGGCCGAGGCGTATGTGCGGGCGCAGCTCGCGCTGGTGGGGGACCGGCGGCACCGGGCCGTCGTGGCCATCTCCGCCAGCGAGCTGGACGCCGGGGCCCGGGAGAAGATCCGGGCGGCACACGGAGGGCTCGTTTCGATGATCGTGGACGCGCTGCGGGACCTCGGGCACGAGGAGCCCCGCCTGGCGGCGATGCTGGTGCAGGGAGTCGTGGACTCGGCCGTGCGACGGATCGAGCTGGGCCTTGAGGAGCCGTCGGTCGTGGCCGAGGCCGCGGTGTCGATGGTGCTGCGGGGCGTACGCGGCTGAACCTCCACCGAACCCGGGTTCGTCGGCGGGCCTGGGCAGGATGCGCTGCGAGCGGCTGGCCCAGTGGGACGAGCGGCGGGCTGCCGTGGGCGTCGGACGGGCCGACCCCGAAGGCCGGCGGACCGTGCCCTCCTCGCCCTCGGTCGGCTCGGGCTAGGTCGGGAGCGGCACCCCCAGTACCGGGAGCAGGCGGGACGGCCCGTTCCGCAGCAGCCATGGCGGCAGCAGCGACAAGGGGTCCAGGTACGCCTCCCCTCTGCGCAGGCCCCAGTGCAGGCAGGGGCTCGCGCAGTGGGAGCCGGAGGTCTCCGTCGTGCCGATCACCTCTCCGGCGGCGACCTCGTCGCCCTTGCGTACC
Organism: Streptomyces sp. NPDC089424; assembly: GCF_044749345.1. Taxonomy (NCBI): domain Bacteria; kingdom Bacillati; phylum Actinomycetota; class Actinomycetes; order Kitasatosporales; family Streptomycetaceae; genus Streptomyces; species Streptomyces sp. NPDC089424. The sequence goes on from NZ_JBIVHU010000003.1 coordinate 736,694, forward strand.
GAGGCGTGCACCGGCTGGTAGGTCACTCGCAGGGGTGGGTCGCCGGTTCCCGTGAGCTCCACCGAGACCACCCCCTTTCCGGCCACCCTGCCCGCGTACGAGACCCGGCCCGGTGCGACGGCCCGCACCGGTGTTCCGGGTGGGGCCGAGAGGTCCACACCGCGGTGGCCGCGGCTGTAGCGGGTCGCCGGGGGCTCCCAGCCGCGCAGGATCGGCGGCCGCTCCCCGACCGGCCAGCTGCGGCCGATCGCCGGAACCGAGCCGTCCTGATCAGCCGGAACCCGCGCTTCCGGACCGCCCGCGGCCACCATTTCCGGACCGGCAACGGCCACCACCTCGGGACCGGTCGCGGACACCGGCTGCGCACCGGCCGCCTCGGCCGGCGCGGCCGCCGTCAGGGCCAGCAACAGCACCCCCATCGCATGTGCGCTTCGCTTCGCTCGCATGGAACGAACCGTGCCGTACCGGCCACGGCACGGGCCCCGGCCTGTGGAGTACCGCCCGGTTGTGGACAGCGGCGTCACCCGGGGGGTCGGCGGTCCCGTACACTTCTGGTGGCGATCCGGGTCACCGGGTCGACTTCGCACGCCCCGATACCAGGCCGGAGACGGTCCGTATCAGCGCCCCTCGGTCCCTTGTGGCACGGCGCACGCGGGCGTCAGGCGCGGGAGCCGTCCGGTCCCCGCGGCACAACCGAGAAACACGAGGAGAACGGCCATGGCCGTCGTCACGATGCGGGAGCTGCTGGAAAGCGGCGTCCACTTCGGTCACCAGACCCGTCGTTGGAACCCGAAGATGAAGCGCTTCATCTTCACGGAGCGCAACGGCATCTACATCATCGACCTGCTCCAGTCGCTGTCGTACATCGACCGCGCCTACGAGTTCGTCAAGGAGACCGTCGCCCACGGCGGCACGGTCATGTTCGTCGGCACGAAGAAGCAGGCGCAGGAGGCCATCGCCGAGCAGGCCACCCGCGTCGGCATGCCCTTCGTCAACCAGCGCTGGCTGGGCGGCATGCTCACCAACTTCTCGACCGTCTACAAGCGTCTGCAGCGCCTCAAGGAGCTCGAGCAGATCGACTTCGAGGACGTCGCCGCCTCCGGTCTGACCAAGAAGGAGCTTCTCGTGCTCTCGCGCGAGAAGGCCAAGCTGGAGAAGACCCTCGGTGGTATCCGCGAGATGCAGAAGGTGCCCAGCGCCGTCTGGATCGTGGACACCAAGAAGGAGCACATCGCGGTCGGCGAGGCCCGGAAGCTGAACATCCCGGTCGTCGCCATCCTCGACACCAACTGTGACCCGGACGAGGTCGACTACAAGATCCCGGGCAACGACGACGCGATCCGCTCCGTCACCCTGCTCACCCGCGTGATCGCCGACGCCGTCGCCGAGGGCCTGATCGCCCGCTCCGGCGGTGCCGGTGAGGGCAAGGGCGAGAAGGCCGCCGGCGAGCCGCTCGCCGAGTGGGAGCGCGACCTGCTCGAGGGTGAGAAGAAGGCCGACTCCGAGGAAGCGGCTCCGGCTGCCGAGGCCGCCCCCGAGGCTCCGGCCGCCGAGGCCGCCCCCGAGGCTCCGGCCGCCGAGGCTCCGGCTGCCGAGGCCGCCCCGGAGGCTCCGGCCGCCGACGCCGAGCAGGCCTGACCCGTCGGTGTGACGGCGGGAGCGGTGACACGCAGTCCGCTCCCGCCGTTCACCCGTAGGTCACGGGTACGTCCAGGGTCTGGATCTACATGTAGACCGTAGAACCCGCAGGCGTAAGAACCCGTAGATCTTCGATCTTCCAGACTTCGAGAAAGATTCACAGACTCATGGCGAACTACACCGCCGCCGACGTCAAGAAGCTCCGTGAGCTCACCGGCGCCGGCATGATGGACTGCAAGAAGGCGCTGGACGAGGCCGACGGCAGCGTCGAGAAGGCTGTCGAGGCGCTGCGCATCAAGGGCCAGAAGGGCGTCGCCAAGCGTGAGGGCCGCTCCGCCGAGAACGGCGCCGTGGTCTCCATCATCGCCGACGACAACTCCTCCGGCGTCCTGGTCGAGCTGAAGTGCGAGACGGACTTCGTCGCCAAGGGCGACAAGTTCCAGGCCGCCGCCCTCGCCATCGCCGAGCACGTCGCCAAGACCTCCCCGGCCGACCTGGAGGCCCTGCTCGCCTCCGAGATCGAGGCCGGCAAGACCGTCCAGGCGTACGTGGACGAGGCCAACGCCAACCTCGGCGAGAAGATCGTCCTGGACCGCTTCGCGCAGTTCTCCGACGGCTTCGTGACCGCGTACATGCACCGCACGATGCCCGACCTGCCCCCGCAGATCGGTGTCCTCGTCGAGCTCGACAAGCCGAACGCCGAGGTCGCCAAGGGCATCGCGCAGCACATCGCCGCGTTCGCGCCGAAGTACCTCTCCAAGGAGGACGTCCCGGCCGAGGTCGTCGAGACCGAGCGCCGGATCGCCGAGGAGACCACCCGCGCCGAGGGCAAGCCCGAGGCCGCGATCGCCAAGATCGTCGAGGGTCGTGTGAACGGCTTCTTCAAGGACGCCACGCTGCTCGGCCAGCCGTACGCGCTCGACAACAAGAAGTCGGTCCAGAAGGTCCTGGACGAGGCCGGTGTCACCCTGAAGCGCTTCACGCGCATCAAGGTCGGCATCTGAGTCCGTACCGCGATCGACGCGCGGCCCGGGGCGGAATGCCGCTAGGGTCGACCGCAGTCGTCCACGTCGTCGGTATCGGCCGGCGCGCCGGCGCCCGCGACGGACGACAGCAGATCTGACGAGGAGGCCATTGCCGCGTAGGGGAGAGAAACCCACCACCGGCAATGGCCTTCTTCGTATGTGCAACCCGTAAAAGAGGCGAGAACCCCATGAGCACCAAGGCCCAGAAGAGCGACGACGGCAAAGTACGCGGCCGGTTTCTGCTGAAGCTGTCCGGAGAGGCCTTCTCCGGTGGCGGGGGCCTGGGCGTCGACCCGGACGTGGTGCACGCCATGGCGCGCGAGATCGCGGCCGTCGTCCGTGACGGCGCGCAGATCGCGATCGTGATCGGCGGCGGCAACTTCTTCCGCGGTGCCGAACTCCAGCAGCGCGGCATGGACCGCGCCCGCTCGGACTACATGGGCATGCTCGGCACCGTGATGAACTGCCTCGCCCTCCAGGACTTCCTGGAGAAGGAGGGCATCCAGTGCCGGGTGCAGACCGCCATCACCATGGGGCAGGTCGCCGAGCCGTACATCCCGCTACGCGCCGTGCGGCACCTGGAGAAGGGCCGCGTGGTCATCTTCGGCGCCGGTATGGGCATGCCGTACTTCTCCACCGACACCACCGCCGCCCAGCGCGCCCTGGAAATCGACGCCGAGGCCCTGCTGATGGGCAAGAACGGTGTGGACGGGGTCTACGACTCCGACCCGAAGACCAACCCGGACGCGGTCAAGTTCGACTCGCTCGGCTACGGCGAGGTCATCACCCGCGACCTCAAGGTCGCCGACGCCACCGCCATCACCCTGTGCCGCGACAACAAGCTGCCGATCGTGGTCTTCGAGCTGCTGACCGAGGGCAATATCGCCCGCGCGGTCAAGGGTGAGAAGATCGGCACGCTGGTGGGTGACCAGGACAGCCGGGGCTGACCCGGTTTCCGCCACGCCGTCCGCCGGAACGCCACCTGTCCGGGGGACGGACGGGACGGACCCAGGCCGGGGGATGGACAATGTTCCACCGGTCGGGAACCGTGCAGGAAGAAGACGCGACGCAGCCGGCCGCCGCCGCCAAGGAACCGCAGCCGGGCCTACTCAAGACACGCAGGAGCAAGTGGTGATCGAAGAGAGCCTCCTCGAAGCCGAGGAGAAGATGGAGAAGGCCGTCGTGGTCGCCAAGGAGGACTTCGCCGCGATCCGCACGGGCCGTGCGCACCCGGCGATGTTCAACAAGATCGTGGCCGACTACTACGGCGCGCCGACGCCGATCAACCAGCTGGCTTCGTTCTCCGTGCCGGAGCCGCGGATGGCGGTCGTCACCCCGTTCGACAAGAGCGCGCTGCGCAACATCGAGCAGGCGATCCGGGACTCCGACCTGGGCGTCAACCCCAGCAACGACGGCAACATCATCCGGGTGGTGTTCCCCGAGCTGACCGAGGAGCGCCGGCGCGAGTACATCAAGGTCGCCAAGGGCAAGGGCGAGGACGCCAAGGTGTCCATCCGCTCCGTCCGCCGCAAGACCAAGGACGCCATCGACAAGCTCGTCAAGGACGGCGAGGTCGGCGAGGACGAGGGCCGTCGTGCCGAGAAGGAGCTCGACGACACCACGGCGAAGTACGTCGCCCAGGTGGACGAGCTGCTCAAGCACAAGGAAGCCGAGCTGCTCGAGGTCTGATGAACGACTCTTCCTGGGGGGCGCCGCCCCACGCCGGGTACTGGGGGCCGTCCGACCGGGGGCCTGTCCAGGGGGCTGCCCCGGCGGGTCCCACGTACGATGCGCTTGACGCGCAGCAGACTCGCCCCATGCCCATCGTGCCCGACGTATCCGCCCATGGCGGAGGCCAGGATGACGACCGGGGGGCCGCTCGGCCGGGCGGCCCCTTGTTCCGCGACCAGAGCCCGTCGGCGCCGCCCTACGGCGCGGTGCCGCAGAATCCGGAGCCCATGCACGACGCCCCTCAGCCGGCCCCCGCACCGAAGAAGAGTGCGGGCCGTGACCTGGGCGCGGCGATAGGGGTCGGGGCCGGACTGGGTGCGGTGATCGTCGCGTCCCTGTTCATCGTCAAGGCGGTGTTCGTCGGGGTCGTGGCGGTGGCCGTCGTGGTCGGCCTGTGGGAGCTGACCAAACGGCTGGACGAGCGCAAGGGCATCCACGCGCCGCTCGTGCCGCTCGCGGTGGGCGGTGCCGGCATGGTCGTCGCCGGGTACGTGCGGGGCGCCGAGGGCGCATGGGTGGCGATGGCGCTCACCGCGCTCGCGGTACTGGTCTGGCGGATGACGGAACCGCCGGAGGGCTATCTCAAGGACGTCACGGCAGGGGTCTTCGCGGCCTTCTATGTGCCGTTCCTCGCGACCTTCGTCGCGATGATGCTGACCGCGCAGGACGGTCCGCAGCGGGTCTTCATGTTCCTGCTGCTCACCGTGGTCAGCGACACCGGCGCCTACGCGGTGGGCTGGCGCTTCGGGCGGCACAAGCTCGCCCCGCGCATCAGCCCCGGCAAGACCCGCGAGGGACTGGTCGGCGCGGTCAGCTTCGCGATGGCCGCCGGTGCGCTGTGCATGCAGTACCTGATCGACGACGGCACATGGTGGCAGGGCCTGCTCCTGGGCCTCGCGGTCGCCGCCAGCGCCACGCTGGGCGACCTGGGTGAGTCGATGATCAAGCGCGACCTCGGCATCAAGGACATGGGCACGCTCCTGCCGGGGCACGGCGGGATCATGGACCGGCTGGACTCGTTGCTGCCGACGGCCCCCGTGGTCTGGCTGCTGCTGGTGCTGTTCGTGGGTTCCGGCTGAGCCGTCTTTTCTTCGCGTCGAGGAGCCCCTGCCCGGTGACGGGCGGGGGCTCCGGTCGTTCCCGGGGCCCGTCTCACCCGCGCGGGGTGCCGACCCTCCGACCTGCGGTGCGGCGGCAGCCCTGCGAGGCTGAAGTGACGGGAGGTGCGGGATGGACACCGACGTGCTGATCGTGGGTGCCGGCCCCGTAGGTCTGACGGCGGCCGCGGAACTGCGCCGGCACGGTGTCGGCTGCCGCATCGTCGACCGGCTTCCCGAACGGCTGCCGTACGCCAAGGCCGTGGGCATCCAGCCACGGACCCTGGAACTGTGGGACCGCATGGGCCTCGTGCGCGACGCGCTGGACAGCGCCGTCCTCATGCGCGGGCAACTGGTCTACGTCAACGGCGAGGAGCGGGGACGCGTCGACCTCGCCCTCCCACCCGAGGTCCCCTACCGGTTCGCCGCCCTGCCGCAGTACGAGACCGAGCGCCTCCTCGAGGAGCACCTCGCCCGCTACGGCACACGGATCGAGCGCGGCACCGAACTGCGGTCGCTCACGCAGGAGGCCGACGGGGTCACCGGCCGCCTCCGCACGACCGCCGGGTCCGAGCACGAGATCCGGTCCCGTTTCCTCGTCGGCTGCGACGGCGCCCACAGCACCGTCCGCAAGGCGCTCGGACTAGGTTTCGGCGGCGGCGCATTCCCGGAGGAGTACATGCTCGCGGACGTGGAGGTCGACTGGGACCTGCCCCAGGGCTACGGCGTACGCGCCATGCGCCTCCGCGAAGGTGACGTCGACGACCTCCTCGTGTGCATCCCGCTTCCCGGCCGCTCCCGCTACCGCGCCTCCATGCTGGTCCCGCCGGAACTCTCCCCACAGGCGGGGCAGGTCCGTCCCGAACCCGGGGCCGAGGACGTCACGCACGGACTCGAAGGCGGCCGGCGCCCGGCCCTCGCGCACGTCCAGGCGGTGTTCGACCGGCTCGCCCCGGGACGGGCCACCGCCTCCGACATGCGCTGGTCCTCCGTCTTCCGCATCAGCCACCGCCTGGTGGACCGGTACTCCGCCGGCCGGGTGTTCCTGGCGGGCGACGCCGCGCACATCCACCCGCCCACCGGCGCGCAGGGCATGAACACCGGCATCCAGGACGCGGTCAACCTCGCCTGGAAAATGGCGCTCGCCGTGCGCGGCCTGGCCCAGCCACGCCTGCTCGACAGCTACGACGCCGAACGGCGGCCGGTCGGGGAGGAGGTGGTGGGCCGCACGGTCCGGCACGCGAGGGAGGGCATCCAGGCGGACCCCGACGACCCCGGCACGATCATGATGCGCGAGGCGCAACTCCTCGTCGCCTACCCGGCCAGCCCCGTCGTGGGCCCGCGCGCCCCGGGCAACGCCCGCCCCGACGCCGGGGACCGCGCACCCGACTGCGGCGGCCTGACCGACAGCATCGCCGCCTACCCGATGCGCCTGCACGACGTGCTGCGCGACCGGGGGCACGTCCTGCTGCTCTACGCGGACGCGGACGGACAGGCGGATCCCTTCGCGGACCTGGCCAACCAGGCGCGCGCGGCGAGTCACGGTGATGTGCGGGCGTACGCGGTGCTGGCGCCCGGGACCGACGCCGACCGGGCCGGGCTGCCCGTCCTGTGGGACAGCGAGGGCGAGTTCCGTCGCGGCTACCGGGTCGAGGCGGGCCCCACGGCCCTGTTCGTCCGGCCCGACGGGCACATCGGAGCACGCTTCACGCCCCCGTCCGCGACGGCCCTGTCGCATCACCTCGCGCAGGTCTTCACGCGCTGACCGAGGACGGGAGAGCGGGCCGGACAGCGGCCAACGCCGCACAACCGCTTCACCGTTCGAGACGTCACACGTCCTGCTGAAAAGCCGACGACACAGCGATCACCGCGTACGCGCAGGCCCCCCTTGATCAAGCTGGTGTCTTCTGCGAAGGAGACGCCGCCGTGCGAATTTCTGACATTCAGCGCTGTGAGGTCCGGCCCGGACAGCTCGTCGAGTGGACGTTGAGCAAGGCGACCGTCGCGGCCGCGGCGACGCTGCCGGCGGACCCGCGACCGCCGGCATACATCCAGGAGTCGCACATCCGCACCGCGCGATCGGTGCGCGAGGACGGGCTGTTCGTCCCGACCTGGCTCGGCGCGGCCTTCGACCTGCCGGGCAGCGCCGACCTCGACGCGCTGGAACGGGCCTTGCACGGCTGGACCCTGCGCCACGAGACGCTGCGCAGCGGCTTCCGATGGGCCGGCGACGACATGCAGCGGTTCACGCTCCCCGAGACCGACGTGTCGCTGCAACGCCGAATCGTCGGGGACTTCGGCGACTCCGAGGCGCTGATCCGGTACCTGCAGAACCGATTCGATGTCGCGGCCGACGCCCTCGGCTGGCCGAACTTCCTCTACGCGGCGGTGGTCCGCGACGACTCCACCAGCGTGTACACGGCCTTCGACCACACCAACGTCGACGCCTACTCCCTCCAGCGCATCCCCGACGAGATCCACGAGTTGTACGTCGCGGACGTCACCGGACGCCCCGGCGTCGGCAGTACCGCGGGCAGTTACGTCGACTTCTGCCGGCAGGAGCGGGCGAACGCGGACGGGATCGACGACACCCACACGATCGTCGCGCGCTGGCGGGAGTTCATCGGCCGGTGCGACGGAAGGCTGCCGGAGTTCCCGGTCGATCTCGGCCTGCGCCCCGGTGACGTCCTGCCCGCGCAGCAACTCATGTGCGAGCCGCTGGTCGACGCGGACGCCGCCGCCGCGTTCGAGTCGTACTGCCGGCCCTACGGCGGAAGCCTGGTGGGCATCCTGGCCGCCACCAGCCTGATCGTCCACGAACTCGGTGGCCGGCCGGTCTACCGCACCGTCGTGCCGTTCCACACCCGGCTGAAGTCCGCGTGGTCGGACTCCGTCGGCTGGTACGTCGGTGGAGCCCCCGTCGAGGTGCCCGCGGCACGGGACTTCGACGAGGCGCTGGAGACGGTCCGGGGCGAGTTGCGGGCCAACAGGTCGCTGGCACGTATTCCGCTGGCCCGCGTACTGCGGTTGCTCGGCGCGGACTTCAGGCCGACGTCGCCGGACATGTATTCGATCGTCTCGTACGTGGACGCCCGCCTCATTCCCGGCTCGGCCCGCTGGACCGAGGGAAAGGCGTACGGACTGATCCGGGTCTCCTACGGAGACCAGGTGTGCGCCTGGGTCAACCGCCTGCACGAGGGCCTGTGGTTCGCGTGCCGCTACCCGGACACCGACCTCGCGTACAAGAACGTGCGGCGCTACATGGAGAGACTGCGGGACCTCATCGTGTCCGTGCCCACGCGCGAGCACACGGGAGTTGAGGACCCGGCACTCCGGTGACGCAACTTCGCCGACTTTCCCGAGCGTTGAGGCAATTCAACTTCTTATCAGGCCAATTCGCCCATGCGGTGTTGTTGTGCGTCAATGGCCCGCGTAAGGGATGTCCGGTGTGGAAAGCCGCGCTTGGTAACTGATAGCGTCTGGGCAGTCACGTTAGGCAATCAGCCTCGATGTACGAGCGAAAAGCCGAGGGTTCCATGCGCAAGCTTCAGCAGGTCGTGATCGCAGCAGTGGCGGCGGCGGGTGGCCTGTCCGCCGTCGGCGCCGGCACCGCTGTCGCCGACACCGCCGACAACGGGCAGAAGGTGTACGACCTCTACCGCCCCTACCAGGAGTGCAGCCCGCAGACGGTGTCCGAGAACGACGTCCCGATCGGCGTGCTCGGTATCGCCGGGACCATGGACACGACCTGCGGCCAGTTCAACAACGACTTCACCAGCTGACATTCGCGGCGTCATCGTGCCCGGCGCGCCCGTCGTCCGAGCGGACCGGGCATCCGAACGAAGGAAAGCGCATCACATGTCCAGCAGCAAGAAGATCGCCGCTGTCCTGGTGCTCGCCGGCGGCCTCATGGTGACCACCACCGGTGTCACCCACGCGTCCGAGGTCAGGGGTCCGGGTTCCTGCAACCGTGACCTCCTGGGCAACATCAGCTGCAGCCAGCACATCGTGGGCGAGGTCCCCGAGGACGGGGTCATCCCGCACTACGAGACCTGCACCCCGGTGCAGCCCCTGACGTTGCCCGCGGCCATGGGCAACGGGACGACGCAGCTCGGGCCGAAGGTGACCTGCAATCCCGCGACGACGGGAGCGGCCGACGAGGCCGACGCCGTGCTCGGGACCTTCGGTATGCCGCGCTGAGTCCGAACGACCCCGGTCCTTCCCGCCGGTTTGCGCCGCCTTCCCGTGACGCGGTGAAACGGCCGACACGACACCAGAGGTGTAGATCCTGAGATGTGACGAAACGTGTGTATATCCTCACACTGAGTAGTCAAGCCAGGCGTCCTGCCTGGACAAGAAAGGGTCATACCATGCGTAAGTTTCAGCGTGCCGCTGTCGTAGCCGTGGCGGTCACGGGCCTGTCCGCCTTCGGTGCCGGGGTCAGCTTTGCGGGCGAGAACCCCCCGGTCCCCGTCTCCGCCGTTGCCAACTCGTCGGCCACCGCGCTGGCTGTCGGGGGCGGTTACTACGCGCAGCCGCAGCAGCCGCAGGCGCAGCCGGAGCAGAAGACCGGGCCGGAGGAGCACCAGGCCGCGCCCGAGCAGGACTACGGCCAGCACGGCGAGGGCCAGCACGAAGGCGAGTAAGAGGCGTACCGGGGCTCACCCTTCTCTGTACCGCCCCTCACGCGTCGACCTCTCGTGGAGGCCGATGCACATCGCACCATCGCAACGACCTCGCCCGGTGACGACTCGGCCCGCTCCACCTTGTGCCGAGTGACTGCAGTGGCGAAGGCAGCCCGGACGCACGGCAGTTCCACCCGGTGTGCGTCCGGGCTGCGGCAATTCCGCCGTCTGGTACATCTGACAGCGCGGCCAGACGCAGAATGATCATTTTCCCTTCTCGGCCCGGGCGCAACCGGTCATCCGGTCCATGCGCCCGGGCCTGCGTCGTAAAGGAATGCAGCACATGTTCACTCCGCGGAAGTTCGCCACCCTCTCGGCGATCGTCGGAAGTCTCGCCGCGATCTCCGTCGGCGCCGGACACGCACACGCAGACGGACACTCAGGTGACTGCCACAGCACCACCAAGGGTGAGTCCGTCTGCATCCGCAAGACCGAGACGCACGTCGAGAAGGACGGCGAGCACATCATCAAGCAGGATCAGCAGTGCACGACCGCCGACCGGCCGAACGTGGTGTTCCGGGAGTACCAACTGCTCGGTGACAAGCCGGAGACGGCGGGAACCGGCGCGGTGGTGGACTGCTCCAACACGGCGAAGATCCCGGAAGGTGCGAAGCCGCGTTTCGACTTCTGAGAGATTTCGGCCGATGCCGGACTGGGATTCGTCCCGGCCCGGCATTGTTTTTTGTGTGCCGGCCCGGCGGTGAACACGGAAAAGCCCGTTGCCCCGGCCGACGGCCGGCGCAACGGGCTCTGGATCGCGTCCTACTGACCGATCTCGTTGTTGCAGCCCATCGTCGAGCCCAGGGAAGTCTGCTGCCCACCCGGGTTGCCCTCGCCGTTGAGGAGGTTGCCGCCCAGGCCGTTGCCGACGCCGACCTGGCCGAGGATGTCGACGTTCGAGTCGTGGGACCCGCAGCTGGTGTTCTGAACGATCTCGTAGCCGCCCTTGCCGTTGCCGCCCTGGTCGGCGTGGGCGGTCCCGGCGGCCAGGAGTCCCGCGCTGCCGAGCGCGGCGACGAGGAGGGCGGCGGTGCGGAGCTTGTGCATGGCATCTCCAAGGAGTGTGAGAGTGAACGATCAGTGCACGCAAGAGGTCCCGGCGCCCTGCCCTGTGGCCGGGTGCCGGGACCATCAACTGACTGACGACGTGGCGTCGGCCGCGACCTCAGAAGGCGCTGTTGTTGCAGCCCATCGTGGAACCGATGTGGGTGGACTGGGCGCCCGGGTTGCCCTCGCCGTTGAGGCCGTTGCCCAGCAGGCCGTTGAGCAGGCCGACCTGGCCGAGGACGTCAAGGTTCAGGTCGTGCGACTTGCACTGCGAGCTCTGCGTGATGTTGAACTTGTCGCCGTCGCCGCCCTTGCCCTGGTCGGCGTGGGCCGTGCCGCCCACGAGTCCGATGCTGCCGATTGCAGCGACCAGGACGGCAACGTTGCGAAGCTTGCGCATGTCATCTCCGGTGAAGTGAGTGGGTGCGATCTGCGGAAGATCGACTTTCTACAGTTACGGGAGATTAATGCGAAATATGTCAAGAACTGGGCGGCGACGCGCCGATCTCGTGATCCTGCGGTAATAGCACCCGAAAGCCGTATCGCACGGGAAAGGGTGCAGGCGTCGATATCGGAGTGCCGACAGCGACGCCGCGCCGTTCAATTGCGTTAGTTCGCCCGCGCATTGGCGAACGAGTTCGCCTGGCTGTTGGCCTGGGTGCAGTCGACGCCGCGGGTCTGGGAGGCGGCGAGCAGGGCGACCGGCACATTCGCGGCGAGCAGGTTCTGCGGGCTGCACTCCTGGGACGGGCGGAACAGATTGGCCTGGCTCACCGGGGCGGCCTGCCCGGCCGGCCGGGCCTGCGGGGCCTGCGGCGAGAGCTGGGGGCTGATCTGCGGGTTCAGCTGCGGGTTGACCTGCGGGTTGACCTGGGTGCCCCGCGGGGGAGCCGCCTGCTGCGGAGCCGGGGAGCCGTAGGTCTGCGCGGACGCCTGCGCGGAAGTGGCCGAGGCGGCCTGGGCGTCCGGCTGCGAAACGGGAGGCGGCGCGGATCCGTCGTAGTTGGCGGGAGTGGCGGCGGAGCTGGGGCCGGCGCCGACGGCGGACAGACCGCCGGCTGCTGCGACGATGAGCGCGACGTGCTGAAGCTTGCGCATGGAATCCTCGGCCCTTCATTGACCTGTGCACGGAACCTGGTGAAATGCTGATGAGGCGGCGCGGTTGCCGCAGTTCTGCCGCCCTCTGCGGCTGCGACGACCGTCGTTCTCGCCCCGTGGGGAACGAAGTTGGCGCGGACGCAGATACGGGCGCCGGATCGTGGTCACCCATTTGACGCAAGGGTGCCGACGCCCACACCCAACTCCCTGCTCGGTAGCGGCAAATGGGTGACGGGCCGCCATGTGCCGTGACCGTGGCGAAGAAGACCTCGTTCCACGGGGGAGGGCAGCAACCGTGAACCTGAAGAGGCGTGCGGGAATTCGCTGCTGGCTGAGATGCGAAGTCCGCGTGCTCCTCAAGATTGACCGCTGCTGAAGAGCAGTGCGGTGCCGCGCCTTCCGCGCGCGTGATCACGCACTGAAAAGCAATGGATTACCGTTACAGGTATCGAAGGGCCGAGGGTTTAATGCGCAAGCTTCACAAGGCCGCGCTCGTGGTAGCAGCGGCCGGCGGTCTGACCGGCATCGGCGCCGGCGTCAGCCATGCCGACAGTCCCGCCGGATACGGCAACGGCGCTCCGATGGCGGCTCCCGATCACCCCGCGGCCGCCCCGCAGCAGGCAGGTCCCGCTGCTGCCGCCGCCTCGCAAGGAACGGCACAGGCCACCGCGTCGCCCTACCCGCAGCAGCAGGCCGCGCCGCCGCAGCAGTACCAGGCCGCCCCGCCCGCGCCGCAGCAGACCGGTTACGCCTACTCCGCCGCCTCGTCGCAGGGCACGGCACAGGCCGCCGCGTCGCCGCAGCCCCAGCAGGCCGCTCCGGCGCCGTATCCGCAGCAGGCCGCCCCGGCGCCCTACCAGCAGCAGGCGCCCTACCCCCAGCAGGCCGCCCCCGCCCCGTACCAGCAGGCCGCCCCCGCTCCGTACCAGCAGGCCGCTCCGGCGCCGTACCCGCAGCAGCCGGTCCAGGCCGCTCCGCCGCCGCAGCAGCCGCAGGTCATGCCTCAGGTCGTACCTCAGGTCATGCCCCAGGTCGCTCCGCAGGTGGCCGTGCCCCAGACCTTCGCCCCGGAGCCCCCGATGCAGGTCATGCCGCAGCTGAACCCGCAGATCAACCCGCAGGTGAACCCGATCGTCAACCCGCTCGTCGCGCCGCCGACCGCGCCGGAGTTGTCGCCGGTCGGCCTCGGCCAGATCGCGGCCCCGCCCGTCGGACAGCTGGGGCTTCCCCGACTCGGCTGAGGGTCGCCGCGTCACCACCCGCCAGACCAGATCCCTCTGTTGCACCCCCCAACCGCTCGATCAACGGAGTAGTAATGCGCACGTTCCACAAGGCCGTCCTCGTCGGCGCCCTCCTCGGCAGCGTCGGTTCCCTCGGCGGCGCCACCACCGCCGTCGCGGACGACTGGGGCAACGACCTCGAGCTCACGCAGGGCATCGAGTGCCGCTCGCACGACATGAACATCGAGCTGATCGGCAGCGTCGGCGCCCTCACCGGCCTGGCCGGCAACATTCTGAACGGTGAAGGGAACCCGGGGGCGCAGCAGAGCCACCTCGGTTCGGACATGGGCTGCAACAGCCAGGCCCTCTGACCGATCACCGATCCGTACAGAGCAAATCCACGCCAGCGGCCGCCGAAGGGCGGCCGCTGGCGTGTGTCTGCCGGCGTGTGTCCGCCGTGCGGCGAAACGCGAGTGGGCCCCGGGAGAACGTACGACTGACTTCTCCCGGGGCCCTGTCTCTCCAAGGAACGCATCCTTCTAACGAGGAGGCGGCCCCGGGGTCACGCGCACCGGTCCCGCGGCAGTGGACGCCGACACAAAGCGGAAGCCGCCGTCCTGACGCCCGAGGTGGCGGCAGTGACGGCGGCTTCACCCGCAGGAACTGATCGAAGATCAGGAATCAGGCTGCGGTTCTGCTGCGGCGACCGGGATCGACGGCGTCCAGGTCAGCGGGACTGGCCCGCACGGGCACGGCGGAACAGGATCGTGCCGGTGATCAGCAGCGCGGCGGTGCCGGCGGCGGCCGGGGCCGCCAGGTCCGCACCGGTGTGAGCCAGCTGGGGCACCTCGACGTGCGGGCCCGGCTGGGCCGGCACGAGAGCCGGGGACTTCGGGGTCACGGGCTTCGCCGGGGTGCTGGGCGCCGGCGTCGGGGCCGGGATGTTCGGGGTCGAGGTCTTCGGCGGCTGGGTGGGCTGCTCGCCGGGGCCGTTGACCGAGGTGTTGCCGAAGACCGGGTTGCCCAGGCCGACCACGTTGACACTGTTCCCGGAGACGTTCACCGGCAGGTCGATCGGGAGCTGGATGCCGTTGCCCGAGAGCAGGCCGGGCGAATCCGTGGCGAGGCCCTGAGCCGAGGCCCCGCCGGACGCAGCGGTCTCCTCCGAGGAGGTGGTGCTGTCCTCGGAGGTGCTGCCGGCATCCGTGGCGGTGCTGTCCTTCGAACCGGCAGCCTTCGAGCCGCCCTTGTTCGCGCAGGAGTTACCCGCGGCCGGGTTGAGCAGACCCACGACGTTGACCGTGTTGCCGCAGATGCTCACCGGCACGTGCACCGGGATCTGGATGGCGTTGCCGGAGGCCACCCCGGGCGAGCCGGCCGCCACTCCCTCGGCGCTGCTTCCGTCGGCCGCGAGGGCGGCGGACATGGGGAGCGCCATGGCCATCGCGCCCGACGCGGCGACGGCGAACACACTGTTTCGGGTAACCCGTTTCATAGGTTAATTACCTTCCTGACACCATCGCGGGTACTCACCCGCACTCATAAAACGCCGCTTCACGATCAGAGTTATGGGTGCGGACTCCTAGGCCACCCGGGGGCACTAGCCCTCGGACTTCGTCAACGGTTCGACACGGGGCCTGGCTTCGCGATGTCGTACGGGGAAGGGGTTTTGGTGGTGCTATTGACGTCGGTATGGGTCGGGTGCGGACGTCGAGACTTCAAATCCGATAAACGCACCGTACCGAAATGGGTTCACTTGCCCGTGATCTCGCCGAGCAGTTCGTGGACGCGCTTTTCTATCTCGTCGCGGATCGGGCGAACGGCGTCCACCCCCTGACCGGCCGGATCCGGGAGCTCCCAGTCGAGGTAACGCTTCCCCGGGAAGAACGGGCAGGTGTCACCGCAGCCCATCGTGATGACGACGTCGGAGGCCTGGACCGCGTCCACGGTGAGCACCTTGGGGACCTCGGCCGAGATGTCGATGCCCACCTCGGCCAGGGCTTCGACGACGGCGGGATTCACGGTGTCGGCGGGCGCGGAGCCGGCGGAGCGCACCTCGACGCGATCTCCGGCCAGGTGGGTCAGGAAGGCGGCGGCCATCTGCGAGCGCCCGGCGTTGTGGACGCAGACGAAGAGGACGGAGGGTGGTGGGGGAGGGGTGGGCATGACGAGTGTCCTTGTGGCTGGGGTCGGTCAGGAGGTGGTGGGAGGGATGGGGGTGGGTTCGTTGGGGCGAGGAACGGTCCGTGTGGGTGTGGGCGCGGGTGCCGGGGTGGTGGGCTGGGGGATCACGGCGGCCACCAGGGCCAGGCCGAGTGCCGCGCCGACGAATTGCGCCGCGATGAACGGCATGACGGAGGCGGGGGCGATGCCCGCGAACGTGTCGGTGAAGGCGCGGCCGACGGTGACGGCCGGGTTGGCGAAGGACGTGGACGACGTGAACCAGTACGCCGCTCCGATGTAGGACGCCACGGCCACCGGCGCGTGCCGGACCCGCCCGGTCCGGGCGAGCCCGAGGACCAGGAAGACGAGGCCCGCGGTCGCGACGGTCTCGCCGAGCAGCAGGTGGCCGGACGAGCGGTCATGGGCGGACCACCGCAGCAGCGGTTCGGCGAACATGGCGTCGGCCAGGACGGCACCGCCGATCGCCCCGACCGCCTGCGCGGGGACGTACGAGGCAACGTCACGCAGGCTCGGCCCGTCGGGCGTGCGGCGGCCGGTGAACCATGCCGCGAGGGTGACGACGGGGTTGAAGTGCGCGCCGGAGACCGGACCGAGCAGCGCGATGAGTACGCCCAGGCCGAACACCGTCGCCAGGGAGTTGGCCAGCAACTGCACGCCGACGTCCTCGGTCAGTTCGGTGGCCTGGATGCCGGAGCCGACCACGACCGTGACCAGGGCGGCCGACCCGACGGCCTCGGCGAGGGTCCGGCGCCCGAGCGAAGCGCTCACGCGGTCACCTCGGACCCGTGCGTGGTGGTCGCGGTGGTGGTCGTGGCGAGGAACGCCGTGAGCTGATCGAGGGTGTCCGGCAGCACCCAGTAGTAGACCCACGTGCCCCGGCGCTCGCAGTCGATCAGCCCCGCCTGCCGCAGCAACTTGAGGTGGTGCGAGATCGTCGGCTGGGAGAGGTCGAAGGCGGGAGTCAGATCGCACACGCAGACTTCGCCGCCGGCCCGTGAGGCGATCAGCGAGAGCAGGCGCAGGCGTACGGGGTCCCCCAGCGCCTTGAAGACCTTCGCCAGATCGGTCGCCCGGTCCTCGTCCAGTGGCGTGGTCAGCAGCGAGGGGCAGCAGCCGGTGGACCCGTCGTCCTGCCCGAGCACCGTGAGTTCTTGCTTCGACATTTCTCTATATTGACAAGCATCTATCCAGAGAGCAAGGTCTGTATCGACAGGCATCAATGCAAGGAGATGGGGGCAACGTCATGTCTCGTGCTCAGCTCGCCCTGCGCGTCGGCGACCTCGAAGCGTCGATCGCCTTCTACTCGAAGCTCTTCGGCGCCGAACCGGCCAAGCGCCGCGACGGCTACGCCAACTTCGCCCTCACGGAGCCCCCGCTCAAGCTCGTGCTGATCGAGGGCGAGGCGGGCGAGGAGACGCGCCTGGACCACCTCGGCGTCGAGGTCGGGTCCACCGAACAGGTGGGCGCCGCCGCCGCCCGGCTGGCGGCCGCCGGTCTGGCCACCGTCGAGGAGAACGACACCTCATGCTGCTACGCCCTCCAGGACAAGGTGTGGGTCCACGGCCCCGGCCGCGAGCCCTGGGAGGTGTACGTGGTGAAGGCGGACGTCGACTCGCTCGGCAGGGAGGACCGGCCCGACGGCGCGGATGACGGCTGCTGTGCCGGCCGGAAGGCCGGGTGAGGCGCTCGGGGGACGGTTTTCCGTGAGGCGGGCATCCGCCGGCTCAGCTCGCCGACTCCGGTCCCCAGCTCTCCGGCCCGACGCCTCGCCAGTCGATCCACGGCGCACCCGGGAGTTCCGCCGGGTCGACGTCCAGTCCGGCGCGGCGGAGGAATTCCGCGACGTCGGTCAGGTTGTGGGCCAGTCCGAGGATCTCGCCGTCCACGCGTACGCGCCGACCGCCCGTGGGTGACGGCGGATGCACGATCACGCGCAGCGGTCCGGACATGCCTTCAGGATCATCCGGGCCGTGCGGCCCCGCATGCCGGCGGGTCACCGTCGCGGCCGCTCGCCGAGGTCCCTGCCCGGCCGTCCCAGGTCCCGCAGGGCCCACCACGTCGCGGGGTCCGGGCGGCGCTGCTCCCAGTAGGGATGGAAGAAGACCTGGGTCGACAGCCGGTACAGGCGCCGACGCAGTTCGGTACGGCCGGGCCGGTCGGCGAGCTGCCGGTATGTGGCGCTCCATTCCTGCTGCGCCCGGGCGAGGTCGGCGGGGAACGTTCGCATGACCGAATTCAAGCATGTGTTCGATTTTTGAGTCCACCGAGGAGGCTGTGCCGGTGGTGGCGCTCAGGGTGTCTTGGTGGCGGGCTGTCTCGCGGTCTTGCTCCTGCCGGTCTCCGAGCTGCTCCGCGTCGCGCCGGCGGGCGCGGTCTTCCGCTTCGGCGCCCTCTCCGTGTCTGACCCCGCACGCGAGGGCGCTGCTCGTGTCGTCGCGGCCGGCCACTTGAACTCGATCTCCAGCTCGATCTCCCCGCTGCCAATCTCCACCTCGATCTCGCTGCGCAGGTCGTCGGGGATCCGCAGGCTCAGCGTTCCGGGGCTGAGTTCCAGTTCGGCGTCCCCGCCTTCCCTCAGTGCCTCCGCGAGTGCCGTGAGCTGGTCGGCGGCCTCCTCGCGTGACAGTGAGCGCTTCTGCTCAAACTTGAGATCCTTCATGGGTGACCTCCCATTTGAAGCAATAAGCCACGTAAGTCCCATTCTGACCTGCTGCACAGGGCGGGCCCACCCGAGCGCGGAAGCGCCGGGGCGGTCGGCGGCTGCGGCACCGGGTGTAGGCCATGGCTAAGACACCGTTTCTGACGGTGGACTCTCGGCCGCCGGAAACGAGTGGTCCCCTTGCAGGGCGCCTCGGTACGGTGCCCGCGTGTGCTTCTACGCCATGACCTCCTACAAGCTGCACTACGCGTGTGTCTCGTGCCGTGTCAGCTTCAAGCGGCATGTGTATCCGGAGCGAGAGCACGTGTGCCCGAACTGCTCTCAGCCCCTCATTTGCGCTGGTCATGACTTCGCTCCGCCGCCCAGGCGCGATGTCCGCGGCTGGTCTGTGGTGGCTGCGGTGCTGGGTGAAGGGCTGCGCTACGAGGGGATGTCGCCTTGCGGGTGTGGCAAGGAACCCAAGTATCGCCCGCGGACACGAGCCGAACTGCGGGTCCGTCGGACCGTCGCCGCAAGAGATGGGCTGCCGCTGTCCGAGGCGTTGTCCCGACCGGACCCTCTGACCCCGCTGGCGGACTGATCCCGGCCTTCAGCCTGCTCGCCTGACGGGCATTCAGCGAAGAACCACCTTCCGAACTGGTGGTGTGACGCTGTCGTGTGCGTCGGATGATGCTGACCGGCGCGCTGTGAGCGAGCCCGGTCAGTTCTGCTGGCTGTACATCAAGTGGCCAGAGCCCCTCGGTGCGACCGGTGGCGGCTACTAACGACGGTCGTAGCGGCAGCCGTAGGTCACTCAAGTGGATCTGCGACACTGGTGGGGCCATGCCTAAGCCCGGAGAACTCACATTCGTCGCCCCGCGCGGAGCCAAGAAGCCGCCGCGGCATCTTGCCGATCTCACGCCTGCGGAGCGCAAGGACGCCGTTGCCGAGATCGGTGAGAAGCCGTTTCGTGCCAAGCAGCTCTCGCAGCACTACTTCGCGCGGTACGCGCACGAGCCGGAGCAGTGGACCGACATCCCCGCCGGGTCGCGCGGCAAGCTGCGGGAGGCGTTGCTGCCGGAGCTGATGACCGTCGTGCGGCATCTGTCGACGGACGAGGGCACCACCCGTAAGACGCTGTGGCGGCTGTTCGACGGGACGCTCGTGGAGTCCGTGCTGATGCGGTACCCGGACCGGGTGACGATGTGCATCAGCTCACAGGCCGGGTGCGGGATGAACTGTCCGTTCTGCGCCACCGGGCAGGCGGGACTCGACCGCAATCTGTCCACCGCGGAGATCGTCCACCAGATCGTGGACGGCATGCGGGCGCTGCGCGACGGTGAGGTGCCCGGCGGGCCCTCGCGGCTGTCGAACATCGTCTTCATGGGCATGGGCGAGCCCCTGGCCAACTACAAGCGGGTCGTCGGGGCCATCCGGGCGCTGACCGACCCCGAGCCGGACGGGCTGGGTCTGTCGCAGCGAGGGATCACCGTCTCGACGGTCGGACTGGTGCCGGCGATCCACCGCTTCGCCGACGAGGGCTTCAAGTGCCGTCTTGCCATCTCGCTGCACGCCCCCGACGACGAGCTGCGCGACACGCTGGTGCCGGTCAACACCCGCTGGAAGGTGCGCGAGGTGCTGGACGCCGGGTTCGACTACGTCCAGAAGTCGGGTCGGCGGCTGTCCATCGAGTACGCGCTGATCCGGGACATCAACGACCAGGCCTGGCGCGGTGACCGGCTCGGCCGGCTGCTCAAGGGCAAGCCCGTGCACGTCAACCTCATCCCGCTGAACCCGACTCCGGGCTCCAAGTGGACCGCGTCCCGGCCCGAGGACGAGAAGGCGTTCGTCGAGGCCATCGCCGCCCATGGGGTGCCGGTGACGATCCGGGACACCCGCGGCCAGGAGATCGACGGGGCGTGTGGTCAGCTCGCCGCCACCGAGCGGTAGTCTGACGCCGTACACATCTTCATATTCCGGCAGGGGAGCGCCACAGCGCTGAGAGTGCGGGACAGTCCGCAGACCCTCTGAACCTCGCCCAGGTCATTCTGGGTAGGGAGATCGGTCGTCACTCAAGCTGTTGCGCCCTGCCCGGGAACCCGTTCCAGGTCCCCGGGCAGGGCCGCGTCTCTTCCTGGTCAGCCAGGAGGAAAATCAGTGAGCCACACCACGAAGTTGACCGCCGCCGTCATCGGGCTGGGCCTCGTCACGCTGTCCGCGTGCGGGTCCTCGGAGTCCGGCGGCGAGGGCGCGGACTCCAAGACGGTCACCCTCGTCAGCCACGACTCGTGGGTCGTGTCGAAGAGCGTGATCGCCTCGTTCGAGAAGCAGTCCGGCTACGAGGTCAAGGTCCTCAAGGACGGCGACGCCGGTCAGGCCGTCAACAAGGCCGTCCTGACCAAGGACAACCCGCAGGGCGACGTCCTCTTCGGTGTCGACAACACCCTGCTGTCGCGCGCGCTCGACAACGGGCTCTTCCAGCCGTACCGGGCGAAGGGCGGCGACATGGTCCTGGCCGAGTACTGGGCGGACAAGGACAAGCACCGGGTCACTCCCGTCGACACCGGCGACATCTGCGTCAACTACGACAAGGCCTGGTTCAGCGAGCGCAAGCTGGACCCGCCGAAGACCCTCGACGACCTGGCCGACCCGGCGTACAAGAACCTCCTCGTCACCGAGAACGCGTCCACCTCCTCGCCCGGTCTCGGCTTCCTGCTCGGCACCGCCGCGGAGTACGGCGACGACGGCTGGGTGGACTACTGGAAGAAGCTCAAGGCCAACGGCGTGAAGGTCGTCGACGGCTGGGAGCAGGCCTACAACGAGGAGTTCTCGGGCTCCGCGGGCGGCAGGAAGGCGGGCGGCGACCGGCCGCTGGTCGTGTCCTACGCCTCCTCCCCGCCCGCCGAGGTCCTCTTCGCCGACCCGAAGCCCAAGACCGCGCCGACCGGCGTCGCCATGGGCACCTGCTTCCGGCAGGTCGAGTACGCGGGGCTGCTGAGCAACGCGAAGAACCCCGAGGGCGGCAAGGCGCTCCTGGACTTCATGCTCACCAAGGAGTTCCAGGACGACATGCCGCTCAACATGTTCGTCTACCCGGTGCGGGAGGCCGCCCAGGTGCCGCAGGAGTTCGTGAAGTTCGGCCCGCAGGCCGAGGATCCCCAGACCATGGACCCGGCGAAGATCGCCGAAAACCGTGACGAGTGGGTCAAGGCGTGGACGTCGCTCGTACTCAAGTAGCCGCCAAGGCGCGCGGGAACGCGGCGCGGCTCGGGCTCCTCGCCCTGCCCGTCGCGTTCTTCGCGGTCTTCTTCGCCTATCCCGTCGCCGCGATCGTCGGGCGCGGGCTGAAGACCGACGGGACCTGGCAGTTCGGGCGGCTCGCCGACGTGCTGGCCCAGTCCGACATCCGGCACGTGCTGTGGTTCACCACCTGGCAGGCGCTCGTCTCGACCGCGCTGACGCTGCTGATCGCGCTGCCGGGCGCCTATGTGTTCGCCCGGCTCGACTTCCCCGGCAAGCAGGTGCTGCGGGCGGTCGTGACCGTGCCGTTCGTGCTGCCGACGGTCGTGGTCGGCACGGCGTTCCTGGCGCTGGTGGGGCGCGGCGGGCTGCTGGACGACCTGTGGGGCGTACGGCTGGACTCCACCGTGTGGGCGATCCTGCTCGCGCACGTCTTCTTCAACTACGCGGTCGTCGTACGGACGGTCGGCGGGCTCTGGGCGCAGCTGGACCCGCGCCAGGAGGAGGCCGCGCGTGTGCTCGGCGCCTCACGCCTCGGCGCCTGGCGGAGCGTGACCCTGCCGGCGCTCGGACCTGCCGTGGCCGCCGCCGCGCTGATGGTCTTCCTGTTCACCTTCACCTCCTTCGGCGTGGTGCAGATCCTCGGAGGGCCCACCTTCGCCACCCTCGAAGTGGAGATCTACCGGCAGACCACGGAGGTCTTCGACCTCGCCACCGCCGCCGTGCTGACGATGGTCCAGTTCGCGGCGGTGGGCGCGGTGCTCGCCGTGCACGCCTGGACCGTACGGCGGCGGGAGAGCACCCTGCGGCTGGTGGACGCGTCCGTGACCGCGCGCCGGCCGCGCGGGACCGGGCAGTGGGCACTGGCAGCCGGTGTCCTTGCCGTCGTCGCCCTGCTGATCCTGCTGCCGCTCGCCGTGCTGGTGCAGCGTTCCCTCGACGCGCCGGGCTTCGGCTACTACCGGGCGCTGACCAGTGAGGACGGCGGCACCTTCCTCGTCCCGCCGATCGACGCGATCGGCAACTCGCTGTCGTACGCGGTCGTCGCCACCGCGATCGCCGTACTGGTCGGAGGGCTCGCCGCGGTGGCGCTGACCCGGCGCGACGCGGGGCGGTTCGTGCGCGGCTTCGACGCGCTGCTGATGCTGCCGCTGGGCGTGTCCGCGGTGACGGTCGGGTTCGGCTTCCTGATCGCGCTCGACGAGCCTCCGCTGAACCTGCGTGCCTCCTGGATCCTGGTGCCGCTGGCGCAGGCGCTGGTCGGGGTGCCGTTCGTCGTGCGGACCATGCTGCCGGTGCTGCGGGCGGTGGACGTGCGGTTGCGGGAGGCCGCGGCGGTGCTCGGGGCGTCGCCGTGGCGGGCCTGGCGTGCGGTGGATCTGCCGATGGTGCGGCGGGCGCTGCTGGTGGCGGCAGGGTTCGCCTTCGCCGTGTCGCTCGGGGAGTTCGGGGCGACGGTCTTCATCGCGCGGCCGGACAACCCGACGCTGCCGGTCGCCGTGGCGCGGCTGCTGGGGCGGCCGGGCGATCTCAACTACGGGCAGGCGATGGCCCTTTCGACGATTCTGATGGTGGTGTGCGCGGTGGCCCTGCTGGTGCTTGAGCGGCTGCGGACCGACCGGACGGGGGAGTTCTGATGCTGCTCGGCCTGGAGAACGCGACCGTGCGGTTCGGCGCCCGGCCCGTGCTGGACGGCGTCGGACTGGAGGTGGCCGAGCACGAGGTGGTGTGCGTGCTCGGGCCGAGCGGCAGCGGAAAGTCGACGTTGCTGCGGGCCGTCGCGGGGCTGCAACCGCTGGACGCCGGGCGGGTGGTGCTCGACGGCCGCGACCAGTCCGGGGTGCCCGCGCATCAGCGGGGCGTCGGGCTGATGTTCCAGGACCACCAGCTCTTCCCGCAGCGGGACGTGGGCGGCAACGTGGCCTTCGGGCTGCGCATGCACGGGACGCCCAGGGCCCAGCAGCAGGTGCGGGTGGCGGAGTTGCTCGACCTGGTGGGGCTGCCGGGCGCCGAACGCCGGGCGGTCGCCGCTCTGTCCGGAGGTGAGCAGCAGCGGGTGGCGCTGGCCCGGGCGCTGGCGCCCCGGCCCCGGCTGCTCATGCTGGACGAGCCGCTCGGCCAGCTGGACCGGTCGCTGCGGGAGCGGCTCGTGGTGGAACTGCGGGAGCTGTTCGGCCGGTTGGGGACGACCGTGCTCGCGGTGACCCACGACCAGGGGGAGGCCTTCGCGCTGGCCGACCGGGTGGTGGTCATGCGGGACGGGCGCATCGCCCAGTCCGGTACGCCGCTCGAGGTCTGGCAACGGCCCGCGGACGAGTTCGTGGCGCGTTTCCTGGGCTTCGAGAACGTCACCGCGGCGACGGTGAGCGCGCAGGCCGCCGACACGGTGTGGGGGAAGCTGCCGGTGCCGGAGGGTGCGGAGCAGGGGGCGCGGACCGTGCTCGTACGGCCCGCCGGAGTGCGCCTCGTCGCCCCCGACGCCGGGCTGCGGTGCACGGTGGCCGCGCGGACGTTCAAGGGCACGCATGTCGCCGTACACCTGCAACCGATGGACGGCGCGCCGCGGTTGGAGGCGGCCTGTGCGCTGCGGGACGCGCCCGAGGTGGGCGGGAGCGTGGGCGTCGAGTTCGACGCGGCGGACGTCGTGGTGCTCGGCCGATCCGGCTGATCGTAGGGTGCGGCGCCCGAGGTGGCGGCTGATGCGATCGACGAGTGGCTGGAGGTCGTGCGGTTCGCGCGGCGGACGATGCCGCACGACGCGGTGCGGGAGTTGCGCGGGGCGGGCAGGAGCATCCGTCTGCACGCGACCGACACCGGGCGGGAGTTGCACGCGGAGAAGGCGACGGTCGGTTGAGGGGCCCGCGCGGGAGGTGGGCCGGTAGGGCACAGGGAGCGGCCGGTCCTGAGAAGGCGGATGGCCCGCCCCCGTGAAGGGGACGGGCCATCGTGGTGCACACCGTGCGCGAGGGATCAGCGGTTGCTGTTCGCCCCACGGCGGCGCATGCCGAGGAAGACCGCTCCGCCACCGACGACGACCAGGGCCGCCGCGATGCCGGCGATCATGCCGGTGCTGGAGTTGGCGCCGGTCTCGGCGAGGTTGGAGTCACCGACCGCGGGGGAGGGGGCGTTGCTCGGGGCGTCCGCGGGCGGGGTGCTGCCGTCCTCGGAGGGCGTCGGGGCCGGGCTGTCGGACTCGGCCGGGGTCGAGGGGGTGTCCGAGGGCTCCGGAGCCGTCTCCGACGGGGTCGGCTTCGGGGTGTCCTCGGTGGTGCAGGCCGTGGCCGGGGTGGTCAGGTTGGGCTTGATGTCCTCGTCGACCTGGTTGCCGGCCTTGACGTGGACGCGGTACGTCGCGTTCGGCTTCCAGTCCTCGGCGAAGGTGATCGTGACGCCCTCGCGCGAGCCCTTGACCTCCTGGGAGCCGACGAGCCGCTCGTCGGCGCCCTTGTTCTCCAGGTAGACCGACACGGTCGCCGGGACCCCGGACGGGTCCTTGTCGGTGACCGTGATGACGCCCTTGGTGCCTTCGCACGCGGCCGCGGCGGAGAACTCGCTGATGTTGCAGGCGAGCGCGTTGCCCGCGACGCCGAGCGCGAGCGCGGCGGAGGCGGCGGTGACACCGAGGATGCGCACGGAACGGCGTGCGTTACGGTGATTTATGGACACGTTTGTCCTTCATGGGATGCGCAAATTGCGGGGGGCTGAGGGGGAGATGAGGCGCCGGCACCGGCCGGTCCCATCACCCCCACGAGGCTCACAGGTTTATAAGCGCGCCATAAGCAGTGTCAATCCGTAAGCGGGTCCCGGCCGTTGGCTTTGCCCTCTTATTAACCGCCCAGACGTTTCAAGGCGTCCGGAGCCTCTTCGATCCGGTCGACCAGGGCGATGCGTGCCTCCATCGCCCGCTCCCGGGCCAGCGACCGCAACAGCGGCCAGGTGGGCAACCGCTCCGTCCAGTGCTCACGGTCGACCAGCACCATAGGGGTGGGTTCGCCACGGGATTCGTAGTAGTTCGGCGTCGCGTTGTCGAATATCTCCTGAACGGTTCCGGCGGCGCCCGGCAGGAACACCACGCCCGCGGTGCAGCGGGCCAGCAGGCCGTCCTCGCGGGTGGCGTTGGCGAAGTACTTGGCGATGTGCGCCGCGAAGGCGTTGGGCGGCTCATGGCCGTAGAACCAGGTGGGGACGCCGACCGAGGGCCCGCCGTCCGGCCAGCGCTCGCGCACCTCGAAGGCGGCGCGGGCCCAGTCCGTGATCGACGGGACGAACTTCGGTGTCTTCGCCAGGAGCCGCAGTGCCTGGTCCAGCATCCCGTCGGGGTGCGGGGCGGCGTAGGCGCCCAGGTTCGCCGCCTCCATCGCGCCGGGGCCGCCACCGGTCGCGACGGTGAACCCGGCGCGCGCGAGTTCCCGGCCCAGGCGCGCGGCTCCGGCGTACGCCTCCGAGCCGCGCGCCATCGCGTGCCCTCCCATCACGCCCACCACGCGGTGGCCGGCTAGGAGTTCGTCCAGCGCGTCGGAGACGGCGTCGTCGTGCACCGCACGGAGCATCGACGCGAAGACGTCGCCGTCCGCCTTGGTCCGCTGGAACCAGGCGTAGGACAGCGCGTCCGGGGTGCCCTCGTACCCGTCCGCCAGACCCTCGAACAGTTCGCCGGGCGTGTAGACGAGGCCGCGGTACGGGTCGAAGGGCAGGTCGGGTATGGGCGGGAAGACCAGGGCGCCGGCGGCGGCGACACGGGTGGCCGCGGCGTCGGCCATGGGGCAGCCGAGGAAGACGGCGCCGGTGACGTCGACGGACAGCAGCTCCTGCGTACGGTCCGTCAGGTCGACGGCCTGGACGCGGAACAGGGCCAGCGTGCCGTGCGCGGAGAGGACCTCGTCGAACTCGGGGAGGGACTCGATCTCGCGGTCGTGGGCGGCGGTGTGGGCGGCGTGGGCGGGTGGCGTCGGATGCACCCGCCCATGCTAGGCGCGCGGGTCGCTCAGCCCTCGACGGCCGCCGGGTCCATCCACATGACCTCCCAGGTGTGCCCGTCGGGGTCGTCGAAGGCGCGGCCGTACATGAAGCCGTAGTCCTGGGTCTCGCCGGAGGCGGAGCCACCGGCCGCGATCGCGTTGTCCACCAGCTCGTCGACCTTCTCGCGGCTCTCCGCGCTCAGGCACAGCAGCACCTCGCTGGACTTCGTTGCGTCCACGATCTCCTTCTTCGTGAACCCGGCGTACTTCGGCTTGGTGAGCAGCATCGCCACGATCGTCTCGCTGATCACGACCGAGGCCGTGGACTCGTCGCTGAACTGCTCGTTGATCGTGTAGCCGAGCTGCGTGAAGAACTTCTTCGAGGCGTCGAGGTCGTTCACGGGCAGGTTCACGAAGATCATCTGCTGGTACATCTGGGGCCTCTCCCATCGGTGTCGTGCCGTTCGGTGGGATAGACCCGGGACCCGTGCGGAACTCATCGCCGGCCGGAGATTTTTTTCGCACGTGTTTTCCGTGGCCGCGCGGCGGGCCTCAGCGGGTCAGCGGCTGCGCCGCGAGGGCGGCGACGACCAGGGTCAGCGGGGCGAACAGGGCGACCAGGGCCGCGGCGCGCAGGGTGGCGGCGGCCCGCAGCATGGTCGCGGGGGCGCCGAGGCGGAGCAGGGCGGCCGTGGTGTCGGCGCGGGCGTGCTTGGCCTCCACGGCCGCGGTGAGCAGCGTGGCCAGGGTGCACCCGGCGACGAGGAGCGCGCCGAGGGTGGTCAGGGGGCCGAAGGTGGGTCCGTCCGGGTTCTGCAGGGCGGCCATGGCGTAGGCGGCGGACGCGACCGCGCAGACGATGCCCAGCGGGCGGCCGATGCGGGAGGACTCCTCCATCAGCACGCGGCCCGCGAGCAGGCGCAGGGCGCCGGGGCGGACCGCCTGCAGGAGGTGGCCGCAGACATGGGTCAGGCCGGGGCCGGCCAGGGCGAGGCCGACGGCGGTCAGGAGCCAGCCGAGGAGGACGCCCAAGGGCCCGCTGGTGAGTCCGCCGGGCATGTCGG
Source organism: Streptomyces sp. NPDC089424 (assembly GCF_044749345.1). Taxonomy (NCBI): domain Bacteria; kingdom Bacillati; phylum Actinomycetota; class Actinomycetes; order Kitasatosporales; family Streptomycetaceae; genus Streptomyces; species Streptomyces sp. NPDC089424. Next base: position 764,319 of record NZ_JBIVHU010000003.1, read on the forward strand.
TCGTCGCGGTGGTGTGGCCGGCGTAGGCCTCCACGGCGAGGCCGGCGGCGAGGGTGGAGATGCCCCAGGGGAGGGCCGCGGTGGGGTGGGGCCGCCGGTCCGGGGACGCGGGGGCGCCGGGCGTCAGGGGCAGGAGGGCCACCTGGGCGTCCGGCCCCTGGGGGGCGTCGCCGTTGCGCGGCAGGGGGGCCGGGCCGGCCGTGCGCGGGGGCGACTGCTCGGCGGCCGTGGCGACAGCGCCGCCGTCCGCCCCATGCCCCTCGTCGTCCGGGCCCCGCCGCAGACGCGCGCCGAAACGGCCGTACGCCCCGAACGTCTCGCGCATCGCCCCGGTCCCGTACGCCCCGAAGCGGCCGAAGGCCTTCCGCGCGCCGCCCGGCTGAGCCGGCCGGGCCTCGCGCGGGCGCAGGACCAGGGCCACCGACAGGGACGCGGCCGCCGGGACCAGGGCGAGCAGGGTCAGGGCGCCCGCCACCGGCAGGGGCCGGTCGGCGGCCAGGAACTGGGCGCCCGCCCCGTCGAAGGGCATGCCCGTGATGGTGCCGCGCAGGTGCAGGAAGAAGAACAGCGCCAGCATCGAGCCGAGGGCCGTGGACAGGGCCGTCGTCGTGGCCGAGATCGTCATCAGGCGGGCCGGGCCGAGGCCGATCGCCGACAGGCCCGGACGGGGGCGGGTGCCGGGGTCGGTGCGGGCGACGGCGACCGCGAACTGGACCGTGGCGGCCAGCGGGACCGCGCACCAGGCCAATCGGAGAGCGGCCGCGGGGGGATCGTCGGGGTGGCCGAGCGCGTAGCCGAGGGTGCCCAGCAGGAGGAGCCCCGTGCCGGCCGACGCCGCCGCGACGAGGAGCCGCCGCAGCTGGACGGCCGGACGGGCGCTGCGGGTCAGACGGAGAGCGAGCACGCGGCCCGGCCTTCCGACTCGGTGACCGGCGGCAGCTGCAGGGTGGTGACGCACCGCCCGTCCAGCAGGGAGACCGTGCGGTCGGCGAGGGCCGCGGTGGTCGGGTCGTGGGTGGCCAGGACCACCGTGATGCCGTGCGAGCGGGCCGCCGTGGTGAGGGTGCGCAGCACGTGCCCGCGGTCGGCGTGGTGCAGCGGCGCGGTGGGCTCGTCGGCGAACAGGACCGTCGGTGCCGGGGCCAGCGCGCGGGCGATGCACACCCGCTGCCGCTCCGCCTGGCGCAGCGCGTGCGGGCGCTTGCGGGCGCAGTCACCCACGTCGAGACGGTCCAGCCACTCGCGCGCGACCGTCTTGGCGCGCCGCCGGCTGGTGCCGCGCAGCATCAGCGGGAGCGCGGCGTTCTCCCAGACGTTCAGTTCCGGTACGAGGACGGGGGCGGGGTCGATCCAGCCGAACCGGTCGCGGCGCAGCCGTTCGCGGGCGACGGGGCCCATGGTGTGCACGGGCACGCTGTTGAACCAGACCTCGCCGTCCTTGGGGCGCAGCAGTCCGGACAGGCAGGCCAGGAGCGTGCTCTTGCCGCTTCCGCGCGGGCCGGTGACGGCGAGGATCTCGGCCTCCCGGACGCCCAGCGAGACCCCGCCGAGCGCGGGGGTGCCGTCGGGGTGCTGGAAGTGCAGGGCGCGTGCCCAGAGGACGTCGTTGTCCGGCGGAGCCACCATGGGCGTACACCTCAGTTCTGATCCGTATGTGCCGTGCCTGGTCCCTCGTGCGGGGGAACGAAGGCTGGGCCGATCGGTCACTGGGCACGCTAGGCAGCGGCCACCGGGCTCCCGGACAGCACACGGCCCCGGGCCGCCGTTCTCACTCGAACGGCGGCGCCGGGGCCGTTGCCGATCATTCCGGACTTGCCGGAGGAGGATCGTCGTGCCGGAGGATCAGAGCTTCGTCCACGCCTCCGTCAGCGTGGCCCGCAGGATCTGCTCGATCTCGTCGAAGGTCCCCTGGTCGGAGATCAGCGGCGGGGCGAGCTGGATGACCGGGTCGCCGCGGTCGTCGGCACGGCAGTACAGGCCGTTGTCGAACAGGGCCTTGGACAGGAAGCCGTACAGGACGCGCTCGGTCTCCTCGTCGTCGAAGGACTCCTTGGTGGCCTTGTCCTTCACCAGCTCGATGCCGTAGAAGAAGCCGTTGCCGCGGACGTCGCCGACGATCGGCAGGTCGTGCAGCTTCTGCAGGGTCTGCAGGAAGGCGCCCTCGTTGTCGAGCACGTGCTGGGGGAGGTTCTCGCGCTCGAACAGTTCGAGGTTGGCGAGACCCACGGCCGCGGAGACCGGGTGGCCGCCGAAGGTGTAGCCGTGCAGGAAGGTGTTGTCGCCCTTGTAGAAGGGCTCGGCGACGCGGTCGGAGACGATGCACGCGCCGATCGGGGAGTAGCCCGAGGTCATGCCCTTGGCGCAGGTGATCATGTCCGGTACGTAGCCGAACTTGTCGCAGGCGAACATCGTGCCCAGGCGGCCGAAGGCGCAGATGACCTCGTCCGACACGAGCAGCACGTCGTACTGGTCGCAGATCTCGCGCACCCGCTGGAAGTAGCCGGGCGGCGGCGGGAAGCAGCCACCGGCGTTCTGCACCGGCTCCAGGAAGACGGCGGCGACCGTGTCCGGGCCCTCGAAGAGGATCTCCTGCTCGATCTGGTCGGCGGCCCAGCGGCCGAAGGCCTCGGGGTCGTCGCCGTGGATCGGGGCGCGGTAGATGTTGGTGTTCGGCACCTTGTGCGCGCCCGGGACGAGCGGCTCGAAGGGGGCCTTGAGGGCCGGCAGGCCGGTGATGGACAGGGCGCCCTGCGGGGTGCCGTGGTAGGCGACCGCGCGCGAGATGACCTTGTACTTGGTCGGCTTGCCCTGCAGCTTGAAGTACTGCTTGGCGAGCTTCCAGGCGGTCTCGACGGCCTCGCCGCCACCGGTGGTGAAGAAGACCTTGTTCAGATCGCCCGGGGCGTAGTCCGCGAGGCGCTCGGCCAGCTCCACGGCCTTCGGGTGGGCGTAGGACCAGACCGGGAAGAAGGCCAGCTCCTGGGCCTGCTTGAACGCGGTCTCGGCGAGCTCGACGCGGCCGTGACCGGCCTGGACCACGAACAGACCCGCCAGACCGTCGAGGTAGCGCTTGCCCTTGTCGTCGTAGATGTAGGTGCCCTCACCCCGCACGATCGTCGGCACGGGCGAGTTCTCGTACGAGGACATCCGGGTGAAGTGCATCCACAGGTGGTCGTACGCGGATTTGCTGAGGTCCTTGGTACTCACGGTTATCGGGTTCCCCACATGTAGGTCTGCTTCTTGAGCTTGAGGTAGACGAAGCTCTCGGTGGAGCGCACGCCGGGCAGTGCCCGGATGCGTTTGTTGATGACGTCCAGCAGGTGGTCGTCGTCCTCGCAGACGATCTCGGCGAGGATGTCGAACGAGCCCGCGGTCATCACCACGTACTCGACTTCCGACATGCCGGTCAGAGCGTCGGCCACGTTCTCCGTGTCGCCCTCGACGTTGACACCGACCATCGCCTGCCGGCGGAAGCCCACGGTGAGCGGGTCCGTCACGGCGACGATCTGCATCACGCCCTGGTCGAGCAGCTTCTGGACGCGCTGGCGCACCGCCGCCTCGGACAGGCCGACGGCCTTGCCGATGGCGGCGTACGGCCGGCGGCCGTCCTCCTGGAGCTGCTCGATGATCGCGAGGGAGACGGCGTCCAGCTGGGGGGTGCCGTTCCGGGACTCGCGGGAGGACTCACGGAAGGACTCGCGGAGGTCCCGCGAGTTCCTCTGGTCTGCGCTTCGACTGGCCACGGCCACACTGTGCACGACGTCTCGACAGTTTTGCAAGGCCGCATCGATGAAATTCGTTGTGTAGGCGTTCGAATCTTGCGGATATCGCAGATCTGGCGGCCCGGGGGGTGTTGAAACCGTGGGACTAGCGATTAGGGTGGGTGTCTCAGTGATTGGACACCCGAACTTGGAGGGCCGGCAGTGAGCACCGAGCTGCGTCGTCTGCGCAACTACATCGACGGAGAGTTCCGGGACGCCGCCGACGGACGGACCACCGAGGTGGTGAACCCGGCGACCGGCGAGGCGTACGCCACCGCGCCGCTGTCCGGGCAGGCCGACGTCGACGCCGCCATGGCGGCCGCCGAGGCCGCGTTCCCGGCGTGGCGTGACACGACCCCGGCCGAGCGGCAGAAGGCCCTCCTGAAGATCGCGGACGCGTTCGAGACGCGCGCCGAGGAACTGATCGCGGCCGAGGTGGAGAACACGGGCAAGCCGACCGGGCTGACCCGCTCCGAGGAGATCCCGCCGATGGTCGACCAGATCCGCTTCTTCGCGGGTGCGGCCCGGATGCTGGAGGGCCGCTCCGCCGGCGAGTACATGGAGGGGCTCACCTCGATCGTCCGGCGTGAGCCGGTCGGCGTCTGCGCGCAGGTCGCGCCGTGGAACTACCCGATGATGATGGCCGTGTGGAAGTTCGCCCCGGCGATCGCCGCGGGCAACACGGTCGTGCTGAAGCCGTCCGACACCACCCCGGCCTCCACCGTCCTCATCGCCGAGATCCTCGGGGAGGTCCTCCCCAAGGGCGTCTTCAACGTGATCTGCGGTGACCGTGACACCGGTCGCATGATGGTCGAGCACCCCACCCCGGCGATGGCCTCCATCACCGGCTCGGTGCGCGCCGGCATGTCGGTGGCCGAGTCCGCCGCCAAGGACGTCAAGCGGGTCCACCTGGAGCTGGGCGGCAAGGCGCCGGTCGTCGTCTTCGAGGACACCGACATCGCCAAGGCCGTCGAGGACATCTCGGTGGCGGGCTTCTTCAACGCCGGGCAGGACTGCACCGCGGCCACCCGCGTGCTGGTGCACGAGGCGATCCACGACGAGTTCGTGCAGGCCCTCGCCAAGGCCGCGGCCGAGACCAAGACCGGTGAGCCGGACGACGAGGACGTGCTCTACGGCCCGCTGAACAACCCCAACCAGCTCAAGCAGGTCACCGGCTTCATCGAGCGGCTGCCCGCGCACGCCAAGGTCGAGGCCGGCGGTCACCAGGTCGGCGACAAGGGCTACTTCTACGCCCCCACCGTCGTCTCCGGCCTGCGGCAGGACGACGAGATCGTGCAGAACGAGGTCTTCGGCCCCGTCATCACCGTCCAGTCCTTCCGCGACGAGGACCAGGCCGTCGAGTACGCCAACGGCGTCGAGTACGCCCTCGCCTCCTCGGTCTGGACGAAGGACCACGGTCGCGCGATGCGGATGTCGAAGAAGCTCGACTTCGGCTGTGTGTGGATCAACACCCACATCCCGCTGGTCGCCGAGATGCCGCACGGCGGCTTCAAGAAGTCCGGTTACGGCAAGGACCTGTCGGGCTACGGCTTCGACGACTACACGCGGATCAAGCACGTCATGACCTCGCTGGACGCGTAGCGCGCCCCCGGGGGCGTTCGGGGAGTGCCTCTCCCCGCGCCTTCCGCAAGGCGTCGCGCACGCGCCGGTGTTCAGAGCTCGGCCCCGGACGGAGGACGGACCGTCCGGGGCCGTGGTGCGTCCGAAGGGTGCGCCGGGACGGTGTCCCCGGGCCGCTCTCCCGCGTCTGCCCCGGGGTGATCGACAAGGTGTCCGCGCGGCGCCGAGGGGCTCGACGCAGCGTCCATTGTCCGTGCCGTGACGCGCGCGGCATGCTGGAAGTCATGGCCCTCCCACCCGCGCATGCGCCGAACCTGTCCCGTCGCTCCCTGCTGCTCGCCCTCGGCGGCACCGCCGCGGCGGGCGCGCTCGCGGGCTGTGGGGTACCGGCCGCGTACGTGAGGGCCGGCGACCGGGCCGCCGTCGACCGCTCGGACCGTGACAGGCGGCTGACCTGGGCCAACTGGCCGCTGTACATCGACACCGACGACTCCGGCAGGAAGCGGCCGACGCTGGACGCCTTCGAGCGGCGTACCGGCATCGCCGTCGACTACGTCGAGGAGATCAACGACAACGACGAGTTCTTCGGGAAGATCAGCCCTTCCCTGATGAACCACCAGTCCACCGACCGCGATCTGATCGTCATCAGTGACTGGATGTGCGCGCGGTTCGTGCGGCTGGGGTGGGTGCAGGAGATGGACCGCGCCCGCCAGGCACACGTCACGCGCTACCTCGATCCGCTGCTGCGCTCCCCGGCCTTCGACCCCGGCCGCAAGTTCACCGTGCCGTGGCAGTCCGGCATCACCGGCATCGCGTACAACCGCAGGGCGCTGGGCCGGCAGGTGCGCCATGTCTCCGAGCTGTGGGCGGACGACCTCAAGGGCCGGGTCACGCTCCTGTCGGGGCTCGACGAGGCGTTCGCCCTGCTGATGCAGGGCGACGGTGTCGACATCACGCGGTGGACGGCCGACGACTTCCACCGGATGTGCGACCACCTGGAGAAGCGGGTCAAGGCCGGTCACATCCGCCGCTTCACCGGCAACGACTACATCAAGGACCTGTCCAGCGGCGACGTCCTGGCGTGCCAGGCCTACTCGGGCGACGTGATCCAGCTCCAGGCGGACGACCCGGACATCGAGTTCGTGGTCCCCGAGGAGGGTGCCGAGCTGTGGTCCGAGTCCCTGATGATCCCCAACCTCGCCGCCCACAAGGCCAATGCGGAGCGGCTCGTCGACCACTACTACGAGCCCGAGGTCGCGGCGGAGCTGGCGGCGTGGGTGAACTACGTCTGCCCCGTGCCCGCCGCGCAGGACGTCCTGGCCTCCGCCAAGGACGCGGAGACCGCGGCTCTGGCCGAGGACCCGCTGATCTTCCCGGACACGGCGATGCGCCGGCGCCTCGCGATCGCACGGGACATCGACGCGCAGGAGCGGGTGGAGTTCGCGCGGCGGTGGAACGGCATCGTGGGGTTGTGAGACGGGGCGGGGCGCCGGGCCGTGCGGGCGATCAGGCCGCCGGGCGTACCAGGCCGGTCTCGTAGGCGAAGGTCACCGCCTGGACCCGGGCGCGGGCTCCGATCTTGGTCAGGATGTGGCTGACGTGGGACTTCACGGTGGTCGTCGCGATGGACAGACGGGCCGCGATCTCCGCGTTGGTCGAGCCGGAGGCCACGGCGACCAGGACATCACGCTCGCGTTGCGTGAGGAGGAGGGGCCCCGGACCGGGAGGGGGTGCGTTCACGGCGTCCTGCCGGCGGACGGCCTCGATGAGGGCGTGGGTCAGCGCCGGGGTGAGGACGGCGTCGCCGGAGGCCACCACCCGGATCGCCGCGGTCAGTTCGCCCGGGGTGGCATCCTTGAGCAGGAAGCCGGTGGCCCCGGCCCGCACCGTGGCGGCGGCCTGGCCCTCGTCGTTCGCGGGAGCCAGGGCGAGGACACGGGGAGCGGGGTCCGGGAGCCGGGCGATCCGCTGGACGACCTCGGTGCCGGTCGCTTCCGAGAGTTCGCTGTCCAGCAGGACGACGTCGGGGCGCAGCGCGGCGCTCGCGCGGACCGCCTCGCCGCCCGAGGTCTCGCCCAGCACGTGCAGGTCGGGCTCGGCGGCCAGCAGCAGGCGCAGGGCGTGGCGCTGGAGGGACTGGTCGTCGCTGACGACGAGTACGGAGACCATGCTGCGGTCCTGCCCTTCCCGCTGGCGAACGAAACGGTTTCGTTCAGATGTCCAGCGTAGCCCCGCACGTCATCGAAACGGCATCGTTTTCCCGGTGGGCTGGATCACACGAGGTGTCCCGCTAGCGCAGGGCGGCCTGCACGATCCGCGCCGCGACCGGGTTCATCGACTCGTCCTTGGCGTCGGTCGCGTTGACCGAGTACACGAGCGTGCGGTCGAGTTCGAGATCGGCGGCGACCGCGGTGGCGTATCCGTACCGCGCCCCGGACTTGAACCAGAACTCACGTTCCCCGACCACATGCCGTTGCAGCCCGGCGCTGTACGGCGCCTCGTCCTCGGGCAGGTTCGCCGGTCCGGTGAACATCTCGTGCAGCTGGGGTCGCGGCACGATCCGGCCCCGCACCAGCGCGGTGATGAGCCGCTCAAGATCCGCCGTCGTGGAGATCATGTCGCCGGCCGCCCAGCGGTCCGCCTGGTTCCACTCCGTCACGTCGACGAGCCGGGTCGAGCCGTCCGGTCGCGCCATGACCTGGTAGCCGCGGTGGTGCGGGCCGTGGATGCGTGGGTCGGTGCCGGGAAAGTACGAGTTCCGCATCCCGGCGGGGCGCAGCACGCGCCGGGTGGCCGCCATGGCGTAGGAGTCCCCGGTCACCTGCTCGATCAGCATGCCGAGGATCGTGTAGTTGATGTTGAGGTAGTGCTGCCGGTCGCCGGGAGCGAACTCCGGACCCTTCGCCGCCGCCGACTCCACCAGCCGCTCGGGCGGCAGTGTGTCGAAGCGGTGGGCGTACGGGTCGGTGAATCCGTCGCCCGCCGGGATGCCGCTGGTGTGGTTCAGCAGCCGGCGCACCGCGATCGGCAGCGTGAACAGCGACCCGAGCAGCCCCGGCAGGTAGTGCTGCACGGGTTCGTCCAGATCGATACGTCCCTCCGCCGCGAGGTGCAGTACGGTCGCCGCCGTCACCACCTTGGTCGTCGAACCCGCCCGGAACCTGGCGTCGGGATCGGCCGCCCGCCCGCTCACCAGATCCCGCACGCCTGAACTGCCGTGCCAGCAGCCGTTCCTGCCGCCGATCCGTACCAGCGCGGCGGTCGCGTACTGGTCGGGCAGCCCGTGGATCGCGGCCCGCAGGGCCTTCCCGTCCGGGCCGGGGGCGGACGGGGGTGCGGGTGCGGGTGCCGGTGCCGGTGCCGCCGAGGCGGGCGTGGCGAGGCCGCCGGCGGCGAGGGTGAGGGCGCCGGAGGTTGCCAGGACGGTTCTGCGGGTGAGGGGGCGCATGGGCGGGCTCCAGTTGCCGAGGACGAGGTGGTCGTGATCATCCTTGGGCGTCACGACCTCACCCGGATCGTCGCCGAGGACGACCCCGGCCCTGGTGGAGCCCCGACCCAAGTGCGCGGCCGGTCAGGGGAGTTGTGGGGGACCTGCCGTAAGGGTCGGCGTCCCGGCGTGCGCTGTCGGCCTGTGCCGCCGTGCGCCTACGCCGGTGTGCGCAGGGTGCAGAGGGTGTCGACGCGGTTGGTGGTGATCGAGTCGACGCCCAGGGACAGCAGGCGGCGCATGGTGCGGCGGGTGTCGGGGGTCCACACGGACAGCAGGTAGCCGTCCTTGTGGACGCGCGCCGACAGTTCGCGACTCACCAGGCCGAAGCGGTAGTTGAGCCAGCGTGGGCGCACCGCGTCCAGCAGCGCCGGGCGCGGCGGCGCGAGGGTCGTCCAGGTGAGGGCGATCTCGGCGGCCGGGTCGGCGGCCCGTACCGCGAGCATCGCGCCGGCGTCCGCGCAGTAGTACACACGCTCCGCGGCGCCGCACTCCCGTACGACGTCGACGACCCGGCGGGCCGCCCGGACGTCGGACGTGCCCGGCAGGTCGAGCATCACCCGGTGCCCCTCGGTCGCCGTGAGCGCCTCCGCGAGCGTCGGCACCCGGCCGCCGGTGAGCCCCCGCACCTCGTCCGCCGACAGCGACCGCAGCGGCCGGTCGCGCCCCCACAGCCGCTTCAGCGTCGCGTCGTGCAGCAGCACGGGCACACCGTCGCGGGTCAGCCGCACGTCGATCTCCACCGCGTCCGCGCCCAGCCGGAGCGCGGAGCGCAGGGAGTCGATCGTGTTCTCGCGGAAGTGATAGGGGGCGCCACGGTGGGCCACGGCGGTCACGTTCGGCATGGAGCCATTGTGGTGGTGGCTCAGCGCGCGAGCCACGCCGAGGTGTACTGGTCGATCTCGGTCCTGATACGGCCCTTGCCGGCCTCGTCCAGGAACGACGCCTCCACCGCGTTCTTCGCGAGGTCCGCGAGACCGCGCTCGTCGAGGTCGAGGAGGCGGGCGGCGACGGCGTATTCGCCGTTGAGGTCGGTGCCGAACATCGGCGGGTCGTCGGAGTTCACGGTGACCAGGACGCCGGCCCGGGTGAACTCCTTGATCGGGTGCTCGTCGAGGGTGCGGACCGCGCGGGTGGCGATGTTGGAGGTCGGGCACACCTCCAGCGCGATCCGGTGCTCGGCGAGATGCGCGAGCAGCTTCGGGTCCTGGGCGGCACTGGTGCCGTGCCCGATCCGCTCGGCGTGCAGATGGTGCAGCGCGTCCCACACCGTCTCCGGGCCGGTCGTCTCACCGGCGTGCGGCACGGAGTGCAGCCCGGCGGCGACGGCCCGGTCGAAGTACGGCTTGAACTGCGGCCGTGGCACGCCGATCTCGGGCCCGCCGAGGCCGAAGGAGACCAGGCCCTCGGGGCGCAGCCGGTCGTCGGTGGCCAGCCGCGCGGTCTCCTCGGCGGCCTCCAGGCCGGCCTCGCCGGGGATGTCGAAGCACCAGCGCAGCACGGTCCCGAACTCGGCCTCGGCCGCCTTGCGGGCGTCCTCTATCGCGTCCATGAAGGCCTTCTCGTCGATCCCGCGCCGGGTGGAGGAGAAGGGGGTGATGGTCAGCTCGGCGTACCGCACCTGCTGGCGGGCCATGTCCCGGGCCACCTCGTAGGTCAGCAGCCGCACGTCCTCGGGGGTGCGGATCAGGTCGACGACCGACAGGTACACCTCGATGAAGTGGGCGAAGTCGGTGAAGGTGAAGTAGTCGACCAGGGCCTCGGGATCGGTGGGCACCTTGGAGTCGGGGTGGCGGGCGGCGAGCTCGGCGACGATCCGGGGGGAGGCGGAGCCGACGTGGTGCACGTGCAGTTCGGCCTTGGGCAGTCCGGCGATGAAGGCGTGCTGGTCGCGGGCGCCGGCGATGGCGGACCCGGTGGGTCCGGCGGGCACGGGCGCGGTGGAGTGGTCGGTCAAGGTTCCTCCCCGGAACGGCGTCCGGGCCGCGCGCGGCGGCGGGACGCGGGTGATCGGCTGATCGGCGGTACCGGATCATCGTAGGCCGGGGGGCGAGGGGGAGTGGAAGGGGTTTCCGGGAACCGGGGGAGGTCGGCACCCGAGGCGTCACGTCCGGGCCGTAGCATGACGGAACGTTCGACAGAGGGGACTCCGCGCATGACCGACGACGCGCAGCGGCCGGCCGCGCCGGAGAGCAACGGCGGGCACGGTGCCGACGGAACGGGGGCGGCGCCGAGCGGTGCGACGCCCGGTGCCGCCGCGCCGGGTGGTGCCCCTGCCGCCGGGGGTGCGTGGACGCCTCCGCGCTGGCCCGAGGACGCGGCCCCGGAGACGACGGACACCTCGCTGGACGCGGGCGCGATTCCCGAGGTCGGCCAGGACGCCCCGGCCCAGGTCCCGCTGGACAAGGGGGCCACCGCGGATCCGCGCGGCCCCGAGCCCGACCCGTGGGCGCCTCCGGCGCACCGCGCCCCGGCGGGTCCCGGCGAGACCATGGTGTCGCCGAGCGGCCCCGGCGCTCCGGTACCGCCCTCGGTGCACGACCAGCAGACGGTCACGTCCTTCCCGGCGCCGGACGCCTCCCCGCCGTGGGCGGCGCCGACCGCGCAGCCCGGATTCGGCACGCCCTCCTCCGGTACCCCCGCGTCCTTCCCGCCGCCCCAACCGGCGGCCGACAACCCCTTCGCCGCGCCGGCGCCGGGTCCCCAGGACGTCCCGCCCCCGCCGATCGCCCCGGGCGGTCCCGGCCAGGTCCCGTACGGCTATCCGGCGGCCGGGTACGGCTACCCCACACCCCCGCAGCAGGTCTACGGCGGCCCGCACACGCACGGCGCCCCCGGCTACTACGGCTGGCCCGGCGGTCAGGCCGAACCCAGCAACGGCATGGGCACCGCCAGCATGGTCGTCGGCATCGTCGGGGTCGTCCTCTTCTGCCTCTGGCCGGTGGCGATCGTCCTGGGCATCCTGGCCGTGATCTTCGGGGCCCTCGGCCGGGCCAAGGCGAGCCGTGGCGAGGCCACCAATCCCGGCATGGCCCTGGCGGGCATCATCTGCGGCGCCGCGGGCGTGGTCCTCGCGGTCGTGCTGGGCGTCATCGTCATCGGGGGGTCGCTGGGCTGACGGCTCCTTCGGGTCAGGAGCCGTCGGGGCCGGATCCTTAGGCGGCTGTTGGCGCGGCCGGGGCGTGCGTCCCGGTCCGCAGCCTCTCGTCTCCCGGCGACCATCAGCGCGAACCCGCGGGGTTCAACCCTGGCCACCGCTCTCCGGGTCGTTTCGCCGCTGACCGCCTCCTGCTGGTCAGGAGCCGTCGGAGTCGGATCCCTCTGAGGTCGCCGGGGTGTCCGGCGCGGTGCGCAGTCTCTCGCGGGCCGCCATCAGCGCGAACCCCAGCAGGTTCAGCCCCTTCCACCGCTCCGGGTCGTTCGCGGCCTCGTCGTCGGCCGCCAGGCCGATTCCCCAGACCGGGTCCACGGGGCTCGCCTCTACCAGGACCCGCTCACCGGTGCCCAGCAGGAACTCCCGCAGCTCGGCGTGGCGGGCGAACTTGTGGAAGCTGCCCTCGGCGACGATGCGGAACCGCTCGCGCTCCCACACCTCGCCGTCGAAGCCGCGCACCAGCCGCCCCGCCTTCTTCGCCTCGGCGGGATGCCCGGCCGCCAGCACCCGACGCTCCCCCTCCGGGTCCTCGAAGAGCCGCGCCTTGCGGGCCATCATCCAGTGCTCCGCCGTCGCGTACTCCACGCCGTCCACGGTGAACGGCGACGGCCACCACTGACTCAGACAGCTCGCGCCGACCCGACCGTCCGCACGCGGACGGTGCCCCCAGAAGTGCAGATACTTCAGGCGGGCACCCGCACGGACCGCTCTGACCAGCGCGTCCCTGGAGTCGATCACTCCCCTGATGTTCTCCATGCATGCGAGTCTGGCAGGCACCACTGACACTCCGTCCCTCCTTTTCGCCGCCGACTCGACACCTGGTCGACAGATTCCGTCGCTTAACCAAAAGGAAACAACGGAATCACTTGTTGGTCGACCACCCCTCTGTCAGGATCGGCACTCAATTCGAGCTGGAGCTACGCCACCCGCTCCGAGGGACCAGCGGGGCGACGGCGGAGGAGAGCGACATGCACAACCCGGGCAAGAGCAACCCGGAACGATTCCCCGCCCAGGAGCGCTTCGCGGACGGCGCGCAGTACATCGCGGGCCGCCTCACGAAGGGCACCTCGGGACGCACGCACGCGGTGGTCGACCCGGCCACCGGCGAGGAGGTCCTCACCTACGAGCTGGCGGGCCGGGACGACGTGGACGCGGCCGTCGCCGCCGCCCGCGAGGCCTTCCCGGCATGGGCGGCCGCCACCCCCGGCGAGCGTTCCGACGCCCTGCACCGGTTCGCCGCCGTACTCGCCGAGCGCGCCGAGGAGTTCGCCCGCGCCGAGTCCCTGCAGTGCGGCAAACCCCTCAAGCTGACCCGCGAGTTCGACGTGCCCGGCACGGTCGACAACACCGCGTTCTTCGCGGGCGCCGCCCGGCACCTCCAGGGCCAGTCGGCCGGTGAGTACTCCGGCGACCACACCTCCTACGTCCGCCGCGAGCCCATCGGTGTCGTCGGCTCGGTCGCGCCCTGGAACTACCCCCTCCAGATGGCCGCGTGGAAGATCCTCCCGGCGATCGCCGCGGGCAACACGATCGTCCTCAAGCCCGCCGAGCTGACTCCCCTCACCTCCCTGCTGTTCGCGCAGGCCGCCACCGACGCGGGTGTCCCGGACGGTGTGATCAACATCGTCACCGGCACCGGCAGGGAGGCCGGCGAGCACCTCGTCGGCCACCCGGACGTGGTGATGACGTCCTTCACCGGCTCCACCGCCGTCGGCAGGCGCGTCGCCGAGATCGCCACCGCCACCGTCAAGCGGCTCCATCTGGAGCTGGGGGGCAAGGCGCCGTTCCTCGTCTTCGACGACGCCGATGTGGAGGCCGCCGCCAACGGCGCGGTCGCGGGCGCGCTGATCAACACCGGCCAGGACTGCACGGCCGCCACGCGCGCGTATGTGCAGCGGCCGCTCTACGAGGCGTTCGTGGAGCGGACCGCCGCCCTCATGGAGAGCGTCCGGCTCGGCGACCCGTTCGCCGCGGGCACCGACCTGGGCCCGCTCATCTCGCACGTCCAGCGGGACCGGGTCGCCGGTTTCGTCGACCGGGCGCGTGCCTACGCGCGCGTGGTCACCGGTGGCGAGGCGCCGCGGGGCGAGTTCGAGCGGGGCGCCTACTACCGGCCCACGCTCGTCGTGGACGCGCCGCAGGACAGCGAGATCGTGCAGTCCGAGATCTTCGGGCCGGTCCTCGTCGTCCTGCCCTTCGACACGGACGAGGAGGGGATCCGGCTCGCCAACGACACGCCGTACGGTCTCGCGGCCTCCGCCTGGAGCCGTGACGTCTACCGTGCGAACCGCGCCACTCGCGAGATCAAGGCGGGCTGCGTGTGGGTGAACGACCACATTCCGATCATCAGCGAGATGCCGCACGGCGGCTACAAGCAGTCCGGCTTCGGCAAGGACATGTCCATGTACTCGTTCGACGAGTACACGCAGCTCAAGCACGTTATGTTCGATAATACGGCGGTCGTTCGCAAGGACTGGCACCGCACGATCTTCGGGGACCGATAACCACGACAGGCCGCCCGACCGCGGCCGCCCCTCCCGAAAGGGCACCACGCGCATGGAGCAGTACGAGCCCGACCGCCCGTCCGCGGCCCAGGTGGCCGCCATGCGGCGCAGCCTGCGCAGCGGCAGGGCCTCCCTCACCCGCCGTTCGCTGCTGCGCGCCTCCGCCGGCGGCGCGCTCGCGGTCGGCGGAGCGGGAGCGCTGAGCGCCTGCGGCATCCCGCCCGCGGCACAGAACGCCGGAGTGTCCTCCGAGGACCACTCGGCGAAGGAGAAGACCGTCAGCTTCTCCAACTGGACCGAGTACATGGACGTCGACGAGAGCGGCAAGAGCCATCCGACGCTCGACGAGTTCAGGAAGCGCACCGGCGTCACCGTCAAGTACACCGAGGACATCAACGACAACGTCGAGTTCTTCGGCAAGATCAAGCCGCAGTTGGCGGCCGGGCAGGCCACCGGACGCGACCTGATCTGCGTGACCGACTGGCTCGCCGCGCGCCTCATCCGCTTCGGCTGGGTGCAGAAGCTGGACGCGTCCAACCTGCCCACCGCCTACGCCCGCCTCTCCCAGCAGTTCCGCAGCCCCGACTGGGACCCGGGCAGGGCGTACTCCTACCCCTGGACCGGTATCTCCACGGTCATCGCCTACAACAAGAGGGCGCTGGACGGCGTCGAGGTGCGATCCGTCTCCGACCTGCTCGACAACCCCAAGCTCAAGGGCCGCGTCGGCTTCCTGTCCGAGATGCGCGACAGCGTCGGCATGACGCTGCTGGACATGGGCAAGGACCCGGGCAGGTTCAGCGACGACGACTTCGACGCGGCGATCGCCCGGATGCAGAAGGCCGTCGACCGGGGCCAGATCCGCCGGTTCACCGGCAACGACTACACCTCGGACCTCAGCAAGGGCGACTTCGCGGCCTGCATCGCCTGGGCGGGCGACGTCGTACAGCTCAAGGCGGACAGCCCGGACGTCGACTTCGTCATACCCGACAGCGGCTACATGACGTCGACCGACAACCTCCTGGTGCCCAACAAGGCCCGCCACAAGACCAACGCCGAGCGGCTCATCGACTTCTACTACGAGCCGGGACCGGCCGCACAGCTCGCCGCGTACATCAACTACGTGTGCCCGGTCGACGGGGTGAAGCCGGAGCTGGCCAAGATCGACCCGGACGCGGCGAACAACCCGCTGATCATTCCCGACAAGGACATGGCCGCGAAGTCTCGCGCCTTCCGCTCCCTGAGCTCGAAGGAAGAGACGGCCTACGAAGAGAAGTTCGCGAAGCTCACAGGGGCGTGACGACGACGATGACGACGAAGGACAGCAGCGGCGACGTCCGCCTCTCCGGAATCAGCAAGACCTACGGCTCCTTCACCGCCGTACATCCGCTGGACCTGACCGTCCCGCAGGGCTCCTTCTTCGCCCTGCTCGGCGCCTCGGGCTGCGGCAAGACCACAACCCTGCGGATGATCGCGGGACTTGAGGAGCCGTCGGGCGGCACCGTCTCGCTCGGCGAGCGGGACGTGACCGCGCTGCCGCCCTACAAGCGGCCGGTGAACACGGTGTTCCAGTCCTACGCGCTCTTCCCGCACCTCGACATCTACGAGAACGTCGCCTTCGGCCTGCGCCGGCGGGGCATCAAGTCGGTGAAGAAGCAGGTCGACGAGATGCTCGACCTGGTCCAGCTCGGCGAGCAGGCCCGCAAGAAGCCGCACCAGCTCTCCGGCGGCCAGCAGCAGCGCGTCGCCGTCGCCCGCGCCCTGATCAACCACCCCGAGGTGCTGCTCCTCGACGAGCCGCTCGGCGCCCTCGACCTCAAGCTGCGCCGCCAGATGCAGCTGGAGCTCAAGCGGATCCAGACCGAGGTCGGCATCACCTTCATCCATGTCACGCACGACCAGGAGGAGGCCATGACCATGGCCGACTCCGTCGCCGTGATGAACGCGGGCCGGGTCGAGCAGCTCGGCGCCCCCGCCGAGCTGTACGAGAACCCGCGCTCCACGTTCGTCGCCAACTTCCTCGGCACCTCCAACCTGATCGAGGCCGAGGTCGACGGCAGGTCCGGCGACGAGGTCGTCGTCAAGGCGGGCGGCGGCAAGCTCACGCTCCCCGCCGGGCGATGTACGGCCTCCACGGAGACCGGCGGCAAGGTGCTGGTCGGCGTGCGCCCCGAGAAGATCTCCCTCGTCCACGCGGACGACGCCGGGGAGATCCCGGCCGGCCGCAACCGGATCACCGGCAAGATCGCCGACGCCAGCTTCATCGGCGTCTCCACGCAGTACGTCGTCGACAGCGCCGTCTGCCCCGAGTTCGCCGTCTACGTGCAGAACGTCGAGCGCGACGGCCGGCTCACCCCGGGTGCCGACGTCGTCCTGCACTGGAGCCCGGCGCACACCTTCGGGCTGGACGCCACCCAGGACATCGACGCGGGCATCGAGGAAGAGGCCGCCTGATGTCGACGCTCACCGAGGCGCCACCGCCGCTCGCGCCCGAACCGGTGCAGAAGCCGGTTCGCCGGCGCGGCCGGCTCACCCCGTACTGGCTGCTGCTGCCCGGCATCCTGTGGCTGATCGTCTTCTTCGCCCTGCCGATGGTCTACCAGGCCTCCACGTCCGTGCAGACGGGCTCCCTGGAGGAGGGCTACAAGGTCACCTGGCACTTCGCCACGTACTGGAACGCCCTGACCGAGTACTGGCCGCAGTTCCTGCGTTCGGTGCTGTACGCCGGTTCCGCGACGATCCTGTGCCTGCTCCTGGGCTACCCGCTGGCGTATCTGATCGCGTTCCGCGCCGGCCGCTGGCGGAACCTGATCATGATCCTGGTGATCGCGCCGTTCTTCACCAGCTTCCTGATCCGCACCCTCGCCTGGAAGACGATCCTCGCGGACGGCGGCCCGGTCGTCGGCGCCCTGAACACCCTGCACGTCCTGGACGTCACCAGCTGGCTCGGCATGACCGCCGGGGACCGTGTGCTCGCCACCCCGCTCGCGGTGGTGTGCGGTCTGACCTACAACTTCCTGCCGTTCATGATCCTGCCGCTGTACACCTCGCTGGAGCGCATCGACAGCCGGCTGCACGAGGCGGCGAACGATCTGTACGCGAAGCCCTCCACGACGTTCCGGAAGGTGACCTTCCCGCTCTCGATGCCGGGCGTCGTCTCCGGCACGCTGCTGACCTTCATCCCGGCCGCCGGCGACTACGTGAACGCCGACCTGCTCGGCTCCACCGACACCCGCATGATCGGAAACGTCATCCAGTCGCAGTTCCTGCGGATCCTCGACTACCCGACGGCCGCAGCCCTTTCCTTCATCCTGATGTTCGCGATTCTCGTCATGGTGACGCTCTACATCCGCAAGTCCGGGACGGAGGATCTGGTTTAAATGGCCTTCGTCAATTGGTTCAAGCGCCATCTCGTCGTCCTCGCGGGGCTGTTCACGCTCGGATTCCTGCTGCTGCCCAACGTCGTGGTGACGGTCTTCTCCTTCAACAAGCCGAAGGGCCGTTTCAACTACGAGTGGCAGGAATTCTCCACGGCCGCCTGGCGGGATCCGTGCGGGGTCGCCGACCTGTGCGGCTCGCTCTCCCTCAGCCTCCAGATCGCGCTGTGGGCGACGCTCGGCGCCACCCTGCTGGGCGCGATGATCGCCTTCGCGCTCGTCCGGTACCGCTTCCGGGCGCGCGGGGCCATCAACTCGCTGATCTTCCTGCCCATGGCGATGCCCGAGGTGGTGATGGCGGCCTCGCTGCTGACGCTCTTCCTCAACATGGGTGTCCAGCTGGGCTTCTGGACGATCCTGATCGCGCACATCATGTTCTGTCTGAGCTTCGTCGTGACCGCCGTGAAGGCGCGCGTGATGTCCATGGACCCGAAGCTGGAGGAGGCCGCGCGCGATCTGTACGCCGGGCCGCTGCAGACCTTCCTCCGCGTCACCCTGCCGATCGCGGCCCCCGGAATCGCCGCGGGCGCGCTGCTGGCCTTCGCGCTCTCCTTCGACGACTTCATCATCACCAATTTCAACGCGGGCTCGACCGTCACGTTCCCCATGTTCGTCTGGGGATCGGCCCAGCGCGGAACGCCCGTTCAGATCAATGTCATCGGTACGGCCATGTTCGTCGTCGCCGTACTGTTCGTACTGGCCTCCATGGCCATCGGCAGCCGCCGAAAGCGCCGACAGGCGTAATGCACCCGTAGGGAGTTGAAATCATGGCCCCAAGCGCCATGAGCCGTGGAAACGACAACTGGACCAAGTCCCTTTCCGAAGCCCAGCCGGTCGCGTACTGGCTGGACGACCCCGGCAGGCCCCGCCCCGAGCCCGCGCTGACCGGCGCCGAGACCTGCGACCTGCTGGTCGTCGGTGGCGGCTACAGCGGACTGTGGACCGCGCTCAACGCCAAGGAGCGCGACCCCGGGCGCGACGTCGTCCTGCTGGAAGGCCGCGAGGTGGGCTGGGCCGCCTCGGGCCGCAACGGCGGCTTCTGCGCCGCCTCCCTCACCCACGGTCTGCCCAACGGCCTGACACGCTGGCCCGGTGAGGTGCACAAGCTCCAGGAACTGGGCGACCGCAACCTCGACGGCATCGAGCAGGCGGTCGCCCGGTACGCCGTCGACTGCGACTTCGAGCGCACCGGCGAGATCGACGTCGCCACCGAGCCCTACCAGGAGCGTGAACTGCGCGACTGGTACGGCCAGATGGAGCGCGCGGGCCTCGCCGACGGCGTCGAGTTCCTGGACGCCGAGGCGGTGCGGGCCCAGGTCGACTCACCGACGTTCCGGGCCGGCCTGTGGGACCGTCGCGGCGTCGCCATGCTCAACCCCGCCAGACTCGCCTGGGGCCTCAAACGGGCCTGCCTGGACCTCGGCGTGCGCGTCTTCGAGAACACCCCCGCGCTCACCCTGAAGCCCTACGGCGCGGGCATGGCCGTACGCACCCCCTACGGCCGGGTCCGCGCCCGCAGGGTCGCGCTCGGCACGAACATCTTCCCGAGCCTGGTCAGGCGGGTCCGCCCGTACACCGTCCCGGTCTACGACTACGCCCTGATGACCGAGCCGCTCACCGCCGAGCAGCTCGGCGCGATCGGCTGGAAGAACCGGCAGGGCCTCGGCGACAGCGCCAACCAGTTCCACTACTTCCGGCTGTCCACCGACAACCGCATCCTGTGGGGCGGCTACGACGCGATCTACCCGTACGGCGGCCGGGTGCGCGCCGAGTACGACGACCGCCCGGAGACCTACGCCCGGCTCGCCGGGCACTTCTTCACCTGCTTCCCGCAGCTGGAGGGGATCCGCTTCACCCACGCGTGGGGCGGTGCCATCGACACCTGCTCGCGCTTCTCGGCCTTCTTCGGCACCGCGCACGGCGGCAAGGTGGCGTACGCGGCCGGCTACACGGGCCTCGGCGTGGGCGCCACCCGCTTCGGCGCCGACGTGATGCTGGATCTGCTGGCGGGGGAGCGGACCGAGCGGACCGAGCTGGAGATGGTGCGCAAGAAGCCGTTGCCCTTCCCGCCGGAGCCGTTCGCCTGGACCGGCATCGCGCTCACCAAGTGGTCGCTGGCCAGGGCGGACGCCCAGGGCGGCCGGCGCAATCTGTGGCTGCGCGCCATGGACCGGATGGGGCTCGGCTTCGACAGCTGAGGTGTGATCCGGTTCACTCGAACGGGGCGCCGGAACCCGCGTAATGCCTGGGCCAGACCTCCCTCTCTCCCGTGACGCGACCAGCGTCGACGCGTAACGAGGGAGGTCTTCTCATGACTGGGGCGAAGACGGCGGTCGAGTGGCTCGCATCCGTGGCGCCGGACCCCGAGGCCTGCCGGTGGGAATGGGAGCGCAACCCCCAGGGGATCGCGCTGCTGCCGGCCGGCCGCGCCTGGGACGTACTGATCCTGCCGGGCGAGCTCGGCTATCCCACACTCGACGTCCTCACCCGCATCCTCGACCAACCCGGCCCGGTGCTGGTCGACTTCGGTGACTCCCGGATGGGGTTCTTCGTGCCGCCCGGAACGGCGGCCCGCTGGGTCGGCACGGGCATCCGCACCGCAGGCGCCGGCACCTGGATCGTCGTCCCCTATCCGGGCCGCTCGACCGGCGGGGTGCGCTGGCTGTTCCCCCCGGACGGCTCCGGCACCCTGACGGACCCGACCCTGCTGGAACTGGCGATGCACGAGGCGGCGGCGGGCCTCGCGATGGACAGGGAGAGGGAGGGCTAGTCGACGTGAACCCTTGACAAGAGCAATTGGTCTGGACCAAGTTGTGGGCGCTCCACCCTCCAATCCCCCCGTCCCTGGAGGCACTTGTGGACCGCTTCAGACCTCTCGCCCTGCTCGCCGCCGCCGCGCTGACGCTGTCCGGCGTCACGGCACTCTCGTCGGCCGCCCTGGCGGCCGACGCGGACCTCGCGCGCAACGGCGGCTTCGAGTCCGGCCTCGACGGCTGGGCCTGCTCCGCCGGATCCGGAACGACGGTCACCTCACCCGTGCGCAGCGGCGCCTCCGCGCTGAGGGCGACCCCGGCCGGCGGCGACAACGCCCGCTGCGCGCAGACGGTGACCGTGAAGCCCGACTCCTCCTACACGCTCAGCGGCTACGTCCGCGGCTCCTACGCCTACCTCGGCGCCTCCGGCACCGGCACCACCGACGTGTCCACCTGGACCCAGTCCGCCCCCGACTGGCAGAAGCTGACGACCACCTTCCGCACGGGCCCCGCCACCACCCGCGTCACCGTCTACACCCACGGCTGGTACGGCACCGGGGCCTACCACGCCGACGACATCACGCTGGTCGGACCGGCCGTGGACACCGGGCAGCCGCCCGCCCCGCCGACCGGCCTGAGGGCCGGCTCGGTCACGTCCTCCAGCGTCGCCCTGTCCTGGTCGGCGGTGCCGAGCGCCACCGGATACGCCGTGTACCGCGACGGCGCCAAGGTCCAGACGGTGACCGGGACGTCGGCCACCGTGTCCGGCCTCGCGCCCTCGACGGCGTACGGCTTCCAGGTCGCCGCCGTCAACGAGGCGGGCGAGTCGGCGAGGTCGGCGACCGTGACCGCGACGACCGCGCAGGGCGGTGGCGGCACCCCGGGCCTCCCGCCGCACGCGCTGGTGGGCTATCTGCACGCCAGCTTCGCCAACGGCTCCGGCTACACCCGCCTCGCCGACGTCCCCGACAGCTGGGACGTCATCGACCTGGCCTTCGGCGAGCCGACCTCGGTCACCTCCGGGGACATCCGCTTCGACCGCTGCCCGGCGGCCGAGTGCCCGAACGTCGAGTCCGACGCCGAGTTCAAGGCGGCGATCCGGGCCAAGCAGGCGGCTGGCAAGAAGGTGCTGATCTCGATCGGCGGCCAGAACGGCCAGGTCCAGCTGACGACCGCGGCGGCCCGCGACACCTTCGTCTCCTCGGTGTCGAGGATCATCGACGAGTACGGCCTGGACGGCCTCGACATCGACTTCGAGGGCCACTCGCTGTCCCTGAACGCCGACGACACCGACTTCAAGAACCCGAAGACCCCGGTGATCGTGAACCTGATCTCGGCGCTGAAGTCCCTGAAGGCCCGCTACGGTGACGACTTCGTGCTGACGATGGCGCCGGAGACCTTCTTCGTCCAGCTCGGCTACCAGTACTACGGCACCGGCAAGTGGGGCGGCCAGGACCCGAGGGCGGGCGCCTACCTCCCGGTGATCCACGCGATGCGCGACGACCTCACCCTGCTGCACGTCCAGGACTACAACTCCGGACCGATCATGGGCCTCGACAACCAGTACCACTCCATGGGCGGCGCCGACTTCCACATCGCCATGACCGACATGCTGCTCACCGGCTTCCCCGTGGCCGGCGACCAGAACAACGTCTTCCCGCCGTTGCGGCCGGACCAGATCGCCATCGGCATGCCGGCGTCCGTGAACGCGGGCAACGGCCATGTGGCGCCCGCCGAGGTCGTGAAGACCCTCGACTGCCTGACCAGGAAGGTCAGCTGCGGTTCGTACGCCACCCACGGCACCTGGCCCGGTCTGCGGGGCCTGATGACCTGGTCGATCAACTGGGACCGGTTCGCGAACTGGGAGTTCCAGCGGACGTTCGACGGCTACTTCGGATGAGGCCGCTTCGGGTGGGCCCGCTTCGGGTGGGCCCGCTCGGGCCGCTTCGGGTGAGCACCCGCACGTAGCAGGCCAGCAGCACCGTGCAGAGGCACCAACTGGCCACGACGTCCAGTGGCCAGTGGTAGCCACGGCGGACCAGACCGCAGGAGACACCGAGCACCACGGCCGCGCACGCGACGACCAGCGCGCGGCGCGCGGCCGTGGAGCGCAGCAGGGGGAGGAGGAGCAGCGCCGCGCAGCCGTAGGCGACGGCGGCGGTCGCGGTGTGGCCGGACGGGTAGTAGCCGGTGGCTGGTGGGACGACCGGCGTGCCGGGGCGGTCGGTCAGTTCCTTCAGGGGGACGACGAGGGCGGGCACCAGCGCCATCAGCGCGACGGCGGCCGTGCCCGGCAGCCACCAGCGGACCGCCCCCGCCCGCCGGGCCCGCCACGCGGCGTACCCCGCGACCAGAAGGAGAACGGGCAGGGCCACCTGGGCGTTGCCGAGATCGGCGAGGAAGTTGGAGAGCCGGTCCGGCCGGACCAGGGCGCCGCTGAGCCGCTCGTCCAGTCGCACCAGCGGACCGCCGGCGACGACCTGCCAGGTGATCAGCGCGAAGAGGAGGGCGGGCAGGGCGAGCAGCAGAGGAAACACGGGGACCAGCTTCGCAGGTGGCGACGTGCCGTGATGTCGCGGCCATAGGTCTGGACCTCTGACGGCGCCGGACACGCGGAAGGGCCGGCGCAAGGGGGGGTGCGCCGGCCCTTCCGGGGCGTACCGCTCCCTGGCGGCCGTCCGGACCGGAACGTCGCACGCCCCGGGGGGTTTGGGGCGGGCGACCGTCCGATCGGTGAGGAGATCCGGAGCCGAGGGCACCGGGGTGTGCGCGAGGGCACGACCAGGCCGAAGCTGGGGAGGCCTCGCCCTGTCACCCGCGGTTTCCCGCGGGTGGGGGTGTATCTCTCAACTGAGAAGAACTTACGGCAGGCTCAGCGGCTGCGACAGGCGGATTCCCTTCCCGCCATCCACCTCGCACACGTTCTTCACACGCTCCGCCGGGGAGTCGAGGGATGAACGCCCCCGCGCTCAGATGCGCGCGAACGCCTGCTCGATGATGTCGAGGCCCTCGTTCAGCAGGTCCTCGCCGATGACCAGCGGCGGCAGGAAGCGCAGCACGTTGCCGTAGGTGCCACAGGTCAGGACCACCAGGCCCTCGGCGTGGCAGGCCTTGGCGAGGGCGGCGGTGGCCTGCGCGTCGGGCTCCTTGGTGGCGCGGTCCTTGACCAGCTCGATGGCGATCATGGCGCCCCGGCCGCGGATGTCGCCGATGATGTCGAACTTCTCGGCCATGGCGGCGAGGCGGCTCTTCATGATCGCCTCGATGTTCTTCGCCTTGGCGTTGAGGTCCAGCTCCTTCATCGTCTCGATCGCGCCGAGCGCGCCGGCGCAGGCGACCGGGTTGCCCCCGTAGGTGCCGCCCAGGCCGCCGGAGTGCGCGGCGTCCATGATCTCGGCGCGGCCGGTGACGGCGGCGAGCGGCAGACCGCCCGCGATGCCCTTGGCGGTGGTGATCAGGTCCGGGACGATGCCCTCGTCCTCGCAGGCGAACCACTGGCCGGTGCGGCAGAAGCCGGACTGGATCTCGTCGGCGACGAAGACGATGCCGTTGTCGTTCGCGAACTTCACGATCTCCGGCAGGAAGCCCTTGGCCGGCTCGATGAAGCCGCCCTCACCGAGGACCGGCTCGATGATGATCGCGGCGACGTTGTCCGCGCCGACCTGCTTGCTGATCTGGTCGATGGCCTGCTTGGCGGCCTCCGGTCCGGCGTTCTCCGGGCCGGTCGGCCAGCGGTAGGCGTAGGCCACCGGCACCCGGTAGACCTCGGGCGCGAACGGGCCGAAGCCGTGCTTGTACGGCATGTTCTTGGCGGTCAGCGCCATGGTGAGGTTGGTGCGACCGTGGTAGCCGTGGTCGAAGACCACGACGGCCTGGCGCTTGGTGTGCGCACGGGCGATCTTGACGGCGTTCTCGACGGCCTCGGCGCCGGAGTTGAACAGGGCGGTCTTCTTGGCGTGGTCGCCCGGCGTCAGCTCGGCCAGCGCCTCGGCGACCTCGACGTAGCCCTCGTACGGCGTGACCATGAAGCAGGTGTGCGTGAAGTCGGCGAGCTGCGCGGTCGCACGGCGTACGACGGCCTCGGCGGACGCGCCGACGGACGTGACGGCGATGCCGGAACCGAAGTCGATCAGGCGGTTGCCGTCGACGTCCTCGATGATCCCGCCGCCCGCGCGCGCGGTGAACACCGGCAGCACGGAGCCGACGCCCTGGGCGACCACGGCGGTACGGCGGGCCTGCAGCTCCTGCGACTTCGGGCCGGGGATGGCGGTGACGACGCGGCGCTCCTGCGGGATTGCGGTCATGAGGGCTCCCTGATGATCGTGCAAACCGGTGATTCCGGGCGAGCCGGAGGTTCCGGGTGGGGATTTCGGACGCTTGCCTTGTTTCTTCGCAGGCTAGGGCCGGGAACGGGGTCGGGGCATGCTCCATGTGGGCGGTGTCGCGGTAGCGGCTTGTCCGTGGTGGACATAGCGAGCCGCGGACCCTCCGACGCGACCCGAGCACGCAATCGACGAACTCCCCTTGCGGGGGCGTTAGATTGGCTCGCGGACGGTGGACGGAGCGGCTGCTCAGGGGGCAAGGGCGATGGACAGCGACGGGAACCTGGACGCGCGGGGCGCGCATGCTGATCGGGTGCCGCCCGCCGCGCCGCCCCGGCCGAGCCGGGCACCGGGCGTACCCCCCGTTCCCCAGCAGGTGCCCCGGCCGGCATCCACCGTCGCCGGCTGGCTGGACGCGGCGCGCCCGGCCGCCGGGCCAGGGATCTGGCGGTACGGCTACCGCCCGCCCAGGCCCGAGTCGGGCGGGAGGCTCGCCCCCGTGACGGTCGCGGGCATGCTGATTCCCCTGGTCCTGGCCGCCGCGGTGTGGTCGTTGCTGCACCGTGGCGTGATCCCGTACCAGTACCTGCCGCTGCGCATGTTCACGCCGGACGACTGGTGGTGGGGCGGCACCGACGCCTCGCCCAGGGACTTCGACGGCAGGGTGGTGAGCGCACCGGGCGAGCACGCCCGGGTGGTCTACCACGGCATCCTCTTCGCGTTGCTGGTCGTCGCGATGGCCAAGCTCGGGAGCTGGCGCGCGATCGTCGGGTACTACGTGGGCGGCAGATCGCAGCCGGCCCGCGCGCTGGTTGCCCTCGCGCTCGCCCTCGTGGCGCTGGCCCTCGTGTTCCCCGACGCCTTTCCGGGCGCCGGATGGTCCTCGGTGCCGGTCGTCTCACCGCTGCTCTCCCTGACCGTGCTGATCTCCGGCAACTACGAGCTGATGGCCTCGCCGCTGTTCACCGACGCGCTGTATGCGGTGATCACCCTGCTGGTGCTGTGGCCCTTCGCCCGGCTCGGTGCCTGGTGGCCGTACGCGCGCGCCCGGCTGGCCGCCCGCCGGGCGAGCGCCGGGCCCATCGCTCCCGTGCCGGATCTTCCCCGGTCCCTGTGGCCCGATCTCCGCGACGTCGGCCAGCACGAGGCCGCTGAGCTGCTCACCGCCGAGGTCGCCGGAGGGAGGATGAACGACGTCGACTGTGTCCGCGTCGAGCACGCCTTCGCCGCCGTCCGGCGCGGCGCCGGGCTCGACACCTTCCGCGACACCGTGCTGCGCGAGGGGGGCGGGGCCTGGACGCATCCCTCCGGCGCCCGTGACCTGCCGCGCCGCGCCGCCCGCCACGACCTGCTGGCCGGACAGGTGCGCATCGGCCGCTGGGCGGCGACCGAAGGGGTCCCGGAGTCCTACGGCGACGCCGAGGCCGCCCTGGCCCTCGACGTCCTCGGCACCTCGATGCTCGCCGTCGGCCCCGCCGGGTCCGGCAAGACCCGCACCCTCGTCGAGCCGGTGACCGAGACACTCGCCCTGCAGGCGCTCACCAATCGGTGTGCCGTCGTCGCCGTCTCCGCCGCCGGGCGCCCGTTCGGCGCCGACGACTCCTTCGACGTGATCGTCCGGATCGGCGATCCCTCGTCCGTGCACGACCTCGACCCCTACGCCGATTCCGACGACCCGGACGAGGCCGCCGCCATGCTCGCCGAGGCACTGGTCGGCGACCTGGACACGGTCGGTGCGCAGAGCGCCGCCACCGCGCTCGCCCAGGTGCTCGGCCCGTACCGGGCGGTGCACGGTCGCTTCCCTGCCCTGCCCGAGCTACGAGAGCTGCTCGACGGCGAGGGTGAGGCGCTGACCGCGCTCCAGGAGGCGCTCGCGGCGGGCGGGAACGGCGTCATGATCCGCGAATTCGACGCGCGGGTCCGGCAGACCGGCACGCCCGGCGACGCGGGCCGCGTCCTGGCCGAACGGCTGGGGCTGCTGAACCGGCCCGTTTTCGCCGACTTCTTCGGCGGGGGCGGCCCGAGCCGGCCGTTCTCACTGCGCGCGGTCGCCCATCACCCCTTGCGGGTCCGGATCGACCTGCCTGAACGCGGCCACGAGGAGGCCGGCCGACTGATCACCCGGCTGGTCCTCGCGCAGTTCACCACCGTCGTCCGGGAAGGCCGGCGCGCCCACTTCGCCTGTCTGGTCCTGGACGACGCGACCGGCGCGGTCACCGCCCAGTCGGTGCGCCGGATCCAAGGGCTGCGTGGGCAGAACGCGGGAGTGCTGCTCGCCCTGCGCACCATCGCCGACGTCCCCGAAGCCTTGCACGGCCCGCTCTACGGCGCCGTGGGCTGCCACATGGCCTTCTGCGGTGTCACCACCTGGGACGGCAGCCGGTTCGCCCAGGCCTGGGGCAAGGAGTGGGTCGAGACGACGGAGGTCGCCAAGCACACGGTCTTCGCCGATCAGCCGATGACCCGGGCCCTTCACGCGCTGCGCAAACTCGTGACGGGTAAGGCCGTGACCACGGACGCGGTGACCGTCCGGCAGGTCGAGCGGGAGCGGTGGTCGGCGTCCGAGCTGGCGCACGCGGTGCCGCCCGGGCACGCCGTGCTCTCGTTGACGAGTGTCGAGGGGGAGCACGCGCCGCCCTTGCTGGTGGATCTGCGCGGCTGAGGGATCGGGGGCGCCGGGACCGTACGGTAAGGCAGAATCGACACAGGTCGTTCATACGCGGCGGCCAAAAGATCACATCGATCCGTCGATCTCCGTAGACCCGCGGCGCACCCCGACCTGAAGGCCTCATGCCCCCCACGCTCGCCTCCCTCGTCCACCACTCCGCGCTCAAGCTCACCGTGCGGGCCGGCGAGGGCCGCCTGGACGTGCCCGTGCGCTGGGCGCACGTCAGCGAGCTCGCCGACCCCGTGCCGTACATGGAGGGCGGCGAGCTGCTGCTGATCACCGCGCTCAAGCTGGACGCGGAGGATCCGGAGGCCATGCGGCGCTACGTGAAGCGGCTGGCGGGAGCGGGCGTCGTCGGGCTGGGCTTCGCGGTCGGGGTGAACTACGACGAGACCCCCAAGGCGCTCGTCGACGCAGCCGAGGAGGCGGGGCTGCCCCTGCTGGAGGTCCCCCGCCGGACCCCGTTCCTCGCCATCACCAAGGCCGTGTCCGCCGCCATCGCCGCCGACCAGTACCGGGCGGTGACCGCGGGCTTCGCGGCCCAGCGCGAGCTGACGCGGCAGGCGCAGAGCGAGGGCCCCGAGGGACTGCTCGCCGTGCTGGCCGCGCAGATCGACGGATGGGCGGCGCTCTACGACGCCTCGGGCGCCGTCGTCGCCGCCGCGCCGGAGTGGGCCGGCCGCCGGGCCGCCCGGCTCACGGCGGACGTGGAGCGGCTGCGCGAGCGCGCCGCGCCGGCCAGCTCGGTCGTCGGCGGGCCCGAGCACGAGGACCGCGTGGAGCTGCACACCATCGGCACCGGCCGCCGCCCCCGCGCCGCCCTCGCCGTCGGCACCGCCGCCGCCCTCGGCACCGCCGAGCGCTACGCCCTGCACTCCGCGATCGCCCTGCTCACCCTGACCACCGAACGCTCCCGCTCCCTGCGGGCCGCCGAGCACCGGATCGGGGCGGCCGTGCTGCGGATGCTGCTCGCCGGGCAGCCCGACCACGCCCGCGCCGTCGCCGGTGACCTCTACGGCGGCCTCCTCGACGCGCCCTACCGGATCGTCCTCGCCGAGTGCGCGTCGGGACACGCGGGCATCGCCGAGGCCGTCGACGCCGCCGCGGCCCGGTCCGGGGAGTCGGTCCTGGCCGTGCCCGAGGGGGACGGCGAGCGGCTGGTGGTGCTGGCCGCGGACGGGGGCGCGGCGGTCGGGGCGTGCCTGGAGTACGCGGCGGCGCGGGAGGCCGCGAGGGCGGGCCATGAGCCGACGGTGGGGGAGGAGGGCGACCTGGTCGTCGGCCTCTCCGCGCCGGCCGGCCCGGTCGCGGCGGCCGCCGCCTACAAGCAGGCCGAGCAGGCGCTCTCGGTGGCCCGGCGCCGGGGCCGGGTACTGGTCGAGCACGAGCAGGTCGCGGCGGGGTCCGTGCTGCCGCTCCTGGCCGACGACGCGGTCCGGGCCTTCGCGGACGGCCTGCTGCGCGCCCTGCACGAGCACGACGCCACCGGGCGCGGCGACCTGGTCGCCTCCCTGCGGGCCTGGCTGTCCCGGCACGGCCAGTGGGACGCGGCCGCCGCCGACCTCGGCGTCCACCGGCACACCCTGCGCTACCGGATGCGGCGCGTGGAGGAGATCCTCGGCCGGTCGCTGGACGATCCGGACGTGCGGATGGAGCTGTGGCTGGCGCTGAAGGCGACGTCGGCGGAGTAGCCGTTCCGTGCCGAGGCCGGACGGCAGTCCAAACCGTCGCACCCAGGCCCCGCACTGCTACGGATCGGACAACCGCGCCCCGCGCCCTCCCGACCTACCGTTGACACGGAACGCCGTGCTCCAGCACACCTCGACGCACACCTCAACGCGAAGGGCCGGGACTCATATGACCGCCACCCACGCCTTCTGGCTCGCCGGCCGCCAGGCCACCGGCCAGGACAGCTTCGACGTCACCTCCCCGTGGGACGGCCGGCTCGTCGGCAAGGTCAGCGTGCCCACCGACGCCCAGGTCGAGGAGGCCGTGGCCGCCGCGTACGCCGTGCGGGACGAGTTCGCCGCCACCCCGGCGCACGTCCGCGCCGCCGCCCTCGACCACGTGAGCAGGCGGCTGGTCGAGCGCACCGAGGAGATAGCCCAGCTGATCTCCGCCGAGAACGGCAAGCCGATCAAGTGGGCGCGCGGCGAGGTCGGCCGTGCGGTGTCCGTGTTCCGGTTCGCCGCCGAGGAGGCCCGCCGGTTCAACGGCGGTGACGCCCAGCGCCTCGACACCGACGCCGGCGGCCAGGGCCGCCTGGCCCTGACCCGGCGCTTCCCGAAGGGTGTCGTCCTCGGCATCGCGCCGTTCAACTTCCCGCTCAACCTGTGCGCCCACAAGGTCGCCCCGGCCATCGCCGCGGGCGCCCCGATCATCCTCAAGCCGGCGCCGGCCACCCCGCTGTCCGGCCTGGTCATCGGTGACCTGCTGGCCGAGACGGAGCTTCCGGCCGGTTCCTGGAGCATCCTGCCGGTGCCCAACGAGGCCATGCCGGCCCTGGTCCAGGACGAGCGCCTCCCGGTCATCTCCTTCACCGGTTCCGAGAAGGTCGGCTACGCGATCATGGACTCGGTCCCGCGCAAGCACTGCACCCTGGAGCTCGGCGGCAACGGCGCGGCCGTCGTCCTCGCCGACTACGCCTCCGAGGAGGACCTGGACTGGGCGGCGAACCGCATCGCCACCTTCTCCAACTACCAGGGCGGCCAGTCCTGCATCTCGGTGCAGCGGGTGATCGCCGACGCCGCCGTCTACGACCGTCTCCTCCCGCGCATCGTCGCCGCCGTCGAGGCCCAGGTGAGCGGCGACCCCGCCGATGCCAGGACGGACGTCGGCCCGCTGGTCAGCGAGGACGCCGCCCGGCGCGTCGAGTCCTGGGTCGACGAGGCGGTCGGCAAGGGCGCCAAGCTCCTGACCGGCGGCGAGCGCGACGGCGCCTCCTACGCGCCGACCGTCCTCACCGAGGTGCCGGCCGACGCCACCCTCGCCTGCGAGGAGATCTTCGGCCCGGTCCTGACAGTGCAGAAGGTGGACGGCGAGGCCGAGGCCTTCGCCGCCGTCAACGACTCCAAGTACGGCCTCCAGGCCGGCGTGTTCACCCGCGACCTCCAGGCCGCCTTCCGCGCCCACCGTGCCCTGGAGGTCGGTGGCGTCGTGATCGGCGACGCCCCCTCCTACCGCGCCGACCAGATGCCGTACGGCGGTGCCAAGCAGTCCGGCGTGGGCCGCGAGGGCGTGCGTTTCGCGATGGACGACTACACCTACGAGCGCGTCCTGGTCCTCACCGGCCTGGCCCTCTGACACCTCCCGACCCGACGGCCGGAGCCCACTGTGCGGGGGCTCCGGCCGTCGTCGTGTGTCATGGCCCTCACCTGTGGCGATGGCCCTCATTCGGCTGAATCTGGTCCGGTCTTGGGAACACTGTGGGAACACCATCGCTACTGTCTGCCGCCATGGCGAGCATCGTTCCGCGTAAGAACAGGGCTGGTGACATCACCAGCTACCAGGTCAAGTGGCGCAACGGCGGTACGAGGACGGGCGGCTGGGAAAGCGAACGCTTTGACGACGTGGGCTCGGCCGGGATCTTTAAGGATGCCGTTGACGAGGCCGGTCAAAACTGGCCTGCTGGTTGGGTAAAGGGCAAGGGGTTCGTCGACGAGGGCCAGGCCGACGAATTGTGCTATCGCTTTGATCGATTCGCGCGAGCGTCTGTGGAGAATCGGACCGCAAGCCCGCGCTACAAAAAGCAGCGCATCAGAGCCCTAGAGATGTACCTTTTTCCCACGTTTGGCAACTGCGACGTACGTTCCAGCGAACACTTCAGCAAGGCCACCATCGGCGCCTGGGTCAACAAGATGGCTCAGACGAAGGTCAAACGCGGTGCCAAGACCAAGGACATGTCGCCGGAGACGCTGAGGGGCATTCATGGTCTGCTGTCGTCGGTGCTAAAGGAAGCTGTTATTGCCGAGCCGCCGCTGCGAGATCGCAACCCATGCGATTTGACCCGGCTTCCGAGTAATGACGACTGGGGCATCGACGATGACGAGTCGAGCGATGACCGAATGGAGTTCATGACTCCCGAGGAGGTCGCCGGCTTGGTGGAATGCTTTCCGGCACACAAGGACCGGATGCTCGTGCGCACGGCCTATGGAAGTGGCTTGCGGTGGGGCGAGATCAGCGCGCTCGCTGCCCGCCACGCCCGCAACCCGCACACGAGTCGGTACGAGTTGCGAGTTGCTCGGGCTTGGAAGCGCAACCCAGGACAGCCGTGGTATCTGGGCCCGCCGAAGACGAAGGCTGGGCGCCGGACTGTCGAGATCACCGCAGGGCTGTGGCAGGAGCTGCAGGACTACGGACTGGGCGCGTTGTCAAAGGATGACCTGATCTTTCATGACGGGAACGGTCGCAGGCTTCCCTACTCGACGTTCTATGACCGGTGGACAGCGGCAGTCGCTGTGGCAAAGAAGCGCGGGGCGATCCCAGAATGGAAGTTCCCGACCTTTCATGACCTCAGGCATTCGCATGTCGCGGCGTTGCTGTCGGACAGCCACAGCCTGACGTACGTGCAGCGGCGGCTTGGCCATGAGTCGATCAAGACCACATCCGACCAGTACGGGCATCTTCTGGAGACGGCGCACGAGGCGGCCCTGGTGACGCTTGATCGCGTCATGGGCATCTCGCCGTGCGTTCAGCGGCCTTCCGCGACGGCTGACGCAAACCCGGTCAGGAAGGCGGTGTACGTCCTGCACGTCGGCCCTACGACCCTGCCTTTTTGGCGGGTCGAGGATGCGGAGGAAACGGCGGAACGGTGGGCGCTTGATCGCGGAAGGTCAGTTCGCGTGGAGAAGTGGTCCGTCGAGAGGTGGACTAGATTCACAGCCGAACGCGGCATCGACTCAGGGCTGATGGCTGTGAGGGATGAACTGCCGTCACGTGCCTATGTCTGGAGGTTGGGCCCGGCGGTATACGGAGCGGATGGGGAGGAAATGCAGTCCGCCCTGGGATCGCACGAGCCGCGAGGTCTTTGGGTGTGGGAGTGGGAAGAAGAGTTCACCCAGGAAGAAGCCCATAGCGTCGCGGAGTGGCGGCGCGGCCCCCTCATTGAAACTGAGGCGAGGGCGTGGGGTACGGACAAGGCGGCCGTTCTGGCCGCGTACGCGCGTAGTCGTGCTGACGCGCTGCGTATCTGTGGGCAGCATCCGGATCGAGCTGGCACCGGCACTGGGCGGGTGTAGGAGAGTAGGGCCCGACCGTCGTCGGGCCGCCTCACCTGCCGTTGTGTTCGCGCGCTGCTGGGCCGTTGTGCTGGACGGGCAGACTGGATTCGGGCCTGCCGCGTCGACGGGCGACCGGGATGACCTCCTCGTCGTCCCGGCCCGGACATGCAGTCGCCCTAGGGATCGTGGAAGTTGGTCGGGAGCGTTCGTCGTCGGCGCCACGGATGATGGTCGCCGAGCCGGTCGTGCGCTGCGTGAAGACGGAGCCCCGCTGCCGCAGCACCTCGCCCACCAACTCGTTGTGCTCCCTGCTGACCTCTTGGAGGTCGATCTCCAGCTGGCCAAGGCGACTGCGTAGTTCCCGGTTTTCCCGCATGAGGTCGTCTGACCTGTGCCAGGCGCTTCGCACCCGTAGGTCGGTGGTGTACACGAGCCGGCGCTGCATTCGTTCCTTGTGGGCAAGGGCCCGTTCCCGTGCCAGCAGCTCGTCCTGCTTGGTCTCCTGCTGGGTGAGGAGCCGGGTGACTGCGTTAGTGGTTGAGGCTTCGTGCTGGTTGAGCCAGCGTCGCACGACGGTTAGGACCACGGTCGTCGCGCAGGCGACGGGCAGGAGCCCGCACGTAACGTCGATAACGGCCGAGTCCAGTTCGTCGCGGTAGGCCGTGGTGGTCACTACTGCGCCGCCGGTCAGGGCGCTTGCGGCTGCCACAGTGGTCTGCCGCGGAGTGGGACGCTGCATCGGTGTTACCCCCTTGCTACGGCACCCCCGCCACTCTCGCGTTGGTTCATCTCCTCTTGCAGGCGTCGCACCTGCTCGGAGTTGGTGATGAAGAGGCGCCGCAGCCCGGGGTCAGTGATCGCCCAAGCGTCGGCTACCTCTTCGGGGGTGGGAGGAACTGACCCTACCGGTCTAATCCGGTCGTCTGTTGACTCTTCGCCAGTTTCCATCTCGGCGAGTTCGTACAGATCTCGTACTGGTCTCGCCACAGCTCGGGCGAGGCTGGCGAAGTGGCGGGGTAGCGGCAGGGTGCGGCCATTGAGCATCCGACCGATGGCCGATGGGCTTATGCCGACTTCCTGAGCGAGTCGGGTGCGTCCGCCGCCCTTGTCGCTGAGGTCGAAGCCTGCCGCGATTGCCGCCTCCCTCATGTAGGCACCGAAGCGCTCGGCTGGTGAGCCGTGCTCCGGGATGTCGTTAGGTTCCTTGCTCTGCATGGCACGGAAGGCTAGCGCGCACGCAAGCAACATGGATGTGCTTGCATGCGTGCAATTTTGCAGGTCAGGTTACTCGCCGGAGTCATTGCAGGTTGCGGCGGAAGTGCACCGGTGTACTCCGCTTAAGAAGACACACCTTCTCCATATGGCTTGCATGCGTGCAAGCTTGTGTCTAGTGTCTTGCATGCAAGCTAGATTGCATGCACGCAAGCTAGATCAAGGAGGTGGGCATGCATCGGATTCGCCTACACGCAGACCGTCTCCGCGAAAGGGCCAAGGCCCTCGGCGATGAGAGTGACATCAGCATCGCCCAGCGCACGGGTGTGACGGCGTCGACGGTGTCCCGGCTTCTATCAGGACGGACCACCCCGAGCGCGGAAAGCCTGGTCGCTCTCGCGGACGCCTATGGCATCCCGGTCGACGACCTCTTGCAGAGGCCGGACACAGAGCAGGCCGCAGCGGTTCACAACCAGACCGACCGGGTCCCGGCATGACCGGCCCTCTCGGCAGCCGGTCGCACTGCACGTGCGTCGTCGTCCGGAACTACGACTACGACGAGGCTGCGTCAAAGCTCAAGATCAAGGCCGACTGGCTGCGGGACCACATCAGCGGCCTGCCGCACATGAAGTTCGGCCATAACGCGGCCGTCTTCTGCGACTGCGACCTGCGGCTGATCCAGGCCATGAACACGGTGCTGCCGCCCCGCGCCGCAGCGCTCTTGACCCCCCCAGAGGCCTCCTCCGCCACGCCCGCCGATCCGGCCTACGCGGCCCTGCGCCCCTCGAAGGGGCGCAAGCGGCAGACAGCCGGGGTGTGACGGCGGCGGGGCCGCACGGACCAGGCCCGGTCCAGGCAGCCCCGCTCACCAGGCCGTACCTCAATCCCTTGAATCGAGGTCCAACCCATGACGCGCAACCTTAGCGCCAGCACCACCCCGCAGGGGGGTGCCCGATGACTTCGGAAATGATCTTCGCCGTCCTGGTGGCGCTCCTTCTGCTGGTCCCCGCCGCGTACGCCGCGTACCGCGCGGCGCACACCCCGCCGCGTCCCGCCTTTGAGGGGGAGTGCACGGGCGAGGACTGCCGACAGTGCGCCATCTGGATGGTTCACCCGTCGCAAGCTCCCACCCGCCAGCAGGTCGCCCGGGTCATCAAGCCCCAGACCCGGAAGGGCTGGTGAGCGGCATGCCCAACAAACCGACCGGCCACCGAGCGGCGTTCCTCGCTGCTGTCCAGGGCACCCGCGAGGCGCGCGGCACCTGGCGACGGCTCGCCGTCTACCCCTCCGTGCAGGGCTCTCGCGCCACCGTGGGCCGCATCAACCACGGTCGCGCCGACTTCGGCCCGGAAGGGTCATGGGAGGCGTACAGCACGGCATGCGAGCACGGCCAGGCCGTGTGGGCCCGGTACATCGGCGATGGCCCCGTGCCCCCGCCCCTGCCGGAGACCATGTCCGTGCGTATCCGCTACGACGGCGAGGAGCCCGGCTACCAGGGCGCGGGCGCCCTCGCCGTGACGATCTCCACCCGCTGTCCCCGTTGCGGCGGCCCGCGCGGATGGGACCAGGTGCGGCCCTACCGGTTCGCCCACGATGGCGAGCACATCACGGTTGACGCCTGGAAGAACCCGTGCGGCCACGAGGACCTCTACGCGGCCGTCCTGGCGGAGTCCCGGCAGGAGCAGCGCGCCACCCCGGTGGAGTTGGTCCAGGCCGCCTACGCCGCCCGTGAGATCGGCGTGCACGCAAGCCAGGTTGCCAACCTGCTGGACCGGTACGGGTACGACGACGCCGCCGCGCTGGTGCGGGGCGAGGTCAAGAACCGCGCGGGCAACTTCACCAGCCTCCAGGCGGTGGCGTTCCTCCAGGAACTCGGCGGTGGCTGCTGATGGGGCTGCACCGCGAGTACCACAGGATCGCTGACCACCCGCAGGTCGCCCAGCAGGCCCGCAGCCAGCCGGGCACGTGGGTACGGCTGGGCACCTACCGCAACGCGGAGACCGCCCGGCAGACCGCCTACTCCGTGCGCAACGGCAAGCTGCCCAGCTACGCCCCCCGCGGCTCGTTCCAGACCTGGCGGAGCCTCGACGACGGCCAGCGCACCGTGTGGGTGCGCTACACGGACGGCCAGGCCCTGGCCGCCAACCTCCCGGGGGAAATGCCGGCCCCGGTGCGCCTCGTGGCCGAGGCCCACTACGCCGCTGCGCTGTACCTCAGCGGCGGCCAGGCCGCCGACCTCCTCGCCGCGCACGGCTACACCGACGAGGCCGCCCAGGTGCGCGCTCTCGTCGCCGCCCACCGCAAGACCGGCGCCTTGCAGGTCGCCGCCCACCTTCTCCAGACCAGCGCCGCCCGGAAGGACTCTGCCCAGTGACCGCCACCATCTACGAGCCCACGATTCCTGGGATGGACCTGGCCCCGGAGGCCACCGTGGTCCTGCCCGTCGGTGACATGTGGGACCAGGAGTACCGCAAGCGCTGGCTGGCCGAGCGCCTGAGCGGCCTGGGCGGCTCCGACGTCGCCGTGCTGCTCGGGTTCATCAAGGGCAAGGGCCCATGGCACGTCTTCGAGGACAAGCACGGCCGCGGCAAGGACTTCGACACGGAAGCGATGGAGTTCGGCCGGGAGATGGAGGAGCCCATCGCCCGGGTGTTCTCCCGGCGCACCGGCATCCCCGTCGTCACACCGCCCGGCATGTATGCGAACGTCGAGCGGCCGTGGATGCGCGGCAACGTCGACCGGCTGGCGCTGGACGCGGACACCGGCGAGGTCGTCGGCCCGCTGGAGTGCAAGAACCGCACCGAGTGGCAGCTGACGGACTGGGAGCAGGACGAGGCGCCCGACGCCCCGCAGATCCAGAACCTCTGGTACCAGGCCGTGGGCGGCTGGCGCGGCGGCTACTGCGCGGCCTGCGTCGGCGGGAACAAGCTGCGTTGGCACCGGGTGGAGCGCCGTGAGGACCTGATCGGGCACCTGGTCCAGTGGACCGGCGACTGGTGGCAGCGCCACATCGTCGAGGGCGAGGAGCCCGACGCGGACGGCCTGCCCGGCACCAAGGACCTGCTGGCCCACCTGTGGGACGTCAAGGTCGACGCCGTCGCCGAGGTGGCCGTCGAGCAGGCCCGCAACCTGCGCCGCCGGGAGGCCGCCCTGGGCGCCGCGATCGAGCGCGCCCAGCGCCGCCTGGAGACGGTGCAGAACACCATGCGGCTGGTCTGCCGTGAGAACGAGATCGCCAAGACGCCGGGCGGAAAGGTCGCGTGGACCTGGAAGCAGAACGGCAACTTCGCCGGCACCAAGTTCGCGAAGACCCACCCGGAGTTGGCCGCCAAGTACGCCGTGACGAAGACCGGCATCGACACCAAGGCGCTCGCCAAGGACCACCCCGACCTGTACCGCGAGTTCCGCGCCCGCGTGCTGCGCGTGCCCTCCAAGGAGATCTGACCTTGACCGAGACGCTGATGAGCCGGGTCCTCGCCGCGACTGGCGGCGGGCGCCCCGCCCCCGAGGAGAACACCACCCAGGCGGTGGAGCCCCCGGTCGGGGAGGCCACCCCGGCCCAGGTGGACGCCGTCCAGGCCTACCTGGAAAAGCACGGCGCCAAGTTCCGCGACTCCCTGCCCGGCCACGTGCCGTATGAGGCGTTCCAGGCCGCCGTGGCCGGTCTGCTGCCCAAGGTCGCCGGTTGCACACCGGCGTCCCTGCGCCTGGCCCTGCTGACCTGCGCCCGGTTCGGCCTGCTGCCGGACGGCTTCGAGGCCACGATCCAGGTGCAGGGCACCAAGGCCGTGTTCGTGCCCACGTACAAGGGATACGTCCGGCTGATGTACCGGTCCGGCCTGGTGGCCTCCGTGCACTGCGGCCTGGTCCACGAACAGGACGAGTGGGAAGTGCGGCCCAGCACCCCGGCGCCGGACGACTTCACCCTCACGATCCGGCCGGAGCTGGACGAGGAGGAGCGCGGCAAGGCGCTGTTCGCGTACGCGTTCGTGGTCCTCAAGAACGGGTCGCGCTCGCAGGTGGTGTACGTCAACCGCGCCAAGGCGGCCGAGGTCCGCGACGAGTGGAGCTACGGCTACCAGCTCGCCAAGCAGCAGGGCCGCGAAGACTCCTACTGGCACCGGCACTTCGACCACGGCATGCAGAAGACCGCACTCAAGCGGTTGTTCCCATGGGTGCCGACGTCGGCGGAGCTGGTGGCACTCGCGCAGGCCGACGACGCCGGCGAGCGGGGCGACGTGCAGATCGTGCACGCGCCGAACCCGGAGCGGGTCGCCCTGATCGCCGAGGCCGAGCGGGCCCACCGCGCGGCAGAGAGCAGCCAGGAGACCACGCCCCTGCCGGCGAAGCGGTCCAAGCAGGGCCGCACCTACCGGGGCAAGAGGCAGCGCGGCGGCCGTAAGAGCCGGGTGAGCTGATGAGCCGCCCGCGCACGATCCCGGTCGGAGCTCGCTCCGGCCGGCTGGTCGCAACTCAGGAGCGGAAGCCCGGCGAAAAGCGGGTGCAGTGCGTCTGCGACTGCGGGGCGCAGCGCTCGGTGCGCTTCGCCGAGTGGGGCGTGACGAAGTCCTGCGGCTGCCTTTCGCGAGAGCTGTCCGCCGAGCGTCGCCGGACGCACGGTCGATTCGGTACGACGCTTTACACGACGTGGGCGCGCATGATCCAGCGCTGCACGAACCCGGACCACCCCCGGTGGGCGGATTACGGGGGCCGCGGAATCACCGTGTGCGAGAGGTGGCGCGACTTCTCCAACTTCCTCGCCGATATGGGCGAGTGCCCGCCTGGGCTGACGCTCGACCGGATTGACAACGACGGTGGCTATGAGCCGGGCAACTGCCGCTGGGCCGATTACTCGACACAGAACTTGAACCGGCGCCCTCACGACCACAAACACGGTCGGGACCCCGAGACGGGCCGATACCAGGCCACGGGGGGCGCTGCGTGAGCTGGTACCGAAAGCCGCTGGTCGGCTTTGACCTGGAGACGTCCGGCACGGACCCGGAGCGGGACTGCATCGTCACGGCCGCAGTCGTCCGTTGGGGCGGGGGCCTGGAGACCGAGCCCCGCTCCTGGGTGGCCGTGCCCGAGGTGGAGATTCCAGCCGAGGCGAGGGCGGTGCACGGGTGGACCACGGAGGAGGCGACCGCCCAGGGGCAGGACCCTGCGGTTGTCGTCGCCGAGGTCATCGACGTCCTGGTGGCCGCCGTGGAGGGCGGCCACCCCCTGGTCGTCATGAACGCCCCGTTCGACCTGACTCTCATGGACCGAGCGGCGCGGCGGCTGGGCGTTCGGCCGCTCGCCGAGCGGGTCACCCCGTACGTCCTTGACCCCCGTGTCCTGGACAAGCAGGTCGACCGCTACCGGAAGGGCCGGCGGCGCCTGGAGGACCTGTGCACTCACTGGTGCGCGTCGCTCCAGGGCCCGGCACACGACTCGCAGGTGGATGCGCTCGCCGCCTGTGACCTGGTGTACCGGATCGCCCGGCGCCACACCTGGCTTCAGCGCAAGACGTTGGCGCAGCTGCACGACGCCCAGCAGAAGTGGGCGAACCAGCAGAACGCGTCCTTCCGCGACCACCTGGCCCGCACGCCCGGCCGGGAGCTGGAAGCCCTGGACGTGCGCCTGGACTGGCCGATGGTCCCGGCCGCCACGGCGGCGGCCCTCGAGGAACACCGCGCCGACCCGCTGGCCGCCATGCACGCGGTCGGTGAGGTCGACGCCGCCGAGTACCACTACTGCACCCGCGAGCGCTCCACCCGCGCGCACGCCGTCACGGCTGACGGTCGGCGCAAGTGCTGGGGCTGCGGGAACGAAACGGACGGCAACCAGTGACCATGACTGTTGAGATCCCCACGCAGGGGCCCGCGTTCGCGTGGCCCGAAGGTGAGCAGTGCCCCAACTGCCCGTGCTGCTTCGCGGAGCTGTGCCAGCGTGGCGCGGCCCGCGTGCGGGAGTGCGTGAGTTGTGTCCGACCGCAGTACCGGGCGGACGTCTACGGCTGCCCGTGCTCGTCGCCGCTGAAGCGGGGCACCGCGGCCTGGCGGGCGGAGCGGCTGCGCGCGACCGTGCGCGCCACGGAGTGCCCGCTGCCCGCCTCGGTGGAGGTCGTCCTGCGGGCGCTGGCCCAGGGCGAGAAGGTCGAGGACCGCCAGGCGCTCGGCCTGCTGCGCGTGGGCGGGTTCGCCCAGGACACCGACGCCGGAGAATGGAGCATCTGCGAGCTGGGCCAGGTGTACCTGGACGCGCGCAGCGCTCCGCGGTTCAGGGCCTGCGTGGAGGTCGTGGCCGTCGACAGGGCGGCGCGGCTGGCCCAGGTGATCGTGGGCGCCTGGAGCCCGGTCCTGCCGGTGCCGGTGCTCCTGGAGCACCTGGTGGACTCCACCGGCCTGGCCGCCGACGAGCTCGCCGGCGTGTGGCTGGACGCGGACGCCAACTGCCACGCGACCACCCCTGACGACCTGGTCCTGACCCATATCCAGGTGGCGGAGCCGCTGCTGGGCGGGTTCATGGGCCCGGAGCAGACGCTGTCCCTGCGCGCCCTCCAGCTCGCACCGGCCGGGGGTGAGCGCGCGTGAACCACGGCGTGCAGACCATTCACGAGAGCACCCCGCAGGCCCGGCTGTTTGACGGGCCCCGGGTGGTCGGGGTGGACACCAGCCTGACCGCCACCGGCCTGGCCTCCTCGGAGGGTTGGTGCCGGGT
The DNA here is from genome assembly GCF_044749345.1 of Streptomyces sp. NPDC089424. Classification (NCBI taxonomy): domain Bacteria; kingdom Bacillati; phylum Actinomycetota; class Actinomycetes; order Kitasatosporales; family Streptomycetaceae; genus Streptomyces; species Streptomyces sp. NPDC089424. The sequence continues at coordinate 805,116 of NZ_JBIVHU010000003.1, forward strand.
GATCGGCTACGTGGACAAGACGAAGAAGAACCCCATCTCCAAGCTGCCGCGCGTCGAGCGGCTGGCCCACATGAACGTCCTCCTGGACGCGGTCCTGGCCGCCGTCGGCACGCCGGACCTGGCCGTCATCGAGGGCGCAGCGCTGTCCAAGGCGGCCGGCGGCGCGCATGAGCGCGGCTGGCTTTGGTGGCGGGTGTACGAGCGGCTGCTGGACGCCGGAATCCCGGTGGGGGTGGTGTCCACGAACCAGCGCATCCACTACGCCACAGGCAAGGGCACCGGCTCCAAGGGCGTGGTGCTGGAGCAGGTGGTGCGGCGCTGGCCTCAGTGGCAGACCGGCGGGAACGACAACTCCGCGGATGGCGTGGTGCTGATGGCCGCTGGCCGTGACTGGCTTGGCGCCCCGATCGGGGACGTGCCCAAGTTGCACCGCAAGGCCGTGGAAAACGCCGACTGGTCCGCCGCCCGCGCGGGGGTGCTGGCGTGAGCTGGGAGGCCGTGGCGAGGACCCTGCAGAACGGGGACCCCTGGGAGTTGTCGGACCTGGCCCTGGCCGCCGAGCACGGATGCAGCGTCAGGATGGTTGCCCGGGTACGCGCGGACCTGGCGTCTGCCTGCTTACCGGCGCGGCAAGCGGTCCGTGCGGCGGTCGTTGGAGGAAGTGTTCCGGGATCGGTCCCGGCCGGTCGCCGGTGGCCACCGGGAGTGGACGCGCCAGACCGGCGCCAGCGGCACCCCGGTGATCTCGCACCGGGGCCAGCACGTCACTGCCGGACGGGTCGCCTTCACGATCGCCCACGGGCGGGAGCCGGAGGGCCAGGTACGCCCGTCGTGCACGTTCCCGCACTGCGTGGAGCCCAGCCACCAGGCGGACCGGCTGATGCGCGACGCGGCCCGGGCCACCCTGGCAGAGGTGGCGTGATGGGCGACCGTCGCGAGCGGACCACCCGCACCCTCGTCGGCACCATGCTGGCGGGGGTCGGACGCGGGGAGCTGCTGGGTGTCGCACGGCGGCTGGCCGGTGCCCCCGAGATGGCCACATCCTGGCGCGGCCGGGACCTGGTCGCCGTGGCCCGGGCCGCCGACCTGGCCGCGCCGTTGCCCGAGCTGGACGAGGAGCGCGGGGAGCCGCTGCTGGCCGCCCTGGTCATGGGAGAGGTCGGCATGAGCATCGAGACCACGGCCGCGCGCCTGGGCACCCACGCGCGCCAGGTGTCCCGGTGGCGGGAGTCGGCGGAGGCGGGCCGTGCTTGACGTCTACCTCCAGGTGCTCGACGTCGTGCTGCCGGTCGTGGAGACCGTGCCGGTGTGGGGGCCGCTGCTGCTCGCCGGGACGGTCGCCGTCCTGGCGTGGCAGCGGCGGCCTGCCCGCCGGGCGGTGCCCGGACACGTCCGGGCCACGGTCCGGACGGGCGCGGACGCCAGCCCGGACAACCCCACCCCCAGCGCTGTGACCTGCACGGACACGGGTCCGGACGTGTCCGTGGACACCAGGGCGGACGCGTCCGGACACGAGGCAAGGGGCGAACAATGACGTCGATCTTTCCCGCCCGTAAGGCGCCGCAGAACCTGCCGCGGCCCGTCCACTGGGCGACCGCCGCCGTGTGCAAAAACCCCGACGTACACCCGGAGACGTGGTTCCCGGTCCCCACCGATCCGCTCGGCGTCGAGTACGCCAAGGCTCTGTGCCGGAGCTGCCCGGTGCAGATGCGGTGCCGTACGGACGCCCTCAACCGGGGCGAGGAGCACGGCGTCTGGGGCGGCCTGGACGAGAACGAGCTACGCGCCGTGCGCGCCGTGCGCCGGGCCGCCGCCGACAAGGAGGCCGCCCAAGAGAAGCAGGCCGCCCAGGAGCAGAAGGACGCCAGCGAACTCGCCAAGACCGGCTGACCCCCACACCACCTGACCCGCCCACCAACGAGGGGAGCCCCCTGTGGCCATCACCAGGAAAGAGCTCGGCATCCGGTTCGCCCCACCCAAGACGGACGAGGCCCGCAACGACATAAAGGCCCGCATCTCCGCCAAGGCCGAGGAACTGGCCGTGCTCATCCACGACCTGGTGCCCGGCTGCCGGGAGGAGTCCCAGGCCATCAAGGGCATTGAGATCGCCGTCCAGTGGGCGCACGACGCCGTGGACCGGCGCCTGGTGCTGCGCGGCGAGCGCGCCGCCCACCCGGCGCAGGACGAGCCCACGCCGACCCCCGCCAGGAACGGAGAGAAGTGATGGCAGCACAAGTCACCGGCCTGGGCGTGGACGACTACCAGGAGATCGTGGAGGCCCTGCTGGTCGCCGCCGATCATGCCGCCGGGCCCGAGGTCGCCGCGCGCCGCCGGGAGATCGCCGACCGGATCGGTGCGGCCCTGGAGACGCTGCCGCCGACGCGCGAGGCGCTGGAAGCCAGGCAGGCGGTGAACGGCCAGTGATCGGACCGGAGTCCCTGGAAGCGCTGGTGCGGGAGATCCTGCGGCACACCCTGGACAGTCGGCCCGCTGTGGCCGCATCGGTGCTGGACGTCATCACCGAACACGGCGACAGCGCGGACCTGTTCGGCGTGTGCTGCGCCGCCGCGGACACCGGCATGGTGGCGCTGCAAGCGCTGTTCCCGAACGCCGGGTTCGGCCCCGGCGAGGAGTGGACGCTTCCGCCCGCCATGTCGGACCAGTTGGCCGACGACCCGCACCGGCTGTTCGCCGTGCGGTTCATGACCGCCTACCTCAACGGCGACCACGCCATGGCCCTGGCGCTGTTCCGGGCCGCCGAGGCGGCCGGCTGCCAGGACCGCACGGAGTCCATCTGCTCCCTGCTCGCACACGTCCGCTGCCTCACCCTGCGGGCCGAGCAGGGACCCGCCACCCCCGACCCCGGAGGAGTTACCGCATGAGCACCGACGTCCAGCCCACGCGCGCGAAGTGGCAGCCCGTCAGGGGCGACGCCCGCGCCCGGATGCGTGCCCAGGCGGCCACGGACTACGCGACCGGGTCCAGCATCCGCGCCGTGGCCGCCCACCTGTCCGAGCACTGGGGGCCCGTCTCCTTCGGCCTGGCCCGGGACCTGCTGCTGGAGGCCGACGTACCCATGCGCTCCAAGTCTAGCACCCGACGTCGGCCGCGCCCCTGACCGTCCTCGTCCCGCTCCCGGAAGGCACCGCAGTGTCCAACCCCCTTCCCCGCCAGGTGATCGTGGCCGCAGGCCTGTGTGCGCTCCTCGTGCTGCTGTTCTCGTGCGCCGCAGCCAACCGCGGCAACGGCGAGGACGGCGACTGCCGCAGCCTCGGCCTGGTCGCCGTCCAGGCCACCCGCACCGCACGGCCGGCTGCCCCGCCGGCGCCCAGGCTGAGCAAGGCCCCGGCCCGTACGGCCCGACCGTCGAGCACCCCGGCCCGCACCGCTTCCGCCCGCCCGCACGGCCACGGCGGCCTGGACGTCGACCTGACCGTGTGCCCCTGAACCACCTTCCCAGCGCGGGCCCGGGCCGCCTCCCCCCTCCCTCGGCCCGGGCCCGCGCGCCCCCTCTCCGTCAAGGAAGGAGCCTCGCCATGCCTCGCCCCTCGCACTGCCCGGCCTGCGGTGCGGCGATCCGGTGGACCGTCACCGAGGCCCGCAATCGCCTGGCCGTCGACGTCGCGCCGGACCCGGCCGGGAACACGGCGGTGTCCCGGGACGGGCGCGGCACCTACCTGTCGCGCCGGCCGACCGAGGAGCTGCCGCTGGCGCCCTACGAGAAGTTGCACAAGCCGCACGTGGCCACCTGCAGGGGCCGCGAGGAGGAGCCGCTGACACGGTGCCTGGGCGTGATCCGCCTGGGCGACCGCCGCGGCCGGGACGAGCGGTGAACGCCTCCTCGCTGCCGCCGCTGGGCCGCTGCGCCCTGTGCGGCCACCAGCGGCACCTCAGCCCACACCGGTCGGTGCGGGACGGCCTCGTCCGGTCCCTGTGCACGCCGTGCTACTCGGGCGCCTCGCTCCGGGAGGAGGCCGGCCACCCCGTGGACTGGCAGCAGGCCGTGGCGACCAGCAGCGACGAGGAGCTAGCGCGGTGGCCGGAGGGGAAGCCGTAGCACCTCACCCCTGCGGGTGAACCTGCCTCCCACCTGCCAATTAATGGACCCAACACGACATGGACAACTTGTGTTGGCCAACACCGTCTGTGTACTTTCAAGATCCAGCCAGCGAGCGAGGCGCCGCCCGATACGGCGCCCCCGCACCCACCCAGAGCGACACGAGAGGAGGTGAGCAATGGCGATCACGTACCGGAGCCGCATCGAGCGGGGCCCCATGGCGGGGGACCACTTCACGCAGATCTCGAACGCCCTGTTCCGGGACGCCCGGATCAGCCTCAAGGCCAAGGGCCTGTTCGGCCTGATCTCAACCCACAGCGACGGCTACGGCCTGACCGTCGGCCGCATCAAGAAGTGGTGCAAGGAAGGCAAGGACGCAATCCGCGCCGCCCTGGAGGAATTGGAGTCGCACGGCTACCTCGAGCGCGAGCAGCAGCACGACGACGGCGGGAAGTTCGCTGGCGTCGTCTACCGCATCACGGACATGCCTGCCCACCTGTACGAGCTGTTCGGGGAGAACGCCCCCCAGCTCCCCACCAAGGCCCGTAAGTCCAGCTCTCCACCGATGTCGGGTTTTCCGGCAACGGATAACCCGGCACCGGAAAACCCGACACCTAAGAAGAACAACAACCACAAGAACACCAGGGTTGAAGAAGATCAGGAGGGACAAGCGCCTACGGCGCGCAGCGCCGGTGACGCCCGGAGGGCTACTGCGGGTAGTGGCGCGCGCGAGGCTGCAAGCGGCTCCGCCGCGACCAGCAAGACCCCCCGGCCGAAGAAGCAGCCCAAGCTGACCCGCGAGCAGGTCACCGCCATCGCTGCGGTGGAGGCCACCCTGCCCCTGCCCCTGGTGGAGCTGCTGCCCTACCGGCAACTGCCCACCAGCGTCCGGCACCTGGTGGCCCACGAGCTGGGCAACCGCACCGTGGACCAGCTCACGGCCCGGGTGGCCAGGCGTTGGGAGGCCCACGGCTACGCCCAGCAGGTGCTGTCCGCCGAGGGCCCCAGCGTCAGGCGGGCGGTGGGCATGGCCAACCGCCTGGTCGGCCCCAGCGAGTGCCCGGACCCGTCCTGCGAGGACGGCCGCATGATCGACACAGGCGCCGACTGCCCAGCCTGCCCGGAGCGCAAGGCGGACCGCCGCGCCCGTGGCGGCAAGGCCCCAGTGCCCGGCCAGCGAGAGGCCACCCCGTCCTGGGAGTGCGCCAACTGTGGCCGCCCCGGAAAGGGCGAGGCACCCGCTGACCTGGAGTGTCGCCGCTGCAAGCAAGAAGCGGAAGCGGCCTGCCGCGCTGCTGCCGCCCGCTGGGAGGCCCAGTTGGGCAACGACCCCGCCCAGACCCCCGAACCCCCGCAGGAGCCCGCCGAGGCCCCTCGACGGCCCGATACCGCCGAGACCGCCACGGCCGAGACCGACGACCAGCGCGCCGACCGCGAGGAACTGGACCGGCTGCGCGCCGAGATCGCCGCAGCCAACCCCGGCCTGGCCGCCATCGCAGAGAAAGCCAACCACTGATGTCCAAGCACCCGTCCACCCGCTGCCGGACCTGCGGCCTGCACCACGGCCACGTCCGCCACCCGGACGGCACCCCGCCGCCCCCGAACGGCTGCCGCTGGTGCGGAATCGACCGCGCCGAGCACCGCAACCGCCGCACCGCAGCGGCTGGCCTGCACACCTGGCAGGCACCCACCCCCGCCCAGGTCCTGGCCCGCATGCACGCCCGCCGCGCCGCCCGCGCCGAGTCCCGCCGCTTGGCCGCCGTCGACACCGCGTTCAGCCGGGCCGCCGGCCTGGTCGGCCCGGCCGAGCGCCGCCGCCGGGAGCGCGCCGCCCGCTCGGGCTGCCTCACCTGTGAGCACTTCCTGCCCGCCACCGCGCCCGAGGAGCCGTGCAACCCCGACGGCTGCGGCTGCACCGGCTACCCGGCCGCCTGCGACGTCCGCGCCGTCCCGGCCGGGACCGTCCTGCCCGTCGTTGGCTGCACCCGCTGGGAGGCCGCCAGCCCGGCCGTCGACCAGCGCCCCGCCGAGCCCGCGCCCGGCCACTTCCGGAGGGCCTGCGGCGAGATGAACCACAACCCGGTTGGCACAGAGGTGTTCTGCGAGATCGAGGACCCCGACCACGACGGGGACCACGACGCCGGCGACGGCACCACCTGGGAGCGGGAGGACTGACCGATGAACAACGCGACCGAGACCGACAACGCCCCCGTGTTCCAACTCGCCCCGGAGCGGGTGGCCGAGATCCGCGACCTGCTCGCCGAGATCGTCGCCCCGCCGCTCCGCAAGGCGACCGCCGCCGACGCCGAGCACCGCGCCCAGCTCACCCGCTGCCGCGACGCACTCACCGACCTGCTCAACGAACGCGACGCCCTGGTCAAGGCCAACGCCCAGGCCGCCGAGGAACTGGCCTGCTGGACGGGGGCCCTGTGATGAACCAGCGCCGCCGCCACCCGCAGGAGGCCCAGATCCTGGCCCTGATCGACAAGGGCCTGAACAACGCCGCCATCGGCGAGCTGTTGTTCTGCGGTCCCCGCGCCGTGCGTCGGGTCCGCCTGGACAACGACCGGCCGTTGGCGCCGCGCGACTCCTGGCGGCACGCGCACCCCAAGGAGCGGGAGATCCGCCAGCTCCTGGCCGATGACCTCACGGACGCCGAGATCAGCCGACGCACCGGAGCCACCCCGGAGACGGTGGCCGAGCGGCGCCGCCTGATGGGCCTGGGCCCGGCCCCGGTGCCCAAGGCCAAGTCCCGCCCGCACCCGCGCGAGGCGGAGATCCTGGCCGCGCTCAAGGCTGGCGGCCCCACCGGCAGCAACAGCGCCATCGCGCGGGAGCTGGGCGTGGACAAGCAGGCGGTGAGCCGCATCCGCCGGACCCACGGCATGCCCAACACCTACGAGCGCCACCGCGCCGAGCGGCCTCCCGTCGAAGACGTGTGGCGCGAGCACGTCCGCGAGGTGGACGGCGACCACCTGGAGTGGACCGGCCCACGCGCCACCAACACCAGCGGCACCCCGATCCTTCGGTTGTTCGGCTCCTGGTACAGCGCCGCCGGCATCGCGTTCCGTATCCGCACCGGCCGGGACCCCCAGGGCCAGGTCCGCGCCGAGTGCGACGTCAAGCACTGTGTGGCCCCTGCCTGCGTCGAGGACGAGCCCGGCCGCCAAGGCCTGCGCCTGACCCTCCGCCGCATCCAAGGTCTGCCCGACCCGCCCACCGGCAACTGCCCCAACGGCCACGACCTCACCGTGGATGGCCGCCTGGACGCAGCCCTGCACCCGTACTGCGAGGGCTGCAAACGCGACACCCGCCCCGCCAAGAAGCAGGCCACCAACTCCACCTGACCCACCAGCAGCCCGGGTCGCCCCGCCCGATACGCGGACGGCCCGGGCCACCGAGAAAGGGCAACAGCCATGACCACCAACACCACCGCCACCGACGCCGCTGGTCGCCCCCTCCACCAGGGGGACCACGTCGGAGGCACCTACGGCCGCCACCAGACCACCATCACCGGCCCTGTCATCGGCATCACCGGCATGTGGGCCACGGTCCTCGTCGCGAACCGCCCCCTCTTCGGGGACGACCGGCCCGGCAACGGCGACGACGTGCGCGTCAGCACCCGCCGCCTGTTCCTCATCCACCCCGCCACCGAGCGCCGTTTCACCGGGTACCGGACCCCGGACGGCCGCACCTGGACCCAGGCTGCCCGCGTCACGGGCGTGCTCTGGGAGGTCCCGCTGGTGCCCCACCGGTTCGCGTCCCGCGACCTGCGCCGCATGTACGGCGCGGACCTCCAGCCGGTGTGGCAGGACGTAGCCGCGGCCCCGGCCAACACCGCGGTACGCACCCAGGCGTTCGCGGAGGCCGCCGCCCGCATCTGGGACCTGCCCCAGGACGACGAACTGGACCCCGGCCGCGGCGACGCCCGGGAGCTGCTGGAGCGCCTGGCCGCCGACACCGCCGCGTACCCGCTCGCCCTGCCCTGGGCGCTGCTCATGGATGACGACGACCTGATCGGGTTCCTCAACGAAGTCGCCGGCGTCATGCAGAGCGCCATCCACATGGCCACCGAGGCGGGCCACGTCCACGCCCGCCGCATCCTCGCCGGCCTGGAGCAGACCTGCGGCACCTGGCGCTTGATCGCCCAGACCCAGCACGCCCACAACACCGCGCCCGGCCAGCACGCCGAAACGACCGACTGACCGACCCCGCGACGGCCGCCCCGCCCGAACGGGGTGGCCCCCACCTGGAGGCACTGATGCCCAGCACCCTGACCGCCAGCGACCGCCCATGCCTCACGCCCACCGACGACCCTGCCCCCGTCGTCCGGGCCGTCCTCGACGGCATCACCGCCCAGCACGAGCCTGAGACGTTCCTGTGGATCGTCCTCCACCGCCCGGACGGAGGCGCAACCATCCGCTATGCCTGGACCACCGGCGGCCAGGCCCTCGGCGACCACGTCGACCGCCTCGCCCTCGCCGGCGGCCTAGACGCCGCCGACTGGCTCCACATCGGACACTGCCACTGCACGAGGTCCACCCGGGGCCGTATCGCGATTGAGGCGTACGCGCTGCGCCCGGTCCTCGCCGACGTCGAGAACGGCGAGCGATCCCCGGAGGACCGCCGAGCAGGCCTGCGACGCGTCATCGACAGCGCTGCGGCAGCGACCGGCCAAACTCCCCGCCCCGGCTGCCCCCGCTGGCTGGGCATGGGGCCTGCCCTGCTCAACCGCCGCCACTGACGCAAGACGGCGCCGATCGTCCCCACCCGATATGGGGGCCATCGGCGCCGGCACCCACCGTACGGAGGCACCCCGTGGCCGAGCAACCCACCCCGCATGAAACACCCGCCGAACGCGCGGCCGACGGCCCGCGTACCTGGTGACCGGACGGCCTGGGCAGCTTCCAGGCCCGGCCCCGGACGGCGTCCCCGCCGTCACTGACCGCCATAACCGGCTGTAGCCCAAGCGCACCACCCGCTGGACCAACAACGGTTCCCGGTGGCTCCGCTGGCGCAACCTGGTCGCCGACCACGGCCCGGTGACCGAAGCCAGACGAGGCACGCCATGACGTGGTCGAGACGGGCAGGCATCGTCCTGTACACCACGGCGTTCACCGCCCTGGGCTGGTACGGCGCCGCCGCCCTGGTCGCCAGCCACCGCGCTCTACGCCCTGGCGCTCACCCTCGCCAAGTACCGCATGAGGACGTCGTACCGCAACGATCAAGAACCGTCACGACCCACGGACTCCGCGAGTTAAACCGGAGTACCACCCGCCCCGGAAGGCGGAAAGGCCCGCCAACTTCGTCGACGGACCCTCACGCAAGATCGAGGAAAGTCCACTATGCCGGACATCACATATTTAAACGTTCGTTACGAGGAAGCGGCACTAATACCGAATGAGCGCGCAAACTTCACACGCCGATCGGCGGCACTTTTTAGCCAAGTGCTTAGATATCTCTTTGCCGGAAGGTGCGGGTTGGGGGAAGATCCATCCGAACCCCCGCGACGGGGGCATCATGGGAGGGGAATTACATGAAGGTTTCCGGCAGGTCCATAGCTTTCGCTGTTGCGGGTGGATTCCTGGCTGCAGGCATCCTTGCCGCCCCGGCCACTGCAGGCAGTGCCAATGTTTCGGCTGCTAGTTCGGTCACCGTCACGACTCACACCAGGGGTGATGGCACCCAGCCGCCTGCGGCGCTGGGAGACCCCAAGGAATGGGGCGTCGTGGAGTTCACGGCTGGCTCCGAGGGAGGCGTCACGCCGATGACCGTCCTCGACATTGGTGGCGGAACGTGGAGCTACGGAAAGAATCTCACCACCGATGGCCAGTACTGCTACTCGAACTACTACCATCCCACGGTGAAGCATGGGTCGACCGTGCAGGTGAGCAGCTACGAGGACAAGTCGGTGGTGGAAAAGGGCCTGTGGTCCTACGCCAACATCACTATTGGTGCGGCGTACACGTGTAAGACCTACTACTCTAAGTACTAGTTTTCCTCCGCCCTCGGCAGCCACTGCCGGGGGCGGATTTTCTCGCGAGGGATTGTCCAAAGAGTAGGGTCATGAAAATCCCACACTTTACGTGTTCTCGTATCGCTCCTATTGTGGCAGTTCACGGGGCAGGTGCACTGCTTGGTGCGGTAGGCCCATTGGCAGGCAAATTCGACAACCTGGTCTGCCAGGCCATAGGCGTCATATTTTCCGTGGGATGGTCGTGGGCCTGCTTCGCCTTCCTGGTCGGCTACTCGCGGCGGTCAAGAATTGAGGCATCGCTGCTGGCGTCTTCGGCGCTGGCAGTGGGTGTAGCCGTATATTACCTTTTCAAGTTTCTGAGCCCTAACGTTCCGCCCGGGGGACACGTCATCTCTGGTGCAGGCGATGGCCTCTTCTCCAGGGCACTGTTCTGGGGGGTGGCGGCTGTCGTCTTTGGTGCGCCCCTTGGGCTCCTGGGAAGCATGGCGAGAACGCCCGGCATCGGCGGTCTCGGGTGCCGCCTTCTTGTCCCGTTGATCGCCTTCACCGAGGCTTCCATGCGGCTAGCAGCGGAGGTGGACAACTCGCAGGACCGGGTCGTGGAAATGGTCTGGGCTTCGGTTCGCGCGCTCTCGGCGGTGGCCGTCGTATTTCTCGTAGGCCACACAGCGTGGAGGTGGTGGCACGGCCGGCCTGCGCGGCAGCCTGCCCCGGCAAAGCGCTTCTGATGCGTCATGAGCGAGCCCCGCGCATTTGCTCCGGTGAGTCGCCGGGCTCGCAAGCCGCTCCACTGCCTCGGCGAGCGCCCCAATCGAGGCCCGCCTAGAGCCTCGCTGCCCCACGCACTGCCTGGGGACGCGGCAGGGCCGGCCGCCACCAGGCGCCCGGCCCTCCCTGTCCTCGCCGCGAGGTCACTCAGGCTTCGTACGGTCCACCGTCCCGATCTCCGCGCCCGCGATGTCGCTCAGCTTCCCGTTCTCGATCTCCACGTCCAGGACGCCGATATCGCCGCTCTTGGACTTGCCCGGCCCCAGACGGTCCGCCGTCACCCCGGTCTGCCCCAGGTGGTCGCCGTCCTTGTCCACCAGCCGGACCTCAGCGAAGTAGTTCGCCTCGTCCGTACCGTTGTTCTTGATCGTGTAGTGAACGACGTACGCCCCGTCCCCCCACACCTGGTGGTTCTCCACCCCGGCCTTGGTGATCGTGACGTCCTTGGACGACGCCGACGCCTGCTCCGGCGCCGCCGGCACGCTCGCCGAGGTGTTGCCCTTGGCGTCCCCGCCGGCCGTGTCCGTCGTGTCGCCGCACGCCGCCAGCGACGCCGCCATGAGCACGGCCGCCGCCCCCAGTCCCAACCTGCGCATTTACTCCCCGCTCCTCCTCTTTCCGGTCTAAGCGGGCAGACCGTAGCGAGCGGCCGGGGGCCGCCGCCACGCGCTGTCACCCGCGAGGACGGCGCTCGACCACCAGACCGGATCCACGCCCCCGGGTTCCCCGCCACCCCGTGGCGGTCGTCACAACGGGAGCACTCGCGGCGAGCGGACCGCCCCGCGCGCTCCCGGCCGCCCCTCGCTCCCTGCATGTACGCCGTCACAGGCTGCTAATCTCGGAACTGCCCAACTGCTGACGCGCATTGCTCCGTGCGACAGCCCGCGCCTCGGCCTCCCACCACTCCCAAGCACGGTGGGGGGCCGAAGTGTTCACCCGGGCAGTTCCCACACTTCCGGGCCGCCGTCCCGCCACTCGATCAACTCCGACGTCTCGACGTCCACGTCGTCCAGGCCGGCCCGGCGCAGGAACTCCACAACGTCGCCCGGCCCGTACGCCAAACCCAAGATCTCCCCGTCCGCGCGCACCCGCCGACCACCGCTCGGCGACGGAGCGGACACCACCACGGGACGCTGTCCGGACATGGCCCCAGCGTCCGCCCGGACACCCGGACACGCATCCTGGGCGCACCCTCACCGCAGCCGGGTCACCGTCACCACGGCATGCCTGGTCGTGCCCGCCAGCACTTCGGCCACGACCCCGGTGTCCGCCCTGAGGTACGCCTCGCCCTTGCTGGTCCGCCCTCGTCCGGGCAGGTCCACACCCGTCAGGTGCTCGGCCACCTCCGCCGACAGCCGCGCCCCGAGCCGCTGGGACAGCGCCGTACGGCCATCCGGCAGCCGCACCACCAGCGCCCTGGGCCTGGCCGCCGGGCCGGTGAACCCGACCACCTGGACATCCACGGTCTCCGCGTGCCGGACCTTCTTCCACGATGACGACCGGCCCGCCCGATACGGCGCCGAACCGAACTTCGCCACCACGCCCTCCACACCGGCATCGGCCAGCGTGTCGTACCAGACCCGCGCCACCGACACGTCATCCGTCGCCGACACGGCCTGAATCGGCGACGGCAACAGCAGGCCCGCAAGCACGTCCAGCATCAGCGCCCGCCGCTCCTCGTACGGCCGAGCACGCACGTCCCCAAAAGGAAACGCCAGCACATCCCACACGACCAGCAGCGCCGGGGACCGCTCCGCGAGCACCCGCGCCCGAGCCGGACTCGAGGCCGCCCGGGACTGAGCGGCCTCGAACGACACCCGTCCGCCACTGACGGGCACAACCGCCTCGCCGTCCAGCACCACCCCCGGCGGCAACGCCATCCCCGCCAGCGCGACATCCATCCACCATGGCGTGACATCCCGACCGGACCGAGACTGAAGCCGCACGGTCTCCGCCAGCCGCCACAGCACTGTGCGATGGCCGTCCAGCTTCGGCTCATACCGCCACCGCGGCCCGACCGGCAGCGACGGCACCAGCTCCGCGAGCGCCACGTCGACAGGGAACCTCACCCCACCAGGCTGCTCCGGCCCCCGTCACTTCGCCCGCCGCGCCTACTCCAGCACCCCCAGCGCCGTATCCGGACGGCAATGCGTACACGCCGGCACCTGATGCCGCAGCGCCTCCATGGCCTGCTCCCGTGTCGCCGGCCGACACCGCCCACTCTTGGCCGCCGCCCAGCAGTCCCCGACGTGCACCGAGTCGATGTTCGTCCGGTCCAGTCCGCGCTGAAGCAACCAGTCCGGGGGCGGCGGCCGCATCTCCGGCGCCTCTCCTCCGCGATCCACCGATCCAGCTGCGCGAGGCTCGCCCGCGCCTGCTGCTCCACCAGGCGGCGCGCAAATTCCAGCACTTCAAGCCGCGACAAGCCATCGCTCATGTGTTCGATCGTACGGTCGATCAACGGCTTTTCGCCAACCTCCGGGCACCCCGTCCCACCAGGCAATTTGGCGGATCGCACCATTTCTATAACCTGGGCTATACATCCCTGACCTGGGCTTATGCCGCGGATGTCCCTCTGGCCTGACCGGCGGCGAAATCCGCCCCGAACAAACTTGGCTGGCGAGAATCCTCGGTCACGGCGTGACCGCTTAACGTCACCGGCGTCAGAGACGGATGAAGACCGCCCCGGTCGAGGGGGCGGTCTCCAGAGTCCGCGCCTCACAGGTGATAGCCGCAAGGAGTACGAACACGCCCATGGAAGCACAGAAGTGGAACAGCCTCGGCGCGCAGTGGCGCACGCCCAACTATTCCGAGGCAGCCCTCGCCGGCATTGTCTGGTACCTCCTGCACACTGACCCGCAGGTCCCGGAGGTGATCGCCGGACTCGCTCCCCTCCTGCTCCTGCGGTGCTTCCGCCGGGACCCGGCCGGAAAACGCTGCTAGTGCAGTAGCTGAGTGGCGACCCCCGCACTCCTGCCTGGCGCGGGGGCCGCCAGTCCTCGGGGATTCCTCCGAGGAGCGCGCCCGGTCGCGCGGACGTGCCTGCTGTCCGGTCAGTCGAAGTGCACGACACCGGTTCGGCTGCCGTACGACTTCACCTCGCCCCGCAGGATCGCGTCCACGATCGGGCGCGGGGCGCCATTCGCTGCGGCGACTCCTGCCATGATCCGGGCACGGTGCGCCGGGTTCTCCCGGGCGCGACGGCGGCACTCCTCTTGGTAGGCCGCCGAGCCCATGATGTTGTGGACCGGGTGCTCCTCCGCGATCGCTGCCATCTCCGCGTGATACGCCTGAGCGCGACTCGGTCGCCAGTCATCAGTGCGCCGGGCGACCAAGGTCCACCACGGCGCGGAGCGGTGCTTCTTGCAGCGCTCCTCCGGGTCGTACGCCGACCCGACATAGAGCAGCGCTCCGTCCGCCGCCCATAGTCGGTAGACCGCCGCTGGCCTACTCGTCGCTGCCTTCTCCGCCGTCGCCTCCACGCTTTCCCTTTCCGGTGGGGGGGCGGGTGCTGCCAGAGCCTGAATAGCCCTGCTCGATGTCCTGGACCGTGGAGGGCGACACGCCGATATCGGCTGCGATCTTTTTGCGCGTCACCTTTTGTCTGCGCTGCTCCAGCACGTAGTCCCGACGGAGCTCGCTCAGCTTGCGCAGTCGTGGCTGCTGCTCCCTGAGGAATGCGCTGATCGCACGGGCTCTGGCCGCCGGGTCCTCCATGGCCTCCAGGGCGTCGAGAGCGTCGAACACGCGCCGCACCTCCTCCTTGCCACCTGTCTGATCTTCGGCCATTCGGTTCCTTGTCTGCCGTGGCCGGTTGCTCAAATTACGGGAGTCCCGTAATTTGGGCAACCGGCGCGAGGTGCGCCTACACAACGGCCCCCCGCCAGGGCCTAGGAAACGCTGGCGGGGGGCCACGTCAGATGGAGCTGACGCATGGAGAACCTTACTGATCGACCCCTGGGCTTGGCCCGGGACGTCACCGGTGAACACGCGTCCAAGGCGGCACTGGTGCTCGCCGGTGTCGCGCGGACGCTGGCCGTCGAGGACCCCAAGAGTTCGGTGAACGCGATGGAGTTCACGGTCCTGGTGGGGGCACGGGCGTACGAGCGGGGCGGGCGGAGCTGCCACGGCGGAGGTGTGAGCGTCTCGCGTACGGCGCTGCGCGCCGTGGGGCAGGTCCCGGCCGACGTGGCCCGGGAGGTGTTCGCGGTCACGGTCGCGGAGGCCGCCAGGACGCTCGGCTATGACTGGTCCGGCGTCCAGGGGGAGTGGGACGACAACGAGCGCGCGATTCCCAAGCACCCGGTGCCGGGCCCGCGCCGCACCGATGAGTCCGGCCGAGTTCCGGCGCCTCGCCGCGCGCAGGCGGTGGCCCGGTGAGCCAGCAGAACGAGCAGCAGCGGGCCCGGCAGGCGTACGCCGAGGGCCGCGGCAGGCGTGACGGTGACGCCGTCCGCATGGGCCAGGACAACGCCCGCATCAACGGTGCCGCCACCGGCAGCCAGGGCGGGGGTGCTCGATGAAGCGACCCACGAACCGGATCGTGTCGGAACCCGCGACGGTCGAGGCCTGCCAGCAGGACCGCGGGACTCCCAAGGAGCGCGCTGCCCGTGCGGCGGACGCTGTCGCCCAGGCCGAGACGGCCAAGTGGAACGGCAAGTCCGCGTCCGAGACCCCGAGGGGGCGGCGCTGATGGGGAGGGCCAAGGACTTCGCGCGGTCGCTCCGCCCCGGTAACGACCACGAACTGGCCGCCCAGTTGCGCCGGGAGCAGGAAGCCCGGGAGAGGCGGAAGGCGGCCGAGCATGCCGCGGCGGTGAAAGCGATCGCCGAGGCCGAGGAGCGGCGTACCGCCGAGGACCGGCAGGCCAGCGCGGAGCGGGCCCGTCGAGGCAAGCAGGAGCTGGCCCGCAAGGGCCACAACTCCAGGCTCACCTGACCTCTGTTGACCGGCCCGGCCGCCCACTTCCCCCTCGGAGGCGGCCGGGCCTCCTGATGACCCACTAGCCCGGAGGGCACCACCATGACCGAGACACCCGAGACGCCGCAGGCCTGGCAGCCCGGCGCGCGCCGCAAAAGGGTCAAGGTCCAGCGGCCGGACACCACCGTCATCGACGGCCGTCCATCCACGCGCATGGTGACCACCGTGGAGTGGGTAGCCCTGCCACCGCGGGACTGGGACGAGATCATTCGACGCGGCGCCACCGCCGTGGCCGTCGTCGTGACGCTCCTCGCCGCAGCCGGGACCACCGCCAGCGTTGGCGGCCTGCTCGGCCGCATGCTGCACCCCGGCGTCGCCTACACCGTGGGCGCGGTCTTCACGTCCTCATGGCTCGTGTGCCTGGGCATCGAGCACATCGAGCGCGTGGACGCCGCCCGCGCCGCCCGAGCCCGCAACGCCGGGTGGATCATGCTCCTGATCGGCATGGGCGCCGTCATCACGTACGGCCACGAGATGGAGCAGCTGCCCGCCGGCGTCGTCGGCTCCTGCCTGGACCTGGCCGCCAAGGGCCTGTGGTGGCTGATCATGGGCCTGGACCGCGTGCAGCTCGATGCGGGCGTTGCCCACTGGGTCGCCGAGCAGGAGCAGCACATGGCCGGCCGGTTCCTCCTCGGGACCCGCCTGGCCCGCCTCAACCGGCGTGCCGTCCAGATGCGCGCCAGCGGCCCGGAGTTCCAGGCCGCGGAGGCCATCCTGGCCCAGGCCGCTGGACAGCCCCAGCAACTCCAGGCCGCGGACACGTCCGGACAGGTCGACCCTGCCCCCGCGCCCGGACAGGGACACGTGTCCGGTCCAGTCCCGGACCCGTCCGGGCCCGCGCCGAGCACTCCGCCCCCGCCGCCCGCCACTCCCGCGCCGCCCACGGCGCCTGTGCCGCCGCCTGCCGCTCCCGTGCCGCCCGCTCCGCCGGTTACCCCGGTGGGCGCTGGTGCGTCCGGCAGCAGCGAGCAGCAGGCCGAGCCCAAGCAGGACGAGAGCACCACCCCGGGCCTGCGCCCGGTGGGTCCGCTGTCCATCGCCGCGGCCGTCCGACAGGCGCGCACCGAGGACCCCAAGCAGAGCGACGCCGACATGGTCGCCCGCGTGCTGGAGCTGCGCGGCGGCGACGACGGCGGCGACCGCGTGAAGTTCACCGACACCGTCACCCGCACCCGCCGCCGGCAGGAGTCCAAGGAGCGGAAGGCCTCGTGAAGCACGCCGTCCTGCTCGTGGCAGTCGCGGGCGCCGCCTACCTGTGGCTGCGCTATCGCGGCCCGGGCCGCACCGGAAGCGCCCGCCGACCGGCGGACGCTCGCCCGGGCGGCCAACCGATCGTGGGCGCCGGCGCTTCCGCCGACGCCCACGCCCGGGAGCTGCGCACACCGCTTGTGCGGCTGGCCACCGCGGCCGGGATCCCCACCCGCGCGGAGGCCCGGGCGCAGCGCTTCACCCAGGGAGCCAAGGGGGAGCGGCAGGTGGCCGCGCTCCTGGAGCCGTTGACGGGGGAGGGGTGGGTGTTCCTTGCCGACTGCGCGCTGCCTCGCGGTGAGGCGAACGTCGACCTGCTGGCCATCGGGCCGCGCGGCCTGGTCGCCGTGGTCGACGCCAAGAAGTACCACCCGCGCTTCCGCCTGACCGTGTCTGGCAACCGCCTCCTCTACGGCAACCGGGACATCTCCAGTCGCATGCGGGGGCTGCTCTACGAGACACGCACGGTCTCCAACCTGCTGTCGGTGCCGGTGGTTCCCCTCGCCGCCGTGGTCGGCCCGATGCTCCGCGGCACGCAACTGCGCTTCCGCGGCATCCGGCTGGTCCCGGCGGAGGACGCCGTGGACATCCTGCGCGCCCTGGACCGCCAGCACCTGACCACCATCCCCGCCCGTCGCCTGGCGGACACCGCCAAGCGCCTGCTGCCTCCCAAGACCGGAAGGAAGACCTGATGACCGCCGGACCCGACGAACGCACGTTGCACGCCGTCCGGGGCGGAGAGCCCGAGACCGAGCAGGAGGCGGAGGACCGTATCCGGCAGGAACTGCATCGCCGCGTGGACGGCACCGGCCGCGAGCCCAGCATCCCAGCGCAGCCGGAGCCCGCCGACGCTGACCTGGAGACGGGAGAGCAGGAGCCCGAGCAGGCCGCACCCGCCCGTGCGCTCAACGACAGGTTGGTGGAGTGGTGGAGGAACGACAAGCCACGCGACCTGGACGACGACGAGCAGGACGACGTGGACGACGAGCCGGACAGCGAGGAGAAGTCGGCCACCCACGGCCCCCGTCCCTCCCGCCGCCGTGTGTCCAAAGGCCCCACGAAAGACGACGACGACGACGAGGACGACGACCAGGGCGACCAGGGCGACCAGGACGACGAGGACGACGAGGACGACGAGCCGGACAGCAAGGCCGGAGCGAGCCGTAAGTCCACCAAG
The DNA here is from genome assembly GCF_044749345.1 of Streptomyces sp. NPDC089424. NCBI lineage: Bacteria > Bacillati > Actinomycetota > Actinomycetes > Kitasatosporales > Streptomycetaceae > Streptomyces > Streptomyces sp. NPDC089424. The sequence goes on from NZ_JBIVHU010000003.1 coordinate 823,323, forward strand.
GGCAAGGCGGAGGACAAACCTCGCTGGGCACGGCCCGCCCTCGGCCGGCCGCCCGGTCCCCCGCCCGAGAAGCACAACCTGTTCACCTGGTACCGAGGCATGGAGCCCCACACCCGGTGGCTCATCTACCACGGCACCGGCCTGGGCGCAGGCCTCTACTTCGGCGTACCGGCCTACGGCTACGAGGGCCACCGGTTCATCGCCGACCGCCCCGCCGACGACCTGGAGGCGGTGGCCACCTGGGGCCTGCTCGGGCTGTTGCTCATGGCCGACTACCGCGTCCGCAACCTGTTCCCCCTGCTCGCCTGGGCCGTCCGCGCCCTGTCGACGTCCGTCGTCGTCGGCGCCCTCTGGTACAGCGCCCCCCTCACCAACTGACCTGGAGACAGCACCTCATGGACATGCACCTCGGTATCGGCGGCGTGGCCCTGGCCCTCACCATCGCCCTGTGGTTCGGCACCACCAGCGGCGGTAAGCACACCCTGAGTTGGGGCTGGACGCTGTTCCTCGCCACGGTCGCTGGCTGCGCCTACAGAGCGGCCGGAGAGCCGTTCTCCTGGTTCTCCGACCTGATCATGGACGGCGCCGGCATGGCCGGGGGAGTCATCCCCAAGATGACCGCCGCCGGCCTCTGCATGGCGATCGTCGCCGTCGTCCTGTTCGCCAAGAACTCCCTGCGCAAGGTGGCGTTCCTGGGCATCGCCTTCACCACCGTCGGCGCCGGAGCGGAGGCGGGTCCCTTCCACTTCCTGGCGGAGCGGATCCAAATCATCGCCATGCACTGGGCGTGATGCAGATGCCCGCCGCCCTGTACCTGGTCCCCGACCCGGACGACGAGCAGCCCCCGGCGCCCGATACGGCGGGGGAGCAGCACCTGGTCCCGGAGCCCGCCACCGCCCCGGCCACCGAACTGGAGCCGGCGGAGGAGCAGCACGACACCCCCGACCCGGAAGTCGAGCAGCTCCCGGCGCCCGATGCGACGGGGGAGCAGCACCCGGTCCCCGAGCCCGCCCCCGCCCCGGCCGCTGAGCCCGAGACGGAGGAGAAGCCGGACACCGGCGACGAGCTGGTGGAGGACCTGCACGACGAGGAGGACGAAGAGGACGACGAGGGTGACACTCCCCGGCGGGCCCTCGCCATGCCCGACCTGCGTCCGTACTCCGACGTTGCCGCCCTCCCCCAGGTCATCACCGCTGGCGTAACGGCCACCCGTCGCGCCCGCGCCCAGCAGGTCCAGCGCCGTGAAGGCAGGCCGGGCCGACTTCTGGCGATCGCCGTGGACGTCGTTGCCGGGAGCGTCATGCTGCTGGGCCACGGCGCCGCGTGGCTCCGCGGCGAGTACGGCCCCGCCAGCGTCAAGGGCCCCGGCCGTCTCGGCCTGGCCTTCCTGAGCGGGTACTTCGCCTACCGCACCGTGGACACCTGGCCCCTGTACGGCACCGCCGGCATCGGCGTCGTCTGGCTCGGCGCTGCCCTGGGGGAGCGGCACCGCCAGCGCGCCCAGGCCGCCGAGAAGAAGACCAAGGGAAAGGGGCCCAACGCCGGGGCCAAGGGCAACCAGGACGGCGACGAGCAGGCAGCCGCGCGGCGCTCCTGGTGGTCCCGGATCACCTCCTCGGACCGGCCCCACGCCGAGCCGGCCGACACCCCCGACGAGGAGCCGGCCGAGGCCGCCGGCGACTGCCTCGACGAGCCCGAGGAAGAGGCCCCCGCCGAGGCCCCTGCAGAGCCCCCCGCAGAGCCCCCCGCGTCCCCCACACCGGAGGCCATCGCGGGGGCCCTCCACCACCTCTACCGAGGGGGTAGCGGGGTGCTCCTCACCACCCTCCGACAGCACCTCTCACAGCCCCACACCCGGGCCGTCCGGAAGGCGCTGAGTGGGGCCGGCATCCAGGTGCGGGCAGGGGTGCGTACGCCAGACGGGAATGGGCCCGGCGTCCACACCAACGACTTCCCGCCGCCGCCCCCCTCTCCTGACCCCGCCCCGGGGGACGCTGTTGTCGCAGGTCAGGAGCCAACAACAACAATGCCAACACCGGAAGAGGGGCCCCAGAAGGGGTTGGGTGTAGACGGCACCTACTGGCCCGCCGGGCGGCCGTATCACTTCGAGCCGCACCCGGATAACCCCGACCGCACCGTGATCGTCCACCACCACGACGAGGGGTGAAGCGGGACCCCGCCGCGGCTGGCACCGCCTCGAACTGTGAGCGAATCGCGCGCAACCTCACGGCCCGATCCACCCGAAACGGTTCCGCCCGCACCTCTCAATCGGTCACCATGGAGACACAGACTGTGAGGAGGAGGGCCACGGGCATGAAGAGGTACCGCTGCGACGACTGCGGGAGCACGTCACCGGTGTGCATGACAGACGGCCTGTACCAGGCCGAGGCGCGCCGACACCGCAACCTCGCCCACGCTGGCCTCATCCCGGACGGCGAGCGCGTCATCGACGTACCCGTTGCTGGCCTCATGGACATCCCCCGCGGCCAGGCCATTGCGTCCGCCGTCCTGCTCGTGGTCCTGGTCGCCGCCGTGTTCATGCGCTGACCCGGACCGCACCCCCGGTGCACCACGAAGGGCCGCCCACACTCTCAGGTGGGCGGCCTTTCGTTGTGCTGCTTCGGGACTGAGGCGCACACGCGGCAGCCAGGCAGGTGGCACGAGAACAGACGTGTCCGCCCCGCGTCCCTGGCCCCCAGGGCCCGTGGCGGCGGCGCTACTTGGTGGCGCGCTTCGTGGGCTTGATGGAGCGCACGGTGGGCTGCCGCTTGCGCGGGACGTCGAAGTCGCGGGCGACCTTCCGCACGTACTCCTCGGTGAACGGCAGCTTGTCCGCCACCACCTTGTTCGTCGCCTCGGGATTGGCCAGGAGGTCGGCAGCCACGGCCTCGCGCAGCTCCTGCCGGCGCTGTCTCAACGCCTCCTCCGCGTCCTCCACGGCCTTGATGCCGGCCACCACATCGTCGCTGGGGGTGTACTCACTCATGACGGAAGACTTACACAACTCGCGTTGGCCAAGCAAGTCCCCGAACGGCAAGTCGCACGTGAGGCGTAGCGACGCAATTTCAACAAGTCTTGTTGGCCAACTTGCTTTGCCCAACGCATGGTGGGTAACGTTTGTGGTGAAGGGCCGGGCAACGGCGCCGGCCACGGCACCAGGAGGCCCCCATGGCGAACACCACCCCCCGGGACGGCGAGCAGCACCGCCAGGACCTGCAAACCGAGATCGCCGCCCGAATCCTGATCCTTGGCTGCTACATCACCAGCCACGCATTCCAGCCTGTCGACCAGCCGGACGGCGAGCGCATCGCGTGGACGTTCCGCACCGCCCACGGCGCCCGTGCCCGCTACCACTGGGTGTCCACCCGCAACGTCGTCAGCGTCGGCGAGGGCGGCGAGTACCGCTGGCAGGCCGAGAAGGCCGCCCGCCTCGCCCGTCGCACGGGCCTGGACGACGCCCCCCGGCAGGAGCACATCGCCCAACTCCTCACGCAGCCCACGGACTCCCTGGAGCGGATCATCGCCTGCCTCGACCAGGACACCGTCTACGCCAAGGACGACGGCCCGGGCCGCTGGGTCGTCAAGCGCGGCGGCACCTTCCTGGGCACCGTCCACGACGAGGGCGCCCGCAAGAAGCGCCGGGGCCGGTACGCCGCATGGGCCCCCTACGCGCAGCGCCGCGACGGCATCGTGGGCCACTTCCACGACCTGGACGGCGCCCGGGACGCCGTGGCCAGGGAGTGGCCCACGGAGCTCGCCGACATCGCCGGCGAACTGGGCATCCCGGCCGCCCAGGTGCTCCAGGTCGCCGAGCAGGTCGACCAGGAATGGAAGTCCGAGGCCCGCCGCGCTGTCCTGCGTGACGAGGCGTACACCGGCACGGATGCCCGGGTGACCCAGGACGCCGCCGCCGAGATCCGCCAGCGCCTGGAGGAGCCGTTCCGTGGCGAGCGCCAGGCCCGGGACCGCGTGGTCGGCACCCATCCGCTCGCCGAGGCGTTCGAGGCCGAGCGCGCCGAGGATGGCCGGCTGATCGGCTACACGTTCCGGGTCGGCCGCCTCCACTCCGCCCGCTACGGCTGGATCACCTCGGCCGGGACCTACGCCCACGGTCTGGAGGCCTACCGGTCGCAGGCCTCCACCATGCTCGCCAATGCTCTGCGCGACGAGGCCGCCCGTCGCTGACTCCCTCGCCGGCCGCCGCCCCGCTCGCACCTCGGGCGGGGCGGCGGCGTGTCCGGACCTGCGGCGGACACTCCCGACCCCTTAGCCAACTTGACTTGCCCAACACATGTTGGGTAACTTACGTGGTGTCAGGACGGGCAAGGGGCCCGGCCCGAAGGAAGGGACACGCCATGAACGCCACCGCCACCGCCACCACCACCCCGGTTCAGGTCGGCTCCGGCCGCACCGTGCACCTGCTCGCCACCGGCGCCACCAAGACCCTGTGCGGCAGCACCCCGAGCAGCGTCCTGGTCACCCCGCGGAAGGACAAGGTGTGCGCGAAGTGCGCCAAGATCGCTGCCGCCCTGGTCGCCAAGGCCGCCGAGGTTCCGGCCGCCGAGGAGGTCCCCGCCGAGACCACCCCGGACGCCGAGGCCGCCCCCGAGTACCGCACCCTCAAGGGCGTAGGTGCCAACGGCGCGTTCCAGATCCACGGCGACCTGCACGAGGTGCGCGGAAAGCTGGTGCTCACCCCCTGGGGCACCGCCAAGCAGATCAAGGGCGAGCGCCACACCTTCACCCGCCAGTGGACCGAGCGCGGCGGCTACCGCTACCTGGAGGACACCCAGGGCCGCACCGTGGAGTTCTCGGGCGGCGTCGCCACCAAGGTCTGGGTGGTGGACGGCGCCCCCGCCCCCGCCGCTGACGTCACCGAGGACGCGCCCGCCGAGGAGCCGCAGGCCCCCGAGGCCCCGGCCGCCGACGTCGCCGGACAGGCGGCCCCTGAGGTGGACGACGCCCCGGCCGAGGTGACCGAGCCGGCCGAGGCCGAGCAGGCCCCCGAGGCGGACAGTGGGCCCGCCCCGGCCGAGCCCGTCCAGGTGACCGCCTACACCGCCGCCCTGGAGGCCCTGCACATCAACGGCTGCGACAGCGACGACCGCACCCTCACCCTGGACGCCTCCGCCGTCCAGGAGGCCGTGGCCGCCATGCGCCGCATGCCCCGCTGGAACGCCGCACAGCAGCGCTTCACCATCAACAAGGTGGCGCTGGTCGTCGCCCGCAGCGCCGAGGGTGAGCGCGTGTGGGTCCGGGGCGAGGCGGCCCCGATCCGCGTGGACTTCACCGGCAACCCCATCCCGGAGGACGCCCCCGCCGAGCCCGGCACCGTGGACATGGCCGCCGTCCTGGCCGCCACCCGCGTACTGCGCCGCCGCGCGGAGGTTCAGCGGGTCATCGACAACCGCAACGCCGCCTGACCGGCCGACCCTGCCACGGACGCCCCGCCCCCGCCGAGGGGGACGGGGCGCCGGCACGTCCAGGGCGACACGCGACACTCCAAAACACGTTGGCCAACTTGACTTGGGCAACGCGTGTTGGGTAACTTACGTGGTGTCAGGACGGGCGAGGGGCCCGGACGGAACGGAGGGACAGCGCCATGAGCATCATCGCCAAGACCGCGCAGCAGATGGCCCGCCTCGTTGAGGCGGAGGACGTTTTCACCGCCGCCCGCCGCGAGGAGGCCAAGACCGCCAAGGCCGCCCAGCGCGCCACCGCCCGCGCCCGGGCCGCCCGCGCCAACGTCGCCCCCGCCCGCACCGAGCTGCGCAAGGCCGAGCGCGCCCGTAAGGGCCTGGCCGCCGCCACCCGCCGCCTCCACGCCCGCCTGGACAAGGCCGTGACCCTGGAGCAGGCCGCCCGCGTCGCCCGCTACGAGGCCCGCCAGGCCGCCCGTACCGCCGCCACCGCCGCCCGCCGCCTGGACCGCCTGGCCCTGCGCGCCGCCGCCACCGCCACCCGCCTGGTGGGCGAGGTGGCCCAGCGCCTGGGCGAGCGCGCCGCCGCCCCCGCCCCCGAGCAGGACAAGACCCTGCCCGCTGGGGAGCTGCCCGCCGTCGCCGAGATTGAGGCGCACGCGGAGCGCTTCAAGGCGCTGGACGCCGAGGCCAAGGCCCAGGCCAAGCTGGCCGACGCTGAGGAGAGGTGGCTGCGCCGCCTGCCCGTGGGCGTGTACGGCCGGGTGACCGTGACCCGCACCAACGGCGGCACCGTCATCGACGCCGACCAGGTCGCCGTGGCCTACCTGGACGCCGGACTGGGCGTTCCCCCGCGCAAGAGCCGCAAGGACACCTTCAAGGTCGCCTTGGCCGAGGCCCCCGCCGTGGAGATCGCCGAGGACGTCGCCCTGGTCCTGACCGCCTGACCCGCAACCCCCAACCGCCGGGCACCGCACGGTGCCCGGCCCCACCGAAGGAACGGAGCACACCCCATGTCGATCGTGCCGCGCCACACCCCCGCCGAGCACCTGACCGCCCTCCAGGAGGAGTTGACCGCCGCCGGCATCACCCTGGGCCCCCTCAAGCCCGGAACCCGCGTGACCCGCGTCGTGGACCACGGCGGCATCCGCTGGGAGCTGACCTACATCGGCCGCGGCCACTGGTGCCTGCGCGGCCCGGGAGTTGAGTACGGCGTGGGCGGGGACGCCGCCGAGGTGGCCGAGCGCATCGCCGCCGCAGCCCTGGACGAGGCCGAACCCGGCATCCCCGCCCCGGCCACCTGGCGCGGCGTGCCCGTACCCGGCGACTACGCCACGAGCTGGGACGGCCCGGCAGCCACCGCCTGGCGCGAGGGGGCCGGGGCCGCGCTGGCCTACGCCGCCCTGGCCAAGACCGCCACCGACTGACCACCCCCAACCCCCGGGCCGGGCGCACCCGATAGGCGCCCGGCCCACCACCCCGGAGAGGAACCACCCGCCATGACCGCACCCGCCCTGTACAGAGTCGCCGCCCGCCGCACCGCAGACGGCGAGCTGCTCGCCTGCGAGTCCACCGCCGACCCCAAGGACTTCCCGGAGCTGATGAACCGCTACGTCCAGCGCTACGCGGACCGCCCGGACGTGCTGCTGGACCTGGACACCACCGCCCTCGCGCACTGACTCCACCCACACCCGCCGGCCCGGGCGCACCCGATATGCGCCCGGGCCTGCCCGTCTCCTGGGGAGGTGAGACGCAGGGGTCAAGATCACTCCCACCTGAACCAACACCCATTGCCCAACTAATTTTGGGCAACAGAGATTGACTAGCGTTCGAGGTTGGGAAGGGTGAGGGGCTCGACCCGCACACCGAAGGGGCGCGCCATGGTGACCAGAACCAGGCATCCCGTCGCTTGCCGGCGCACATGTATCCCAACCCATGCGCCCCGCGGTCTGGTTGTGGCATCCGTTCACCTGATTGGGTGAACTCGACTGCCCCGAATGGCGGTTGGGCCGCAGACGGTGACAAATTCCGTGCTGCACGTCGGTGGCTCATCACCGGCGTCCGCCTCATGCCGCCTCCGGCGGAGCAGGAGCAAGCTGCGAGCGGTCCAGGTGCCACCGAGGCGCTGTTGGGGCTGATCGTTCTTCGGACGCTGACCGGTGGACCGTACGGGGCGAGGACCGTCGCACACCTTCACGGGTGTCGGCCCGATTCCTCGCTGGCACGAGTCTTCTGCACTCGGGCGCGTGACTCGCTCCCGACGGTCGGGAGTTTCTGTGCTCGCCCGGGATGCCCCGGGTGGAAGGACGACATCATGGCCGAGAAACGGTCCGACGACATCTACCCGCAGATCGGCAACGCCCTCTGGGCCGGCCGTCTGGCGGACGCGATCGAGAACACCTGCGCGGACTACGAGGTCGTACCGCCTCCGCGGCAGGCGATCCTCGAGGGTCTGGCCGCCGCGCTCCCGGACACCGAGATTAAGGCCCTGATCGCCACTCAGCGCGGCAGGAAGGTCCTCAAGCCCAACGCCTACCGGATCGTGCAGGCCGGCGACGAACAGGTGCTCCTGCTGACTTGCGATGTCCACGGCGCCGCGGTGGTCCCTTGGGACCTCAACGACCGCACGGCCATCTGCTGGTCGTCGCCGGCACCGGAGGCGAGCCAGCGCGTCAAGGATCTCGTCGCCACCGAGATGGCGCTTCAGGACGCCACAAAGAGCGCGAAGTCCGCCGAGAAGGAGCGGGAGGCGCTGCGCCGGGCGCCGGGGGACGATGCGTACGCGTCGCAGGCGTTGGCGGCGGCGACGCAGAAGCACCAGGACGCCATCCGTCACCTGCACGAGCTTGAGGCCGAGAAGCACGCTCTACTTGCCGCGTTGGGCCACCGGCGGCCGCGGCCCGTGGTCCGCGCCGTCCAGGAGGACGGGCAGCCGAAGGCGGCGCTCACGCTCGCCGAGCAGCCGTACGCGGTGGCCGTGCACATGCAGCGGTACGCCGCCGACAACCTGAAGCGCGCCGGAACGAAGCGCGGATACGACTTGGCCGAGTCCCTCGCGGACGCCGGTCAGCTCTCCAAGGGCATGAACGTCCTGCAGCAGTGGCAGATCGCCCACGCGGACGGAACGGTGTCGAAGCCGTGGCGACTGGCTGCAGTGACGGGGAACAACCGGGCGCTGGCCCGGTTGGAGGTCTTCCGTGTGCGTCCGGAGCATCTGGTCATGGGTATGCCGCAGTCCCTCGTGCCCCTGCCGAAGGACAAGAAGGACGGCCCTGAGCCCCTGCTGCTGAGTCTGCGGGAGATCCTGAACCGGCTCTCCGCTCGTCTCAACCGGGATGGTGCGAAGCCGGAGACGGAGGCGACCGACCCGTCGCTCCGGGCCGCGAAGATCGCCACGGTGTCGGCGGAGATCGTGATCGGCTGCACGAAGCCCGAGGCCCTGGAACACGTCCTGCGGGCCCTGAACGTCAACGACCACCTGCGCGGCATTCAGCCCTACGACGAGGACGCGCGGCTGATCGCCCTGTTCGCGACGCTTGTCGACGCCTACGCCAGGGATTCCCTCCTCGCGGACGCGCTCGCCGAGGCGTTCCCCGATGCGCGCGGGGCCGACCTCCTCGATCTGACGGGGGTGCGCGACGCGCTGACGGTCAACGGGCCGCTCGATCCGCTGGAGCCGCTCGTTCCCGCAGGCGCAGACGTCTCCTCGGTCGTGCTGCGTGACATCGCGGTCCGGGCCATTACCGCGCTGGTGTTCCCCGGGATTCCGTCCGAGGAGCCGCAGCAGGCGAACGGGCGTACCGTCCGCGACACCGGGCGGTTCTGGCCGGTCGTCAGGGGGACGCTGCAGGAGCCGGCGTGGAGCCAGATCCGGGCGAAGGCAGCCGAGGGGCGCATGCGTCTGTGGTCCGCCGCCGTCGCGCAGCTGTTCGTGCACCGGGGCAACATCCTCTCCGCCCTCGGCCTCTTCGGCACCACGGAGACCAGGGAGGGCGCCGGACAGGATCCGAGGCCGCTTACGGAGCTGCTCCTCGGGGCGGAGGCCGGTGACGCGACCGCCTGGACCGCCCTGGTCCGGCGGATGACACCGGCGCTGATCCATGCTCCGCAGCCGTTCATCACCCCGGGGCAGGGCAGCGAGGCCAGCGATGGGCGCAAGGGGGTGCGCCGCACGCCCAAGAACGCCCTCGCCGCCTTGACACTTGCGTACACGGTGAGCGCGCCGGGTGTCAGCCAGGCCCTTCTCCTTGCGTTCGCGAAGGCCGTGCTGGAGCACCCGGACGCGCCGCGGCCGCCCGAGCCTGACGATGGCACGCCCTTGATCTGTTACGGCGAGCAGCACTGGGCCGAGGCGGACCGGACGGCGATCACCGCGGGGATGGTGATCGCCCCTGACACCGAGGGCCGGCCCACCCGCTACGTCGCCGACAAGGCGTGGTTCGACGAGCTGTTCCCCGTGAGCCTCGGTGCCCCGGCGCCGACTGCGTCAGGGAACTCCGCCGACGCGCCTGCAGGCGTTGGGAATACTGCGGACGCCGACGCCCCGCCCACCGTGCATGGCGAGGCCGCCGCCGACCCGCGCGACCAGCTCGTCAAGCTGCGCCGGGAGTTGCCGGCGCGGGTCGAACTGGCGGAGGGGAATTACCAGAAGGCGGTGGACGCCGCCCACGCCCTGATGACGGACTTCGAGGAGGCGCACCGCCTGCGTGTCCAGCTCGAGGAGGAGTCGCTCCCGGCCGAGCGGCGGATCGAGTGGATGGAGAAGCTGTCGAAGGCCCGGGCCGCGGCGCAAGCCAGCGTGACGACGCTCGAACAGGTGGAAGCGCTGATCCTCAAGGTCTGACCGGTCAGATCGGGGAGGGGCGGGCTCTCGGCACGGTCGAGGGCCCGCCTCCCTCGTTCCAGCTCCGCGAACACCGCCCGCCCGCGACGGGGGTTCGAAGACGATGGCTCGAACCGTGGGGTGTGCCGAAAAGCCCATGCAGTTCCCCTCCTGAACTAACCGCCTAAGAACTGTCCCGTATATGGCTGTGAGCTGGTAGGTCGGCTGGCGGTACTGTCGGCTGATGGAGTCTGAGAAGCCGAACGGGTGCCCGCTTCACGGCGGTGGGGCGGCTGCCCAGAGTCTCATGGGGCGCTTGCTCGCGGAGGTCGTCGCTTCGCGGCACGTAAGTGGCGGCGGTGATCTCGCGGGGCCGCTGGACGTGTGGCTGATCGATGACCGGGGTGCAACTGTTCACGTCACGACTGGATCGGACGGGTGTCTGATCGTCGAGGAGTCGGAGCCCCACACCGGCTACGGCATGGGCGACTCGGGACGCGTCACTGTGGGAGCGATCGGCAACGAGACACCGTTCGCAGATCACATCGGGGAAAGCATTCTGGCGGTGCGGGAAGAGCACGAACCGAACACCGGTCGCGTTGCCCTGGAGCTCTCATTCCCCAGAGGTCGCGTCCGCTGCGAGAGCTGGGCCGGGGATCTCCGTCTGACCCCAATGTGATGATCTTGGTGTGGCTGGTGTGATCACGGCGTCGGAGCCGTCTTGGATAGCCCCGTTCACCGGACTGAGCCCGCGGCAGTTCGGGAAGCTGGTGACGGTGCTGCGGCGCGAGGGGGCGGACGCGGTCCGCATGGGTCGGCCGTGGAGTCTTCCGCTGGAGGACCGGGCCCTGCTGGTTGCGGCCTACTGGCGCACGAGCCTGACCATGCACCAGCTCGCTCCGCTGTTCGGGGTGCCCAAGTCGACGGCGGACCGGATCACCGACCACCTCGGGCCGATGCTCGCCCTCCAGCCCCGCAAGCGGTTCGCCAAGGACACCGTGCTGATCGTGGACGGCACCCTGGTCCCCACCCGGGACCACACCATCGCCGAGCGGTCGAAGAGCTACCGGTACTCCACCAACCACCAGGTCGTCATCGACGCCGACACCTGCCTGGTCGTCGTGGTCGGCCAGCCTCTGCCCGGGAACCGCAACGACTGCAAGGCATGGGAGGAATCCGGCGCCAAGGCCACCGTTGGCAACACCATCACGATCGCCGACGGCGGTTATCCGGGCACCGGACTCGTCATCCCGCACCGCCGGCGGCGCGGCCAGGCCGAACTGCCGGACTGGAAAGAGGACCACAACAAGTCCCAAAGCAGGTCCGGGCCCGTGTCGAGCACGTCTTCGCCCGCATGAAGACCTGGAAGATCCTCCGCGACTGCCGCCTCAAGGGCGACGGCGTCCACCACGCCATGCTCGGCATCGCCCGGATGCACGACCCCGCCCTCGCCGGATAGACCAGCGGGCCGTGCAACGGCCAACCGTGCCCGAGACGCCTTGAAGATTATTTACGGGACAGGTCTTAGCTGCCCCGGTAACCGAGCCCAGTTCAGGCGTCCTGGGAGCTCTCGGTATTGTCCTCGGACTCGGCCGTCACCCTGCCGCCGACGAAAGCTACTGTGAGGGCGACTGCGGCGGCAGCGCCGATCAGTACCTTTTTGGCCGCCCCATCCAAGAACTGCTTGTTCTCGCTGTCCTTTTGAGATTGCATCCTTGCAGTCTCCTGGATCTGCTCGATCAGAAACTTCTTATCTTCCCGGCTCAGGTCGTCTTTGTCGAGTTCGCCCTTGAGGATGTCTCTGACCTCTTGCCAGGCCCGGTGGACATGCTCCTGACTTTGGTTGTTGGCCGAGAGTGTAATCTGATGCGATCTCTCGACGACACTCACAGCATCCTTAGCGAAGTCCTTGAACGCGGGGAACTGCTCGACGATCTTGAGAGCCACCTCGGTGTCCATGTTGGGCATCATGGCTGCGAACCTGACCATCTTGTCCTTGGAGAGGTTCCTCCAGGACTCGATCCCAAGCGCCTTCATGATTTGAGCTTCGTTCTTGTACTTCATGCCACGGATCCCCCTTGACTTCAGCCGGGCAGCCTTGGGAACAAAGACACACGGGCGCCGCAAGTCGCGCCAGTCCCCCTGGGCTTATCTGCCCATAACTTAACGCGAGTTCGCCACGAATCGCTGCGTCTTCTCCTGACGCGAAGCGCCGGCCGCTAGGTCCGGTTCCAGCCCCCCGGAGTCTCAGATTCTGCGAACAGGCGCGCTTTTCTTTGCGGCGGCGCCAAGTTGGACCGCCCGGCCCCGGCGGGGGAGCTGTACGTGGGCAGCTACCACCGGGCGTGCCGCCGCGCCGCGGACGCCCTGACCGCCCAGGGCGGCGCCGGGGTGGTGCTCAGCGCGCTCCACGGCCTGGTACCCCTGGATCAGGTGCTGGAGCCGTACGAGCTGCGCATGGGCCAGCCGGGCAGCGTCACCCCGGCCCGGCTGGCCGAGCAGGCCCGCGCCCTGGGCCTGGACGGCGCGCGCGAGGTGGTCGCCCTCGGCGGCGCCGCCTACACCCGGGAAGTCCTGGCCGTGTGGTCGCACGCGGCCACCCCGCTGGCCGGACTCGGCGGCATGGGCTACCAGCTCCAGGCCCCGGCCGCCATGGCGGCCGGGGCCACCCCCGCCGCTCCTGACCTGCCTGGACGCGACACTCTCAACGCTACGCAACTTACGTTGCCCAACGTATATTGGGTAACTTGGGAAGCGCAGGGAGGGCGCACCGCCCGACCGCAACCCCCAGGAGGCAGTCATGCAGCACCAGGTCACCGCCCGCACCCTGGACCTGTTCACCGGCCGCAACGGCGCCGCCCTCAACTTCTCCGAGGTCACCGTGATGCTCGTGGCCATGACCTCCGCCCAGGTGACCACTTGGAAGTGGGTGGGCGACGACATGGACGGCACCGACCCCGTGCAGGGGTGGGAGCTGCGCGACTCCAGCGGCTCCCTGCTCGGCGTGATCCTGCCCCTCGGGCACATGGCGAGCGCCATCCACGCGGAGTGGTACGACCCCCAGGCCGACGAGTTCTTTCCCGCCGGGGAAACCGGCGCCCCCGTGCTCACGCAGGCCATCTCCCTGGTGGTCAACGCCCGCCGCTACGCCGTGGGGGAGCTGCCCGCCGGCCGGGACTGCGTCCTAGACCCCGCGCGCCCCGCCCCCCGCCGCAACCAAGCGTGCCCCTGGGGCTACTGCTGGGACGAGGACTGCGTGGACCACGGTCCCGTGCGGGCCGCGGCGGCCTGACCCGCCACCCCCCTCGACGGCCGGGCGCACCCGATAGGCGCCCGGCCGTCGACGTGTCCGCACCTCCTGACCTGCCAGGACGACACGCGAAACGCCTTAACCAACTTGATTTGCCCAACGCATGTTGGATAACGTTCGGGGTGTTGGGAGGGCAACGGAGCCCCCCAGGGAGGAGCCCCACCGTGATCACCACCACCGCCACCCGCACCGCCGCCCCCACCCACCGCTACGGCCAGTGCGCCGCCCGCGCCCGCGACCTCGCCGCCATCCTGCGCACCCGCCTGGAGCGCCACCCCCACCGCCAGGCGCTGCTGGTCCTCATCGGCCACCTGCACACCGCCGCCGAGGGATTCGAGACCGCCGAACCCCTGGTCATGGACGGCATGACCATCACCAACGTCACCCCCGCCGAGGGACACCTTCCCCTGCTCATGGCCATGGCCCACGCCGCCGAGCACCCCCAGGCCGGCGTCTCGGAAGCCCTCTTCGCCTACGTCACCGCCCCCGTCACCAACCGCCTGATGCGCCCGGAGCCCCTGCCCGCCGCCGACCCCGGCGCCCGACAGGACGTGCAGCTCCGCACCCGCATCGCCCTGGCGGAGCACGACCTGGCCACCGAGGGCGACCCCACCACCCGCTACGCCCTCCTGGCCACCCTCCTGCAGCTCCACGGCGAGCGCCTGGCCCTCGGCGCCACCGTCACCGCCGACTGACCCACCCCGCCGGGCCGGGCGCACCCGATATGCGCCCGGCCCCCCGGCCCCTCACCCCACACCACTCGGAACGGAGCAGGACCATGCGCAACTACGCCACCAGCCAGGCCATCGGCGGCCGCGACAACCAGTGCGACGCCACCGCCGTGGCCACCGTCAACGGCGTCCGCGCCTACGCTCTGCTGGACGGCATCGGCGACAAGCCGCACAACCGCGACTGGACCCGGGCCGCCGCCCGCCGCCTCGCCCGCACCGCCGCCCGCCTCCACGACGCGGAAGCCGGCATGCGCCGCGTACGCGCCCACTACGCCGCCGAGCCGGACCGCCAGGGCCCGTGGGGTCTCGGCCCCAAGGCCTGCGCCCTCGTGGCCGTCGAGGCCCCCGGCCTGCCGCTCACCGTCGCCTGGAGCGGCGACGTGCGCGCCTACTGGCTGGTCCGCGGCATCCTGCGCCCCCTCACCCAGGACCACAACCTGCGCCGCGTGTTCCCGCCATGCGACACGCACGACGGCGGCAGCCGTCACCGCGTCACCAGCTGCCTGGGCGCCGTCGAGACGGACGAGGAGGTCATGAGCTACGCCAACCACCCGGCGGTGGAGGCGGTCACCGTCGGGGCCGAGCGCGGGCGCCTGCTGCTCGCCTGTGACGGGGCGTACGAGCCCCACGAGGACGCCGGACACCAGCTCTCGGACCTGCTCCACGGCACGCCCGCCGAGGCCGCCCGCCGCGTCGTCACCCGGGCCGTGGCCACCGCCCGCACCATCACCGACCGGCCGGACAACGCCACCGCCCTGGTGGCCGACCTGTACGGGTAACCCCTGCTCACGCCGGTGTCCGGACGTGCCCGCCTCCTATCCCCGGGCATGTCCGGACCCTGGTCGCCGACGACACTCCCGACGTTGCCCAACTTGTGTTGCCCAAGCCATGTTGGGTAAGGTTCGTGTTGTCAGGGAGGGCGCAGGGCCCGACCGGAAAGGGAGCGACCGCCATGAAGAAGCACCCCGTTGGGACCCGCGTACGGATCACCATCGCCCTGGACCCCCAGCAGTACCCGGTAGGCACCGAGGCCACCGTCACCGGCTACAGCTGGACCGGATTCCCCCAGGTCACCCTGGACGACGGGCCCACCGTGACCCTGATCCCCGGCCAGCTCCTCCCCGCCTGACCCGCAGTCACCGACCGGGGGCCGCACCCGATATGCGGCCCCCGGACCCGCCCCCACCCACCTCACAGGCAAGGAGCCACCCCCGCATGATCACGATCACCCACACCCACGAGGACGGCACCCTGGTGGACGGCACCGACCGCGGCGACGGCACCGCCCCGATCCTCAAGACCCACGGCTTCCGCTGGTTCCCCTCCATCAAGCAGTGGGGCATCCGTGGCAGCCGCGACCACGCACCCCGCCGCCTGGCCATCAACGCCGCAGCAGACGCCCTGCGCGCGGCAGGCCACGAGGTGACCGTGACCCTGGACGACACCGTGCGGGACAACGCCACCGTGCGCGCCGCCCAGCACGAGCGCCTGGAGGACCGCCGCACCGCCCTGGCCGCCAAGGGCGAGCGCCTCACCGCCGAGTCCGCCGCCCTGCACGCCCGCTCCAACGCCATGGTCGAGCACATCCCCCTCGGCCAGCCGGTCCTCCCCGGCCGCCGCGGCCAGGCCCACCGCAACCTCCTCAACCGCTCCATCGACACCGCCATCAAGGGCGCTCAGGTGGCCCGCCAGGCGGAGGCGATGCCCGCCCGCATCGCCGCCTCCCGCGCCGCCGAGGCCCGCGGCGAGCGCCCCGACGTCGTCAAGCGCCGCGTGGACCGCATGGAGGCCGAACTGCGCGGCCTGGACCGCCGCCTGGCCCGCATGAAGCTGTACCCCGACGCCTACTCGTCCGCCGTGGTCGAGCAGTACCAGGGGGAGCGCGCCACGCTCGTGACCCGGATCGAGGGGGACAAGGAGCTGCTGGAGCAGGCCCAGGCGGAGGGCCGGTTCGGCCAGTACAGCCGCGACAACGTCCACCGGGACGACCTGGTGAGTATCCGCGGCCAGTGGCGCCAGGTTGTGCGGGCGAACGCCAAGACCGTAAGCGTGACCACCGGCTACTCCTGGACGGACAAGTACGGGTGGGAGGAAGTCCGGGACCTGCGCTGCTCGCACGACGAGGCCGCCGACGAGGCGCCCGCCACCTGACCGGCCGGACACGCCCGGACGCCACCGGCCGGACGCGTCCGGACACCACCTGACCGGCACGGACTTCCAGCCACCGGACACGGGGCGGACAGCCTCCGCCACGTGTCCGGACACCACACCCGGACCCTGTCCGGACACGAGAGGACACGCTATGCCTGGTGCCTACTGCAAGTTCTGCGGCAACCGCTGTTTCGTCTACCGCGTGATCCCCGACGGCCCTCAGGAGGGCTGGGCCGGGCACCTTGCCACCTGCGCACGCGGCATGGCCCACGACCGGGCCGAGACCGGCCAGGACTCCACGACGGCCATCAACCCGGTCAAGCAAAGCGGCGACTGACCGACTAGCCCCCCCATGAGCCTGCCCCGGCCGCCCCCTCCGGCCAGGGCGGGCCCTCGTCGTCCCCAGGCCCCCGCCCGTCGCCCGGCGTACCCTGCTCCGCTGCCCAAGCAGCCCCCTAGCAGGGACAACACGCCATGAGCCAGGCAACCTACGTCCGCACCGATGACGTCGCCCTCGGCGACCTGCGCCCCTTCCCCGGCAACGCCCGCCGCGGCGACCCCGGCGTCATCCTGCAAAGCCTCGTCCGCACCGGCCAGTTCCGCAGCCTCATCGTCCGCGACACCGGCGACGGCCTGGTGGTCCTCGCCGGAAACCACACCCTCCAGGCCCTGCTGGCCCACGGCCCCGGCCCCTGCGGCCTCACCACCACCGTGGACGGCGAGGAACTGCCCTGCGCCCTGTGCAGCGCCCGAGAGTGGGAGCCCGCCGCACGCTGCGAGATCGTCACCTGCGACGACGCCACCGCCACCCGCATCAACCTCGTGGACAACCGGTCGGCGGAGCTGGGCGGGTGGGACCAGGAAGCACTGGCCGCACTGATCGCCGGTCTGGACGGTGACCTGGACGGCACCGGCTACACAGACGCCGACCTGGACAACCTCGTCGCCGCCATCGAGGAGGCCTACGAGGACGAGGAGCCCGAGCAGCCAGCCGCCCCGGCCGGGAACACGGCACCGGCGGAGCCGGCCACCTCGAGCGCCCCGCCGGCCAGCGGCGACACCATCCCGGAGGGCCCCGCCCCGGGCACCGTCGCCCCGCCCATGCCGGACGGCATGCGGTCCATGCTCCTCACCTATCCGGCCGCCGACCGCGACGAGGCGGCCCGCCTGGTCGCCGCTGCCCGCGAGGTGTTCGGCGCGGAGGACGCCGCCGTCGTCGTGCTCCGCGCACTGCGCACCCTCGTCGCTGTCCTGGACACCCGCCACGCCCACGACGGCGTGGTCACCGTGCAAGCCCTGCTGCGCGCCGCAGGCGCCCCCGAAGCATGAGCACGCCCGTCGACCTGGCCCCGCCCGTGCGGCGCCGCCTGCGCCGCCCTGAACGGCTGCTGACCCAGAACAGCGAGCTGCGTGACGAGGGCATCTGGAACTGGACCCTGCCAGCCCTGGCCACCCGCCTGCACGACGGACGGACCGCCAAAACCTGTCCGGCTGCCGGGGTCTGCGCCCTGGCCTGTTACGCGCGCCAGGGGACCTACATGTTCCCCGGCGTCGTCGACCGCCACCAGCGAAACCTCCAGTACGTCCTGGACGACCTGCCCGGCTGGCAACGCCAGATGGCCGCCGAACTCGCCCACCCCCGCCACCAGGGCGGATGGGTCCGCGTGCATGACGCCGGCGACTTCTTCAGCGACCACTACATGGCCGCCTGGCTCCGCATCATGATCTTCCGGCCCGGCGTGAACTTCTACGCGTACACCAAGGAGGTCAGCCGGACAAAACGCATGGTGGAACCCAACCCGCCGCGCAACTTCCGCTGGGTGTACAGCTACGGCGGCCGGGAGGACCACCTCCTGGACCCGAGCAGGGACCGCGTCGCCGACGTGTACCCGGACGAGGCCGCCATCCGCGCGGACGGCTGGCACTCCCAGGACTCCAGCGACCTCCTGGCCGTCCTCGGCCCCGCCCCCGTCGGCATCCCCGCCAACAACATCCCCGCCTTCCGCCGGCGGATGGCCGGCCGCACGTTCCGAGCGTGGCAGGCCGAGCAGGACGCTCGCCGCACCACTCGTCGGCGACCGGCTCAGTCGGCTTCTCCGTCCGGAGGCCCGGAGCCCGCGTCGTGATCGACGTAGCGGGGGGCGCGGCGCAGCGCGGCCGTCGACCTCGCCCGCCCCGCGGCGCCGCCTCGGTCGAAGTCACCCGTCAATGCCGTTGAGATGAGCGCGAGCAATCTTCACGAACTCCTTGAGCGCGTCCCCGAACCGATCGTGTGCGCTGGGTACGCGGACGCTGACGGGGACGGCTGCGTAGGGCCGGCTGGTCGTGCTCCGGATCGTGCGCGCCAGCCCGATAGTGATCATGGCGGCTGCGGCGACATGGTCGGGGCCTTCCAGGTCGACGGCAGCACCTGTCCGCATCACCTCGTCCAGTGGGACGGCCTCAATGAGTTGGCGAGTGCGCTCGTTGACCTCAGCCGAGAGGGTCGGGCCAGGCACCGCGCCAGCAGCGATAGCGGCAGTCGTGACGCGATCCCGGCACTCGTCCCACCTTGTCGCTGCCTCATACGCGAGGAGAGCGGCGAAGAACGCGGCGTACGCGTCCCGCTGATGCTGACGGCGTACCGCGTCAACCGGTCCGCGGTGAGCGCTCCGAGCCTGTGCCCGAGCGCCGGCGTACGCCGCTACAGCAGCGAGCACCGCAGTCGGTACGGCTATGACAGCGCCGGTGACGGTGGGGTCCATGGCGTCATCCTGCCGCCCCCCGCCAACCCCCAGGGCGGAACTTGCGCGTCCGCTTATCCTTCTCCGTCGCCCAGGACACCGAGCAGGGGATAGGCCCATGTCACAAGCGACGTACGTGCGCACCGAGGAGGTGCCGCTGGGGGAGCTGACCCCGTTCCCCGGCAACGCCCGCCGCGGCGACGTGCGCCTGATCCTGGAGAGCCTGCGCACCAGCGGGCAGTACCGCTCCCTGATCGCCCGACAGCTCCCGGACGGCCTGGTCGTCCTCGCCGGCAACCACACCCTCCAGGCCCTCGCGCTCCACGGCCGCGGCCCCTGCACCGCCTCCATCCCCACCTTCGCCCGGCCGGACGCCGACTGCGCCCTGTGCAACGGCACCCGCTGGGAACCGGCGGCCCGCGTGGAGGTCGTGGACTGCGACGAGGAGACCGCCCGCCGCATCAACCTTGTGGACAACCGCGCCGCCGAGAAAGGCGACTGGGACCTGGACGGCCTGGTGGAACTCCTCTCCTACCTGCCCGACCTGGACGGCACCGGCTACACCGACGCGGACGTCGAACGCCTCCTCGCCCCGCCCCCCTCCCTCGAGGAACTGGCCGACACCTACGCCCCCCGCGAGGACTACGGCGACGAACCCCCCGCCCGGGCGACCGCCACGGCCGAGACCACCGACGCCGTTGTCGGCGACGCCGAGCAGGGGAGCGGCCTGTGGCCCGTGCTGCGCCTGCGCATCCCGCCCGCAGTCCGGGACGAGTTCTACGCCGCCACCGCCTCCTGCCCCCGCTCCGCCGACGACGGCGCCCGCCTCGCCTGGCTCCTGGAACTCACCCGCCCACGACGAGAGGACTCCCCCCAATGACCTCCGCCTCTTACCTGCGCACCGACACCATCCCGGTCACGGAACTGACCCCCTACCCGGGCAACGCCAAGCGTGGCGATGTCGGCGCCATCCTGGCCAGCCTCCGCAAGAACGGGCAGTACCGTGGCCTGGTCGTCCGCGAGCAGCCGGACGGCGCCCTCGTCGTCCTCGCCGGGAACCACACCCGCCAGGCCCTCGCCGACCACGGCCCGGGTGACTGCGGCGTCAAGGGCTGCGGCGTCTGCCACAACAGCACGGACTGGATCCCGGCCGCCCGCTGCGACGTCGTCCAGTGCGACGACAAGACCGCGCTGCGGGTCAACCTCGCGGACAACCGCACCTCCGACCTCGGCACGTACGACTACGCCGGGCTGGCCGAGCTCCTCGGCTCGCTCGGCGACGTCGACGGCACCGGCTACAGCGACCAGGACGTCCAGGACATCACCGCCCTGGTCTCCCTGCCGGACGAGGAACCCAAGGCCGACAGCCACACGGCCCGCCAGGCCGCCCGCGACGGCGGCGGCCTGGACGGCGAGGACCTGGACACCGGCAACCCGGACGTGTTCAACCCGGTCATCAACCTGCGCGTGCCGCACGACGTGTTCGACAGGTGGCGCACCGCGCTGGACGCCCACCCCGGCCAGGACGACAGCGCGAAGCTCCTGGGGCTGCTCGGCGAGGTGGAAGCGGGCAGGACCGGGGCGGCAGCATGAACGCCCCCGCCGAGCCCTTCAAGGCCCTCACCTCATACGCCTACTTCGGCAAGCCGGCGTTCACGGACCTGCTGGACACCCTGCACGCCGGGCCCGTCATGGTGTTCGGGGACTCCGGGGCGCACTCCGCCCGCACCCTGGGCCTCGCCCTGACCCTGGACGGCTATGCCGCCTGGTGCCACGAGCACGACCGCCGCCTGACCCTGTACGCCAACCTGGACGTCATCGGCGCCCCCGAGGCCACCTGGCGCAACCAGCAGGCCCTCCAGGAACGCGGCCTCACACCCATCCCCGTCTTCCACACCGGGGAGCCCTGGCACTTCCTGGAGCGCTACCTGGACGAGGGCCACACCTACATCGCCCTGGGCAAGCTCCTCGGCAACCCTCTGGCGGAGCTGCTGCCCTGGCTGGACACGGCGTTCCGCCTCGCCCAAGGCCGGGCCGTCTTCCACGGGTTCGGCATGACCACCTGGGAAGTGCTGCGCCGCCTGCCGTTCTACTCCGTGGACTCCTCCAAGTGGCTGGAGGGCGAACGCTTCGGCGTCGCGACCCTCTACGACGACCGCACGGGCAGCTGGGTCCGGTTCCTCCTGCGCGACAAAGCCGCCGTGCTGCAACACCTGGACCTCATCCGCTCCTACGGCATGGACCCGCGCCTCCTCGCCAACCGGGCCATCTTCACCGCCCGACGACACGAGTTCACCGCGGCCGTCGCGCAGTCCTACCGCCGCGCCGAGGCCGACCTACGCACCCGCCACGGCCTGGTCACCCTGCCCGACAGCCCCCGCAACCCGATCACCCGCCACGGCACGCCCAGCACCCCGGGCCTCCACATCTACCTGGCCGGCGCCAACCAAACGGTGTTCACACGCGCCGTCAACGGCGTGAGGGGGCAGGCATGACGACCACCCGCCCACAGCCCTTCAAGGCCCTGACCTCCTACGCGTACTTCCGCACCCCGATCTTCGCCAGCTTCCTGGAGGAGCTGCACGTGGGCCCCGCCCAGGTCTTCGGGGACTCCGGGGCGCACTCCGCGCGCACCCTCGGCATCACCCTCACCATCCCGGACTACGCCGCCTGGTGCCACGAGCACGACGCCCGCCTGACCCTGTACGCCAACCTGGACGTCATCGGCGCCCCCGAGGCCACCTGGCGCAACCAGAAGGAGCTGGAAGCCCGCGGCCTGGAACCGATCCCCGTCTTCCACACCGGGGAGCCCTGGCACTTCCTGGAGCGCTACATCGCCGAGGGATACACGTACATCGCCCTCGGCAAGCTCCTCGGCAACCCCCTGCCGGACGTCATGGCCTGGCTGGACAAGGTGTTCCGCATCGCCGACGGCCGCGCCGTCTTCCACGGCTTCGGCCTCACCGTGGACCGGGCCCTGCGGGAGTTCCCGTTCTACTCGGTGGACTCCTCTACCTGGGGCTCCGGGTTCCGCTTCGGCATCGTCAAGCTGTTCGACGACCGCACCGGCCGCTGGACGAGCGTCCAGCAACGCGACCGCCAGGCCCTCCTCCAGCACCGGGACCTGGTCCGCGCCCACCACGCCGACCCCCTGGCGTTCGCATCCAAGGCCACCCAGGACAACACCGCGGCCGCCGTCACCGCCGCCGTCGCCTGGCGCCGCTACGAGGCGTACATCCGCGCCCGCCACGGCCCCATCCACATCCCGGCCGGCCCGCACAACCCCGTCACCCGCAACGGCGCCCCCGCCCCGCCCGGCCTCCACCTGTACCTGGCGGAGTCCACCACCACCAACCTGCGCCGAGCAGTCACCGGCGTCCACACCCTCCAGCAGGAAGCACGAGCATGACCGACACCCCACCGCCCTGCGAGATCCCCCACGAGACCAGCCAAGAAGAGGCGGTGTGCGAGCAACGCCGCCTGGCCGCACGCCAGGAGCCGGCCGAACGACTGGACCGCACCGTCACGGTCGGCCCCATCGCCGTGTTCTTCACCAACGTCAACCGCGCCATGAACCTGCGCGCCCACTCCCACACCGGCTCCGTCACCGTCGTCTACGACACGATCGGCCGCCACGGCTACCCCTCGTTCGCCGACACCAACACCGCCCTGGAACACCGCATCCACGAGCTGACCCGGGCCGTGTTCAAGGACGCCACCAACGAGGACATCGCAGACCGCCTGTTCGCCCACCTCGACGGCTACGTGGCGCCCGAGTGGGAGCCCTGGGGCGGCCACTACCGGCTCCGCGCCGTCCACCTGGACGTCATCGGCGTCCGCGACCAGATCGGCCACGACACCGGCACCACCCGCTACACCGTCGCCCGCCCCCACCACACGGAGATCCAGCCATGACCCACCTCGTCACCGTCCGGCACAACTTCGAGACCGCGCACCGGCTGCCCCACCTGCCCGGCAAGTGCACGTCCCTGCACGGCCACTCCTGGTGGGCCGACGTCACCATCGCCGCCCCTGAGCTGCCCCCTGGCGGCCTGGTCGTGGAGTTCGGCCGGCTCAAGAAGGAGTTCCGCGCCTGGGTCGACGAGCACCTGGACCACGGCGCCATGCTCGGCGCCCAGGACCCCCTCCTGCCCGTCCTGCGCGCCCACGGCTCCAAGGTCTACGAAGTGGCCACCTGGCCCACCGTGGAGGCCACCGCCGAACTCCTCGCCCAAGTCGCCGGCGACATCCTGTTCGACCTCCCACGCGCCCAGTACGCCCACGTCTCCCGCGTCCACGTCACCGAGACCCACGTCAACGGCGCCACCTGGGAGCAGACCCCCGCCGAGGCCTCCGCATGATCACCGACGACGTCACCGTGGACACCACCGACACCCTCGTCGCCCGAGAGGTCTTCGGCCCGACCATCCAAGGCGAGGGACCGAGCACCGGCCGCCGCTGCTCGTTCATCCGCCTGGGCGGCTGCAACCTCAAGTGCCAGTGGTGCGACACCCCCGAGACCTGGGACGCCACCCGCTTCGACCTGCGCCAGACCCTCACCCGCCGCTCCGTCGCCGACATCCTTACCCGCGCCCTGGACGGCGACCCCGCCATGGTCGTGATTACCGGCGGGGAACCCCTGCTCCACCAGCACCACGACGGCTGGCGCTCCCTCCTTGGCGGCCTCATCCTCGCCGGAGTCGAGATCGAGGTAGAGACCAACGGCACCCAGGAGCCCACCGTCCACACCGCCCGCTGGGTGACCCGCTTCAACGTGTCGCCCAAGCTCGCCCACGCAGGCGACCCCGCAGACAAGCGCATCCGCCCCGGCGCCCTCCACGCCCTGCTGGACACCCGCAAAGCCTGCTTCAAGTTCGTTGTCCGCGACCTGGCCGACGTCCGCGAGGTACAGGCGTACACCGCCGCCCACGGCATCCCGCCCCACCTGGTGTGGGTCATGCCCGAGGGCACCGACACCGCCACCCTGACCGCCCGCTGGGGCGAGATCGCCGACCCCGCCATCACCGCCGGGTTCAACCTGTCCCACCGCCTGCACGTCGCCATCTGGGGCGACGAGAAAGGCCGGTAGTCGTGAACCTCCCGCCCCCGGGCCCGCCGATCCCGGACCACAGCCTCCCCGTCCAGTGCCCCGGCTTCGCCGACGAGGACCCCCGCCACGCCCTGATCACACGGGCCCTCCTCGCCGAGTGGCACCAGCGCATCGAGAACCAGACCGTGGCCAGCCCAGAGGAACACTGCGCCGCCATGGCCACAGCCGTGATCACCGCCCTTGACCCGAAAGGCCGCTAGCCATGACCACCACCGCCGACGAGCCGAAGGGCATGCGCATCGCCCCCGGCGCCCTCACCCCCAAGGCGCCCGGGCGTACCGTCTCCGTCCCGGCCCCCGCCTACCCCGGCGACCCGCTCCCGGGAGCCGTCGCCTTCAAGGCCGGCGTACGGGCATGGCTGGAGGCCCGCGGCCTGGACCCGGACGCCCCCGACCTCACCGACACCCCCCAGCGCGTCCTGTCCGCGCTCAACGAGTTCACCGCCGGCTACGACGAGGACCCCGCCGTCCACCTCGCCCGGACGTTCCCCGCCCAGCACGCCGGCACCCCCATCGTCGTCACCGGCGTCCCCTTCACCAGCCTGTGCGCCCACCACCTGCTGCCGTTCCACGGCCACGCCGACATCGCCTACCTGCCCGGCAAGGGCCAGCCAGTCGCCGGCCTCTCGAAGCTGCCGCGCGTGCTGGACGTGTACGCCGGCCGCCTCCAGACCCAGGAAGACCTCACCCGCCAGGTGACGGACGCCCTGGACAAGCACCTGGACCCGGACGGCGCCGCCTGCGTCATCCGCTCCGAACACGGCTGCCTCGCCCACCGAGGCGCCCGCAAGCCCGGCGCCGTCATGGTCACCGCCTCCTACACGGGCGTCTTCCTGGACAGCCACCAGGCGCGCACCGAGCTGCACCGCCTCATGTCCGGCTGACCCCTCGATATGCGAACCAATAGGCACATGCGAACGGAGGGCCCCCGATGAGCGCGAGCAAGGCCAAGCGCGCCCAGGTCGCGGAGCGCCGCACCAAGGCCATCGCCATGGTCCTGGCCGGGGTCGACTACGACACGATCGCGGAGCGTCTCGGCTACGCGAGCAGGGGCGCCGCCCACACCGACGTGGACCGGGCCCTGTCCGCCAACCTCACCAACCTCAAGGACAAGGCGCAGCAACTCCGAGAGGTCCAGGCCATGCGCTACCAGCGGCTGCTGGCCGCCGTGTGGCCCAAGGCCCTCAAGGGCGACTTGAAGGCAGTCGAGACGGCGGCCCGCCTGGTGGACCGTGTCGTGAAGCTGTGGGGCCTGGCGGAGCCGGACAAGCTGGACCTGGACGTCACCGGGCAGATCACGGCGGAGGACCTGCTGGCCATCGTCCGCGCGACCCCCGAGGGCGACGACGCGGAGCTGGGGGCGCTCGGTGCTGACGCCTGAAGCGGAGGCGGCCTACCGGCGGATGAGCCGGGCGCAGCGCCTGGAACTCGCCCGGAAGGCCCCACCCGCCTGGCGCCCGCACCTGGCGCGGCTGGAGCGCCGCATGCAGGCGGCGGAGCGGTACCTGTACCGTCCGGCCGCCTGGGCGCGGGAAGTCATCGACTGGGGCGAGGACGGCGGCCTGACGTTCTACCAGGACGACATCCTGGGCGCCCTCGCCCGCCACCGCCGCGTCGCGGCACGAGGCCCTCACGGCCTGGGCAAGACGGGCGTTGCCTCCCTGGGGGTGCTCTGGTTCGCCACCACCCGGGAGGCCGCCGGCTACGACTGGAAGGTCCTCACCACCGCATCCGCGTGGAGGCACCTCACCGTCTATCTGTGGCCAGAGATCCACAAGTGGGCGAGGCGGATCCGCTGGGACGTCCTGGGCCGGGAACCCTTCAGCGAGTTGACGGAGCTGCTGGGCCTCAACCTCAAGCTGGTGCACGGCGCCGCCTCCCCGGTGGCGTCCAACAAGGCGGAGCTGATCGAGGGCGCCCACGCGGACAGCCTGTTCTACCTGATCGATGAGGCCAAGGTCGTCCCGGACGGCACGTGGGACGCGATTGAGGGCGCGTTCTCCGGTGGACGCATGGACGGCCTCCCCGAGGCGTTCGCCCTGGCCATCTCCACGCCCGGACCGCCCGCCGGCCGGTTCTACGAGATCCACAAGCACGCCCCCGGCCTGGAGGACTGGCACACTCGCCACGTCACCCTGGAGGAGGCCGTGGCCGCCGGCCGTATCTCCCCGGACTGGGCCGAGCAGCGCGCCCGCCAGTGGGGCGCGGACTCCGCCCTGTACGCCAACCGCGTCCTGGGGGAGTTCCACGCCAGCGACGAGGACAGCGTCATCCCCCTCGCCTGGGTGGAGGCCGCCATCGAGCGCTGGCACGTCTGGGACCAGGCCGGCCGCCCAGACGTGCCCGGCCGGCGCGTCCTCGGCGTGGACGTCGCCCGCACAGGCGGGGACTCCACCGTGTTGTGCCACCGCCGCGGCCTGGTCGTCGCCCGGCTGGAGACCCACGACCGCGAAGACACCATGCAGACCACCGCGCGCGTCCAGGCCGCCCTGGGCGAGGAGGAAGGCGCCGCCGCGGTGGTCGACAGCATCGGCGTGGGCGGCGGCGTCGTGGACCGCCTCCGCGAGCTGAGCGCGCCCGTCCTGGCGTACACCGGGGCGGCCAAGAGCAAGCTCCGCACCCGAGATCGGGAATGGGGGTTCTTCAACACCCGCTCCGCCGCGTACTGGAAGCTGCGCGAGCTGCTGGATCCGGCGTTCGGCGCCGAGCTCGCGCTGCCCCCGGACGACCTGCTGGTGGCCGACCTGACCACCCCCACGTGGGACATCACCACCGGCGTCCCACCCAAGATCAAAGTGGAGCCCAAGGACGACGTGACCGCCCGCCTCGGCCGCTCACCGGACAGGGGCGACGCGGTCGCCATGAGCCTGTTCGCGGACCACCTGGCCGCCACCAAGCTGCACGCCCCCGGCGGCCAGCGCGACGCCCGCCCCTCCCGCGCCGCCTCCCGCTACGCCCGCCCCACCACGCAAGGCCTGCCCGCCACCAAGACAGGCGCCACCAACACCCGCTGACCGAGGAGCCACCGCCATGCCCCGACGCGTCCGTGACCGCCTTGAAAACGTCACCTGGACCACCACCGTGTTCGCCGGCGTCTTCTGGCTGCTGTGCCTGGGCGGCATCGCCTGCAACCTCGCCGGTAACCAGGCCGCGTTCAACGGCGTCCTGGGTGCAGGCTTCGCCGCTCTGGTGTTCACCGCCGCGGCCTGGGGCATGCACCGCCAGGACCAGCGCCTGGCCGCGCGCAACCCGGAGGCATATCCACCCCGCCGCCCCCGCCAGCGTTGATGCACGGCCGTCCCAACCCCGCTGGTGCTGCGCCCTGGTGGGCCGCTACCGTCCAGGTCATAGCCTCACCGCTTCTGGTCCGTTGACGCTGCCGCCCCCTCCTGCTTGGGGCCGGCTCCAACCGAGGCCGGGCGCCCCGAGCCCGATGCAGTCCCGTTGGCGCGGGAGGGCTCAGGGCGCCCCGCCGTCTCAGCTCGCCTCAACGAGGGTCGGCGCGTCCACCAGCTCGGCCGGCACGTACGACACATCTACCAGGGTGCCGTCCTCGTCGTAGATCAGCAGGTCCAGGCCGCCGTCCTCGGCGGGCCGCTCCACCAGGAGCAGCGCAGGCCCCTCCAGGGCCTCCAGACGGCCATTCAGGACGTCTCGGTCTACCTCTCCGTAACCGGACATACGTCCCACGGTAGAAGCGCCCCCACGGGGCCGTCACCGGATTGTGGAGGCGATACGGGGCGGAGCAGGAGCGCGGGCGCGCAGGACGCGCACGCCTGCGCCCGTCAAACCGGGGGAGGGGGCGTGCCCGCGTTCGTTGATGTGCGAGCCGATCTGGCCAGAAACCTCATGTCGTCCGGATCGCTCTTGCGCAGGATGATGACCTTGGCGAGGGCGAGCAGACTCGGTCCACACAGCAGCGGGGACAGCCACCAGGACTGCACATAGACGCCCCCGCCCAGCATGGCAAGGGCTACTACTGCCCCGACCGCGAGTTCTGCCATACGGCGCCGGTGCTGCCGCGCCTGCTGACGTTCCTCATGCACCCGCGCGTCGGCATCGTGCTGGAGCTGCATTCGCGCCATGCGTTCGCGGTGCCCTCGGCGAAGCTCTGGCTCCATGGCCTGCAAAGCCGCCGCCAAGTGCTCCGGGCCCAGCTCACTCCACTGGGCAGCGATGAGCTTGCCGACGGAGAGCATCGGGTCATCATCTGGCCTGGGGCCGACGGGCAGTTGATCCTCCCGCGTCACTGCTGTGCTCCTCCGCCGCCACTCGATACTGGATTAAGGCCCCCGCCTGCGCCTTCGGGGGGTGGGCCAAGCTGTACGAGGAGCCGGGCCAAGGTGTGGTTGATCGTGGACGCTGCTTCCGCCGCCAGTTGCTGACGCTGCTCGACCGGCAGCCCGTCAGTCAGGTGGGCGTCGTGTGAGGTCCACTCAAAGGTCTGCCCGAAGTCGCCTCCGTCACCGTGCCTGGGGTCGGCGATGCGCCATGGCGACGTCGGCAGCTCCTCCCGCTCGAACATCTCGGCTTGTTCGTCGACAGTGGAGGAGCTGCCGCCGAGCCGCGCACGCCACGTGCGGACCCGCCGGTTTTTTCTAATGGGCGACGGGTCGCCAGGTCGGCGCCGGCGTTTCACCTCGGCCGTTAGCTCGGCCAATTCGTCTCGGGTTTGTTTCAGGTGATACGCGTAATCCGAGTCGATCTGGGCCTGATTGTCGCGCTTGGTATGAGCGCGTTGCAGGTCATTCTCTGCGGAGCGGACCTGCAACTCCTCAAGCGAGTGGGTAGCTACTTCAACGCGACGGAACAGCTCCTTGACGGAGAGATCGTCTAGTCCTACGGATGGTGAGCCCCGTAGGCGACGCAACAGTTCCTTGAGTCGTCTCACAGTTCGCCTCCCCCCGGATGGCGCCGCGTGCCAGAACCTCACTGTATCGATCTGGCAGGCGAGCGGCGGAGGTAAGACGGAACTTGTCCGGGGAAGGGCGCCGGCGGGCAGGGCGTGTGCCCCTGCGCCGCCCGGGCACTGCATCGGCCTTTCCGCCGGCGCCCGCCTGTCCCCGCTCTCGGAACGCGGTCACCGTACCAGCCGGACGTGATCGAACTTTAGGCCTTGACCTGCGAGTTCGCGCCCACAGGACCACTTCGCCCGGTGGCCTATCATGCTCCGCCGACCGAAACCGGAAGCACATGTTCCGCCTGGGGGCGACCTTGATCGACCTGACAACCCTCGCCCTGCTCGGGCTGGCCGGCTACCGAGGCACCCAGCTCGCCGTCCACGACACCGTCCTGGACCCCGTGCGGGACCGGGTCATCGCCTGGCACGAACGCCGCCAGACCTCCGCCGTCCGCTCCGCCGTCGTCACGCTCATCTCCTGCGTGTACTGCATGGGCTGGTGGGTGTCCGGCGCCCTCCTCGCCACGTACCTGCTCGTCTCGGGCACCTTCGACCAGGCGCCGCTCCTCACGCATGGCGTGGAGTGGTTCGCCGTCGCTGGCCTGGCCGTCCTGCTCAACCGGCTCGACGACGTGCTCAGCCGGGTGCACGGATGACCGCGCCCACCCGGCCGCGCCGTGGGGAGCTCACCGCTTCCGCCGCCCGCTACACCGCCCGCAAGCTCCGTACCAAGCCCGTAGACGGGAGCTGGCAGGAACGCGCGTGGCTGTTCTACGACGAGACCCCCGAGGTCCGCTTCGCCGCCCGCTGGTACTCCAACGCCATGTCCCGGGCCCGCCTGATCGCCGGCCGCCGGGACGAAGAGGGCAACGTCGTTCCCCTCCCGTCCACGCACCGCGCCTCCCAGCTCGTCGCCGAGATCGCCGGCGGCGCCAACGGCCAGGCGCAGCTCCTGCGGAACTTCGGCCCCCACCTCACCGTGGCCGGCGAGGGATGGATCATCGTCCGCCCCAAGCAGGACGGCAACGGCAACGAGGTCGGCGCGGACTGGCGCGTCCTGTCCACCCAGGAGGTCAAGCAGCAGGGCAACAAGCTGGTGGCCGAGATCGACGGCGAGGAAGTCGCGATCCCAGGCGCGGAGGACGAGAACGCGCCCCTGGACAGCAATGACCCCGTGGCCATCCGCGTGTGGGAGTCCCACCCCCGCCGCCAGATGGAAGCGGACAGCGCCGTCCGGTCCAGCCTCGGCCTGCTGGAGGAACTGAAGCTCCTCAACGCCGCGGTGGCCGCCATCGCGCGGTCCCGGCTGACGGGCCGGGGCATCGTCCTCGTGCCCCAGGGCACCAAGTTCCCCACCACCCCAGGGCAGGAGAACGAGGAGGACGACCTGATCGAGGTCCTGATGACGGTCGCCGAGACCGCCTACAAGGAACCCGACAGCGCCGCCGCCACCGTCCCGATCATCCTGGAAGTCCCGGCCGACCAGATCCCCAACATCAAGCGGCTGACGTTCGAGTCCGACTTCGACTCCCTCGCCATCCAGTTGCGCGAGGAGGCCATCACCCGCTTCGCCAACGGCCTGGAAGTCCCGGCCGAGATCCTGCTGGGGCAGGGCGACATCAACCACTGGGGCCAGTGGGCCCTCAAGGACGAGGCCATCACGCTGGGTGTGGAGCCCAAGCTGGGCACCGTCGCTGACGCTCTCACCTCCCAGTACCTCCAGCCGCTGCTGGAGGCCGAGAACGTCGAGGACGCCCTGGAGTGCCTGGTCTGGCATGACACCAGCCCCCTGCGTGTCCGTACCAACCGCGCCGAGACCGCCCTCAAGGTCCACGAGGCCGGCGCCATCTCGGACGCGGCCCTGCGCCGCGAGACCGGGTTCAGCGACGCGGACGCCCCCACCGACGAGGAACGCGCCCGCCGCAGCAAGCAGCCGGCCGACGGCCCGGACTCGGAGCTGCCCGTGGACGAGAGCAACGCCGAGCCCGAGCAGCCCACCGGCGACCCGGCCGAGGACGGCGAGGACGTCGCCCTGGCCGCCGCGGCGACGGTGGACGTCGCCGCGCTGCAGGCGCAGACGATCCTGGCCGCCATCGACGGCGTGATCCACAACGCCATGTGCATGGTGGGGGAGAAGATCCGCGTCAAACCCGCCTGCCCCCGCAGCGAGCGGGGCCGGTCCCGGCAGATCCCGCCCGGGGAGCTGCACACCGTGTTCCCCGTCTCGGACGAGCAGGTCGACCAGTGGCACCTCCTGGTCGGCGCCTGGGACCGCGTCCCGGAGATGGCCACCCGCTACGGGTTCGAGGCGGAGTGCCTGATCGACACCCTGGACCACTACGCCCGCGCCCTGATCGCCGCCCGCATGAAGCACTCCTTCGAGGAGACCGTGCGCCTGCTGCGGAACTCCTGCCTGGGGCTGGCGGCATGACCCCCCGCAGGCCGGTCGAGCCGCGCCCCGCCGAGGTGGAGGTCACCGCCTCCGCGGCCAACGTCACCGCGGAATGGTGCTCCACCTGCAAGGCCTGGACCCTGCTCGCCGGAGAGATCGTGCTGCTCACCCAGGACGGCGTGGCCCGCGTCGGCTACTGGGCGTGGTGCGAGACCTGCGAGCCCCCGGAGGCGTCCCATGAGGGCTGACCAGTGCCCAGACCACGTGGAGCGCCTGGACCTGTGCCCGCAGTGCCAGGGCCTCACCGTCACGCACATGACGCGCATGCCTGGCGTGACCGACGTCAAGCTCTGGGGCCCCGGTGGGGAACTCCTCGGCTCCGGCGCTCCGGCCGTGGTGTACATCGCCCCGGTGGAGCCCTGCCCGAACGGCACGACCCGCGACGAGGACGGAGCGCCTGGCGATGTGTAACCCCCCTGAGAACACGGCCGCCACGGACCCCGCCCTGTGGGGCCACAGCAGCGCCGCGCACCGCGTCCTCGGCTGGTGCGCGGACTGCCCCGGCCGCGACGCCGCCCAGGAAGCGGTGGCCTGGCGCGTCCGCGAGAACCGGCGCCACGAGGCCACCCAGGCCGCCACGGCCGCGCCCGAGGCGCCCCGCAGCACCGTGGACCTGCAAGCCACCCACGACCACCTGTGCCCCGAGTGCGGCCAGGAGGCCCTGACCGTCGTCACCGTGCGGCTGTGGCCCATCCAGGGCGAGCAGCGCAAGGCAGGCGGGTGGGCCCACTGCACCGCCTGCGACGCAACACCCCACCCCACGCTGGAGGACACCGACCGTGGCTGATCCCTCGTTCGTCTCCGGGCCGGCCTCACCAGCCAGTGCCGCCCCCATCGTTGACCTGATCCAGGAGGCCGCCGCCCTGGCCGTCGCTCACTTCGAGCAACTCCCCCCAGGTCAGGAAGCCTCCGCGTACGTGACCCTCACCAGCGGCACGGGCTACGGCGTGGTCACCCTCGGCATGTGGCTGTTCCTCCGCGACGCGTCCGGCACCGTCACCCTGTCCGGCGCTGCACCGGAGGCCCTCCATGCCTGAGACCGAGCACGCCCGAGCCGACACGCCGCCCGAGGGGGCACCCAACGGGCGCCCGCTGGAGGTCAAGGCCCCGTCCGGGCACAGCATCGTCGCCCACCACGTCCACGGCTGGTGCGCCAAGTGCCCCGGCATCGAGCTGTGGGAGGAGCTGTTCGCCTGGCGCAACCGCGAGCGCGCCGGCATGACGGACGCCCCGGCCACCGACCGCGCCCCCGCGCCGTCCCGGGAGGTGGAGCGCCATGGATGAGCTGGAGGAGGCCCTGGCCGCCGCCGAGGAGGACGTAGCCGCCGAGGTACGCGCCGTCCTGGAAGAGGTGGCCGAGGAGTTCGCCACCGAGCTGGACCACGCCACAGAGCTGGTGGCCGCCCGGTTCTCCGTCTCCCGTATCGCCGGCATGTTCCGCCAGCGGGTGCCGCGCCTCGTGCGAAGGCTCCTCGGCGTCACCGAGCAGGCCGCCCAGGCCGCGGCCGACCAGGTTGACGACCAGTTGCCGGACGGCTGGGACGACCTGCCCGGCCGCCACGACCGCGGCGATGAACTGCCCGAGGGCATCGGCCAGTACGTGGAGAGCACCGAGCACCTGCTGCGCGCCGTCGGCGACCGCCTGGCCGACGTCGCCGTACGGGAGTTAGCCGCTGGCGTGGACGCGGGGGAGGACCTGGAAGCCCTGCGGGCCCGCCTCCTCGCCGTGTTCGCCCGCGAGGGCGCGCAGCTCGGCCCCGGCCGGGAATCCCTGATCGCCACCACCGAGGCCGCGCGCGCCTGGAACACGGCCACCCTGGCCGCCGCCCAGGCCCTCACCGGCCCGGACCGGCCCATCGTCAAGCAGTGGCAGACCCGCCGGGACACCCGGGTACGGGACGCCCACCACGACGTGGACGGCTTCGTGCGCCTGCTGGACGACGCGTTCGAGGTGGACGGCGTCGACATGCAGCACCCCGGGGACCCGAGCGCCCCGCCCGCGCTGGTGTGTAACTGCCGGTGCATCCTGCGTCTCCAGCACGCCCCGGATCGCAGCGCCTCCGCTCAAGCACGCCGCCTGTACGAGCACGGCATCCTGCCTGCCCCCGGCCCCGCGGACGTCGCTCGCGCCCTGGGCATGGAATCCCTCGCCGATCACCTCGCCGTACCCTCGGCCACCGCTGCGGCGACCGAGCACACCGGCGCCATGATCGCCCTCGTGCCCAGCCAGGAGGACGTGGAGCGCCTGGCCCTGGAGGACGGCGAGCCGGCGGAGGAACTGCACTGCACGCTGTGGTTCCTCGGCAAGGCCGCGGACTGGGGCGAAGACCAGCGCCGCGAGCTGATCGACGGCGTCCGCGCCCGCGCCGCCAACCTCGCCGGGCCCGTCCACGCCGCGGCGTTCGGCGTCAACCACTGGAACCCCGCCTCCCCAGACCCCGCCTGGGTGTGGGCCATCGGCGACAACCCCGACGCCGACGAGGACGCCCCGACCCTGCACGAGGCGCGCGCCGTCGCCCAGGACGCCCTGGAGGACGGCCACAACAACCCAGACCTGCCCCGCCAGCACACCCCCTGGGTCGCGCACACCACCGGCGCCTACACCACCGACACGTGGCCCCTTGAGGCCATGGCCGACCGCCTGGGCCCGCTCACCTTCGACCGTATCCGCGTCGCGTTCGGCGGCGAGGCCACGGACTTCCCACTCGGCCCCGAGGAGGAGCCCCCCATGGACAACCCCACCGAAGACGAGGCGCTGACAGCGTCGCTGCCCGTGCGTACCTGGAGCACGCCCGGGGACACCGCCCTGGCATTCGAGGACACCGAGACCGGCGACGGCCGTATCTTCGCCGCCGGCGCCCTGTACTGGGAGGCCGGCCCCTGGCCCCTCCAGTACGCGGACGAGATGGGAATGGGCCACGAGGGCGCCGAACTCGCGGGCGCCATCGAGGAGTACGGCCGCGACGGCAACCGCATCACCGGCCGCGGCCCCCTCTACCTCACCCAGCGAGCCGGATACGAGGCCATGAGCCTGCTGGAGCAGGACCCGCCCGCGCCCCTCGGCGTGAGCGTGGACCTGGACAGCGTGGACGTGGAGTTCGTGGACCGCACCCTGGAGGAGGACGAGGACGGCTTCCTGGTGCTCGCCGCGTCCCTCCCGTACGCCAGCGTGATGCGCCTGGAAGACGGCGGCTGGATCATCAACGTGGCCACCGCCGTGGAGGCCACCGCGTCCGGAGCCGCACTGACCCGCCGCCAGCAGATGGCGCAGCTCATCACCGGCCCGGACGGCCGGCTCCCCGCCAGGGCCCTGGCAGCGCTGGACGGCTCCAGCCTGCCCCTGCGCCGGGTGACGGCGGCGGCCGGGGACAGCGACAGCGACGAGGGCGTGGTCCTGCACTCCGAGCAGGCCGGTGACTTCGTCGTCCGCATCACCAAGGCCCGCGTCCGAGGCGCCACCCTCGTGGCCATGCCCGCCTTCAACCAGGCGCGCATCGTGCTGGACCCCCCGGAGGAGCCGGACGAGGAGCAGGCCGCCGCCACGGCTGCCGCCCTGACTGCCGCCGCCGCGCCGGGGGAGACCCGCCGGCGCGTCATCAGCTACGTGCGCGCCTGCCCCGGCCCCGTGGGCGCCAGCGAGGTGGCCAAGGCCCTGGGCCTGGCCGTGGAGACCGCACGCAAGCACCTGCGGGCCGCCACCAGGGAGGGCCAACTGGTGCGCCTCGCCGCGGGCCTGTACGTCATCGCGTCCTCCATGCCGGAGGGCCCGGCGGCCACCGCCAGCGCGGCGGCAGACGGGGACGACCCTGCCCTGAGCGAGCTTGTGGCGTCCGCCTGGACGGCCATGCGTGACCTTCCCCCGATGCCCGCCGCCTGGTTCGCGGAGCCCACCGACGAGGAGCTGCCCCCCGGCTCCGGTGGCGTCCACTACAGCAACGGCCGCATCTACGGGTGGGTGGCCCAGGCCGGGGAGCCGCACGCCGGGTTCGCCAACCGCCGCCTGACCATCGACAGCCTGGGCGACATCGACACCACGCACTTCCTGCGCGCCCGGTTCCTCCTCGACAGCGGCGAGTACGTCAAGGCCGGCGCCTTCACCATGAACGCGCCCCACACCCGCGACGGGGCGGAATGCGACAGCGCGAGCTGCCAGTTCGATGACTCCAGGACCGTCGCCGGCATCGTCACCGTGGGCATGAACGCCCGCGGCATGTGGTTCGCCGGCGCCGCTGCGCCGTGGCTCTCGGACTGGGACCGCACCGTGTTCATGGGGTGCCAGCCCAGCTACCACATGAAGAAGGGCGACACCGGCAAGTGGCAGCTGCGGGCCGTCCTGTCCGTACCCGTGCCCGGCCACTCCTCCCCGCTGCTCGCCGCCGCAGTGGAGCGCGGCAACCTCGCCCTGGCCGCCAGCGCCGCCGCCGTCCTGGACAACCCGGCGGGCACGTCCGGACACGGAACGCCCCCGTCCCCGGACGCTGTCCGGCGCACCCTTGCGGACGGCCTTGACCTGCCCGGACAGCGTCCGGACACCCACGGCGGACACGCCCCGGACAACGTGGCCGCCCTGCTCGACAACCCGGAGTTCCTGGACAGCCTCCAGGCCGCCCTGGTCCGCCGGGACACCAAGCGGCGCGAGGAAGTGGAGGCCATGGCCGCCGCCGTCCTCGCACCCACCACCACCGACCCCAAGGGAGACCAGTAGCCATGGGATGCGCCTGCAACCAGCGCGGCAAGCAGCAGTTCGAGGTGGCCATGGACGCCGGCCGAGGCCGCGTCGCCTTCACCAGCGGCAGCCGGCCGACCGCCACCACCGTGGCCCAGCGGTACACCGGCAGCGCCGTCCGCATCAAGGGCAGCGACGAACTCGTGCACCACACCGAGCAGTACGAGGTGGCCAAGGACGGCGGTAAGGGCCCGGTGGTCTTCGCTCACTCCGACGTGGACCAAGCCCTGGCGCACGCGGGCACCCTCGCCGGCGCCGTCGTCCGCGAGCGGGAGACCGGCGAACTCGTCCAGCCCGTCCCGGCCGCCAGCCTCACCAAGGACGTGGAGGAGACGGCCGAGGCGCCCGCGTAGCGCCAGGCTCTATGCCCCGGGCCGCCATTGGCGTACCGGGGCACTCCGTGCCTCAAGGCTCAGATTCGCCTCAGAACCGGGATGGATAGCGCTGCGGTCGGCAATCCTTGCTTCACAGCCATTCCGTCGGGATGGCAGGTGACTGGAGGGCGGGCCGGCCATGGCAGAACCTGACAACGTCGCACGCTTGATCGCAGCTGGGTCCGCCCTGTTCACCGCCCTCAACATGTCGGTGTCGTATGCGGCATGGCGCCAGAAGCGGCCCGCCGTCGTGATGAGGAGGGCCCGCATCAACAGGCGGTATGTGGATCACTCCAGCGGCCCGGTACTACAACTGTCTTTCACCGCGTTGGTGCGTAACCGGAGCGAGGTCCCTGTGACGGTTACGGAGGCGTACTTGTACCTCACCGAGCGCCGACGGGAGAGGGTGGAAGGCCAGCGCACACATGACTCACTGTCCGACATTTGGCAGCTCCACCGACTGAACGAGAGCGGCCCCCTGGTGCTGGAAGCATTCGGCACTAGAAGCGTGGCCTGGACTCTCGATACCTGCCTGCGCCCCTTCCAGGAGTTGCCCTTTCACAAGGGCATGATCCGCCTCGAGTTGTTCAACGGTCGACTCGCTTGGAGTCGACGGTTCAAGGTCTCATTCGAGGGCCCCTGCCACTGCTCGAACTGCATCGGGATGGGGGAGCAGCTCAGCTTCGACGAACTCTCCTAGGCGCTGTTTCTCGGATCTCCTTCCGTGAGTGCTGTGTTGGGGCAGGGTGGCTGCATGGGACGTGGTGATCTGACGAATGCGGAGTGGGAGCGACTGGAGTCGTTCTTACCTCGCGGTGGTGCGCGTGGGGGCCGGTGGAGCGATCATCGACGGGTGATCAACGGAGTGCTCTACCGGGTTCGCACGGGGGTGCAGTGGCGGGATCTTCCGGAGCGGTTCGGGCCGTGGGAGACGGTCTATAAGCGCCATCGTCGCTGGTCGGCGGACGGGACCTGGCAGATGCTGCTGTCGCAGGTGCAGGCCGCCGAGGACGCCGCCGGCCGGATCGACTGGGACGTGTCGGTGGACTCCACGGCGGTGCGTGTCCACCAGCACGCCGCCGGCGCACGGAAGTCACCGCCCGCCGTCGCTTCTCAAAGAGGGGTCCGTCCGCGGACGAACCAGGTCGATCCGGTGCTTCGGAAACTGGCCGTCCGATTGGAGGAGGTGCTCAGATCGGCGAGTGTCTGGGACGCTCCCGCGGCGGCTTCACCACCAAGATCCACCTCGCAGCCGACGGACGACGTCGGCCCCTCGCCCTCCTCCTGACCCCCGGACACTACGGCGACGGCCCCAACTCCGCCCCGTCCTGGAGCAGCTGTCCGTGCCCCGTATTGGAGTCGGCCGGCCCCGCAGCCGACCCGACCATGTCCTGGCCGACAAGGCCTACACGTCCCGCGAAAACCGCCGCTACCTGCGACGGCGCGGAATACCGCACACCATCCCCGAACGGCTCGACCAGCGCAGGCACCGGCAGAACCGCGGTTCCCGGGGTGACCGGCCCACCGGGTTCGACCGCGAGCGCTACACGAAGCGCAACACCGTCGAGCGTGCCATCAACCGCCTGAAAGGCTTCCGCGCCGTCGCCACACGCTACGAGAAACGGGCCTACACCTACCTCGGCACCGTAACCCTCGCCGCACTCATCATCTGGCTCCGCACATGATCCGAGAAACAGCGCCTAGTACTCCAGTTGCAGTTCGCTATTCCTGCTGGTCAGTGGCGTGTTCGTGGGTGTACTGGGCTGATGTTCCGTCAGGCGGCGGGAGTTCGTGACTTCGGGTGCGGTGGGCCGTTGTGCTTGTCGTGCAAGATGATGTGCGGCCCGATGTCTGGTCGGCGGAGCTGGAAGAACTGCTGGTGCGGATCGGTCACCGCTTCGGGCGGGTGGATCTTCGGCGGCGGATGCGGGCCTATGTGCACGGCCTGCTCGGACCAGTGGGCCGGAAGAACAGCTGGCAGCTGGCCGAGCATGCCGGTCACCACACTCCCGCAGGGTTGCAGCACTTGCTGAGCCGAGCCTGCTGGGATCCCGACGAAATCCGTGATGCCCTGCAGGAATACGTCGCTGAGAAGCTCGGGGACACGGCCGGGGTGCTGATCATCGACGACACCGGGTTCATCAAGAAGGGCACCGTCTCAGCCGGGGTGCAACGGCAGTACTCCGGCACCGCCGGCCGCACCGAGAACTGCCAGATCGGCGTGTTCGCCGCCTATGCCTCCTCCAAGGGCCGCGCGCTGGTGGACCGAGAGCTGTACTTGCCGAAGTCCTGGACCTCTGATCCGGCCCGCTGCACAGAGGCGAAGATTCCCGACGAGCGCACGTTCGCCACCCAAGGCGATCTCGCGAAGGCCATCATCATGCGGGCCCTGGCCTCGCCGCTGCCGATCGCCTGGGTGACCGCAGACTCGGCCTACGGCCAGGAGTGGCGGCTGCGCCGCCTGCTGGAGGAGGCCGGCGTCGGCTATGTCCTGGCCGTGCCGAAGTCCCAGCACGTGCACGCCATCGGCCGCATCGACTTCGCCATCTCCCAGGCACCCGAGGACGCCTGGGAACGCCACTCCTGTGGGGCGGGCGCGAAAGGGCCGCGCGTCTACGACTGGGCGGCGGCGAGGCTGCCCGCGATCGATGACTTCGACGGCGATGCGCCCACCCACGACCGGTGGGTGCTGGCCCGCCGCAGCCTGGCCCGCCCGGACGAGATCGCCTACTACCTCGCCTATGCACCAGCCGGCACCGGCATCACCGAACTGGTACGGATCGCCGGGACGCGCTGGGCGATCGAGGAGGCTTTCCAGGCCGCGAAGAACGAGTGCGGCCTGGATCAGTACGAAGTTCGCCGGTATCCGGGCTGGTATCGGCACATCACTCTGGCCATGCTCGCCCACGCCTTCCTCGCTGCCATGGCCGCCGCCGCGGGGACGGAAAGGGGGGCCGCAGAATCGGTTCCGGCGATCTCGTCCCGCTCACGGTGGCGGAAATCCGGCGACTCCTGGCAGTTGGCCGCCCCACGCTGACGCATGTCCGGCGCACACGCCACGCACTGAATTGGTCCCGCTGGCGCCGCCGTCACCAGGCGATCGCCATGCGCTGTCACTACCGCCGCCGCACCCGAAGTCACGAACTCCCGCCGCCTGACGGAACATCAGCCCAGTACACTCACGAACACGCCGCTGACCAGCAGGAATAGCGAACTGCAACTGGAGTACTAGGGGCCGCTGGGGAGCGCGGCGACAGCCTGCTGCCGCCCCGACGACGTAGCCGCCCCGATGTCCTGCTCATAATTGTCGTGTCACTCCTCACGGCAGGCGCGTACGAAAGGACTCCCGCGGGCACGCCGCTCACGGGAGCCCTTCCGCGCGGTGGGCAGGTGACGGTGTCGCCGCAGTGACGGGATGATGGCCGGCGACATACGGCGACGGCGGTCCGAGGAAGCCGGTGTGAATCCGGCGCGGTCCCGCCACTGTGACCGGTGAGCGAGTTCCCGCAGGCCGCCGCCCCAGGACCGGGTGGCAAGGCGGGGCGAGCGGCGACCCGGGAGCCAGGAGACTCACGCGGTCGTCTCCTCGAGCAACGCCGGGGCGGATCTCCCCGGGCGGGGGAGTGGTGTGATGCCCGGGAGGCCGACGGAAGAGGCTTCAGGCGAGACTGTGGAGGCGAACGGTCCGGTGCCGTGCCTAGTAGTCGTATGCCGCGATTGCTGCTGTGGCAGCCCCAAGGGGACCGGAATCGATCACGCCGCACAGACCGAGACTGCGGGCGGATGTGCCGGTGCGCATCTCCGACTGCCGTGACGTGTGGCAGGCCAACGTATTCGCTGTACAGCCGTCCGCAGTGCCGCCGGTGCCCGGCCGGTCTGGCTGGGGCTCGTCAACGACACGGACGCGACGGAGGACTCGTCGCCTGGGTACGCGCCGGCGGCCCGGGAGTCACTCCGTTGCCGGACATCCTCGACCTGTATGCCTTCACCTCCTGGGCGTCATGCGAGCCAAGCGGACTCCTTCGGACGGGTGTGCGGTGAGCTGTCGGTGCCGCCCGGCGCGGCCGTGCGGCCCAGGTAGCGGTGCACGAAGTGGATGCTCATCGCGCCTTCGCCGACCGCGGAGGCCACCCGTTTCACCGAGCCGCTACGGACGTCCCCTACCGCGAAGACCCCGGGCAGGCTGGTCTCCAGGGTCATGCACGAGCGCCCTCTGCCGTGCCACACCTCGGGGTGGGCGCAGGCCTCCTGAGCCTGCGGCCCGGTGAGGACGAAGCCGCGGGAGTCGAGGGCGATGATGCCGGCGAGCCACTCGGTGTGAGGTTCAGCGCCGGTGAAGATGAACAGGCTCCGTACCGCGAGCCGGCGGTGCCCGCCCGTGCGGTTGTCGACCACGTCGAGTTCCTCCAGCACGTCGTGGCCGATGGCCTCGGTGACCTCGGTGTGCAGCATGACCTCCACCCGCGGATGGCGTTCGACCTGGTCGACCAGGTAGCGGGACATGTTGGCATCAAGGCTGGCTCCTCGGACCAGCAGGTGCACCTTCGGCGCGTACTCGGCGAGGAACAGCACCGCCTGGCCCGCCGAGTTGCCTCCGCCGACGACGGCCACCGGGTCGGTGCGGCACTGCTGGGCCTCGTAGACGGTCGCCGAGTAGTGCACGCCCGTTCCCTCCAGGCGTTCGATGCCGGGCACCTGGAGCCGGCGGTAGCGGGCACCCATGGCCAGGACGACGGCGCGGGCGGCGATCTCACTGCCGTCGGCGAACGCCACTACGTAGTGGTCCTCGTCCTTGGGATGGAGACCGGTCGCCTCCAGCGGAAGGCTGATCCTGGCGCCGAACTTGTCGGCCTGGAGCACGGCGCGTTCGGTGAGTTCGGCGCCGGAGATGCCGGATGGGAAGCCCAGCAGATTCTCGATGCGGGACGACGTGCCGGCCTGGCCGCCGGTGGCCATCGTCTCCACCACCGTGGTTCTTAGGCCCTCGGAGGCGGCATAGACCGCGGCGGCGAGGCCGGCTGGTCCGGAGCCTACGATGAGGACGTCGCCGTGACGGTTTCCGGCGGGTAGTGACGGCAGGCCGATGAGCCGGGCCAGTTCCG
This sequence comes from Streptomyces sp. NPDC089424, assembly GCF_044749345.1. NCBI lineage: Bacteria > Bacillati > Actinomycetota > Actinomycetes > Kitasatosporales > Streptomycetaceae > Streptomyces > Streptomyces sp. NPDC089424. The sequence continues at coordinate 865,143 of NZ_JBIVHU010000003.1, forward strand.
CGTTGCTGGGGTTGCGCAACAGGGTGGTGTCCCGCCAGATGACGAGTGGGATCTCCGCCGGGCCGACGCCGAAGCGGCGCAGCAGCTCCTCGGCCTCCTCGTCGGTCTCCAGGTCGATCCAGCGGTGCGGCAGCCGGTTGCGGACGGCGAATTCGCGCAGCCGTCTGGTGTCGGGCGAGTAACGCGAGCCGATGATGCGGAAGCCGGCGCCCTGTCCGACAAGCAGCGCGCGACGGCACAGACAGGCGCGCAGCACGATGTCCCCGACGGTGGCGTCCTGGGTCACCAGGTGGCGCAACCGGTCCACGGAGACGACGAGGACCTCGCCCGGCTCCCTGGCGACAGCGGTGTAGAAAGCCACTTGTCCGTGCAGCAGGCCGAGTTCGCCGATGAAGCGACCGGGGCCGTGCACGCGCAGCACGTGCTCCTCCGGAGTGCCGTAGTCCTCGACGACGGCGACGGTACCGCTGAGGACGACGAAGAACGTCTCGCAGCGCTCCCCCTCCCGGATCAACACGTCGTTCGGAGCCATGGTCCGGCGTTGCCCGTGCTCCGCCAGACGTGCTGTCTGGTCCTCCGTGAGGCGCGGATACGCGCCGTAGATGTCCGGGGTCTCCCAGAAGGCGGCCTCGTCCGCTTTCTCCGGCACCGGTTCTTCGCCCGGCAGCGACTGGTCGCCGGACATCAGACGAACGCCTCGTGAACGTAGCACCAGCGCCATTCCTCGCCGGGCTGGAACGACTGCACGATCGGATGGGCGTCGGCAGCTGCGTGCTTGCGCGCGTGCTTGTTCGGCGAGGAGTCGCAGCAGCCGACGTGCCCGCAGGTCAGGCAGAGCCTCAGGTGGACCCACGGGGCGCCGAGCATCAGACACTCCTGACACCCTTCTGGGGTCAGCGGCTGGACCGGCCGGACGAGCGCGAGGTGGGGGTCTGCGTGCAGGGTCATCCGGATCACCCTTTCCGGGCGCTGATCGACTGTTCCACCCATTGGCGCAGAGCGGGGGCGGGCGCCGCCCCCGCCTGCCGGGCGACCATCTCGCCCCGGTCGAGGATCACCAGTGTCGGTACGGCCTGGACCTCGAAACGCTGCGACAGTCGCGGGTTCTTGTCGACGTCGACCTTGACGAGTTTGATTCGGCCGGCGAGATCGGTGGCGACCTTCTCCAGTGCGGGGCTGACCATGCGGCAGGGGCCGCACCAGGTGGCCCACAGATCGACCACGACGGGGACGTCGGCCCGCTCGGCGACCTCGGTGAAGTCGTCGTCGCCCGCGTCCACCATCCACGGTAGGGGCCGCTTGCAGTGGCCGCACTTGGGGCGGCCCTCCGCGGCCACGGGCACCCGGTTGGTGCGCCCGCAGTGGGGGCAACTGACGGTCGTCGCCTGCATCGTGCTCATGCCGCCCGCGCTCCCTTCACGTCCTCGGGCTGGTCGTAGGTGACCACCAGCTCTCCATGCTCGGCGTCGACGCGGACCGTCGCACCGTCCTGGACGTCACCGCGCAGCAGGGCGCGCCCGACCATCGTCTCGACCTCGTGGGAGATGTAACGCCGCAGCGGCCGGGCCCCGTACACCGGGTCGTAGCCCTGGTGGGCAATCAACTCCCGGGCCACTTCGGTTAGTTCGACGGTGATGCGGCGTTCGGCGAGGCGGCGGCGCAGTTCGTCGAACTGCAGCTCCACGATCCGCTCGATCTGCCGCTCACCGAGCGGCTTGAACAGAACGATGTCGTCGACGCGGTTGAGGAACTCCGGGCGGAAGTGCCCGCGCAGCTCGCCCATCACCAGGGCGCGGGCGTCGGGCTTGATCTCGCCCTCGGCGGTGGCGCCGTCGAGGAGGTGCTCGGAGCCGATGTTGGAGGTCATGATGATCACGGTGTTGCGGAAGTCGACGGTGCGGCCCTGGGAGTCGGTGATGCGGCCGTCGTCGAGGACCTGCAGCAGGGTGTTGAAGACGTCGGTGTGCGCCTTCTCGATCTCGTCGAACAGCACCACCGAGTACGGCTTGCGGCGTACGGCCTCGGTGAGCTGGCCGCCTTCCTCGTAGCCGACGTATCCGGGTGGTGCGCCCATGAGCCGGCTGACGGTGTGCCGCTCCTGGTACTCACTCATGTCGAGGCGGACCATGTTCTCCTCGGAGTCGAACAGGGCCGCCGCGAGAGTCTTGGCCAGCTCGGTTTTCCCGACTCCGGTGGGGCCGAGGAAGATGAACGAGCCGATGGGGCGGCGCGGGTCGCGGATGCCGGAGCGGGCGCGGATGATGGCGTCGGCGACGAGTTTGACGGCCTCGTCCTGGCCGATGACGCGCTCGCGCAGGATCTCGTCGAGGCGCAGCAGCTTCTCGCGTTCGCCCTCCTGGAGACGGGCGACGGGGATGCCGGTCCAGGCCGCGACGATCTCGGCGATCTCCTCCTCGGTGACGACCTCGCGCAGCAGCCGGTTCTGCCCCTGTTTGGCGGCCAGTTGCTCCTCCTCGGCCTGCAGCCGGCGCTCCAGGTCCTGGAGGCGGCCGTAGCGGAGTTCGGCGGCGCGGTTGAGGTCGTAGGCGCGTTCGGCCTCCTCCGCCTCGTGGCGGACCTGCTCCAGTTCCTGGCGTAGTTCCTGCACGCGGCGGATGGCCTGCCGTTCGGCCTCCCACTGGGCATGTTTGGCGTCGGCCTCGCCGCGCAGGTCGGCCAGTTCCTTGCGCAGTTCCTCCAGGCGGGTTCTGCTGGCGGGGTCGGTCTCCTTGGACAGGGCCGCCTCCTCGATCTCCAGGCGGGTGACGCGACGGGTGATCTCATCGAGTTCGGCGGGCATCGAGTCGATCTCGGTACGCAGCCGGGCGCACGCCTCGTCGACGAGGTCGATGGCCTTGTCGGGCAGGAACCGGTCGGTGATGTAGCGGTGGCTGAGGGTGGCCGCGGAGACCAGCGCGGTGTCCTGGATCTTCACGCCGTGGAAGACCTCCAGACGTTCGCGCAGTCCGCGCAGGATGGAGATGGTGTCCTCCACGCTCGGCTCGTCGACCAAGACCTGTTGGAAGCGGCGTTCGAGGGCGGCGTCCTTCTCGATGTGCTTGCGGTACTCGTCGAGGGTGGTGGCGCCGATCATGTGGAGTTCACCGCGGGCGAGCATCGGCTTGAGCATGTTGCCCGCGTCCATGGCCCCTTCGGCGGCGCCCGCGCCGACGACGGTGTGCAGTTCGTCGACGAAGAGCAGGATGCGCCCCTGGGCGGCCTTCACCTCGGACAGCACGGCCTTGAGGCGTTCCTCGAACTCGCCGCGGTACTTGGCGCCGGCGACCAGGGAGCCCATGTCGAGAGCGAACACCGTCTTGTCGCGCAGGCCCTCGGGGACGTCGCCGCGAACGATGCGCTGGGCCAGGCCCTCGACGATGGCGGTCTTGCCGACGCCGGGATCGCCGATGAGGACCGGGTTGTTCTTGGTCTTGCGGCTGAGGATCTGGGTGACGCGACGGATCTCCGCATCACGGCCGATAACCGGATCCAGCCGCCCGGACCGAGCCTCGACGACCAGGTCGCGGCCGTACTTCTCCAGAGCCTCATAGGCCACTTCAGGGTTGGCGGAGGTGACGCGCTGGTTGCCGCGGATCTGGGTGAGCGCGCTCAGGAACGAATCCCGGGTCACGCCGTACTCCTTGAGCAGCCGTCCGGCGGCGGTCGCCGAGCCCTCCTCGGCCAGGGCGAGCAGGAGGTGCTCCACGGACACGTACTCGTCCTTGAGGCGCATGGCCTCCCGCTCGGCGGCATCGAGCAGGCGGGACAGACGCTGGGTGACGAAGACCTGGCCGGGTGCCGCGCCGGGACCAGTGACCTTCGGGCGGCGCGAGAGTTCCTCGCGCACGGCCGCGCGCAGCTCCTTCGGCTCGGCGCCGGCCTGTTGCAGCAACCGTGGGATCAGACCGTCCTCCTGATCGACAAGCGCGAGCAGCAGGTGTTCCCCGTCGACCTCGGTCTGCCCCATGCCGACGGCCGCGCTCTGGGCGTCCTGGAGGGCTTCCTGGGACTTCTGGGTGAGACGGTTCATGTCCATGGGGGTGTTTCACTCCTCGTGCCGCGGCCGCGCAGGGCGGCTTCGAGCAGGCTGATGCGGTCGAGCAGGTCGAGCACCAGGCCGATGGATGCGTAGTTGAGGCAGAGTCCGGTGCGCAGCCGCTGGATACGGGCGAGAACCGCCGGGGCCGTGGGGTCGAACACCAGTCGCCCCGCGGAGTCGCGTTCGGCGTCGACCAGGCCGAGGGCGACGAACCGGCGGATCAGATCGGGGTGGAGGCCCGAGCGAAGGGCCACGGCGGCCAGGGAGAGCCTGGGGGCGGGCACGAGCGCGTACCGCACAGCCGTCGAGGCGGTGATGTCGGCGTCCGTTCGTACCGGACGGGCGCCCACGCCGGCCCGGCCTATGCCTCCCGCTCCCGCGGGTCGGTCGTTCATCGCGTCCTCCTGGGGTCGAACGAGGAAGTGGCGGCGAGCTCCTCGAACAGTTCGCGCTCCCGGTCGCCGAGGGCGGGAGGCACCATGACGCGGAGTTCGGCGTACAGGTCGCCGTTCGCGCCCCGCGGGTTCGGCATGCCCTCGCCGCGCAGCCGCAGCCGCCGGCCGCTGGACGAGCCCGCGGGCACCGTGACCTTCGCCGTGCCGCCGCCGGGCGTGGGCACCGGCACGGTCGCGCCCAGGGCCGCCTCCCACGGGGTGACGGGGACCTGGACGTGCACGTCACGGCCGTCCAGCCGGAACCGGGGGTGGGGCTGGATACGCACCCGCAGGTACAGGTCGCCCGCGGCGGCGTCACCACTGCCCTGGCCACCCTCACCCGCCAGCCGGATGCGCTGCCCGTCGGTGACGCCCGGCGGCACGTCGACCTCGTACCGCCGCGGCTGCCCGGTGGGGCCGGCGAGTGTGACGGCGCGACGGCCGCCCCGGTACGCCTCCTCGACGGTGAGCGGCAGTTCGGCCTCCTGGTCCGCTCCGGGGACGCCGCCTCGGGCGGCGCCGGCTCCGAACATGGAGCCGAGCAGGTCCTCGATGTCGATGCCCTCTGCTCCGAAATCGTCGCCGAAGCCGGTGGTGTACCGGACGCGAGGGCCGCCGGCGCCTGCGGTCCTCCGACCTCGGAAGCCGCCGCCTGCTCCGGCCGCGACCCGTTCGTCGAAGTCCTCGGGGATCTTGCGGAAGTCCTCGCCGAAGCGGTCGTAACGGTCCCGGGTCTTGGGGTCGGACAGGACGCTGTATGCCTCGTTGAGGTCCTTGAAGCGTTCCTCCGCCCCGGGGTCCTTGTTGACGTCGGGGTGGTACCTGCGGGCGAGTTTGCGATATGCCTGCTGGATCTCGTCCTGGCTCGCGGTCCGCGACACACCCAGCACCTCGTAGAAGTCGCGTGCCATCGCCGGTCACTCCCGCCTGGTGACGGTCACGGCGGCCGGCCTGAGCTGCCGCTCGCCGTCCCCGTAGCCGGGGCGCAGCACCTCGACGACGGTGCCCGGTGGGGCGTCGGGTTCCTGGACGACGCCGACCACCTCGTGCCGGGCCGGGTCGAAGGCGACGCCGCTCTCCGCATGCCGCGGGTAGCCGAGCAGTTCGAGGACGTTCACCGCCTGGTCGCGTACGGCCCGGATGCCCTCCACGATCGCGCCCGGATCGGCGCCGGCATGGGTCAGGGCGAGTTCGAGGTTGTCGAGGACGGGCAGGAAGGCGGCCGCCGTGCGGGACCGCTCGACCGCCCGTTCGCGCTCCAGCTCCCTGGCGTGACGCTTGCGAAGGTTGTCGAGGTCGGCGAGCGCGCGCCGCCAGCGGTCCTCCAGTTCCTGGATCGCGGTCGTGTACTCGTCCTCGGCAGGCGCGGGGCCGGCGGCATCGGGCCCCGGTTCGCCGTTCGCCGCTTCGGGCCGGGGCGGCCCCGGTTGGGGCAGATCCCCGCGAGGAGCAGGTCCGGCGTCTTCCCGGACCCGTGCGCCCGGATCCGACGCGGCCTGGTCGGGTTCCTGGGGGTGAGTGGGCATGGCGCGCGCCTCAGCTCTTGTCGAACTCGGCGTCGATGACATCATCGCCACCGCCACCGCCACTCGTGGGACCGCCGGTGGCGGCGTCCTGGCCGGGACCGCCCGTGGCGGCGGCGCCCTCATGGGCCGCCAGCCCGGCGAGCACCTGCTGGAGTTCGGAGGTCAGAGGCCGCACGCGCTCCACGCCCGCCTCTTCCTTGACCGCCGCCCGGGCATCCGACACCAGCATCTCGGCGCGTGCCTTCTCGTGCGCGGGCGCTGCGTCACCCAGCTCGGCGAGGCGCCTCTCGACCTGGTACGCGACGGCATCGAGCTCGTTGCGGGCATCGACGGCCTCGCGCAGCGCCTGGTCCTCGCCCCGGTTGCGCTCGGCCTCCTGGACCATGCGTTCGACCTCACTGCGGTCCAGGTTGGAGCTCTCGCTGATGGTGATGCCCTGCTCCTTGCCGGTGTCCTTGTCCCGCGCGGTGACGTTGAGAATGCCGTTGGCGTCGACGTCGAAGATGACCTCGATCTGCGGTTCGCCGCGCGGCGCCGGCCGGATGTCGGTGAGCTGGAACCGGCCCAGCACCCGGTTGTCGGCTGCCCGCTCGCGCTCGCCCTGGAGGACCACCACATCGACGGCCGGCTGGTTGTCCTCGGCGGTGGAGAAGGTCTCGCTGCGGCGCACGGGAATGGTGGTGTTCCGCTCAATGATCTTCGTCATCACTCCGCCGCGCGTTTCCACGCCCAGCGACAAGGGTGTGACGTCGAGCAGCAGGACGTCCTTGACCTCGCCCTTGAGCACCCCGGCCTGGATCGCGGCGCCCAGGGCCACGACCTCGTCGGGGTTGACGCTCATGTTGGGTTCCTTGCCGCCGGTCAGCCGGCGTACCAGAGCCTGGACGGCGGGGATGCGGGTGGAACCGCCGACCAGGATGACCTCGTCGATGTCGCTCTCGCCGACCTTGGCGTCGGCCATGGCCTGCTGGACCGGTCCCAGGCAACGCTCCACCAGGTCGCCGGTGATCTGCTCGAACGTCGATCGCATGACCGAGTCGGTGAGGTGCTTGGGGCCCGAGGCGTCAGCGGTGATGAACGGCAGGCTGACCTGCGTCTGCGTCACCGAACTGAGCTCGGTCTTGGCCTTCTCCGCCGCCTCGAACAGGCGTTGCAGCGCCTGCGGGTCCTTGCGCAGGTCGATGCCGTTCTCCTTCTGGAAGTCGTCCGCGAGGTAGTCCACCAGACGCCGGTCGAAGTCGTCGCCGCCCAGGTGGCTGTCACCGGCGGTGGAGCGCACCTCCACCACGCCGTCGCCGACGTCGAGGATGCTCACGTCGAATGTGCCACCGCCCAGGTCGAAGACGAGCACGGTCTCGTGCTCCTTCTTGTCCATGCCGTACGCCAGGGCGGCCGCCGTCGGCTCGTTGATGATCCGCAGCACATCCAGACCCGCGATCCGTCCGGCGTCCTTGGTGGCGGTGCGCTGAGCGTCGTTGAAGTAGGCGGGCACCGTGATGACCGCCTCCGTGACCCGTTCCCCGAGCTGCTTGGACGCGTCGTCTGCGAGTTTGCGCAGCACCTGCGCGCTGATCTCCTCGGGTGCGTACAGCTTGTCGCGCACCTTGAAGCGGGCCGCCCCGCCGTCGCCCTCGACGACGTCGTACGCCACCGCCCTGGCCTCGTCGGAAATCTCGTCGAAGTGCCGGCCGATGAACCGCTTGGCGGAGTAGATGGTCCCCTTGGGATTGAGGATCGCCTGGCGCCGGGCCAGCTGGCCCACAAGACGTTCCCCGGTGTCCGTGAAGGCCACCACGGACGGTGTCGTACGGTTGCCCTCGCTGTTGGGCACGACGGACGGCTCGCCGCCCTCCCACACGGCGATCACCGAGTTGGTGGTGCCCAGGTCGATACCCACTGCCTTGGCCATGAGGAACTCCTTCCGCGGCGGTCGACGTCCGTCGACGACCGTTCATCCTCCGGGCCATGTCCGCCCGGCTTCGAAACTCGTTCAGCTGGGGGCGGAGTCGCTGCGCGGGCGTCGGCCCCTGGAGGAGGCGCTCTCCGTGTTCGCGCCAGCCCTGCTGTCCAGCCCGGCGACCAGCCGGACGGCCTCATCGGTGACGTCCTCGTCCGCCACGACGTCATACCGGCTGGGCACCATCGAGCGGACCGAGGCGAAGTCCCGGCGGCCACCTTGGGCCGCGTGCAGCAGCAGGGCGACCAGCGCGCCGACGAACGCTCCGAAGATCAGCCCGTACAGGGCGAGGAGCAGACCGGAGACGACCGGATTCAGCCAGTTCAGCAGCCCGAAGATCCAGCCGACGAGTACGCCGGGCAGCGCTCCGTTGGCCGCACCGTGGAGGGCTGCCTGGCCGTACCCCATGCGACCGATCACCTGTTCGATCAGGCGTACGTCCTGACCGATGATCGCCACCTTCTGGACGGGAAATCCCTGGTCGGCGAGGTGGTCGACGGCACGTTCGGCTTCTTGGTACGTCGCGTACGAGGCAACGGTCCTGTGGGCCGGCTCGGTCATGGCCGCTCCTTTCGCCTGAGGACCGCCGAGCGGTCCCGGCGATCCCCAGGGTGGCTTTTCGTCCGGTGCCCCGCCTGCGCCCAGCGGGTCGAAATGCGGCACCGGCGCTCGGTCCACGAGGGCAGGGAGCGGGGCGCGATTCCGGTCGGCGGCTCGTGACGGGCCCTCGGGGTCCGGTTCGGCACGTGTGGGGCGGACGGCTGCGGCTGCCAGTCTCTGGTTCAGCCGGACATGGGATGGTGCGCCTGGGCGAACTGCTCCACGACGGTTGCGCAGAAGGCGGGCAGGTCGGCCGGGCCGCGGCTGGTGACCAGTTGCCCGTCGACGACCACCTCCTGGTCGGCGACGACCTCGGCGCCGGCGTTGCGCAGGTCGGTGCGGATGCTTGGCCAGGACGTCAGGCGGCGGCCGCGCACGGCGTCGGCTTCCGCCAGCGTCCACGGGCCGTGGCAGATCGATGCGACCGGTTTTCCGCTGGCCATGAAGTCCCTGACGAACCGCACCGCGTCGCGGTCCATGCGCAGTTGGTCGGGGTTCATGGTGCCGCCGGGCAGGAGCAAGGCGTGATAGTCCTCGACGGAGGCGTCGGCGACCAGCCGGTCCACGGGGAACGTTCCCGCCGGGTTGAGGTCGAACTGGCGGGCCTGGATCTCGCCGTGATGGAGCGAGAGGATCTCGGTCTTGGCCCCTGCGCCCTGCAACGCACCGCGCGGCTGGTCGAGTTCCACGCGCTCGACGCCGTCGGTGGCCAGAATCGCCACCCGCATCCCCTGCAGTTCCTGTGTCATGGTACGGCTCCCTTCACGAGTCGCTGGCTGTACGGACCGGGTGACTGCAAGGCGCGGCCGAGAGTCCCCGAGCGTGTATGTGCGCGCGACCAGGTTTAGGACGACTTCGGTTCAGCCGTCGTCACGGCTGCCCGAAACGGCATTCCCAGTCGCAGGCCGTTGCGTGGGAGAAAATCAGGGCGCGATTTTCCTGGTCCAGATGACCAGCCGCGCTGAGGAGGCAATCGCGAATCCTGGAGCGTCTGCGGCGCGACCGGCCTCGACTCCCGTCTCCAGATCGGTTACGCACACCGGGCGCGACTGCTACAGCAGCCGGTCGAACACCGCGGTCACGCCGTCCCAGTGGCTGGTCTGCGGGTTCTTGACATCCGGATACATGCTTTTGAACGTCTCGGAGAGGGCGACGCTGAGACCGCCGATGATCTCGGGGTAGCGCTCTTCGGTCTCCTGGGTGGGTGTCCTGTCGAGGGGAGGATGCGCGGCGAGCAGGACCAGGATCGGCTTCAGCTCGACCTCCTCGTCGAGCCGCCGGAACCGGTGGATGCTCTCCTGGAGGCCCTTGGTGATCGGTAGGTCCCACGGTTCGACGGTATCCCGGCCGTTGGCCTTGGCCGAGGCCTGGCCGACGACCAGGAGGTCGTAGAGCTTGGCCTCGACGAAATCGCCGTACCGCTTCAGGTCGTTCTTGTCCACGTCGAGGCCTGCGGCGGCGCGGAAGAACCTCTCGAACTTCGACACACCCATCACGGTCATGCCTCTCGCCTCCTCACCAGGAACCGGACGGCGTCGTTCGCTCCCGCCGACGCCGCCATCGGCCGTTACCGGTCGAGATTCGCAGAGCCCGCCTGCTGAGCGCCTCCGCACCCCAGGCCGAAAAAGAACACGCCCTCCTGCCCTGGCAGAGCAGCATGTTGCAGCGCCTCGGACGAGAGCGGCTGACCGGACGCACCGACGAGCGACCTCATCTCCTGGGTGCGAGTGGGACCCGCGCCGCGCCCACAGGTACGCCGCTTTGATGCACATCCGGCGGACCGGCGCCCGTGTCGCCTTTGATCGCCGGCCGCAATGTCAAGAAGTCCCGTCCTCGAGCTGAGTGGCAGTGATCCCTTCGTCGTGCTGGACGATCACAACCTTGAGCGCACCGTGTACTCCGCGTTCCTCGGCCGGATGGGCAACACCGGGCAGCGCTGCGTGGCGGCCAAGCGCTTCATCGCCCTTGCCGACGTATACGACGCCTTCGTCACCGGGCTGCGTAACCGGATGAGCGAGGTGCGACCGGGAGATCCGGTCGACCCCGCCACCACGCTCGGCCCGCTGTCCTCCGAGGCCGCGGCCGAACTCCAGATGGAGCAGGTTCGTGGCGCTGTGGACAAGGGAGCCAAGGTGGTGCTGGGCGGCGGGCGGCCCGACCTGCCGGGCGCCTTCGTCGAGCCGACTCTTCTCACCGACGTCACCGGAGATGGGCCTACCGGGAAGAGCTCTTCGGCCGTGTCGCCCCGGTCTACGTGGTCGCCGACGAGGACGAGGACGAGGACGAGGCCGCGGCCGTGGCACTGGCCGACACCTCTCCCTACGGCCTGGGATGCGCGGTCTTCCCCGCCGACCCGGAACGTGCTCGCGGAGTCGCGGACCGGCTGGAGGCGGGCATGATGTGGATCAACCACCCGACCCCGCCCCGACCGGAGCTGCCCTTCGGCGGCATCAAGCGCTCCGGCTACGGGCGCGAGCGCGCGAGGGCTCGCAAGGAGGCGGAGCGGTCGGGGATCTCCGACCAAAACGCCAACCGGGGCGCCCCCGAGAAGCTGCAGCAGGACCCGAAACGCCGCAGCAGCGGCCCGCGCACCGAGTGTGGCCGGGGCCCGAAGGGGGAGCGCTCCGGGACCTCCGGCTCAGCGTCCCCCCTGAAATTCCAGCGATCGGGCCGCCCTGCGCCGAGGTCAGCCGGGCCCGCCCAGCACGATCTTCCACACTCGGGTCGCCACCTGCAGGTTCAGCCGGTCCTCGACGTTCACGAGGTCGTTGCCGCTGATGTCGCGGATGCGCTGGAGCCGATAGCGCAGCGTACTGCGGTGGATCCCGAGGGACTCTGCGGTCTCGTCGTAGTTGCCGCCGCAGTCGAAGTACCGGGACAGGGTCTCCACCATGGACGCGTGGTGCCGGGAGTCGTAGTCGAGGAGGTGCCCGAGCCACTCCTGGACGAACGTCTCCAATTCCCGGTGACCGCTGCCGGGCCCCAGGATGCGATAGAGACCGAGCTCGTCGAAGAACGACGTGCCGTAGGGCTGACGGGAGTGGCGGCGCACTTCCAGGGCGCGCTGCGCCTCCTGGTAGTGGTGGGGGATGTCGTCCACGGAGTCGCAAGGGGCGCTCACTCCGATCGTCCCGGACCGTATTCCGGTCTCCCGGGCGAGCGCCTCGTACAACGCGCGGGCATGCGGCCTGCCGCCGGCGATGAGGACGACATGGTCGGAGCGGCGGGTCTGCAGCGAGCGCATGCCCAGCGCAGAGACCGCCCGACGCACGGTCTGCGCGAAGGAATCGTCGGCAGTCCGGTTCAACCACTGCACCACGACGACGTAGTGGCTGCCGTGCAGGTCGTGTCCGACTGCCTCGGACCGGGCGTAGGCGCTCGCCCCGTCCGTCCCCTCCAGGAGGTCGTCGGCCAACTCGCGGTGCAGCCTCAACTCCACTTCGGCCAGATTTCGCAGGTGCGCCAGCTCCAGGGCGAGCGACGTGGCGGCGTGTCCGAGCGCGAGCACGGTGTGCTCGTCGGCCTCGTCCCGGGTATCGACCAGCGCGAGCACGCCCAGGATCTCGCCGTGCGGGCGGACGAGAGTGAGCAGCCGGTCCTTTATCCGCACCGGCCCGGCCTCTTTGGCGACGGTGTGCAGCATTTCGTCCTGGCGGACGGGGTCCGGTTCGGGATAGGGGTCGGGGCGGCCGGGGCCGGTCCAGGACTTCAGCCGGCCGAAGCGGTCCTCGACCAGCGCGGGCAGTCCAGTGAGCCTGTGCAGTGCGCGGGTGACAGCTTCCTCGCCGCCACCCGAGGCAGCGACGTCGGTCATGAGAGCGTGAACGGCTCGCTCGTAGCCCACCTCAGCCACCACGGTGATCAGCTGCCGCTGGAGGGCTGTGCGTTCCTCCCTCAGCCGGCGCAGCTCCAGCGCGTCCTCGCGTCGGCGGCGGTCTGCGAAGGCGACTGACAGTGCAGCAGAGGTGTGCCGGACGAGCATGGCGAGCAGAGATCGCTCGGCCTTGGTGGGCCGGGAGCGGGACGTCACCACGAGGTAGCCGTGAAGTCCCCCAGGAGGTCCGCGTAGCCCCAGGGCCCGGCCCCAGGGCCTGCCGGCTACGGTCACGGTGCCGTCCTGCCCGGCCAGCTCCCGCACCCTCCGGCTCACGGCCAAGGCAGGCGTCTGCCCGTCCCTTTGAGTGGGGACCAGGTCGCCGGCCACATTGAGGTATCCGGCCTCGGCACTGTATGGCCCCGCGGCGGTTATGTGGTCCATGGCCAGGCGGAGCATCTCGACTTCGTCCGGAGCGCCGAACAGGGCGCGTGAGAGAGAGACGAGTTCGTGGAGGGCAGCGTCGGCTGGGGTGCGAGCGGGCGGGCGGGGCCCTCGGCGCACGGCCGCGGGGGGCTGCCCGGCGCTGCCCTGCGGAAGGCTCCCCTTCCGGCGCGAGTAGCGGTGGTAAAGGCTGTGCGCCCCACTGCCGGCCATGGGAGCACCCGTCCCTCGAAGTCTCTGAGAACCGAGCGGCATGTCACGTACCCCCTCGGGGGCTGCCCGAGATGTGTGGATCCATTCTCTCGTACTCGTGGGGCGACCGGACCTGTGCATTGCTCACTCGCCAGACACAGGCTCCGTGTGCACCGGTGGAAACCGGCGTGGGCCACGAGGTCACAAGCTCGGGCAACGATTTCTGACTGGAGTACTAAGCGTCGTCGTCCCGCTCGCCCTCCGCCTGGGATGGCTCGCTCCGGGGGACGTCCGGGTGCTGTTCCGTTGAGGTACGGTCGCCCGTCTCGTCCCGCTCGCCCTCGGCCTGCGAGGGTGTGCGCGAGTACCAGGCGTCGTGATCAGGGGCTCCGGACTTCATGAAGGGCCTCCTTCGTCGCTCACGTCCATCCTCCCAGCTTGCGGAACACCGTGTCGGCCTCGCAGCGCCTTTTGAAGCGCCCGGATGTGAGTCCCACACCCGGGCGAGGGCGGGAGTGCGGCGTCAGCCGCCGGCCACGGCGCGCACCGCCTGCTCGACCGGAGCGGACCCGCTGATCAGCTCGAGGATGCGCCCGGCGGTCCTGGGCTCGTGGAGCAGGGCGGCCAGCACCGCAGCCACGTCATCGCGCGGCACCTGGCCGCGGTCGGTGTGCTCGGCGAGCGTGACACGACCCCTACCGGGGTCGTCGGTCAGCATCCCCGGGCGCAGAATCGTCCAGTCCAGTCCCGGACGGGAGGTGATCTCGGCGTCCGCCTCCCCCTTGGCCTTCAGGTAGGCGGCGAACACCGGGTCGGTGCCGGGCGGCGGCGGGCTGTCCACGCCCATCGCGGAGATCGCCAGGAAGCGGCGCATCCCGGCGCGCTCGGCCGCGTCGGCGAGGAGGATGGCCGCGTTCCGATCCACCGTCTGCTTGCGGGCCGCGCCGCTGCCCGGTCCGGCGCCCGCGGCGAACAGTGCCGCGTCGGCGCCGCCGAGGTGGCCGGCCACCTCGTCAACCGAGGCGTGCTCCAGATCGCACACCACCCGGTTCCGCGCCGTCCGCGCGCAGGTCGTCGGCGTGGTCCGGGTTGCGGATCAACCCTGTGACGTTGTCGCCGCGCGCCGAGAGCAGCCGGGTCAGCCGGCGCGCGATCTTTCCGTGTCCACCCGCGATCACCATGTGCATGGAATCATTCTTGCCACACGCGACCACTCACGCCGGGCTGCGGGACTGCTGCGGCAAGTCGGGTCCCGGTTGCCGCAAAGCCGGCGTACTCGCGCACCGCGCTGGTGCGCGAGACCACCCGGCCACCGGGTCGCGCCGCACGTGCCCGGGGATTCGCGAGCGCCGTTCTGTCGTCAGGAGCGCGCGAGCCGGGCCGCGAGATAGGGCGCGGTGGCGCTTCGGCGGGTCCTCGCCACTTTGGCCGGCGGGCCCGTCGCGACCACCCGCCCGCCCGCGTCGCCGCCGCCCGGACCGAGGTCGATGACCCAGTCGGCGGTGGCGATCGTGTCCAGGTCGTGCTCGACGAGGACGACCGTGTTGCCTGCGTCGACGAGCCGGTGCAGCTGTCGCAGCAACAGCGCGATGTCCGAGGGGTGCAGTCCCGCCGTCGGCTCGTCGAGCAGGTAGAGCGCGTGCCCGCGGCGGGCTCGCTGCAGTTCGGTGGCCAGTTTGATGCGTTGCGCCTCACCTCCGCTGAGTTCCGTCGCGGGCTGGCCCAGACGCAGGTACCCCAGTCCCACCTCGCGCAACGTCTCCAGACTGCGGGAGGCCGCCGGGACGGTGGACAGGAACTTCGCGGCGGCGTCGACAGACAGCCCCAGTACTTCCGCGATGTTCTTGCCGCGGTAGGTGACTTCCATCGTTTCGGCGTTGTACCGGGCGCCCTCGCAGGTCGGGCACGGCGCGTAGGTGCCCGGCAGGAACAGCAGTTCCACCGCGACGAACCCTTCACCCTGGCAGGTCTCGCACCGCCCCTCAGCCACGTTGAAGGAGAACCGCCCGGCCGAGTAGCCGCGCTGCCTGGCTTCGTCCGTCGCCGCGTACAGCTTGCGCACCGCGTCGAACAGCCCGGTGTACGTGGCCAGGTTGGACCGGGGAGTTCGGCCGATGGGCCGTTGGTCGACGCGGACCAGCCGGTCGAAGGACTCGACCCCCGACGCGTCCTGGACGTCGACCTCCAGCTGCGCCTCGTCGGGTTCCTCGGGTGCGAGTCCGAGGTGGCCGCGGACGACCTCGGCGAGCACCTGCGTCACCAGCGTCGACTTTCCGGAACCGGACACGCCCGTTACCGCCGTCAGCACGCAGAGCGGTACGTCGACGGACACGTCGTGCAGATTGTGGCGGGAGACGCCGCGCAGGTGCAGCCAGCCGTGCGGTGTGCGCGGGCGGTGTTCGAGCGGCTGGGCGCGCCCGAACAGGTACTGGCTCGTGGCCGACTCCTCGACCCGCTCGAGACCGGCGACCGGGCCGCTGTACAGCACGCGTCCGCCGCCCTCGCCCGCACCGGGCCCGATGTCGACCACCCAGTCCGCCCGCCGTACGACGTCCATGTCGTGCTCCACGACGAACAGCGAGTTGCCCGCCGCCTTGAGGCGGTCCAGCACCTCCAGCAGCGGCTTTGCGTCAGCCGGGTGCAGGCCCGCGGAGGGTTCGTCGAGGACGTAGACGACGCCGAACAGCCCCGAGCGCAGTTGGGTGGCGATCCGCAGGCGCTGCGCCTCGCCGGGTGACAGGGTCGTCGAGCGGCGTCCGAGGCTGAGATATCCGAGGCCCAGGTCGAGCAGTACGTCGATCCGCGCGACCAGGTCGCCGCAGATCCGGACGGCGACCTCGGTCGTCTCCCCGGACCGGGCGGTCGACGTGGTGGCGTCGGCCTCGGACCGCCCCGCGACGGGCCGCAGCAGCGCCACGACCTCGGTGAGCGGCATCGCGTTGATCTCGGCGATGGAACGTCCGGCGAAGGTCACGGCGAGCGCCTCGGCCCGCAGTCCGCTGCCGTGGCACTCGGGACAGGGGACACTCCTGACGAACCGCAGCGCCCGTTCGCGCATCTTCTCGCTCTTGGAATCGGCGAGGACGTGCATGACGTGCTTGCGGGCGCTCCAGAACTTGCCCTGGTAGCCGTAGTCGACGCGGTCCTCCTCCGGCTCGATGTACACCAAGGGCTGCTCGTCCGTGTACAGCAGCCAGTCCCGGTCCTTCTTCCTGAGCCTGCGCCACGGTCGGTCGATGTCGATCCCCAGGCCGCTCACGACACTGCGCAGGTTGGCGCCCTGCCAGGCGCCCGGCCAGGCGGCGATCGCCCCCTCGCGGATGCTCAGCGAAGGGTCCGGGACGAGCAGGTCCTCGGCGACGTCGTGCACGACGCCCAGTCCGTGGCACACCGGGCAGGCGCCGGCCGCGGTGTTGGGTGAGAACGACTCGGCTTCCAGCCGTGCGGCGCCGGGCGGATAGGTGCCGGCGCGGGAATACAGCATGCGCAGCAGATTGGACAGGGTGGTGAGGGTGCCGACCGTAGAGCGCGAGCTGGGCGATCCGCGTCGCTGCTGCAGGGCCACGGCCGGCGGCAGTCCGGTGATTTCCTGCACGTGCGGTGCGCCGACCTGTTGCAACAGCCTTCGGGCGTACGGCGCTACGGACTCGAAGTAGCGCCGCTGGGCCTCCGCGTAGAGCGTGCCGAACGCGAGCGAGGACTTGCCCGAACCGGAGACGCCGGTGAAGGCGACCATCGCGTCCCGCGGAACGTCGACATCGATGTTCCGCAGGTTGTTCTCACCGGCGCCCCGGACATGCACGAAGGGGTCGGTTGCGTCCTTGTTCACCGTTCCTGATTACCTGATCGCGCCGGGAACCGCGCGACAGGAGCCGTCACCGGCGCCGCTCCCAGGGATCATCCGAGAGCGCTTCACCATTGATCCGTACGTGGGCCTGACGGGAACCGTGTCCCCGTGGCAGGCCCTGCGCGGGGAGGACGAGGAGATCTGACCATACACCCTGCACCTGCTGGCAGGGGGCCTGCGTGTCACGCGGCGTCGGCGTCACCTCGGGGGGCATCCTGTGGGCACTCGCAATCGCGGGGGAGCCGACGAGGGGGAGTCATGCGGGTGCCGTCTCAGGGCGTTACGGTCGTGGCTCTCCTGGTGGACCCGGACGCGCCCACGGAGATCGCGCAGCGCATGGCCCCGGTGCTCTCTGATCGGCTCGCCGACAGGTCAGGCCAGGGACGACGGTTCGACGTCGAGGTGGTCAGTGAGCCCTTCACCGCAGGGACCGAGGACCTGTCCACATTGACGCGCCGGATCATGGACCGCAGAAGCGAGGGAGACTGGGACATCGTCGTGGCCCTCACCGACCTTCCGCTGCACTCACATGGGCGCAAGCTCGTGGTGGATCTGAGTCACGAACACGGCTTGGCGCTACTGTCTCTTCCCACGCTGGGGGGCTTCCGGCTGCAGACCGCGGCCCGGCAGGCCGTGGAAGAAGCCGTGCTCAGCTTGGCGGGCCCGCAGGCCACTGGGCCTGAGGGGTTTTCGGGAAGTCAGCCGCTTCGGGGGCCCTTCACCAGGCGTCTCGCGCCCATCCGTCCGGGCCAGGTCGGTGAGGAGGAGATGGCCGACCTGCGGTACGTCGTCAGTGGGCCGCGCGGTTACCTGAGAGTGCTCCTCGGCATGGTCCGCGCCAACCGGCCGTGGCGATTGGTGCCGGGATTGTCAAAAGCCCTGGCGGCCGCGCTCGCCACGGGAGCAGTCGCCACCGTGAACTCCACCATCTGGAACCTGGCCACCTCCCTGAGCACGCCACGCCTGGTGATCGCCACGGTCGGATCTGTTGCCCTCATGATCGGCTGGCTGATCGTGGACGCGAACCTGTGGCATCGAACGGACGAGGTTTCGCCGGAGGCGAGGAAGAGGGCGGCCCTCTACAACGCCTCGACAATCATGACCGTGGGTATCGGGGTGCTCGTCTGCTACGCGGGTTTGATGGTCATCAACCTGGTGTGGGCGCTGTTCATCCTCAACGACCAGGTGTTCGCTTCCACGACACGAACCCCGCTGCACGCCACGGAGTACTGGACGCTGTCTTGGTTCGTCGCCTCCGTAGCCACGGTGGGCGGCGCGCTGGGATCGGGCCTGGAAAGCGACGAGGCTATCCGGGCAGCCGCCTACTCCAAGCGCGAACAGGAGCGTCGCAGCATGCTGCAGGACGACCACGGTGACTAGCTGGTGAACTCAGTCGCACATGTGCCGTCGGTTGGTGGTCGTCCGGGTCCGGAGATTCAGCTGATCGGTCGGTGCGTGGTTGTTTCGCCTCGGGGGCGGACGGGGACCCGGACGCCACGCCGCCGGAGCGCCGAAGCTCCGCCTGGCGGGACCGACGGCAAGAACGACCGTTTCATCTGATCCAGGTGAACGGCCCCCAGGGGCGTGCCGGAGCCCCGGACTCCGTCGCAGCACTTCCGAGAGTCAGGCTCTCTGCGCCTTCCCATCACCGCCGTACCGCGACATCAGGGAAGCCATCATGAAAGCAGCGGTATACGAAGGCCCGCGAACGGTCACAGTGAAGGACGTACCGGACGCGAAGATCGAACACCCCTGCGACATCATCGTCAAGATCACCACCACCAACATCTGCGGTTCGGACCTGCACATGTACGAGGGCCGTACCTCGTTCGAGTCCGGCCGCACCCTGGGACACGAGAACATGGGCCAGGTCGTGGAGGTCGGCTCGGCCGTCCGCAAGGTCCAGGTCGGCGAGTACGTGGTCCTGCCCTTCAACATCGCCTGTGGCTTCTGCAAGCAGTGCGAGCAGGGTCTGACCAACTACTGCCTGACCATGCAGCCGGAACCGGCCCTCGCCGGAGCTGCCTACGGATTCGCCGACATGGGCCCCTACCAGGGCGGCCAGGCGGAGCTGCTGCGCGTGCCCTACGGCGACTTCAACGCGCTGCGTCTGGGTGAGGACGCCGCCGAGCGGCAGACCGACTACGTGATGCTCGCCGACATCTTCCCGACCGGCTATCACGCCACAGAGATGGCCCATGTCAAACCGGGTGACCAGACCATCGTCTTCGGGGCCGGTCCGGTCGGGCTGATGGCGACCTACTCCGCCCTCCTCAAGGGCGCCGGGCGCGTCTGGACAGCCGACCACCAGCCCGACCGGCTGCGCAAGGCAGAGGAGATCGGGGCCATACCGATCAACACCGCCGAGCAGAACCCGGCGGAGGTCGTCAAGGAGGCCACCCTCGGTCTGGGCGCCGACAACGGCTGCGAATGCGTCGGCTACCAGGCACACGACCCCCAGGGACACGAGGACGCCAGTCTCACGCTCAACGGTCTGATCGACTCGGTCAGGTTCACGGGCGACATCGGCGTGGTGGGCGTGTTCCTGCCCCAGGACCCCGGGGGAGCGGAGGCCCAGGGGGAGCTGGAAGCTCAGGGCAAGGTCCCGATCGACTTCGGCATGATGTGGTTCAAGGGCCAGCGCATGGGGACCGGGCAGGCGCCGGTGAAGAAGTACAACCGGGCGCTGCGGGACCTGATCGCCGGCGGGAAGGCCAAACCGAGTTTCGTCGTCTCCCACGAGCTCAGCCTGGACGAGGCCCCCACCGCCTACGAGCACTTCGACGCCCGTGACGAGGGCTGGACCAAGGTGGTCCTGCATCCCAACGGACACGGGAACGGCCGCAAGCGGTAGAAGACTCGGGGCGGCCGTGCCACCTGTTCCTCCGCACCGGCCCGGGGAACGGGTGGCGATCAGCCCGTCCGCCGGACGGGGCTGGGGGCAATCGCCGCGACCGGCCGGCCCTGAACCAGCAACGACTACCCACGCGCCGGCCCGGAGGACGGACGGCGGATGCTCAGCAGTGTCCGCAGTGGCGCCCCGCCCAGCGGCTGCGGCCGCCAGCCAGCGGGCCATGTGGGAGGCTTCCTTGCCCGACGGCTGCCGCACCGCACCTCAACCAGGCCGACGCGACCTGGCAGGGCGTTCCGGCTAGGCTCACACCGTGAGGTGGCTGCGGGCCTTCGGGGAGGTCGTGCGATCTGGGCTCACGATCGAGGAGGCGCGGCTGGAGCCCCTGCTCGCGCTGCGTACGGCTGCTGGGGTGGCGATCGTCATCGGGCCGGCGCTGTGGCTGGTCTCCCCTGCGTACGCCGCGTCCGCCGCCCTCGGTGCCTACTCCGCGGGTGCGGCCACCTTCCAGCGCACCTGGCGTCCGCGCAAGGTGATCGCGCTCGGCGCGGGCGCGGGTCTGGCGCTCAGCACCTTGGTGGGCTACCTGGCGGCGGGGCGACTCGTGACGTTCCTTCCGCTGCTGGCCGTATGGGCCTTTGTCGCGGGGATGGCGTGGGCTCTCGGATCGACTGCTGGGATCGTCGCGGCGACGACGGTCGGCAGCATGCTGGTGACCATCACCCTGCCCACCAGCGTCGGGCGTGCCCTGGAACATGCCGGGGTCATCGCGCTCGGCGGCGTGGCGCAGGCCGTGCTGATCCTGCTGTTCCCGATTCGCCGCTGGGGGGCGCATCGTGACGCGCTGGCCGACGCTTTGGCCGCCGTGGCCGACTACGCCCGCCGGCTGCGGCACGACCCGACCGCACCGTTCGACCCGGAGCCGCTGATGACGGCCCGGGACGCGGCCGCTGTGACGCCGTCACAGGCCCGCACCCGGCCCCCCGTCCTCCACGGCCCGCGGGGCCTCGCCGAGCGCATTCTGCCGGTCGTCGCCGCGCTCGCCGACCCGGACGTGGGCGCCCCGGCGGAGGGATCCGGGCGGGACCGCGCACGGGAGTTGCTCGATGCGGCCGCCGACGTCCTGGATGCGGCCGCCCGCTCGATCCGCCGCGGCACTCCCGCCGAGGTGCCGCCCGGGAGCGCGGAGGTCCTGCGCGTCGACGAGGAGGGCGAGGTGCTGGAGGGGCCTGCCCGGCAGGCCGCCGAACGGCTCGTGGAACTGCTCGCCGAGGCGTTGGAGATCGCCGGGAGCGGCGGGGCGCGCGACGATGCGCCTGCGCCGCCCCGGCCCGGGAGCGCCCAGTTCTTGGTGCGCCCGACCATGTTCCGGCTGCTCCCGGTCGTCGTCCGGGCGGTTCGCCGGGAGCTCCGCCGGGACTCGCCCGTGTTC
Organism: Streptomyces sp. NPDC089424; assembly: GCF_044749345.1. Lineage (NCBI taxonomy): Bacteria > Bacillati > Actinomycetota > Actinomycetes > Kitasatosporales > Streptomycetaceae > Streptomyces > Streptomyces sp. NPDC089424. Next base: position 886,279 of record NZ_JBIVHU010000003.1, read on the forward strand.
CGGCACGCCGTCCGCCTGGCGGCAGTGGCCACGCTCGGCTATCTGATCGCTTCCCAGCTGCCCCTGGAGCACGGCTACTGGGCGCCCATCGCCTCGGTGATGGTGATGCGGCCGGACTTCCACCGGACGTATGCACGTGCCGTGGGCCGGCTCGCCGGGACCCTGGCGGGGGTCGCGCTCGCCACCGGGATGGTGCAGGCCCTGGGCCCGGACGCCCCTGTGTTCGGCGCATTGGCGGTGGTCTCGGCGGCCCTGTCGTACACGCTGCTCCGTACCGGCTACGCCTACTCCCAGTGCTTCACTGCCGCGTACGTCGTCTTCCTGCTCGGCATGGGCGGCCAGGCATGGGAGCAGACGGTCCCGGAGCGGGTGGTGCTCACCCTGCTCGGCGGGGCCCTGGCAATGCTGGCCTACGTGGTGTTCCCCGCATGGGAGACTCCCCGGCTGCCGGGCCGGCTTGCGGACTGGCTCGCCGCCGACGGCCGCTACGCGGCCGCAGTGCTCCGCAGCTACGCCGAACCGACCCGGGAGCATCGCGCCGACATGCGCAGGGCCTTGCTGGAGAGCAGGGAGGCACGTGCCGCCTGGCAGGCGGCCTACGACCAGGCAAGGCAGGAACCGGTCGGCCCCAGAGGTCTGACATCGCGCGAGGCGGAAGAGGCGCAGGAGGCGCTCCAGGGACTCGACCGGGCGGCGATGCTCATGGAGAGCCACGTCCCGCGGGCCGGCAGTCGTGTCGCCCCCGAAGCCGAGCGGTTCGCCGAGGCCCTGGAGGCAGACACCGCGCGGGCGGCAGTCGATGTGCGTGAGCACAGGAATCCGGACTGGGGGCGCGTGGAGGAGGCACTCCACGCGTGGGAGGGCGCCGCCGGGGACCGGAGCCCGGTGCTACGGCGCGGGGCAGAGCTGCAGAAGCGGGCCCTGGAGGACCTCGCGGCAGCAGTGAGCCGCTCACCCCTGGAACGGGACGTCGGCTCTGCTCGCGAGGAGCAACGGGTGCGGGCGGCCGTGGCTGGGGAAGGTGACGGATCATCACCCGCGCACCGGGGCGGGTGACGGCTCCGGCGATTGTGAGCGCCGCGCCTCCTGGAGCGGGAAGTAGTCTCCCGGCCGTGTCGAGCGCCGCCACACGTACACCGCTGTCGCCATCACGAGAATCAGCCCCGCCAGGATGAGCAGTTCGATCCCCTCGACGTTCCACCGGAAGGACTTCTCCGCCTCGGCCGTCACGATGAGCACTTTGCGGATGCCGGCAATCAGGCCGACGACGAGGAACGGCTCCGCGTCGAGGGTCCGGTTCCTGATGGTGAGGCGAACGGTGTGGAGCAGCTCGGCCACGATGAACAGCACCAGGCTGCTGTCCAGGGCGGAGAGAACGACCGTCTCCTCGCGGTACGGCCCCTGGATCGACCTGATGACGTCATGGACGACTCCGACGGTCAGGATCCCCGCGAGCAGTACGAGGAGCGCCGCGACGACGAGGTGGATGCCGTCCTCGATGAACTGTAGGAGGCCCTGTATCCGGCCGCCCTCGATCTTCGGGAGAATGGGTCGCACATTCAGCATGCTAGGGGTGCCCCGGCTCGCGGGCGCGGCGTGCTGCCGAACGGGTGGACGCGCGGATGCCTCCCTGTGGTGGCAGCCTGGGGGAAGCGGCGGGGCGCGACATCACCGAGGCCTACCAGGCGACAGGACAAGGGTTATGAGGCAGCCCGACGCGGACACGAACGGCGGGAACCTGCGGCCCGTCCTGACGCCGCCCCCGGGTCTGCCCTCCGATTCAGCCCGGAACCTCGCCTCCGGCCTGCGAGAGGAACCACGCCGCCCACCGCCGGCGACATCTGCTGGCGGATGGACACCGACGGCGCCCCGGGCGGCGAAGGTCGACGTGTCCGACGCGTCCGAAACGTCGGCTCCCGTCTGGAGGACGGCGATTGGGACACCGGCGTCCTCCTCACCGACCTGCCGAGCCGGGCGGAGAACAACCCGGTCCGCACCGAGGCCGACCCTGAGCACAGGTTCGGCCCCATTGGCGGGCGCACCTTGCCGGAGGGCGCAGGTGCACTGGAGGTGTGTGTGAGTGCTGATCGCTCCCACGAGAGCTGTGTTGGTCACGTTCTGGTCCTCGATGCCGGCTCTTCGAGCCTTCACATCGCTCTATTCGCGGCGGACGGTGAACGAGTGGTGGATCGCGATGTCTCGGAGCCCCCGGGCCCTGCTGCGGCGGGGGAACTGCGGAACTTCCTCAGCGAGGTGCCTGCTCCTGCGGCGGTTGGTCACCGCATCGTCCACAGCGGTCCGCACCTGACTGGACATACGCTGATCGACGCACGCGTACGGGCTCTGCTGGCGGACGTCGCCGATCTCGCGCCGCTGCACGTGGCCCCTGCCCTGCACGTGGTCGACGCCGCACGAGAACTCCTGCCCGACGTGCCTCATGTCGCCTGCTTCGACACCGTCTTTCACAAGGATCTGCCGGCAGAGGCGCGCACGTACGCCGTGCCGGAGCGATGGCGAGCCGAATACGGGCTTCGCCGGTACGGCTTCCACGGGCTGTCCTACTCGTGGGCACTGCAAAGGACGGCGCAGGCCCTGGGCCGACCCGTCGACAACCTCCAGGTCGTGCTCGTGCACATGGGCGGCGGCTGCTCGGCCTGCGCCGTCCGGAACGGACACAGCGTGGACACCACCATGGGCCTCACTCCGCTGGAAGGCCTGGTGATGAGCCGGCGCAGCGGCAGCCTCGACCCCGGCGCGCTGCTGTGGCTGCAGCGGCGGCACGGTCTGAGAACGGCCGAATTGGATGACACACTCCACCGGCATTCCGGTCTGCTCGGTCTTTCCGGTACCTCAGGAGACACCCGGGACCTGGTGCGCGCCCGCGCGGAGGGTGATGCCGCGGCCGCGTTGGCGCTGGCGACATTCACACTCAGCTGCCGCAGGGGCATCGCTTCGATGGCCGCCTCGCTGGACCGGCTGGACGCGCTGGTCTTCACGGGCGAGATCGGCGAGGACCAACCCGAGGTACGCGAGGAGATCTGCTCGGCCCTGACTGTTCTCGGTGTACGAGGCGGGCTGCTCGTCCCTGAACTGGAGGATTTGATGCGGGAAGGCCTCCGACGCATCGATCAGGCGGTGAGAAGTGTCCCGGTCCTCGTGGTCGCAACCGGCGAGATACAGCAGATCGCCGCCGAGACCCGACGGGTGCTCGGCATTGCTGGCGAGACCCGGTAGTTATCACCAGTCGTTTGTTGTCACGCCTGGTCACCCCAGCCGTTGACGTCGCTTCGCCGCCGACAAACTGCTCGCCAGCGACCCGAGCGACTCGGAGCGCGCCACGGCAGGCATGCTGAAATCAGGGGAAAGCATTCCCGGTGTGGTACAGAGCGCTTGAGTTGGCAGGTCTGAGCGCCGTGCTTGCGATGGCATTCCCAAATTGAGCCACTGGATTATCGGATGCACATGGAGATACGGCGCGGCAGGCTGACTCTATGCGGTGGTCCCTTCGTTCGCCTCCGTGGTGCAGACCCTCCTGGCGTAGCGGTGGCCTCTTGATGCTCGCGCACTGGGCGCCGTTCGTGCTCGCAGCGAGCGTGCTGGCCATCGAGCTCTCGCCCGCCCACGTCATGGTCACCGGACCTGTCCTGACCGCGACGCCGGCGCTGGCCGCCCTGACCATGGGCCCGAAAGGCACCCTCGCCGCCTCAGCCGCCGCCCTCGCCATCAATACGATCACGGCCACCTACAACCAGGAGTGGGGCACTGAGCAGGTCTACGGCAATTTTTTGGGGCTGTGCTTGGTCTCTCTTGCCAGTATCGCGTTGAGTAATGCGGTGCGTGCGCGCAGGCAGAGCAAGCTCGACCAGGTACGCCGCGTCGCCGTAGCAGCACAGGACGTCATCCTGCGCCCGGTCCCTGCACAACTGGGCCCGGTGCGGGCGGCCAGCCTGAGCCTCGCCGCCGAGGCAGAAGCACAGATCGGCGGTGATCTGTACGAGGCCGTCCAGACGCCCTACGGCGTCCGCCTGATCGTCGGGGACGTCAGAGGAAAAGGGCTCAAAGCCGTACGCGCAGTCGCGGTGGCCCTGGGCGCCTTCCGCGAGGCCGCACACCACGAAGACGAGCTGGCCGTGGTCATGGACCGCTGCGCGGACGCGCTGAACCGAGAGTGCGCCGTGCCGGACGCGTTCGACCAGGAAACACTGCTGGAGGGCTTCACTACCGCTCTCATCGCCCAGGTACCGACGGAACAACCCGTCGTGCACCTCGTCAACCGCGGCCACCCACCCCCACTGCTGCTGCACCAAGGGCGGGCACGAACACTGATGCCCGCCTGCCCGCTGCCGCCCCTCGGCCTGGAAGACCTCACCCTCGGGCCTCCCGCCAAGCCCGAGAGCTACCCGTTCCTGCCAGGCGACCGCCTGCTGCTCTACACCGACGGCGTGATCGAAGCCCGCAACCGCGACAACGACTTTTTCGACCTGCCGAGGGCCCTGGAACGGATACGCGCCAACACGACCCCACCGGATTTCCTGGAACAACTGCACCAGGAACTCATCCGCCACACCCGCGACCGTCTGACAGACGACGTGGCCATGATCCTCATCGACCGACTCACAGTTGGCAACCGCCCCGACAAGCGGGGGACGGCTCACTGATCAGCAAACCCAGCGGTCGCCCAGTCGAGTCCGAGGTCGGCGAGTGCGGCGAGCTTGTCCGCGGTGAGTTTGGCCCGTCGGGTCAGGCTGTTCGATAGGAACCCCGAGCTTCACCGCGTGCTCCTGGCCGTCGACCACGATCGTCTCTACGTGGCCTCTGGAGACAGTCAGGGAGTCTGTGCGGTTCTTGTGCTGTGCGATGTGCGAGCCGCGACGCCCCGCTTGAAGGCGCTCACGGCGCCCTGAGGGGGCCTCGGCGGGTACTGTCTGCTCCGGCGGTAGCGGCGCGATCCCAAGGGCTTCCAGGAGGGTGCGCTGCCCGTCCATCAACCGGGCCCAAACAGCCGGTTGGCGCTGTTTCGCGAGGAACCGTCCGATGTCCATGCCGTGGTCCCCACCGCTACCACCTGCTGCTCACTGTCTGTGGTCGGCTGGTGGGGGAGTGAGGTGACCTCGCATGACAAGTTCCGGCGTGGGTCGGCAAATACGGCAACATGCCCGGCGCCCACCTCACCCTGACCGACGGCGCCACCGGTGACGTGCTGGTGATCTGGCCATAGGCGGTGTTCACCTACACCAGGTGAGGCTGGGGGTGGCGGATGACGGCACGTCAGGGCCGGACTTCTCCTGCGCGTCCGTGGTGGGTGTCATCGCGTCGGTGGCCTCACCGCGGTGGCGGCGCTCTCCAGAGGCGTCCTCGGGGCGGTGCTTGGCGTGCCGTATCTCGCGCAGCACCTCCTCACGTTGTCTCGGCGTGCTGCTCGGCAGCGCGGCTCCCGGTGGTTTGTTGCCCGGCTCGGGCGGTGGTCAGGGCGTGGCAGCGGCGAGCTGTAGGGGCACCGGGCCAGGCGACGGTGTGGCGTCCAGGCTGAGGCGGCAGACTTCGGCCCACCAGGAGGGGCCGTCCTCAATGTGGCGCAGCAGGACGCCCTCGCGGATTGCCCACGGGCAGACGGTGGCCGTCTTCAACCCGGTCATTTTCATCGCGGTGTGTGCGATCACCGCGCCGGCCAGGCTCTGCGCGGCCCGCGGCGCGGAAATGCCGGGCAGCAGGGCCCGCTCCGCTGCGGGCAGCGCGGCCAGCCGTTCCACGGCCGTCTTGACGTCGGCTCGCCGCACCTGCCGTTCGGTGAACGGCCCCTGCCGTCCCGGCGCGGCACCACACAGCCGGCCCAGCTGCTGGAAGGTACGCGAGGTGACGACCGCGGTCCGCGGCCCCTCCCAGCGGATCCGAGAGCCGGCATCCCGCAGCTGGTGGCGGATCCTACGGCGCAGCGCCCGCATCTGCTCTGCCGAGGGCGGCTCCTCGTCCAGCAGGAAGTCGTGGGTCAGCCGTCCCGTTCCAAGCGGCAGCGATGCCACGAAGTCGGGCATCAGTCCACGGCCGAAGGCCACTTCCAGCGTGCCGGCGCCGATGTCCAGCAGCGCCATGGGCCCCGACCGCCACCCCATCCAGCGCCGCGCGCCGAGGAAGGTCAGCTCCGCTTCCGTCTCACCAGGCAGCGTGCACAGCTCCACTCCGGTCCGGGCCCGGACGGCACTCAGTACCTCCAGCCGGTTCGGGGCGTTGCGCACCACCGCCGTCGCGAAAGCCAGCGGAACAGCCGCGCCCCAGCGCGCCGACGTCCGGGCCGCCTGTTCGACCGCGTCGACCAGCAGGTCCACGGCCTCCGCGGGGACTGCAGCCCCGGGTTCCACGTGCTCGCACAGCCGTAGCCGCCACTTCGCGGTGTGGACCGGCAGCGGGACGCCGCCCTCCGTGTCCGCCACCACGAGCCGGACCGTTCTCGATCCGACATCCACCACACTGATCCGCATGCTCTGACGAGTACCCGCCACAACCCCTCCCTCTGAGACCGCGCCCCCGCAGGCAGCCGGCCGGGACACACGCTGTACGCGGTGTACCGCAAGCGCCAGCAGGATCGCCCGCCGCGCCCGCTTCCTCTTGCCGCAAGGCTGCTCTCACGAGCTGTCCGTGAGCATTCTGCTACGGATTGTGATCCGGCCATTCGGCGGGCGGGGCGTTGGCAGCCCCTACCTGGGCGATGAGCATGGGCGCCATGGTGGAACACGCGACTGTCCTGCACGGCATCACCCGGAACAAGACCCACCGGGGAGGGTGGGTCGAGTACGAGCCGACCGGATGTGCCGTGGTGCGGTGCACCTGCGGCCTCGACAGCGGCGTTGTGCCGGAATCCCAGGCAGCACAGATCGCCGATGATCATCGCCGGACCGCCGCCGAAGCCCGCGTCTGACTCCTCGTTCAACCTCACGCTGAAGTGTGAGGTTGAACGAGGATCACGGACGTTGCATCGCCCCGCTGTTGCTTCTGCGGCGCGCCATGACCACCAGCACGGTAACGACGATGACGGCCCAGGCGATGATCAGCGTCCAGACGATCGGCGCGGAAACGAACTGGACGGTGCTCAACGGCAGCGCCAGGATTCCCAGGACAGCCTGGCCCCGGCCGAAGCGCTCCAGGGCGATGTCGTGGCCGAGACCGTGCTGGTTGGTGCGTACCCGGGTGCCATCCGGCATACGGCGACTGTTGAGTGCCAGCCCGAGCGCATGGTTGAGCAGGCCTCCGACAACGAGACCCACGGCCATACTGCCGAGCGGTACTCCCCCGTGGTCGATGCCATTGTCTCCTTGCGCGGCAATGTCCCACAGCAGGACGGTCCCCCCGAAAGCACAGCCGAGCAAGCAGAGGATCATTACGGGGAGCGCGAGGATGCCCCACCCGTACCACCTGATCACTGCGGTCCTCCCCTGTATGTCTGCCTGGCTGTCCCGCCAGCACCTGAACTAGGCGCTGTTTCTCGGATCATGTGCGGAGCCAGATGATGAGTGCGGCGAGGGTAACGGTGCCGAGGTAGGTGTAGGCCCGTTTCTCATAGCGAGTGGCGACGGCACGGAAGCCTTTCAGGCGGTGGATGGCACGTTCGACGGTGTTGCGCTTCTTGTAGCGCTCGCGGTCGAACCCGGTGGGCCGGCCACCCCGGGAACCGCGGTTCTGCCGGTGTCTGCGCTGGTCGAGCCGTTCGGGGATGGTGTGCGGTATTCCGCGCCGTCGCAGGTAGCGGCGGTTTTCGCGGACGTGTAGGCCTTGTCGGCCAGGACATGGTCGGGTCGGCTGCGGGGCCGGCCGACTCCAATACGGGGCACGGACAGCTGCTCCAGGACGGGGCGGAGTTGGGGCCGTCGCCGTAGTGTCCGGGGGTCAGGAGGAGGGCGAGGGGACGACATTGTCCGTCGGCTGCGAGGTGGATCTTGGTGGTGAAGCCGCCGCGGGAGCGTCCCAGACACTCGCCGATCTGAGCACCTCCTCCAGTCGGACGGCCAGTTTCCGAAGCACCGGATCGACCTGGTTCGTCCGCGGGCGGACCCCCCTTTGAGAAGCGACGGCGGGCGGTGACTTCCGTGCGCCGGCGGCGTGCTGGTGGACACGCACCGCCGTGGAGTCCACCGACACGTCCCAGTCGATCCGGCCGGCGGCGTCCTCGGCGGCCTGCACCTGCGACAGCAGCATCTGCCAGGTCCCGTCCGCCGACCAGCGACGATGGCGCTTATAGACCGTCTCCCACGGCCCGAACCGCTCCGGAAGATCCCGCCACTGCACCCCCGTGCGAACCCGGTAGAGCACTCCGTTGATCACCCGTCGATGATCGCTCCACCGGCCCCCACGCGCACCACCGCGAGGTAAGAACGACTCCAGTCGCTCCCACTCCGCATTCGTCAGATCACCACGTCCCATGCAGCCACCCTGCCCCAACACAGCACTCACGGAAGGAGATCCGAGAAACAGCGCCTAGTCCATGAGGCGCCTCAGCGCCTGCTCAGAGACACCAGCGCCGTCCGGAAGCTACTATTCCGTTTGATCGCTGGTTCAGGGCCGGATCTTCACGCGCACTTCGCTGGAGATCCCGCATGGACTTCGAAATCCCCCAGGACGTCACTGCCCTGGATGACGAGGCCCTGGCCCAGGCCCTGGACGGGGCCCGCGCCGCGTTCGCCGCCCTCTCCGGTCAGGACGTCATCGACGGCGACGCCATGACCCGCATGCGCGCCCTGGCCGCCTGCGTCGAGGACATCCGCACCGAGCAGACCGGCCGCGTGGAGGCCGCCACCCAGGCCGCCGCCGAGATCGAGACACTCGCCGCCCAGGTCCGCGGCGAGCAGGCCACCACCGCGCCTGCCGCCAGCGAGGGCCAGGAGCCGGCCGAGCCGGTCGCCTCCGCCAGCGAGCCCGCCGCCCCGGCCGCCCCGGCCGCGCCCGAGCAGCCCGCCGCCCCCGCCCCTGCAGAGGCCGCCACCGCATCCGCCGGAGGCGTTGTCGCCCCGCCCCGCCCCGCGCTCAACCTGAGCGCCGTACGCCGGGCGCAGCCCCGCGTCCTGCCCGAGGCCCCGCCGCCGGGCACCACCATCACCGCGGCCGTGGACGTCCCCGGCTACACCCCGGGTGCCACCCTCAACTTCGACGACGTGGTCAAGGGCATCAACACCCGCGCGACCGCCCTCAAGACCGCCGGCGGCGGCGTCGGCCAGGTCATCAGCTACCACCATCCCTACCCGGACGACACGATCGTCACGGACTCCTCGTCGGCGCCCGAAGGCACTACGGTGGCCATGACCGCGTCCGGCCAGTCTCGCCTCCCCAAGGGCGATCTGATCGCGTCCGGCGGCTGGTGCGCCCCGTCCGAGACGCTCTACGAGCTGACGGACACCAGCTGCCCCGACATGCTGTGGGACGCGCCTGAGATCCAGCTCGCGCGCGGCGGCCTGCGCTACTACATGCCGCTGTCATTGGACGTCGCCGCCATGACCTGGGTGCACACCGAGGCGGACGATATCGCGGGCAACACCAAGCCCTGCTTCAAGATCCCCTGCCCGGACCCAGTAGAGGTCCGCTGCGACGCGGTCGGCGTCTGTCTTGAGGCCGGCATTCTGACCCAGCGGCACTTTCCGGAACTCATCGCCTGGTACCTGCGCAACAGCATGGTGGCCCACGAGATCCGGCTCCGTCAGGTCCTGTTCGCCCAGGCCTTGGCCGCCGCCACCCCCGTGACCGTCCCCGCCTCCATGGGTGCCCTTTCGGCCGTGTTCGCCGCCGTGGCGCTCCAGGCCGCCGACATGATCGAGCGTCACAGCCTGTGTGACAGCACCGCCCTTGAGGTGGTGTTCCCCTGGTGGAGCCGCAACCTGTTCCTGGCGGACCTCGCGCGCCGTAACGGCGTCGGCGTAGACGAGGTCACCGTCGCGGACGTACAGCAGTTGTTCTCCCCGCTGGGCGTGCGCATCCAGTGGGCGCGCGGCCTCGCCCCTGCCGTCCCCACCGACATCGGCGGCCCCACCGCGGCCGTGGACTGGCCGGCCACGCTCAAGTTCCTCATCTACCCGGCCGGCTCCCTGGTCATCGGCCGAGGCGAGGACGTCAACCTGGGGGTGATTCATGATTCGACAAAGTTCAGTACGAACGACTACACCGCGCTGTTCGCCGAGGAGTGCGTGGCCCTCGTGGACCGGTCTGTGGACACCCGGGTCGTGACCGTGCCCGTCTGCCCGACCGGTGCCACCGGCGGCCAGACCGTCCTGACCTGCCCAATCGCCTGACCGCCCCCGGTCTCCCGTTGACGCGCCTGCCGGGCCCCTGTACCTGACACAAGGCCCGGCACGCGAACCACCCAAGACTGGAGGTGCGTGATGCCTGCTGGACTGCGCCAAGTCGTCCCCGGTATCCCTGGCACGCCACTCCCGCGCGGCATCCTCGGCGCCTCATGCACGAACGTCACCGATGTCACCGAGGACGAGATCCACCAGCTCAACGGCGTGGAGTGGCTGTCCATCGGCTGCTGCCCGGCCCGGGACTGGCCGGACCCGTGTGAGGACCCGCAGCCTGGTGACCCAACGCAGAAGGAGTTCTGCCGCCCAAGCACCGAGCACGCGGCACCCATCACTATCTACGCTGGCGCGGAGTGCTCCGCCCCCGGCTTCTCGTACGCCGAAGCCCGAGGGCAGGCGCTGGCCTCCCTGGCGCTCGGCGAGCAGCACGCCATCGAGGCCGGGTTCATGCGCACCAAGCTCTCAGTGGAGGCGGTGGACACCACCCCCGCCGAGGGCCCGCTGAACATCGCCCAGGGCGTGGCCGCACTGGAGGGCTGCCTGGCCGAGAACTACGGAGGCGTAGGCACCCTCCACATCCCCGTCGGCGTCGCCGCCCTGCTCGGCTGCTGCAACGTCCTCCATGACGACCCGGTAGCCGGAGGGCTCCGGACCATGGCCGGGAACTGCGCCGTCATCGGCGCCGGCTATTCCTACCTCAACCTGGGCCCGGGCGGGATTCCCGCCGAACCTGGCGCTGCTTGGCTGTACATCACCGGTCCTCTGGCCATCCGCCGTGGACCGGTCGACGTGATCCCGGACCGCTCCCGCGCGTCCGCCTCCGTGAATATCAAGAACAACGACCGCAGGGTGCTGGCGGAGCGGACGGTCGTCGTCGGCACAACCTGCACAATCTGCGCAGTGCAGGTAAGGGCGAGTCCATGATCATGATCACTGTCAAGCCCGAGCGGTCCCGCCTCGTCGCGTTTGCCCGCTGGGCGACCGCCCAGACGCCCAAGGTGCGCACCGTGGGACTGGGCGAGTTCGGTGTACCGGCCTGCCTCTTCGTCCACGCCCCGGAGGAGGTGCTGATCGGCGCCCTCGTCGACGGCCACCGGTACGTCTCCCCGAGCGAGGACGCCACCAACGGCCTGACAGAGCCCGGCGGCCACCAGGACCTGGCCGGGACGGAGTTGCTGGGCGTCGCCACGCCTGAGGCCTTGATGACCCGTGGGGACCCGCGCACGGACGTCGTACGGCTCGCTACGAAACCGCCCGTGTCGGACGCTGCCGTGGGAGGGGACCGCGGCGACGAGCACGGCCCGGAATCGGACTTCGCGCCGCTGGAGGACGCCCTCACCGATGTGGATGAGGGAAACGACCAGGACAGAGAGGCGGTCGGCGACGGGAGCTCCTTCGCGTGCTACCTGTGCCCCCGGGAGTTCAACACCGAGCGCGGCCGCGACAGCCACCGCCGCCAGGTCCACAGGGAGGACTGACTAATGCCTGCAACCGCAGGCTGCGGCCGGGTTGACCAGCCCGGTCGCAGCTAGACTGACTTCGTCGCTGGCTTAGGGCCGGACGCACATGTCGCTGGTTGAGGGCCGGACTCCTGTTCCTAGGAGGACCGGCATGTCCTGCCCGCTCATTGCAAACGCGGACGTCATGCGCGTCACCAGGGTTGACCAGTGCGGCAACCCCATCGTCGGCGAGGACAACGGCTACGTCTTCGACTGCTTCGCCTCCCTGGCCATGAACAACAACAGCGAAGACGGCGAGGACATCGAGTACAAGGCGGCCAACGGCCGCGTCTGCGGCTACAAGAAGGGCTGCCCGACGTTCCGCGGCTTCGACCTGGAGCTCAACGTCTTCAGCGTCTCCCCGGAGCTGATCGAGATCCTGACCGGCAACCCGGTCGTGCTCGGCTACGACGGCACCCCGATCGGCTTCGACACCTGCTCGGTCAAGTGCGACACCGGTTTCGCGCTGGAGCTGTGGGCGGAAGTCCTCGGCGAGGCGTGCGAGGAAGGCGCCACCGGCCAGTGGATCTACTTCCTGCTGCCCTGGGTCAGCAACGGCCTGCTGGGCGACCTGGAGATCGGGTCGGAAGCGGTCACCCTCCGGATCACCGGGTCCACCAAGACGGGCGGCGCCTGGGGTGTCGGTCCGTACGACGTCATGCCGACCGACGCGACGGGCACGCCGGGGCCGCTGCTCACCCCGCTAGAGGCCAACTGCCACCGGCGGACGTTCGTCACGACCACGCCCCCGCCGGCGCCGTCCTGTGACTACATGCCGGTTCCGGCCTGACCTGGTGGCCACCTTGCAGCCGCGCGGCCCCGCGTCGCGCGGCTGCGCCGTAGGAGGGAGGTGGAGCCGTGCCGCTCCAGACCACCGCGTGTGAGCCGTGGCCGGTGGACCTGTGCTGCGACGTGGAGGGCGTGGAGGCCGAGACGCTCGCCCGGTGGCAGCGCGTGGCCACCCAGATCCTGTGGCGGCTGTCCGGCCGGCGCATCGGCGTATGCGAGGTGACCGTAAGGCCTTGCCGCCAGGCGTGCCTGGACGACGGCCCGATCTCGTTCCAGGCCGGGGTGGGCACCGGCCCATGGGTGCCGTACATCGGCACGGACGGGGCATGGCGCAACGCCAGCGTGTGCGGCTGCCGTCCCTCGGGCTGCTCCTGCTCGGAGCTGTGCGAGGTCAAGCTGCAGGGCCCCGTGCACGACGTCGTACGGGTCAACGTGGACGGCCAGGACCTGGTGCCCGGCGTGGAGTACCGGGTGGACGCGCCGAGCCTGCTCGTGCGCCTGGGCGGGGAGTGCTGGCCCAAGTGCCAGGAGATGGCCGAGCCGGAGTTCACCGAGGGCACGTTCACCGTGGTCTACCGGCTGGGCATCGAGCCGGACGACTCCGCGGTGGCCGCCGTCTCGGAGCTGACCTGCCACCTGCTGAAGGGATGCGGCGGCACGGGCTCCTGCGGCTGCAAAGCCAACAACAAGATCACCAGGCTCCAGCGCCAGGGCGTCGAGATGGAGATGCCCGACCCCACCGTCTTCTACAGCTCGGGCCTGACCGGCCTGCCCCTGGTCGACCTGTTCCTGACCACCGTCAACCCCGGCCGGCTCACCCGGCCGTCCCGCGTGTACTCGCCGGACTACAACCGCCCGAGGAAGACCACATGGCCCTGAACCTCACCGCCGTGCAGGACGCGGCGGAGGCCGTCCTGGGCTGCGTGTGCGCCGCGCTGCAGGACGCCGCCGCCCAGGTCGACGGCCAGCCGGGATGCCCCTGCCGGTCCTGCCTGGTCCCGGGACTTCCGGCATGGGACTCCTGCGACGACCCGTGCAACACCACCCCGGCCGGGGCCGGCGGCGGCCAGCTCTCCGTCAACGTCGCCCGCCTGTACCCGTCCACGGAGTTCCCCACCGCCGACCGCAACCTGCCCCCGACGCAGGCCCGTGGCCGGCTCACCTGCGCGGCGCCCACGGCCATGGCGGTGGAGCTCCTGGTCACGCTGCTGCGCTGCGCCCCCACATTCGATGACGGCGGCTGTCCGCCATCCTGCGACGCGCTGGGGGAGGCGGCCCGAATCCTGCACACGGACATGGTGGTCGTCCGCAACGCCCTGGAGTGCTGCCTGCCGACGGCCGGCGAGCAACGACGGCGCGGCCGGGTGGTGTTCGTCGGGGAGTCCAAGACGGTCGGCCCGGAGGGCATGTGCGTGGGGTTGGAGCAGCGGTTGACCGTGGCCCTGCCGGGCTGCGGATGCCCCCAGGAGGCGACGGCATGACGGTTGAGGTACGCGTGGACCAAGGCGCCATCGCGCGCCTGCTGCGAGCCCGCAACGGGCTGGCCAGGCGCAAGCTCCAGCAGCGCCTGGACCGTGTCGCCCGCATCGCCCAGGCTGAGGCTCCCGGGAGCATGGGCGACTACATCGAGACCGACATCCGGTATGGGGCCCGCGGCCTGGAGGGTGCGGTCATCTGCACCCACCCCAAGGCCCGGCTGGTCCTGGACGGCACCCGCCCTCACCTGATCCGCCCCCGCCGCGCCAAGGCCCTACGGTTCGAGGTCGGTAGCGACGTCGTGTTTACCAAGCTGGTCCGCCACCCCGGCACGCGGCCCAACAACTTCCTTGCCCGCGCGCTGCGCCTGGGTCGGTAAGGGGTGTCCCGTAATAATGATCTGGATCAGTATGCGAGACACGCACCCAGCGTTAATGCGGGTTAAATCTCAAGCTGGGAGTTACTCACTCCGCTGATACTCCGGGCGGCGATGGGGCGGCCACGTGCGGAGGACCGGCAGGTCATCGACGGATGGTCTACAAGATCCGTACCGGGATCTCCTGACGTGACCTGCCGGAGCGCTACGGGCCGTGGAAGACCGTGTCACCCGCTTCCGCCGCTACGCCCTCGACGGGGTGTCCACCCACGCTCTACGGCAGATCCAAGCCCACGCCGAGGCAGCCGGTGACATTGACTGGCTTTCCAGATCGACTCCACCATCGTCCGTGCTCACCAGCATGCCGCCGCCACCGGCCGAAAGGCCCAGCCCACTGTGCGGCCGCCTACGTGGGCGCACAGTGGGCTGGGGCACCGCAGCCGATCGCCTGTGCGAGCTTCCTCGGTGGTCTAGACAACACCCGAGGGTATTGCAACCACCCCCAGAACACGTCGAGGGCTGACAGGCCCGCAGCGGACCGCTGCTAGAGCTCGGTGTGCCACCAGTCGCCCGTATAGCTGGTGGTAGCCGGGTTGCCCAGGATCGTCCAGAGGTTCTCCCTCACCTGGCTGATGTTGGAAATCACTCCAGCGTGGGGACCGACGTTCACCGGGCGGGGATTCCGACCGGCGTACCAGTCCTGCGCAAAGCGCCCGATCTGATTCCAATGGTTCTCGAGCTCCTGATGGTTGGCCGGCACGCCAATCCGCCGCGTGCCGTCTTCCATCACACCCCGGAAGAGCCCGTAGACGTCCCAGAAGCGGACGGCCTCAGAAGTGAACTGGATCATGAGCAACAGAGATTGTGCCGTCATAGCGGTACTATCGCCGTACTGCAGCTGCCACGCAGCATTCCAGACTGCCGTGTAGCTGATGGGCAGGTTCCCCCGGTTGATGCCGCCAGCATTGGCGGCCATGCTGTTGTAGTTCGACCCGAAGTGCAGAGTGCGGATTCGCGTCAGATCGGGGAGCAAACCCACATCTGGGCTGCGATCGGTCGCTATCCGGTGCATGTGTTCGGCGAGGTTCCAGTCATTGTCGTTGAAGGTCCAGGTGTCGCCGTAGTGGTTGGTAAACCCGCGAAGATAGAGATCTTCCGGCGTGAACCACAACCACAATGACTCGCCTGCGAAGTTCAGATCCATTCGGATCAACGAACTTTCGCTCGTCTGCGTGGCCGCAATGCCCTGCTGCCAATAATGCGCCGAGGCACCCTGGAAGCTCTGGAGCAATCCCAGGTACTGGCTTGCCTGCTGGGTGCTGGGCTGGTCATCGAGATGCATCCACACGTGACCAATTCGGTTGGTCCCAGTATCGGCCTTTGCTGCGGGGGCTCCCAGAACGAACGTGGCCAGGGTTACGAAGAGGGCCACAAAAAGGGCCACACTTCTTTTCAACCCAGTGCGGCCAAGCATTGGGAGTACCTGAGGTGGGCTAATTGACACTGCCACTCCTTGACTGATGGTTTTGCAGTAATTCTGCAGGGAGATTTCTCGATGATCACCATGAGTGGACTGCGAGGTGAAATGGCACAATTTCTGACGCGAGCGCCGCAAATCCCTCTTGGCTAGAGGGCATGCCCTGGTCGCGACACGCGAATGCGAGCGCACTTCCTGTGCTCGCGCAATTCCCGTAGTGCATCGAGAACTCGGTTCAGTTTGACGCCACTCACTGTCACCGCACTGCAGGGCCTATTGGCGATCTTCGGGTCGAAGCGCGCTGTTCGGCTTGGTGGCGTGGCGCCAGTGCAGTTTCCGTCAGTCGTCATCAGTCAGCCAGGGAGGGATTTGCATAGGCTAAGGGCTGTCCCGTAGCGCCTGGCCACGACTGGGCCTGGAGCGAGTCCGGCGCCAAGACTGCCGTCGGCTCCGCGACCACCATCGCCGACGGCGGCTACCGGGGAACAGGACTGGTCATCCCACATCGCCGCCATGCGAAGGACGAGGAACTGCCCTCCTGGAAGCAGGCGCACAACAAGTCCCACAAGCAGGTCCGGGCCCGTGTCGACCACGTCTTCGCCCGCACGAAGAGGCTTCGGACATGCCCTGAGTCTGGCAGCGTCCGGTGCCAGGAGGGGCGAGTTCCGCTCGCGGGCTACCCTGATCTGCACGCCGACTGGTTGAGGGCCGGGCGAGGCACGGAGGACAAGGACACACCCCGTGGCAACCAAGAGCTTTGCGTTCAACACCGAACCCCACGTCGCCACCGTCAACGGACATGACCTGCTGTTCGAAGCGGAGGTCATGGGTGATGAGTTCATGGACGCCTTCACGGAGCTGAAGGAGGCCCAGGCCGCCGCCTCCGGGATTGACCTGGACGACCTGTCGACAATGGACCCGTCCAAGCTGCGCGGCGCTACCCGCGGCCTGCGCCAGTTCGTCGCCCGCCTCATGCTCCCCGACAGCGCCAGCGAGTTCCTGGCCCTGGAGGTCACCAAGGACGGCACCACGCTGTCCACCCACCAGGACTGGGACGAGGCGCAGCAGGCCGCCGACGCTGTGGCCGGCGCACGCGTGAAGTACGCCATGCAGATGCCGGACCGCGTCCTGGTCCAGCTCATGGAGTGGGTGACGGAGCTGTACGGCGGTGGCACCAACGCCCGCCCTACTGGGCGGTCTGGCGGCTCTGCGAAAGCATCGCCAAGGGGTGGGAAGAGTGGGCCGGCGCGCTCGCGCTCGAAGGGGTAGACATCCACGCGTGGAAGCTGCGTACCCTGCTGTCCGCCGCCGAGGCGGCCATTGATGCCAGCGCCAAGGACGACCAGGAGCGGGCCCGTACCAGGGCCAGGCTGTACGCCCCGCCCCGAGGGCAGCGCCCCACCGGCCGAGCGCCTGGGGCGGCGGCGCAGGGTCGGGGCATGAGCATGGCCCAGGCGCAGGCCCTCATGGCCAGCGTGGCAGCCGAGGACGCCCAGGTCACCGGCGGTCGTAACGGATAGTCTGGGATCACGGCAGGCCCCCGTGCGGGGCCGCCGCTCGCCGACTGGTTAAGGGCCGGGCACCACCACTCACCCAGTGGGGGCCCGGTGGCCGGCGAGGACGAGGACTACGGCAATGCCCGGATCACCATCGATCTGGACGACGCGGACGCCGTCGCAGATGCCCGTGACCTAGGGCTCCGGATCCGGCGGGCGCTGGACCGAGCCACCCGGGACGTCGGCGAGCGCATCCGGGACAACATCCAGCGGGGCCTGACCGCCACGACGGTGGCGGTCAGGGTCGAGCCGGACCTGAGCCGCTTCGACGCCCAACTCCTGACCGCGCTCCGCTCGATCGAATCGCTCAACCTGCCCGTCGCGCCGGACCTGACGGGCTTTGTGGAGCGGATCCGCGCGCTCCTCGCGGGTGAGGAGGTGAGCATCCGGGTCGTCCCGGACCTGACCGACTTCGACGCCCGTATCCGCGCGCACTCCGCGCCCACTGTCACGGTCAACGTCGATTTCGACACCGGCCGCCTGGGCCGGGCCCTGGCTGGCCTGGGCGCTGTGGCGGGGCGGATCGGCGGCGCGATCGTCGGCGCCTTGCAGATCGGCGCTCTCGGTATCGCCGCCGCCGGTGCCGCCACCGCGATCGGCAAGCTCCTGGTGGTCCTGGCCCCAGCGGCCGGACTGCTCGCCGCCCTGCCCGCTGTGGTCCTCGGGTTCACGGCCGTGCTGGGCGGCCTCAAGCTCGCGTTGTCCGGGGTCGGTGACGCGTTCTCGGCTGCCCTCACGGAGGACGCCGAGGCGTTCGAGGAAACGCTGGAGGGCCTGTCGCCCAAGGCCCAGGCGGCGGCCCGCGAAGTGAGGGCCCTAAAGCCTGCGTTCGAGGACCTGAAGGAGTCCGTCCAAGACGGCTTCTTCGCCAAGATCGAGGGCGAGATCACCAAGACGGCCGCCGCCCTGGCGGGGCCGCTCAAGTCCGGGCTCACCGGCATCTCCACTGCCTGGGGTGCGGCGGCCAGGAACGCCCTCGGGTACGTGCGGGGCGCCCAAGGCGTAGCCAACGTCCAGAGCATCCTCAACGCCGCTCAGGCGGCCACCGAGGGCTTTTCGCAGACCACGAACAAGCTGACGGCCGGGCTGCTCCAGGTAGCGGCCGTCGTCTCGGACCGGTTCGGCGGTGAACTCGCCGGCGGCATCGACAACCTGGGCGCGAAATTCGGGGCGTGGCTCCAGCGGATCGCCCAGGGCGGCCAGGCCGTCGCCTGGGTGGACGGGGCGCTCACCACCCTGGCCCAGCTCGGCGACCTCGCGGGGAACGTACAGGACATCTTCTCCGGCATGTTCCGCGCCGGGGAGAGCGCCGGCGCGGGGGTGCTCGCCAACCTCCAGCGGATCACCCAGGCGGTCAGCGAGTTCGTCAACTCAACCCAGGGCCAGGAGGCCCTGGGGAACATCTTCGGCACCGTCGGTGCGGTCGCCGCGCAGCTCGGCCCGATCATCGCGGCCCTGGTGTCGAACGTGGGGCAGATCGCCCCGGCCCTGGCGCCCATCTTCCAGCAGCTCGGGCCGGTGATCGTCCAGACGATCAATCAGCTCGGCTCCGCGATCCAGGGGGCTATGCCGCAACTGGCGGTCGTCTTCCAGCAGCTCGGGGCCGCCGTGGTCTCCCTCGGTCCGGCGTTGCCGCCCGTGGCTGCCGCCGTGGCTGCCTTGGCCCGCAGTGCCGCCGACCTCGTGGCCGCGCTTGCTCCCGGCGTCGCCCTGATCCTGCAATTCCTCGCCCCCGTCATCGACCTGGCCGCGCCGCTGATCGTCGCGGCCGGGGCCATGCTCCTGGTGGTCAAGGCGTGGCGCATCGCAGTGGCCGTCTTCCGGCTCGTCCAGGGGGCGTGGCTGGCCCTCAACGCGGCGTTCGCGGCCTCCCCGATCGGTCTTATCGTCGTGGCCGTCATCGGGCTGGTGGCAGCGATCTACCTGCTCTACCAGCGGTTCGGCGCCGTCCGCGCCGTGGTGGACGCGGTCGGGAACGCCCTGAAGGTCGGGTTCCTGGCCGCGGTGCGCTTCGTGCAGGAAGCGGCCTCCGGGATCGCCGACTTCTTCGTGAGCGCCTTCAACTCGGCGCGCTCCGCCGTGTCGACCGGTATCGACGCCGTGGTCGGGTTCTTCACCGGCCTGCCAGGCAAGATCACTTCCGGGCTGTCGTCGCTGGGCTCCACCATCGGCCAGTTCTTCGCCAGCGCCTGGCAGAGCGCGACGACCGCCGTGCAGGCCGGGGCCACCTCGGTGCTCGACTTCTTCGTCCAGCTCCCGGGCCGGATCGCCGCCGGGCTGGCCGCGCTGCCCGGGCTCCTGGTGGACGCCTTCACCAGCGCCGTGGCGTTGGTGATCATCGGCCTGCTGACCGGTGTCGCCGGGATCGTGTTCGTCTTCACCGAACTGCCCGGCCGGATCTACAACGCCGTCGTCGGCTTCGGCCAGTCCCTGGTGTCCGCTTTCACTCTCGGGTTCAACACCGCCCGCGCGCAGGTGACGGCGTGGATCCTCCAGACGATCGAGTTCTTCCGGGCGCTGCCCGGGCGGGTCGCCTCCGCCCTGGCAACGTTCGGCGCATTCCTGCTGCGGAACTTCGTGACTGGGTTCAACATCGCCCGCGCGCGGGTTACGGCCTGGATCAACCAGACCATCGGGTTCTTCCGGGCGCTGCCCGGGCGGGTCGCCTCTGCCCTGTCCTCGCTGGGCTCGTTCCTGCTGAGGAACTTCACCAGCGCCTTCAACTCCGCGCGGTCGCGGATCACCTCGTTCCTGTCGACGGCCGCCAACTTCTTCCGGCAGCTCCCAGGCCGGGTGGCCAGCGCCCTGTCCGGGCTGCCCGGCCGGCTGGCGTCCGCGTTCACCAGCGCCAGCAGCCGGGCCCGCTCCGCCGTTTCGGGCCTGATCTCCGGGGTGGTCTCGCTCTTCCGGGAGATGCCCGGGCGGATCCTGTCCGCGATCGGCAATATCGGCTCGCAGATCGTTTCCAAGGTAAAGGCCGGCATCCCGTCCAGTACCTGCCGTTCGCCAAGGGCGGCATCGTGTACGGGCCGACGCACGCCCTGATCGGCGAGGCCGGGCCCGAGGTCGTCATCCCACTGACCAACCCCCGCCGCGCCGCCCAGCTCGCCCACCAGTCCGGCCTGCTCGGCATCCTCGCCGGCCAGGCACGCACCCTGGCCGCCTCGGCCACCGCGGCGACCACCACGAGCAGCACGTCCGTGGGCGGCGCCGTCTCCACCCTGCGCGCGCTACTCGCCAGCGTCGGGCAGCTCCTGGACGACGTAGGCACCAACGTGGTGCAGGGCATGGTGGACGGCATCCGCTCGGGCGCCGGCCGGATCGCCACAGCCGCCGGCGAGATGGCCAACACCGCGGCGGTCGCCGCCCGGGACGTCCTGGAGATCGCCAGCCCCAGCAAGGTGTTCGAGCGGATCGGCCGGTTCGTCGGGCGTGGCTTCCTGGAGGGCTTGACCGGCACCGCGGCGCAGATCAAGAGCACCACGGAGAAGCTGGTCAGGGATATCCAGGAGGCTTTCTCAGGTAGGGCGAGCCGGCTGGATGACCGGCTGGTGGCCATGGTCGACGCCGGGAACAGGCGCCTTCAGACCCTGGCCAGCCAGCGGGACGCCCTGGCAAAGCGCATCGCGGACGCCCAGAAGTTCGCCGCCGAGACCACCAGCAAGGCTCTGGAGGCGTTCAGCCTGCAGAGCCTGACGCAGGGCACCGAGAACGTGACCGCCAGGGGCCTGGCCTTCGGTCTCCAGGACGCCGTCCAGCAGGTCCGCACGTTCACGGCCAACCTCGGCAACCTCTCCCGGCGTGGCCTGTCCAAGTCGCTGCTGGAGCAGATCGTCAGCCTCGGCTCCGTCCAGGGCGGGCAGATCGCCGCGGCGCTGGCCGGGTCCACCAAGGACAGCTTGAAGCGGCTCAACACCCTCCAGACGGACCTGGCCAAGGCGTCCACCACCCTGGGCAACACCAGCGCGGACGTGCTGTTCGACGCGGGCGCACAGGCGGGGAAGGGCTTCCTGAGCGGCCTCCAGGCGCAGCGCAAGAACATCGAGCGGCTGATGCTCGACATCGCCAAGGGCATGCAGTCCGCCATCCGTACGGCGCTGCGCATCAAGAGCCCGTCCCGCGTGATGCGGCGCCTGGGCGACTACACCGGCCTGGGCCTCCAGCTCGGCATCGTGGACCGCATCGCCGGCATCCTGCGCGCCGCCACCGCGGCGGCCCGGGCGGTGGTGAACGCCGTCAGCTCCCAGTTCGACCTGCTGCCGGGCCGGGTCTCCTCGTCGCTGGCCGGGGTGGGCGGCGACCTCGGGGCGGACGTCATCCCGCTGACCCGCGCGCAGCGCGTCCGCCATGCCAGGGCCGGCGCAACCGGCGGGGACGGCCAGGCCGGGGGCTCCGTGGTCCACAACCACCACTGGGAGATCAGGGAAGTCGGGGACGCGCACGTGACCGCACAGCGCGTCATCAACCGGTTCGTCCTCGCGGCAGGAGTGAGCTAGATGGCGGCTGAGTGGTACATGGAGTACGGCGGCGTGGAGATCGTGAACCACACCCGCCTCCAGCAGTACCTAAAGACGGTGGGATCCCCGCTGGACTCCCATGCCGGATGCGGCTGCACGGCGTTCACCCACGAGGTGCTGGACCAACTGCCCTACACAACGCCGGACGACGAGGACAACCCGGCGCCCTGGTACGACCCGGACGTGCCGGAGTCCACCGAGTTCGCCGGCGTCATGGTCCTGGACGTCACCGGCCTGGACGACCACCCCGTACAGCGCACCGTCACCGGGGGGATCGCCGGCGGCGGCGCCATCGGCCCCGCCCGGGCACTGCCGCGCACCATCACCGTGACGGCGATCCTGCTCGGGTCCACCTGCTGCGGCGTCCAGTACGGGCTCCAGTTCCTCGCCCAGGCGCTGCAAGGCTGCACGGCCGGGGAGTGCGACGGGGACTGCCTTGTGGTGTACGACTGCTGCCCCGGGGACGGGCTGACGCCAGCGGAGTTCAACGCGCGGCACCGGCGCACGCTGCGCCGCGTCGCCCCGGTGGATGGCCCCAGGGTCACGGCCCGGGCCGGGACCGGCTGCACTAACGGCACCTGCCAGTCCGGCGCGGACATCATCACGGTGGAGTGGGTCATGACGGCCGCGGTGCCGTGGCTGTGGACGGACCTCATGCCGGTCATGGCCGTCACCCCGCCCATGAACCTGGACGGGGACTGCATCGACTGGTGCGTGCACCCCACCGGCGAGGGCTGCCCGGGCGGCTGCAAGTTCGCCGCCTGCGTGGACCCCACGGCCGCGTGCGCGGACACCCGCTGCATGCCCGAGGCGCCACCCCTGCCCGGCGCCCCGCTGTCCACGTGCTTCTGCCTGCCCTTGGCGACGGAGCGCGCCTGCTACCCGCTGGACCTCACCAACCGGCCGAACTGGTCCACCGACCTGCCCGTCGTCACCGTCCGGTCCGGGTCCAGCGAGCTGCGCAACCTGACCATCGCCATCTACGAGAGCGGCGAGGTGGGCATGACGTGCGAGGAGACCGCCGACTTCAACCGGTGCACCCCCGTCAACTACTGGCACATCGCGTACGTACCGCCGGGCGGGGCGGTGACGCTGGACGGGCAGACCGGCCGCGCGACGGTGGAGTGCGGCGGCGCCTGCGAGTCCAGCCCGGACGTGTACGGCATGGACGGCATGCCCCCCACCTACAAGCCGCTGGAGTGCTCGACATTCTGCCTGTGCATCGAATCGGACATCGAGAACCCCCCAGCGCTGGACGCCGTGGTCACGCTCAACGTGTCCGGCCGGGGCCGGTGAGAGAACGTCAGGACCGCCTCTGACCTGCGTAGACGCTAGGCTGACGGCCACAACCGAACTGCCCCGGCGGGAGGGTAGGAGCTCCCGGCCCTGGGCCCCGAACCTGTTTGGAGGCTCGGCATGGCAAAGGGTACGTGCAAGGTGCCCGAGTGCGGGACGGTCGGTCGCCTGGCGCGCGGCTGGTGTCTCGCCTGTTACGAGTGGTCGCGGAGCCACAACTGGGCGGATCCGGCGGGCCGTCGCCGCAGGAACTTGCCCGCTGACGGGGAGTGCACGGTCGTCGAGGGCGGCGTGAAGTGCACCGGGGACAACTACGGCAACCTCCTGTGCCGCAAGCACTACGACCGGCAGCGACGCCACGGCGACCCGCTCGCCTTCAAGCGGCTAGGCCACGGCGAGATGCAGGCATTCCTGCGCGCGGCCGCACACGCTGAGACCAGCGAGTGCGTCATCCCGCCGCACCGCACCGGGCACTGGAACGTCAACACGAGCGACGGTTTCATGAACGCCTCGCGGTACGTATGGATCCTCCGGTACGGCGACCCCGGCCGCCAGCACGTGCTGCACACCTGCAACGGCGGAAGCGGGGCGAACGGCTGCGTCAACATCCGCCACCTCACCTTGGGGGACAACTCGCGCAACGTCCTCGACCGGGGCGACGCTGGCGTGCAGGTCGGCGAGGCGCACCACAGCAGCAAACTGCGGGCGGAGCAGGTGACCGGCATCCGTGAGCGGGCGGCGGCTGGGAAGAGTTACCAGGCTCTGGCCGACGAGTACGGCGTATGCCGACAGACGGTCAGCGACGTCGTGGCACGGCGGACCTGGCGACGCCTGCCGTAATCTGGCCGGGCAGTCGACTGGTTCAGGGCCGGGCTCTATCTCGTACGAGAGGGGCCCGGCCGTGGCCGTTGCAGGGTGCGGAACGCACGCCGTCCAGATTCTCGACCGAGGCGGCGCGGTGGTGGCTTCGGCCAACGTCCTCGTGGAAGTGGAATGGTCCAGGGTGCTGGACGGGGTGAGCACGGCGCGTGCGGTCATCAACCCGGACGGGGACTGCTGCCACCGCCTCGGGCGCCTGTCCACCTGGGCTCATCGCCTCGTCGTCTTCCGGGACGACCGGTACGTGTGGGACGGCCCGATCACCGGTATCAACTGGTCGCTGGGCCAGGTGGAACTCAACGCCCAGGACGTCCTGGCGTGGCTGGACCGGCGCGTCATCCACGCGGACAAGGTGTTCACCAACACGGACCTGGCCGAGGTCGCCGAGTGGCTGATCGAGGACGGCTTCGCCCCGGACGACCCCGGCCACACGGTGCAGGTGGTGGGCAAGGCCGGCGTGACGGGCTCTCGGGAGTACAGCCAGAACATCGGCCAGACCGGCGACCACCTGTCCCAACTGGCGGAGGCCGGCATCGACTACACAGCGATCGGCTCCAAGATCCTGCTGCTCTCGGAGGACCACCTGGCCGCCGTGGGCCGGTTGTCGGACGCGGACCTCCCGGAGGGCCTGGCCGTCGCCGAGGACGGCGCCGCGCTGGTCTCCCGGTGGGTGGTCGCCGGAAGCGAGGACAGCGGCGCCATCGGCGAGTTCGGCGGCGTGGACTCCTACTACGGCCTGCACGAGCGGTACGTGGAGATGAGCGAGATCACCGACAGCGCCAGCGCGACGGAGGCCGCCCGCGCCCGCCGCCGCGCGAGCCTGCCGGTGCCCGTCGTGGTGGACACCCAGCAGGTCACCATCAGCCCCCTGGCCGCCATCGACGTGCCGTCCCTCGTGCCCGGCTGGTGCCTGGACGTCACCAGCGCAGGCACCTGCCGGACCGTCCGCCAGCGGCTGAAGATCACCGGGGTGAAGGTGACCGAGACGGGCGGGAGCGGCGAAGACCCCGGCACGGAGAGCGTGCAGGTGCAGGTAGCGGCGACCGGAGCGGAGACCCCCTGATGGCCATGCGAGGATCACCGGCCCGCCGGATCGTGGGCAACCCACTCGGCTCCGTGCTGTCCACCCTGGACCAGCGCACGAGGGTGGCCGCCCGGCGCCGCACCAGCAGCCCCCCGCCCGAGCAGGACCCGGCCGCCCAGGGCGCCGTGCGCGTGGCTGCACGGCCTGCTGCCGCCGTTCTGACCACCGGCGAGGACGGGCGGGCCCGGTGGGAGTTCCCGGCCCCGTACGCGGTGCCTCCGGCCGTGACGGCGGTCGCCGTTGACCCGGACCCCAGCGACGAGGAGCGCACCGTGGTGGTCGCGCTGGAGGAGGTCACCGCCTGGTGCCTGGTCGTCCGGGTGTGGCGCACCAGGGTGCGGCGAGGTAGCGGGGTGACGGAGCCGGCCGGGCCCGGCGTCGCGGTGCACGTGAGCGTCCAGGATGTCCGTGCACCGCGTCCCAACCCCGAGGCAAGCTAGGTCACCACATGCGAAGGTGGGGACCAGGCACGGAGGTTGCATTGCCGACTGAATGGGGGAGTCGACGTGACCCACTATTTATCGACCCACCACCAACATCCCGGCTCACACACCCCCACACACCAACTACCCCGCGGCTCAGCGACAACTGAGCATCAGGGCGCGACCTTATGGGTAACGCTGAACCATGCCTTGGTCGTATCCGCCGAGTGCCATTCGTCATTCGCCGCACTCAAAACCCACGTTTGCGCTGTACCCGATGGGAGAAGCCGAGTCGCGCCAGACTGATAGCCATCGCGATCGAGGCTCCCGCAGCTACCGCCTTCCCACAAATTCAGAACCGACCAGACCTGAAGAGTTTCGTCACTCACCATCCGCACGTTCACGGTCAGCTCGCCTCTGGCTTCACCGCCTGCACACTCCGTTTCCTTGAACCACTTATGTTCACCATGAGCAAGCCTGAGAGTGCGATCGAACTCGCGCTCTTGTGTATCAGAGGCCGCGCCGAGGAACCCGCAACATTCGTAAACGTTTATAGTCCCTTGGAGCCTTGCGGTGTGCTTATTTGCTGCCTCGGCAGGCTGAGCTGCACCGACGAATGGGATGGATATCGAGATAACTGCCGCTGCTGCAATACGCCCGAGTTTCATGATGGGACCTCGCTGAATTTCCCACGCGCCTAACGATGCCCTACCCCATAGACGACCCCACCATCAGGGTCTCATCGCGGAGCTTTTCACGCATCTCAGACGGCATCCTCGGACCTGCGCGAGCAGAACATGGCGGACATGGGAGAGGCCGACCGGAGTACCCACGGCGAGCGACGGGCGGAACACCCTCACCACAGTTCAGGTGCAGGACATCGTCCCCCGCGCCTGGGCGGGCGAGAACCAGCAGGCCATCGCCGACGAGCACGGCATCGACCGCTCCGACGTGTCCAAGCTCAAGCACGGCCACCGCTGGAAGCGGGTCACTACCATGAACGCGTAGTCGCTGGTTTAGGGCCGGACTCACTTCTAGGGACACAAAGGGTGAGTCCGATCGCGTCTGTATGCGTGGACGATCAGTATTTCGAGGTGGGGGACGACGGGCGGCTGACGCTCATCCCCGGACAGCAGGGCCTGCGGCAGGTCCTGTACTTCAAGGAGCCGGGGGGCTACACGTTCGAGAAGGCGGATTACCCCTGGCTCGCGCGAGTGCGCGTCATGGTCCAGGCGGGCGGAGGCGGGGCGGCCGGGGCCCGGGCGAACGCCGGCCAGATGGTGGCCCACCCCGGCGCGTCCGGGGGCGGGTACGCGGAGCGGATGATCGAGGCCTCCGCGCTCGGCGCGACGGAGTCCATCGTCGTCGGGGTGGGCGGGGACGCCGGAACGCCCACGGTGGACGGCGGCGCCGGTGGGGGCTCCTCCTTCGGTGGCCTGTGCACGGCCTTGGGCGGGAACGGTGGCCAGGTGGTCATGACGTCCGGAGCGACAGCCGTGTGTCACTCAGGGACGTCCGGCCCCCTCGCCGGTGTGGGGGACTGGGCGATGGGTGGCGGCCCGGGCGGGGGCTCCTTCCGGATCAGCGGTAGCGAGGGGCAGAGCGGGGAGGGCGGGGACTCCCACCTCGGTCACCGCGGCTGGCAGCGCGCCTCCACCGGCGGCGGGGGCGCAGGCCGGGGCTACGGCGCGGGCGCCGCAGGGGCCCTGGCGAGGGACGGCGACAGCGTGAACGGCACCGCCGGGAGCGGCGGGATGGTCATCGTGGAGTTGTACGGCTGACCCCGTGTCCGGACACTGCCGGGCACGCGTGTCCGGACAGTGTCCGTGCAGGTCAGGAGGTGTCCGGTGCTCATCGCCCGGACAGGGGCCACGCGTTGTCCGGACAGTGCTCCGGACCTGTCCGCGATGGTGTCCGGACTGGGCGTCGATAGACTCGACGGTGCGCCGCTGGTTTAGGTCCGGGCCACGATCCAACCCCCAAGGGACGGTGGGAGCAGTGGCGAGGTGCGGATGCGCCGGCGGGGCGTGCAACTGTGCGGTGGAGGCCGGGACCAACGTCGTCGTCAGCGGCTCGGGTTCGGCGGCCAACCCCTACGTCATCAGCGCGGAGACCCCGTGCGAGAACGTACGCGCGTGCTTGTCGGCCGGAGACGGCATCAGCTTCAACCAGGCCACCGGCGAGATCGCCGCGGACCTGTCCGGCCAGGCCGGGAACAACGTCACCATCGGACCGGACGGCGGCCTATACGTGCCCACGGCTGGCGGCGCCGTGCTCAGCGGCTGCGGCCTGGACGGCGACGGCACCGCGAGCTCGCCCCTAGTGGTGGCCACCGGCACCTGGCCCTACCCGTGCAATATCAACAACTACGGCAGCGTCATCGCCTGCGACAGCAACGGGCGGCTGCGCGGGGAGCCGCGAGGCTCGGTGTCGTTCGCCTCCTACAGCGAGAACCGGAGCTACGCCGACATCGTCATCCCGGCCGCCCAGAACACCGTGCTGGACAGCTTCACCGTCAACGTGACCAACCCTGATCCCTGCCGCTCCGCGCTGGTGCTGACGGAGCGCGAGATCGACGTGTACGTGGTCCTACCGGCCGGTGCCTCAGCCGGGACGGGGCAGGCCGGTGACGAGATGTACTACATGCGCAACTCCGGCACGAGCACCATCGTGGGCACGCACGCCCAGGGCACCAAGCTCCTCGCGGAGACCACGCTCCTCGCCCCGGGCGCGACCATGCCGGTGACGCTCAACGCGACCGGCGGGCGAGGCGCCGGCGGCGCCTACTACTACCAAATCCACTTCATCATCCGGTCCCTGATCGTCAGTCTGTGAGGAGCGCTGCAATGGGACATCCCCTGCCTGGCTGGCCGTTGCCCTGGACCGGTGAAGGCGCCCCGCCTGCACCCCCGGAGCCGGTGGTGCACTTCCTGCGCTACGCGGACGGCCACATTGGCCAGATCGCCGTCACCGGCATGGACCCAGTCATTCCCGAGGGCGCCGAGGTACTGACGCAGCAGCAGTACGAGGCGACGCGAGCCGAGATCAACCAGGCCCACGAGGCACGCCTCGCCGACCTCCAGGCCGCCGAGGCGGCGGCGCGGCTCCGCCAGTACGAGGAGCTGCGGACGGTGGGCCTGTCGGACGGCACCGCGCGGAGCCTGTCCGGGTATGACGGCCCACAGGTTGAGGAGCAGGCCGCCGGTTAGACTCCTGACCAGCCGCTGGTTTAGGTCCGGGCGAGGAACCCCACTCCGGGAGTGATCTCCTTGCCCACCCTCGCCTGCTTCCCGCACGGCACGAGACCGACAGCGGCGGCCACCCCCACGGGCCAAGGGGGTGTGACGTGGCAGATCCGATGACCCCGGCCGAGTGGCGCGCGGCCCTCCGCGCGGAGGGCGTGCCCTTCACCGAGCTGGAGGGCTGGACCACCCGAGGACGTGACGCCGCCACCGGCAAAGCGTTCGGGCCCGTCCACGGCTCCCTCAACCACCACACCGCCGGCCGGGACAGCCTCCGCTCCATCGCCTTCACCGGCCAGAGCAGCGCCGTCCCCGCCCCGCTCGCCCACACCTACCTGCCCAAGTCCGGCCGCCTGGTGCTCGTCGCCGCCGGCCGCGCCAACCACGCCGGCATGGCCGCGCTGAACTCCTTCAACGCGATCAAGGCAGAGACGGCGATCCCCAAGCCGTCCAAGGCCAGCGGCACTGTGGACGGCAACGACGCCCTCTACGGGATCGAGACCGAGAACCTCGGGGACGGCAAGGACATGTACACCCGCGCCCAGTACGACACATGGGTGCGCTACAACGCCGCCATCTGCCGCCACCACGGCTGGAAGTCCGGGAGCTGCGCTGGTCACCTGGAGACCAGCGTGGAGGGCAAGGTGGACCCCCGGGGACCCGTGGAGGGCTACGGCAAGCGCGGGAAGTTCGCGTTCATCATGCAGCAGCTCCGGGCCGACGTCGAGGAGCGCCTGGCGCACGCGGCGAGCTGGAGCCCGGAGCAGGCCAGCACCCCCCAGGAGGTCACCGTGGAAGGTCCCGCGTACGTCAACCTCGGTCTGGTGCAGGGATACCAGCTCGCCACCGGCACGTGGGACGAGGTCGCGTTCACCGAGGAGTGGAGCGACGAGCTCGGCCAGCATCCGGCCACCAGTGAGGTGTTCGTGGTCGGCCCGGCCCGCTTCACCGGCTCCCTGTCGCTGCGGATCGAGCACCTGCCGGTGGGCGAGGTCGTCCAGGTCCGCATGTCGGAGTGGGAGGGCGCCGCCCTCAAGCAGCTCCACCCAATCCACGAGGTGATCGGCACCCCTAGCGGCGCGTACGCCGTGGTGCCCCTGGTGAAGCGGCTCGGCGCGGGCCGCACCATGCGCGTCCGGCTGCTCAACCAGAGCGCCGCCGGGATCGAGGTAGCCAGCGCCGTTCTGACGGCCCTGGTCTGGAAGGAGTCCTGACCTCATGAGCACCAGCAGCCTCCGCCTCCCCGACGGCGGCGCCATCCTGCGGACCGCCGACACCTGCGCACGCGACCTGGGCGAGCGGGTCATCACCTCGACGGCGGCCGGGTTCGCCTCGGCGTTCGTCCCGGCCCAGGCCGCGGACGCGTCCATGTGGTACGCCGCTGGCGGAGCCGCGATCGGCGCGGCCCTCTCCCTCGTCAAGGGCCTGCTGGCGCGGGCGTTCGGCGACCCCAACAGCGCCAGCCTGTCCAGGAGGGTCTAGCAGTATGAGTACGCCGGAGGGTTCGGCCACGGTTGCCGTGGAACTGGAGAGGCTACGGGGCACCGTGGCCACGGGGCTGGCTGAGGTCAAGGGGTCGCTGGCCGTTCTCCTGGAGCGGTCGACGCGGACGGAGCAGGATTTGGCGCGGCTCCGTGAGGACACGGGCAAGGACATCGACGCACTCCGGACCGAGCTGGAGGCGCTGAAGGCGCGACGCTGGCCGCTGGGCGTGCTCGGCGCCGTCGCTGGTGTCGTCGGTGCGATCACCGCGGTGGTGTCCTTGTTCCTGCGCTGACCGCTCCCGGCGGCTCCACGGACCGACGCCCGTCCCTGCTCGTGTCCGGTGGGGGCGGGCGTCTTTGCGCCGAGTAGTGACCGATTTTCTGTGCAGGCGGTCCCCCGGACGAGCGGGCCTCACAACATGGGCTGCGAACTCCGGCTTTACAGGGTGAGTGTGACTGCCAGTCACGCCACCCGGCGGCCGTCGGACTGGGTGGCGCAACTGGTAGACGCAGCCCGCTTAAACCGGGCACAAGTGTGGGTTCGAGTCCCACCCGCCCCACCGCAGCAGAAACGTCGTGACCTGCAGATGCGCCCGATTGATGAGTCGTCGGGCAGGTGCGGTACCGCACGAGTACCGCACGGATCCCTCGTACGCTTGTCCCCATGGCCTACATCAAGACGAAGAAACTGAGCTCCGGGGCGGCCTCGCACATCGTCTACTGGCGGGCCGGGGGCGGTCGCGCGGGCGCGTGGTGTAACGAGACCTTCGATGATCCCGACCCGGCGGAACGCTTTCGGGACTTGGTGAACGGTCACGGTCAGCAATGACCCCCGGGGTGGATCAAAGGCAGGGGCTTCGTCAAGCCTGACCAGCCTGGCCCCCGCGGCTGACCTCCGCTCGCGCGAAGAGGACCAGTTCCATCCTGCCGTCCGGGCGCCCTACGACGGCTCACCTCCGCTCACGCGGAGAGGACCGCTCACGGTGTCGGGCCCGTGTCCGCCGGCGCGGCTCACCTCCGCTCGCGCGGAGAGGACCTCGATCTGCGAGCGCAGCCAAGCGGCCTCATCGGCTCACCTCCGCTCGCGCGGAGAGGAC
This sequence comes from Streptomyces sp. NPDC089424, assembly GCF_044749345.1. Classification (NCBI taxonomy): domain Bacteria; kingdom Bacillati; phylum Actinomycetota; class Actinomycetes; order Kitasatosporales; family Streptomycetaceae; genus Streptomyces; species Streptomyces sp. NPDC089424. The sequence goes on from NZ_JBIVHU010000003.1 coordinate 917,750, forward strand.
ACCGCGTCCGGCACGTAGCCGAAGCACATGAGCGGCTCACCTCCGCTCGCGCGGAGAGGACCCACGTTCAACGGCACGGCCGGCTTCCAGTCGCGGCTCACCTCCGCTCGCGCGGAGAGGACATGAACCCGGAGTCGCGGCCCGTCGGACGGACCGGCTCACCTCCGCTCGCGCGGAGAGGACGCACCAACCTCGCAGGTGTGGCCGGGCTCCGGCGGCTCACCTCAGCTCGCGCGGAGAGGACTTCAGCCATGACCAGGCGTCGATGACGACCTGCGGCTCACCTCCGCTCGGGCGGAGAGGGCATGTCCTCGATGTCCCGGCAGTAGTCCACCGACGGCTCACCTCCGCTCGCGCGGAGAGGGCAGACCCACGATCTCCCGGCGTCCGGGGCCCGACGGCTCACCTCCGCTCGCGCGGAGAGGGCAGCGCCTTGAGCGACTACCTGAACAGGATGGACGGCTCACCTCCGCTCGCGCGGAGAGGGCCTCACCCGCCACGAGCCGGGGGTCTCCGACCTCGGCTCACCTCCGCTCGCGCGGAGAGGGCTACGCCCCCGCCGCCATCAGCACCTGCCCCGACGGCTCACCTCCGCTCGCGCGGAGAGGGCCCCGCGTTCATGAAGCCCCGGGATGCCTGGGACGGCTCACCTCCGCTCGCGCGGAGAGGGCCGGGCGGGCACGCAGACCATCGAGAGCTGCAACGGCTCACCTCCGCTCGCGCGGAGAGGGCTACGGCACCATCCTCATCGACTCCCTCACCCACGGCTCACCTCTGCTCGCGCGGAGAGGGCACCTGCGTGGCGGCGGGACGGCGCTCGGTGGTCGGCTCACCTCCGCTCGCGCGGAGAGGGCGGCAGGAGTCACGCCCTTGCCGGTGGGGTCCACGGCTCACCTCCGCTCGCGCGGAGAGGGCAGCGCACCCTTGAACGCGGGGGAGTCGGCGAACGGCTCACCTCCGCTCGCGCGGAGAGGGCGCGGGCGTCGCTTCGTTCAACGCGGCGCACGGCGGCTCACCTCCGCTCGCGCGGAGAGGGCGGAAGGACCTCGTTGAGGTACTCCTGCACCGGCGGCTCACCTCCCCTCGCGCGGAGAGGGCCCCACACCCGAGTTTCAGACCAGACTCCTCGCCGGCTCACATCCGCTCGCGCGGAGAGGGCCCTCTGTGACGCGTCTCGCACGTCCTGGACGGCGGCTCACCTCCGCTCGCGCGGAGAGGGCCAGGAACCCTTCTTCTCCAGCGCGGTGACGCGCGGCTCACCTCCGCTCGCGCGGAGAGGGCCGCCTGGTCGGGCACGACAGCCCCATGTTCCACGGCTCACCTCCGCTCGCGCGGAGAGGGCACCGCGATCCTGATCGGCGCGGACCGCGTCAGCGGCTCACCTCCGCTCGCGCGGAGAGGGCACAGGGGCCCTGACCGTGGCGAATCAAACGGTCGGCTCACCTCCGCTCGCGCGGAGAGGGCGCTTCGACGCCGTCCTTACCGCCCTTGCGGAGCGGCTCACCTCCGCTCGCGCGGAGAGGGCGTCCGACGGATGGCGGATGCCGCAGAGGGACCCGGCTCACCTCCGCTCGCGCGGAGAGGGCGGCGTCTGCTGCGGCCTCGGGGCCGAGGGTGGCGGCTCACCTCCGCTCGACCGGAGAGGGCGCCGGGGTTGTGGTCGCAGAGTTCGGGCTGGTCGGCTCACCTCCGCTCGCGCGGAGAGGGCATCGCGCATGTGATCCCGGCGACGGGCGGGGACGGCTCACCTCCGCTCGCGCGGAGAGGGCGCGCGGGCGATCGACCAGAGGGTGTCGCCCTTCGGCTCACCTCCGCTCGCGCGGAGAGGGCCTGCGCGGCCAGCGCGTCACGATCGTTGGTGGCGGCTCACCTCCGCTCGCGCGGAGAGGGCGCCCAGTCCAGGCCGGCGCGGTGGGCGAGTTCCGGCTCACCTCCGCTCGCGCGGAGAGGGCGGCATGGTGACGCCGGGGCCGCGCGGGTCGACCGGCTCACCTCCGCTCGCGCGGAGAGGGCACGCCGCCGTCCTGCTGGAGTACCTCGCCCGCCGGCTCACCTCCGCTCGCGCGGAGAGGGCTACCGGTGGATCGCAGACCCCTCGGCGGACAGCGGCTCACCTCCGCTCGCGCGGAGAGGGCCAAGTGCTCGCCAGCACGCACGAATCCGAGTTCGGCTCACCTCCGCTCGCGCGGAGAGGGCGAGAGATGGGCCAAGAAGGCTCGCAGCCTCCGCGGCTCACCTCCGCTCGCGCGGAGAGGGCACGCCGTCGACGAGCGCACGAATCGCCTGGTCCGGCTCACCTCCGCTCGCGCGGAGAGGGCTCAGTTGGCTACGGAACTCCGGCACTGCGGGACGGCTCACCTCCGCTCGCGCGGAGAGGGCGAGTACGGCCACCAGGCTTCGGCCTTCTGTGGCGGCTCACCTCCGCTCGCGCGGAGAGGGCTGCCCAGCCCGCGCGTCCGTCGCATATCGCACCGGCTCACCTCCGCTCGCGCGGAGAGGGCTGGGCTTGGATCTGCCGCACGTAGTCGTCGCACGGCTCACCTCCGCTCGCGCGGAGAGGGCGAGCGCACCGACGACGGGGGCAGTCAGGTGGGCGGCTCACCTCCGCTCGCGCGGAGAGGGCGCGGGCGAAGCGATCGCCACTGTGCGCACCGCCGGCTCACCTCCGCTCGCGCGGAGAGGGCCTCGCGTGCCAGGTAAATGCAGGCGCCGCGGACGGCTCACCTCCGCTCGCGCGGAGAGGGCGCGGGCGTGGCAGCGGTGAAGCCGCTGGTTGTCGGCTCACCTCCGCTCGCGCGGAGAGGGCGCTGTGATCACGATGGCGAACCAGCTGCACTACGGCTCACCTCCGCTCGCGCGGAGAGGGCGGCTCATCTCCATGGACGACATCAGCACCTGACGGCTCACCTCCGCTCGCGCGGAGAGGGCCCTTTTTTGACCTGGCACGTTAGCAGGGGTTTGCTATTCCTTGACTTTCTCGATGGAAGGCGATCAAGGTGAGGCCGTCGAAGTCGAGGGGTTCGCGGCGGTGGCTTCCCGCTGTTCGTAGCTGGAAGCCTTGTTCGTTGTCGTCGGGGTGTACGAGGACTGCAACGCCGCCGTCGGCGCAAGCGGTGACGGCGGCCCAGAGTTCATCGCGGACTTTGGCTGAGACGGTGCCGACGTAGAGCTCTGGTGTGACTTCGAGGAGCCAACGGGTGAGGGCTCCGCGAAGGTGGTCGGGTACGGCTGTGGCCGAGATGACGATCATTGAGGACATGGGCTGTCCTCCTTCGGTACGCGGGTCACGGTTGCTTGCCGTGGTTCATGCCGGCCGGAACGGAGCCGGAGACGGGGTCCCAGAGATCGACCATTCGTTCCTCGGGATCCGGGGTTTCGTACGTGTTGCTCGGGTCGAGGAGCTGTTGGATGTCGGTGACGATGCGGGGGAGCAGTTGGAAGAGGCGCAATTCGTGGCGGAAGGAGCGGCGGGCTTCGCTTTCAGGGTTGGGTGAGGCGTGGAGGGAGAAAGCGAGCGGGATGGTGAGTTCGGCCTTGTACAGGTCTGCGATGTCGTAAACGAAGGCTTGTTGGTTGCCGCTGTGGACGAAGCCGAGGGCGGGTGAGCAGCCGAGCGCGGTGATCGCGGCATGCACGATGCCGTACAGGCAGGTGTTGGCCGAGGACAGGGCGAGGTTGACGGGGTCCTGGCTGTCCCAGGAGTCGGGGTCGTAGGCCCGGCGGAAGCGGCCGATTTTGTATTGGCGGGCCAGGAGTTGGTAGTGGGCTCGGACGCGTTGGCCTTCCATGCCGCGGAGCTTGTCGAGGTTGGTTCCGCTGGCCGCGGTGCCGTCTCCGAAGCGGAGCTCGTACATGGCCTGGGCGATGGTGAGGCGGTGGGCGTCGTTGGCCCAGGCGCGGGTCTGCCGTTCGAGCCAGCGGGTGGTGAGGGATTCGGGGACGGCTGCGGAGTAGCAGCGGACGCCTCCTGACCCTGTGGTGATGACGGTGGTGCCGTTCCTGGCGAAGGTGGTGAGGGCGCGGGCGGTGATGGAGGTGCCGGGGCCCAGGAGGACGCAGCTGAGGGCTGCGGTGGGCAGGTAGACGGTCTCTGTTCCTCGCCGTTCGCTGGTGATTTCCGCGCAGACTCCGGTGTCGTCCTGGTGAATGCGGACGATGTCGAGGTAGAGGAAGGAGAGGGAGTCGGCGATGCGGGGGAGCATGGCGACGGTGGGAGCGGCGAGTTTGCGCCGGGCGTTGCCGGTGGTGAGTGGTTTGGACGTGACGCGTGGGCTCATTGGTGTTGCCTCGCGGGGGCGATGCTGAGGAGGCCGCACCCGTATGCCTTGCCGCGTCCGATACCAGTACGGATGCTCGTCCGGAGCAGGTCGGTGTCGATGATGGCTGCGGTGCCGTCGAACTGGGTGCGGTTGTGGCGGATTCGTTGCGGTGGGGCGCTGTCGGGGCGGCGTTCTCCTCGTGCGGCGTCCAGGGGGCGGGAGTGGTGGGTGAAAAGTTTGAGGCCACTGTTGTCGGCTTGGCGAGTCCACCATTCGTCGGCTGCTGCGCCCGTGAGCGGGACGACGGGTGGGAGGTTGTAGAGGGCACGGGTGGTGGCGCCGGGTTTGCGGACGGGGCTGGCGACGCACCGGTAGCGGATGGTGAGTCCGGGGCGGATGGCGTCGATGAGTGCGTCGAGGGGGCGGGAAAGGGCTGTTCCGTAGCTGTCGGGCAGGCGGCTGGTGTCGGGTTCGTGGGTGGATTGGATGAGCAGGTGAGGCCCGGCGGGGGTGTCTTCGGTGCGGAAGAGGACGCCGAATTGGGCCCGGGGGTCGGGGCCGGCGTCCGGTGGGAACAGACTCATGATGCGACGGTGCATGCCGATGGGGCCGCTGAGGTCGCGTCGGGCGTCCCGCGAGCCGGCGTCGGGGACGATGCGGGTGAGCCAGAGGGTCATCGTCGGCTCCCTTCGGTGGTGTTCAGCCGGGTGCCGATGTACTGATGCAAGGCGGTGAGCTGGTCTGTTCCGAGTCCGGCGAACTGGGAGTGGGGCAGGAGCAGGGTGCGTCGGTACAGCGGCCGTGCCCGGTAGGAGCGGTGGCGGGGGTGGTAGTTGACGGGCTGGTCGTTGACTTCGCCGGAGGGGCGGGAGCCGTCCTCGTACGTTTCCCCGACCGTGCCGGCCGGGGTGGGCAGGTGGTTCAACGGGCGGTCTGCCAAGAACTCCACCGGCATGCCTCCCGGCTCACGATTTTTCGTCGGGCGGGCGGCGAGTGGCAGGTGTACGAGGTGGTGCAGGGCGTTCTCACTCTGCCCGAGCAGCAGAGGGCCCTCGGGCGGGCAGGAGCGTCGGCCGAGGTGGAGCGGCCACCGGGGGTTGCGGAGGGCGGCGGCACAGCGGTCGAGGAGGGCGCTGCCTTCGGTGTCCGGGGGTGTGGTGAGGGCGAGGGTGAAGGCGGCGTCGGCGAGGTAGTAGCGGTGGGTGAGGAGGGTGCCTGTGTCGCCGGTGCGCTTTTTGCCTTCGGCTGTGGTCACGGTTGCTTTCGGGGCAAGCCCGCCACCGACGGTGTGAAGGTCGCGCAGCATTACGCCGGGCCGGTCCGTGCGTACCGTCATGTGCAGGGCGGTGAGGTCGTCGATGGGCTGGTCGCGGCGGCGTCCGAGTGCGGACGCGAGCATGCCGATGACGCCCGAGCGGGTGGGGAAGGCGGCGGTGTCGCGTTCGTTGAAGTGACTGTGCAGGCCCCAGGACTGGAGGGGGCCGGCGAGCCGGAGCAGGAGCCCCGGCTCGGGGACGGGGTGAAGGTCGTTCATGCCGCGTCTCCGGCGGGCTGTGCGGCCAGTGCGCTGTCCAGGGCGGCGTCGATGAGGGCGTCGAAGCCGGTGTGGCGGGTGCCGAGTCCGTCGAGGCCCTTTGTGTCGACGCCGGCCCAGCCGGCGTTGACGATCCCGTGGCTGCCGAGGAGGCGGTTGGCGGCTTCTGCGTAGTCGGCCAGGGTGGTGCGGGAGGCGCTCGCGAAGCCGCCCTGCGCGGATGCGGTGACCGGGCTTTCGAATGCGGCAGCGTAGGACAGAGGCCGGTCCGCGCGCACCGAGATGTGGGCGAGGTCGGGGATGGTGTGGGGCGCGGTGGAGTTCTTTTTCGCCTGGGGCAGGGACAGGATGAACGCGTTGAGGAACGCGGCGGTCAGTTCGCGGAGCTCGGTGGGGTTCTCGCCGATGTTGGCGGCGAGGTCGCGGAGATCGATGGTGGCGTACCGGTAGAAGGTGCCGGCGCTGAACTCGGTGTGCCCCATGTGGCCGCTGCCTGTCTGGTCTCCCCAGGTGGCGGTGACGTCGTCGACGGCGGAGAAGTAGTCGAGTTCGACGTCGGTCTCATGGGTGGTGAGCGCGTGTGCCACTTGGACGGCGCCGTCGACGCCGGCGTTGTCGACCTCGGCGAGCATGCGGCCGAAGAGGTTGATCACGCCGTTGCGTGAGCGCAGGACCGCCTCGACCTCGTCGGCGGGCAGGACGCTCTTGTCGGCCGGCTTCTTGATGTCCTTGGCGGCCTGCAGCGCGACGCGGTGCACCTCGGCCAGGTCAGCGAGTTCGGCCACAGCGCTCTCGGGGACGTAGACCATCGCATTGGTGAGGACCTTGTTGGGAACGGTCTGCTTGGGGTCTGCCGGATTCTTCGCGAGTTCGAACTTGATGCTGCTGGCCGCAGCCACGTGCGCACCTGCCCGCTCGGCGAGGTCCAGCGGCCACTCCCGGTCCTCGGTCAGCAAGCGCGTGACGCGCTCGCCGATGCGGCGAGTACGCAGGGCAGCCTGGCCGATGCGGTCCTCGAACACCCCGCGGACAGCTCGCTTCCAGGACTGGCTGCTGACCCGGGTACGCAGCGTGTTGCCGTACTGGACCGTCTTGACCGAGTTGGTGTCGTCCCGGTTGAGGTTGGAGAGGGGAACGCTCTGGATGATGTGGATGTCGATGAAACGGGCGGCCATGGGCATGATGAAGTGACTCCTTTGCACGGATGCGTGATTGTGCGGGTGCGGGTGCGGGTGCGGGTGCGGGTGCGGGTGCGGTGGTCGGGGCGGGGTCAGGGTGAGGCGGGGCCCGTCGGGCCCGCCGCCAGTTCCCCTTCATCGGCGTCGTAAGCCCGGCGGGCGGCTTCCTGGTCCCGCAGCCGGTAGAAGTCCTGGAGCCAGGTGCGCGAGATCCGTCCGGAGTGCTTGCGCCAGTTGCCGAGGTCGTCCAGGAGCTGTGACCAGTCGACGTCCACACCCAGCGTGCGCAGGTACCCGACGGAGGCGGGAAGGTGCCGGTGCAGACCGTTGACGCTCTGGCGGGTGAGGAGATTGAGACGGCTCTCCGCTGTTCCCGCGCGCATCTCCTTCTCACGGCCCGGGCCTTCGGTGACGGCGACGGCGAACGCTGTGCCGAGACTGGCGCGCCGCCGCCACCGGGTGGGGGCCGCATCATCCTGCCCGATGGGCGGAGTCAGGTCCGGAACAGCCAGTGCACTGCGGGGCTGGGCCGCGATCATCGCCGCGACCGTGTAGTAGGCCCGCTCCACGTCTGCGGAGCGCTGCTCGGGCAGCCACGGCGCCACCAGTCGGTGCATCCGCCGTACCGAGTCGAGATCCTTGCCCAGCCCGCTGCGCAACGCACTGCGGGCACCGGCGTCTTCGCGGCAGACCTGCAGGACCCAGTTGGTGTACGCGCGCGAGCGGCCGGCCCGCGGTGTGCCGCCCTGCTGAGGGATCTGCCCGTCCACAGCCTCCGGGTCACGGGGGGCATCCGGTGCAGCCGGTCGGGTTGTGGTCGTCATACGGTGGGCTCCTTGGTCTGCGCGCCGGGGTCGGGTGATGCCGCCCGTTTCTTGGGGGTTCCGCCGTAGAGCTCGATGCGGGCCTGGGAGACGGCCTTCGCGCCGCGCAGGGTACGGGTGACGGGTTCGGTCACCGTGTCGTACGCCTCCTCGGCCAGGCGCAGGAACGCCCGACGGGTGGCGGTCGGGTCGAAGCCACCGTCGGAGACGTCACCGGTGCGGTCCAGAAGCCGGAAGCGTGCCCAGAACTCCGCTTCGGCACACGGCCAGTACCGGGCGCCCGCTTCTGCGGCCCAGGCCGCGCCGTCGGCTTTGGCGTCCCTGACGTACGCGGACCACGCACGTTTGACCGCGCGGTCGAGGCGGCGCCCGAACAGCTCGCCGCACTGCCGCAACCTGCCCACGGCGGGGACGGTTCGGGCGTCGTTGGCCTCGGCGAAGCCGAGGACGGCCGGGGTGCTCGCGTCGACGAACTGGGTGTCCTTGGCCTGCCCCTCCTGGTCGAATCCGAGCGCCCGGACCCGAAGGTCCTCAGAAACCTCGACCGCGCTGCGGAACACCCGAGGCTGTTGCGGATGGGCACTGCCCGCAGGCGGGTGCTGGAGCAGCAAGGCGTCCAGGTCGCGCCAGAGTGCGCGGCCGGCGTCGGCGGGGCGAGGGTACCGGTTGCCCTGCTGACTGACCTGCCAGATCAGGTAGTCGTCCTCCCGCGGCATCCGTTCGCCCCGGTAGGCCCAGGTGATGAACGCGTCCCGTGCATGTGTGCTGTCCTCATCCGGAATCAGGAGCAGCGCATGCTGGGAACGGCCGGTGTGCCGTGAGCGCGGCCCGCGGGACTCCCTGGGCGCACAGTCCGGATCCGGCAGAGCGTCCTGCTCCCACGGGCACAGGTCCTCCTTGCCGCGCACACTGTTCTCGGGCGGTACGAGGCCGGCGAGCAGGGTCTCGAACAGGCAATTGCCTTCGGGATGGTAGGAAAGGGCGGTCCGCAGCGGGCCAGCGGTGGCGCTCGCGCTCTTCACCCCGTTCACCTCGCGTGACGAACAGCGGCCGGAGGGGCCGTAGTAGTGCCACACCAGGAGACCGAGGAAGGCTTCGGCAGCGGTGGGCGGCTCAGCCGCTGTGTCCGAGTCATGCCGGAACCAGGAATGGTTGTTGCCCGACGGCCGGGTGACGACGAGCTTGTTGACGCCGGCAGTGTTAGCGGGGTCGCACTGGTCTGCCAGCCGGGGATCCTGCATCCACGGGCGACCGCGCAGGTCGAATAGGAAGAACCGATCCGCGTACGTGCTGAAGTACGCCTCGACCTCTTCGGCCGGAAGCCGACCGGAGTCGAGCACGTCCAGCCGGCGCTCGTCCCAGTCGCCTTCGGGACCCTGCTCCGTGAGTCCGGCCACCCGGGCAGTGAGCGCGTACAGGATACGGAGCAACGCTGCGTGCGCCGGTGCGTCGGCCACCGCGAGGCACTCGATCTCGTGGCTGCGCAGCAGGAGCTCTCGCAGCCCCACCCGGTCCGGGAACTCGCTGGGAGAAGAGGCTGAAATGCCCGGTTTCCAACGCACTGGGACGCACGGCTGGTCGATCAGATTGAACGTGCCTGTCGGCATGCTGTGTCCTGTCGTCATTCAGACAAGGCTGGGTAAGACGGGAGGCTGTGGACCCGCCCGCGTACGCCGTCGCTGTCCGCGCCATGCCGCCGGAAAGGTCCTTCGGGTCACGACGGGACGGTGACAACTCGGCTAGGGAAGCCCCTATTCGAACGTAGCGGAAATGTGTGGGCAAGGTGATTGAAACGTGAAGAGATCAAACGACTTCGAGGCCGACCTCGGACACCGAAAACGTGAAGCGCCCATAGCGGCTCCTCCACGCCTCGCCCCCGGCGTGACTCATGCGCAACAGAACGAGATCACGAAGCGAAGGATGCGTCCCCCACTTCGCCGGAACGCCTCCCCCTTTCTCGTCTCCGCGCAGCCACCGCCCCGGCACGGGTGCCACCCGCCGCGCGACATCGGCAAGCTCCGACACCCCGAGTCCGCCACGGCCCCCGACCGGGACCGGAACCTTGCCCTCGAGATCGAGCGACACCGCCCCATCCGCTTGTTCATACAGGCAGAGCACCCGCCCGGTATCGGCACCAAGCCGAGTCGTCAACAATTCCTCGGTCACCCCCGCATCCCGCACCGACAGCTTGCTGAGATCGCCCTTCACTTCCGCAGGTGCGCAGATACCGGCCCACGCCGCCAGATGCCGCTCGGCCGCCTCTCCCGCCATCCGCTCCTCGTCCAGTCGGGTCAACTCCTCACGAGCCGCACCCTCCAGCCGGTCGACGAATCCCTCCTCATACACCTCGTCCACCAGCCGCTGCACGCCACCGGGGACCGCGACGCCTTCCCGGGCGCACTCCGCCAGAATCACCGAGGTCCGCCGGAGCAGACCCGCGTCGTAGACCGCCCCCCATGAGCGAGGAACACCCCCATCGGCCGCGGTCAGCGGATCAAGCACCACCAACTCCGGCTCGTCCTCCCGCACCGCCCACCCCGGGCGGCCGAGCGGACCCCGTTTATGTCGGCGCCCGCGTCCAGCGCGCTGCAACAGCTGCGCCAACGGCGCCAGATCGCTCACCACGAGGTCGAAATCGAGGTCAAGTGACTGCTCTACCACCTGAGTCGCCACCAGGATCGATGCCGGACGAACCTGAACCTCGTCCTCTCCGGGCCCGGGCTTGCCGTAAGCGGTCTCGCAAGCGTTCGTAATGGATGCCCGCACGTCCGCGGGGAACCGAGAATGCAGCAACCGCACCCCACCGGGGCGCACCGCGAGCTCGGGAAACGCCGCCCGCACATCCCTGAATGTCTGCTGCGCCTCGGCGACCGTCGTGCAGCACACCAACGCCGTACCGCCCTCCGCCGCTACGCGCGCCAGAACCTCCCGCAGCGCTGCGCGCCTGCCGCCTGCCCGAACCGGCGCGTCCGCGGATTCCGCCGCGTCCCACACCACCGGTCGGCGTGACACCTTCAACGTCCGGGCTCGGTTGCTCGCCGTACTTCGTGTAGCGGCGACCTCGCCCGAAGCCCCACTGGCGAACAGCCAGCCCGGATAACGCGGGACCACACGGGACGACTCGGTGAACCCGGCACCACGCCGGTACGCATCGACCAGCGAGCCGGCCGAGCGGCCCGTCAACGTGGCCGACAACAGCACGACCGGGGCCCCCATCACACCCAGCCACTCCAGCAGCCGTACAAGGAGCTGATGCATCCACGGACCGTAGGCGTGCGCCTCATCAACGACGAACACCTTGTCCGACAACCCGAGCAGCCGCAACACGTTGTACCGCAGAGGCAGCACAGCACCCAAAGCTTGATCGATCGTGCCCACACCCAACGGTGCGAGCAACCCGCGCTTGGGCCCGCGAAGCCAACCATCCGCCTCAACTGCGGTACCTCTCTCCGCACTCACAGAACTCGCACTGAACGGCAGATCGAACGACGCAGACCCGTCCGCGTCTGCGCTGCTCGCCGTACTCAGCCACGCCATCGAGTGCAACAGCATCAACGCGCGCTCCCCGGACATGGCCTGAGCAGCGAACGCCGCGACGCGCGGCAGCATCGCGTCCGCCGTCCCCATGGTCGGCAGCGCGAAATACACCCCCCGGGAACCCACCGCTCGTCCGAGCAGCGAGGCCGCGTACAGCGCCGCTTCCGTCTTCCCATCACCCGTCGGAGCCGTCACCAGAATCAACCCCGGCCCATGCTCGCTGACCATCCGAGGGAGATGCTCCGCAAGATCTCGCTGCAGGCTGTTGGGAGCGAAGGGGAACATCGCACCGAACTCCTCGGCAGAGAAGCGCGCCCGGCCCAGACGAGCCTCCCGCACCAATGCCGGCGCGGAGTCCACCGCCAGTCGCCAGTGAGCATCCACTTCTGCCGCCGTCCCCGCCCAGCCAGGGCGGGGGAGACGCGACACGATGGCGGATGTTTGGCTCGCCAACCAGTCCGCCACCACGACCAGACCAGCCACCACCACTGCCAGACCCGCCGGCAGGCCACGCGAAGGCACCACGAACGCGCCCATAGCCCGCCGAAGCTCCTCGAAGTGCACCTGCCGCTGTTCTGCCCAACCCTTCTTACCCAGACCAGGGTTGTAATCGCTCGCCTGCGCCACCTGCTTCGCCTGCAATACCGCTCCGAAAAGCCCGTGATGCCCACCCAGCAACTGTGCAACCTGATGACCCACGGACTTGCGGAGCAGACGTACGTCGCCGGGATAGCCGGCACGCTCCAGCAGTTCAAACAGAGACCAATGGGATGCGATCTCGTGGCGGAAGCTTCTCTCCGCCTCTGCGCCAGGCGCGCTGACGTACGCGGGGTCGTCTCGAATCGGCTCGAAGCAGGCCGGTACCTGAGCCTGGAACGTGGGAGTGATCTTTCCGATGTCATGCAACCCTGCCCAGAAGGAGACCAGCGTGCGCGCCTCCGTGACGCTCAGGCCGAGCGCTTCGGCGATGTCCTCCCGAACCCTGTCGCTCAGAACGACATCCCACAGAGACCCGAACACAGCGCCGGTGTCGAGAAGATGACAGATCGCCGGATACGGCCGCGGCAGCCCGTGCTCCTTCCCCCACATACGAACGTCCAGTGCGTAATCCCCGGACGTGGTCGGCCCGTTGTGCTTCACCATGCGCTCAGAGATAGCACCCCCCACTGACAACGGTCCCGCAAAGCCTGATCTGCCTGCGCCATGAGGGCTGGGGCATACACTCTCTGCGCGCAGCGACGACGAATCGAGATGCATGTACGACGAGACCTGGCAAAGGAATTGCAAAGGCGTCGGATAAGGGCAGGTCGCAAAGGTCCTCTCCGCGCGAGCGGAGGTGAGCCGCCCGCGGCGGTGTAGGCCTGGCTCGCCACGGAGTCCTCTCCGCGCGAGCGGAGGTGAGCCGCTCCCCATCAGGCCCACATGAGGCGGGGCGTCGTCCTCTCCGCGCGAGCGGAGGTGAGCCGTGCATGATCTGCGCGGGCAGCGAGGCCAGCGCGTCCTCTCCGCGCGAGCGGAGGTGAGCCGGACGTGCATCCTGACCGCGCGCCCCATGAAGAGTCCTCTCCGCGCGAGCGGAGGTGAGCCGAGCTTGGTGAACGCCTCGATCACCTTCGGGGTGTCCTCTCCGCGCGAGCGGAGGTGAGCCGTCCGGGATCTCACCGCGGCCGCGGCAAAGACGGTCCTCTCCGCGCGAGCGGAGGTGAGCCGGCTCAGCACCGAGGAGCGTGGGCGGCTGCTCAGTCCTCTCCGCGCGAGCGGAGGTGAGCCGCACGAACGCCCTCCGACTCAGACGAAGTGAGTGTCCTCTCCGCGCGAGCGGAGGTGAGCCGACCCTCCGGGGCCTGCGTGCCGACCTGAAGGCGTCCTCTCCGCGCGAGCGGAGGTGAGCCGCCCTTGCTCCAGCGCTGGGCCTGGCTGTACTGGTCCTCTCCGCGCGAGCGGAGGTGAGCCGTCTTCGGGGTGGGCTCGGGCGTGCGCGGTTGGGTCCTCTCCGCGCGAGCGGAGGTGAGCCGCCGTCCACGACTGGCAGGTCCCGCAGGTCGCCGTCCTCTCCGCGCGAGCGGAGGTGAGCCGTCGGCGTAGTACTGCGCGGACGCCGCGGTGACGTCATCTCCGCGCGAGCGGAGGTGAGCCGGCGCTACGACGACTCCGCTGCGCGATCACCTGGTTCTCTCCGCGCGAGTGGAGGTGAGCCGCCGTAGTTGTCGGTCGTCTTGCCCGGCGTGATGTCCTCTCCGCGCGAGCGGAGGTGAGCCGCGGTCGGTTCGAAGGTGTAAGCGAGATAGATCGTCCTCTCCGCGCGAGCGGAGGTGAGCCGCCGGTGAACAAGCAGGCGCTGTACTGGCCGGGGTCCTCTCCGCGCGAGCGGAGGTGAGCCGCTGGAGCAGGGGGTCAGGGTGCGGTTCCTGCTGTCCTCTCCGCGCGAGCGGAGGTGAGCCGTTGTTCCCGCCCGGCGTCTTCCTGTCGCCCCGGTCCTCTCCGCGCGAGCGGAGGTGAGCCGAGCCTCCTTGGCCCCCGATCAGGCGAGGGGGAGTCCTCTCCGCGCGAGCGGAGTTGAACCGCCAAACTGTCCGTTCGCGTCTTCCCCGAGTAGTACGGGCGGTCGGCGGCGATGCGGTCGATAGGCAGCACGGTGCCGTCGAGGATCACGTACGCCTTTTGCCGCACGGTCTCTATGACCTGTTCCAGCGTGGCGCAAGGGCGGCCAGAAGGTCGACTGCCTCGCGTATGTAGCGGTAAGCCGTGGCGATCCCGATGCGGAAGCCTGCTGCGAGGCGCGCGTAGGTGTCGCCGCAGCGCAGGTGAGCCATGACGAGTTGGGCCTGCTGGCCGCAGGTCAGGCGACGCCAGCGGGAACCGATGCGGCGGCGGTGACCTGCGAGAAGACCGGAGCGGTGGCGCAGGGTGCGGCTGGACAGATCGACGGCGGACGGCGGGGCGCACCCATGTCTGGGTCAGGCGGCGGTCGTCCAGCATTCGCAGGGGCAGGAGTCCACCCACTGCTCCAGCAGCGTCGCCCACTGCTCGGAACGCTCGGGGCTGGCTGGCTGGTCCATCAGGTTGCGGATGGCGTCGTTGAGGTGGTCCCGCGCAGGGCAGCACACAATGCCCGCAGATCGGGGAGGGTTGGGCATACCCCCACGGTACGGGCAGGCACTGACACCGACTGCACGATGATCAGGGGGTAGCGAGCGGATCCCGTTGCAGGTCGCGGACCATGCAGTCGTACATGGGTGCGTCCTCCCATGGGTGGGAGATGCCGAGGCGGCGGTATCCCCACGCCTCATAGGCCAGGCGTGCCGGTGCCGCTTCGGGCTCAGGCCGTACGGTCAGGGTGACCCGCTCCGCGTGGACGCCATCTAGGAGGAGGCGGTGCAGCGTGGCGGCGACTCGGCGGCGGCGCCACGCCCGGCGGACGGCCAGTTCGATGATCGCGAATGTGCGCCGGCCGTCCTCGCGCGCCTCGTCAGGCGGGAGCTGCACGTCCTGGAGATTGCTCCACCACCGGGTGTCCGGGGCGAGGTAATAGCCGTACGTGAAGCCGACAACCTCTTGTCCGGCGTGGGCGAGGACCAGGCGCATGCCGGGGCGTTTGGCCTGGACGGCGTAGTGCTCGATGAAGTCGGCGACGTCCCGGGGCCCCTCCAGGTAGGGCGGTTCTGCGTAGATCTCCTCGTACGCCGGGAGGAACGCGTCAAGGGCGTCGGCGGAGTCCGGGCCCTCGTGTCGGGTGTAGGTCACCTCGGGCGTCATGCTGCTCTCCTGTCCTGCACGTATTCCGTCAGCTCCTCCGCGGCCTGGCGGGCCGAGATGGCGTCGACGTCGCCGAGGAGGTCAACGACCTCGGTCAAGCGGCGCAGTACTCGACCGGACTCGACCTCTTCCAGGTGGCCCAGGCTTTCGGTGGCCTGGGCGGCGCCCTCGTCGACCTCGCCGCAGCTCACCAGGCTCCGGGCCAGGGTGAGACGGTACAGGGCGCGGTTGCGGCCGTAGGTGCGGTCCTGGTGAGCGAGGGCGGCGCGCAGGAACGCGACGGAGCGGTCGTGGTGGCCGGTCTCTGTGTAGAACAGGCCCTGGGCGTAGTCCAGCTCGGCGGGGCCGTGGAAGGCCGCCCAGTCCGGGGAGGGGCGCCCATGGTCTGCTCGTTCCGCCAGGCGCATGGACTCCGCGAGGCGTTGGCGGGCCGCGGAGTGGTCTCGCATGAGAGACAGGGCCCGGGCCTCACGGGAGGCGATGAGGGACTGGAGGACGGGCGAGCCGTAGCGGGAGGCCCGTTCCTGGGCGGCGCGGGCCAAGTCGTAGCCGTCGCGGGGGCGTCCGGTGTAGCTGGCCTGCATGCTCAGGGAGGCGAGCACGAGGATTTCCAGTGAGGTCTCCCGGACCACCGTGGCGGTGGTCAGGGCGTCTCCCCAGTAGGCGGTGGCCGCGTCCTGTTGGTCGGCGTCGTAGTGCAGCCAGGCGCAGTGCTCGGCGGTCTCGCCGGCGAGGAGGCGCAGTTGCCGGCCGATGGTTTCCGGGTAGTCCCGGGAGTTGATGACGCGGCGGACGCGGCGCAGGTGTTTGACGGCGAGCGAGAGGACGTCGCCGCCGCCGTAAGCGTCGTCCAGGTGGTACAGGGACCTGAGGCCCTCGCGTAGCTCCAGCACGTGGGCGGTGCCGACGGCGCCTGAACTGCTCGGAGGCGTGATGGTGGTCTCTCGGTGAGGCAGGGTGACGCCGGCGGCGGCGCCGATGGAGTCGGAGAGAAAAGCCCGTCGGTGCACACTGGTGCCTTCCTGTGCGAGGGGCGTTGCTCCTCTCACGGTGACACCGGCAGGGGGGTTGAGGAAACCAAGCTCTTTCGGGTCTACGCCGAACATTGCATGGAGGACTCGCCATGTTTGGGCCCTCGGGCTCGGGGGCGGCACCTCGTTCTTCCAGCGGCGGACGTGACGAGGAGTCACGGTTACCGGGTCGCCCACGAGGCTGGCGGTCGCGTCAAAGGCCTGAACGAAGCGGCCTGTTGTGTCCCAGCCCTGGGCGATGCACGCCTGCTCGAACAGCGTCGGTTCTTCGACCACGTCGTAACTCCACTCGTCCGCCCGTCTACTGACCGTAGCCGGTTGGGCGGAACGGCGATGTCCCCTCGCACGAGAATGTCCGCCTGAATGTCCGCCCGGATGTCCGTGCGGCGGCGTTGCACGGCTGTTGGCTTGTAGGGCGGGCCCCATGGACCCGCCTCCGTAAATGCACGACAGCCGCTTGGGGGCGTCAGCATGGCGAGCATCACCACCCACGGGACCGAGACGGTGGAACGGCTACGGCCGTCCTGGCGTCCGGTCGCCTCCAGTACCGGAGATCCGGCCTACAGCGGCGTGCTGCAGAGGGACGACCAAGCCGCCGAGGACGCGCGGAGGATGTTGGACACGGTGCTGGCCGTCTGGCGCTTAGAGCACCTCGGGGATGACCTGAAGCTGATCGCTTCGGAACTGGCGAGCAACGCGGCCCGGCACACCAGGGGCACCGTGGTGCGGCTGACGGTGACCCGTACGGCTCGCCATCGGGTTCGGGTGGCGATCACGGACAAGAGCCGGGAGGTGCCGCAGCTCGAGGTCGGGGATCCGCTGGCCGAGACCGGCAGGGGGCTGCAACTGGTCGACGCGCTGTCCAGCAACTGGGGCGTCATCCCGCTGCCCTGGGGCAAGCAGGTGTGGGCGGAGGTGACCGCACCATGACGACCGCCGCCGCGTTGCGGCCGCCGTACCTGCCGCGCGAGGACGTGCGCCTGGACCTCGTCGCCGTCGACAGCACATGGAACGCGGTCAGCGTGCCCGCCACGTGGGGGCACCTGGTGCTGGACGTCCTGGCCGACCGCTCCGGGCCCGTCCTGGAGGACGACGCCAGCGGCCACCTGCTGTGGGTCATCCCGCCCGGAGCCGCGGACCGCTGGCCCGACGCCCGGGCGGCCGGCGTGCAGGTCCACCGCGAAGGGGACGAGCTGCTGGTGTGCGGTCTGGAGGGGTACCGCGCCGGGATGCGCTGGCTGCGCGTGCCCACAACCCGCAAGTGGGACACGGACACTCGGCTGCTGCTCCCGGCCCTGGAATGGGTGCTCGGCCCCCTCGCTGAAGCGCAGGCGATACAGGTATGCGTCTCCTGCGGCAGCCCGACCCGGGACGGCCACCTCCTCGCCCGCAGCGTCGGTATCGCTGGGCCCGGCTGGGAGGTACGCGCCTGCCACACCTGCTGGCGCGAGATCGCCCGCGGCGGCCCCGGCCGCCACCTCCGTGTGGCGAAGGCAGGCCCCCAGTGAAACCCCGCACGGAAGTGGTCGTGTGCGCGGTCGCCCTCGTAGCGCTGCTCTCGGCGCTCGTGCTGGCCGCCGCCACGTGACCACCTGAGCACCCGCCAGGGGCCGGTAGCGGCAGCTGACCGGCTCCCCAAGCCCGGACCCGCTCCCCGCGTGGTCCCCGGCCCCGAGCGAGCCAGCGTTCCGGCCGACCCTCCGTGGGGGAGTGACGGCGGCCGGGACACCGGCCCCGGCCGCCACCGACATGGCGGCCGGGGACCAACCACCAAGTTCACCCACGACCGCTCCGCTTGGAGTCCACATGCATGACGTAATCGCCAGCCCTTTCCTGGAGCAGTACGTGCTCGTGCGGCCAGGAAGCCGCGGGGGCGCTCTCCTGCCGGAGGCCCGCTACGAGGAGCTGCGCGCCTTCGACCCAGCAGAACCTGCCCCGCCCTGGCTCGTGGAGGCAGTCCGCGAGCAGTGGGACGACCTGGACATCACCGGCCGGATCCTCGCGGACTTCCTGCTGGTGCGCCGACCCTCCCAGTGGGGGTACGGCAAGGCGAGCTACGAGATCAACCTCGGCTGTAACTACAACTGCAAGCACTGCTACCTGGGGCTCAAGGTGCAGTCGGGAATGCCGTGGGAGGACAAGCGGCGCTGCCTGGACATCATGGGCGAGGCCGGTGTGCTGTTCCTCCAGATGACCGGCGGCGAGCCCACCATCGACCGGGACTTTTTGCGCGCTTACCGGCATGCGTGGCAGCTCGGCATGATGATCACCGTTTCGACGAACGCCTCGCTGCTGTGGCGTGAGAACCTGCTCCGCACCTTCAAGGAATGCCCGCCGTACCGGGTGACGGTCTCCATGTACGGGGCGACCAAGGCCAGTTACGACGAGCTGACGCAGCGCGCCGGAGCCTGGGACCAGTTCGTACAGGGCATGAACGCCGCCCGGCACGCCCGCCTGCCTCTCCGGATGAGCATCGTTGTCACCGATGACAACGGCCACGAGGAACAGGCCATGGTCGACCTGTGCAAGACGTGGGGCGTCGAGTACGAGGTCTTCACGAACATGACGCCCACCATCTACGGGGGCGGCGAGGTACTCACCGCACAGTCAAAGGGGCACCTGCGGCTGCGCAAGGCATTCACCGGCTGCAACGCCGGACACACCTTCTTCCACATGGACCCGCACGGCCTGGTGTCCATCTGCAAGATCGGCCGCGACGACCAGATCAGCCTCCCCCATGAGGGGATCCAGGGCCTAGCCCGGCTGGGAGAAATCGCGGACCGCCTCATGCTTCGCACCGGAGGCTGCTCAGGCTGCACGCTCTCCGGTTCCTGCCGCGTATGCAGGCCCCTGGCCAAGCACTACCAGGAGGCGAAGGCCCCGCTGGCGGCTTACTGCCAGCACGGACAGAAGAAAGCAGGCTGAATCAGATGACCGCTGTAGCAGTCGAGATCTCGCCGAGGCGTCCCCTGCCGGACGACGGCCCCGACCGTGAGCTGCCGTACTTCACGCGGCCGGTCCTTCCTGCGGCCCAGCCGGTGACTCAGGTTCTCTCGGTCGCCGACATGGACACCGTCATGGACAGCGCCAAGTGCTCCTGCGCTGCCGGTGACGACAACCCCCACTAGGACGGCCGGCGCCTGAGCCGGTCACGACACGCAGGCCCCGGCGACTCGACGCGCCGGGGCCTGCGGCTGTGAGAGGAGACGACTAGCGTGCGGGCCATGCACTTTCGCTGGGGCTGGATCGAACCTGTGATGCCTGTGCCATACGTCCCGACCCTCGGCCCGCACCGCCCGGAGGATCCCCTCCCGGAGCTGTTCGAGGCCGTCGTGGCGGAGGCCGGAACCGGGCGCTTCCTGCCGCACGACAAGGACCGCCGTTGGTCGGACACCAAGACCGAGCACGTCCTGGTCGACGCCATCGAGCACGACCGGGAGCTGACCCTGATCCCCACGCTCATCGACCGCGGCGCCGGCACCGTGAAGGTCCACGTGTACGGCGCAGTCCCGGGCGGTCTGTCGGCAGGCGCGGACCTTGCCCGGAGACTCGCGCCGCTCCACGGCGCAGCCACGGCCCGTGTCGTGTGGTTCCTCGCCCCGGACCAGCCCGAGGAGCACGCGCGAGGAGTAGGGACCCGGGTCCAACTCAAGGAGTTCGCCGACGGACCTGGTCGGGCAGCGACCCTAGCGGTCCATGAGGCTCAGAAACTCGGCGACGACGCAGGATTCGAGGCCTTCGCACGGGAGATGGCTGCCGACGGGTTCGCCTTCGTCCACGAACAGATGCAGAGCGGGACCATCGGCCCCGTTCTGACCGTGCAGCACGAAGGACGCGTTGCTGGCGCCATCGGTCCCATGGAGATCATGATCGACGCCAGCGGGGCACCACGCCTGCTACCGCAGTACTTTGGCGTCCTACCGCAGTACCGGGGCTACGGCTACGGACGGGCCCTCTGGCGCGCAGCCATGCACTGGGGGCACCAGCACGGCGCGGTCTACCAGTTGCTGCAGACACAAGTTGCCGGAGCCTCAGACCGGTTGTGTGCGGCCGAAGGTCTGGCGTCGCTTGGGTACGTCAATCAGAAGGTCGTGTGACTTCCCACCAGGAACGTGCCCGCCACATCACGGGATCCCATCCACAGGGCGGAAGCCCCTCCCACAGACCGGTGTTACCGAGCGAAGGTGATCTTCACTGGCACATTCGGGCAGTCTGCAGTGCCCTCGTCGAGAATGTCGCGCTCCACTTCGTCGACAGCGAGCTGCCAACGCATCTTGGTGGCGACCCAGTCGGTGAGGTACTGGCAGCGGTACGCCTCGTGCGGGGGCAGCCACTGGGCGGGGTCCTGGTCGGCCTTTGAGCGGTTGCTGCGCGCGCTGACCGCGATCAGCGACCGGTCGTCCCCAAGATCGTTGGCGTAGTCCTCGCGCTCCTTCGCCGCCCAGGCAAAGGCTCCGGAGTCCCAGGCTTCCGCGAGTGGAACCAGGTGGTCGATGTCCAGGCCACCCGGGGCACCGATGTAGACGTTGTCGTACGGGGAGTACCACTCGCCGCCACTCAGCTTGCAGCCCGCGGCCTGCTCCGGCGTGAGGAACGCCTCCGCCTTCAGCACCTCGTTGCGAGTCGAACAACCGTCCCGATCGGCGTCCACCCAGTGCTTGAACGAGGTCCGCTGGTACCCGGCCCGCTCCTCCTCGGCTACCGGCAGCACCTGGACGGCGTCGTGCAGCGGCATGGCCAGCGTGCCGCCCGGCTCACCGATCGGACCGACGGCGTGGGTGGGCGTGACAAGAGCCACAACAGCGGCGGTTGCGGCAGCGAGAGAGACCAGGATGCGCACGGCAGTCCCTTCAGGAAGATCCGAACTGAACGTGATCTTCGTAGCGGTACAGCATCCGGGCAGGCTGGCGATCGCAGCAGGATTCACTCCTGGGCGCGGTAAGTCACACCGGCAAGGGGCCGTCACGGCCCATAGGTTGCGTCGCGAAGCGCCTAGGAATTTATCCGGGCGATCATGTGGCTGTTCTGCGCGACTGCCAGGTTTGGGCTGAGTCCCCGCAGAGGACACGGTCTTGCGGTTCGTCACGTGGTGCGGGGGCGTGTCCTGGGTGACCGCGCTCCCCGGCTGTCCGCTTTGCAGGCCGCTAGCAGTTGCCGATATTCGATGATCTGACGCGGTGCCGGCGGCGAAGCAGCTTCAGCGCTGGGTCCTTGTTGGACGACAACGTCAAGAAGCAAGCCTGCGAGCCGTGCGCCGCCGGTGGGCTGCTAAGTCCATCTGCGTCGAACTCAGGGCCGCCCCCAAGCGCCTAGAACGGGGTGCCCGCCGGTAGAGGGCACGCAGGGCCTTGTGCCTCAAGAACGATCGCGCCCATTATGTCAACGGCTTTGTCGCTAGCCTCAGTTGGGAGTCAACTTGATCAAGGAAAAGGTTGTCAAGCTGGGCCGGAGATCCGCCACCACGTTGGCGGTCGCCTCTCTCGTGCTACTCGGCTCGGTGTCGACTGCCCACGCGGGCGGTTCGTGCGATATCACGGGCTGCTCCGAGTTCACCAACGGCAGCCACCTCGGAGTGCTGGCCGTCCAGAACTGGACCTGTTCAACCGGAACGACGGCTACCGCCAGCTCAGGCTGCGTGAGCCTGACCACCACGAAGTGGATCTACCCAACCGAGCGGACTCCGAGCCGGCAGGACTGGGACGCCTTCCGGGTCGACGCGGGCTACTGCTACAAGGTCGAGTTCCTGAACGAGTTCCCGCTTCTGACCAAGAGGTGGACCATGACCTACGACCGGTCCAACTCCAGCACGCCGGTCTACGTCAAGATCGAAAACCCGTCGCAGGCGTACATCCTTGCGCAGAAAGCCGGGTCCTGCCCGTAAGCGATGGGCCGGCAATCACAAGTCCCACCCGGTTCGTGACCAGATTCATCGACGACCAGGACTGCCTGGTCCGTGGCATGTCCGGCCGATCATGGCCCGAACCGTGGGGGGATCGCTGCCGCGGTGACGATGCAGGGGAGTACATGGGCCCCGAACGGTCAACGAAGCCCTTCCGGTGTTGGTGCTAGCGGGCCCCCTCTACGGCGATGGTCCAGGCCGGGCATTACTTTCGGTCACATCGCGGAGCCGTTCGTCATTCACGGTGACAGCGGTCCCCCGAGGTCAGAGTACGTCGGTGCCCCGTGTTCCCGCGGGAACACGGGGGTCGGCCGAGACGGGCTGAGGCGGGCCAAGACGGGCTGAGACGGCCTGAAGTGGCCGCCATTCCCCCAGGTTGGAGAGAAATAGCAGGTCAGGTCGGGTGAAGAGGGCCCACTGTGCGGGGGCTCCGGCCGTCGTCGTGCGTGGCGTGCACGGGCGGCGCCGGGCCGGTTCGCCGGCCGCGCTTCCCGGTCGGCCGGAGCCACCCGTACGGCGCAAGCGGGCCGGCGCGCGCGGTCCTGCCCCGACGCCCCGGGCGCCGCGCCGGTGAGGGCGGGGCCGGGGCCTGCGCGCGGCGTCCCGTTCTCGCCACGGCGCGTGCGCGCGGGGTGGTGGCCCTGCCCCGGATCGGGTACATACGAACGGGTAGCACCCGTCGGTAACCATGACGGACCTGATCCCTCTTCACGGCGAGGTGAGCCTCATGTCCGCAGCTCCCACCCCCCGACCCACCGTCACCGAACGTGAGGCCCGCCAGGTGGCCGAGGCGGCCCGCGAACAGGACTGGCGCAAGCCCAGCTTCGCCAAGGAACTGTTCCTCGGACGCTTCCGCCTCGACCTCATCCACCCCCATCCGCTGCCGCCCGACGAGGACGCGCAGCGCGGCGAGGAGTTCCTCACCAAACTCCGCGACTTCTGCGAGACGAAGATCGACTCCGCCACCATCGAGCGGGACGCGCGGATCCCCGACGACGTGATCGACGGGCTCAAGGAGCTCGGTGCCCTCGGCATGAAGATCGACACGAAGTACGGCGGCCTGGGCCTGACGCAGGTGTACTACAACAAGGCCCTCGCCCTGGTCGGTTCCGCCAACCCGGCCGTCGGCGCCCTGCTGAGCGCGCACCAGTCGATCGGCGTACCGCAGCCGCTGAAGCTCTTCGGCACCCAGGAGCAGAAGGACGTCTTCCTGCCGCGCTGCGCCCGCACCGACATCTCCGCGTTCCTGCTGACCGAACCGGACGTCGGCTCCGACCCGGCCCGGCTGGCCACCACCGCGGTGCCGGACGGCGACGACTACGTCCTCGACGGCGTGAAGCTCTGGACGACCAACGGGGTCGTCGCCGATCTGCTGGTCGTGATGGCCCGCGTGCCGAAGTCCGAGGGGCACAAGGGCGGCATCACGGCGTTCGTGGTGGAGGCCTCCTCCGAGGGCGTCACCGTCGAGAACCGCAACGCCTTCATGGGCCTGCGCGGCCTGGAGAACGGCGTCACCCGCTTCCACCGGGTCCGCGTCCCGGCCGCCAACCGGATCGGCCCCGAGGGCGCCGGCCTGAAGATCGCGCTCACCACGCTCAACACGGGCCGGCTGTCGCTGCCCGCGATGTGCGTCGGCGCCGGCAAGTGGTGTCTGAAGATCGCCCGGGAGTGGTCGGCCGCCCGCGAGCAGTGGGGCAAGCCGGTGGCGCTGCACGAGGCGGTCGGCTCGAAGATCGCGTTCATCGCGGCCACCACCTTCGCGCTGGAGGCCGTCGTGGACCTGTCGTCCCAGATGGCCGACGAGGACCGCAACGACATCCGCATCGAGGCGGCCCTCGCCAAGCTCTACGGCTCCGAGATGGCCTGCCTGATGGCCGACGAACTGGTCCAGATCCGCGGCGGCCGCGGCTTCGAGACCGCCGAGTCGCTGCGGGCGCGCGGAGAGCGCGCGGTCCCCGCCGAGCAGATCCTGCGCGACCTCAGGATCAACCGCATCTTCGAGGGCTCCACCGAGATCATGCACCTGCTGATCGCCCGCGAGGCGGTCGACGCCCACCTCTCGGTCGCCGGTGACCTGATCGACCCGGACAAGTCCCTCCAGGACAAGGCGAAGGCGGGCGCGCAGGCCGGTGTCTTCTACGCCAAGTGGCTGCCGAAGCTGGTGGCCGGGGCGGGCCAGCTCCCGGCGTCGTACGGGGAGTTCAAGCACGGCATCGACCTCTCGCCGCATCTGCGCTACGTCGAGCGCACCTCCCGCAAGCTGGCCCGGTCCACCTTCTACGCGATGTCCCGCTGGCAGGGCCGGATGGAGACCAAGCAGGGCTTCCTGGGGCGGGTCGTGGACATCGGCGCCGAGCTGTTCGCGATGAGCGCGGCCTGCGTCCGCGCCGAACTCCTGCGCAGCCGGGGCGAGCACGGCCGCGAGGCCTACCAGCTCGCCGACGCCTTCTGCCGGCAGTCCCGCATCCGCGTCGACGAGCTCTTCGGCCGGCTGTGGACCAACACCGACGACCTCGACCGCAAGGTCGTCAAGAACGTCCTGGCCGGCGGCTACGAGTGGCTGGAGCAGGGCATCGTCGACCCCTCGGGCGACGGACCCTGGATCGCGGACGCGACCCCCGGCCCGAGCCGTAAGGAGAACCTGCACCGGCCCATCAGGTGAGGTCCCGCGCGCGGCGGGTGCGGGTCGGCCCCCGCACCCGCCGCGGCACGTCAGCACCACTTGTCGCTGGGGTCCCGCGTCGTCCACGAGCAGGTGTCGACCCGGGCGCCGTTCGCCCGGGTCGGCGTGGCCGTGTCGCTGGTGTTCTTGATCTCCACCCACTCGCCGTTGAGGGTCGTCCGTGACCGGCCGTCGTGCCGGCCAGGAGTGAAGTGTTATCACGTGATCTTCACGTCAGCTTCACAGATGGGGAAACCGGGTCCATCCGGCCGGGAACGGGCACGCCCGGACCGGCGGGCACCCGAGTGAGGGGCACCCTGCTCCGGCCCGGCATCCGTTGCGGCAACAATGGGGGCATGAGCGACAGCCCAGCCCCTCTCGCAGACCCGCACCTCGTCTACGACCCGGTGACGGGCGACGGCCCGAAGGACGTCGTCATCCTCGGCTCCACGGGGTCGATCGGCACCCAGGCCATCGACCTCGTCCTGCGCAACCCGGAGCGCTTCCGGGTCACCGGCCTGTCCGCCAACGGCGGCCGCGTCGCCCTCCTCGCCGAGCAGGCCCACCGGCTCCGGGTGCGGACCGTCGCCGTGGCCCGCGAGGACGTCGTACCGGCGCTGGGGGAGGCGCTCTTCGCGCACTACGGCGCGGGGGAGCCGCTGCCGGAGATCCTCGCCGGCCCGGACGCGGCCACGCAGATCGCCGCCTCCGACTGCCACACCGTGCTGAACGGCATCACCGGATCCATCGGCCTCGCCCCGACCCTCGCCGCCCTGGAGGCGGGCCGCACCCTCGCGCTCGCCAACAAGGAGTCGCTCATCGTGGGCGGCCCGCTGGTCAAGGCGCTCGCCGAGCCCGGCCAGATCATCCCGGTCGACTCCGAGCACGCGGCGCTCTTCCAGTCGCTCGCCGCGGGCACCCGCGCCGACGTGCGCAAACTCGTCGTCACCGCCTCCGGCGGCCCCTTCCGCGGCCGGAGCAGGGCCGAGCTGGCGCACGTGACCGTCGAGGACGCCCTGGCCCACCCCACCTGGGCGATGGGACCGGTGATCACGATCAACTCCGCGACCCTCGTCAACAAGGGTCTCGAAGTCATCGAGGCACATCTGCTGTACGACATTCCCTTCGAACGCATTGAGGTGGTCGTGCATCCGCAGTCGTATGTCCACTCGATGGTTGAGTTCACGGACGGATCCACGATCGCCCAGGCGACGCCCCCGGACATGCGCGGGCCCATCGCCATCGGCCTCGGCTGGCCCGAACGCGTCCCCGACGCGGCCCCCGCCTTCGACTGGAGCACGGCGTCCACCTGGGAGTTCTTCCCGCTGGACACGGACGCCTTCCCCTCGGTCGGCCTCGCCCGGCACGTCGGAGAGCTCGCGGGCACCGCCCCGGCGGTGTTCAATGCCGCCAACGAGGAGTGCGTGGACGCCTTCCTGCGGGGCGCGCTGCCGTTCAACGGGATCATGGAGACCGTCACCCGGGTCGTGGACGAGCACGGCAGCCCGGGCACGGGAACCTCGCTCACCGTGCCGGACGTCCTCGAAGCGGAGACCTGGGCCCGCGCCCGGGCCCGTGAACTGACCGAGCGGACCGGAAACACGGCACAGACCGGAAACACGGCGCAGACAGCCACCGCGGAGGCGCGTGCATGACGACCTTGATGATGATCCTCGGCATAGTCGTGTTCGCGGTCGGCCTGCTGGTCTCGATCGCGTGGCACGAGCTGGGGCATCTGTCCACGGCCAAGCTGTTCGGGATCCGCGTCCCGCAGTACATGGTCGGCTTCGGCCCGACGATCTTCTCCCGCACCAAGGGCGAGACCGAGTACGGCGTGAAGGCCATCCCGTTCGGCGGGTACATCCGCATGATCGGCATGTTCCCGCCCGGCCCCGACGGCCGCCTGGAGGCCCGCTCCACCTCGCCGTGGCGCGGCATGATCGAGGACGCCCGCTCGGCCGCCTTCGAGGAACTGCGCCCCGGCGACGAGTCCCGCATGTTCTACACGCGCACGCCGTGGAAGCGGGTCGTCGTGATGTTCGCGGGCCCGTTCATGAACCTCGTCATGGCGGTCGTGCTCTTCCTCATCGTGCTGATGGGCTTCGGCATCTCGCAGCAGACCACCAGCGTCAGCTCGGTCTCCCAGTGCGTGATCGCGCAGAGCGAGAACCGCGACAAGTGCACCTCGGCGGACAAGCCCTCCCCGGCCGCCGCGGCCGGCCTGAAGGCGGGGGACAGGATCGTCGCCTTCGACGGGGTGCGCACCGACGAGTGGAACGAGCTCTCCGACCTGATCCGCGCCAACCCCGGCAAGGAGGTGCCGATCGTCGTCGAGCGGGGGGGCGAGGAAGTCACCCTGAGCGCGACGATCGCGACCAACCAGGTCGCCAAGAAGGACTCCGACGGCCAGATCGTCCAGGGCGAGTACGTCAACGCCGGCTTCCTCGGCTTCAGCGCCGCCACCGGCGTCGTCCGGCAGGACTTCGACGAGTCCCTGGTGTGGATGGGCGACCGGATCGACGAGGCCGTGGACTCCCTCGCCGCCCTGCCCAGCAAGATCCCGGCCCTGTGGAACGCCGCGTTCGACGGCGCCGAGCGGGAGCCGGACTCCCCGATGGGCGTGGTCGGCGCGGCCCGCGTCGGCGGCGAGATCTTCACCCTCGACATCCCGCCCACCCAGCAGCTGGCCATGGCCCTGATGCTGGTCGCCGGATTCAACCTCTCGCTGTTCCTCTTCAACATGCTCCCGCTGCTCCCGCTCGACGGCGGTCACATCGCGGGCGCCCTGTGGGAGTCGCTGCGGCGGAACCTGGCGAAGGTGCTGCGCCGTCCGGACCCGGGTCCGTTCGACGTGGCGAAGCTGATGCCCGTCGCCTACGTGGTCGCCGGGATCTTCATCTGCTTCACGCTCCTGGTGCTCATCGCCGACGTGGTCAACCCGGTGAGAATCTCCTAGCCATACGGAGTTGGCGGCGGCCCGGCACCGTGGGTGCCGGGCCGCCTTCCATCGAGTGGGTTTAAGCGGGCGGGATGTGCTGACGACCGAAGGCGTGCCGTAATCTCGAAGCCTGGAGCCCGCTGCTGACGGGACCGGATCTTGATCCACGACTTGGGGTTGCACAGCAGATGACTGCGATTTCTCTCGGCATGCCGTCCGTTCCGACCAAGCTCGCCGAGCGCCGCAAGAGCCGGCAGATCCAGGTCGGCACGGTGCCGGTCGGCGGGGACGCCCCGGTCTCCGTCCAGTCCATGACGACGACGCGTACGTCGGACATCGGTGCCACGCTTCAGCAGATCGCCGAGCTGACGGCTTCCGGGTGCCAGATCGTGCGGGTGGCGTGTCCGACGCAGGACGACGCGGACGCGCTGGCGACCATCGCGCGCAAGTCGCAGATCCCGGTGATCGCGGACATCCACTTCCAGCCGAAGTACGTGTTCGCGGCGATCGAGGCGGGTTGTGCGGCGGTGCGGGTGAACCCGGGCAACATCAAGCAGTTCGACGACAAGGTCAGGGAGATCGCCAAGGCGGCGAAGGAGCACGGCACGCCGATCCGGATCGGGGTGAACGCGGGCTCGCTGGACCGGCGGCTGCTGCAGAAGTACGGCAAGGCGACGCCGGAGGCGCTGGTGGAGTCGGCGCTGTGGGAGGCGTCGCTGTTCGAGGAGCACGACTTCCGCGACATCAAGATCTCCGTCAAGCACAACGACCCGGTCGTGATGATCGAGGCCTACCGGCAGCTGGCTGCGCAGTGCGACTATCCGCTGCACCTGGGTGTCACGGAGGCCGGTCCGGCCTTCCAGGGCACGATCAAGTCGGCGGTCGCCTTCGGGGCGCTGCTCAGCGAGGGCATCGGGGACACGATCCGGGTGTCGCTGTCGGCCCCGCCCGCCGAGGAGGTCAAGGTCGGCATCCAGATCCTGGAATCGCTCAACCTCAAGGAGCGCGGCCTGGAGATCGTCTCCTGCCCCTCCTGCGGCCGCGCCCAGGTCGACGTCTACAAGCTCGCCGAAGAGGTCACCGCGGGACTGGAGGGCATGGACGTGCCGCTGCGCGTCGCGGTCATGGGCTGTGTCGTCAACGGCCCCGGCGAGGCCCGCGAGGCCGACCTCGGCGTCGCCTCGGGCAACGGCAAGGGCCAGATCTTCGTCAAGGGCGAGGTCATCAAGACCGTCCCGGAGTCCAAGATCGTCGAAACCCTCATCGAAGAGGCCATGAAGCTGGCCGAGCAGATGGAGGCGGACGGCGCGGCCTCGGGCGAGCCCTCTGTCTCCGTCGCGGGCTGAAACTCCCTCCCGGGCCGAAATCCCTGAGGCGCCGCTCGCCCGTGCACGGCGAGCGGCACCTCGCGTCGGGCGGTACCTCACGCGGGGCGGCACCGCTCAGCTTCCGCGGGTACAGTGCGGAGATCAGCAGACCCCACCCGTGAGGCCCCGCCCGTGTTGACCCAGACGACCTCCCGGGTCCTCGAACCGAGCGACCTGGACGCCGCGCTCACCGTCCTCGACCGCGAGCCGGTGGCCAACGCCTTCGTGACGTCCCGGGTGCAGGTCGCCGGTCTCGACCCCTGGCGGCTCGGCGGCGAGATGTGGGGCTGGTACGAGGACGGCATGCTGACGTCCCTCTGCTACGCGGGCGCCAACCTCGTGCCCATCTGCGCCACCCCGCGCGCCGTGCGCGCCTTCGCCGACCGCGCCCGCCGCTCCGGCCGCCGCTGCTCCTCCGTGGTCGGCCCCGCCGACTCCACCGCCCAGCTCTGGCGGCTCCTCGAACCCCACTGGGGCCCCGCCCGCGAGGTCCGCGCGCACCAGCCCCTCATGGTCACCGACCGGATGCCCACCGACATCGCCCCGGACCCCTACGTCCGCCGCGTCCGCAAGGACGAGATGGAGACGATCATGCCGGCGTGCGTGGCGATGTTCACCGAGGAGGTCGGCGTCTCCCCGCTGGCCGGCGACGGCGGCCTGCTCTACCAGGCCCGGGTCGCCGAACTCGTCGGCTCCGGCCGCTCCTTCGCGCGCGTCGACGAACACGGCAAGGTCGTCTTCAAGGCGGAGATCGGCGCGGCGACCGACCGGGCCTGCCAGATCCAGGGCGTCTGGGTGGCCCCCGAGTACCGCGGCCAGGGCCTCGCGGCCCCCGGCATGGCGGCGGTCCTGCGCTACGCCCTCGCAGACATCGCGCCGGTCGTCAGCCTGTACGTCAACGACTACAACACCGCGGCGCGACGGACGTACCGCAGGGTGGGCTTCCAGGAGGTCGGCGCCTTCATGAGTGTCCTGTTCTAGTCGCCCGCGCGGGCGGGGGGAACCGCCCGACCGGTTCCGACGCGCACGCACCCGTTCGGTCACCGAAAGCCCCCTGTAAGCTCCCCGCCATGGACCTCGTCTTCGGCCCCCTGGATCTCCCCGCCCACGTAGACGAGGCCCTCGCAGTGCAAGCCGAGGCCTTCGGCCTGGGCTCCGACGAGATCGCCGTCCGGCGCCAGATCGTCCTGCGTCACATGAGCTACCCCGGCGCACGCGCCCTCGGCGCCACCGCCGACGACCGTCTCGTGGGCTTCGTCTACGGCATGCCCAACGACCGCGCCCATTGGTGGTCCACCGTCGTGGAGCCCTACCTGCGCGCCCAGGGCCATGACGAGTGGCTCGACGGCTCCTTCGTGATCACCGAGCTGCATGTGCACCCCCGCCACCAGAACCGCGGTATCGGCCGGAGGCTCATCACCGCGATCACGGACACGGCGGCCGAGCCCCGCTCGATCCTCTCGGCGATCGACACCGACAGCCCCGCCCGCGGCCTCTACCGCTCCCTCGGCTACGAGGACCTCGCCCGCCAGGTCCACTTCCCCAGCGCCCCCAAGCCGTACGCCGTGATGGGCGCGCCGCTGCCGCTGCGCCGATAACCGATTTCCACCGTCCCGCACCGCCCGGCTAACCTCCTTGGCACCACCCTTACGCAGCAGGAGTACGAGAACCATGGCGAACGCATCGGTCCAGCGCATGTCCCAGTTGATGGCGAAGACTCTGCGCGACGACCCGGCGGACGCCGAGGTCCTCAGCCACAAGCTGCTCGTCCGCGCCGGCTACGTCCGCCGCACCGCCGCCGGGGTCTGGTCCTGGCTGCCCCTGGGCAAGAAGGTCCTGTCCAACGTGGAGCGGATCGTCCGCGAGGAGATGGACGCGATCGGCGCCCAGGAGGTGCTGCTCCCCGCGCTGCTGCCGCGCGAGCCCTACGACGCGACCGGCCGCTGGGACGAGTACGGCCAGGAGCTGTTCCGGCTGAAGGACCGTAGGGGCGGTGACTACCTCCTCGGCCCCACCCACGAGGAGATCTTCACGCTGCTGGTGAAGGACCAGGCGTCCTCCTACAAGGACCTGCCCGTGATCCTCTACCAGATCCAGAGCAAGTTCCGGGACGAGGCCCGTCCGCGCGCGGGCATCCTGCGCGGCCGCGAGTTCCTGATGAAGGACTCCTACTCCTTCGACCTCGCCGACGAGGGCCTCGCCCACTCGTACGCCCTGCACCGCGAGGCGTACCAGAAGATCTTCACGCGGCTCGGCCTCGACTACCGGATCTGCGCGGCGACCGCGGGCGCGATGGGCGGCTCCAAGTCGGAGGAGTTCCTCGCCCCGGCCGACGCCGGCGAGGACACCTTCGCGGACTGCCCGAACTGCGACTTCGCGGCCAACACCGAGGCGATCACCTACGAGCTGAAGCCGGTGGACGCGTCCGGCGTCCCGGCCGCCGAGGAGATCCCCACCCCCGACACCCCGACCATCGAGACCCTCGCGGCCTCGCTCGGCGTCCCGGCCTCCGCCACCCTGAAGAACCTCCTCGTGAAGGTGGCCGGCGAGATCGTCGCCGTCGGCGTGCCCGGTGACCGCGAGGTCGACCTGGGCAAGGTCGAGGCGCACTTCGCCCCGGCGGCCGTCGAGATGGTCACCGTCGAGGACTTCGTGAACCGCCCGGACCTGGTGCGTGGCTACGTGGGCCCGCAGGGCCTGGGCGAGAAGGTGAAGTACGTCGCCGACCCGCGGGTGGCGCCGGGCACGGCCTGGATCACCGGCGCCAACAAGGCGGACACGCACGCGAAGAACGTCGTCGCCGGCCGCGACTTCGAGGTCGACGAGTACGTGGACGTGGTCGTGGTGCAGGAGGGCGACCCCTGCCCCCGGTGCGGCACCGGCCTCAAGCTGGACCGCGCCATCGAGATCGGCCACATCTTCCAGCTGGGCCGCAAGTACGCCGACGCCCTCAAGCTCGACGTCCTCGGCCAGAACGGCAAGCCGGTCCGCGTGACCATGGGCTCCTACGGTGTCGGTGTCTCCCGCGCGGTGGCCGCCCTCGCCGAGCAGACGGCCGACGACAAGGGCCTGTGCTGGCCCAAGGAGGTCGCCCCGGCCGACGTGCACGTCGTCGCCGCCGGCAAGGCCCTCCAGACCGAACTCGCCCTGGACGTCTCCGGGAAGCTGGCCGCGGCCGGCGTCCGGGTCCTGGTCGACGACCGCGCCGGGGTCTCGCCGGGCGTGAAGTTCACCGACGCGGAACTGATCGGCGTACCGCAGATCCTGGTGGCCGGGCGGCGCGCGGGCGAAGGCGTCGTCGAGCTCAAGGACCGCAGGACGGGTGAGCGCGAGGAACTCCCGGTCGACGAGGCGATCGCCCGCCTGACCGCCTGATCCCCGCACCCGGGGCGAGCCGCCACGGCTCGCCCCGGCTCACAGCCAGCCCGCGAACTCCAGCAGCAGCTCCGCGTCCTGCACCCGGCCCACCCGCCGGGCCCGGACCCCCGACTCCACGGCCCGGAACAGCGTCCAGCCGCGCAGTCGTTCCTGGTCGACCTCCAGCGACTCCGCGAGCCGCTTCACCCGCCGCCGGGTCGTCGAGGCGCCCGAGGGCGTGGCGATCAGGTCCTCCACCCGGTCACGGACGAGCCGGGCCAGATCGAAGGCGCACTCGCCGACCACCGGATCGGGACCGACCGCCAGCCAGGGCATCCGGTCCCCGGAGAGCACCTTGCTCTGCCGGAACGTGCCGTGCAGCAACCGGTGCTCGGGCGGTGCCACCAGCAATTCCTCGCGGGCCGCGAGCGCCGCGTCGACCAGCGGGACGACATCCGCGCCGGCACTCGCCCGCATCGCCTCCGCCTGCCGCCCGGTGCGCGCGGCCACGGTCTCGAAGGGGTGGCCCCCCGGCGGCTCCACCCACAGCTTGCGCAGCGTCCCCGCCGCCTCCAGCAGCGCCCTCGCCTCGGGCAGCGACCGCACGGACACCTCCGGATGCAGCCGCTCCAGCAGCAGCGCACCCCCGTCGCCCGGTTCGAGCAACTGTACGGCGCCCAGGCCGCCCCAGTGCGCCAGCGCGGCCCGCTCGCTCTCCGGGCGGGCCCGGGGCGGGGCCAGCTTCAGGACCGCGGGCGTGCCGTCGCCCCGCCGGACCAGGAGCACCAGGCTGCTCCGGCCGCCCGGCACCTGCACCCGTTCCACGGTCAACTCGCGTAGAGCGACGGCCTGTTGCGCCAGCTCGGGCAGCTTCTCCAGCCAGTCGTCACCCTCCGCCGCCGTCTCACCGAGCGCCCTGACCAGCCGCTGCGGCGGTTCGAAAGCCATACGCGAGATGTCCCCTTCCGGTACGCGTCACGCCGACGGTGTCGCCGGCGCCGAGGCGGCACCGGCCCGCTCGGCGAGCCCAGGGAAGGCTACGCTCCGGCCCTGCCAGCGCACCGCCCGCACCGCCGCTTCCCGCAGCGCCGTCGCGGCCGTGCCCCGCAGCCCGTCCCCGGCGGCCCGCACCAGATCGGAGTACACCCCGGCCACCCGCTCCTCCAGCTCGGCGGCGAGCCGCACCGCCGTCGCCTGGTCCGTCACCTGGAACGGCAGCGCGTATCCGGCGGCCGCGGCCACCGGCTCGGCGCCCAGCGCGCGCACCTGGCGCACCAGGGTGTCCCGCCGGGCGCGATGCGCGTCGTACGCCGTCCGTGCCTCGGTGCGCCGGGCCTCGCCGATCGTCCCGCCGACCACGCCGTAGCCGTACACCGCCGCGTGTTCGGCGGCCAGTGCCGCCTGAAGGGCCCGCAGCTCCCCGTCCTCGGCCTCGCTCATGCCTTGCCCTCACCCTCCGTGAGCAGATACGCGTGTGCCGCACCGGCCGCCGCCACCGACGCCAGCAGCCGCGCCAGCTCGCCGGGCAGGCCGAGGAGCGCCTTGGCCCGCCGGTCCGCGAGCGCGCGCTCGGCCGCGGCCAGCTCGGCGAGGGCGGCCCGCTCGGTCTTGGGCACCGTCAGCGAGACGTTCCGGGTGCCGGTGGCGGAGGCCGTCGGGCTGGGCGTGGCCGGGGCCGGCACGCCGCCGAACGCCTCCGCGTGCCGCACCGCCGCGTCCCGCAGCGGCCGCAGCCGCTTCGCCAGCTCGGGGTGGGCGGCGATCACGGCGTCGTACCGCGTGACCAGGCCGTCGCTGTCCCGGGCCGCACGCGCGCGTGCCCGGGTCGCGGCCGACGGGCTGCCGCCCGTGGTGTCGGCGCCGTCGGGATCACCGGAGCAGCCGGTGAGCAGGGCGACGCCCGCGGCGGAGGCGAGCAGGGTCCTTCTGCGCGGCCCCGAGGGCATGCGCGGCGGCAGGGGAAACGGCACGGCTGACGTCCTCGAAGGCTCGTACGAAAGGACTGGGCGGCATGCCCGTGATCACCGTACCCGTGCATGTGTCCGAGACCACTCACCGGCACCGCACAGACCCAGGTGGACGGCATCACCGTCCGGAACCGGATACCCTTTCACCAGACACGCGACCTACCCACAACAGCACACGCGGCCGAGGAGTCACCCGGATGAGCACCACCCACAGCGAGAGGCTGCGAGAACTGCTCGAACCGCTCGTCACCTCCCAGGGTCTGGATCTCGAAGAGATCGCGGTGGATTCCGTAGGACGCAAGAGAGTGCTGCGCGTCGTCGTCGACTCCGATTCCGGAGCGGATCTCGACCAGATCGCCGATGTGAGCCGTGCGCTCTCGGCGAAGCTCGACGAGAGCGACGCGATGGGCGAGGGCGAGTACACGCTCGAGGTGGGAACCCCCGGCGCGGAGCGCCTCCTCACCGAGCACCGCCACTACGTGCGCGCCACCGGCCGGCTGGTCGGTTTCCAGCTGGCGGAGGGCGGCGAACTGGTGGCCAGGATCCTCACCGTCGACGACGAGGGCGTGGACGTGGAGATCCCCGGGGTCAAGGGGCGCAAGCCCACCGCGCGCCGGCTCGCCTTCGGCGACATCGCCAAGGCGCGCGTCCAGGTCGAGTTCAGCCGTAAGGACAAGAAGGAAGAGGAGGCGTAGCCGTGGACATCGACATGAGCGCCCTGCGGGGCTTGGTCCGGGAGAAGGAGATCTCCTTCGACCTGCTGGTCGAGGCGATCGAGGCGGCCCTCCTCATCGCCTACCACCGCACCGAGGGAAGCCGCCGGCACGCGCGCGTGGAGCTCAACCGGGAGACCGGACACGTGACCGTGTGGGCGAAGGAGGACCCCGAGGACCTCGACGAGGGCCAGGAGCCCCGCGAGTTCGACGACACCCCGTCCGGCTTCGGCCGGATCGCCGCGACCACCGCCAAGCAGGTCATCCTGCAGCGGCTGCGCGACGCCGAGGACGACGCCACGCTCGGCGAGTACGCCGGCCGCGAGGGCGACATCGTCACCGGTGTGGTGCAGCAGGGCCGCGACCCGAAGAACGTGCTCGTCGACATCGGCAAGCTGGAGGCCATCCTGCCGGTGCAGGAGCAGGTGCCCGGCGAGACCTATCCGCACGGGATGCGGCTGCGGTCGTACGTCGTCCGGGTGGCCAAGGGCGTCCGCGGTCCGTCGGTCACCCTGTCGCGCACGCATCCGAATCTGGTGAAGAAGCTGTTCGCGCTGGAGGTGCCGGAGATCGCCGACGGGTCCGTCGAGATCTCCGCCATCGCGCGCGAGGCCGGCCACCGGACCAAGATCGCCGTCCGGTCCACCCGTTCGGGTCTGAACGCCAAGGGCGCCTGCATCGGCCCCATGGGCGGGCGGGTGCGCAACGTGATGGCCGAGCTGAACGGTGAGAAGATCGACATCGTCGACTGGTCGGACGACCCGGCCGAGATGGTGGCGAACGCCCTGTCCCCCGCGCGGGTGTCCAAGGTCGACGTCGTCGACCTGTCGGCCCGCTCCGCGCGCGTGACCGTCCCGGACTACCAGCTGTCCCTGGCCATCGGCAAGGAAGGCCAGAACGCCCGGCTCGCGGCCCGGCTGACCGGCTGGCGGATCGACATCCGCCCGGACACCGAACAGCCGGAGGAATAGATCTCGGCCCCGTGTGGGTTGGATCACGACAGTTATCGGTGCGGCAACTGTTCGATCTCTACCTCAAAGGGGTGAGGTCGTTACGGGGAGGTAGACTTAGCGGTGTCTGGCCGGACGCGTGCCCGCGCATGCCCGGAGCGCACCTGTGTCGGGTGCCGGGAGCGAGCGGCCAAGACCGAGCTGCTGCGCACCGTGGCGATCGAGGGCGAATGTGTCCCTGATCCACGCGGTACGCTGCCCGGCCGGGGTGCGTATGTACACCCCGCCTTGGTCTGTCTCGACCAGGCGATACGTCGCCGGGCGTTCACGAGGGCGTTGCGCGCCCCGGGAGCGCCCGACACAAAGGCGTTGCGCCGGTACGTCGAGCGGACGACAGTTGCGGAGCAGGCAACACGGTAAGAAAGCTTGCCGCACGGAAGCCCCTGTGCGGCCTGGTACCTCGCGAGTCGAAAGCAGGTCGAGATTGCGATGAGCACTCGATGAGTACGCGATGAGTACGCCCATGAACTAGCGACGGTCCGGCCGCAACCCGGACCTCAGAGGAGCGAAGTGGCTAAGGTCCGGGTCTACGAACTCGCCAAGGAGTTCGGTGTGGAGAGCAAGGTCGTCATGGCCAAGCTCCAGGAACTCGGTGAATTCGTCCGATCGGCGTCTTCGACGATCGAGGCGCCCGTAGTACGCAAACTGACTGACGCCTTCCAGCAGGGCAGTGGCAA
This sequence comes from Streptomyces sp. NPDC089424, assembly GCF_044749345.1. Lineage (NCBI taxonomy): Bacteria > Bacillati > Actinomycetota > Actinomycetes > Kitasatosporales > Streptomycetaceae > Streptomyces > Streptomyces sp. NPDC089424. The sequence goes on from NZ_JBIVHU010000003.1 coordinate 954,459, forward strand.
CGGCAAGTCCGCCGGAAAGCCCGCCCCGCGGAAGGCCGCCCCCAAGCCCGGCGCGCCCTCACCGGCGCAGGCGGCGCGTCCGGCGGCACCCAAGCCGGCCGCACCCAAGCCGGCGGCTGCCCAGCAGCCCGCGGCGCCCGCGGCCCCGGCGGCTCCCGCCGCCCCGGCGCCCGCGCCGTCCTCGGGTCCGCGTCCGACGCCGGGCCCCAAGCCCGCGCCGCGCCCGGCCCCGGCCGCGCCGGAGTTCACGGCTCCGCCGGCGGCTCCCGCCGCCCCGGCCGCCGCGTCCGGCCCCAAGCCGGCCGGTGCCCGTCCCGGTGCCCCCAAGCCCGGCGGTGCCCGTCCGGGTGGCCAGGACCGTCCGGAGCGCCAGGACCGCCAGGGCCAGCGCCCCGGTGGTCAGGGTCCGCGTCCCGGCGCTTCCGCGGCGCGTCCCGGTGCCCGTCCGGCCGGCCCGCGTCCGGGTAACAACCCCTTCACCTCCGGCGGCTCCACCGGCATGGCGCGCCCGCAGGCGCCCCGTCCGCAGGGTCAGCGTCCCGGTGGTGGCCCCGGTGCCCCCGGCGCCGGTCCCCGTCCGCAGGGTCCTGGTGGCCAGGGCGGCGGTCCGCGTCCCCAGGCTCCCGGCTCCCGTCCGAGCCCCGGCTCGATGCCGCGTCCGCAGGGCGGTGCCCCGCGTCCCGGCGGCGGTCCCGCGGGTCCCCGTCCGAACCCCGGCATGATGCCGCAGCGTCCCGCTGCCGGCCCGCGCCCGGGTCCCGGCGGCGGTCGCGGCCCGGCCGGTGCCGGTCGTCCCGGTGGCGGCGGCGGTGGCGGTCGTCCCGGTGGCGGCGGCGGTTTCGCCGGTCGTCCCGGTGGCGGCGGCGGTGGCGGTCGTCCGGGTGGCGGCGGCGGTTTCGCCGGTCGTCCCGGTGGCGGCGGTCCCGGTGGTGGCGGCGGTGGCTTCGGCGGCGGCGGTGGCCGTCCCGGCTTCGGCGGTCGTCCCGGTGGTCCCGGTGGCCGTGGTGGCACGCAGGGCGCCTTCGGCCGTCCCGGCGGTCCCGCGCGTCGCGGCCGCAAGTCGAAGCGGCAGAGGCGCCAGGAGTACGAGGCCATGCAGGCCCCGTCGGTCGGCGGTGTGATGCTGCCTCGCGGCAACGGCGAGAGCATTCGCCTGTCGCGTGGTGCCTCGCTCACCGACTTCGCGGAGAAGATCAACGCCAACCCGGCGTCGCTCGTCGCGGTGATGATGAACCTCGGCGAGATGGTCACGGCGACGCAGTCCGTCTCCGACGAGACGCTGGAACTCCTCGCCGGCGAGATGAACTACACGGTTCAGATCGTCAGCCCCGAGGAGGAGGACCGCGAGCTGCTCGAGTCCTTCGACATCGAGTTCGGTGAGGACGAGGGCTCCGAGGAGGACCTGGTCGTCCGTCCGCCGGTCGTGACCGTCATGGGTCACGTCGACCACGGTAAGACCCGCCTGCTCGACGCCATCCGCAAGACGAACGTCATCGCGGGCGAGGCCGGTGGCATCACCCAGCACATCGGTGCCTACCAGGTCGCGACCGAGGTCAACGACGAAGAGCGCAAGATCACCTTCATCGACACCCCGGGTCACGAGGCGTTCACCGCCATGCGTGCCCGTGGTGCGAAGTCGACCGACATCGCGATCCTGGTCGTCGCGGCCAACGACGGCGTCATGCCGCAGACGGTCGAGGCGCTCAACCACGCCAAGGCGGCCGACGTGCCGATCGTGGTCGCGGTGAACAAGATCGACGTCGAGGGCGCCGACCCGACCAAGGTGCGCGGTCAGCTGACCGAGTACGGTCTCGTGGCCGAGGAGTACGGCGGCGACACCATGTTCGTCGACATCTCCGCCAAGCAGGGTCTGCACATCGACTCGCTGCTGGAGGCCGTGATCCTCACGGCCGACGCCTCGCTCGACCTGCGGGCCAACCCGGCCCAGGACGCGCAGGGCATCTCGATCGAGTCCCGCCTCGACCGCGGCCGCGGTGCCGTGTCGACGGTCCTCGTCCAGCGAGGCACGCTGCGGGTCGGCGACACGATGGTCGTGGGCGACGCCTACGGCCGCGTGCGCGCCATGCTCGACGACAACGGCAACAACGTCGCCGAGGCGGGTCCGTCGACGCCGGTCCAGGTCCTGGGTCTGACCAACGTCCCGGGCGCCGGCGACAACTTCCTGGTCGTCGACGAGGACCGCACGGCACGCCAGATCGCCGAGAAGCGCGCGGCGCGTGAGCGCAACGCGGCCTTCGCCAAGCGCACCCGCAGGGTCTCCCTGGAGGACCTGGACAAGGTGCTCAAGGCCGGCGAGGTCCAGCAGCTCAACCTCATCATCAAGGGTGACGCTTCTGGTTCCGTCGAGGCCCTGGAGTCCTCGCTGCTCCAGCTCGACGTCGGCGAAGAGGTCGACATCCGGGTCCTGCACCGCGGCGTCGGTGCGGTCACGGAGTCCGACATCGACCTGGCGATGGGCTCGGACGCCATCGTGATCGGCTTCAACGTCCGTGCGGCAGGCCGCGCGGCGCAGATGGCCGAGCGCGAGGGCGTGGACGTCCGCTACTACTCGGTCATCTACCAGGCGATCGAGGAGATCGAGGCGGCCCTGAAGGGCATGCTGAAGCCGGAGTTCGAGGAGGTCGAGCTCGGTACGGCGGAGATCCGCGAGGTCTTCAAGTCGTCCAAGCTGGGCAACATCGCGGGTGTGCTCATCCGCTCCGGCGAGGTGCGCCGCAACACCAAGGCCCGCCTCATCCGCGACGGCAAGGTGGTCGCGGAGAGCCTCAACATCGAGGGTCTGCGTCGCTTCAAGGACGATGTCACCGAGATCCGCGAAGGGTTCGAGGGCGGTATCAACCTCGGCAACTTCAACGACATCAAGGTCGACGACGTCATCGCGACGTACGAGATGCGCGAGAAGCCGCGGGTGTAACACCAGTGGCTGACGGTGGCCGACGGGACCTGTGCCCGTCGGCCACCGCGGTTTGCCACGGGGCCGCCGGTGTCCGGCCGGCCCCGGGCAAAACCCGGTCGAGCCCCCGGCGAGGGCGCGGTACCGTTCTTGATGTCCCCGCCCGTTCCAGCCGGCGGGGCCGTCGATCCCGGGCCGGCGGGTGAACCGGTTGCATACATGTTTGTGGGGACGCTGTCCTTCGACCTCCTCCTCGGCGACGTCCGGTCGCTGAAGGAGAAGCGCTCCGTCGTCCGCCCGATCGTCGCGGAACTCCAGCGGAAGTACGCGGTGAGTGCGGCCGAGGTGGACCACATGGACCTCCATCGCAGGGCCCAGATCGGCCTCGCGGTGGTCTCCGGCGACGCGGGGCACATCAGCGACGTGCTGGACAGGTGCGAACGGCTGGTCGCCGGGCGCCCCGAGGTGGAACTGCTGTCGGTGAGACGCCGCTTCCACGGCGACGACGACTGACCAGAGAACGTAGATCAGGAAAGAACGGGAGACGGACCAGTGGCCGACAACGCGCGGGCTAAGAGGCTGGCGGACCTCATCCGAGAGGTGGTGGCCCAGAAGCTGCAGCGCGGGATCAAGGACCCGCGGCTCGGCTCGCACGTCACCATCACGGACACCCGGGTGACGGGTGATCTGCGGGAGGCGACCGTCTTCTACACCGTGTACGGGGACGAGGAGGAGCGGGCGGCCGCGGCCGCCGGCCTGGAGAGCGCCAAGGGCATCCTGCGCTCCGAGGTCGGCAAGGCGGCCGGCGTGAAGTTCACGCCGACGCTCACCTTCGTCGCCGATGCCCTCCCGGACACCGCCCGGACCATCGAGGACCTCCTCGACAAGGCCCGCCAGTCCGACGAGAAGGTGCGCGAGGCCTCGGCGGGCGCCGACTACGCGGGCGACGCCGACCCGTACAAGAAGCCGGGTGAGGACGAGGACGACACCAGCGCATGACCCAGAAGCACTCCACGCCCGACGGCCTTGTCATCGTCGACAAGCCGTCGGGCTTCACTTCGCACGACGTGGTCGCGAAGATGCGCGGCATCGCGCGGACCCGCCGCGTCGGCCACGCCGGCACCCTCGACCCGATGGCCACGGGCGTCCTCGTCCTCGGCGTCGAGCGGGCGACCAAGCTCCTCGGGCACCTCGCGCTGACCGAGAAGGAGTACCTGGGCACCATCCGCCTGGGCCAGACCACCGTCACCGACGACGCCGAGGGCGAGATCACGGGGTCGGTGGACGCCTCGAAGGTCACCCGGGACGCCGTCGACGCGGGGATCGCCGAGCTCACCGGCGAGATCATGCAGGTGCCGTCCAAGGTCAGCGCCATCAAGATCGACGGTGTCCGCTCCTACAAGCGGGCCCGCGACGGCGAGGACTTCGAGATCCCGGCCAGGCCCGTCACCATCTCGTCGTTCGGCGTCCACGACGTCCGGGAGGCCGTCGCCGAGGACGGCACCCCCGTGCTCGACCTCGTCGTCTCGGTGGTCTGCTCCTCCGGCACCTACATCCGGGCCCTAGCCCGTGACCTGGGCGCGGGACTGGGGGTCGGCGGCCACCTCACCGCGCTGCGCCGGACCCGGGTCGGGCCGTACAAGCTCGACGCGGCGCGCACCCTGGACCAGCTCCAGGAGGAGCTGACGGTGATGCCGATCGCCGAGGCGGCCACCGCCGCGTTCCCCCGCTGGGACGTCGACGACCGGCGGGCCAGGCTGCTCCTCAACGGCGTACGGCTCGACATGCCCGACGAGTACGCGGGCTCCGGCGCGGTGGCCGTGTTCGGTCCCGAGGGGCGCTTCCTGGCGCTCGTGGAGGCGCAGCGGGGCAAGGCGAAGAGCCTCGCCGTCTTCGGCTGACGGCCCCCTCTCGCCTGCCCGTGGAGCGGCGGTCACGGGGCCCTGCACTCCCGCCGCTCCACGGTCCCCCATCGGTTCCCCCACCCCTAGGGTGTATCCGGCGAGCCCGGTCCGTTCACCCGGCCGGGCGGGCGCTCGGAGTGAACCAGGGGTGCGCAGGGGGGCGCTTTCGCCCTGACCGCTTTCTCCCTGATCATCCCGCCCCTACCGTCGACCTCGGAGCACAGGTGTACGGGGGCACGGCGGGGAGGTTCGACCATGGCGGCAGCGGACCGGCGGACCACACCGCGGGACGACGAGCCCGGCCCCCACGACGACGTCCTCGTCCGCATCCACGACCTCGCCGGGCGCCCCCGCGGCACCGGCTTCGTCGCCGACCACCAGGGCACCGTCCTCACCAGCCACGAAGCCGTCGACGGTCCGGGCCGCCTCGTCCTGAGCGCCGGAGCCCGCAGCTGTGTCGTGCCCGCCGAGGCGGTCACCTCCTTCCCTGAGCGGAACCTGGCCCTCGTGCGCGCCGGGGAACTGGCCGGAGGGCTCGGAGTGCGCCCGCTGCCGATCACCGCGCGGGAACGGGTCGCGACCGGTACCTATGTGCGGATCGCCGCGGGCCGCTGGCGGGAGGCGCGGGTCCTGGGCGCGGTGGCGGGGGTGACGTACACGGCCAGGGACCGCTTCCGTCAGCTCGACGACGTCCTGCAGCTCGCGATCGGTACGGCGGGGCGGGACGCCCTGCGGCTGGGCGGTGGGGCGGCCGGGGGACCGGTGGTCGACGCCGCCACCGGGGCCGTGGTCGCCGTGCTCGGCACCGCGCTGCACACCGGGCACCGCGACTGCGGGTTCGCCGTGCCGTTGCGGCCTGCCGCGTACGGTCCGCTGGCCGAGGTGCTCGCCCGCAACGCGGCGACGGTGCCCGCGTACGGGGCGGACCTCAATCTGGGCGGCGTGCTGGAACTGACGGCGATGTCGACGGGGGGTGACGCTTCGGGAGGCGTCGAGGCTGTCGAACGGACGGGTCCAGTAAGGGAGTTCGCCGCGTTCGCCGAGGGCCCGGCCACCGTTCTGGGGCTCGTCGGACCGCCGGGCAGCGGTCGTACGACGGAGCTCGTGGCGCTTGCCGTGCGGCGGCGCGGGGGTGCGGCACCGGCGCCCACGGTGTCGCTACGGGGGGCGGACCTCCGGGTGGGGGACGAGTCGGTCGCCGACGCGGTGCGGCGGGTGCTCAGCCGGGCGACGCGGAGCGTGGTCGTGGCAGGGAGCGGAGCCACTGCGTGGGGCGGGGGCCATGACGGAGGCCTGCCCGAGGCCGGGGGAGTCCCCCTCGAAGACACGGATCCTGATCGCCTTGCCGCGCTGGCCCGGGCCGCCGGTCGCCCCCTGCTCGTGCTGCTCGACGCCCCGGAGGAGATGCCGGCGGAACTGGACCACCGGCTGAGTGCCTGGTCCCAGGGGACCGTGCGGTGGCTGCGGGAGACGGGGGCGCGGATGGTCGTGGCGTGCCGGGCGGAGTACTGGGAACGGGCGGGGGCGGCATTCCCAGACGAGTGCCTGCACCCCGGAGCCGGTCCCGTGGGCCTGCCACCCTGCGTGCCCCTGGGCGACCTCGACGCCGACGAGGCCCACCACGCCCGCACCCGCTACGGCGTGCCCGACGGCGTCCTCGCCGCACCCGACGCCCGCCACCCGCTCACCCTGCGCCTCCTCTCCGGGATCCTCGCCGCGATCCCCGACGCGCCGCGGTCCGCCCCTCTGGACCGGCACGAAGTATTCGCCGCCCACCTGGACCTGACGTGCCTGCGCGTGGCCGTACGGCTCGCGGCGGAGAACGGCCTGCGCGGCACCGCCGTACGCCGGCTCGCCACGAAGGTGGCCGGTCAGGTGCACGAGGCGGCCCGGCGCAGCCTCGGTCCCGGACCGGGGGAGCTGACCCGTGCCGCCTTCGAGGACGTGTTCCCCCGGGGCCCGGCCCCGGCCCGGCTCGGCGGTGGCACCGGATGGGCGTCCGCCGTCCTCGCCGAAGGCCTCCTCGTCCCCGCCGGCACCGGATACCGCTTCGCCGACGAGGAACTCGCCGACTGGATCCAGGGCACCCACCTCGACCTGGACGAGGCCCTGCGCGCGCTCGTCCACCACCCCGCCCAGGCCTGCGAGCACCCCGACCCCGTGCCGCACCATCGCATCGGGCCCGTCGTCCAGGCCCTGCTCCTGCTCGCCCGGCAGCACGGCACGCACCGGCTCGCCGTCCGCCTGGAGGAACTGCTCCATGCCCTGGACGACGACCCGCACTCCTGGTGGGCGGCCCGGCTGCTCGGCGAGACGCTGCGCCGGGTGCCGGACGCCACGCCGTATCTGCGGGTGCTGCGGCTCCTCGCCGAGACGATCGTCGACTGGCGGTGGCAGAGACGGGCCGTACCGGCGGAGTTCGGGCCCGCCTTCTGGACGGAACCGGCGCTGAGTGGTGCCGAACGCCTCGATCTGCTGCGCCGCCTGCTCCGCGCCGACACCGGCGCGGCCGACGCGGGCGGGGCCCGGTACCTCGACGCCGCCGCGCACCTGCTCGCCGCCGACCCCGCCGCCGTACAGCCGCATCTCGTCCGCTGGTTCGACGACGAGCGGGCACTCCCGGCGGCGCCGCACGCGACCGTGGCCACTGCCGCGCAGGCGCTGCTGCACACGCATCGGCACCGCGCGCTGGACGACCTCACGGAGGTACTGGCCGACAGCGGGCACCGGCGGGGCGACGAGCTGCTCGGCGTACTCGCCGAGGAGGAGACCGCGGCCGTCTGCCGGGCCGTGAACCGGTGGGCGCGCGACGAGCGGCCGGAGCGGCGGGCCACGGCGATGACCTACGGGCTGCGGGTCGCGCCGTACGCCCGGGACGAGGCCGGGCGCGTGCCGCTACGGCACGCGGCCCTGGCCCTGCTCACCCGCCCGTCCGACGGCGCACTGCACGGCGGGGCGCTCGCCTTGCTCGTACGCGATCCGCACACCCGGGACCGGCACCTGCCCCGGGCCGTCGAGCACTTCGCGGCCGGGGACCCGCAGCTGCCCGCGTCCGCGCTCGCGACCGCCCTGACGACCCATCCCGAGCCGGTGCTCGGCGCCTTCCGGGACCGGCTGCGGCGCCCGGACGCCGGGGCAGTGCTGCGCGCGCTCGCCGAGGCACTGTTCGAGGGCGACGGCGGGCTGCTCAGGGCAGGCGGCGCGGCGAGTCCGTCGCTGGTGCGGGGGGTCGCCGAGCTCGTCCAGGAGGCGGTGTCGCTGCGGACGGGGTGGGCGGAGCCCGTGGCCGCTTACGTCGACGGACTGCTCGACGCCGGCTGCGTGCTCGACGCCGGCTGCGGGAGGAGCGCCGAGGGACCTGCCGGCGGCCCCGGGGACGGGTGCGCCTGCGTCGGCGACGGACTCCCCGGCCGGTGCCGTGACACCGGGTCCGTACTGTTCTCGCTGGTCACCGGGGTGCTCGACGGTGGGCCCGAGGAGCTGAGGGCGGCGCTCGCCGGCGTACTCGCCGCGCCCGGCGCCCCCGGCTCCCGCGCCCTGCGCCGCGAACTGTGCGACTACCTCCTCGTCCACGAGCAGGCCGCGCCCGTACTGGTGTCCCTGCTGCGGACGGCCGCCCGGCACGGCGGCGACGAACTGCGCGCCCTGGTCCACCGCACCGGCATGATCCTCGTCCGCACCCCGGCGGGAGCCACCCGCTTCGACTGCGCCCTGCTCGATCTGGGCCGTGAGATCCCGGGATTCGCGGTCCGCGTGGCGCGGTGGCTGGAGGACGCTCCACGGGACTGGGCCGCGGTCGTCGGCCCCAGCACCCGGCGCATGATCGAGATTCTGGCCGGCGTACGGCTCTCCCTCGACCGGGCGAGCACACGTGCGTCCGGTCACAGCCCCCATGCCGGTGCGGGCCGGACCCCCTCGGCATGGCACCCTTAGACCTGCGTAAGAGGCATAGACGGACACGGGTTCGAGGAGCGGTCACAGTGCAGCGCTGGCGTGGCTTGGAGGACATCCCCGAGGACTGGGGGCGCAGCGTCGTCACCATCGGGTCCTACGACGGTGTCCACCGCGGACACCAGCTGATCATCCGGCACGCCGTGCAACGCGCCCGTGAGCTGGGCGTCCCCGCCGTCGTCGTCACCTTCGATCCGCACCCCAGCGAGGTCGTCCGCCCCGGCAGCCATCCGCCGCTGCTCGCGCCGCACCACCGGCGCGCCGAGCTGATGGCGGAGCTGGGCGTGGACGCGGTGCTGATCCTTCCCTTCACGGCGGAGTTCTCCAAGCTCTCGCCCGCCGAGTTCGTGGGCAAGGTCCTGGTCGACAGGCTGCACGCCAAGGCCGTCGTCGAGGGCCCCAACTTCCGCTTCGGCCATCGCGCCGCCGGGAACGTCGAGTTCCTCGCCGAGCAGGGCAAGGTCTACGACTTCGAGGTCGAGGTCATCGAGCTCTTCGTGTCGGGCGAGGCGGGCGGCGGCGAGCCGTTCTCGTCGACGCTGACGCGGCGGCTGGTGGGCGCGGGGGACGTGGCCGGTGCCGCGGAGATCCTCGGCCGCCCGCACCGGGTCGAGGGCGTCGTCGTGCGGGGCGCGCAGCGCGGCCGTGAGCTGGGCTTCCCCACGGCCAACGTCGAGACGCTGCCGCACACCGCGATCCCGGCCGACGGGGTCTACGCGGGGTGGCTGACGGTGGAGGGCGAGGTCATGCCGGCCGCGATCTCCGTCGGCACCAACCCCCAGTTCGACGGGACCGAGCGCACGGTGGAGGCGTACGCGATCGACCGCGTGGGGTTGGATCTGTACGGGCTGCACGTCGCCGTGGACTTCCTGGCGTTCGTGCGCGGGCAGGCGAAGTTCGAGACGCTCGAGGATCTGCTGGAGCAGATGGCGGACGACGTGAAGCGGTGCCGTGAGCTGATCGCGGCGGCGGAGGGTGCCGGATCCTCGTCGTAGGCACGAGAACGATGTGAAGGGCGGCCGGTGCCTGTGAGGCACCGGCCGCCCTTTGTCTGCGTGCCCGCTCGCTACTGCTGGGGCGGGGGTCCCTCGGGCTGACCGGGCTGGGGGTAGCCGTATCCGGGGTGCCGGGGCGGCTGCTGGGGGTGCGGTGGCTGAGGGTGCGGCGGCTGGGGGGCGGCGTGGTCCGGCTGCGGCGGGTGGCCGGGGTGGCCGGGGTGGCCCGGGTGTCCGGGGTGGCCCGGCTGGGGCGCGTAGGGCTGCCCGGGCGCGTACTGGCCGGGGCCGGGCATCGGCTGTCCTGGCATGGGCTGGCCCGGCATCGGCTGGCCCGGTACCGGTTGGCCGGGCGCGGGCTGGCCGGGATAGGAATGACCCGGCATCGGCGGGGCGGCGACCGGGGGCGGGTTGCCGTCGCTGGTCCACAGACCGTGCATCTGCTGGTGCCGTACGAAGTCCTCGGCGACCATGGCCGCGAGGTTGAAGTACGCCTCCCGCACCTTGGGCCGCATCATGTCGAGGTCGACCTCGGCGCCGGCGGAGAGGTGCTCGTCGAACGGGACGACGACGACGCCCCGGCACCGCGTCTCGAAGTGGGAGACGATGTCCTCGACCTTGATCATCTTGCCGGTGTCGCGCACCCCCGAGATGACCGTGATGGAGCGGGAGACCAGGTCGGCGTAGCCGTGCGCGGACAGCCAGTCCAACGTCGTACTGGCGCTGCTCGCACCGTCCACCGACGGCGTCGAGATGATGATGAGCTGGTCGGCGAGGTCGAGCACCCCGCGCATGGCGCTGTAGAGCAGACCGGTGCCGGAGTCGGTCAGGATCACCGGGTACTGCTTGCCGAGCACGTCGATCGCGCGCCGGTAGTCCTCGTCGTTGAACGTCGTCGAGACGGCCGGGTCGACGTCGTTGGCGATGATCTCCAGGCCCGAGGGGGCCTGGGAGGTGAACCGCCTGATGTCCATGTACGAGTTGAGGTACGGGATCGCCTGGACGAGGTCACGGATGGTGGCCCCGGTCTCGCGGCGCACACGGCGGCCGAGCGTACCGGCGTCCGGGTTGGCGTCGATCGCGAGGATCTTGTCCTGCCGCTCGATGGCGAGCGTCGAGCCGAGGGCGGTGGTCGTCGTGGTCTTGCCGACGCCGCCCTTGAGGCTGATCACGGCGATGCGGTAGCAGGACAGCACCGGCGTCCGGATCAGCTGCAGCTTCTGCTGGCGCTCCGCCTCCTCCTTCTTCGCACCCAGCTTGAAGCGGGAGACGCCCGCGGCCGGACGTCCGCTCTTCGCCTTCTGCCGCTTGTTGTTGAGCAGGCGGTCGGAGGAGAGCTCGACGGCGGCGGTGTAACCGAGCGGCGCCGCACCGGGGTTGGTGGGCTGGCGCTGGTCGTGCTGGAGCGGCTGGGGCCAGGCGGTGCCGAGGCGGGGGTCCGGGGGTGGGGTGGGCTGGGGTTGAGGCTGGGCTTGGTCCTGGGGCTGGGGGTATCCCTGCGGGGTGTGGGCCTGGGGGTACTGGTGGGGGTGCTGCTGCTGGTACTGGGGGTGTTGCTGGTGTTGTTGGTTCTGGTTCTGGTTGTGGTTTTGGTTCTGCTGGTGCTGGGCGTGCTGCGGGAACTGGGGGGCTTGATGGGCCTGTTGGGCCTGTTGAGGCTGCGGGGCCTGGGGGTGCTGCCCCTGCTGTCCGTGCTGCCCCTGCTGTCCGTGCTGCGGATCCTGAGGGTTCTGCTGCGGAGGGACACCCGGGTGGGCGGCCTGCGGCTGCGCCGGGGGCTGGGGGAACCCGTAGCCACCCTGGGCGTTGGGGACGCCGGGGTGGGGGAAGCCGTAGCCGTCCTGGGCGTTGGGGACACCGGGGTGCGGAAAGCCGTAGCCCTGGGGCGCGTTGGGGGCGGTCGGGTTGGGGAAGCCGTAGCCCTGCTGGGCGTGGGGCTCGGCGGTGGCCTGATGCGGGATGTCGGGCGTGGCGGGCGCCGGGGCCTGGATCGGCGGGGTCCACGCGGGCTGCGCCGACTGCGGCTGGGGCTGCGGCGGGACCGTCGGCTGCTGCGGAGGCAGGGGCGGCCGGCCCTGGGCGGCGCCGGGCGACGGCTCCGACTGGGCGGCCGGGACAGGAGCCGCGGGCTGGTAGGCCGGCGGCAACGGGGGGACGCCGCTGTGCGGGGTGGGCGGGGGAGTCCAGGCGGAGGGCGCGTCGGGTGTCGACGGCGCGGCGACGGCCTGGTCCTGGGCAGCGTCGTCGTCGGGGGCGTCGGAGCCCGCTTCGGCGTCGGCGCCGGGGGAGTCGTCGGCTGCCGCGGCGGTGTCGGGCTCGTCGGTGTCTGCCGGAGCGTCGGCGTCCGGGCTGGACCCGGTGCGAGGAGCCTCGTGGTCGGCGTCCGCGGAGGCATCGGTCTCGTCCGACCCACCCGAGGAGTCACCCTCGGCCCGCTCACCGGCCTCGGCCTCGGTCTTCTCCTGCGCTTCGGCCGCGGCGGCGCGGTCGGCGATCTCCCGCTGCAGGGAGGCCGCGGAGAACCGCATGGTGGCGCCGTTCTCCAGGTCCCCGTTCCCGGGCTCGGCCGCGTCGGAGGCCTGCGGGGCGGAAGGTGCGGCGGGAGCGGGGTGAGCCGGGGGAGCCTTGGGGACCGGGGGCGCCGGAGTGGCCTCAGGGGCAGGCGCGACCGGCGCCTGAGGCTCGAAGCCGCTTCCCTCGGGCAGCCTGGGCACACCCCCGTGCTCCCCGGCCGGCGGCGTGACCGGAGGCGGGAACGGGATTCCCGGCTCAGGAGCGGCCGGAGGCGGTGTGAACGGCACGCCGGGGATCGGCACAGGGGCGGGCGGCGTGAACGGCGCGACCGGAGCGGGAGGGGCCGGCGGAGTGGGCCCGGGCCCGAACTCCGGGGCCGGGGCAGGGACCGGACCGGCCGGACCGGCCCCGGGCACCCCGGAGGCCGGGGCCGGTGACGAAGCGGACCCCGGATCCCCCGAGTTCCCCGCGTTTCCGGAGTTCCCCGAATCATCCGAGTTCGCCGCATCCCCCGACGCTCCGGACGCGTTCTGCGTGTACCAGGCAGGCGGCGCGTAGTCGATGGTGAACTCGCCCGTCATCTCGATGGCGGCCTCCGCGTCGGGCTGGTCATCGCCGGGCGTCGCCCAGCCCCCGCGGATCCCGTCCCGATCGCTGCTCACAATTCCTCCTGGTGTGGTCGAGCACCCTCATGCCGTGCTGGGGCGACCATCGCTGTCGTTCGATTAGCTGGGCTGTCCCCCCGGGTGACCCCCGGAACGCGCATCCCCTGTGCCGGGTCCTCGCTACGTGCCCCTACCCCAGCCTAATCAAGAAAAGGGCGGGCACGGCAGGCGCGTCTGCGCACGATGCTTCCGGAGCTGAGGCGGTTCGTACTCGACGGGAGAGCTTCTTCGAGGTCCAGCGTCACGGGTCTGCCGTCCTCGCCGACAACGATCGGGACACGCAGCCGCTCGGACTGCGCGCGAGGCCGCCATGTGCGTCGCGGAACGACCCTCGCCGCGTCGCCCGGATTCACCAAATCCGTGAATTCCAGGTTGGCGAGGAGCGGTTCGTCATTGCGGCCCGAGGCCATCCGCGGCGGTGTAGGCGGACGAGCATGGGTGCTTGACGATGATGTGGCTCACTTCGCACCAATTCCCCCTGCCGGCCCGACCGTTACGTAACGCCGCCCCGTGTCGGCGAACGTCGGTCGCGCAGCGCGATCCCACTGACACGTCGGGCAACCCTGGGCGATAGGGTGCCGGTGAGACACGTCAACAGTTGCGAATATGGTCCCAGGAGCTGGACAATTCGCCCTGTTCGTCGCACTGCTCCCGCGCGCACCCCGCGCTGCTTCGGGGTGATGCAGCGCCTGGGCCATGGCGCGGGCTCCAACGTACAACCTACCCACGATCACTACGGGCAGCAGTGCGCTCTTCGCCCCGCGTGGCTCGCAGCGGCGATCGCCGCCGCCCTTCCCACCTCGTTCGGTCTGATCGCTCCACGCGGCGGCGTCAACGAGTGACGACGGAGCACGGAAAGGAACCCAGCGAGTGAGCTTCGGCCCACCCCCCTCCATGTACACGCAGTCCGTGATGTCCGCGGAGGCCGCCCGTACCAAGCGCCGCCGAAAGCTCCTGGTGTGGCCACTCGCCCTGGTGCTCGTCATTGCGCTCGGAGCGGGAGGCTGGCTCCTATGGGGCGGCGACAGTGGTGGATCCAGGGCCAAGACGCAGGCCGTCGCCGGACAGAGCCGTCTGGACGTCCGTGCATCTGTCGAGAAGCGGCCCGCGAGCACCGTGGGCAAGATGGCGTTCCGTCTGTCCGTGGATGACATGAGCCCCGGCGAACAGTACGAGATGCCCGGCATATGGGCCACGGACAAGATTCTCGCCAAGGGCATCAACAAGACCCTTGTGGGCTTTGCCGTGGGCACCGACGCCGCACCTGGCGACGAGAAGTGGAAACTTCCCCTCGACGGCCCGATCTGCGGCTACACCCGCCATGTCACCAACGAGAACCGCACGGCCGTCCTGTACCGCGCGAACGACGACGAGGAAGAGGACGCCTACTGCAACCAGGTCGCCTTCTTCGACCTCGACGACGGCCGCATGGTCTGGTCCCGCGAGTTTCCGGCCACGCAGAGCAGTGCCACCTCCCGCATCCCGGCGAACAGTGCCTTGCAGGACACCCCCAGCGTGACTCTTGTCCATGACACGGTCGCTGTCAGCTGGGGTGGCGGGACCACTGCGTACGGCATGGACTTCGGGAAGAAGCGTTGGAGTACGAAAGCTCACGGTGTCTGCCAGGACAGCGGGGTTGCCGGCGGAGGCGCGCTGCTTGTGCGGGAGCTCTGTCAGAGCAACGACAAGAGCCTGCCCGTCGACTCCCCGGAACACATCCGGTACCAGGTGCGCAAGGTCGATCCGGCCACAGGTCGCACGCTCTGGTCGTACGCGGCAGCAAAGGGCATTCGTGACGTCAGCATCCCGTCCGCCGATCCGGCAGTCCTTGCCGTCGCGGCGGGCGACGCCGGCATCACCGAGCTGCTGTCCCTTGACGACGATGGCGAGAGCCGCGCCACGATCCGTCTGCAGAACGGCACCTATCTGGGGGAGTGCCCGCTCGACGACTATCTCGCGATCGACTACTGCCCGACGGTCGCCGTCGGCAGCAAGCAGGTCTTCCTCCGCAGCAAGGACGACATCGGTGCCGTCACGGCCAACTGGGTCATCGGCTTCGACCTGGCGACCGGGAATACCACGACGAAGTTCGACTCCGGGCCCAACGCTTTGCTGATCCCGGTGCGGACTAGCGGCGACCAACTCATGGCCCTGCGCCAGAGCCAGGACAACATCACGCCGAACGCATTGGTCAGCCTCGACCCGGAGACGGGCAAGGAGACGCCGTACTTCTACTTCGTCCTGCCGGCCGAGGCATCGACCTTCACGTCGATCGCCTTCAACGACGTCCTCGTGCAGAGCG
Source organism: Streptomyces sp. NPDC089424 (assembly GCF_044749345.1). NCBI lineage: Bacteria > Bacillati > Actinomycetota > Actinomycetes > Kitasatosporales > Streptomycetaceae > Streptomyces > Streptomyces sp. NPDC089424. The sequence goes on from NZ_JBIVHU010000003.1 coordinate 969,704, forward strand.
GCCGACTCTTCATCAGCCCTAAGTCGGTCACCGGGCCCTCCGCCGATCAGCCGCAGTGGATCTACCTGGTCCTCGGCATCGAAAGCACCACGCCCACCACGCCCAGCACCCCCTGACCCCGCCCGGCGCCCCCGACCCGGCCTACTGCTCCCCGCCCCCGGCACCCCCCGGCGCCCCCTCCAGATCGAACTCCCCGTCCCGGGCCCCCAGCACGAACGCCCGCCACTCCGCCTCCGTGTACCGCAGCACGGTCCCGGGGTCGAGCGACGAGCGCATGGCCACGGCGCCGTCCGGCAGGTAGGCGATCTCCACCCGTTCCTCCTGCTCCTCGGTGCCCGGCGCGCTGAGCCACTCGACGTCCGAGATGTCGAGCGCGTACAGCTCGTCGCGCTCCCGCTCCTTGCGCGCCTTGATCTCCGCTTCCGTCTCCGCCATTGCGCAGCGACCCCTTCCCGACGTACACGTACCGACGACGATCCGACCGTTCACCCTAGTGGCCGCTCCGTCGCCGTCAGGGTGGTTCGCCGGCCGTGGGCGGAGCGGTCCTCACCAGCTGGTACCCTGACTGACGGCCGTTTGTGTACGCACCCCGGAGCCTTGAGCCCTGGTGGCCGCGCCCAGCGGATCCCGCCTTCCGAGTCATGGAAGCTCCCCCGAGATGCAGACCGGGGGCACTCGGTGGCCTTTCACAGACTATGAGGAGTACGCGTGTCGCTCGACGCCGCTACGAAGAAGCAGATCATCTCCGAGTTCGGTACCAAGGAGGGTGACACCGGCACCCCCGAGGTCCAGGTCGCTCTGCTGTCCCGTCGGATCTCCGACCTGACCGAGCACCTCAAGACCCACAAGCACGACCACCACTCCCGTCGTGGTCTGCTGATCCTGGTCGGTCAGCGCCGCCGGCTGCTGCAGTACCTCGCCAAGAAGGACATCCAGCGCTTCCGTGCGCTGGTCGACCGCCTCGGCATCCGCCGCGGTGCGGCGGGCGCCAAGTAAGACACCGTGAAGGGAGCGGTTCCCACGACCAGGGGGCCGCTCCCTTTGCTGTACGTGCGGAGTGTCACCACCCCTTTGTAGTGTGGTAGCACAACGCATGACGCACGACCGCTGTACGCACGACGCTGCAGGCACGACGCAGCGTGAATCCGCCCGCCCACCGGGGTAGGCGAGATCACACAAGACGAACGAGGAGGAGCGCACCGCGCCGCCGCCGGTCCTCGGTAGTGGCCCCCGGGGGAAGTGACCCGGGTGCTTCGATCGAAGACCGGCCCGCACCAGACGGAGCGCTTCTCCGCCACCGTCCCCCCGCCACACGGGCGAGGAGGGACGAAGACGAGGAGAAAACGCTAGTGGAGAACGAGACCCACTACGCCGAGGCCGTTATCGACAACGGCGCGTTCGGCACCCGCACCATCCGCTTCGAGACGGGCCGCCTGGCCAAGCAGGCCGCCGGTTCCGCCGTGGCTTACCTGGACGACGACACCATGGTGCTGTCGGCCACCACCGCCTCCAAGAACCCCAAGGACCAGCTCGACTTCTTCCCCCTCACGGTGGACGTCGAGGAGCGGATGTACGCCGCCGGCAAGATCCCCGGCAGCTTCTTCCGCCGCGAGGGCCGGCCCTCCGAGGACGCGATCCTCACCTGCCGCCTCATCGACCGCCCGCTGCGCCCGTCCTTCAAGAAGGGCCTGCGCAACGAGATCCAGGTCGTCGCCACGATCATGGCGCTCAACCCCGACCACCTGTACGACGTCGTGGCGATCAACGCCGCGTCCGCGTCCACGCAGCTGGCCGGCCTGCCCTTCTCCGGCCCGATCGGCGGCGTCCGCGTCGCGCTGATCCGCGGCCAGTGGGTGGCCTTCCCGACGCACACCGAGCTCGAGGACGCCGTCTTCGACATGGTCGTCGCGGGCCGCGTCCTGGAGGACGGCGACGTCGCGATCATGATGGTCGAGGCCGAGGCCACCGAGAAGACCATCAAGCTGGTCGAGGGCGGCGCCGAGGCGCCGACCGAGGAGGTCGTCGCCTCCGGTCTGGAGGCCGCGAAGCCCTTCATCAAGGTCCTCTGCAAGGCCCAGTCCGACCTCGCCGCCAAGGCCGCCAAGCCGACCGGCGAGTTCCCGATCTTCCTTGACTACCAGGACGACGTCCTGGAGGCGCTCTCCGCCGCGGTCAGGCCCGAGCTCGCCCAGGCGCTCACCATCGCCGGCAAGCAGGAGCGCGAGTCCGAGCTGGACCGCGTGAAGACCCTCGCCGCCGAGAAGCTCCTGCCGGAGTTCGAGGGCCGCGAGAAGGAGATCTCCGCCGCGTACCGCTCGCTCACCAAGCAGCTGGTCCGCGAGCGCGTGATCAAGGAGAAGAAGCGCATCGACGGCCGCGGCGTCACGGACATCCGTACGCTCGCCGCCGAGGTCGAGGCCATCCCGCGCGTGCACGGTTCCGCGGTGTTCGAGCGTGGCGAGACCCAGATCCTGGGCGTCACCACCCTGAACATGCTCCGCATGGAGCAGCAGCTGGACACCCTCTCCCCGGTGACCCGCAAGCGCTACATGCACAACTACAACTTCCCGCCGTACTCCACCGGCGAGACCGGCCGCGTCGGCTCCCCGAAGCGCCGCGAGATCGGCCACGGCGCCCTCGCCGAGCGCGCCCTGGTGCCGGTCCTGCCGGCGCGCGAGGACTTCCCCTACGCGATCCGCCAGGTCTCCGAGGCGCTGAGCTCCAACGGCTCGACGTCCATGGGCTCGGTCTGCGCCTCCACCATGTCGCTGCTGAACGCCGGTGTGCCGCTGAAGGCCCCCGTCGCCGGTATCGCCATGGGCCTGATCTCCCAGGAGATCGAGGGCGAGACGCACTACGTCACCCTCACCGACATCCTCGGTGCGGAGGACGCCTTCGGCGACATGGACTTCAAGGTCGCCGGCACCAAGGAGTTCGTGACCGCCCTCCAGCTGGACACCAAGCTGGACGGCATCCCGGCCTCCGTGCTCGCCGCCGCCCTCAAGCAGGCCCGCGACGCGCGTCTCCACATCCTCGACGTGATGATGGAGGCCATCGACCGGCCCGACGAGATGTCCCCGAACGCGCCGCGGATCATCACCGTGAAGATCCCGGTCGACAAGATCGGTGAGGTCATCGGCCCCAAGGGCAAGATGATCAACCAGATCCAGGAGGACACGGGCGCCGAGATCACGATCGAGGACGACGGCACGATCTACATCGGTGCCTCGGACGGGCCGGCCGCCGAGGCCGCCCGCGCCACGATCAACGGCATCGCCAACCCGACGATGCCCGAGGTCGGCGAGCGCTACCTGGGCACGGTCGTCAAGACGACCACCTTCGGCGCGTTCGTCTCCCTGCTGCCCGGCAAGGACGGTCTGCTGCACATCTCGCAGATCCGCAAGCTGGCCGGCGGCAAGCGCGTGGAGAACGTCGAGGACGTGCTCGGCGTGGGCCACAAGGTCCAGGTCGAGATCGCCGAGATCGACTCCCGCGGCAAGCTCTCCCTGATCCCCGTGATCGAGGGCGAGGAAGCATCCGAGGACAAGAAGGACGACGCCGACCAGTGACGTCCCGTGGCTCCCAGGTGACGGCCCGCTCCTCCTCGGAGGCGCGGGCCGTCGCCCGTACCCAAACCCTCATCAAGGGCGAGGGCGGCATCGGTACGGTGCGCAAGACCACCCTCCCCGGTGGCCTGCGCATCGTCACCGAGACGCTGCCCTCCGTGCGCTCCGCGACCTTCGGCATCTGGGCGCACGTCGGCTCCCGTGACGAGACGCCGTCCCTGAACGGCGCCACGCACTACCTGGAGCACCTGCTCTTCAAGGGCACGCAGCGCAGAAGCGCCCTGGACATCTCCTCCGCCCTCGACGCGGTCGGCGGCGAGATGAACGCGTTCACGGCGAAGGAGTACACGTGCTACTACGCGCGCGTGCTCGACGCCGACCTGCCGCTCGCCATCGACGTCGTCTGCGACATGCTGACCGGCTCGCTCATCCTCGAAGAGGACGTGAACGTCGAGCGCGGCGCGATCCTCGAGGAGATCGCGATGACCGAGGACGACCCGGGCGACTGCGTGCACGACCTGTTCGCGCACACCATGTTCGGCGACAACGCGCTCGGCCGCCCGGTCCTCGGCACGGTCGACACCGTCAACGCCCTCACCGCCGACCGCATCCGCCGCTTCTACAAGAAGCACTACGACCCGACGCACCTCGTGGTCGCCTGCGCCGGCAACGTCGACCACAACAAGGTCGTACGCCTGGTACGCGCGGCCTTCGAGAAGGCGGGCGCCCTCAAGGACCCCGCCGCCCAGCCCATCGCCCCGCGCGACGGCCGCCGTGCCCTGCGCGCCACCGGCCGCGTCGAGCTGATCGGCCGCAAGACCGAGCAGGCCCACGTCGTGCTCGGCATGCCGGGCCTGGCACGCACGGACGACCGCCGCTGGTCCCTGGGCGTGCTGAACACCGCCCTCGGCGGCGGCATGTCCTCGCGACTCTTCCAGGAGGTGCGGGAGAAGCGCGGCCTCGCCTACAGCGTCTACTCGTACACCTCCGGCTTCGCCGACTGCGGCCTGTTCGGCGTGTACGCCGGCTGCCGTCCGTCGCAGGTGCACGACGTGCTGAAGATCTGCCGCGACGAACTCGACCACGTCGCGGAGCACGGCCTGTCCGCCGAGGAGATCGCCCGGGCTGTCGGCCAGCTCCGTGGATCCACGGTCCTCGGCCTGGAGGACACCGGCGCGCTGATGAACCGTATCGGCAAGAGCGAGCTGTGCTGGGGCGAGCAGATGTCCGTCGACGACATGCTGGCCCGGATAGCGGCGGTGACCCCCGACGAGGTCCGCGCCGTCGCGCGCGACGTCCTGGGGCAGCGGCCCTCGCTGTCGGTCATCGGCCCGCTGAAGGACAAGCAGGCGTCGCGTCTGCACGATGCCGTCGCCTGACACCCGAACCCGTCATCGGTAAGGAAGCAAGAACATGAGCAAGCTGCGCGTGGCGGTACTCGGCGCGAAGGGCCGTATCGGCTCCGAGGCGGTACGGGCGGTCGAGGCCGCCGAGGACATGGAGCTGGTCGCCGCCCTCTCCCGGGGCGACAAGCTGGAGACCCTGGCCGAGGCCGGCGCCGAGGTCGCCGTCGAACTCACCACCCCCGCCTCGGTGATGGGCAACCTCGACTTCTGCGTACGGCACGGCATCCACGCCGTCGTCGGTACGACGGGCTGGACCGACGAGCGCCTCGCGCAGCTGCGCGGCTGGCTGGAGCAGTCCCCGGAGACGGGCGTGCTGATCGCGCCCAACTTCTCCCTCGGGGCCGTCCTGACCATGAAGTTCGCGCAGATCGCCGCGCCCTACTTCGAGTCCGTCGAGGTCGTGGAGCTGCATCATCCGGGCAAGGTCGACGCCCCCAGCGGCACCGCGACCCGCACCGCCCAGCTCATCGCCGAGGCCCGCGCCAAGGCGGGCTCGGCGCCCGCGCCGGACGCCACGGTCACGGCGCTTCAGGGGGCGCGCGGCGCCGACGTGGACGGCGTGCCCGTGCACGCGGTGCGCCTGCGCGGTCTGCTCGCGCACCAGGAGGTCCTGCTCGGCGGCGAGGGCGAGACCCTCACCGTCCGGCACGACTCGCTGCACCACAGCAGCTTCATGCCGGGCATCCTGCTGGGCGCCCGTCGTGTCGTGAGCACGCCGGGGCTCACGTTCGGCCTGGAAAACTTCCTGGACCTGGGCTGAGCCGGATCCTCATGCGCGCGAAACTCTCCTACCTCGTCACGGCCGCCGTCCTGGTCTTCTACTTCGTCCTGGTCGGCAGCCGTGGCGTGCTGCTCATTCGGACAGGCACGGTCCTCACCGTCACGTTCGGTGTCGCGGTGCTGGTCCTGCCGGTGATCGGTCTGTGGTTCCTGTGGAAGAACACGCAGTTCGTCCGCAGGGCCAACCGGCTCGCCGCCGAACTCGACGCCGAGGGCGGTCTGCCCGCCGACGAGCTCAAACGGCTGCCCAGCGGCCGTATCGACCGTGACTCGGCCGACGAGGTCTTCTCCCGGCGCAAGGCCGAGACGGAGGCGGCGCCGGACGACTGGCGCGCCTGGTTCCGCCTGGCCGTCGCCTATCAGGACGCCCGCGACACGCCCCGTGCCCGCAAGGCCATGCAGCGGGCGATCGCGCTCCACGAGGGCAGGCCCGTCCAGGCCTGATTCCCGCGCGAGAAGCTCAGCCCTGCCGGTACTCCGCCGCCCAGGCCTCCACCGCGTCCGCCGCCCGGTCGAAGGCGCCGGAACGCGCCAGGAAGTCGGCGTTGTGCGTGGTCAGCAGGTACGGCACATCGTCGGCGGAACGGTCCTTGCGTACGAGGATCAGCGCCTGGCCCTGCACCGTGCGCGGCAGCCCCAGCCAGCGCACCGGCTGCTGCAGCGTCCGTACGGCGGCCACCCGGTCCCACGAGAGCGTCCGGGTGTGCAGGAAGCGCACCTGACGCAGCCCGTGCGCACTGACCCACACGCCCATGCGCAGCAGCCGCAGGGCGACGGCGATGACGACGAGCGCGACGCCGAAGACCACCGCGGCGGCGGACGGCGTATCCGTCAGGGCGATGATCACCGCCGCGAACAGCACGTACGAGGCGAGCAGCAGCCACACCGCGGCCGCGCCCACCCGCCAGGGACCTGGGCGGTAGGGCCGCCGCCAGCGGTCGCGGTCGTCGAACGGCAGCGCGACGTCGTCGGCTGTGTCGAAGGCGCTGTCGGCCGTCAGGAAGGACAGGGGCACGGCTGGGTCCTCGCTCATCCATGCATGGGCTGTGCCCGGTGAGGCTATCGACCCGTGTCCGCGCCCACCACCCTTGGGGGTCCGTCCGAGGAGCGGGCTCGCTCAGTGGCCGTCGGAAGCCTGTGACTGCCGCGTCGGCGTCGAGAGGTGATCCTGCTCCAGCGCCGGCGTCCCGATCACCAGGGAGCCGGCCAGCCCGGCCACGATGCTGAGCCCGAACAGCCAGCGCCCGGCGATCTGCCCGGCGGACGCGCGGCGGCGGGGTGGGGGAGTGACGTTGCTGCGGAACCGGTCCGCTTCGGCGACGAAGGCGAAGGGTATGGGCTCACGCCGACGGAACATCGGGGTCGTGCTCCTCTCTGAGGACGCTGGGAACCCTGGGGTTCGGATGAACGACTGTCATCAGTACAGACGCGCGAGTACCCGACGAAGTGCCTTCTTACCGGGAAAAACTTCGCTCAACGCACTGAGTAGAGTGGGCGCCACCCCAAGCCGTGACCGGAAGGATCCTCTTGACCTCCGCCGATGCCCCCCACTCCGACATCGCCCTGCGCGGTGATGTCACGGTCGAACTGGTGAAGTCCAGCGCCTCCGACTCGGACGTCCTGTTCGCCGCTCGTGTCTCGACCCAGGGCGAGCAGTCCCTCGCCGAGTTGCACAAGGACCCGGAGCGCTCGAAGGGCCTGATCAACTACCTGATGAGGGACCGGCACGGCAGCCCCTTCGAGCACAACTCGATGACGTTCCTGATCAGCGCGCCGATCTTCGTCTTCCGGGAGTTCATGCGGCACCGCGTGGGCTGGTCGTACAACGAGGAGTCGGGTCGCTACCGCGAGCTCCAGCCCGTGTTCTACGTCCCCGACACCTCCCGGAAGCTGGTCCAGGAGGGCCGCCCCGGCAAGTACACCTTCGTGGAGGGGACGCCGGCGCAGTACGACACGGTCCACCGTGTGCTCGACGAGTCGTACCAGCAGGCCTACGCCGCCTACCAGAAGCTGCTCGCGGAGGGCGTCGCCCGCGAGGTGGCCCGGGCCGTGCTGCCGGTCGGGCTGTTCTCCTCGATGTACGCCACGTGCAACGCCCGCTCGCTGATGCACTTCCTCGGTCTGCGTACCCAGCACGAACTGGCCCAGGTCCCGTCCTTCCCGCAGCGGGAGATCGAGATGGTCGGCGAGAAGATGGAGGCGGAGTGGGCCCGGCTCATGCCGCTCACGTACGCCGCCTTCAACGCCAACGGCCGGGTCGCGCCGTAGCGCATGAGCGATTCTCCGGGAGTGCCCGGCAGTCCCTGGCGGGCACAGATGTACGGGTCAGCCGGGCGAAGTGTCCGTATTGCGGCATTTGGAGAAGTTCATCTAGCCTGATCGAACGGACCCGGCACTGCTTGAACCCCCGAGCAGGCAGTGCCGGGATCCATCTTTGTCCAGACTTTTCCCGCATCCCGAGGGCAGACCGCGCCTTGAGCAACGAGTAGCGTGTAACCCATGGCTCCGACCTCCACTCCGCAGACCCCCTTCGGGCGGGTCCTTACCGCCATGGTCACGCCCTTCACGGCGGACGGCGCACTTGACCTCGACGGCGCGCAGCGGCTCGCCACGCACCTGGTGGACGCAGGCAACGACGGCCTGATCATCAACGGCACCACCGGCGAGTCCCCGACCACCAGCGACGCGGAGAAAACGGACCTCGTACGAGCCGTCCTGGAGGCCGTGGGCGACCGCGCCCACGTCGTCGCCGGCGTCGGCACGAACGACACCCACCACAGCATCGAACTGGCCCGCGTGGCGGAGCGCACCGGCGCGCACGGCCTGCTGGTCGTGACGCCGTACTACAACAAGCCCCCGCAGGAGGGCCTGTACCGCCACTTCACGGCCGTCGCCGACGCCGCCGAGCTGCCGGTCATGCTCTACGACATCCCCGGCCGCAGCGGCGTCCCGATCAACACGGAGACACTGGTCCGCCTCGCCGAGCACCCGCGGATCGTCGCCAACAAGGACGCCAAGGGCGACCTCGGCCGGGCGAGCTGGGCCATCGCACGCTCGGGCCTCGCCTGGTACTCCGGTGACGACATGCTCAACCTGCCGCTGCTCTCCGTGGGCGCCGTCGGCTTCGTCTCCGTCGTCGGGCACGTGGTCACCCCCGAGCTGCGCCAGCTGGTCGAGGCGTACACCAGCGGTGACGTCCAGAAGGCGACCGAGATCCACCAGAAGCTGCTCCCCGTCTACACGGGCATGTTCCGCACCCAGGGCGTCATGACCACCAAGGCCGCGCTCGCCCTCCAGTCACTGCCCGGCGGCCCGCTGCGGCCCCCCATGGTCGAGCTCACACCGCAGGAGATCGAGCAACTCAAGATCGATCTTGCCGCCGGCGGGGTACAGCTCTAACAACAGACTTCGCCCGACAGGGCGCGTAGGGACTTCACAACTGAATAAGCGGGCCACCGGTGCCCGCGCCCCACAACGACAACTGCTTCTGCACGAACGTCACGCGCGCCACGTGCCCACCGGTACGTGGCGCGTGTGGTGAGGAGAGTCTTTTGAGTCATCCGCATCCTGAACTCGGCTCGCCGCCGCCGCTTCCCGAAGGCGGCCTGCGGGTCACCCCACTCGGCGGCCTCGGTGAGATCGGCCGCAACATGACGGTCTTCGAGTACGGCGGCCGCCTGCTGATCGTCGACTGCGGAGTGCTCTTCCCCGAGGAGGAGCAGCCCGGAATCGACCTGATCCTGCCGGACTTCTCGTCCATCCGGGACCGCCTCGACGACATCGAGGGCATCGTCCTCACGCACGGCCACGAGGACCACATCGGCGGTGTCCCCTTCCTGCTCCGCGAGAAGCCGGACATCCCGCTGATCGGCTCCAAGCTGACCCTCGCCCTGATCGAGGCCAAGCTCCAGGAACACCGCATCCGGCCCTACACGCTCGAGGTCGCCGAGGGCCACCGTGAGCGCGTCGGTCCCTTCGACTGCGAGTTCGTCGCGGTCAACCACTCGATCCCGGACGCGCTCGCGGTCGCCATCCGCACGCCCGCCGGCATGGTCGTGCACACCGGCGACTTCAAGATGGACCAGCTCCCGCTGGACGGCCGGCTCACGGACCTGCATGCGTTCGCGCGCCTGAGCGAGGAAGGCATCGACCTCCTTCTCTCGGACTCCACGAACGCCGAGGTCCCCGGCTTCGTGCCGCCCGAGCGCGACATCTCCAACGTCCTGCGCCAGGTATTCGGGTCCGCCCGCAAGCGGATCATCGTGGCGAGCTTCGCCAGCCATGTCCATCGCATCCAGCAGATCCTGGACGCCGCTCACGAGTACGGCCGCCGGGTCGCCTTCGTCGGCCGCTCCATGGTCCGCAACATGGGCATCGCCAGGGACCTCGGCTACCTGCGGGTCCCGCCGGGCCTCGTCGTCGACGTCAAGACGCTCGACGACCTCCCGGACAGCGAGGTGGTCCTGGTCTGCACGGGCTCGCAGGGCGAACCGATGGCGGCCCTGTCCCGGATGGCCAACCGGGACCACCAGATCCGCATCGTCGACGGCGACACGGTGATCCTGGCGTCGTCCCTGATCCCCGGCAACGAGAACGCGGTGTACCGCGTCATCAACGGCCTGACCCGCTGGGGAGCCAACGTCGTCCACAAGGGCAACGCAAAGGTGCACGTCTCCGGCCACGCGTCGGCGGGCGAGCTCCTGTACTTCTACAACATCTGCAGACCGCGCAACCTGATGCCGGTCCACGGCGAATGGCGCCACCTGCGCGCCAACGCCGAGCTGGGCGCCCTCACCGGCGTCCCGCACGACCGCATCGTGATCGCCGAGGACGGCGTCGCCGTCGACCTCGTCGAGGGCAAGGCGAAGATCTCAGGCAAGGTCCAGGCCGGTTATGTGTACGTCGACGGCCTCTCGGTCGGCGACGTGGGCGAGCCGGCCCTGAAGGACCGGAAGATCCTCGGCGAGGAGGGCATCATCTCGGTCTTCGTCGTCGTGGACTCGTCCACGGGCAAGATCACGGGTGGCCCGCACGTCCAGGCCCGTGGCTCCGGAATCGAGGACTCGGCCTTCGTCGACGTCCTTCCGAAGATCACCGAGGTCCTGGAGCGCTCCGCCCAGGACGGCGTCGTCGAACCCCACCAGCTGCAGCAGCTGATCCGCCGCACGCTGGGCAAGTGGGTCTCCGACAGGTACCGCCGCAGGCCGATGATCCTGCCGGTCGTCGTGGAGGTCTGACCGGCGTACGGCCGTTCGTACGCGCGGACTTGGAGCGGGGCGCCTCGATTTGCATCGGGGCGCCCCGCTCCAGTACGTTTACGGCTCGCTCCCCCGGGAACCCGGCCACTCTGCGCCGGAGACTGTCCCCGGAGCGGGGCGGAAATTCCGACTCAGAACTTCTGATAAAGTCGGAAGCGCCGGAAAGGGAAGCGCGGAAGCGAGAACCTGGAAAGCACCGAGGAAATCGGATCGAGAAAAGATCTGATAGAGTCGGAAACGCAAGACCGAAGGGAAGCGCCCGGAGGAAAGCCGCGAGAGAGATTCTCGGGTGAGTACAAAGGAAGCGTCCGTTCCTTGAGAACTCAACAGCGTGCCAAA
>NZ_JBIVHU010000004.1:0-97902 GCF_044749345.1 Streptomyces sp. NPDC089424
CTTCCTTTGTACTCACCCGAGAATCTCTCTCGCGGCTTTCCTCCGGGCGCTTCCCTTCGGTCTTGCGTTTCCGACTCTATCAGATCTTTTCTCGACCTGATCCCCAGTCAGCGGGGTTTGTCTTCCCGGCCCTTCGGCCGTTCCGACGTCTCAAACCTTAGCGGATCCTCTCGGTGATTCCCAATCGAGCCGATCGGGGTCGTCGAGTCCCATTCGGAATTCAATTCGGGCATGCCGAAATTGTTCCCGTGGGAAGGTCGTGCTGGTGGTTTGATTGCCGCTCGCGCGGCGGGAGGTGCTGCCGGAGAACCGTTACGGCTCCGCGGCAACCCGAAGAACTTTACGGATCGGGCGGGCCACTGTCAAGCACCGCCTGTCCATCCCCTCGTAAGGAGCGGGAAGCCCTGGTCAGTCCAGGTCGCTGAGGCGACCACCCGCGTCCGGCTGCGCGTGCTCCACCCGGCGGAGGAGCCTGGTGAGGACCTCGCCGAGGGCAGTCCGGTCGTCCGGGGACAGGTCCTGGAGGAGGTCCTCCTCGAAGACCGTCGCGAGGCGCATCGCCTCCAGCCACTTCTCGCGTCCCTCGGCGGTCAGCTCCACGATCACGCGTACCCGGTTGTTCTCGTCCCGCTCCCGGGTCACCAGCCCCTCGGCGACCATGCGGTCGATCCGATGGGTCATCGCGGCCGGCGTGAGGCCGAGACGCTTCGCGAGTTCGCTGGGGCCCATCCGGTAGGGGGCGCCGGAGAGGACGAGTGCCTTGAGGACCTCCCACTCGGCGTTGCTGATGCCGAGGGCCGCGGTCTGGCGGCCGTAGGCGACGTTCATACGGCGGTTGAGCCGCGACAGCGCCGAGACGATCTTCTCGACCTGCGGATCCAGGTCCTGGAACTCGCGCTGGTAGGCCGCGATCTGTTCTTCGAGGGTCGGCTCTGCGGCTCCGGGGGTGTCGCCCATGGATCGAGTATGGCACGGGCCCGTTGGCGTTGAAGTCCTTCTGTATGTACTCTTTACATTCGAAGTTTAGCTTCGAAGTCTTCAGTCCTAACCTCTGGAGACTTCACGATCCTGAGAGAGGTGAACGTGACCAGGGCGATGGGCGCAGCGATGCGCCGGATCCACGTGGGTAACGCACTCAGCGCCTTCGGGCTCGGCTTCACCGTCCCCTATCTGTACGTCTATGTGGCGCAGGTGCGGGGACTGGGGGCCATGACGGCGGGGCTGGTGCTCGCCGTCTTCGCCGTTGCCGCGCTGATCGTGCTGCCGTTCGCCGGGCGTGCCATCGTCCGGCGCGGCCCGCTGCCGGTTCTGCTCGCCGCCCTGGTCACCGCCGCCGTGGGGGCGCTGAGCCTGGGGCTCGCGAGCAACGCGACCGCCGTACTGCTGTCGGCGGCGGCGCTCGGTGCCGGGCAGGCCGTGATGCAGCCGGCGCTGGCGACGATGATCGTGGACTGCTCGTCGGCACAGACGCGGTCGCGGGCGTTCGCGACGCAGTTCTTCCTGCAGAACCTCGGGCTCGGCGTGGGCGGGCTCATCGGAGGGCACCTCGTCGACGCCACGCGGGTGTCGTCGTTCACGCTGCTGTTCGCGATCGAGGCGGCGATGTTCCTGCTGCTGGTCGTGGTGATGGCGACCGTGCGGATGCCGCGCTCGCCGCGGATCGAGGAAGCCCCCGCGGCCGCCGCCTCCGCGAAGGGCGGCTGGAAGCAGCTGCTGGGGAACCGGGCGATGGTGCAGCTGTGCGTGCTCGGGTTCGTGCTGTTCTTCGCCTGCTACGGACAGTTCGAGTCGGGGCTCAGTGCGTACGGCGTCGAGGCCGCCGGGATCTCCACGTCCGCGCTGGGGACCGCGCTGGCCGCCAACACCGCGATGATCGTCGTGGCGCAGTTCCTGGTGCTGAGGTTCGTCGAGCGGCGCCGGCGGTCACGGATGATCGCCCTCGTGGGACTGATCTGGGCCGTGGCCTGGCTCACCGCGGGGTACGCCGGGCTGGGGCACGGCAGTCAGGAGATGGCGACGGCCGCCTTCGTCTCGACGTACGCGCTGTTCGGGCTCGGTGAGGCGATGCTGTCGCCGACGGTGGCCCCGCTCGTCGCCGATCTGGCGCCGCGGGGGATGGCGGGGCAGTACAACTCCGCGTTCGCCCTGGTGAAGCAGCTGGCGCTGGCCGTCGGGCCGGCGGTGGGCGGGCCCATGGGGGCCTCGCTGCACGCGCCGTACATCGTGACGTTCCTGCTGTTCTCGCTGGGCATCACCGTGCTGGCGGTGCGGCTGGGGCGGCAGCTGACCGAGGCGCAGGACCAGCCGTGGCGGGCGCGCAGCCGTGTCGTCACCCGGGGCGGGGCCCAGGAGCCGGTGCCGGCGGAGGCGTAGCCCTCGCCGGGGCCACGCCGTCGGGCGGTGTCAGGTCGTCCGAGGGGTCATGCCTGCTTGTTCGGCAGGGCGAACTCGCACCACACCGCCTTTCCGCCGCCGGGTGTTCTGCGGCTGCCCCAGGCGGAGGCGATCGTCGCGACGATCGCGATGCCACGGCCCGACTCGTCGCCCGGTTCCGCCCGGCGGCGACGGGGCAGGTGGTCGTCGCCGTCGGTGACCTCGACGATCAGACGGCGGTCGGTGCGGCGCAGGCGCAGCCGCATCGGTGGGGTGCCGTGCTGGAGGGAGTTGGCCACCAGTTCGCTGGCGGCCAGGACGCCCAGGTCGTGCAGCTCGGCCGGGAAGCGCCAGCTGCTGAGGACGCCGGAGGCGAAGGCACGCGCGCGGGGGGCCGCTTCGACGCCGCCGAGCAGTTCCAGCGCGGCGTTGCGGAAGAGCTCGCCGTCGGCGCCGGTGCGCGCCGGGTGCTGGAGGACCAGGACGGCCACGTCGTCGTCGTGGTCGGCGGTGACGCCGGCCGAGCGGAGCAGGCGGTCGCAGATCACCTGGGGCGTGCCCCTGGCCCCGGCCAGGGCGCGCTGGAGCGCCTCGATGCCCTCGTCCAGGTCGGCGTCCCGGCGTTCGACCAGGCCGTCGGTGTAGAGGACGGCCGTGGATCCGGGGGCGAGCGGGACCGAGCCCGAGGCGTGCATCCAGCCGCCGGTGCCGAGCGGCGGGCCGTTGGGCTCGTCGGCGCGCAGGACCGTGCCGTTCTCGTCGCGGACGAGGATGGGGAGGTGGCCCGCGGACGCGTACACCAGCCGGCCCTCGTTCGGGTCGTGCACCGCGTACACGCACGTGGCGATCTGGTTGGGGTCGATCTCCGTGGCGAGGCCGTCGAGCAGCTGGAGGACCTCGTGCGGAGGGAGGTCGAGGCGGGCGTAGGCGCGGACGGCGGTGCGGAGCTGGCCCATGACCGCCGCGGCGCGCACGCCCCTGCCCATGACGTCCCCGATCACCAGGGCGGTGCGGCCGCCGCCGAGGGTGATCACGTCGTACCAGTCGCCGCCGACCGCGGCTTCCGTGCCGCCCGGCTGGTAGGCGACGGCGATGCGCAGGTCGTCCGGCTGTTCGAGTTCCTGGGGGAGCAGTGACCTCTGGAGGGTCACGGCCGTCTCGCGCTGGCGGCGTTCGCTGGCTCTGACCCGCTCGGCGGCCTCGGCGTGGTCGGTGACGTCGGTGGCGAAGACCAGGACGCCGGCTCCTTCGCCGTCGGCCACCGGGGTGCAGGTGAAGGTGTAGGAGCGGCCGTCGGGGGCCTTGCGGGACTTGACCGTGCGGGGCTTGCCGCTGCGTAGGACCTGCTCGAGGAGGGGCAGCAGGCCGAGCTCGCGGAGTTCGGGGAGCGCGTCGCCCGCCGGTTCGCCGACCTGGCGGCCGCCGAAGGCCGTGGCGTAGGCGTCGTTGACGTAGGCGAGGCGGTGGTCGGGGCCGTGGACGAGGGCGACGAGTGCGGGGACGCGCTCCAGGACCTCGCGCACGGGCAGTTCGTCGACGGCGGGCGTCGACGGCGGGTCGTCGGTCAGCTGTTCGGCGCGGGCCGCGGGAACGGAGCCGTCCCCGCGGCGGTCCGGCGTGACCGCCTGGTCGGTCCGCGCTGCGGCGCGGCGCTGCGTTCCGGGGAGCCGGGCGCTCCAGCGCGTGAAGTTCACGAATCCTTGCCTCGTGTAGTCGTCGTCGACCGGCTCCGGACCTGGCCCGGTCCCCCGGGGGTGGCACGGCGGTGGCCGTGCCGTGTCATGACCCCTGGGAAGTGCAGCACTTGGGAAAAGCCTCGTGGGTTCGGTGGCCGGGGTGGGCGTCGGGCCGCCCCGGCGCGGGGACCAGTCTGGCAGTGTGGCCGACCGGGCCGACATCCGTCAGACGCGGGGGTGGCCGTAGGAGTTCCTCGGGAAGGTCAGGTCGACCCCTTCGGGTCGTAAGGAGGCTTTCCACCGGCCGCGAGTTCGAACTCCGCTCGGGGATGTTCGAGTGAACCGAGGGAGACGATCTCCCGTTTGAAGAGGCCGGCGAGGACCCATTCGGCGAGCACGCGCGCCTTGCGGTTGAAGGTCGGCACCCTGCTCAGGTGGTAGGCCCGGTGCATGAACCACGCGGGGTAGCCCTTCACCTTGCGCCCGTAGACGTGGGCGACGCCCTTGTGCAGTCCGAGGGAGGCGACCGAGCCGGCGTACTTGTGCGCGTACGTCCGGAGGGGTTCGCCGCGCAGGGAGCGGACGACGTTGTCGCCCAGAACCTTCGCCTGGCGGAGCGCGTGCTGGGCGTTGGGGGCGCACTCCGCGCCGGGCGCGCCGGCCGTGACGTCGGGGACGGCGGCGGCGTCACCGGCGGCCCACGCGTGCGCGTGCCCCTCGACGGCAAGTTCCGGGGTGCAGCGCAGGCGGCCCCGGCCGTTGCGCGGCAGGTCGGTGGCGGCGAGCAGGGGGTGGGGTTTGACGCCGGCCGTCCAGACGACCGTGCGCGTGGGGAAGCGCTGGCCGTCGCTGAGCACCGCCACCCGGTCCGCGCAGGACTCCAGGCGGGTCTCCAGGAGGACCTGGATGTTGCGGCGGCGCAGCTCGGTGATGGTGTAGCGGCCGAGTTCCTCGCCCACCTCGGGGAGGATGCGGCCGGTCGCCTCGACGAGGATCCACTTCAGGTCCTCGGGGCGGATGTTGTGGTAGTAGCGCGTGGCGTAGCGGGCCATGTCCTCCAGCTCGCCGAGGGCTTCGACGCCGGCGTAGCCGCCGCCGACGAAGACGAAGGTGAGGGCCGCGTCGCGGATGTCGGGGTCACGGGTGGAGGAGGCGATGTCCATCTGCTCGAGGACGTGGTTGCGCAGGCCGATGGCCTCCTCGACGGTCTTGAAGCCGATGCCGTGGTCGGCGAGGCCGGGCACCGGCAGGGCCCGCGAGACCGAACCGGGGGCGAGGACCAGTTCGTCGTACGGCAGCGGTTCGAGGCCGGCGCCCTCCTCCTCGGTGGCGAGGGTCGCGAGGGTCGCCAGGCGTTTGGCGTGCTGGACGGAGCGGACCTCGCCGACGATCACCCGGCAGTCGGGCAGGACGCGGCGCAGGGGCACCACGACGTGGCGCGGGGAGATGGAACCGGCGGCCGCCTCGGGGAGGAACGGCTGATAGGTCATATATGGGTCGGGGGTGACGACCGTGATCTCGACCTCGCCCCGACCGAGCTCCCGCCTCAGCTTCCGCCGCAGGCGCAGGGCCGTGTACATCCCGACGTAGCCGCCGCCGACAACGAGAATGCGCGCACGTTCCTTCACCATCCCATGACGCACCCGGCGCTTGCGTTTGTCCACAGCCTCGACAATTTGTGTGACCGGGCCGGGAGCGAGCCCATGGTTGGCCGAAACGACCGGCCGTGCGGGAGTCGCGCAGGTCAGGAGGTGTAAGCCGGGTGGAGCAAGGGGGCGCAATCGGGACGTATACGACCCGTACTCCGATCGGGGGGCGCTCCGTGCGGAACCTGCCCCTTCTGAATTGACTGCCTCTCAACTATGTTCGTGTGTCGACGGGGTGTAGGGGGATGCGCTCGTCGGTTCTCGGGTTCGCGACGGGCGGCCCGGTGGCCCGGCGGGCAGGCTCGCGGTAGGGGCCTGTTCCCGGCGCTCCGGCTGCCGAATGCGGGGAGTGTCTCCGGGGGGAGACATCATTACCGGGGGATTTCGTATGCAGATTCAGGACTCTCGTTGGTCATCCGCGACTGCCGTCGCACCTGGTGGCGCGGTCGCGGCGGCGAGCAACGGACGCGGGGACGGCCCGCGGACCGCGCCGCTGCGGGTGGACGCACAGCGCAATCTCGAACACGTACTGCGGGCCGCGCGCGAGGTCTTCGGCGAGCTCGGCTACGGCGCGCCGATGGAGGACGTGGCACGCCGCGCCCGCGTGGGCGTCGGCACGGTGTACCGCCGCTTCCCGAGCAAGGACGTCCTGGTGCGGCGGATAGCCGAGGAGGAGACCTCCCGGCTGACCGACCAGGCCCGGGCGGCGCTCGGTCAGGAGGACGAGCCGTGGTCGGCCCTGTCGCGCTTCCTGCGCACGTCGGTGGCGTCCGGCGCCGGGCGGCTGCTGCCGCCGCAGGTGCTGCGGGTCGGCGTCACCGAGGAGGACGAGCTCGACGGGGCGCGCGTGCCGCAGCAGCGGACCCAGTCCGGCGGCGGTGAACTGCGGCTGGTGCCGGAGCCGTCGACGGCCGGGGACGACGCCGGTGCGGCGGCACTGCTCGACGTGGTGGGTCAGCTCGTGGAGCGGGCGCGCGCGGCGGGCGCACTGCGGCCGGACGTGTCGGTCTCCGACGTCCTGCTGGTGATCGCGACGGCGGCACCGGCGCTGCCCGACGCGGCGCAGCAGGCGGCGGCCTCGGCACGGCTGCTGGACATCCTCCTGGAGGGCCTGCGGTCGCGGCCGATGTGACGGCGGGCGTGGGCGTCACCCGCCCACGCCTCGTCCGCACGTCTTCCGCACCCGGACCGTGCTTCCTCCCCTGCCCGACCCGGTTGCCCGGGTGGTCTGTTGCCCGCCCCGAACGGCTGAGTCCTAGCACTGGCTCACGACCGGCCGCCACGGACGGGTGGATGGTTCCTGCGACCACCTCCTGAACAAAAGCCAATATGGCAACCTGGCCCCTGATCGGGACGGGTTGGGCAGGCGGCGGGGGCTTTCCGCGATGAGTTTTGACGGGCGGGACGGGTCACGCGGTGACCGGGACGGGTCACGCGGTGACGGGGACGGCGAGGCCGGCGGCCTGCCCGCGCCCCAGGTGCCGGCACAACGCGACCGGCGGGAGGACGGCGTCCTGCCGCCGCCGATCGAGCTGCCACCCTCCGACGCCGAGTTGCTCGGCCGGATGCGCGCGGGCGACGACAGCGCCTACGAGGAGCTGTACCGCCGCCACGCGGAGGCCGTACGCCGGTACGCGCGCACGTGCTGCCGTGATCCGCACACCGCCGACGACCTCACCGCCGAGGTCTTCGCGCGCGTGCTCCAGGCGGTGCGCGGCGGACACGGCCCGCAGCACGCCGTACGGGCCTATCTGCTGACCACCGTCCGGCGCGTGGCCGCGAACTGGACGAACACCGCGCGACGCGAGCAACTGGTGGACGACTTCGCGGTGTTCGCCGCCGAGGCCGGCCGGGCCTCCGAGGTGTCCGACACCGACACCATGGACCTGGGCGCGGACGTGCGGGCCATGCACGCCGCCGAACAGTCGCTGGCCATGCGGGCGTTCCGTTCGCTGCCGGAGCGCTGGCAGGCCGTCCTGTGGCACACCGAGGTCGAGGAGGAGTCGCCGAGCGAGGTCGCCACGCTCTTCGGGCTGGACGCCAACGGCACCCGTGTCCTCGCCAGCCGCGCCCGCGAGGGTCTCAAGCAGGCCTATCTCCAGGCCCATGTCAGCGCCACGCTCACCAGCGACGAGGAGTGCGCCCGCTACGCCGACCAGCTCGGCACGTACGCCCGGCGCAGGCTGCGCACCCGGGCCGAGCGGGGGCTGCGCAAGCACCTGGAGGAGTGCGCGAAGTGCCGGCTGGCGGCGAGCCAGATCGAGGACCTCGCGAGCAGCATCCCCGCAGTGGTGCCGGTCGCCGTCATCGGCTGGTTCGGCGCCGCCGGTTACGCGAAGGTGGCCGGGCTCGTCGCGGGCGGAGCCGGGGCGGCCGGGGCGGCGGGGGCCGTTTCCGCCGCGGGCGGCGCGGCGGCGGGCGGCTCGGGAGCGGGTGGGGCGGCTGCCGGCGGCTCGGGAGCGGGTGGGACGGCTGCCGGCTCGTCCGGTGCGTCCGGTGCCGGCGGCGCGGCGGCGGGCGGCTCGTCCGGCGGGGGCGGCGGGGGCGGCGCGGCGGCGTCGGAGGGCCTCGGAGCGCCCGTGAAGGCAGGGATCGCCGCGGGCGTCGTCGCCACGGCGATCGCGGTGGTGGCCCTAGCCCTGGCAGGCGACGACCAGCCCGCCGACGGCAAGCCGGCCGCCAAGCCCCCCGCCTCGGCCCCGGCGGCCCAGCCCGAACCGCCCACGCGCACCCCGTCGGAACCGGCCCCGCAGCCGCCCCTGGCACCCCCCGCGCCGCCCGCGCCGCCGGTCGTGCCGGCGGCCGACCCGCCCCCGAGGCCCACCCCCTCCCCGGCCCCCAAGCCCAGCCCCGCACCCACGCCCCCGCCCGAGCCGTCCCCGACACCGCCGCCGTCCCCCACCCCGACGCCGGCCCCGACTCCGCCTCCGGCGCCCGCGCCTCCCCAGCCGCCCGCCTCGTACCACCTCGGCGAACTCGCGTACGACGTCGTGGGCGACGGCACCGAGCCCGAACTGCGGCTGAGCGGGAGCAGCTGGGTCTGGCAGCGCCACGGCCTGTCGATCGGCGGGACGCGGTACGCGCACGGGGTGACCGTGCACGCCCGGTCGTCCGTCACCGTCGACCTCAATCGCGCGTGCACCTCGTACGAGGCCCTGGTGGGCGTCGACGACTCGACGCTGGGCCTGGGGCGGGTCCACTTCTCCGTCTACGCCGACGGCACCCTGCTCTGGAAGTCCGGACTGATCCGGGGCGGGGACGCGGCGACTCCCGTGGAGGTGAACCTCACCGGGCACCGCACGGTGCGCCTGGTCGTCGAACCGCACGGCCCCTTCGACAGCCTGGCCGTGGCGGACTGGGCGGACTCGAAGTTCCGGTGCGGGTGACGCTCATCCGCCGGACGCCAGTGCCCCCCGGCGTGGTGTGATCCCCGAGGGCACCGCACGCGCGCGTGCCGGTGTCCCGGTCCAGCAGGTGCCCCGCCGGGCCAGCAGCCGCCGTAGCCACAGCTCCAGGGACACGAGGTCCGCCAGGCCGTCCAGGGGGAGCGGCTCGCCCTGGGTGGCGGCGCGCAGTGCCTTGCGGACGACGCGTGCCTCGACCAGGCCCGCCTCCGCCAGCAGGGGCGTGTCGAACAGCGTCATCAGGGAGTCGACCGCGACCCGGAGGCCGGCCCGGGCGGCGGCCGCAGCCGGGGCGTGGGAGGGCGCGCCCCAGCCGGGCGGGAGCTCGGTGACGCCGGCGCCCTGCAGGACCCTGCGCAGGATCGAGGCGCGCGCCCCGGGCTGGACCCGCAGGGCCTCCGGCAGGGCGCGGCAGGCCCGGACGACCTGGTTGTCGAGGAAGGGGGCGTGCAGGCGCTGGAAGCGGATCTCGGCGGCCTGTTCGAGTACCCGGATGTCGGCGGCCGTGCGGGCGAGGGCGGCCCGCGCGCGGAAGTCGCCCGGCCGCTGGCCCGGTCCGAGCCCGGCGCCGGAGCGATGGGTGGCCCCCTGCAAGCGAATCGATACTTCAGCCAGTGCCTCTCCCGTCAGCCATCGGGCCGCCGGACCGGGCCTGGCCCAGGTCAGCGCGGCGAGTGAGGCACCGACCGCGCCGCCGGGTTCCTCGAAGCGCTTCTGCAGCAGCCGCTCGGCGAGGTGCTCCAGGCCCGACCCGTAGGGCGTGCGGGCGAGCCGCCGGGCCGCGGCGTACACGCGCGCGGGGACCAGTACGGACCCGTCCGCCTTCGCGAGGGCGGCCACCGGCCGGACCAGATGGCGCCTTTGGCGGTCCATCAGCAGGTCGGCGAGGCGGGCCGGGTGGGCGTCCAGCACCTGGCGGGCGCCGTAGCCCGTGAGGTGGTCCGCGCTGCCGGACGCGAGCCGGGCGCGGTGCCGGGCGGCCGTCACCAGGCTGGCGCCGGGCTCGTCGGTCAGGGGGCCTTCCAGGGCGGCGTACGGCAGGGTCTCCTCGCCGCCCGCCACCACCACGTGGTGGAAGCGCGGGTTGGCGGCCAGCGCTCCGGCCCGCTCCAGTTCGGCCTCCCGGCCGCCCACCGCCAGATCGTTGAAGGTGACCGCCAGCAGCCGCTCGCCGGCCCCCGTGCCGTGTCCCAGCACCGTCCCCGGCCTCCCGGGCAGCCCGGCCGCCAGCAGCGCCAGCGTCCCCGAGGCGGACCCGCCCGACAGATCGGCCCCGATGCCGGGCACCGGCATCCCGCGCGCGGCACGCCGTTCGGCGGGGCCCATGCCGGGGACGGGCCCGGGGTCGATGTCGGCGCCGGGCACGTGCCGCGGGGCGGCGAGGCGGGCGCGCACGGCCTCCACCAGGGCGTCACGGACGGCGTCCACCGCGCGGTCGGGGTCGGCGGGCGGCGCGGCGACGGCCAGCGAGGCGACCTGTTCGTAGCCGGCGACCTCGCGGGCCCCGGCGCGCAGGATGAGCGCGTGTCCCGGCGGGATGCGGCGCACCCCGTCGTACGGGGTGGAGTCGTGCAGGGCGGCCGGTACGTCGGGGGCGGCCAGCAGGGCGGCGAGGTGGCCGAAGTCGAGGTTGGCCTCGATGAGGTCGGCCAGCGGCAGGGCGGCGGTCGCGTAGGCGGTGCCGCCCGCCCAGGGGGTGTGGAAGACGGGTCTCGCGCCCGCCAGATCGCCGCAGACCGTGATGCGCCGGCCGGCCTGGACGACCGCCGTGTAGCTGCCCGGCCAGGCCGTCAGATGGCGAAGTGCCCCTCCGCGCGCGGTGAACAGTCCGAGGCGCAGCTCCTCGTCGCTGGCGCCGCAGGTGCCGAGGACGGCGATGCGGGTCTGGGCGTCGGCGGAGACCAGCCGGACCTCGTCGGGACGCCAGTCGCCGACGGCCCACAGCGGATCCGGGTCGCCCCAGAGGAGTTGGGAGCCGACGGGGTGCAGGGTCTCGCCGTCGAGACCGGTCGCGCCCGCCGAACCGATCCGGGCGGCTCCCGCGGCGGTGCTGCTCCACCCCACCAACCACCGCATCGACGCCTCCACAGGCTGTGGACAACCAGTGCACCGAACGAACCGGTTCACCATGCTGCCACGAAGAACGCGCCGCAGAGCGGCGGCGGTGCCGCTTGTGATCCCCTGAATGCGCCCCGCGCACCGCCTCGCGCGACCCCGGAACATCCCGGAGATACCCCGGAATCCGCCCGCTGACGCATCGCGGCTGCCCCAACAGCCGCTGGCCGTACGGCAACCGCGACGCGAATGCGCCCCTGATACGCCCCCCGTAGAACACCAACGCGCCCTCAAACCCCGTGGTGGACGCGGAAATACCGCACAGGAGGCGAGGTTGATTTTCGGCCAAATCGACACCGGGCAGGTGCACGTGCATACGCTTCGTGCACGCTCCGTACAGGCTCTGCGCACCGATCGGGCAGCGCACGGTCCGGGAGGCGGAGTTCGCCTCCCGGACCGGTCCACCGCCCGCGGGGATTGAGGCGGCGGTATCCCCCAGCCCACTGGTCCAGTACAGCGGGCCGACCCACGCACAGCCATGGAACCGCTCCCCCGATGGCCGGAGAAGAGCGCACGGACGGGCGCACGGCCACACAACGGGAGCACGCCACAACTGTGCGTATCGGGACCGTACTTCCGTACGGACCACAATCCCGCCATCCGGAACAATGCCCCTTAACGCTTGGGATGCGGCGAACTACGCTGGGTTTACGAATGCCGCGTGGTTATGCCATCGCGGCAGCCGTCTGTGTCGAGGGGTGGCGCATGTCCAGGGAGCAACGCGGGCCGAACGAAAAGCTCGGCGCCGTTCTCGCCCTCGCGGGAATCAGCAACGCGGGACTCGCACGACGCGTCAACGACCTTGGCGCCCAGCGCGGGTTGACGCTTCGCTACGACAAGACCTCGGTCGCGCGCTGGGTGTCGAAGGGCATGGTGCCGCAGGGTGCCGCGCCCCACCTCATCGCGGCCGCGATCGGGCAGAAGCTGGGCCGTCCGGTGCCGCTCCACGAGATCGGGCTGGCGGACGCGGATCCCGCGCCGGAGGTGGGCCTCGCCTTCCCCAGGGACGTCGGGCAGGCGGTGCGTTCGGCGACCGACCTGTACCGCCTCGACCTGGCCGGGCGCCGGGCCGGCTCCGGCGGCATCTGGCAGTCGCTCGCCGGCTCGTTCGCGGTGAGCGCGTACGCCACGCCCGCCTCACGATGGCTGATAACCCCGGCCGACAGCTCGGTCGCGCGCGAGGTGAGCCCGGCCGAGGGGTCCGGCGCACCGGCCAAAGTCGGCCACAGCGATGTGCAGAAGCTGCGCGAGGCCGCGGAGGACGCGCGGCGCTGGGACTCCAAGTACGGGGGCGGCGACTGGCGTTCGTCGATGGTGCCGGAGTGCCTGCGGGTGGAGGCGGCACCGCTGCTGCTCGGCGCCTACTCCGACGAGGTCGGGCGGGCGCTGTTCGGGGCGAGCGCGGAGCTGACCCGGCTCGCCGGGTGGATGGCCTTCGACACCGGCCAGCAGGAGGCCGCGCAGCGGTACTACATCCAGGCCCTGCGGCTCGCCCGGGCCGCGGCGGACGTGCCGCTCGGCGGCTACGTCCTGGCCTCCATGTCCCTCCAGGCGACCTACCGGGGCTTCGGCGACGAGGGCGTCGACCTCGCGCAGGCCGCGCTGGAGCGCAACCGCGGTCTGGCCACCGCGCGCACGATGAGCTTCTTCCGCCTGGTCGAGGCACGCGCCCACGCGCGGGCCGGTGACGCGCAGGCGGCCGGTGCGGCCCTGAAGGCGGCGGAGAGCTGGCTGGAGCGCTCGCGCGACGGGGACAACGACCCGTCCTGGCTGGGTTTCTACTCCTACGACCGTTTCGCGGCCGACGCCGCGGAGTGCTACCGCGATCTGAAGGCGCCGCGCCAGGTGCGGCGGTTCACCGAGCAGGCGCTGTCGAGGCCGACGGAGGAGTTCGTCCGCTCGCACGGGCTGCGGCTCGTCGTCTCCGCGGTCGCCGAACTGGAGTCCGGGAACCTCGACGCGGCATGTGAGCAGGGGGTGCGGGCGGTGGAGGTCGCGGGGCGGATATCGTCCGCGCGGACCACGGAGTACGTGAAGGACCTGCTGCACCGGCTGGAACCCTACGGGGACGAGCCCCGGGTGGTGGAGTTGCGGGAGCGGGCCCGGCCCCTGCTGATGACCCCGGCGTAGGGCGTCGCGCGGCGCGCCGGGCGACGCCCCCGCGGCCCCGTGGCGGGCCGGCGGGTTTGAGGGCGTTGTCAGTGGCGCAGTGCACTATCGAGAGCGGGAGGTGGTGCGGGTGCGGGCCGTCGCTTACGACTGTGACGTGCTGGTGATCGGCGGCGGGATCGTCGGCCTGTCGGCGGCGTACGCCCTCACGCGCGCCGCACCCGGGACGCGGGTGACGGTGCTGGAGAAGGAGGCCGGTCCGGCCCGGCACCAGACGGGGCACAACAGCGGCGTCATCCACAGCGGGATCTACTACCGCCCCGGCTCGCTCAAGGCGCGGTACGCGGTGCGGGGCGCGGCCGAGATGGTGAAGTTCTGCGCGGAGTACGACATCGCGCACGCGGTCACCGGCAAGCTGATCGTCGCCACCGAGCGCGCCGAGCTGCCCCGGCTGCACGCCCTGGTGCAGCGCGGGCGGGAGAACGGCATTCCGGTGCGGGAGCTGGTCGCGGGGCAGATCACGGAGTACGAGCCAGGAGTGCGGGGACTGGCGGCCATACAGGTCGGGACGACCGGGGTGTGCGACTTCGTCGCGGTCGCGCGGCAGCTGGCCGAGGCGTCGGGCGCCGAGATCCGCTACGGCGCGGAGGTGCAGCGCATCGACCGGCGCCCGGACCTGGGGGTCGCCGTGCGGACGGCGGACGGCGACGTGGTGCGCGGGCGGGTTCTGGTGAACTGCGCCGGGCTGTACTGCGACGAGATCGCCCGGATGACCGGCGACGATCCCGGCATGCGGATCATCCCCTTCCGGGGGGAGTACTACGAGCTGGCGCGGCCCGAGCTGGTGCGGGGCCTGGTCTATCCGGTCCCCGACCCGGCGTTCCCCTTCCTCGGCGTGCACCTCACCCGCGGCATCGACGGCGGCGTCCACGTCGGTCCCAACGCCGTCCCGGCACTCGCCCGCGAGGGCTACGACCGTGGGGTGGTCCGGCCCCGTGAGCTGGCCCGGACGCTGGCCTGGCCCGGAGCGTGGCGGATAGCGGGCCGGCACTGGCGCTACGGGGGCGGGGAGCTGTGGCGCTCGCTGTCCAAGGCCGCGTTCGCCCGGGCCGTACGCAGACTGCTGCCCGCGGTGACGGAGGAGGACCTGGTCCCGTCGGCGGCCGGGGTGCGGGCCCAGGCGGTGCTCCGGGACGGCACGCTGGTGGACGACTTCCTGATCCATGAGGGCGCCCGCGCCGTCCACGTCCTGAACGCGCCGTCCCCGGCGGCGACGGCGTCCCTGCCGATCGGCCGGGAGGTGGCCCGCCGCGCCCTGAACACGCTGAACCACATCTGACGCCCCCCACCGCCCACGCCAACACCAGCACGCCCCGGCCACCCACACGCGCCCACGGTGCAGCCACCACGCCCTTCGACCCGCCCACCGGCGCCACACCCCCGCTGCCCTCCACGCCCCGGCGCCCGCACGCGCCCGCCGCCCCCACGCCCGGCACCCGCAGATCCCGGCTGCCCGCACACCTGACCCCTGCACACCTCCGCCGACTACACGCGCCGGCCGCCCCGTGCCTGGCCGCCCGCAAACTCCGACTGCCGCACACGCCTGCCACCCCCACGCGTGGCGCCCGCAGATCCCGGCTGCCCGCACACCCCTGCACACCTCCGCCGACCACGCGCCGGCCGCCCCGATGCGTGGCCGCCCGCAACCCCCGGCCACCCGCACACGCCCACTGCCCGCACACCCCCGACCTGCACGCGCCCGCCGCCCCGGACCTGTGCCCGCCCCTGCCGGCCCCGCCACCCCGCGCCTGCCGCCCGCACCCCACCGCACCCACACCCTCGCCGCCCCACCCCACCGTCGTCCCCGCCGCCCCCGACTCGACGAGCGTCGGGAACGCCACGGAGTCGCTCGGCTCCGACCCCGTAAAATCGACCCCACTGTGTCTGACTCGCTGAACACCCCCGAAGCCCCTCACCCCACCCTCGATGCCGTCGCCGGACGGGTGCGGGTCAAGGGGGAGCCGCGTTTTCCGGACGGCCCGAAGGCGGACCCCGCCGGGTCGCACTTCGAGCGGCGGATCCGGAGTTTCCAGCCGCGGCGGAGCCGGGTGACGGCGGGGCAGGCGGACGCCTTGCAGCGGCTGTGGCCCCTGTGGGGACTGGACATCGACGGCTCGCGGGTCCTGGACCTCGCCGAGCTGTACGGCAACGACAACCCCGTCGTGCTGGAGATCGGCTTCGGCATGGGCGAGGCCACCGCCCGGATGGCCGCCGCCGACCCGGACACCAACATCCTCGCCGTGGACGTCCACACCCCCGGCCAGGGCAATCTGCTCAACCTGGCCGACCAGAGCGGCATCGGCAACGTCCGGGTGGCCAACGGCGACGCGATCATCCTGCTGCGCGAGATGCTCCGCCCGGACTCCCTCGACGGGCTGCGCGTCTTCTTCCCGGACCCCTGGCCCAAGAAGCGGCACCACAAGCGGCGGCTGATCCAGCCGGACTTCCTCACCCTCGCCGCGACCCGTCTGAAGCCGGGCGCGCTCGTGCACTGCGCGACGGACTGGGAGCCGTACGCGGAGGTGATGCTGGAGGTGCTCACCGCGCACCCCGCGTTCGCGAACACCCGGCCCGGCGGAGGTTTCGCGCCACGTCCCGGCTTCCGCCCCCGCACCCGTTTCGAGGGGCAGGGCCTGGAGAAGGGTCATGTGGTGAACGACCTGCTCTTCCGCCGTGTGCGCCGCGAAGGTCAGCCATAAAACCTGCCCTCGTTCGCCTCCTCGCTCGTTAGGGTCAATGCCGTGGCGACCAGTCCCCCGTACCCGACGCACCCCGGCATACCGGCCGGCGGCACCCTGCGGCACGCGCACTGGTGGCACAGGCGGTGGGTGCGGTACGGCGCGCTGATCACGCTGCTCACCCTGTCCGGCCTGGTGATCCTCGCCCTGGTCCGCGAACAGACCGGCACCGAGGGCTTCCTCGTCGGACTCGGCCTCGCGATCCTGCCCGTGCCGCTGCTGATAGCCGTCTTCCGCTGGCTGGACCGGGTCGAGCCCGGACCCTGGCGGAACCTGGTGTTCGCCTTCTCCTGGGGCGCCTGCGCCGCCGCGCTGGTAGCGATCATCGCCAACAGCTTCGCGACCCGGTGGATAGCGACCGCGACCGCCGACCCGACCAGCGCGGACACCTGGGGCGCCACGGTCATAGCCCCGGTCGTCGAGGAGTCCGCGAAGGCGGCCGCGATCCTGCTGCTCTTCCTCTTCCGGCGGCGCGATTTCACCGGCATCGTGGACGGCGTGGTGATAGCGGGCGTCACCGCCACCGGCTTCGCCTTCACCGAGAACATCCTCTACCTCGGCACCGCCTTCGGCACCGACCAGCTGGCCGGTCACAGCGGCATCGCCTCGGTGACCGCCGCGACCTTCTTCGTGCGGGTCATCATGTCGCCGTTCGCGCACCCCCTGTTCACGGTGCTCACCGGCATCGGCTTCGGCATCGCCGCCCTCGCCGGGGAACGCCAGCGACTGCGCCGCGTCCTGCTGCCCCCGGCCGGGCTGCTGCTCGCGATGGGCATGCACGCCTTCTGGAACGGCTCGGCGACCTTCGGCGACTACGGCTTCTTCGCGGTGTACGGCGGCTTCATGGTCCCCGCGTTCGGCCTGCTGACCTGGCTGGTGATCTGGACGCGCCAGCGCGAGCTGCGGACCGTCCGTGAGGAACTACCGGCCTATGTCGTCGCCGGCTGGCTCTCGCCCGCCGAGCCGTTCGCCCTCGGCTCGATGCGGGCCCGCCGGCTGGCCCGCGAGTACGCCGGCCACCACCTCGGCAGACCGGCGGGCCGCACGGTCGCGCAGTACGAGGCGTACGCCACGTCTCTCGCCTTCCTCCGGCGCCGGGGCCGCCTGGGCCGTGCCCGCGCGGACTTCGTCGTACGGGAAGGCGAGCTGCTCCAGGAGCTGTGGAACCGCCGGGACATCGCCCGCCCGGCCCTGGAGTACGCGGCGCGGGCGACCGCTCCGCCCGTGCCGGTGCTGCTGCCGCCGGTCCACGGCTGGGCGCCCGTGCACGGGCCGGCGACGCCCTACCCGGCGTACAACCCGTACCGGACGTAGGGCGAGGACGGCGGCGCGGGGGCGCCCCGGACAGACGAAAACCGGCAGTCCTGACGTCGGGGGGTTGCCGTCAGGACCACCGGAGTTCGCGTCGGACCCGGGTCGGGAGCCTCAGGGGGTGAGGCCCTTGCTCTGCAGCCAGGCCATCGGGTCGATGCCACCGCCGCCGGTGTGCACCTCCAGGTGCAGGTGGGCGCCGGTCACGTTGCCCGTCGCGCCCACACGGCCGATCACATCGCCGGTGGCGACCTTCTGGCCGACACTGACGCCGATCGACGACTGGTGGGCGTACCAGATCTCGGTGCCGTCGTCGAGGGTCAGCACGGTCTTGTAGCCGTACGAGCCGTTCCAGCCGGCCTCGGTGATGGTGCCGCTGTGCACGGCCTTGAGAGGCGTACCGGTCGGCGCGGCGAAGTCGAGACCCGTGTGGTACCCGGAGGACCACAGGGCGCCGGCCTGGCCGAAGGTGGAGGTGAGGGTGTACGACGAGGTCGGCAGCGTGAACTGCTTGGCCAGCGCGGCGAGCCGCTCGGCCTCGGCCTTCTGCCGGGCCTCCTCCTCGGCCTTCGCCTTGGCGGCGGCGGCCTTCTCCTTGGCCTCCTGCTCCGCCTTGGCGGCGGCCTCGGCGGCGGCCTTCTCGGCGGCGGCCACGGCCTCCGCGGCGGCCTTGCTCTCGACCTGCTCCTGCTGCTGCTCGGCCTGCGCGATGATGCGGGCCCGCAGCGTCTCACCGGCGTCGGTGGTGCCCTCCGCGGTGTCCACGGTGGCCGTGGCGAGGCTGCTGAGCGGAGCGGTCGCGGTCTTGGTGTCGGCGGAGCCGGAGTCGTCGTCGGAGATCAGCGAGCCGACGTTCGGCAGGTCGGGCATCGAGATCGACACCGGCGGCTTGCCGGTGTTGGCGCTCGCCATGCCGCCCGCGCCGACCGCGGCTATGACACCGACGCCGAGAACGGTGGAGCTGCGGGCGAGTCCGCCGCCGCGCTGCTTGCTGACACGATGCCGGCCGCGTACGGGAAGGAGGGTCTCCGCGCTGGGATTCCACTCCTCCCACGGCCCCTCGTCGGTGCGCGGCGCGCCGTAGACGAATGTGTCGGTGCCGTCGGCGGTGCGCTGCTGCGGCACGAACGGGGCCTGTGGGGCAGGCCGGTTGGACGCCACGTGGGCGTGCTCCTTTCCTTCCTTCTCGCCTACCGGGTTAGCTGACGGGTTCGGAGCAGGAAGGTCTCCTACGCGCGTAAATCAGCCGTACTGCTACGGCGACATACGCCCGATTCACCCCAATGTGGTGGTTCCCCGGTTCCCTTGTGCGGCCGGTGAGGGCCTCGCGCGGGATTCGGCGCGTGCGCACGGAGCCGCCTCTTGTGACGGCTGGGACGACCGCGCTGCGTTATCGGACGTTAATAGAACCGGGGCCTGATTTCCAAGCTGTTC
Source organism: Streptomyces sp. NPDC089424 (assembly GCF_044749345.1). Classification (NCBI taxonomy): domain Bacteria; kingdom Bacillati; phylum Actinomycetota; class Actinomycetes; order Kitasatosporales; family Streptomycetaceae; genus Streptomyces; species Streptomyces sp. NPDC089424. Next base: position 18,867 of record NZ_JBIVHU010000004.1, read on the forward strand.
CACTTGATCATTAACGCTTTCTGTCGGGACGTACAGGTCTATGAACGGCGAAAATCGGGCGAGTTGACCGTCATTCGGAGTCATCTCCACATCTGACGGTGTGTCAGTCGTTATGCGGAGGGCTCTCGTTCGATCACCCGGGGTGACACTCGTCGGCCGGCCGCCGGACCGCGAGCAGCGCCATGTCGTCGGTGGTGCCGCCGCCGCTGTGCAGGCGTACCTCTTCGGCCACCGTGCGCAGCAGTTCGCCGGGGCTGGGAAAGGTCCGGCCGGCAAGGCGGGCAGCGGGGTCGTAGAAGGCGCCGTGCGCGTCGCGGGCCTCGGACAGGCCGTCGGTGTACAGCAGGAGCGTCGCCCCGCCCGGGAAGGGGCACGCCTGCGCACGGTCCGGCCAGGTGCCCAGCTCACCCATCCCGAGCGGCAGCGCCGGATCACGGGCGGGCAGCGTGCTGACCGTGCCGTCGGCGTGCAGCATCAGGGGCGGTGGATGGCCGCGGTTGAGGATCCGTACGACCCCGTCGTCGTGCGGGATCTCGGCGAGGACGGCGGTGGTGAAGCCCTCGAAGGCGTCGATCCCGTCCCGGCGGGTGCCCTCACGCGCCAGCGCCCGCTCCAGCCGCTGCGCGACCGCCTCCAGCGTCGTCTCGTGCTCGGCCGCCTCCCGGAACGCCCCGATGACCACCGCGACCGCGGCGACCGCCCCCATGCCCTTGCCCCGCACGTCCCCGACCACCAGTCGCACGCCGAACCTGCTGTCCTGCACGGCGTAGAGGTCCCCGCCGATGAAGGCGTCGGCCTGGGCGGCCTCGTAGCGCGCGGCGATCTCGAACCCGCCGATCCGCCCGACCGGCTCCGGCAGCACCGCCAGCTGGGCGGCCTCGGCGATCTCCCAGGCCGAGTCGAGGCGGGCGTGGCTGCGCCGGACGAGCACGTTGATCAGGACGGCGAGGAGGGAGACGGTGACCACGGTCGCCAGCTCGGTGAGCGACTCCACCTCCGTGACCTCGTCGAACCGGAGGTCCAGGCCGAGGACCACGAGCACGGCCGCCACCCCGGTGAGGATCGTGGCGCGGCGGGACAGCAGCGGGGCGGCGATCAGCGGGGCGGCGGTGAACAGGGGCGCGCCGGTGAAGCCGCGGGGGGTCATGTAGTCGTAGCCGCCGCCGATCACCAGGAGCAGGGCGGGCAGGACGCGGACGAAGGTGCCGGCATAGGAGATCGGCCGTGTCTCGGGTGGCGGCAGGGGCGGTACCGGGCTCTCCGACGTGGGGAGGTCGTCCGGGTCGCCGGGGACGGAGGCAGGGTCCCTGGGGGCCGGGTCGCCGGGGACGCGGCCGCCGGATCCGGCGTACGGCCCCTCTCCCTCTGCCTCCGCAGGCCGCACTGTCGTCTCCCGTTACGCAGGTCACCGCACCTGTCCAGGGTTCCTGGAGTGGCGGCCCGCTACCAGCCGGGCGGGCCGACCGGATGATGGGCGCGAGCGTGCCGGGAAGCGACTCGGGGCCGGAATCCATGATCTGGATTCCGGCCCCGGGCCTTCAGTAGCGGGGACAGGATTTGAACCTGCGACCTCTGGGTTATGAGCCCAGCGAGCTACCGAGCTGCTCCACCCCGCGTCGGTAGACACCAGTGTACGCCATGCACGGGACGCTCCGCGCCAGGGTTTCCCGCCGCCCTCACCGACCAGCTCTTTCCGCGCTCGCGGTGCGATCACACCGCCTGGTGCCGCTCACCCCCGCCTGGTGCCGCTCACCCCGCCTGGTGCCGCTCACCCCGCAGGTGCCGATTGGGCGCCTTGGCCTCCTCCTCGTACTCCGGAACCACCGCGACCTCCACCCCGGCCGCCGCCAGCGTCCCGCTCCCGTCCGCGTCGCGCACGAAGGTGTCCGGCTCCCGCCAGGCCGTGACCACGCGCCCCACCCCGGCGTCGAGGATCAGCCGCGCGCAGGGGCGGGGCCGGGAGGCGCGGCGGGTGCAGGGCTCCAAGCTGGTGTAGACGGTGGCCCCGGGCAGCCGGGGGTCGGCCGTGTCGATCTTCGCGAGCGCCGCCTCCTCCGCGTGGACGACCGGGTCGCCGCCCTCCCGGGAGTGTCCCCGGGCGAGTTCGGTGCCGTCCCGCGCCACCACCACCGCGCCGACGCTGAACGCCGTGTCCGACGGCGGACACAGCGCCGCCAGCTCGCAGGCCAGGGCCAGCCAGCGGCGGTCGGCGGCCGAGGCGAAGCTGCCGGTGCCGGGGGCGGTCGGCTCGTAGCGCATCAGGACGACGTCCTCGATCCGCCGGGACTCGGCCAGGCGCAGTCGCCCGGACGGGTAGGCGCCGGGCCCGAAGAGCCGGGGCGCGGCCGGGTCGCCGACGAAGAGGGGGGCGAGCACCAGCTGGATCTCGTCCGCGAGGCCCTCCAGGAGGAGCTGGGTGTGCAGGGTGCCGCCGCCCTCGACCATCAGGCGACGGACGCCTCGTACGTCGTGCAGGTGCGCCAGGACCGCGCGCCAGTCGACGGTGTCGCCGAGCGCGACCACGTCGGCCGCCACGGGGTTCTCCGCCAGGCGCCGGGCGCCCTTCGTCGTCGTGTACACCACCTTCTCGCCGCCGGTGTGCCAGAAACGGGCGGCGGGGTCCAGGTCGCCCGTGCCGCTGACCGTGACCTTGAGGGGGTACTCCGGCCTGCCCGCCGCCGTCCGGGCCGCCCGGCGGTCCGGGGAGTTGACCAGCAGCCGCGGGTTGTCGGCGCGGATGGTGCCGGCGCCGATGAGGATCGCGTCGACGGAGGCCCGTACCTCGTCGACCCGGTCGAAGTCGGCGGGGCTGGACAGGAGGAGGCGGTCGGGGCCGGTGTCGTCCAGGTAGCCGTCCAGGGAGACGGCCGCGGACAGGAGGACGTAGGGGTAGGGCATGGGACGCGCTCCGCCTCGGGTCGGGGTCGGGGACCGGCGGCCTGCCGGCCGGGGGGCCGCGTGCCTGGTGGCGCGCCGGCCCGGGCTATGTGATTCAAGTTTTAAGCAAAACTACACTGGCGGCATGACGACTCGCTGGCTCACCCCGCAGGAGCAGCGCGCCTGGCGCGCGTACATGGGGGCCACCCTTCTCCTCGAGGACGCGCTCGACCGGCAGCTCCAGCAGGAGGCCGGTCTGCCGCACATGTATTACTCCATCCTCGCCAATCTCTCCGAGGCCCCGGAACGCCGGCTCCGGATGACCGATCTCGCCGAGCACCTGAAGATCACCCGCAGCAGGCTGACGTACGCCGTCACCCGGCTGGAGAAGGACGGGCTGGTACGGCGCGAGGACTGCCCCTGGGACAAGCGGGGGAGCGTGGCCGCGCTGACGGAGGAGGGGATGGCCACGATCGAGCGGCTGGCGCCGGGACATGTGCGGACGGTGCGCGCGACGCTGTTCGACCATCTGACCCCGCAGCAGGTGGGCCAGCTGGAGGAGATCTTCACGGGGGTCGCGCAGGCGTTGCAGGGAGAGGACGAGGGGGGCGCGTCGGGCGATGTGCCCTGGCGGCGCCGGTCGTCGCCCTGCTCCTGAAGCCGGTCGGGACCGCACAAGGGCTGTTTGCTTTAACTTTAAAGCATGGGGTAGGGTCGCCGATCAAGAGGCTGCTTCAAAACTGAAACAACCGATCCCGGAGACCCGTATGCCCGACTTCACCGCCGCCACCGTGCGCGCCCGCGTCCGGGTGCCGCTGCGCTTCCACGACGGTTACAGCGTCGACGCCGACCTGGTCACCTTCCACGGTCTGGCCGACGGCCAGGAACACGTGGCCGTCGTCCTCGGCGAGCCCGGCCCCCGCCCCCTGGTGCGCCTGCACTCCGAGTGCCTGACCGGCGACGTCTTCGGCTCGGCCCGCTGCGACTGCGGCCCCCAGCTGCGCGAGGCCGTCGAGCGCATCGCGACCCGCGGCGGGGTGCTGCTCTACCTCCGCCAGGAGGGGCGCGGCATCGGCCTCTACAACAAGCTCGACGCCTACGCCCTTCAGGACCAGGGCCTCGACACGTACGAGGCGAACACCGCGCTCGGCCTCCCCGAGGACGCCCGCGACTACACGGCTGCGGCCCAGATGCTCGGCGCCCTGTCCGTGACGGACCTGGACCTGCTGTCCAACAACCCCGACAAGGCCGAGCAGCTGCGCGGTCTCGGCGTGGCCGTCCACGAGCGCGTCCCCACCGGTGTCTTCACCACCGCCCACAACGTCCGCTACCTGCGCGCCAAGGTCCTCCAGACCCAGCACACGCTGCCGCTGGCGGAACTGACCGGAGAGCTCGCACTCGCGCCCGCGCACGCCGCGTGCGGCTGACGGCGGATCAGCGCGCCGGGACCCGGCTCGACTTGAGGAACACACCAGCCCCCGGCTCGGATCCTGCGAGCCGGGGGCTGTCCTGTAGGCCCTGTGGGACTCGAACCCACAACCAATGGATTAAAAGTCCACTGCTCTGCCAATTGAGCTAAGGGCCCAGGCGATGTTGCCTCCCCGAGCATAGCCGGAGGAGGCCGCGTCGCCGATCGGGTATCCGGGAGACAGGGCCGGGTGCCTGAAGGAAGGGTCCGGAAGCGCTGGAGATCCACCGGTTCGCGAGCCGAGACGGGCACCGGACGGGCACCTGACGAGCACCCGACCGGCACCCGTCAGGCGCCGCCCCCGCGACGCGCCGGTCACCGCCTAGAACAATCCCTTGTAGTCCTGCCAGCCCGTGCTGATGCGTGCGCGGGTGCCGAAGGAGCCCTTGCCGGTGCCGGGGATCCGGTAGAGCGCGCCGGTGGTGTCGCGTGCGATCAGGTCGGCCGCGCCGTCGCCCGTGACGTCGCCGGCGCCGACGACGACGTTGTAGTTGACGCCCCAGGCGGGGGACAGCTTGACCCGGGAGGCGAAGGTGCCCTTGCCGGTGCCGAAGTAGCGGTAGAGCGCGTTCGTCGTGTCCTGGGCGACCAGGTCGCCGATGCCGTCGCCGTTGAGGTCCCCGGCGCCGACGACCTTCTTGTACGTCTTCCAGTTGTCGTAGAGCTTCACGCGCGGGGCGAACGTGCCGGTGCTGGTGCCCTTGTAGAGGTAGACGCCGCCGGTGGCGGTGTTGCGGGCGATCAGGTCGGGGCGGCCGTCCTTGTTCACGTCGCCGGGCGAGGTGAGGACGTTGTACTGGTTCCAGCCCGTGCCGGTCGCGATGGTCGTGTAGGAGGTCGACGGCTTCAGCGGGGCGCCGCAGTCCGGCTTGTACAGCCGTACCGTCCCGCCGCTGTACTTGACCAGCACGTCGTTGCAGCGGTCGCCGTCCATGTCACCGACCGGCACCGCCTTCACGCTCGTCGGCCAGCCGGTGCCGGTGAGCTTCTCGGTGAACCCGCCCCTGCCCGTGCCCTGGTGGAAGGTCAGACCTCCGGAGGAGCTGAGGCTCAGCAGGTCACCGACGCCGTCCACGATGCCCGACGGGCCCATGTGGTCGTGGCGCACCGGGCTGCCGTCGTACAACCGGACGGTGCCGCGGGTCTCCAGCGGGCCGCCGACGCCGTCGGCGGGGTTGACGGTGAGTGTCCAGTCGTAGGTGCCGTTGGGGAGACGGCCGCCGGTCGCCACGTTGCCGTCCCAGCCCACCGTCAGCTCGCCGCGGACGGACTCCCTCTCCCGCTCGTGGACGTCGACGGTCCTGCCGGTGACCTTGTCGCGCACGGTCAGTCGCCAGCCGGCCGCGGGCTTGGACAGTTGCAGCGTGGTCACCGGGTCCAGGACGGCGTCGACCTCCCGGGCCTGCACGGAGGTGGCGTTGCGTGCGGGGCGCAGCAGGCGCAGCGGCTGCTGCGGCACGCCGGAGGGAACGAGGTGGACGCGTTCCTGCGCGTCGACGTAGGCGGCGTTGCCGCCCGCCTCGTCCACCGTCCAGCGCACGTCCCGCTGCGAGACACCGGTGTCGGGCAGGTCGCCGATCACCCGGCTCACGGGCGGGCCGTCGGCGACCGTGGTGAGCGTCAGCTTCCCGGCGGCCCGGTCGTGCGTGACGACGTAACCGTCGCCCAGCTCGGCCTCGCCCGTGGGCACCGGCACGGACTTGTTCGCCGTCCGGTCGAAGACCCCGGCGCGTCCGTCGCAGGCCCAGTACAGGAAGCGGCCCAGCGCCTGGAGTTCGTCCGGGGTGCAGCCCGCGTCCGTGGTGAGGGTCTCGGTGGTCCGGCCGGTGACCAGGTCGTAGGCGGTGACGCTGCCGGGGGTGGCGCCCGCGCTCCACAGCACGGAGCCGGACAGCGCGGCGGCCACGGGCGTACGGATGAGCTCCGGGGCTCCGTCGTCGCCGATCCAGTACACCGTCTGCTCGGTGGCCGTCCGGTGGATCAGGTAGTCGCCGGAGACGTCGGTGATCCGCCCCCCGGCCGGTACCGTGCGCTGCCAGGGGCCGGACGGACCGGCGACGCGGATCACGTCCTGCTCGGCCGAGCGGTGCTCCAGCCACGCGATGTTGCCGTCGGCCGAGGCACGGACGGGGGCGCAGGCGTCGTCGTCGACCGGGCAACGGCCGACGACGACGCTGGAGTCGGTGAGGGGAGCGGCCGAACCGAAGACCGGGGTGCCCGTCGGCGCGACCGTCCGGGTCCGGGCGACACGGGTACCGGTGGCCCCGCTACTGGTGCCGTAGTCCGTGACGACGAGCCTGCCCTGGTCGAGCGAGAGTCCCTGGATCGCGAACGACGGCTTGCCCAGGGACTTGATCTGCGTCACGACGGGCCGGCCGTCCGGGCCGGGCTGGATGCGCTGGACACCCCAGTCGTCCGTGCCGGTACGACCGATGACCACGGACGTACCGTCGGACGCGGTGGCGATGCCCGGGCTCGACGACGTGAAGAGGGTCACCTCGGGACCGCCGGCGATGGGCCTGGCGTAGGACCCCTGGACCAGCCAGTCACCGACCACGGTGAGTTCCTGCGTCGGGTTCATGCCGCCGTCCCGCAGGGTGACGCGGACCGGGTCGGCGGCGAGGTCGGCACGGTCGTGGACGAGGACGGTCGGGTCGCTGGGGTTGTAGAGGACCAGGTGGTCCTCGGTGATCCGGACCTTGAGATAGGGATCGGCCGACGGGGCCGTCCAGCTCCGGACGCGGCCTGTCGTCGTGTCGACCTCGACCACCATGGACTCCCAGGTGCCCGTCAGCCCGGCCCGGAACAGCACCGTCTCGCCGTACCTGCCCAGCGGGCGGGCCATCGTGTATTCCTCGGGCAGCCCCGTCACCGTCATGTCGCGGGTGCTGCCGTCGGGCTCCGGGGACAGCAGGTGGGTCTCCCGCCGGGTCGTCCCGTCCTCCTCCTGCGTTCTCCGCTCCGCCACCACCACGTCGTCGTAGGCCGTGAGGCTGCCCATCTCCATGTCGTCGGGGACCCGGACCGTGCGGGTCGTGCCGTCGGCCGCGTTCCACAGGTCGACGTGGTGGTCCGCGTAGATGTACGCGATGACGTCGCCGACCGGGCGGAACCGGCTGTAGCCCGTCGGGTGCACGACCTTCACGGATCTGCCGTCCGCGTACCGCGTCCAGACCAGACCGGAGCCTTCCAGGGTGTGGAACACGCCCTGGGCTCCGGCTCCGTCGGCGCCGGAGCCCGTGATCTGGAGCGTCGCCCCGAGGTACGTGCTCCGCAAGGTCGCCGGCACCACCGTCTCCTGCGGCGTGTCCGCGACGGCGGTACCCGGCAGCAGTGGGGTCAGTCCGCCGGCCAGGACGGCGCAGGCGGCGACGAGACGCAGACGTGTGAAGCCATGGCGAGCCATGAGGGTCCCTCCCCGGGAGAACGGAGACGGTCCCGGCACCACCACGGCACCTCCGGCCCCCCGGCCGTCACACCCGTCTCACGAAAACGGTTGATGCTACAACCGCCTCCGCCCCCTGGGGAAAGGCATTACCTACCGCTCTTACCTGCTGTTCACCGGCCTGACCACGGAAAGCCGTGACCCCCCACCGACGGATCGGTGGGGGGTCACGGCTCGGATCAGTGACGCGGCTCTCGGCCGGCGTCAGCCGTTGCGCTTCCAGCGGGGCTTGTCCTCGCGGCGCCCGAAGGAACCGCCGCCGCGGTGGTCGTCACGGCGGCCGTACGGACGCTCGTGACCGCCGGTGCGGAAGCCGGGGCGGTCGCCCTGGCGGTCCCGGTTGAAGGGGCGGTCGCTGCCGCGGTGGCCACCACGGTCGTCACGCCGGTCGAAGGAACGGGCGGGACGGTCGTCACGGCGGAAGCCGCCTCGGTCACCACCCCGGTCGTCGCGACGCTCGAAGGAGCGGCCGCCACGGTCGTCACGACGCTCGTCGCGGCGGAAGCCACCACGGTCACCGCGGTCGTCACGACGCTCGAACGAACGACCGCCACGGTCGTCACGACGCTCGAAGGAGCGGCCACCACGGTCGTCACGACGCTCGTCGCGGCGGAAGCCACCACGGTCACCGCGGTCGTCACGACGCTCGAACGAACGACCGCCACGGTCACCGCGGTCGTCACGGCGGAAGCCACCACGGTCGCCACGGTCGTCACGACGCTCGAACGAACGACCGCCACGGTCACCGCGATCGTCACGGCGCTCGTCGCGGCGGAAGCCACCACGCTCGCCGCCGTCACGACGCTCCCGGCGCTCGTAGGAGGAGGCCCCGAACCGCTCGGGCCGCTCGGGCCGCTCGAAGCGCTCGACGTCCCGCGCCGCCACCTGCTCCGGCACCGACACCTCGACGACGTCCGGCAGCTCGGCCGCCACGGGCGCCTCGGCCTGCGCCTCGACGACCGCCGCCTGCGGGTCCTCGCCGCGCTCACGGGCCACCCGGGCCACCAGCCGGTCGGCCTCCTCGCGCAGCTCGCCGGCGCGCCGCTGCGCGCGCTCCAGCTCCTTGGTGAGCTGGGCGACCTCGCGCTCGGCCTGCTGCGCCGCGTTGCCGGCGGACTCGGCCTGCACCTCGGTCATCGACCGGGCACCGGTGATCTCGGCCACCTCGGGGTCGAACGCGCCGGCGCCCTGGATGATGTGGCGCGAGGCGTCGACGCCCGCGTCCTCCATCAGGCGGAAGATCTGGCGGCGCTGGTGCGGCAGGGAGAGCGAGACGACCGTGCCGGTGCGCCCGGCACGCGCGGTGCGGCCGGCCCGGTGCAGGTAGTCCTTGTGGTCACCGGCGGGGTCGACGTTGAGCACCAGGTCGATGCCGTCGACGTGGATGCCGCGCGCGGCGACGTCCGTCGCGACGAGCACGTTGACGTACCCGTCCTTGAAGTCCGCCAGCGTCCGGGTGCGGGCGCCCTGCGTCATGCCGCCGTGCAGCGCCTCGGCCTTGGCACCGGCGTCGCGCAGCTGCTCGGCGACGCGGTCGGCGCCGAGCTGGGTGCGGACGAAGATGATGGTGCGGCCCTTGCGGGAGGCGATCGCGGCGGTGACCGGCGCCTTGTCCTTGGGCTTCACGATCAGGATGTGGTGCGACATGGTCGTCACCGCGCCCTGGGCGGCGTCGACCTCGTGGGAGACCGGCTCGTTGAGGTAGCGGTCGACCAGGGTCTGGATCTCGTTCTCCATGGTGGCGGAGAACAGCATCCGCTGACCGCCCGCCGGAACCTGGTCCAGCAGCTCGGTCACCTCGGGCAGGAAGCCCAGGTCGGACATCTGGTCGGCCTCGTCGAGGACGGTGATCTGCACGTCCTCCAGCGAGCAGGCGCCGCGGCCGATGATGTCGCGGAGCCGGCCGGGCGTGGCGACCAGCACGTCGACGCCCCGCTCCAGGGCGTAGATCTGGTTCCCCATCGACGTACCGCCGCAGACCACCTTCATCTTCAGCCCGAGGACGTCCCCGTACGGCTGGAGCGCGTCGGCGACCTGCATCGCCAGTTCGCGGGTGGGGGTGAGGATGACGGCGCGGGGGCGCTTCCTCTCGGTGCGGCCGCCGGCCAGCGTGGCCAGGGTCGGCAGTCCGAAGGAGAGGGTCTTGCCGGAGCCGGTGCGGCCACGGCCGAGGATGTCCTTGCCGGTCAGGGCGTCCGGGATGGTCGCGGCCTGGATCGGGAAGGGGGTGGTCACACCGTTCTGCGCGAGCTTGCGCACGACGCCCTCGGGCAGACCGAGGTCGGCGAAGGTGATCTCGGGGGCCTCGGCGGCCTCAGGGGTCAGGTCCTCGCCCGCGGGCATGACGGAGTGATCGGTACTGGTGATAGACATACGTCTGCGAAACCTTCCGGAGTCTCATCGGCACGCGCCCGTCAACTCCGTGATTCGCACACGACCGCCTCAATGCGGTCCGCCACGGCAAGGGAGAGTACGCGCCACACGGCGCGCTCTGCGGTGGCGCCGGGCAAATGGGATCAAACGATCTACCACCATACGCACCCACCACCCCGGAAGGCAAACCGGTCCGGAAACGCCTGGTCGGCGCCCCGGAGGAGTCCAGCATCCGGCGGGTGATCCCGGCCGCCGCCGGACGGTGGGCCCGCGCTAGACCGGTGAGCCCGCCTCCGGCGCCGGCTCCCGCTGGACCAGCTGGGGACTCGTGTCCTCGTGCGCCGAGGAGGACGGCTCGGCGACCGTCGGCTCCGGGCTGGTCGGCGGCTCCGGCGAGGGCGGGGGCGGTTCGGGGTCCGTGGTGGTGCGGGTGGGGGTCGGCTCGGGCGGGGGCGGCGGCGGGTCGCCCGGCTTCACGGTGTGCCCCGGCCTGGCCGGCGCCGAGCCCGACGCGGTCGCCCCCGGCGCCTTCGCCGAGCCGGACGGGCCCGGCGAAGCACCCGGCGAGGCCGACCGGCCGCCCTTCCCGTTCTTGCCCCGCCCATGATCGGCGCCGCCCGCGGCCCCGCCGCCCGCGACACCTCCGCCGGACCAGGCCGTTCCCCCGTCGGGCGCCTCGCCGCCCCGTGGCCCGGCCGAGTGCGAGGGCCTGGCCCGGTCGCCGTCGCCGTCACCCACGCTCATGCAGCCGGCGGCAGCGGCGACGGCCACGACGGTGGCGGCCAGGCGGACAGGTACGTACAAGCGGCGCACGGGCAGCCACCTCCGGGGCGGGGTGATGGAGTCAACCTGCCCAACTCCCGCCGCCCACAAGAGGACACGCGACCCGTTACCCGTATCCCAGCGCGTGCAGCCGCGCGTCGTCGATCCCGAAGTGGTGGGCGATCTCGTGGACGACCGTGATCTCGGTCTCGGCGACGACGTCCTCGCGCGAATCGCACATCCGCAGCGTCGGCCCCCGGTAGATCGTGATCCGGTCCGGCAGCACCCCCGCGTACCACTCCCCCCGGTCGGTCAGCGGCGTCCCCTCGTACAGCCCGAGCAGCTCGGGGTCGTCGGCGGACGGTTCGTCCTCGACGAACACCGCGACGTTGTCCATGAGCCGCGTCAGCTCCGGCGGGATCCGGTCCAGCGCCTCGGCGACCAGTTCCTCGAACTCCTCGCGCGTCATCTCCAGCACAGGCCCATTGTCCGGTACGGCGCCCCGGTTCGAGACCCCCGCCACCACGCGCGTACGACCCACTCGGCGCCGCATATCCACCCGCGCGCCTGGGCATACGGGACCAATGGCCCGCGTCCCAGCCGCAGTCCTGACCACCATCAGGCGTTTCCGTGTCCACCGCCGCACCCGCCCCACCGCCGAGACCGCGCTCGTCCCGTCCCCCGCGAACCGCTGGACCAGAGCCCTGGGCCTGACGGCCGTCGTCCTGCTGGGCGCATGGCTGGGGCTGCTGGTCGTCGGGAACGTCCGGGTCCCGGTCGGCCCGATGGACACGACGATGACCCTGCGCCCGTCCCTCACCGGCGGCACGAAGATCAACGTCTCCCCGCTGGGCGCCCTGCACCTGGACAGCCACCTCGCCCCGGTCCGGCTCGACGTGAACGTCGACCAGCTCGACCCGGAGCGCTCCCAGGCCCTGGTCGACCACCCCGAGCGCATCTCCGGACTCCAGGACGAGGTCGCCCGGGACGTCGGCCAGGGCGCCCTCGGCCTCGCCGTGCGCTCCTGCGTGGCCGTCGTCGCCGGCGCGACCGCGCTCGGCCTCGCCGTCTACCGCCGCCCGCGCCGCGCGCTCGCCGCCGGCGGTATCGCGCTCACCCTGCTGGCGGCCTCGGGCGCGACGGCGTACGCCACCTGGAACCCCAAGTCGGTCCTGGAGCCGAAGTTCTCGGGGCTGCTGTCCTCGGCCCCCTCGCTGGTCGGCGACGCGCGCAGCATCGTCACCGAGTTCGACGTCTACCAGCAGGAGTTGGCGCGCCTGGTGACGAACGTGACGAAGCTCTACGACGCCACCTCCACGCTCCCCGCGTACCGGCCGGACCCGACCACCATCCGCGTCCTGCACGTCTCCGACATCCACCTCAACCCGGCGAGCTGGAAGATCATCGCCTCGCTGGTGGAGCAGTACGAGGTGAACGTGATCGTCGACTCCGGGGACACGATGGACCACGGCACCTCGGCGGAGAACGGGTTCCTCGATCCGATCGAGGACCTGGGCGCCCCGTACGTCTGGGTGCGCGGCAACCACGACTCGCGGATCACCCAGCGCTATCTGGAGGACCTGAAGAACGTGCACGTCCTCGACGACGGCCGTGCCGTCTCGGTGGCGGGGCTGCGGTTCGCGGGGATCGGGGACCCCCAGTTCACCCCCGACCGCAGCGAGAAGGCGGGCGCCGAGGCCTCCCAGGAACTGGCCGGCGCCCGTCTGGCCACCGCCCTGCGCGACCGGAGCGCCGCCGGCACGCCGGTGGACGTGGCCGTGGCCCATGAGCCGCAGGCCGCCCGGCAGACGGACGGCGAGGTCCCCCTCGTCCTGGCGGGCCATGTGCACCACCAGGAGATGGAGGTCCTGCCCTACGGCACCCGGCTGCGCATCGAGGGCTCGACCGGCGGCAGCGGACTGCGCGCGGTGGAGGACGCCCACCCGGACCCGATCGAGGCGTCGATCCTCTACTTCGACCGCGACACCCGTCGCCTCCAGGCCTGGGACGCGATCCGCCTGGGCGGCCTCGGTCTCACCACGGCGGAGGTCAGCCGCCATCTGGTGGAGGAGAACCAGCCGGGCGGCGCGTCGTCGGACCGGCCGGGGGCGACACCGACGGAGCAGGGGGGAGGCCGCCCGGAGGCGACGCCGTCCGGCGCCTCGTCCCCGGTTCCGTCCCGCACCCCGTCCCCGGTGCCCTCCGGCGAGCGAAGTCCGTAAACCGTTTTGGCGATCCCTCCCGCCATCCCATATGCTTCTCACGTCCCCGACGCGCTGAGAAGCGCGCAGGCGGGCCGATAGCCCTCATCGTCTAGCGGCCTAGGACGCCGCCCTTTCAAGGCGGTAGCACGGGTTCGAATCCCGTTGGGGGCACGCAGTTCGGTGTGCGACACTTAGCTACGTTGGTTCGCGCACCACCCACACCTGGTCCTGTGGAGCAGTTTGGAGTGCTCGCCACCCTGTCAAGGTGGAGGCCGCGGGTTCAAATCCCGTCAGGACCGCTCGGGGTTGCACAAACCCCGTGGCTGGGTAGCTCAGTTGGTACGAGCGATCGCCTGAAAAGCGATAGGTCGCCGGTTCGACCCCGGCCCCAGCCACAGAAGAAGCCCCCGTCGAGATCATCGGCGGGGGCTTCGCGTTGTCCGTGGGCCCGCCCGGGACGAAATCATTCGCCACGGATTTCCCGAGGATGAGATCCTGGAACCCGTATGTCTACGCAGCCTGCCCTCGCCACCCGCCTGACGGACCTCTCCCTGCGCGACGCGCACCGGCTCGGTCGCAGGCTCGAAGGCGCACGGAAGATCCGCAAGCCGGAGGCCCGTGACGCCGTACTCGCCGAGATCGAGGCGGAGATCGAGAAGGCCGAGACCCGGATGGCCGACCGCCGGGCGCAGGCGCCCGTGGTCAGCTATCCGCCGCAGCTCCCCGTCAGCCAGAAGAAGGACGCGATCGCCGACGCCATCCGCGACCACCAGGTCGTGATCGTCGCCGGTGAGACCGGGTCCGGGAAGACCACGCAGATCCCCAAGATCTGCGTGGAGCTCGGCCGGGGCGCCCGCGGCATGATCGGCCACACCCAGCCCCGCCGGATCGCCGCCCGCACGGTCGCCGAGCGGGTCGCCGAGGAACTCGACACGCCGCTCGGCGAGGCCGTCGGCTGGAAGGTCCGCTTCACCGACCAGGTGAACCCGGACGCCACCTTCATCAAGCTGATGACCGACGGCATCCTGCTCGCCGAGATCCAGACCGACCGCGAGCTGCGCGCCTACGACACGATCATCATCGACGAGGCCCACGAGCGGTCCCTGAACATCGACTTCCTGCTGGGCTATCTCGCGCAGCTGCTGCCGAAGCGGCCGGACCTCAAGGTCGTCATCACCTCGGCGACCATCGACCCCGAGCGCTTCTCGCGGCACTTCGGCGACGCCCCGATCATCGAGGTCAGCGGGCGGACGTACCCCGTGGAGGTGCGCTACCGGCCGCTGCTCGAAGAGGAGTCGGACGACGCCGACCGCGACCAGATCACCGCGATCACGGACGCCGTCGAGGAACTGATGGGCGAGGGCAAGGGCGACATCCTCGTCTTCCTCTCCGGTGAGCGGGAGATCCGCGACACGGCGGACGCGCTGGAGAAGAAGAAGTACGGATTCACCGAGGTCCTTCCGCTGTACGCGCGGCTCTCGCACGCCGAGCAGCACCGGGTCTTCCAGCAGCACACCGGACGCAGGATCGTTCTGGCGACCAACGTCGCCGAGACCTCCCTCACCGTCCCGGGCATCAAGTACGTCATCGACCCAGGCTTCGCCCGCATCTCGCGCTACAGCCACCGCACCAAGGTCCAGCGCCTGCCCATCGAGGCGATCTCCCAGGCCAGCGCCAACCAGCGCAAGGGCCGCTGCGGCCGTACGTCCGACGGCATCTGCATCCGCCTCTACAGCGAGGACGACTTCGAGGCCCGCCCGGAGTTCACGGACGCGGAGATCCTCCGTACGAACCTGGCGAGCGTCATCCTGCAGATGACCGCCGCGGGCCTCGGCGACATCGAGAAGTTCCCCTTCATCGACCCGCCGGACCACCGCAACATCCGCGACGGCGTGCAGCTGCTCCAGGAACTGGGCGCGCTGGACCCGGCGCAGAAGGACACCCGCAAGCGGCTCACGGACACCGGCCGCAAGCTCGCCCAGCTCCCGGTCGACCCGCGGCTGGCCCGGATGGTCCTGGAGGCCGACAAGAACGGCTGTGCCCGCGAGGTCATGGTCATAGCCGCCGCGCTCTCCATCCAGGACCCCCGTGAACGCCCGTCGGAGAAGCAGGCCCAGGCCGACCAGCAGCACGCCCGCTTCCGGGACGAGACCAGCGACTTCCTCGCCTACCTCAACCTCTGGCGCTACCTGCGCGAGCAGCAGCGCGAGCGCGGCTCGTCGTCCTTCCGCCGCATGTGCAAGCAGGAGTACCTCAACTTCCTGCGCATTCGCGAATGGCAGGACATCTACACCCAGCTGCGCACGGTCGCCAAGCAGATGGGCATCCACCTCAACGAGGACGACGCCCCCGCCGACCACATCCACACCTCCCTCCTCGCCGGCCTCCTCTCCCACATCGGGATGAAGGACGTGAAGGACGGCAACAAGAACGAGTACCTGGGCGCGCGCAGCGCCAAGTTCGCGGTCTTCCCCGGCTCGGCGCTGTTCAAGAAGCAGCCCCGCTTCGTGATGTCCGCCGAACTCGTCGAGACGTCCCGTCTCTGGGCCCGCGTCAACGCGAAGATCGAGCCCGAGTGGGTCGAGCCCCTCGCCGGGCACCTGATCAAGCGGACGTACAGCGAACCGCACTGGGAGAAGGACCAGGCGGCGGTGATGGCGTACGAGAAGGTCACGCTGTACGGCGTCCCGATCATCGCCCAGCGCAAGGTGAACTACGGCCGGATCGACGCGGAGGCCAGCCGCGAGCTGTTCATCCGCAACGCGCTCGTCGAGGGCGACTGGCGCACCCACCACAAGTTCTTCGCGGACAACCGCCGCCTCCTCAGCGAGGTCGAGGAGCTGGAGCACCGCGCCCGGCGCCGCGACATCGTGGTCGACGACGAGACCCTGTTCGACTTCTACGACCAGCGGGTGCCCGAACACGTCGTCTCCGGCGCGCACTTCGACTCCTGGTGGAAGCGCAAACGGCACGAGCAGCCCGACTTCCTCGACTTCGAGCGCGAGATGCTCATCCGCGAGTCGGCGGAGGCGGTCACCAAGGCGGACTACCCCGACTCCTGGCGCCAGGGCCCGCTCAAGTTCCGGGTCACCTACCAGTTCGAGCCGGGCGCGGACGCCGACGGAGTCACCGTCCACATCCCGCTCCAGGTCCTCAACCAGGTCACCGACGAGGGCTTCGACTGGCAGATCCCGGGCCTGCGGGAGGAAGTGGTCACGGAGCTCATCCGCTCCCTGCCCAAGCCGATCCGCCGCAACTACGTGCCCGCGCCGAACTTCGCCAAGCGCTTCCTGGACGCGGCCGTGCCCCTCCAGGAGCCGCTCACCACGACCATGGCCCGCGAGTTGAAGCGCATGGTCGGCGTGCCCTTCACCGCCGACGACTTCGACTGGGCCAGGGTCCCCGACCATCTGCGGATCACCTTCCGGATCGTCGACGAGCGACGCCGCAAGCTGGCCGAGGACAAGGATCTGGAAGCGCTGCGGCTCCAGCTCAAGCCGAAGGCCCGCAAGGCCCTCTCGCAGGCGGCCGCGGCGACCGCGGAGCGCAGCGGCGGCGAGTCCGTCGAGCGCACGGGCCTGACCGACTGGACGATCGGCACCCTCACCCGCGTCTTCGAGACCCGCCGGGCCGGCCAGCCCGTGAAGGCCTACCCGGCCCTCGTCGACGACGGTCCGGCGGCGGACACGGTCTCCGTACGGCTCTTCGACACCGAGGCGGAGCAGGCCGAGGCCATGTGGCGGGGCACGCGCCGGCTCATCCTGCGCAACATCCCGGTCAATCCCGCGAAGTTCGCCTCGGACAAGCTGACCAACGCCCAGAAGCTCGCCCTCTCGGCCAACCCGCACGGTTCCGTCCAGGCCCTCTTCGACGACTGCGCGACGGCGGCCGCGGACAAGCTGATCGCCGACTTCGGGGGGCCGGTGTGGGACGAGGAGTCGTACCGCAAGCTCTACGACAAGGTGCGGGCCGAGATCGTCGACACGACCGTGCGCGCGGTGGCCCAGGTTCAGCAGGTCCTGGCCGCCTGGCAGGCCTGTGAGCGCCGTC
This sequence comes from Streptomyces sp. NPDC089424, assembly GCF_044749345.1. Lineage (NCBI taxonomy): Bacteria > Bacillati > Actinomycetota > Actinomycetes > Kitasatosporales > Streptomycetaceae > Streptomyces > Streptomyces sp. NPDC089424. The sequence goes on from NZ_JBIVHU010000004.1 coordinate 36,046, forward strand.
TGAAGGCCGTACGCAGCCCCGCGCTGCTGGCAAACCTCAAGGACGTGCGCGAGCAGTTGGACGCCCTTGTGAAGCCCGGTTTCGTGACGGCGGCGGGGCTCGGCCGGCTGCCGCACCTCATGCGCTACCTGGTGGCCGCGGACCGGCGTCTGCAGCAGATGCCGACGAACGTCCAGCGGGACACCACCCGCATGGAGAAGGTCCAGGAGATGCGGGACGAGTACGCCTGGCTGCTGGAGCAGATGCCGCAGGGCCGGCCGGTGCCGGCCGCCGTCCTGGACATCCGCTGGATGATCGAGGAGCTCCGCGTCAGCTATTTCGCGCACGCGCTGGGCACGGCGTACCCCGTGTCGGACAAGCGGATCGTGAAGGCGATCGACGCGGCGGCGCCGTGAGGAGCCCCGCACACTAAGTGAGTTCGACCAGGCGGCCCGGCTCCTGTACAGTCTCTTCTCGCAGCGCAACGCAGAAATCGCGCCGCGAAACCTGGTCCTGTGGAGCAGTTTGGAGTGCTCGCCACCCTGTCAAGGTGGAGGCCGCGGGTTCAAATCCCGTCAGGACCGCAGTACGACCGAGGCCCGCATCCCGTCAACGGGGGCGGGCCTCAGTCATGACCGAGCCCGCACACACCACGCGGCCTCACCGCACTGGAGGCCGCGCCCGCGGCGCAGCCGCAGTCGACACAGCACATCCCGTCAGGACCGCAGTACGACTGAGGCCCGCATCCCGTCAACGGGGGCGGGCCTCAGTCATGTTCAAGGGGGCGGGCCTCGGTCGTGGGGGTCTGGGGTGGCTTGACGGCGTCAGATTCGGTCGGTACTCAGAAACCAGGGCAACACGCCCGCTGGGCCCCCGGAGGTGGCGTATGGCGGCATCGGTGAGGCATGAGACGCGGGCCTTGCTCCGGGCGCATCTGGCGGCCGCGTCGTCGTACCGGCATCTGACCCGGCACTGCCCGGTCTGCCATCGGCTGCTGCGCCTCGCCCTCGCCACGGATCCCGCACCGCTCGCCACGGACACCCCCGAGGAGAGCGTCGCGGACGAGCGTCCCGCCGACGCATGAGTGCCCCGCGCACCCGGCCTCACATCCCCAACTCCCTTACCGCACATAGGCCGGAGGCAACAAGCACGGGGGCATGTGACGGGAGTCACCGCATGAGTTTCTGAAACAGCGGTACTTACCGTTCTCCTACAACTGGTCAATTTAATATGTGCAATTGCACTCTCACGAGGGGCCTCCACACAGCAGCTCCGACACCCCTCCCCAGACTCCGACAAGCCCGCCCACAGGCCGACCACCCCGCACACAAAAAAGATCGCGCTGGACCCGGCGGAGTCCAGCGCGATCGACGACGCACCCTGTCAGTTGCCTGAAGCCACTGGGCGAGAGCCCTGTTGGGGCAGGACCCGCGTCGGTTGGAGCTTGGTTTCGGGCGCCTCGGCAGGTGGGGGGACCCGACCGATTTGCCCCGTTATTCAGTTGTTCAGGCCTCGCTGCGCTGCTGCGGGATGCCCGCGAGCAGAGCGCGCACCTCAGCCTCGCGGTAACGGCGGTGCCCGCCGAGCGTACGGATGGAAGTGAGCTTGCCGGCCTTCGCCCACCGCGTGACCGTCTTCGGGTCGACGCGGAACATCGTGGCGACCTCAGCCGGGGTCAGCAGCGGCTCGGCATCAGGGGTGCGAGCGGTCATGAGCGGCCTCCTCGGGAGAACCGAACCTTCTCGGTTCTTTCCTCTAAATTCTGCACCTTGACCCGCGTTGCCCGAAATGGCGGACGCGAGTCGAGTCGGTTATAGGACGAACGGCTTGTCCTCGGCACTACAACTACACCATCTGTCCAGCCGCGTCGGCCAAACCGATGGAATTGCCCTCCCAGGTGTTCATCAGCGACGGATGCCGATGGACCATGCCATAGCGGACAGTCACGCCACTGTGACGATCAGTCACAGGGCGATCAGGAGTCACCAGACCCCCCAAAGCACGCATTACGTAGAATCCGCCCACAGTTGAACACACCAGGACGGACAGAGTCCTCCCCGGACTCCTTGTCCTATTTTGGCATGAGGATGGGCAAGGGACGCAAGAGCCATGTACGTGCGCTCCATCACGCTTGTCGCATGCGTCACACTCTTGACACATACGCCCAGATCGGGCTCCGGATCCCTTGTTGACGGACCGTAAGCCAGGTCACAGAACGGTACGTCAGTTCGCCGAACGCAGGTCCCGCACCGATCGCCAGCGCTCCACGAGGCGGGCGTACGCCTCGCCCGCCGCGACCCCGTCGCCCTGGCGCAGCGCCTCGATCCCCTCGGCCACGTCGGCCGCCGAGTGGTCGCCCTCGAGGTCACCGGCCCGCAGGGCGTGCACCAGCCCGCCGTAGTCGAGTTCGACCAGGGAGCGCGGGTGGAACTCCTCCAGCCAGCGCCCGACGTCCACGAGGCCCTCGATCAGCGGCCCCTCGTCCATGGCGTTCCGCAGCGTGCGCAGGCCCCGGGCCACCCGGCGGCGGGCCTGGACCATGGGGGTGCGGTAGCGCAGCACGGGCGGGGCGGCGTCGGTGCCGCCGGAGCCCTTGTCGTACTCCCGCTCCTCGTCGGAGACGAGGACGAACCAGTTCAGCGGCACCTGCCAGGTCGCCGTGCGGATCCAGGGGCGGGCGTCCGGGTTGCCGGCCAGCCAGCGCTCGTAGTCCTGGGTCGCCTGGTGGCGCAGGACCGGCGGCAGCACGGCGTCCAGCAGCGGGGGCGGGAGCTCCTCCGCGAGATCACCGAGGGCCTGCCAGCCGCGCAGCCGGGTCCGCCAGGGGCAGACGTGGACCACCCCGTCGGCCTCCAGCACGAAGGCGTCCGCGCTCTCGTGCACGGGCACGGGCACGGGCGGGGTCGGCAGCAAGTCGGCCAGCGAGCGGCGCAGTTCGTCCTGGTACGAGGGACGGTCGGGCCGGCGGGCGTAGCGCGTCCAGTGATCGCGCTCCTGCTCCGGGAAGGCGGCCAGCGGCTCGTACACGCGCAGGTACGCCGCGTACGGGACGATCACCGAGGACACCTTGGGCACGCCTGCTCCCTCCCCCGCCGCCTGCCGGGGAAACCTGCGGAACCCGCCCACAAACGCGCGGGAAAACTATGCAAATCGTCGCACGGACGTACTCCGTGCGGAGGTGATCCTGAGCACTGCTCGGTCGGCGGGGCCGGGAGGCTCTAATCTCATGCTCACAGGCCCCGCCACCCGCACGGGACCCCGTCCGATCGCCGCTTTTTACCTCAGGAGTCACCACCGTGACCGACGTAACCGGCGCACCTGCTGATGTACTGCACACCCTGTTCCACTCGGACCAGGGCGGACATGAGCAAGTCGTGCTCTGCCAGGACCCCGCGAGCGGCCTGAAGGCCGTGATCGCCCTTCACTCCACCGCCCTCGGCCCCGCCCTCGGCGGTACCCGCTTCTACCCGTACGCGAACGAGGCCGAGGCGGTCGCCGACGCGCTCAACCTCGCGCGCGGGATGTCGTACAAGAACGCCATGGCCGGGCTGGACCACGGCGGTGGCAAGGCGGTGATCATCGGCGACCCCGAGCGGATCAAGAGCGAGGAGCTGCTGCTCGCCTACGGGCGCTTCGTGGCCTCCCTCGGCGGCCGGTACGTCACCGCCTGCGACGTCGGCACGTACGTCGCCGACATGGACGTCGTGGCCCGGGAGTGCCGCTGGACCACCGGCCGCTCCCCCGAGAACGGCGGGGCGGGCGACTCGTCCGTCCTCACGGCCTTCGGCGTCTACCAGGGCATGCGTGCCTCCGCCCAGCACCTGTGGGGCGACCCCTCGCTGCGTGGCCGCCGGGTCGGCATCGCCGGTGTCGGCAAGGTCGGCCACCACCTGGTGGAGCACCTGATGGCGGAGGGCGCCGAGGTCTACGTCACGGATGTGCGCGAGGACGCCGTGCGCCGGGTCACCGAGCGGCACGCGGGCGTCACGGCGGTCGCCGACACCGACGCGCTGATCCGCGTCGACGGCCTCGACATCTACGCCCCCTGCGCGCTCGGCGGGGCGCTGAACGACTACTCCGTGCCGGTGCTGACCGCGCGGGTGGTGTGCGGCGCGGCCAACAACCAGCTGGCCCATCCGGGTGTCGAGAAGGACCTCGCCGACCGCGGGATCCTCTACGCGCCCGACTACGTGGTGAACGCCGGCGGCGTCATCCAGGTCGCGGACGAACTCCACGGCTTCGACTTCGACCGGTGCAAGGCGAAGGCGGCGAAGATCTACGACACCACGCTGGCCATATTCGCACGTGCGAAGGCGGATGGGATTCCGCCGGCCGCCGCGGCCGACCGGATCGCCGAGCAGCGGATGGCGGAGGCCCGCGCGGCCCGCGGATGGTGACGTTCCGCAGGCCTCCTCGGAGGGTTTGAGCGGTACCTGCCGGTGGACAGTTGGAGAGAACTCTCACTTCGACCGGCGGGTCGTCCGCCAATAAGTGGTTAAAATCGCCACTGACCAGCGAGGACGGGGCGCCTCGCAGGTTCTGTGCACACGCGCGTGCTGCGGGCGACGTACCGTATGGGCGCGGGCTCAGGTACCGTGGAAGCCCTACGGACCGGTCTCTCCACGGAGAGCCCGTGCCGGAACATGAACGCGTGTCAAGACTCTGGGGCCGTCGAGCCCCGTCGTTGAGGGGGTCGAGCCATGGGGCGCGGCCGGGCCAAGGCCAAGCAGACGAAGGTCGCCCGCCAGCTGAAGTACAACAGCGGTGGGACAGATCTCTCACGCCTGGCCGAGGAGCTGGGCGCATCGACTGCGAATACGTCACCGAGTACGAACGGTGATCAATTCGAGGACGATGAGCAGGACGACGACCTGTACGCACGGTACGCCGACCTCTATGAGGACGACGACGAGGACGAGGAAGGCCAGTCCTCACATCGTCGCGGCGCTTGACCTTGCACTGAACACCCACCCGGTCGGTGACCCCTGGTCACCGACCGGGTTCTGTGCTGCCCGCAGGGGGCTCAGCTGTCGTAGTCGCCGACCAAGGCCGCGCCCGTGGGGTGCTCGCCACGGTCCGTGATCTCGCCGGCCACCCATGCCTCGACCCCACGGTCGGCCAGGGTCGCCAGGGCCACCTCGGTGGACTCCTCCGGGACGACGGCGATCATGCCGACGCCCATGTTGAGGGTCTTCTCCAGCTCCAGGCGCTCGACGTCGCCCAGCCTGCCGACCAGGTCGAAGACCGGCGCCGGGGTCCAGGTGGAGCGGTCCACGATCGCGTGCAGGCCGTCCGGGACGACGCGGGCCAGGTTGGCCGCGAGGCCCCCGCCCGTGACGTGGCTGTAGGCGTGCACCTCGGTGGTGCGGGTGAGCGCCAGGCAGTCCAGCGAGTAGATCTTCGTCGGCTCCAGCAGCTCCTCCCCGAGGGTGCGGCCGAGGTCGTCGACGTGGGCGTCCAGGGACAGGCCCGCCTGGTTCAGCAGGACATGCCGGACCAGCGAGTACCCGTTCGAGTGAAGACCGGAGGACGCCATGGCGATGACGGCGTCACCCGTTCGGATGCGGTCCGCGCCCAGCAGCCGGTCGGCCTCCACCACGCCCGTACCGGCGCCGGCGACGTCGAAGTCGTCCGCGCCCAGCAGCCCGGGGTGCTCGGCCGTCTCACCGCCCACCAGGGCGCAGCCGGCCAGCACGCAGCCTTCCGCGATGCCCTTCACGAGGGCGGCGACCCGCTCGGGGTGCACCTTGCCGACGCAGATGTAGTCGGTCATGAACAGCGGCTCCGCGCCGCACACCACGATGTCGTCCATGACCATCGCGACCAGGTCGTGGCCGATCGTGTCGTACACACCCATCTGGCGGGCGACGTCGACCTTGGTGCCCACGCCGTCCGTGGCGGAGGCGAGGAGCGGGCGCTCGTAGCGCTTGAGGGCGGAGGCGTCGAAGAGGCCGGCGAAACCGCCGAGGCCGCCGAGGACCTCGGGGCGCTGCGTCTTCTTCACCCACTCCTTCATCAACTCGACCGCGCGGTCGCCCGCCTCGATGTCGACACCGGCGGCCGCGTAGGAGGCACCGGTGACAGGACCCGTCGCCGGAGGCGACTGATTGTCTGCAGCAGACATTGCCTGGGATCTTTCGGTTGGTGATACGAGGCTTCTGAGCGCCTACGGACGGCGGATCGCGTCGGCCGCGGCCGTGGCCGCCGGACCGGCCGCCAGCTCGGTCTCCAGAAGCTGCTTGCCCAGCAGTTCGGGGTCCGGGAGCTCCATCGGGTACTCGCCGTCGAAGCAGGCGCGGCACAGATTCGGCTTGGCGATGGCGGTTGCGTCGATCATGCCGTCGATGGAGATGTACGCCAGGGAGTCGGCGCCCAGCGAGGTGCCGATCTCCTCGATCGTCATGCCGTTGGCGATGAGCTCGGCCCGGGTGGCGAAGTCGATGCCGAAGAAGCAGGGCCACTTGACGGGCGGCGAGGAGATCCGGATGTGCACCTCGGCGGCGCCCGCCTCGCGGAGCATGCGGACCAGGGCGCGCTGGGTGTTGCCGCGGACGATCGAGTCGTCGACGACGACCAGCCGCTTGCCCTTGATGACTTCCTTCAGCGGGTTCAGCTTCAGTCGGATGCCGAGCTGGCGGATCGTCTGGGAGGGCTGGATGAACGTACGTCCGACGTACGCGTTCTTCACCAGACCCGCACCGAAGGGGATGCCCGAGGCCTCGGCGTAGCCGATGGCGGCCGGGGTGCCGGATTCCGGGGTCGCTATGACCAGGTCGGCCTCGGCGGGCGCCTCCTTGGCGAGGCGGCGGCCCATCTCGACCCGGCTCAGGTACACGTTCCGGCCGGCGATGTCGGTGTCGGGGCGGGCCAGGTAGACGTACTCGAAGACACAGCCCTTGGGCTTCGCGTCCGCGAATCGCGAGGTACGCAGGCCGTTCTCGTCGATGGCGAGGAACTCGCCCGGCTCCACCTCGCGCACGAAGCTGGCGCCGACGATGTCCAGGGCGGCGCTCTCGGACGCCACGACCCAGCCGCGCTCCAGGCGGCCGAGGACCAGCGGGCGGACGCCCTGCGGGTCACGGGCGGCGTAGAGGGTGTGCTCGTTCATGAAGACGAGGCTGAAGGCTCCCCTGACCTGCGGCAGGACGACCGGGGCGGCCTCCTCGACGGTCAGCGGCTTGCCGTCGGCGTCGACCTGCGCGGCCAGCAGGGCCGTCAGCAGGTCGGTGTCGTTGGTGGCGGCGACCCGGGTGGTACGGCCGTCCTGCTTGGGCAGTTCGGCGACCATCTCGGCGAGCTTGGCCGTGTTGACCAGGTTGCCGTTGTGGCCGAGCGCGATGGAGCCGTGCGCGGTCGCGCGGAACGTCGGCTGGGCGTTCTCCCACACCGAGGCACCGGTGGTGGAGTAGCGGGCGTGACCGACCGCGATGTGTCCCTGCAGGGAACCGAGAGACGTCTCGTCGAAGACCTGGGAGACCAGGCCCATGTCCTTGAAGACGAGGATCTGGGAGCCGTTGCTGACCGCGATTCCCGCGGATTCCTGGCCCCGATGCTGGAGGGCGTAGAGCCCGAAGTACGTGAGCTTTGCGACCTCTTCGCCAGGAGCCCAGACACCGAAGACGCCGCATGCGTCCTGGGGGCCCTTCTCGCCGGGAAGCAGATCGTGATTGAGTCGACCGTCACCACGTGGCACGCCACCGAGTGTAGGCGAGGTCGTCCACTGGTCCGAATTGGGGATACCGGGCGGTAAGGGATCACTTTCCGGCGCCGGCCGTGACCGTCTCGCCGTTTTCGCTGGTCAGCGTCAGGCTGTGGTGGTCCAGTCGATAGGTCACCGTGCCGTCGAAGAAGCCCAGCAGGCGCTTTTCGGTCGCCATGAGTGAGGCTTCGCACATCATGCGCGTGGTGGACGCGGGGCCGAGCGTGATGCGCCCGTCACGGACGGTGGCCTCGGCGGTCACCTTGTTGCAGGTGAGCCGGCCGCTGACCTGGCCGGTGGCCTCGTCGAAGGTGAGGTGGGCCGTGCCTTCGGCGCCCTGGGGGAGGGACTCCGAGGTGCCTTCCGGGCCGCCCTTGCCGAGGGCGGTGATCGTCCACTTCGTCCCGTACAGCGGGGCGGCCTTCTCCTCCGTCAGGCGGACGGTGTCGCCGGCCTCCGTGGTGAGCGTCAGGTGGTCGCCTTCGACCTCGGTCCGCAGGGCCCCGTCGGCGAGGGTGCGGGCGAGGTTCTTCTCGAAGGTCATGGGCTTCTCCTCGCAGGCCATCTCGGTCGTGGTCGCGTCGCCGAGCCGGACGCGGTCGCCGTCGAAGGAGGCCTGCGCGCTGAAGTGGTTGCAGCCGTAGTTGCCCTGGGCCTTGCCGCTCTCGTCGATCGTGACGTGCGCGTCGGCGGGGGCGTCGTGCTTCGTGCCGCCGACGGTGACGCTGTCGACGCTCCAGTGGACGCCGGTGACGGGCTTCGAGGCGTCGGCCGTCGTACTGCCCGCCTGCTCACTGCCGCAGGCGACGGCGAGCGGAAGGAGAGCGAGGGCCGAGGTGACGGTGAGGTACTGCTTCTGCCTGGACATGCCGATTCGACGGGGCGGGTGGGGTGATCGGTTCCCCTCTCAGGCCATCAGGGGGAGCAGATTCGCCAGATCGGCCCGTTCCCCGCTGGCGCTCACCTTGGCCTCGGCGAGGGCGTCCGGCCAGGTGAGGCGTCCGGTCGCGAGCCGGATCCAGGTGAGCGGGTCCGTCTCGACGACGTTGGGCGGGGTGCCCCGGGTGTGCCGCGGACCCTCGACGCACTGCACCACGGCGTACGGCGGGATCCGTACCTCGGTGGAGCCGCCCGGGGCCTTCGCGGCGAGCGCGTCGGCGAGGAGGCGGGTCGCGGCGGCGAGGGCCTGCCGGTCGAGGGGGACGTCCAGTCCCGGCACCGCGGCGTTGAGGTCGTCCGTGTGCACGACCAGCTCGACGGTGCGGGTGACGACGTAGTCGGCCAGGGGGAGCGCGCCGGCGCTGGTCGGGAGCAGACGGGTGCCCGGGTGCGCGTCGAGGTCGGCGGTGAAGCGCCGCTCGACGTCGGCGAGGTGGGCGTCCAGGTCGGGATGGCGCTCGGCGAGGTGCCGGGCCGTGCCGGCGATCGCCGGTGCGTCGGCGCCGATGGCGGCGGGCCAGTCGGACAATCGCGCGTCCTGCCGCGCGGGCTCGGCCTCGCCGAGCAGCCGGCTCACGGCGGCGAGTGCCATCCCGATGTGCGCGACGAGATCCCGCACGACCCAGTCCCCCAACCGCGTGGGCGACGCGAGCTGCTCCGGCGTGAGGCCACGCACGGCGCGACGCACCTCGCCGAACTGGGCCAGAACGGCAGCACGGGTCTTGCCGGGGTCGTAGGCACGGGGGCGTTTCTTGGCCGGGGGCATGGCGGTGAGCCTAGTCAGCGGCGAAGGTCGAGGACGCAGCCCCCACACGGGAAGGCCCCGCCCGGGTACGGGTGGGGCCTTCTGCCGTTGGGCGGGTGGTCAGGCGAGGAGGGCCGGGATGGTGGACTCGTGTGCGGTGCGGAGTTCTTCCAGGGTGAGGGTGAACTCGCCCTGGAGGTCGATCGTCGTGCCGTCGACGACACCGACCCGGGTGGCCGGGAGGGCGCGGGCGCCGCACATGTCGGTGAAGCGGAGTTCCTCGGAGCGGGGGACCGCGACGATCGCGCGGCCCGCGGACTCGGAGAAGAGGAACGTGAAGGCGTCCAGGCCGTCGGGGACGACCAGGCGGGCGCCCTTGCCGCCGAGCAGCGCCGACTCGACTACCGCCTGGATCAGTCCGCCGTCCGACAGGTCGTGCGAGGAGTCGATCATGCCGTCGCGGGAGGCGGAGATCAGGATCTCGGCCAGCAGGCGCTCGCGCTCCAGGTCGACCTCGGGCGGCAGGCCGCCGAGGTGGTCGTGGACGACCTGGGACCAGGCCGAGCCGCCGAACTCCTCACGGGTCTCGCCGAGGAGGTAGAGCAGGTGCCCCTCCTCCTGGAAGCCGACCGGGGTGCGGCGGGCCACGTCGTCGATCACGCCGAGGACGGCGACGACCGGCGTCGGGTGGATCGCCGCCTCGCCGGTCTGGTTGTAGAGGGAGACGTTGCCGCCGGTCACGGGCGTGCCCAGCTGCTGACAGGCGTCCGCAAGACCGCGTACCGCCTCCGCGAACTGCCACATCACCGCCGGGTCCTCGGGGGAGCCGAAGTTCAGGCAGTCGGAGACCGCGAGCGGCTTGGCGCCGGTCGTGGCCACGTTCCGGTAGGCCTCCGCCAGGGCCAGCTGCGCGCCCTTGTACGGGTCGAGCTTGGCGTAGCGGCCGTTGCCGTCCGTCGCGATGGCGACGCCCAGGCCGGTCTCCTCGTCGATCCGGATCATCCCGGAGTCCTCGGGCTGGGCGAGGACGGTGTTGCCCTGCACGAAGTGGTCGTACTGGGAGGTGATCCACTTCTTCGACGCCTGGTTCGGGGACGCCACCAGCTTGAGGACCTGGTCCTTCAGCTCCTCGGCCGACTCCGGACGCGGCAGCTTGTTCGCGTCGTCCGCCTGGAGCGCGTCCTGCCAGGAGGGGCGGGCGTACGGACGCTCGTACACCGGGCCGTCGTGGGCGACGGTCCGCGGGTCGACGTCGACGATCTTCTCGCCGTGCCAGTAGATCTCCAGGCGGTCGCCGTCGGTCACCTCACCGATGACGGTGGCGATCACGTCCCACTTCTCGCAGATCTCCAGGAAGCGCTCGACCTTGCCCGGCTCGACGACCGCGCACATCCGCTCCTGCGACTCGCTCATCAGGATCTCCTCGGGGGAGAGCGTCGAGTCGCGCAGGGGTACGTCGTCGAGGACGACGGTCATGCCGCCGGAGCCGTTGGAGGCCAGCTCGGACGTGGCGCAGGACAGACCCGCGGCGCCGAGGTCCTGGATGCCGACGACCAGCTTCTCGGCGAACGCCTCCAGGGTGCACTCGATGAGGAGCTTCTCCTGGAACGGGTCGCCCACCTGGACCGCGGGGCGCTTGGAGGGCTTCGCGTCGTCGAAGGTCTCGGAGGCGAGGATGGAGGCGCCGCCGATGCCGTCGCCGCCGGTCCGGGCGCCGTACAGGATGACCTTGTTGCCCGCGCCGGACGCCTTGGCGAGGTGGATGTCCTCGTGCCGCATCACGCCGATGGCACCGGCGTTGACCAGCGGGTTGCCCTGGTAGCAGGAGTCGAAGACGACCTCGCCGCCGATGTTGGGCAGGCCCAGGCAGTTGCCGTAGCCGCCGATGCCGGCGACGACGCCGGGCAGCACGCGCTTGGTGTCGGGGTGGTCGGCGGCGCCGAAGCGCAGCGGGTCGACCACCGCGACCGGGCGGGCGCCCATCGCGATGATGTCGCGGACGATGCCGCCGACACCGGTGGCCGCGCCCTGGTAGGGCTCGACGTACGACGGGTGGTTGTGCGACTCGACCTTGAAGGTGACCGCGTAGCCGAGGCCGACGTCCACGACACCGGCGTTCTCCCCGATGCCGACCAGCAGCGCGTCGCTCTGCGGCGCCTTCTCGCCGAACTGGCGGAGGTGGACCTTGGAGGACTTGTAGCTGCAGTGCTCGGACCACATCACCGAGTACATGGCGAGTTCGGCGCCGGTCGGGCGGCGGCCGAGGATCTCCACCACCCGCTCGTACTCGTCCTTCTTCAGACCGAGTTCGGCCCAGGGCAGCTCGACGTCGGGGGTCGCGGCCGCGTGCTCGACCGTGTCCAGAGGCGTCCGGCTCATGCGTTGACCAGCTTCTTGAGGATCGAGGTGAAGAAGGGCAGGCCGTCGGTGCGGCCGGTGCCGATGAGGGACTCGACGGCGTGCTCCGGGTGCGGCATGAGGCCGACGACGTTCCCGGCCGCGTTGGTGACGCCGGCGATGTCGCGCTGCGAACCGTTGGGGTTGACGTCCAGGTAGCGGAAGGCGACCCGGCCCTCCGCCTCCAGCTCGTCGAGTGTGCGCTCGTCGGCGACGTACTGCCCGTCGATGTTCTTCAGCGGGATGTGGATCTCCTGGCCGGCGCTGTAGTCACTGGTCCAGGCGGTCCGGTCGTTCTCCACCCGCAGCTTCTGGTCGCGGCAGATGAAGTGCAGGTGGTTGTTGCGCAGCATCGTGCCGGGCAGCAGATGGGCCTCGGTGAGGATCTGGAAGCCGTTGCAGATGCCGAGGACCGGCAGTCCGGACCTCGCCTGTTCGATGAGGGGCTCCATCACCGGCGAGAAGCGGGCGATGGCGCCGGCGCGCAGATAGTCGCCGTAGGAGAATCCCCCGCACAGCACCACGGCGTCGACCTGCTTGAGGTCCTTGTCCTTGTGCCAGAGGGCGACGGGCTCGGCGCCGGCGATACGGATCGCGCGCTGCGTGTCCCGGTCGTCGAGGCTGCCGGGGAAAGTGACGACGCCAATACGAGCGGTCACTTGGCGGCCTCCGCGACTTCCTCCACCTTGATGGTGAAGTCCTCGATCACGGTGTTGGCGAGGAAGGATTCCGCGAGCTCGTGGATGCGGGCGAGCGCGGCCTCGTCGACCGGTCCGTCCACTTCCAGTTCGAATCGCTTTCCCTGACGTACGTCGGAGATGCCGTCGAAACCGAGGCGCGGCAGTGCGCGCTGCACCGCCTGGCCCTGGGGGTCGAGGATCTCCGGCTTGAGCATGACGTCGACTACGACGCGTGCCACTGGCACTCCCGGTGTGTGGTGCTGAGCAGGTTCCTTCAGACTACCCGCACAAAATTTCTACGCGGGTAGAGTTGTAGGAAGCTACGGATCGATGGTCACGGTCATGCATCGACAGCGCGCGTTCACGAAAAGTTCCGGGAAAGATGCGAGATCCACCCGCGAGAGCTATTGCATCGGGACACGCGGAGAGATTTAGTCGGGCTTCACAATGCTTTGCCGGGCACTGTACAAATGAATTGGCAAAAGCCGACACTCGGCATGTCGTCGCAGCTGAGCTGGATAGACGTGCCGTACGAAGGGACCGATATTCGTGGCGCAGAAGGTCGTGGTCACTCTCTTTGACGACATCGACGGCTCGGAAGCGGCGGAAACGATCGCCTTCGGACTCGACGGCAAGTCGTACGAGATCGACCTGAATGAAGCCAATGCCAAGAAACTGCGTAAGGCGCTCGCGCCCTACGTGGACGCCGGCCGCAAGCGGTCGAGGTCGGGCAAGGCCTACCGGCAGACGGAGGTCGCCCCCGATCCGGCGGCCGTGCGGGCCTGGGCACAGGCCAACAAGATGGACGTGCCGGCCCGGGGCCGCATCCCCAAGAAGGTCTACGAGGCGTTCACCGCGGCGCAGTGAACCCGGCGTCCGAACCGGCTCCGTGGGCCGGGCCCCGACGGGCGTTCAGACGCCCCCTGGCGCAACCGACTTGCACAGCACCCCAGGTGATCAGCTAGAGTCTGGAGCACGCCGACGGGCCGGGAAGAAAAAACCCAGCTCACGGAGTACATGCGGGTGTAGTTCAGTAGTAGAACATCCCCCTTCCAGGGGGAAGGCGCAGTGTGCGATTCCTGTCACCCGCTCTGCATCGCCGTACAGACCACACTTGTGGATCAGGTAGGCTGGTGCTCGCACCGATCGGTGAAAGCCGATCGGGGGCATATGCGGACGTAGCTCAGTTGGTAGAGCGCAACCTTGCCAAGGTTGAGGTCGCGAGTTCGAGCCTCGTCGTCCGCTCTCTTTATCGAAGGCCCCGGTCATTGACCGGGGCCTTCGGCGTATGTACGGGAGTCCGGCGCCGTGTCCGAAGAGGCGTCTGACATTTGTCATGAGCAGTGATGACACCGCGCACTGCTTCCGGCGATCGCCCGCCGGGATGCTGAAGGCATGAACACGAACGAGCACGATCATGTGATTGAGGTCACCGATCTGAGCCGTGTCTACGGGGGCGGGTTCGAGGCGGTACGCGGGGTCACGTTCCACGTGAAACATGCCGAGGTCTTCGCGCTGCTGGGCACCAACGGGGCGGGCAAGACGTCGACCGTCGAACTGCTGGAAGGCCTCGCGGCACCGTCCGGGGGCCGCGTCCGGGTACTGGGGCACGACCCCTACGCCGAGCGCGCCGCCGTCCGGCCGCGGACCGGGGTGATGTTGCAGGAGGGCGGCTTCCCCTCCGAGCTGACCGTCGCGGAGACCGTCCGGATGTGGGCCGGCTGCACGACCGGGGCACGGCCCGTGGGCGAGGCGCTGGAGATGGTCGGGCTCGGCCGGCGGCCCGACGTCCGCGTGAAGCAGTTGTCCGGCGGCGAACGGCGGCGGCTCGACCTTGCGCTGGCGCTGCTCGGCAGGCCCGAGGTGCTGTTCCTGGACGAGCCGACGACCGGGCTGGACGCCGAAGGGCGCCGGGACACCTGTGACTTGGTCCGGGAACTGCGGGACGCCGGAACGACGGTGCTGCTGACCACGCACTACCTGGAGGAGGCCGAGGGTCTCGCCGACCGGCTGGCGATCCTGCACCAGGGGCGGATCGCCGAGACCGGGACCCCCGCCGAGGTGACGGCGACCCAGCCGGCCCGGATCTCCTTCGAGCTGCCCGAGTCCTACTTCCTCGGGGACCTGCCGGCCCTCGGCGAGCTGGGCGTCGTCGGGCACGAGACGGACGGCCGGACGGTACGGCTGCGCACGCACGAGGTGCAGCGGACAGCCACCGAGCTGCTCCTCTGGGCCCGCGGTGCCGGAGTCGAGCTGCGCGGGCTGGATGTGCGATCGGCCTCTTTGGAGGAGGCGTTCCTGCGGATCGCCGGGCAGGCCACGGCCGCGGCGGAGAAGGAAGGGGTGGCGGCATGAGCAGCACCACGGCCGGGGGCCGGATGTCCTCGCTGGCACGGGCGGAGTTGACGCTGCTGGGACGCAGCCGCGCCACGCTCGTCACGGCGGTGGCCGTACCCCTGTTGCTGCCGCTCAGCGTGCGCACCGCCGTCGACGAGATGGACCTCGCGGACGCCGGGCTCACCGTCGGCACGGTGCTGCTGCCCGCCGCCGTCGGCTTCTCCCTGCTCTTCGCCGTCTACTCGGCCCTGACCAGCGCCTATGTCGTGCGCCGGGAGGAACTCGTCCTGAAGCGGCTGCGCACCGGTGAGCTGCGGGACAAGGAGATCCTGCTGGCGACCGCGTTGCCGGCGTCGGCGATCGGGCTGGCCCAGTGCGTCCTGATGGCGGTCGGCGGCACGGTGCTGCTCGACCTCGGGGCACCGCCCGCACCCCATCTGGCGGTCGTGGGAGTGCTGGTGGGCGTCGTGCTGTGCGGGGCCCTGGCCGCGGTCACGGCCACCTTCACCCGGACCGCCGAGAGCGCCCAGGTGACCAGCCTGCCGCTGCTGTTCGTGTCCATGCTCGGCTCGGGCGTGACCATTCCCCTCGAAGTGCTGCCCGACCGGATCGCCTCGGTGTGCGAACTGCTGCCGCTGACGCCCGTCATCACGCTGGTGCGGGGCGCGTGGACCGGGGATCTGCCGGCCTACGAGGCGCTCGGGGCGCTGGCCGTCGCGCTGGCCTGGACGTGCCTCGCCGTGTTTGCTGTACAGCGGTGGTTCCGGTGGGAGCCGAGGCGCTGACGGACGGGAGTGGCGGTCGGATGTCCAGGCCGGGGCGATGGTGGCGGAGCAAGAGCACGCCGGCGAAGGTGGAGACGTACACACGGTGGTCGTTCCACTTCTTCCCGGTGGTCGAGGTGGGAGCGTGCGGCCTGCCGCTCCTCGGAGGAGTGCGGCAGCCGCTCGGGGCCTGGCTGTTCCTGCTGATCTGCGCGCACGCGGCGTTCTGCGCGCTGGTCGCCGCCTGGGCACTGGACTGGGTGCGGGGCCTGCGTCCCCAGCCGCTGCGGACGATGTGGGCGCTGGGCGTCTTCAGCGCGGCCTCGGTCGTCCTCGTGCTCGTGGTCCTCGACCGCGGCCCGGCCGACGACGACACCGCGACCGCGCTCGGCACCATGACCGCCGCCGTGCTGTCGTTCGGCGTGGGCGCGCTGGCCCTCGGCATCCGGGACCGGCGACGGGTGGTCGGCCTCGTGCTCGGCTTCTCGGCGGGGACCGCCCTGACGGCCCTGGCACTGGGCCGTTCCCCGTCCCAGGCGCTGGTGACGGGGGCGGTGGCGCTGTTCGCGACCGGCTTCCTCGCGTTCACCTCCGTCTTCTCCGTCTGGCTGCTCAACGGCGTCTACGAACTCGACGCCGCCCGGGAGACCCGGGCCCGGCTCGCCGTGGCGGAGGAACGCCTGCGGTTCGGGCGGGACATGCACGACGTGGTGGGACGCAACCTCGCCGTGATCGCCCTGAAGAGCGAGCTGGCGGTGCAACTGGCGCGGCGTGGGCGGCCCGAGGCCGTGGAGCAGATGATCGAGGTGCAGCGGATCGCGCAGGAGTCGCAGCGCGAGGTGCGGGAGGTCGTACGGGGCTACCGGGAGGCCGACCTCGGGGTCGAACTCGCCGGTGCGCAGGGCGTGCTGACGGCCGCCGGGATCGCCTGCGAGGTGTCCGGGGAGGAGACGGCGGCGGGACTGCCGGACGAGGTGCAGTCGGCGCTGGGGTGGGTGGTGCGGGAAGCGACCACCAATGTGCTGCGGCACGGGAATGCCGAACGATGCGTGGTGGGGCTGCGGATGCACAAGGGGCGGGTGGTACTGACCGTGGAGAACGACGGAGTGACGGCTGTCGCAGGCACCGGCACAGGCACGGGAACGGGCGGGGGCTCGGGGCTCGCCGGGCTGCGGGAGCGGCTGGCGGCGGTCGACGGGACGCTGGAGGCCGGTCCCTCCGGCCGCGGGCTGTTCCGGCTGGTGGCCGAGGTGCCGCTGACGACTGCCGTAGGGGTGGCGCCGTGACCGTGCGGGTGCTGCTCGCCGACGACGAGCATCTGATCCGGGGCGCGCTGGCCGCCCTGTTGTCGCTGGAGGACGACCTCGTGGTGGTCGCCGAGGCGGCGAGCGGGCCGGAGGCGCTGGCGATGGCACGGGCGCACGAGCCCGATGTGGCCGTGCTGGACCTCCAGATGCCGGGAGCCGACGGTGTGAAGGTCGCCACATCGCTGCGGGCCGAACTGCCCGGCTGCCAGACGCTGATCGTCACCAGCCACGGGCGGCCGGGACATCTGAAGCGGGCCCTGGCGGCGGGCGTCCGGGGCTTCGTGCCGAAGACGGTCAGCGCGCAGCGGCTCGCGGAGATCATCCGTACCGTGCACGCCGGGAACCGTTACGTCGACCCCGAGTTGGCCGCGGACGCCATCTCCGCCGGTGACTCGCCCCTCACCGCCCGGGAGGCGGAGGTCCTGGAGCTGGCCGCCGACGGGGCACCGGTCGCGGAGATCGCCGAGCGGGCGGCGCTGTCCCAGGGGACCGTGCGGAACTATCTCTCGTCGGCCGTGTCCAAACTCGGTGTGGAGAACCGGCATGCGGCCGCACGTCTCGCCCGCGAGCGAGGTTGGGTATAGTTGCTGACGCGCCACGGCGCACTGCGGACGTAGCTCAGTTGGTAGAGCGCAACCTTGCCAAGGTTGAGGTCGCGAGTTCGAGCCTCGTCGTCCGCTCCGAGAAGAGCCCCCCGGTTTCGACCGGGGGGCTCTCCGCGTTCCGCTACGACCAGCCGAGGCCCGTCAGACGCTCGTACGCCTCCACGTACTTGGCCCGGGTCGCCTCGACGACGTGCGGCGGCAGCGCCGGCGGGGGCTGCTCGCTCCCGCGGTCCCAGCCGGACTCGCCAGAGGTCAGCCAGTCACGGACGTACTGCTTGTCGTACGACGGCTGCGTGCGGCCCGGCTCCCACTGGTCGGCCGGCCAGAAACGGGAGGAGTCGGGGGTGAGGACCTCGTCGGCCAGGACGAGGTCGTCGCCGTCGAAGCCGAACTCGAACTTGGTGTCGGCGAGGACGATCCCCCGGTCCCGGGCGATGTCGCGGGCGCGGCCGTAGACGGCGAGGGTGGCCTGGCGGAGCTGGGCGGCGGTCTCCGCGCCGACCTGGCGGGCGACCTCCTCGTAGGAGACGTTCTCGTCGTGCTCGCCGACCTCGGCCTTGGTGGCCGGGGTGAAGATCGGGGCGGGGAGTTCGGAGCCGTCGACGAGGCCTTCGGGGAGGGCGAGGCCGCAGACCGTACGGGTCTCCCGGTACTCGGCGAGGCCGGAACCGGTGAGGTAGCCGCGGGCCACGCACTCCACGGGGACCATCCGCAGGGACTTGCAGACCAGGGTGCGGCCCGCCCAGTCGGCGGGGGCGCCGACCGGGAGTTCGGTGCTCAGGACATGGCTCGGAACCAGGTCGGCGAGCTGGTCGAACCACCACAGCGACAGCTGGGTGAGGACGCGGCCCTTGTCGGGGATCTCGGTCGGCAGCACCCAGTCGTAGGCCGAGATGCGGTCGCTGGCGACCATCACGAGGTCGCCCGCCTCGTTCCGGTACAGCTCGCGCACCTTGCCGGTGTGCAGATGGACCAGGCCCGGAACCTCGGTCGGCTCGGGCTTTTCGACGAATCCGGACACGGTTCCTCCCCGTGGTTCTGTCCAAGTGGGTCGATTCTCCCGTATGCCGGGAAGGGCGGGGACAGCGGGTCGTGAGGGTGCGGACGGTCGGGCCGGGTGGGCGCCCGCCGTGATCAGTCCCGTTTGCAGATGCGGTCCAGGAGATTGGCGGTGGCGCGCTGGATGCGCGGGTCCACATGGCCGGGGCGGTCCAGCGCCGGGGACCAGGCGAACGTTCCTGCGGCGAAGACCAGGGCGCCGGAGGGGGCGCGGTAGAGGGAGGTCTCCTGGTGGCGCAGGACGCCCTCGCCGTCGGTGTACGGGGAGTGGGCGAGCAGGATCCGCTCGTCGTGGTCGGGCAGCGGGGTGCGCGGGAAATAGCGGTCGGCCTCGCCGGCCACCAGACCCTCGATCTCGTCGCCCTCGTGCGCGCCGGTCGCCTCCCACAGCCAGTGGCCCGCGTTGCGGACGATCAGCGGCTGCGGTTCGGGGACCCGGCCCGCGTACTGGATGCCGATCAGCTGCTGCTCCGGGCGGTCGATCTCCCGCCACAGCAGCGGCCTGCCGGGGCCCTTGCGCTTGCGGCAGGTCAGGAGGCGGTCGGGGGTGCCGGACGGGGACGGGCCCAACTCGACCTGCCAGTAGAGGGAGTTGGAGGACAGGAAGACGAGGGAGGTGCCCTGCTCGCGGGCCAGCTCCGCCGTGCGGCGCATGTTCGTCGACCAGTACTCGTCGTGGCCCGGGAAGACCAGGCCCCGGTAGCGCGTGGGGTCGACGCGGCCGGCGTGCAGGTCGCGGGCGTCGGCGTAGGCGAGGTCGTAGCCGTAGCGCTCGGCCCAGCGGATGAAGTCGTAGGCGTGGCCCACGTGCAGGGGCAGGCCCGCTCCGGCGTACGGCCGGTCGAAGGAGACGGTCGTCGCGGCGTCGGCCTCGCCGAGCAGCCGGCCGCTCTCGTCCCAGGCGTGGTACAGGCTCGCGCCGGTGCGGCCGTCCTCGGGATAGAGGTTGTACGCCTGCCAGGTGACGTCCGGCAGCAGCAGGAGCAGGTCGGCCGGGTGGTCGTCGCGGACCGTGAACGGCACGTGGGAGCGGTAGCCGTCGGCGGTGGTGAGGACGGCGACGTACGCGCCGACGCTCCAGTCCGACGGGATCTGCAACCGCCAGGACAGCCACCAGTGGTGGCAGGAGACCGTGCGGTCGGCGGTGAGCGGCGGGGGCTGCACGATGCCGGAGAGGCGGGGACTGGTGGTGATCTTGGCCGCGCCGTCGCCGCCGTAGTGCCCGATGCGGTAGACGTCGACGGCGAATTCCTGGGGCGGGTCGACGGTGACGTGGAAGTCGACGGCCTCGCCGGGGGCGGCCGCGCCGGTGGAGACGAAGCCCTTGATCTGGCGGCGCACGTCGTCGGCGGCGCGGGGACCGCCGGAGCGCGGGGCGGGGACGCGCGCGGACGCGGTGCCCAGGGCCTGCCGGCCGGCGGGGGCCGGGTCCACGTACCAGGGGACCACCTGGCCGGTGTCGTCGAAGTACGTCTCGCTGCCCCGCAGCCAGGGAAGCGGGCCCTGGCCGAAAGGATCCGTCACGGCGTGTGCCAGTGCTCCCGACTCCCAGCGTCGAATCTGCTCCGACCCCATGGTCGTTCCCCTCCCTCGGCGCCGTGTGTTCTGTTCGTGCGGTCGCTCTCGGCGGCGGTGAGTGTGCTGTGGCGCGGTGCGGTGCGGTTTCTTCTGTTGTGGATCGCTTTGGGCCGCTTTGGTGTGGCCTGTTATCGCGTTTGTACGACTGTCTTATGTCGCGTGCGATTGCCATGTGCGCGTTCCTTACCCAGCACATCACATTACGCACGGACTTCGTCACTGTTCGTTTCGAATTGACCGAAAGCGGAAGCGGTGGCTCCGCAGGAGGCGGGGCCAGGAGGGGTGCGGGCCGAAAGGCGGGCGGTCTCGCCCGGCTCAGACGAGACGTACGGGCTTCTCCGCGCGTATCCCGACCTCGGCCAGCCAGGCTCTGAGCGGCGCCGGGTCACCGTCCTCTATGAGGCTCAGGACCCGGGGGGTCAGGTCGGCGGCGCGCTCGCCCTTGACCAGGAGGGAGGGGCCGTCGAGCCAGTCCAGGCCGGGAGCGGCGCCGGCGGTGTCCATCGCGGCGCAGCAGACCATCGCCGTGACGTGGTCGGCGAGGAGCTCGCGCGGGGTGCGTGGAGGTTGCAGGGGGAAGAGGGGGAGGGCGCCGTCGTCCCACAGGGCGTCCGGGCTGGGGGCGGGCGCGCTGGCGCGCGGCGGGGCGTGGACCGCTTCCTCGCGGGCGAGTTCCGCGCTGAGGCCCGCGGCGAGGGCGGCGCTGCGGGGGTCGCTGGGCGCGGAGTCCTCCGGGTCCTCGAAGTCGGCGAAGTCCGCAAGGTCTTCGAGATGTTCGAGGTGTTCGATGTGTTCGAGCGCCTCTGGTTCCGGGAGGTCCGCGTGTGCGGTGTCAGGGGCCGGGTCGGGGGTCCGGGTCCCGTCGAGGACGGTGGCCGGGTCGGTGGGCCGGTCCGGGGCAGGGGCGGCCCGGTCGGCGTCGAGCGGCGTGGCGTCGGCCGTCGGGGCTTCGTGGTCCGGGTGCGGGGGCGGGTCGTCCGTCAGGTGGTTCAGGACGCGGGCCAGGGTGGGGCCGTGGTCGGTGTCGCGGGTGGCGCGGCGTACGCCGAGGGTGTCCAGGACGCGGTGGAGGCGGGCGGCGTCGGTGCGCCACTTGCGGTCCACGACCTCGTCCGGATACTCCTGCCAGGCCACCGGCGACCAGTCGGGACCGGACTCCGCCGGGCCGCCGTGGAAGAGGCGGGCCGCGAGCAGCGAGGTGGCCTCGTCGACCACGCCGGGCTCTTCGAGGAGGTCGCAGGCGGGACGCTCGCCGAGGCGCGAGGCGAAACCCTCGGCCAGGCGGTCCCGCCGGGACAGCTCGGTGAGGGCGGCGACGACACCGGCGTCCAGCCGGGACGGCCAGCGGCCCATCCGCCAGGCGGGCAGCGCGACCCGGGTGAGCAGGCGGTCCCAGCCGGCGTACGCCAGGCCGACCTGTTCCTGCGCGACGATCCTCAGTCCGTAGTCCACAGCCTGTGCACGCTCGGCCGCCGCCGCGGCGACCCCGCGCTCCATCTCGGCCGCGTGCTCGCGGCAGCTGCGCAGCAGCAGGCGGGCCAGTCGGCCGGCGGCCGCGTACCCGGTGCGGATCACGGGGCGGCGGCCCGGTGCCGAGGCCACGGCGACCGCCGCGTCCAGGGCCCGCACGAAGCGCCGGGCGGCCGCTATGTCGGGATGGGCCGAAGGTCCCGTACCGGCGACGACCGGGGCGAGCACCGCGCGCAGTTCGCCGACGCGCATCCACCACAGGAAGGGGGAGCCGATGACGAGGACGGGACTGGCCGTCGTACGGCGATGACCGTGCCGTCGTCCGGGGTTCGTCATCTCGTCGCGGACGGTCGGCCCGGCCGGTGGGCCGTGGGCCGGATGCGTGCGGTCCTCCAGCCAGCTGTCGCAGTCCGGGGTCAGCGCTATCGCGGAGGGAGCCGGGACGTCGAGGCGGTCGGCGAGGTCACGCACCAGCCGGTAGAGATCGGGCGCCGCACGCTCGGCGATCGCGACCGTCGGGCTCATCGCGGGGCGGGCCCGGGCGAGGAGCAGCGCGAAGCCGCCCGCGGCCAGCAGCACGAGAAGCGCGACCGCGCTCACGGCCCAGCGCGCGCCGTCCCACCCCGCGCCGGCGAGATGGCCGGTGGAGCCGCCCGCCAGCAGGACCACGGCCACGGCCGCGGGCAGCACGGCGGCGGCCAGTGCCCGGCTGCGGATCCGCAGCACGGCCAGCGCACGGTGACGTGCGCTCTGAGTCCCTGTCTCCACACCGATGCCGGTCACGTCCGGACCTCACCCCTCCCGTCCTGGCATTGCTGGCTGTCCTGGCGTTGCTCACTCCCCCACTGTGGCACCCACCACTGACATCGCAATGCCGGTGGGCCAAGTGCCGGAACGCTTGCGCCGCACCCTAGTTGGGGCCCCGGCCCCCGTCAGCCGGATACGGCATCGGTCACTCGATGGAATGGCTCTGGGGAAAGGTGGATGACGCAGGGCAAGGATCAGGCCCCGGATCCGTGGAGGATCCGGGGCCTGCGGAGTGCCTGGTCAGAGTGCCGACGACGAAGATCGGGGCGGGTTCGGGCTAGGCGCCCGACGCCGCCTTCGCCGCGATGTCCGTCCGGTGCTGGGAGCCGTCCAGGTGGACGCGGGTGACGGCGCGGTACGCCCGCTCGCGGGCCTGGGCGAGATCGCCGCCCGTCGCGGTGACGGACAGGACCCGGCCGCCCGCGCTGACGACGGAGTCGCCGTCCTGCCTGGTGCCGGCGTGCAGGACGAAGGCGTGCGGGGCGTCCTGCTCGGCCACCGCGTCCAGGCCGGTGATCGGGTCGCCCGTCCGGGGGGTGCCGGGGTAGTTGTGCGAGGCGATGACGACGGTGACGGCCGCGTCCTCGCTCCAGCGCAGCGGTTCGAGGCTCGCGAGGTTGCCGGTGGCGGCGGCCATCAGGATGCCGGCCAGCGGGGTCTTCAGACGGGCCAGGACCACCTGGGTCTCCGGGTCGCCGAACCGGGCGTTGAACTCGATGACCCGCACTCCCCGGCCGGTGATCGCCAGTCCGGCGTAGAGGAGGCCGGAGAAGGGGGTGCCGCGGCGGCGCATCTCGTCGACCGTCGGCTGCAGGACGCTCTGCAGGACGTCGTCCACGAGCTTCGGGTCGGCCCAGGGGAGCGGGGAGTACGCGCCCATGCCGCCGGTGTTCGGGCCCTCGTCGCCGTCCAGCGCGCGCTTGAAGTCCTGGGCCGGCTGGAGCGGGACGACCGTCTCGCCGTCGGTCACGGCGAAGAGGGAGACCTCGGGGCCGTCCAGGTACTCCTCGATGACCACGCGGTCGCAGGCGAGGGCGTGCTCCTTGGCGGCGTCCAGGTCGGCGGTGACGACGACGCCCTTGCCGGCGGCCAGACCGTCGTCCTTGACGACGTAGGGCGGGCCGAAGGCGTCGAGCGCGGTGTCGACCTCCGCCTCCGTCGTGCAGACGTACGAGCGGGCAGTCGGGACGTCGGCCTCGGCCATGACGTCCTTGGCGAAGGCCTTGGAGCCCTCCAGGCGCGCGGCCTCCTGGGAGGGGCCGAACACGGCGATCCCCGCCTCGCGCACGGCGTCCGCGACACCCGCGACCAGCGGGGCCTCCGGGCCCACGACCACGAGGTCGGCGCCGAGCTCCAGGGCCAGCGCGGACACGGCCGCGCCGTCCAGGGCGTCGACGGGGTGCAGCTCGGCCACCTCGGCGATGCCGGCGTTGCCGGGGGCGCAGTGCAGCGCGGTCACGGCGGGGTCGAGGGACAGGGAGCGGCACAGGGCGTGTTCGCGGGCGCCGGTACCGATGACGAGGACCTTCACGGGGCCAGCCTAACGGGAGCGGGTGGGGTGGGTTTGTGGGGGATGCCGAAGGAGGGCGGGGCGGGGCGTTGTGGGTTTCTCCGAAAGGGGGCGTTCATCGCCGGACGTCAGCGCCCGTCGGCAGTCGCCCCTCGCCGGCGTCTGTCAGTCGTCAGTCGTCAGTCGTCAGTCGTCAGTCGTCAGTCGTTCGAGAACTCGTCCATCACCGTCGCCCCGAGTTCCCGCACGATCAGCTCCTGGCCGGAGAGGGCGGACTCGTCGAGGTCGGGGTCGTCGTCCTCGGGGATGTCGTCCTCGATGGAGACGGGGGGCGGCTCGGGCGCGGAGGGCCGGGCCGGGGCGTGGGGGGCCGCCGCCGGGGCGGACGCGGCGCCGGCCGGGGCCGGGGCGGCCGAGGACGGCTGCCCCGACGCCGGGCGCCGGGCGGTCGTGGTCCCGCCGCCGCTGCCTCCGGGCGCGGCCCCGCCGAAGCCGCCGCTCGCGGCTCCGCCGCCGGAGCCCAGGGAGCCGCCACCGCCGCCGAAGCCGCCGGTCGCCCCGCCGCCGCCGTAACCGCCCCCGCCCCCGCCGCCGCTGCCCGGCGGCGGGGGTGCCGCGCCGCCGCCCGAGGGGTCGACGAGGGCCTCGATCTTCCAGTGGACGTTGAACTGCTCGGTCAGGGCCTGCCGCAGCACGTCCTCGCTGCCGCTGCTCACGAAGTTGTCGCGGGCTCCGGCGTTGACGAAGCCGAGCTGGAGCGTGGTGCCGTCGAAGCCGGTGATCTGGGCGTTCTGGCTGAGGAGGATCCAGGTGAAGCGGCGGCGGTTCTTCACCGCCTCGAGGATGTTCGGCCAGAGCGTGCGGGGGTCGAGGCCGCCGCCCGGGGGTGGGGAGGCCGGTGCGACCGGGGCGGGCGCGGGTGCGGGTGTGGGCGCCGGTGCCTGTGCGGCAGGGGCAGGGGCAGGGGCAGGCGAGGGGGCCGGCGCGGGCCGTCCGCCGCCACCGGGGGTCGTGGCGGTGGGCCAGCCGCCGGGCCGCCGGGCGGCGGGACCGGAGCCGGCCGGGGTGGCGGTGGGCCAGGCGCCGGGTGCGGCCGGAGCGGGGGTCTGCGCCGGTGCTTCCGTCGGCGTGGGTGGCGCGGGCGGCTGGGCGGGCCCGCCCGCGGCGGGGGCCGCAGCTGGGGCCGCAGCGGGCGGTGCGTCGGCCCGCTGGTCGCCGGGCCCGTCCGGACCCGCCGGTGCGGGTCCCGCGGCCTCCGGGGCGCCGCCGCCCGGGGTGCGCACCGCGGCACGGGCCGCAGCAAAGCCGCCGCCGGGCGGTACGGCCGCGGCACTGCTCGCGGGCGCTCCCCCGTGCGCGTCGGGTCCGGGCACGTAGCCCATGGCGGGCGCCGGGGCTCCCGCGGAGAAGTTGACGCCCCGCTCCAGACGGTCGAGGCGGGCCATCGTGGACCGCTCGTCGCCGTAGGCGGCGGGCAGCAGCACGCGCGCGCAGATCAGCTCCAGCTGAAGGCGCGGCGAGGTGGCGCCGCGCATCTCGGTGAGGCCCTCGTTGACGAGGTCGGCGGCGCGGCTGAGCTCCGCGGGGCCGAAGGTGCCGGCCTGGGCCCGCATCCGCTCCAGCACGTCGGCGGGGGCGTCGATGAGCCCTTTCTCCAGGGCGTCCGGAACCGCCGCGAGGATCACGAGGTCCCGCAGCCGCTCCAGCAGGTCGGTGACGAAGCGCCGCGGGTCGTTCCCGCCCTCGATCACACGGTCCACGACCTCGAAGGCCGCGGCGCCGTCCCCGGTGGCGAACGCCTCGACGACGGAATCGAGCAGCGACCCGTCCGTGTAGCCGAGCAGGGAGGTGGCCATGGCGTATGTCACACCGTCCGCCCCGGCGCCCGCGAGCAGTTGGTCCATGACGGACATGGAGTCCCGCACGGATCCGGCGCCGGCCCGCACGACGAGCGGCAGGACACCGTCCGCGACCGGGATCTCCTCCTTGCCGCACACCTCTCCGAGGTACTCCCGCAGGGTGCCGGGCGGCACCAGCCGGAACGGGTAGTGGTGCGTGCGGGAGCGGATCGTCCCGATGACCTTCTCGGGCTCGGTGGTGGCGAAGATGAACTTCAGGTGCTCCGGGGGTTCCTCGACGACCTTGAGGAGCGCGTTGAAGCCGGCCGACGTGACCATGTGGGCCTCGTCGATGATGTAGATCTTGTACCGGCTGCTCGCGGGCCCGAAGAAGGCCTTCTCCCGCAGCTCACGGGCGTCGTCCACACCACCGTGCGAAGCGGCGTCGATCTCGATGACGTCGATCGAGCCGGGGCCGTTGCGCGCGAGGTCCTGGCACGACTGGCACTCCCCGCAGGGCGTCGGAGTGGGTCCCTGCTCGCAGTTGAGGCAGCGGGCCAGGATCCGGGCGCTGGTGGTCTTGCCGCATCCACGCGGACCGCTGAACAGGTACGCGTGATTGACCCGGTTGTTCCGCAGCGCCTGCTGCAGCGGGTCGGTTACATGCTCCTGCCCGATGACCTCGGCGAACGACTCCGGGCGATAGCGGCGGTACAGCGCGAGAGACGACACGCATACGAGGTTATAGGCGCCCACCGACAACGGGATCCGCCCCGGAATCCCGGGGATCCTCGGCATCCCACGGGCCCGGACACGCGAACGCCCCCCACGCACCCGCCAGAGCCGACCTACCCTTGCTGCCTTCCGGCCCTGGGGGAGTTCAGTCAGATAGCGCCGCGTGAGGGGCTTCGCACAGCCTACCCGATGCTGAGGTGCGGGAACGAGTTCGCGAGCACTCCTCTCGGTCATGTAATGTTTCCGGCGGAGGATTCGCCTAGAGGCCTAGGGCGCACGCTTGGAAAGCGTGTTGGGGGCAACCCCTCACGAGTTCGAATCTCGTATCCTCCGCCAGCTCAGAGGGCCGGACCGCAAAGGTCCGGCCCTCCGGCGTTCCCCAGGGGGACGCACCTGGGCGCATACTGGGGGCGATGACAAAGCCCGATGTACCGAAGCGTCATTTGCCTACCAGCCCCTTCAAGGCCCCGGTCACTCGCGCTCCCGAGCACTTCGCGGTGGGCGACCAGGTCACACACGACATGTACGGCCTCGGCCGCGTGATCGGCATCGAGGACGGAATCGCCGCGCTCGTCGATTTCGGCTCGGCGCAGATGCGCATCCTGAGCCCGTACAGCAAGATGACCAAGCTGTAGGACCGCAGTGCCCGGTCGCGGCACACCGGGGCCCGTCAGGGACCCGTGACGAAAGAGAGACCTCCCATCGATCCGACCTCGCTGTTCTCCGCCGTGGAAGGGCAACCCCGCGGCGGAGCCGCGGTCTCGCCGCCTCCGACGACGAACCCGTTCCAGGCCCCGGACTTCGGGGACGACGAGCATCCCCTGCTCGACGGCGACGGTGATCCCGGCAGCCGTCCGTAAGCCGTCCCCCGGGCCCGCCCGGGCGTCCGTCGAGGACGTTCCCGCCCGGTTTCTCACGGCACCTGTCCCTCAAGGCACCAGGCGCCGCTCTTTTGCCACGGCCACCGCTCCCGCGCGCGTGTCGACGTTCAACTTGTCGTAGATGCGCCGGAGGTGGGTCTTCACCGTCGCCTCGCTGATGAACAGGGTGCGGGCGATGTCGCGATTGGTCAGGCCCTCGGACAGGTGGCGGAGGATGTCGTGCTCCCGGGGCGTGAGGCCGGGGCGCGGCGCGCGCAGGCGGGCCATGACCCGGTCGGCGACCGGGGCGGACAGGGTGGTGCGGCCCTCGGCGGCGGCACGCAGGGCGGCGAAGAGCTCCTCGGGGCGTTCCGCCTTGAGGAGATAGCCGGTGGCGCCGGCCTCGATGGCGCGGGTGATGTCGGCGTCGGTGTCGTAGGTGGTCAGCACCAGGACATGGGGGACGTGCGCGGTGCCGTCACCCGAGGTGAGCCGGCGGGTGGCGTCCACTCCGGTCATCCCGGCACCCAGTTGGAGATCCATCAGGACCACGTCCGGGGTGAGTTTCCGCGACAGCGCCAGCGCCTCCTCGCCGGTGGCGGCCTCGCCGACCACCTCGATGCCCTGGGCGCTCGCGAGCAGGGCGCGCAGCCCCGCCCGTACCACCGCGTGGTCGTCGCACAGGAGGACGCGGATCGTCGTCATGCCGGCTCCGAGGTGAGGGGGACGCAGGCGGAGACGACGGTGCCCTCGCCCGGCGTGGACTCGATCGTGAGCGCGCCGCCCACCTGACGCAGCCGGGCCCGCATCGCCGGCAGGCCGTGGCCGCGGGCGGGCGACGAGGCCCGGAGGCCGGGGGTGAAGCCGCGGCCGTCGTCCGCGACGTCCAGGACCAGCTGGTCGTCCAGGCAGGTCAGCGTGAGGGT
This sequence comes from Streptomyces sp. NPDC089424, assembly GCF_044749345.1. Classification (NCBI taxonomy): domain Bacteria; kingdom Bacillati; phylum Actinomycetota; class Actinomycetes; order Kitasatosporales; family Streptomycetaceae; genus Streptomyces; species Streptomyces sp. NPDC089424. The sequence continues at coordinate 64,281 of NZ_JBIVHU010000004.1, forward strand.
GGCGGTGGTGGCGCGCGCGTGTTCGCGGACGTTCGCGAGGGCGCCCTGCGCGGTGCGCAGCAGCGCCGACTGGACCATCTCGGACAGCGGCGCCGCCGGGGTGCCCTCGGCGTGGAAGCGGACCGTGAGGGAACCGGTCGACTCGCGGGCTACCAGCGTGCGCAGGGCCTCTGCGAGGTCGCCGGCCTCGGCAAGGTCGGCGGGGGTGAGGTCGTGGACGAAGCGGCGGGCCTCGGCGAGGTCCCGTTCGGCGATCGCGGCGGCCGTGCGGACGTGGTCCCGGGCCGCGTCCGGGGAGGTGTCCCAGATCCGGTCCGCCGCCTGGAGCAGCATGCGCTGGCTGGACAGGCCCTGCGCGAGGGTGTCGTGGATCTCGCGGGCCAGCCGCTCCCGTTCGGCCAGGGTGCCTTCGCGGCGTTCGGTGGCGGCCAGTTCGCGGCGGGTGCGGACCAGGTCGTCGATGAGGACGCGCTGCCGGGCGGCCTGGCCCTCCATGACGACGAAGACCGTGGTGGCGATGGCCGCCACCGCCGGGGGCGCCAGCGCGACGTTCGGGTCCGGCCAGCCGGCCAGCTTCAGCTGCGCGGCCACCACCAGTGCCGTGAGCAGCACCACCAGCGTGATCGCGGCCCGCGGCGGCAGGGTGCGCAGGCCCGTGTAGAAGAGGGGGACCGCGCACCAGGCGAAGCTCGGGGCCGGCACCACGAGGACCGCCCAGACCGCGACGACGGCACCCAGCCAGATCAGGCGGCGGGGGGTGGGGCGGGTGCCCAGGGCGGGGCCGAGGACGTAGAGGGCGGCCAGCAGAGCGCTGAGGGCGACGACCCAGGGGGTGAGGGGGTCGGCGGCGTGCCGCGCCAGGTAGCGGGCGAGGGAGGCGCCCAGCAGGACGAAGAACGCCGCGTGCATGACGAGCGTGAGGGTGCGGGTGCCGGCGTCCGGGGCCTCCACGTCGTCCCCGCGCCCCGTCACGGCCCGCTCCGGTACGGCCCCCTCGGGCGGGACCTGCTCCCGTACGGTCATCTCCTCACCGCCACTCCGCGCACCCTCACTCGGCCTCTGAACTGGGCAAACACCTTCAGTGTCGCCCACATCACGGCACCCGGGGTCATCCGAACGGATGACCCCCTCGTCGTCCGGAACGCTCGGCGCGCGCAGCCGGACCGACGACCGGTCGCCGTCCCGTCCCCCGTGAGGATCGGAAAGGCAACCGCCCCGCACCAGGGGTCCCGACCGAAAGGCCCACCATGAAGCGCGCCCGTCTCGTCACCGCCTCCGCCCTCCTCGCCCTCGGCCTCGCCGGCGGCACCGTCGCCGCCAGCGCGGCGAGCCCCGGGCAGGACGTGGCCCGGCACCACCTCACGCAGACCACGCACCTCGACGTGGCCGCCGCCACCGAGGCCGCGCGGGCCGCGCTGCACGCCGCCGAGAAGGAGAACCAGCGTGTCTCCGTCGCGGTCGTCGACCGCAACGGCAACACGATCGTCACCCTGCGCGGTGACGGCGCAGGACCGCAGTCGTACGAGTCCGCCGAGCGCAAGGCGTTCACCGCCGTGTCCTGGAACGCGCCCACCTCGGAGCTCGCCAAGCGCCTGCAGCAGGCCCCGAACCTGAAGGACATCCCCGGCACCCTGTTCCTCGCCGGCGGCGCCCCGGTCGCCGTCAAGGGCGCTCCCGTGGCGGGCATCGGCGTCGCGGGCGCGCCGTCCGGCGACCTGGACGAGAAGTACGCACAGGCGGGCGTCGCCACGCTCGGCCACTGAGGCGCGCGGCGCCTCCCAGCCGCTGACGGTGGCGGCGGCTCGCGGCCGCTGACGGTGGCGGCGGCTCGCGGCCGCTGACGGTGGCGGCGGCTCGCGGCCGCGGAGCGCGAGCGGCGGCACTCGGTCGCCGACACGGGCGGCGGCTCCCGCTAGCTGACCTGGGCGTCACACCCACCGCGCCCAGCCGCCGACGCAGGCAGCGCCTCCCGGCCCCTGACGGAGGAGGCGACTCCCGGCCGCAGAACGGCGGGCGGCGGCTCCCGCTCGCTCACCTGGGCGCCACGTCCGTCGCGCTCGGCCGCCGACGCAGGCAGCGGCTCCCGGCCACTGACGGTGGCGGCGACTCGCGTCCGCGGAGCGCGAGCGGCGGCACTCGGTCGCCGACACGGGCGGCGGCTCCCGCTAGCTGACGTGGGCGTCACACCCACCGCACTCAGCCGCCGACGCAGGGAGCGACTCCCGGCCCCTGACGGTGGCGGCGGCTCCCGCTCGCCCGTGGGCGTCAGGCCCGCCGCGCTCAGCCGCTGAGGCGGGCGGCGGTTCCCGGCCGCAGACCCGGGCAGCGGCTTCCGGCCGCAGGCGCGAGCGACGCCCCCGGTCGGGACCCGGGCAGCGGCTTCCGGTCGCTCACGTGGGCGTCACGCCCGCCGCGGTCGGCCGCCGGCGCAGGCAGCCACTTTCGGCCGCAGGCACGAGTAGCGGCTCCGGTCGCAGGCGCGAGCGGCAACCCCCGGCCGCAGGCACGGGCGTCACGCGTCTCCCGGCCGCAGAAACGGGCAGCCGCTCCCCGCCGCAGAGACGCGCGACGCCTCCCGGCCGCAGACCCGGGCGTCACGTATCTCCCGGCCGCAGATACGGGCAGCGACTCCCCGCCGCAGACGCGAGCAGCGACCCCGGACTCAGACACGGGCCTCGCGCGTCTCCCGGTCGCTTACGCGGGCGTCACGTGTCTCCCGGCTGGCAGTGCGGGCACCACACCGTGGTTCTGCCTCCCAGGCGGGAGCGGTGCAGGGGGGTGCCGCAGCGGGGGCAGTGCGGGTCGGGATCGTCGCGGTGGCCGGTGAGCCAGGAGTCGCGCGGCGGGACCCTGCCCGCGCCGACCGCCGCGCGCAGGGTGCCGCGCATCCGGGTGTACAGGCGCCGCCGGTCGGCCTCGGTGAGGTCGCTCGCCCGGGCGGCCGGTCGCAGCCCCGCGCGCCACAGGATCTCGTCGGCGAGCAGGTTGCCGAGGCCGGCCAGGACGGACTGGTCGGTGAGCGTGGTCTTGAGGGTGCCGCGGCGGGCGGAGAGCGCGGCCCCGAACTCCTCGCGGCCGACCGCCATCGCGTCGGGGCCCTGCCGTTCCAGCAGCCGGGCGACCCCGGCGTCGTCGGCGAGCCAGAGGCCCTGGAGCTTGCGCTGGTCGCGGAAGCGGAGCTGACGGTCCCGGCTCATCGTGAACAGGACGCGGTCGTGGGGTGCGGCGGCGGTGTCGGGGCGCTCGCAGACCAGGCTGCCGGTCATGCCGAAGTGCAGCAGGAGGGTGTGGCCGCCGCCGGTGCGGGCGAGCAGCCACTTGCCGTGGCGTTCGGGCCGGCCGAACCGCCGGCCCTCCAGCGTCTCGCGCAGCCGCCGCGCGCTCACGCCGTGCAGCACGCCCGCGTCCCGGACCTCGACCCGCCGCACGACCCGGCCCGACGCGCAGGACGCGAACACGTTCCGGAAGGCCTCGACGTCCGGCAGTTCGGGCATGGCTCAGCTCCGTCGTCGTGGCCCGTCCCGGATGCGGGGCACGCACGGCGGGCCGGCGTGGCACCCCTCACATCTGAACCACTGCCGACGCCCGCGGACGCCACGGCACGCTGACCTCCCGCCCCACCCGTCCGAACGGCGGCGCCACCTCAGCCCCCCGTGCCTCCCAGCAGGCGGCGCGTCGTCGTCACTCCCCATTCGTCCAGCGACAGCAGCCGGTCGCTGGAGGCCATCAGGCCGTCGGTGGCCTCCACGTGGGCCGCCCAGCGCTCGCGGGTCTCGACGGCCGGGCGGGCCATCAGGCAGTCGGGGTCGTTGATCCAGAGGCGGCGGTGCTGCCACTGACGCCCCGCGCCGGTGAACTCGGCGGGATCCTGCCCGGGCTGGCTGTAGTCGTCGGCCTCGGGGCGGCGGTGGGGGCCGGTGTCGGGGCTGACCCGCATCGCGTCGAACAGGCCGATCGACGCGAGCACCGGCGCGCCGCAGCCCAGCAGGTACGCGTCCGCGCCGATCGCCTCACGGATCAGCTCGACGCCGGAGCGGTACGCCGTCAGCGCGTCCACGTCCGCGTGCCGTACGCCGTCCAGCGCGCCCGCGTAGAGGAAGTCGACCTTGAAGTAGTCGTACCCCTCGGCGCTCAGGGTGCGGAAGACCTGCGTCAGGTACGCCGCGGCGTCGGGGTGCGTGGTGTCCAGGACGTGCAGGTCGTGGTCCCAGTTGCAGCCGGCGTGCAAGGGGGCGCCGTCGGGGGAGCGTACGAGCCAGTCCGGGTGCTCGGCGGCCAGGACGCTCGCCGGGTCCACCAGGAAGGGGGCGGTCCAGATGCCCGCGCGGCGGCCCTTCGCACGGATCGCGGCCGCCAAGCCCTCGCGGGAGCGGAACCGGCCGGAAAGGGTGAGCCAGTCGCCGAGGGCGCTCTGGTAGCCGTCGTCGATCTGGACGACGTCGACGGGCAGGTCGAGGGTGTCCATCGCGCGGAGGTTCTCGTGGATGTCGTCCTCGGTGACGGCGGTGAAGTACTCGTACCAGGAGCACCACACGCTGGGGGCGGGCCGCGGGGCCGTCAGGCCGAGCCCGTCGGCCCAGTCGGCCAGGACCGACTGGATGTGCGTGCCGGTCCATTCCTTCACCCGGCCGTCCGCGCTCACCTGTGCCGTGCCGCCCGTGACCGTGAGCCGGATCGAGGGGACCTCGCGGGTCGGGTCGGCGGCCGCCCACAGGCGGACCGGGGTGCCGTCGCCCGGGTCGAGGGCGAGGAGTCCCTCGCCTTGGAAGGCCCCCTCGGGGACGGTGACGCCGGGGCGGTAGCAGACGGTCGCCCAGTTGGCGTTGGTCGGGCGGTACGGCCGGCCGGTGAGGGGGTAGGCGCCGCTGGGGCTCCAGGACTGCCAGCCCTCCTCGTGGACGCGGGCTCGTGAGACGTCCACGGGCACGGAGGCCAGCGGCGTGAAGGCGTGGGACACGGTGGTTCTCTCTCGAAAAGACGGACGTCAGCCCTTGTTGGCGCCGAGCGTGAGGCCGCTGACGAACTGCCGCTGGAGCAGGAAGTAGACGATCAGCGTCGGGATGGCGGTGAGCAGGGCGCCTGCGGCGACCAGGTTGGGATCGGTGAAGAACTGGCCGGAGAGGTTGTTCAGCGCCGAGGTGATCGGCATGTTCTCGCCGGTGGAGATCAGGACCAGGGCCCAGAAGAAGTCGTTGTAGATCCAGATGGACAGCAGGGTCGCGAGGGCGGCCATCGCCGGGCGGCACAGCGGCAGGGTGATCTGCCAGTACAGGCGCCACACCGAGGCGCCGTCGACCAGCGCGGCCTCGGTCAGTTCGTGCGGCAGCGAGCGCATGTAGTTGCTCAGCACGAACGCGCAGAAGCCGGACTGGAACGCCACGTGGATGAGGACGAGGCCGAGGGCGGAGTCGTACAGCTTGCCGCTCATGGTGATGCCGGGCAGGTCCACCAGGAGGTAGAGCCGGTACAGCGGGGTGATGATCACCTGCTGGGGCAGCAGGTTGCCGGCCGTGAAGAGCAGCAGCAGGGCGAGGTTGACCCGGAAGTCGAAGCGGCTGACGTAGAAGGCCACCATCGACGACAGGAACAGGGTGACCAGGACCGCCGGGACGGCGATCACCAGCGTGTTCACGAAGTAGTGCGTCATGTCCGACTGGGTGAACGCGTTCGTGAAGTTGTCGAGGCTCAGCGTGTCCGGGAGGGAGACGTACCCCTTCTCGCTGGTCTCGGCGTACGGGCGCAGCGCCGCGTAGACCGCCCAGAGCAGCGGGGCCAGCCAGGCCAGCGCCATGGTCCCGAGGACGAGGTGCAGCACGACGCGGCCGGGGCGGATCGGGGCGCGGTTCTTCGGGACGACCGTCGTTGCGCTCATGCCCGCCGCTCCTTCCGGAAGGTGCTGACCAGATAGGGGATGATCACGACGAGCGAGATCAGCAGCAGGACGACCGCGATCGCCGATCCGTATCCGATGCGGCTCGACTCACCGATGATGTTGCTGGTCACCAGGATGGACAGCAGTTCGGTGCCCTCGGCGCCGCCGTTGAAGACGTAGACGAGGTCGAAGGCGCGCAGTGCCTCGATGATGGTGACGACCAGGACGATCGTGTTGGTCGGGCGCAGCGCCGGGAAGACGACGCCGCGGAACGTCTGCCACTCGCCCGCGCCGTCGATCGCGGCGGCCTCGCGCAGCGTCGGGTCGACGCCCTTCAGGCCGGCCAGGTAGAGGATCATCATGTAGCCGGTGTGCCGCCACGACGCGGCGACCAGGACCGCCCAGAGGTTGAGGTCCGGGTCGCCGATCCAGTCGATGTACTTGCCGGGCTCGTTGGCCCCGATGACGCTGTTGATCAGGCCGGTGTCGGGGTTGTAGACGAGCTGCCAGACGAAGCCGATGACGGCCATGGACAGCACCACCGGCAGGAAGAACGCCGTCTGGTAGACGCGGCTGAACCGGATCCTCTTGTCCAGCTGCACGGCCAGGAACAGGCCGAGCGGCGTCGGGATCACGATCAGCACCGCGAACCACACGACGTTGTGCTGGACGGCGGGCCAGAACTGCGGGTTCTGCTCGAACAGCTCCTTGAAGTTCTGCAGCCCGACCCAGTGGATCGAGTCGAAGCCGATGCCGTCCCAGGTGGTGAAGGCGAGCGCGATCGAGGCGAGCGCGGTCACCCACACCAGGGCGATGTGCAGGACCGTCGGCAGGGTCGCCATCAGGCCCAGCGTGAGCCGGTCGCGGCGGGTGAGCAGGCGCCGGTGGCCCCTGGGCACCTTCCGTCCCGCGAGCGGGGCAGCGCCCGGAGGCGGCACGTCGGCCGCCTCCGGGTTCTCCGTGGTGAGTTCCGTGGTCATGAGGACGCGAAGATCGTCTTCTTCTGGCGTTCGATGGAGGAGAGCAGGCCGTCGACGCCCTTGGGGTCACGGATGAACTTCTGCAGCGCGGGCTGCATGACCGTGGAGGTGAAGTCCGGGCGGCTGTCGCGGTCCATGAACTGCGTCAGGTTCTTCGCGCCGGCGATCATCTCGTACGACTTCTTCTGGAGCGGGGTGTACGAGGAGGTGTCGGCCTTGGTCGAGGCGGCGACGCTGCTGGGGTCCGACTTGAGGTAGGTCTCCTCGGCCTCCGGGGAGCCCAGGTACTCCATGAGCTTGAGCGAACCCTCCTTGTTCTTCGGGCTCTTGCTCATCATGAAGCCGTCGGTCGGCGCCTCGACGGTCTCCTGGCCGAAGGCCGGGTCGATCTCCGGGAAGGCGAAGAAGTCGAGGTCCTCGAGGTCGGCCTCGTTCGTGAACTGCTGGGCGACGAAGGTACCCAGGAGGTACATGCCGGCCTTCTTCGCCACCAGCGTCTGGGCGGCGTCCTGCCAGGTGCGGCCGATGGCGCCTTCCTGGTGGTAGGGGAGTATCTCGGCCCACAGGTCGAAGGCGGCGCGGACCTTGGCGTCGGTCCAGGAGGCCTTGCCGGCCATCAGGTCGACGTGGAAGTCGTAGCCGTTCTTGCGGAAGTTGATCTGGTCGAAGGTGCCGAGGGCGGGCCAGGCGTCCTTGTCCCCGAAGGCGATCGGGACGAGGCCGTCCTTCTGCATCCGCTTGCACAGCGCGATGAAGTCGTCCCAGGTGGTGGGGACTTCGTAGCCCTTCTCCGCGAAGACGCTCTTCCGGTAGAAGATCGCCCAGGGGTACGTGTAGAGCGGCACGAGGTAGTACTTGCCGTCCTCGCCCTTGCTGAGCGCCTTCATCGCGTCGGGGAAGTTGCCGCCGATCTTCTCCCAGACCTCGTCGACCGGGGTGGCGAGGCCCTTGGCGGCGAAGAACTGCATCCGGTAGCCGGCGAACCAGGTGAACACGTCGTCCGGCGTGCCCTGGAGGTAGGAGTTGATCTGCTCCTGGAAGGTGTTGGAGTCCTTGGTGTTCACGTCGACGGTGAGCCCGGACCGCTTCGTGAACGCCGCGTACATGTCGGCGTACGCCTTCTTCGGCACGGGGTCGGACGCCTTCGACCCGACCGTGACCGTCTTCGGGTCGGCGGCCGCGCCGCTGCCGCCGCAGGCGCTCAGCAGGGAGGTTCCGGCGCCGAGAGCGGCCGCGCCACCGACACCGCGCAGAAGGGTGCGGCGGCTCGGGCCGGGGAGAGTGAGACCGGAGGGGGTTCTGCGCATGACGGCTCCTGGGGGGACAGGGGTCCGGTCCGGAGATTGGTCGAAACCAATCAGAAACCAACCTGACCGAACACGAAGGTGGCGCAATAACAGCCTCATGTCCGGTCATACGTCAAGAGTCGACGTCGTAGTTTGTGGAAACGTGACCGCGCCGACGAGGGTCAATCCCCCTGCCCGCGAGGGTTTTTCACAGAAATCAACACGGCGCTCCGCCCAACGGCCCCTGAAGTGAAAGGCGGAGGGACCCCCGCGGGCCGTCCGCTCACGAAAAAGACCCGGGGCCGGCTGGACGCCGGCCCCGGGTCGCGCGGTCACGCAGGTGATGTCAGGTCGCCCGCCAGTACCCCAGCGCGTGCATCCGCTCCTTCGGGACCGACAGGTCCTTGCGCACGTACGAGGCCAGGGTGCGGGTCGTGGCGGTGTCGCAGGCGATCCAGACGTACGGGTCCGTGGTGGCCGCCAGGAGCGCCGGCAGGGTGGCCCGCACGTCGTCGACCAGGCCCGGACGGGGCACCCGGCGTATCTCGTGCCGGTCGGCGTCCGCGTGGCACGGCAGGCCGTCCAGCTCACCCTCGAACCAGATCGTCGCGGGCGCCGAACCGAGGGCGTCGAGAAGGGAGTTGAGCGCGGGCAGCGAGGCAGGGTCGCCCATCGCGAAGACGTGCGAGGGCTCGGGCCGGGGATGCTGGAAGCCCGTGCCCTGGACCGTCGCCTCGATGGTGTCGCCTTCCTTCGCCGCCCGCGCCCAGTCGCTGGCGCACCCCTCGTGGAGTGCGAACTCGAGGCTGAAGGTGTGCGTCCCGGGGTCCGCGTCGACCAGCGTGTAGGCGCGCTGGTGCGACTTGCCCCCGTTGTCGAACCACAGCCGGACCCACATGGTGGGGTGGACGCCGGCCGCCGCGAGCAGGCCCCCGTCGGTGAAGTGCACCCGCCGGTACTCCGGCGTGACGTCCTCGGCGCCGGTGACGGTGAGGAGGAAGTCCTTCGCGCCCATCAGCTTCAGGACCGCGCCCTGCCAACCGTGCCCCTGCCCCATGGTGCTCCTTCACATCTCGCGTACCATTCCGCCACGACTTACTTAGGGAAGCCTAACCTAAAGAGCTCAAGGAATGACAGGGTGATGTCCAGGTGACCATCGAGATCTACCGCGACGCCTGGGGCATCCCCCACCTGCGCGCCTCCGACGCCCGCGAACTCGCCCGCGCCCAGGGCCGGGTCACGGCCCACGACCGCGCCTGGCAGCTGGAGGTCGAACGCCACCGCGCCCAGGGCACCTCCGCCTCCTTCCTCGGTACGGCCGCCGTGCCCTGGGACGTGCTCGCGAGACGGGCGCGCCTCACGGACACGGCGGAACGTTCCTTCAAGGCCCTGGACCCCGACACGGCCGACTGGGTCCTGGCCTACGTCGAGGGCGTCAACGAGGGCCTCGCGGAAGGCGCCCGCCGTACCCCCGAGTTCGCCGACACGGGACTCGCACCCGGCCGCTGGGAGCCCTGGACCCCGCTCGCCGTCTGGATCGCCACCCACCTCCTCTTCGCGGGCTTCCCGGCGAAACTCTGGCGCGAGGAGGTGATCCGGCATCTGGGACCGCGGGCGGTGGCGCTGTTCGCCACGGACGGCCCCGGCACCTCGGGCAGCAACGGCTGGCTGGCCGCCGGGGAGCGGACCGTCACCGGGCAGGCGGTGATCGCCGGGGATCCGCACCGCTTCATCGAGGAGCCGGGCGTCTACCAGCAGATCCGGCTGAGCTGCCCCGAGTTCGACGTCGTGGGCCTCGCCGTGCCCGGCGTCCCCGGCACCGCGCACTTCGGACACACCGGCTCGGTCGCCTGGGCCATCACCAACGCCATGGCCGACTACCAGGACCTGTACCGGGAGCGGCTGCGCCGGACCGGCGCCGGCGTGGAGGCCCTCGGCCCGGACGGACGGTGGGAACGGGCCTGCCGGGTGACGGAGGTCGTCGAGGTGCGCGGCGCGGAGCCGGTGCCGGTCGAGGTGATCGAGACCGGACGGGGACCGGTGGTCGCCGGCGGGCCCGAGGGCCTGACCGACGGCACGCTGCTGCCGGACGACGCCGAGCCCCCGCTCGCCCTCAGCCTGCGGTACCCGCCCCGCGTCCTCGCCGACGCCGGCTTCGCCGCCCTGCTCCCGCTGCTGCGGGCCCGCACGGTCGCCGACGTCGACCGCGCCTTCGACAGCTGGGTGGAACCGGTCAACGTCGTGCAGGCCGCCGACACCGAGGGCGGCACCCTGCACCGGGTCGCCGGCCGGGTGCCGGTGCGCTCCGCGGCCAACAGGGTCCGGATCGTGCCCGCCTGGGAGCCCGGCCACGAGTGGCACGGCTGGCACACCATGCCGCGCGCCGGCCTGACCGACGGCATCGCGGTGATGGCCAACCAGCGCGGCCCGTCCGCCTCGCTCGGCGTCGAGTTCGCCCCGCCGCACCGCGCCGCCCGGATCGCCGCGCTGCTCGACGAGAGGAAGAGGTGGTCGGCGGCCGACATGCCCGCCATCCACACGGACACCCATCTCGCCTCCGCCACGCCCCTCCTGCGTCTGCTCGCCGCCCTCGACGGCCTCGCACCCGCCGCCGCCGCGCTGCGCGACCGGCTGCTGCGCTGGGACCGGCGGATGGACGCCAAGAGCGAGGCCGCCGCCGCCTACGCGGCCGTCCGCGGCGCCGTCGTCCGCCGCCTCGCCGCCCACCCGGCGTTCGCCGCGCTCACCGAGCCGCCCGCCTACCCGGAGGTCCTGCTGCCCTGGCTGGGGCTCACCGCACGGACCGCCTTCGCCCTGGAGAACCTGCTGACGGCCGAGGAGCTTTACGGCATCGACCGTCCGGCGCTCGTCCGGGCCGCCCTGGAGGAGGTGGCGTCGCCGGCCACCGCCGGCACGGCCCGCCGCACCTGGGGCGACACCCACCGCCTCGCCCCCTGGCGGGCGTTGCCCGGCACGCCGTACGCCACCGACACGTACGCCGAGCCGGCGCTGTCCGGCGACCACGACTGCGTGCTGTGCACCTCCGCCGTCCCCGGCCTCACCGACCTCGCCGCGCGCGGACCGGCCGCCCGCTACGTGTGGGACCTGGCCCGGCGCGAGGACAGCCTCTGGGTGGTGCCGCTGGGCGCGTCCGGCGTGCCCGGCTCTGCGCACCACCGCGACCAACTCCCCCTGTGGACCAGGGGAGACCTCGTCCCGGTCGTCACCGACTGGGCCCGCCTCACCAAGGAGACCGACGATGACTGACCCGTACGCCGACCGCACCGCCGTCCACGAGGAGGTGGTCGACGGCTTCGGCACCGTACGCGTGCTGCCCCTGGACGCGAAGGGCGACGCCGAGGTGGTCCACGGCTGGGTGAGCCAGGAACGCGCCGCCTTCTGGGGCATGAACGGGCTCACCGTGGAGGAGGTGGCCGGCATCTACGCCCACATGGACACCCTCGCCACCCATCACGCCTACCTCCTCGTGAAGGACGGCGAACCGACGGCCCTGTTCCAGACCTACGAGCCGGAGGCGGACCGGGTCGGCGAGTGCTACGACGTCCTGCCCGGCGACATCGGCCTGCATCTGCTGCTCGCGCCGGCCGGATCCGGCGGGTCCCGCGGCGGCTGGACGGCGTCGCTGCTCCAGGCCGCGGCCTCCTACGTGTGGCTGGTCCTCGGCCGGCAGCGCGTCGTGGTCGACCCGGACGTGCGCAACGGCAAGGCGATCGAGCGCTTCCTGAAGCAGGGGTTCGTGGCCGGTCCGAAGGTCGTACTGCCGGAGGTGAATCTGCCCGACGTGCACCTGCCGGAGAAGCACGCTCAACTGGCCTTCCTCCTCCGCCCGGTAGCCTGCCCGGCGTGACCCCAGAAGAGCTTGTCGCGCACTACGCCATGGAGCCGATCCCGCGCGAGGGCGGCCTGTTCCGGCAGACCTGGGCCGGACCGGACCGCCCCGACGGGCGCCCGGAGGGCACCGCCATCGTCGCCCTGCTCCGGCGGGACGACTACTCCGCCCTGCACCGCCTGCCCGCCGACGAGGTCTGGCACTTCTACCTCGGCGACCCGCTGGAACTGCTGCTCCTGGCCCCCGACGGCTCCTCGCGCACGGTGGTCCTCGGACCGGACGTGCTCGCCGGCCAGCACCCGCAGTTCACCGTGCCGGCCGGCACCTGGATGGGCGGGCGGGTCGCCGAGGGCGGCTCCTGGACGTTCTTCGGCTGCACGATGGCGCCCGGCTTCACCTTCGAGGGGTACGAGCACGGCGACGCCGCCGAGCTGACCGCCCGCCACCCGGAGCTGGCCGACCGGATCGTGGAACTGTGCCGGCCATGAGGTTGCTGGAGGGCCAGGTCGCCCTCGTCACGGGCGCGGGCGGCGGCATCGGGCGGGGCATCGCCCTGCGTTTCGCGGAACAGGGCGCGGCGGTCGCCGTGCACTGCCGTACGTCGCTGGAGCCGGCGCGTGAGGTGGCGGCACTGGTGGAGGGCCTGGGCGGCCGGGCCGTCGTGCTCCAGGCCGATCTCGCCGACGAGGCCGAGTGCCGGCGCGTGGTGCGCGAGGCCGCCGAATGGGGCGGGGGGCGCCTGACCGCGCTGGTCAACAACGCCGCCGTGCAGCCCGTGCAGGAACTCGCCGGGATGACCGCCACCGACTGGCGGGCGGTCGTGGACACCAATCTGACCAGTGTGTTCGCCTGCACCCAGGCGGCCGTCGAGGTCATGCGGGAGCGCGGCGAAGGGGGCTCGGTGACCCACATCGCCTCGATCGAGGCGAGCGCGCCGGCCCCGGCGCACGCCCACTACTGCGCCTCCAAGGCGGCGGTCGTGATGCACGCCCGGTCGGCGGCGCTGGAGTACGGGAGCCACGGCATCCGCGTCAACACCGTCTCCCCCGGGCTGATCGACCGGGAAGGGCTCGCCCAGGGCTGGCCGGAGGGCGTGGAGCGCTGGCAGCGCGCGGTGCCGCTCGGGCGGCTGGGGCGGGCGGAGGACATCGGGGACGCGTGCGTGTTCCTGGCCTCACCCCTGGCGTCCTGGGTGACGGGGCACGACCTGGTGGTCGACGGGGGGATCTCGGCGCGGCCCACCTGGTGAGAGGACGGCGGGCGAGGCCACCGGGTGAGCGGATCGGCGCCCGCATCCGTATGTCCTTCGCATGAGCACGGCGGGCCCCGCGTCCGTACGTATCCCGGAAGCAGATCCGACGACGGAGAAGCGATGGGGATGCGCGACGGCGGAGCACGGCACGACGGCGACGGCAGCGTCGGCGACCGGAACGGCAGCGACCGGAGCGGCGGCGAGGTCTTGCCACCACCCGGCGTGCTCCGGCGACTTCGGCGCCCGCTGCTGCTGATCGCCGTGCTGGCCTTGTGTCTCCTCGGCGGCGCGGCCCCCGCGTCCGCGCACGCCGCCCTCGGCCGCACCGACCCCGCCGACGGAACCGTCCTCGCCTCCGCCCCCCGCCACCTCACCCTGACCTTCACCGAGTCCGTCGGTCTGCTCGACGACTCGGTCCGGGTGATCGACCCGGAGAACCGCCCCGTCGACACGGGCGCCGCCACGCAGCCCGGCGGCCGCGCCGACACCGTCCGGGTCGGCCTGCCGACCGGCCTCGCGGACGGCACGTACACCGTGGCCTGGCGGGTGGTCTCGGCGGACAGCCACCCGGTGTCGGGCGCGTTCATCTTCTCGGTCGGCGAACCGTCGGCGACGACCGCGGCGGTGACCGGCCCGACCGAGGACCCGGCGATCGCCTCGCTCTACAACATCGCCCGCTACGCCGCGTACGGGGGCCTGGCCCTCCTCATCGGCGTCGCCGTCTTCCTGTCCGCGGTCCTCGGCGGCCCCACCGCCGCCCTGCGCCGGTTCCTGCCCACCGCCTGGCTCACCCTCGTGCTGTCCACGGCCGCCCTGCTGCTCCTGCGCGGCCCCTACGAACGCGGCACCGGCCTGGCGGACGCCCTCGACCCGGCCGTCCTGAGCACCACTTCGACCACCAAGCCCGGCCTGGCGCTGCTGGCCCGGCTGGCCCTGCTGGGCGCGGCCTTCCTCTTCGTACGCCGCTCGGCCCTCCGCACCGTCCCTCGCGCACCCGGCATCGCGCTCTGCCTCGCGCTGGCCGTCACCTGGGCCGCCGCCGAACACGCCTCCGCCGGCATCCAGGTGCCGGTGGCGATGACGTCGTCGGTGCTGCACCTGCTGGCCATGGCGGTCTGGCTGGGCGGCCTGACGGCCCTGCTCACCGTCCTCTACCGGGCCCCGCAGGACCTCACGCCCGCCGCCGTCACCCGCTTCTCCCGGCTGGCCCTCGCCTCGGTGGCCGTCCTCACCGTCACCGGCGTCTACCAGTCCTGGCGTGGCCTCGGCTCCTGGGACACCCTCACCGGCACGACGTACGGCCGCATCCTGCTGGGCAAGGTGGCCGCGGTGGCGCTGCTGCTGGCGGCGGCAGGCTTCTCCCGCCGGTGGACCCGGCGCTGGGCGGAGGCGGGACCCGCGCGGGCGGAGGCCGAGGTACGGGAGCGGGAGCCGGTGGCCGCGGGCGCGGGGGTGGGAGAACACCGGGCGGCCGTGAGTTGGACCGGCCTGGCCGTGGACGGCCCCGCCGAATCCGCGCCCGCCGACGCCGACGCGCGGGACGCGGACCCCACAGGCGACGACCGGCCCCCGGCCCCGGCCCCTGGGGACGACCACCACCGCCGGGCGCTGCGCCGCTCCGTGCTCGCCGAGTTCGTGACCGGCGTGCTGGTCCTGGTGATCACCACCCTGCTGACCATCACCCTCCCGGGCCGGGCCGCCGCCGAGTCCGCCGCGGCCCGGACCGAGGCCGCCGACGCCGGCAGGCCCACCGCCTCCAGCAGCGTGGTGCCCTTCGACGTCGGCACCCCGAACGGCCACGGCAAGGTGCAGCTCGACCTCGCCCCGGGCCGGGTCGGCCGGAACCAGGTGCAGGCCGTCGTCTTCGGCCCCGACGGCGGCATCGTCACCGTCCCCGAGGTGCGCCTGACCTTCACCCTGCGCGCGCAGGACGTCGGGCCGATCGACGCCGAACTGGAGAACCGCGGCGGCTACTGGGGCACCGACCAGCTCCAGCTCCCGCTGCCCGGCGTCTGGACCATGAAGATCACCGTCCGTACGACGGACATCGACCAGGTCACGGTGGAGAAGAACGTCCGCGTCGGCTGACGCCGGCGGAACACGAAAGGGCGGCCCCATCGGGGCCGCCCTTTCGGCTACGAGCGGTAGCGGAGGGATTTGAACCCTCGGTGACTTGCGCCACACTCGCTTTCGAGGTCTGTTCGTGCTGGTCAGAGGATTGTGCAGGGTCGTTCAACCTCGTTCGTTCCCGGTTCCTCACACGTCGCGTGAACGGCCCTGGACAGTGTCGAACGGGACTGAATGAGACGGAAACTGAGACGGAGTACGCCCCGGCTGACCTGCGCGTCTACCTCTGGAAGCGTCAGCGGTCAGACCCTTCCACGGCCGCGATCACGGCGGTGGGGTCGCCCTCGTACAACAGGTGCGGCTCGTCTGCCGTGGGAGGTATGAACCGGCTGCGGTACCGCTGGAGGTCGCTTTCCGCGAAGTAGATCGCGTTCGGGTCGTCGGCGTGGAACTCGTTGCGCCTACTGATCCTCGCCCACAGTTCGTCATGGCTGGCGGCAAGGTATACGAGGACGGGGACCGCGCCGGCGTCGGTGGCGATGGCCTGCCACTTGGCCCGATCCTCGGGAGTCCAAAAACCATGGTCAACGACGACATCGTGTCCGGCCCTGAGCTGTTTCCTCAGATCAACCGCCACGTCTTCCAGGACTGGCCGTTCAAGGGTGGGGAAGGTGCCCCGGGGGAAGTCGACTCCGTAGACGCCGTGCCGACGGTACATCTCCTCATCCGGGCACAGCCGTACGAATCCGCGATCCGTGAGGGCGCGAGAAAGCGTGGTCTTGCCTGACCCGGGGAGTCCGGCCATCAGGACGCAGAACGGGGGGCGTGGGGACATCGGTCTCGCCATGGCTCGGGAGATGGTGGCCACCTCTGCTTCGGCTTCCGGCGTGATTGTGCCAGTCCGGCGGGCCGCAAGCAGTGCATCTAGTCGGTCTTCGAGCACGCTCACGAGCGTGTCATCCACGACCGTCACGGGGTGACCTCCGATTCTGTGCGCCATGTACGGCCCGGCCCTCCGAGGTCTACGCCGTACTCCACGATGTTGCCCTCGCTGTCGACAAACTTTGCGGTCATCACGACTACCGGTTCCGCCGGCGGGTTGTCAGGGTCTAGTTCCAAGAGGCGCGCGTACTCCGGCGTCAGCGTGCGGGCTGACGCCGTGTCGATGCGATGGCTGATCGGGTGGCCGGTGGCTTGGGCGATGAGCTGAAGCGAGGTTCCCCCCGTCAGACGCTCGCTCGCTGCTAGCTGCGGGATCAGCTTGGCGTATCGAGCAGGGATCCAAGACGTGCTGTGAGCCACGATGCCGTGCCTGTCCCTGTACACCCGACTACGCCGCACAACGTCCGCACCGGGCTCGATGTCTAGGGCCTGAGCCACTTCGGCCGGCGCAGGCACCACGGCCGCTTGGTGTGAGTCGGATCGTTCGCCTGCCCCCCAACTGGATCCGGTACGGCGCCCACGATCCTGCCGTTGAGCTCCCGAGGACATCGGACCCGGCTGGTCCAGGACTTCAGTGCCGATGCCGTGGATGCCTCGAACAAGCCCCTCGTTGCGCAGTTTGCGGAGAGCTTTCTCGGCTGTCGCGGTACTGACCTTCCACTCCTCTGCGAGGTTCTTGATGCTCGGCAGGAGCGTCCCCGGCTGTAGCTCACCGGACGAAATCAGCTCCATGTAGTGGGCGGCAATCTTCGCGTACGGGGCCCGATTGTCGGCCTGGCCTGCCATGTCGCTCGCTCCCTTTCGTGACTTCCCTGAGGTTCCCTAGCTTACCGCTTGACACCGCAGGGAACCCTAGGGAACCTTAGGGATCTGCCCGCCGGTCGGAACGGTCGAGCGGAGGGCGCCTCGACACACCTGTGTCCGTCGCCCGGAGGAAAGCCCGAGGGGGTGAGTACGAAGGAAGCGCCGGTTCTTTGACAACTGAATGGGGATCACGCCGCCTCTCCTCGGCCAAGTAGGCGGTCACACGGGCTCGGGTCCGTGTGAGTACGGCGCAAATCAGCTTTCCGCAGATCAGACCCTGCGGCCGGTTGCCTCCGCTGCTCGTCTCGTACGAGCAGCGCTGAGGGGAGCCGGGAGCCGACTCCAACGGCGCGCGGCCCCGGGTGGCTAGACCCGGGGCCGCTGTTCGGGCCGTTTCACCTGCGAGGGAGACCACGACCCATGAACCACATCGTGACTGTTCAGGACGCTGTTACCGCGTTCGAGCCGTGGATGGAACCCACGGATGCGGAGCTGGACGCCATCGAGCGCGAGATGCCCGTCATCCGCGCGGAGATGGACCTGTTGGACGCGCAGATCATCGTGATCGACCGCACGCCGTGCGAGCTGAACGAGCGGCGGATCCGCCGGGCCCGCCGGCGCGTGCTCGCCGCGCACCGCGACCACATCAACGGCCTGCCTGGGCAGACGGGCGGTGCGGCATGAACCTGCACCGCAAGGGCCGCACGGCCCTCGTGCTCGCGCTGGTCGTCGTGGTCGCGATGGCGTTCCGGGTGTCCTGGAACGCGCTGCGCGACATCGCCGGCGCCATCGGTGCGGACGACACGGCCGCGATGCTGTACCCGTTCGTCGTCGACGGCTTGATGGCCCTGGCCTTGATCGCGACGCTCGTGCTCGCCGGTCGGGACCGCACGTTCGCGCTGCGGGTGCTGGCTGGCTACACGATCGCCTCGCTCGTGCTGAACTACGTGCACGGATTGGTCCCGGAGCTGCACGGCCGTTCGGTCGACTGGGGTCGACTGGCCGACTGGGACCCGGCGAACTGGGCGTTGGTGCTGCTCGCGACGTCGCTGCCCGTCGGGTCGATCTACTTCGGCTCCGACCTTGTGGCGAAGGTGCTGCACCACCGCCCCACCCCGATCACGACCCCGACCGTAAATGCGAAGGAATCGACCGAGACCGTTAGGAATCGGTCTAGTTTTGACCTTGCGGTATCGACCCCGGCGCCGATCACGCCTAACGTCGCTGTACTGCCCCGGCCGGTGGCTGTCGGGTTCCTGAAGTCGACCGTCCCGGACAAGCCCGTCCAAGCGATCGAGCAGCCGCCCACGGCGCCGATCGAGTCGCGCTCGGTCGCTGCCGAGTCGACCCGCCCGCGCCGCGCGACGGGCCGTGTCCCCGAGGTCGCCCGCACACCGCGGCCGAAGCGCACGGCGGATGAGCTGCTTGCCGAAGCGCGGAAGGCCACCGCGGATTGGCCGGACGCGCGGCTGACGGCCGAGGGCATTCGGCGTGAGGTTCGTACGTCCCCGGCGAATGCCCGGACCCTGCGTGACACCCTGCGCGGCGAGCGCGGCCTTCAGGCCGTGTGATGGCGGCCCTGCCGGTCTACCGGTGGCGGCTCGCCCCGGACGGCTACGCCACCCGCCGTCAACTGAGGGCCCGCGGGCTGCGACCCGGCGGTCAGGACGTGGTCGCGCAGCTCGAACGGCCGCGCCGGCGCCGGGGCCCGCTGGTCGCCTACCTCTACCGGATCGACCGCGCGAAGCCGGTGCGTCCGATGACCCCGGCCCGGTGGGCGGCTCTGGCCAAGGCCAATGCCGCCCGCCGCACCTGTACCGAGTGCCGCCGCGACGCGGGATACGTCATCCCGTCGACGCTCGGCATGTGCACGCCCTGCGCCTACCGAGAGCAGGAAGCCGCCTGATCGCTGGCCGGCGCTAATCGAGCACGAACGCCACGACCTGGACCACCCGGTACTTCACCCGGTGCCAGTTGCCACAGAAGCGCTTCGGTGCCCACCACCGGCGTTGTCCGAGCGACCGCCGGCACCACTTGCACGGCAGCGGATCGACCTCGATCTCTATAACCCCCATGCCGCGACTCTAGCGGCCCCTCACCAGGGAGAACCCCGTGAACAACTTGCCTGAGCCGGTCCGGGTGGTGCAGCTCCCCGACGGCCGCCACGTCTACGCCGACCCCGCCACGTTGCCCGCCCAACAGCCCACGGGGCCACAGGTGGTGCACATCCACCAGGCGCCGCCGGACCGCACGGTGCAGCGCGTCGCGCTCGGCTCCGGTGTCGGCGCCGGGGCGGTCGCGGCCGGCGTCTACTTCGGCCCGCTGCTCGTCGGCGCCCTCACCGCCATCGCCGCGAACCTCGCCATCGTCGCGTTCATCGCGCTCGTGCTCGGCTGGGCCGTCGTCTCCGTCGTCCGCTCCGTGAGCGGCAGCGACGGCACGGCCGCCGCCAAGCGCCCGCGCCGCCGACGCTGACACCCCCAACGCCCGTCCCACGCACGGCGCTTCACCCGCCCAACAGGTCGAAGCCTTGAGCGGCCCACAGAGGCCCTCGACCCCCTTGCGCGGGGTGGAAGACCCCCGGCCCTGCGTACGGCCGCCCACGGCCCCGTGGAGACGCTGCGTGACCCTGTTTCCGGCGCCTCTACGCGCGCGTGCGCGTAGGGCCCCTCCCTCTGGAATGGCGCAACTCCGCAACATCGCAGGTCAGACGCGGTTGCGGGGGCTCAACCGGTGCTGTCGACGCAACCGATAGCGCCAACCATCCCAATTCGGGCGGGCCGGTGACGCCACGCAACGGCGCACCGGCCCTCATCCACGGTCTTGGAGGACCCTTTCGTGGACTGGAAGCAAGCATGGTCGACCACCACCGGCACGACCAACACCGCGTTGGACGCGCTGGCACCCGTGTGCGCGCCGTTCGCCGCATGGTGGGACCGAGAGGCGGAGCGCCGCGTGCAGTTGCGGACTCCGGAGCACCTGAAGGCGCTCATGGCGGCGCAGCGGGAGCACAACTCCGCCCGCTCGACCGCCGCCATGGCCCGCAATCAGCGCAGCGCGGCCCGCAAGGCGTCCAACAACCCGCTGTCGGCAACCCGTCGGGCCGCGCGCACGGCGGACAAGGCCGCGCGACAGCACCGCAGCCAGGCGCAGTCTGTGCTGAAGGCGGCGCGGAAGAACTATCCCGCCACCCTCACCGCCCGCGCCGTGCACGCCCACGCCACGCACGCGGTGCCGGGCGGGTTCGCCACGTGGCTGCTGTCGGAGGCCGCGGGCTCGCTCACGCTGTGGCCGGCGTCCGTGTCCGCCGGGCTGATCGGCCTGAACGCCGCGAGTCTGTGGCTGGGCCGTCGTCAGCCGTCGGTGCGCCTGGATGACGGGATGACCGCTGAGGAGCGTCGCCTGGCCTCGCGGCTGGACCCGTCGTTCTGGGTGCAGAACGCCGACGCACGCGGCCTGTCGGGCACCGTGCCCACCCCGGCCAAGCTCACCCCGGCCGGACTCATCTCGCACGTCCGCCTGGACGGCCGGTGGACGCCGAAGACGTTCCGCGCGAAGGCGGATGAGATCCGGGCCCTGCTCGGGGCGCGCACCGATCTGCGGATGGAGATCACGTCCGGCAGTCACGGCGACCGTGCCACGATCACGCTGCGCACCCGCAGCGCGGCCGACGGGATCGACCTGTCCGGCTGGGAGCCCGGGGCGCCGTGGGGCATCGACACAGTCACCGGGGAGCAGGTGTTCGTGCCGCTCGGTCGCCGGATGCTGATCGCGGGCACGTCCGGGTCGGGCAAGTCCTGGTCGACCCGGGCCCTGCTCGCGGAAGCGTCCGAGACCGCCGACCACCGGCTGATCGTGATCGATCCGAAGCGGGTGGAGGCCCTGAACTGGGAGCACCGGGCCCGCACGGCGGTACGCCGGGACGACGTCCTGGACGTGACCGACGAACTGGTCGAGGAGATGCACGAGCGGCTGGAGGAGATCCCGCGCGGCAGCGACGTGATCGCCATCAGCACCGACCGCCCCCGCATCACGGTCTTCGTGGACGAGGGAGCCGAGGTCATCTCCATGGCCAGGTTCAAGGCTCCCCGCACCGAGGACGGCCCCGGCACCGACTACGCCCGGATCATGGACAACCTGCGCACGATCGCCCGGATGGCGCGGGCGGCCGAGATCATCCTGATCTGGGCCACCCAGAAGCCCACCATGGACGGCAAGAGCCCCGGCCTTGACCCGCAGATCAGCGCGCAGATCACCTACCGGGCCTCTCTCGCCCTCTCAACGTCGTCGGAGTCCCGGGTGGTGTTCGGTGAGGACGCCACCGAGGACGGCTGGCACGCGCACAAGCTGCCCATGCCCGGCGTCGCGATGCTGCGCTCCGGCCCCAAGGTGAAGCCCCACCCGGTCAAGACCCGGGCGTTCTCCCCGGCCGACGTGATCGCCCTCCCGGAGCGGCCCGTCTGGCACCGCGCCGCCTCCCGGCCGACCGGCGGCACGCTCCGTCTGGTCAAGGAGCCGGTCACCCCGGCGGAGGGCACGGCGTCCGCGTCGGCGACGAACCGTGACCGGGTGCTTCAGGCAGTTCACGAGGGCGCCCGGACCCTGCGCGACATCACCGACCGCACCGGAATCAACAAGGGCACCGTCTCCCGCGAACTCAAGGCACTCACGGCCACCGGAGCCCTGCGCAAGACCGACGACGGCATGCTCCACGCCGGCCGCGACGCGGCCTGAGCACCGTCACCAACCAACAGCAACGGCGGCCCCTCCGTCTCGCCAAAGCCGCGGGGCCGCCCTTGCCAGCCAGTCACCCATCAAGGAACTGGAGACATCCAGCATGACCCATGACCCTCGCCCCGCGCTGCTGCGTGCAGCGCTGGACGCCGCGGAACGCGGCTGGCACGTCTTCCCGTTACGCCCCCACGGCAAGCCCCCCGCCCTGCACGGGGAGAAGTCGTGCACCCTCACCGGCGAGTGCGCCGCCGGGCACCGGAAGTGGGAACAGCGCGCCACCACCGACCCCGACCGTATCCGGGCCGCGTGGTCGCGGACGCCGTTCAACGTCGGCATCGCCACCGGCCCCTCGGGGCTGGTCGTGGTCGACCTGGACACGCCAGAGCACAAGGGCAGTTCGGACGCGCCTGACGGCGCGGCAACCTTCGGGGCGCTCTGCGAGCGCGCCGGGCACGCCGTCCCCGACACCTACCGCGTGCGGACCACCAGCGGCGGAACCCACCTGTACTTCACCGCCCCGCCCGGTGTCCGGCTCGCCAACACGGCGGGCACGGTCGCCGCTTCGGTCGACACCCGCGCGTGGGGCGGCTACGTCGTCGCCGCCGGCAGCATCCTCCCCGCCGGACGCTACGACGCTCTGTGCGCCCCTGAGGCGGCCGTACTGCCGTCGTGGCTCCAAAGCATCCTGCAACCCGCCCCCAAGGCCTCTGAGGCGCCCTCGGTGGCTGTAGCGGGGCAATCCCGTCGATATGCGGAGGTAGCACTCGCCACTGAGGCGCGGAACGTCGCCACCGCCCAACACGGCGGGCGGGAAGCGGCGTTGTTCCGGGCGGCGCGCGCTCTGGGACGGTTCGTCGCGTGGGGCGACCTCCCCCGGCACGTGGTCGAGCAGGCTCTTCAGGAGGCAGGCGAGACGGCCGGACTCGCCGTCTCCGAGTGCCGCTCGACCCTGCGCAGCGCCCTCAACTGGTCCATCACCCACAACAGCCGCAGGCGGGATGCGGCATGAGCGCCCCCTCCCGTCCCCATCTGAAGAGCATCCCCACCACCCCGGACGGCCCGCAGGCCGCTCCACAGGCTGTGGATGTGGCGGCCGTGGGCGAGCCGAAAGGCGCCGCCCGTAAGGGCGTCCGAACAAGCCCTGACCCGCAGAAGAGCACCCACGGCGACCCGACACCGGACCGCCCTGGCATCCGCATCTACGCCCCGCCCGTCTACCGCCACCACCACGACGGCGCCCGCTGGTCCAAGCGCTACGGCGACACCCCCACCGCCGCCTACGCCTGCCCCTGCGGACACACCGACACCGCCACCGGCCCCAACTCCGTGGCCGCCCTGGTCACCGAGTACGAGGCGCACAAGCGCTTCTGCACCGGAGCGCCCGGCGCGCTCACCGAAGGGAGGACCGCCGCATGACCGCCATCGACGGCGCCGCGCTGCTCAACGAGGTGGAAGCCTTCCACCGACGGTTCAACGTCTTTCCCCACGAGGCTGCCTACGTCGCCGTGGCGCTGTGGGACGCGCACGCTCACCTGCTCGAATGCTTCGACTCCACCCCACGGCTTGCGTTCCTGTCCCCTGAGCCGGGGTCGGGTAAGTCGCGGGCGCTGGAGATCGTAGAGACGCTGGTGCCGCAGCCCATGACGGCGGTCAACGCGTCCGCCGCCGCCCTGTTCCGGTCCGTGTCCAGCCCCAACGGCCGGCCCACGATCCTGTTCGACGAAATCGACACGATCTTTGGCCCCAAGGCAGGGGACAACGAGGAGCTGCGCGGGTTCCTCAACGCAGGTCACCGCCGCACCGGGGTCACCTACCGGTGCATCGGCGACGGCGGCAACCAGACCGTGCAAGCCTTCCCGTCGTACTGCGGAGTGGCCGTCGCAGGACTCGGCTCCCTGCCCGACACGATCATGACGCGGTCGGTGGTGATCCGGATGCGGCGCCGGGCACGGAACGAACGCGTGGAAGCCTTCCGGGCGAGGGTCCACGAGGCAGAGGGACACGCGCTGCGTGACCGGCTCGCGCAGTGGGCGGAACACGCCCGGGGGTTCGTCATGGGCGCCTGGCCGGACATGCCCGACGGCGTGAGCGACCGGCCGGCGGACGTGTGGGAACCTCTGCTCGCCGTCGCCGACGCGGCGGGCGGTGACTGGCCGGAGCGGGCGCGGGCCGCGTGCGTGACGCTGGTGACCGCGTCCAAGGCCAACGACAAAGGCAGCCTCGGAGTCCGGCTGCTGACCGACCTGCGCGATCACGTGATGGTCGGTATCGACCGTCTGCCCACCGTCGCCATCCTCGACCGGCTCAACGCGCTCGATGACGCGCCGTGGGCGGACCTGCACGGCAAGCCCCTCGACAACCGGCGCCTGTCCAAGATGCTCACCGAGTACATGACGGCGGACAACGAGCCGATCGCCTCCCGCAACATCAAGACCGCCGGGAGCGTCCTCAAGGGCTACTACGCCGCCGATCTGTGGGACGCGTGGGCCCGTTACTGCCCCCCACCCCCGGAAAGTCCGCTACCTCCGCTACCCGGCACCGAAAACACGGCCTGACCAGCCATAACGCGGTAGCGGCAAGCACCCAAATTTGCCGCTACCGCGCCGCTACCCATCCGCTACCGCTACCCCTTCCCGCTACCACGATCAGGCCTCTGACCTGGGAGGTAGCGGCGGTAGCGGAAGTAGCGCCCCTCAGAGGGACCCCCCGACGGACAGTCCTAGAGGAGACCTTTCCATGAGCATCGCCACCATGGACATCACGCCGCTCGCTGAGGCTGGCGACCCGGCCCCGGTTGTCCTGACCGTCGAAGAGGCTGCCCGCTGCCTCCGCATCGGACGGACCACCTGCTTCGCCCTCATCCGCACAGGGGAGCTGGAATCCCTGCTCATCGGCGGACTTCGGCGCGTCCCCGCCGACGCCCCGGCCGCCTACCTCGCCCGCCGCCGCGCGGAGCAGCGCGCCGCCTGATCACCGCACACCAGGACGCCACCTCGCCACGAGGTGGCGTCCTGCGCTGTCCCCGTTCACCAACCTGAAGGAGTCCGCCCGTGGCGGAAGACAAGAAGCGCACTCGGCAGCCCAACGGCCGCTCATCCATCTACCTGGGCAAAGACGGGAAGTGGCACGGCCGCGTCACCGTCGGTATCCGCGACGACGGCACCCCCGACCGCCGCCACGTCGAACGCAAGACACGTGCCGAGGTGACGGCGGCGGTCCGTGAGCTGGAGAAGCAGCGCGACGGCGGGGCGGTACGCAAGGCCGGTCGCGCCTGGACGGTTGAAGCGTGGCTGACTCACTGGGTCGAGACCATCGCCCCGCTCGCCGTCAACGAGAACACGATGGTGGGCTACGGCGTCGCCGTGCGGAAGCACCTCATCCCCGCGCTCGGGGCTCACCGTCTCGACAAGCTCGGACCCGAGCACATCGAGCGCTTCTACGGACGGATGCAGGCGGACGGCCGACGGGCAGGCACGATTCACCAGATCCACCGGACCTTCCGCACCGCGCTCAACGAGGCGGTGCGGCGTGGTCACCTCACCCGCAACCCAGTGCAGCTCGCCAAAGCGCCTCGCGTCAGCGAAGAGGAGATCGAGCCGTACACCGTCGAAGAGGTCAAGCGGCTCCTGCGGACCGCCGACGACCGGCGCAACTCCGCTCGCTGGGCCGTCGCCCTCGCCCTCGGTCTGCGGCAAGGTGAGGCGCTGGGACTCAAGTGGGCCGACGTGGATATGGAGCGTGGTGTCCTGATGGTCCGCCGTAGTCGGCGCCGTCCGCGCTACGCCCACGGATGCGGCGACCCGTGCGGCCGAAAGGCCGGATACTGCCCGCAGCGCCAACGCACCAACCCGGAGACGGCCGACACGAAATCCCGCGCGGGCCGGCGGTCGGTCGGTCTGCCCGCACAGCTCGTTGACCTGCTCCGGGTACACCGAGCGAAGCAGGACGCCGAACGGGCGGCGGCGGCGGAAAAGTGGGCAAATGAGGGCTGGCTCTTCGCCACCCCGGACGGGCGCGGCACCCCGCCCCGCACCGACTATGACGACTGGAAGGAGCTGCTGAGCGACGCCAAGGTGAGGGACGGCCGGTTGCACGACGCTCGTCACACCGCCGCCACGGTACTGCTGATCCTCGGGGTCTCAGAGCGTGCCGTCATGGGTCTCATGGGTTGGTCGACCACGGCTATGGCCGCGCGCTATCAGCACATGGTCGACACCGTTCGAGTGGACGTGGCCCGACAGGTCGACGGGCTCATCTGGAAGCCGGAAGACACGGGGCCCGGCGAGGATGACGACGGCGCCGCCGGGGCGCTCGTACCGGCCAACTGAGACGGAAACTGAGACGGAGATGCACGAAGGGTCCGGCTCGATGAGCCGGACCCTTCGTCTACCTGCGGTAGCGGAGGGATTTGAACCCTCGGTGACTTGCGCCACACTCGCTTTCGAGGCGAGCTCCTTCGGCCGCTCGGACACGCTACCGAGGGAGACCTTACAGCAAGGTGGGGCATGCTCCGAAATTCGTTTCCGGGGCCCCGGACCGTCGCCCCGGACCGTCAGCGATCGCGGAAGAACTCGGTGAGCAGCCCCGCGCACTCCGCGGCCAGCACGCCCTCGATCACCTCGGGACGATGGTTCAGACGCCGGTCGCGGACGACGTCCCAGAGCGAGCCGGCCGCCCCGGCCTTCTCGTCCGGGGCGCCGTAGACCACCCGGTCCACCCGCGACTGCACGAGGGCACCCGCGCACATCGTGCAGGGCTCCAGGGTGACCACCAGCGTGCAGCCGGTCAGCCGCCATTCGCCCAGCTCGGCCGCCGCCCGCCGGATCGCGAGGACCTCGGCGTGCGCGGTCGGGTCGCCGGTGGCCTCGCGTTCGTTGTGCCCGGCGGCGAGCACGGTCGTGCCGTCGGCGGCGAGGACCACCGCCCCGACGGGGACGTCGCCGCCCCGGACCGCCTGCCGGGCCTCGTCCAGGGCGTGCCGCATCGCGGCCCGCCAGGGGTCACGCACCGGATCCGGGGCCGTACGGGGGGCGGACGGGATCAGCGGACGGTCTCCAGCGTCTCCGAGGCGCCGAGCGCGTCGGCGATCTCGGTGACCGCGTCCGCGGACAGCGACAGCAACTCCTTCTCGGTGACGCCCAGGTCGTCGAGGATGCCGACGTCACCGACCGGGCCGTGGGGCACGGCGTCGGCGCCGCCGCCGTCCTCCTCGGCTTCCTCGCCGTCCTCGTCGGGCTCACCGTCCTCGGTGCCGTCCAGGTCGAGGGCGTCCAGGTCGTTGCCGTCGTCGGCGGGATCCCGGCCGAGCAGTTCGTCGGTGAGAAGGATCTCGCCGTAGCTGCTGCGGGCAGCGGCGGCGGCGTCCGAGACGTAGATACGAGGGTCGTCCTCACCATCGATGCGGACGACGCCGAACCAGGCGTCCTCCTGCTCGATCAGGACGAGCACCGTGTCGTCGTCGGGAGTGGCTTCCCGGGCCAGGTCGGCCAGATCCGACAGGGTCTCCACGTCGTCGAGCTCTGTGTCGCTCGCTTCCCACCCGTCTTCGGTGCGCGCGAGCAGTGCGGCGAAGTACACCGTGACTCTCCCACTGGTCTTAGGCGTGCCGGTTGGGGGTCCCCCCGGCGGAGGCTGCGGGCGGGGAGCGCTCGGGCTCCGAGCCCCACCCACTCGGAATCGTGGCAGAAACAAGGCGTTCAGGGGACGTCTTCGGCCCGCTGTGTCCGGCTGTTTTGATCGCACGTCCGCGAACCACTCACCCGCACACTCGTTGCCGCCACCAGCGGATCGTACGCGGCTTTCGACCGGTGCCACGTACCCCCACCCCGGCAACGACCGCACGTGGCGGGGTTCTTCCCACCCGGGTGCGGGACGCGCGGGCTACCAGCGGAACGTTCGCATGCGCATCGCGCGGCGCAGCCGGGCCGCCTTGGCGCGGCGCGGCTGGACGCGATCACGCAGTTCCCTGGCCTCGGCGAGTTCCCGCAGGAACTGCGCCCGGCGGCGCCTGCGCGCCGTGTCGTTCTCCTGCGCGCCGGCGTCCGACCTGGACGCCTGGTCGGGCAGCTCTGGCAGGTCAGGCATAGGCACACCACCCCTATCCATCCCTCTCACCTTCCCCCGGACGGGCGGTTTGACGCCAGGGAGTACCCGCCCCGAAGCGCGGTTACTGTTGTGCCCATGCGTCTCCACGTCGTCGACCACCCCTTGGTCGCCCACAAGCTCACCACGCTGCGCGACCGGCGCACCGACTCCCCGACCTTCCGTCGTCTGGCCGACGAACTGGTCACCCTGCTCGCCTACGAGGCCACCCGCGACGTGCGCACCGAGCAGGTGGACCTCTCCACCCCCGTCGCCGCCACCACCGGCGTCAAGCTCTCCCACCCGCGCCCCCTGGTCGTGCCGATCCTGCGCGCCGGCCTCGGGATGCTGGACGGCATGGTCCGGCTGCTGCCGACCGCCGAGGTGGGCTTCCTGGGCATGATCCGCAACGAGGAGACGCTGGAGGCCTCCACGTACGCGACCCGCATGCCCGAGGACCTCTCCGGGCGTCAGGTGTACGTCCTGGACCCGATGCTGGCCACCGGCGGCACCCTGGTCGCGGCGATCCAGGAGCTGATCAAGCGGGGCGCCGACGACGTGACGGCGGTGGTCCTGCTGGCCGCGCCCGAGGGCGTCGAGCTGATGGAGCGCGAGCTGGCGGGCACCCCGGTGACGGTCGTGACGGCGTCGGTCGACGAGCGCCTCAACGAGCACGGCTACATCGTCCCGGGTCTGGGCGACGCGGGTGACCGCATGTACGGCGCGGCCGAGTAACCACCCCACAGGGCGCCCGGCCACTCCACGACGGGCGCCCACCCAACCGCCTCGGCGTACGCCAGGGCGGGATCAGCGGCCGCCCCCGCAGCCGAACACCCGCCGGACAGACGGCCGCCGGAGCATCCCGGCACGACGGACGCCGAGGGGCCGGAGTCGGCCCACCCGAAGGGGCAGGTCCGCACCCCGACAGAGCCCCACACCACCGGCACGCGAACGGGCACTCCCACGGCCACCCGAGCGCGCGGCCGCAGCGCCCGCCGAAGGCAGACCCTCGCCGCAGGCCCAGCGCCGGGCCGGGACATCCCGGGCTCGCCCGCCCCACACACCGGGCGCCCGCCCGCCGGACCCGGCAGACGTGGCGCGAGCCCGCCCGCGGACCCAACGGGCGCCGCGCAGGCGGACTCGGAGGGCGCCGAGCGCGGGCCCAGGGGACGGCGTGTGGTTGGAGGCGGGTCAGCAGTTCTTCTTCGTGGCCGTCGCCGGCTGCGGTGCCGTCAGGGCCGCCAGCGCGCGGTCGGCGGACGGCTTCTTCGCCAGTTCCTTGAAGCCGTTGCCGATGATGAGGTCGACCGCCGCGCCCTTGCGGGCCCGGTCCGCGCTGCGCTCGGCGCCGGGCAGCTGGGTGGCGAGCACCGGCAGCGCGGTGTTCAGCGCCGAGGTGGGCCCGATCAGCAGCCCGGTGCCCTTCACCTTCTTGTCCCACTGCTTCGGCGCGTTGCCCACCTCGCCGATTTTGAAGCCACGTTTCTTCAGCTCGTCGGCGGTCTTCTTGGCGAGACCGCTGCGGGTCGTGGCGTTGAGCACGTTGACGGTGACGGCACCGGGCTTCGGCAGGTTCGCGGCGGCCGCGCTGGGCGAGGGACTCGCCTTCGTCGCGCAGCCCGCCTTCGTGCCGGCCGCCGACGCGCTGTCGCCGCCGCCCGTGAACACGTCGACGAGTTGCAGGGTTCCCCAGCTCAGGACGCCGATCACGACGACGGACGCGGTGACGACGAGTACGAGCCTGCCGCGCCGACGGGGTGGACGCATCCGTGGGTACTTGTCCCCCGTGATCCGGTACTGGCCGCCCATGCCAGGGGGAGTCAGCATGCTCATGAGCGCAGCGTAGTGCGCGCGGGCGGCTCTGCCTACTAGATGATCATTGGACGCCGCCCAGGAGAACCCGAAAGGGCCAAGCCGTGACCGGCCGGTGCCGCTTCGCGTCCCCGCGCGGGACGGGTCAGTCCAGCTCCAGGACGCGCGCGTGGAGCACCTGGCGCTGCTGGAGCGCCGCCCGCACCGCCCGGTGCAGTCCGTCCTCCAGGTAGAGGTCGCCCTGCCACTTCACGACGTGCGCGAAGAGGTCACCGTAGAAGGTGGAGTCCTCGGCGAGGAGGGTCTCCAGGTCGAGCTGCTGCTTGGTCGTCACGAGCTGATCGAGGCGGACCGGGCGCGGCGCGACGTCCGCCCACTGCCGGGTGCTGTCCCGGCCATGGTCGGGGTACGGCCGGCCGTTTCCGATGCGCTTGAAGATCACACGGAAAGCCTACCGGTCAAGACGTTCCGGGCGCAGCCATGGAGAGGGAGTGCAACGCTGGAAAAGATGCCGCAATTCGGGTGAAACGGAACAGGGGTCTGACATGAGCGACAGCGAGACCGTGCCCGCGGCCACCCACCCCGAGGCGCCGGGCGGCGCCCCCGCCCTCCCGCAGGAGGCCCTGGAAATCGCCGCCGGATACGCGTTCGGCGGGCCCGCCCTCGATCTGGGCGCCCTGCTCTGGGACGGCCGGTGCCTGCCGGACGCCCGGGTCCGCATCCCGCTGCCGATGCTCACCCGGCACGGCCTGGTCGCGGGCGCCACCGGAACCGGCAAGACCAAGACGCTCCAGCTGATCGCCGAGCAGCTTTCCGCGCAGGGCGTCCCGGTGTTCCTGGCCGACGTCAAGGGCGACGTGTCGGGCGTCTCGGCGCCGGGCCTGCCCAACGACAAGATCCGCTCCCGCGCCGCCGAGGTGCACCAGCGGTGGACGGCGACCGGCTTCCCGGCCCAGTTCTACGCCCTCGGCGGCATCGGCCACGGCATCCCGCTGCGCGCCACCGTCACCAGCTTCGGCCCCGTGCTGCTCGCCAAGGTCCTCCAGCTGAACCGGACCCAGGAGCAGTCCCTCGGCCTGATCTTCCACTACGCCGACACCAAGGGCCTGGAACTGGTCGACCTCAAGGACCTGCGCGCGGTCGTCGCCTTCCTCACCTCAGAGGAGGGCAGGGCCGAGCTGAAGACCGTAGGCGGTCTCTCCACCGCCACCGCCGGGGTGATCCTGCGCGCGCTGACCACCTTCGAGGCGCAGGGGATGGGCCCCTTCTTCGGGGAGCCGGAGTTCGACACGGCGGAGCTGACCCGCACGGCGCGGGACGGCCGGGGCCTCGTGTCGGTCCTGGAGCTGCCGGCCGTCCAGGACAAGCCGCAGCTCTTCTCCACCTTCCTGATGTGGCTGCTCGCGGATCTCTTCCACGACCTGCCCGAGGTCGGCGACGTCGAGAAGCCCAAGCTGGTGTTCTTCTTCGACGAGGCGCACCTGCTGTTCGACGGCGCGTCGAAGGCGTTCCTGGAGGCGATCACGCAGACCGTGCGGCTCATTCGCTCGAAAGGGGTCGGCGTCTTCTTCGTCACCCAGACCCCGAAGGACGTGCCCGGAGACGTCCTCGCGCAGCTCGGCAACCGCGTCCAGCACGCACTGCGCGCCTTCACCCCGGACGACCAGAAGGCCCTCAAGGCGACGGTCAGGACGTTCCCCGACTCCGCCTACGACCTCGAAGAGCTCCTCACCGGCCTCGGTACCGGCGAGGCGGTGGTCACGGTCCTCAGCGAGCGGGGCGCCCCGACACCGGTCGCCGCGACCCGGCTGCGGGCGCCGGAGTCCCTGATGGGCCCGGTCGACGCGGCAGAGCTGGACCGGGCGGTGACGTCCTCGCCGTTGTTCGGCCGCTACGCACAGGCGGTGGACAGGGAGTCGGCGTACGAGAAGCTGGAGGCGGCGAAGGCCCGGCGACCGGCGCCGGAGGCAGCGCCAATGGCGGAGCAGGAGCCGCGGGCGGCGAAGGGCGCGCCCCGGCGGGAGGAGTCCGTCGTCGAACAGGTCGTCGGCAGTGGCATGTTCAAGTCCCTGGCGCGTTCCATCGGCACCCAGATCGGGCGGGAGATCACCCGCTCGATCTTCGGGACGGCGCGGCGGAGGCGGTAGGGCCCGCCTCCGCCCACGGCTCAGCGGTCCCGCTTCTTCGGCGGCTGCTGCGGCTGCTTGGTGTCCTTGAGTTCCGACTTCGGTTCGTTCCGGATGGCCTCCGCGCGAACCAGTGCGCGCAGGACGGCGTAGGGATCCGTGGGCATGGTGGTGACTCCTTGCGTCGTACCGACTGACCTGGGGGAACCACGGGTCCGTCAGCAGCGCAGGACCACCGAGCGCAAGGTCCGCAGCGGGTTTGGCGGCCCGGTCGGCGCGTGCGCCGGGCGGGCCTGCGTGATCCGCCCCCGCGGGGTGGCCGACCGCACCGGCCGCTGCGCCACCACGGGCCGGTGCCCGCCCCGCCCCGGCGGCCGGAGCGCGGTGTCGAGCACGTCGGCCTCGACCGCCTCGCCCGCCACGACGGCGGCGGGTCCGGCCGCCGTCTCCGCGTGGGCCACCGGCAGCAGCAGCACGAGCAGCAGGACGAGCAGCCGGGGCCAGGCGCGTCGGCGCACGGCGCGGCGGGACTGCTGGGGCGTGCTCACAGCAGGTCATCTCCCCGGCCGGTGCACGGCGTCCATCGCATGGCGGGCGGAATCCCCCCGCTCGG
Source organism: Streptomyces sp. NPDC089424 (assembly GCF_044749345.1). Lineage (NCBI taxonomy): Bacteria > Bacillati > Actinomycetota > Actinomycetes > Kitasatosporales > Streptomycetaceae > Streptomyces > Streptomyces sp. NPDC089424. The sequence goes on from NZ_JBIVHU010000004.1 coordinate 96,700, forward strand.
CCTAGGCGTGCGCCCGCGGGAGGCACCGGTGAGGCACGGGGCCCCGCCGGGAAGCCGGGCCGAGCCCGCACCGCCGAAGTCCGCCGGGCCAGCGCCTGGCCCCGAGACCGCCGTGGCACACGGGGACCTGCCGGAGAGCGGCGACGGGGCGCCGGTGCGCGGTCCCACGGGGCGCGGGGATATGTCGGTGCGGGGCGGTGGGGCACAGGCGGTGGTGGGCATGGTCCGTCACACCTCGCGCGGGACCTGGCGGGCGCGACCCCGGATGCGCAGGGCCGTGGCGATCTCGACCGCGCCGACCACGACCAGCCAGCACCCGCCGACCACCGTCAGGACGGCGACCGACTCGAACGGCGAGACGATCAGGACGACACCGGCGAGGACGCTGACCACACCGAGGACGATCTGACAGCCGCGTGCGGGCATCGCGGGGTCGGAGGCGGCGGCCAGCGTCTGGGTGATCCCGCGGAACAGCCAGCCGATCCCGATCCACAGCGCGAGCAGCAGGATCGACTGCATGGCGCCGCGGAAGCAGAACAGCCCCAGCAGGATGCACAGGGCGCCGCTGACGAACGCGAGCACGCGCAGCGCGGTCGTCTTGTGGGTGCCGAAGGCGGCGACGAGTTGGAGGACACCGCTGACGAGGAGGTAGAGACCGAACAGGACACCGGCGGCGACGAGCGAGGCGCCGGGCCAGATCAGGACCAGGACGCCGAGGATCAGGGACGCGACGCCGGTGACGAGGACCGCCTGCCAGGCCGCCTTGGACAGCATGTGCAGCGGGCCCTCGAAGGGCGGCTCGGGACCCTCGTGGGGCGGTCTCGGCGCGCGCGGGTCACGCGTGGCGTGCACGTGCCGGTCGTCGAACTCCGCTCCCCGCGGGGATCCGCTCGGTGGCTCGGTCATGCTCCATGCTGAGAACGCCACCGACCCCGTCGCACGCCGGAACGGGCCAGAAGAATGACGACCGAGCCGGCCTCATCCGCCCGGCGTCCCGCCCCCTTCCGCCCGGCGGACCCGCCTGTCCCAGCCGACAGGCCGACCCGACCTGCGGGCCTGCCCGTCCCGGCGGGCAGGCCTACTTGTTCCGAGCGGCGGACCTGCTCTCACCCGACGTCCGGGCCCGCTTGATACGGCCCTGCGCGCCTGCCTCTTCCGACGTGGGGGGCTGCCGCTTGCGACGGCGGATCGCCCACCTCGGGC
>NZ_JBIVHU010000004.1:98000-344284 GCF_044749345.1 Streptomyces sp. NPDC089424
GCCGGCGCACTCGCCCGTCCCGGCCGGCAGGCCAACCTGCCCGACCTGCGGCCCGCCTGTCCCAGCCCCCGGGCCTGTTTGTTCCAAGCGGCGGTCCTGCTCTCACCCGAGGTCCGGCCCGCTCGATACGGCCCTGCGCGCCTGCCTCTTCCGGCGTGCAGGGATGCCGCTTACGACCGCGGATCGGCCACCTCGAACCGGCGCACTCGCCCGTCCCGGCCGGCAGGCCAACCTGCCCGACCTGCGGCCCGCCTGTCCCAGCCCCCGGGCCTGTTTGTTCCAAGCGGCGGTCCAAGCTCTCACCCGAGGTCCGGCCCGCTCGATACGGCCCTGCGCGCCTGCCTCTTCCGGCGGGCGGGGCTGCCGCTTGCGACTGCGGGGCGGCCCGCTCGGGCCTGCCTGTGCCGGCCGGCAGGCCGACCTTGCTCGATCGGCAGGCCCGGCTGTTGCGGTCCGTGGGTCTACTTCTTCGCGGACTTCGCCGCCTTTGCCGCTGCCTTGATCTCCTGTTTGTGTGCCCGCACCTTGGCGAGTGACTCGGGTCCCGTGATGTCGGCGACGGACCGGAAGGCCTGCGGGGGGCCGTAGTCGCCCGCGGCCTCCCGCCAGCCGCGCGGCGTCACGCCGAGCTGCTTGCCGAGCAGCGCGAGGAAGATCTGCGCCTTCTGCTTGCCGAAGCCGGGCAGCTCCTGAAGCCGCCTCAGCAGTTCCGGCCCGTCGTCGACGCCCTCCCAGATGCCGCTCGGGTCACCGTCGTACGTCTCGACCAGGAATTGGCACAGCTGCTGGATCCGCTGTGCCATGGACCCCGGGTAGCGGTGCACGGCCGGCTTCTCGGAGAGCAGCGCCGAGAACGCCTCGGGGTCGTACGCGGCGATCTCCCGCGCGTCCAGGTCGTCCGCGCCCATCCGGCCGGCGATGGTCGCCGGTCCCTTGAACGCCCACTCCATCGGGATCTGCTGGTCCAGCAGCATCCCGATCAGCGCGGCGAGCGGGGAGCGGCCGAGCAGCTCGTCGGCCTCGGGGTCCTGTGCGAGGTGCAGTGTGACGTCCATGCACCGATGATCCCGCGCGGGCCGCCGCGCCGCCTCCTCGTGCACGGTCGCCGTTCAGCGCGCCGTTGGTCCTCAAATACGACGTGAAGCTATGCTCGCCGCCGGCAAACAGGCGTTCCAAACGGGCACAGCAGCGCAGGGGAGGCCGCGGTGGCGGTGAATTCGAAGAAGATCGCCGTCTATGTTGTCGTGGTCTTCGCGCTCTACGTGATCATCACCGATCCCGCCAAGGCCGCGGACTACGTCCAGATAGGCTTCGAGGGCATATCGGACGCCGCGCAGGCCATCGGCGACTTCATGACCTGGATCGCCAACGGAGGAGAGTGATGATCCGCCACCTGGTCCTCTTCAAGCTCGACGAGGGCGTCGAGCGCGACGACCCGCGCGTGGTCGCGGGCGTGGAGGCCTTCCGCGCCCTCGACGGCAGCATCGACGAGCTCCGCTCCTGGGAGCTCGGCTGGAACTTCAGCGACCGCCCCATCGCGTACGACTTCGCGATCAACTCCTCGTTCGACGACCGGGCCGCCCTGGGCCGGTACCTGGAACATCCGGACCATCAGGCGGGCGTCGCGCTGTGGCGGGAGTTCGCCACCTGGGTGATCGCGGACTACGAGTTCTAGACCCACGGCCACGAGCCCCCCACCGTGACGGCGGGGGGCTCACTTGCGTCTTATGCCCCAACTTGCCGTCAACACGGCATTATGCGGTGCTTGCACACAGTGCACATGTCTTGTGATGCTATGACCGCTTTTGACGGATGAGTTGATGGATCATGAGGTGGAGTTGACCGTGCCGGCCAGTACTGCGCCTCAAGCCCCGCCCCAGGAGACACCCGCCCCAGAAGCAGCCGCACCGGAAACGCCCGCCCCCGAACCCGCGCCCCAGCGCAGCAGCCGGGGCGCCGACACCCGGGCGCTCACCCAGGTGCTCTTCGGTCAGCTCAAGAACCTGGAGCCGGGCACACAGGAACACACCCGGGTACGGGGGGCGCTCATCGAGGCCAACCTCCCGCTGGTGCGCTACGCGGCAGCCCGCTTCCGCTCCCGCAACGAGCCGATGGAGGACGTCGTCCAGGTCGGCACCATCGGCCTCATCAACGCCATCGACCGCTTCGACCCGGACCGCGGCGTGCAGTTCCCGACCTTCGCGATGCCCACCGTCGTGGGCGAGATCAAGCGGTACTTCCGGGACAACGTCCGCACGGTGCACGTACCACGCCGGCTGCACGAGCTGTGGGTGCAGGTGAACAGCGCCACCGAGGACCTGACCACCGCGTTCGGACGCTCCCCGACCACCGCCGAGATCGCCGAGCGGCTGCGCATCACCGAGGACGAGGTGCTGTCCTGCATCGAGGCCGGGCGCTCGTACCACGCGACCTCGCTGGAGGCGGCCCAGGAGGGCGACGGACTGCCCGGACTGCTCGACCGGCTCGGCTACGAGGACCCGGCCCTGGACGGCGTGGAGCACCGCGACCTCGTACGGCACCTGCTGGTCCAGCTCCCCGAGCGCGAGCAGCGGATCCTGCTGCTGCGTTACTACAGCAATCTGACGCAGTCCCAGATCAGCGCGGAACTCGGCGTCTCCCAGATGCACGTCTCCCGGCTACTGGCACGTAGCTTCCAGCGCCTGCGCTCGGCGAACCGCATCGACGCCTAACTCCTGCGCCCCCTCGGGCGCAAGAGCGAACGGGATCACCGCGCAGCCGCGAATCGAACCGGCGCACAACCGAAAGCGGGCTCGACGCGTCACCGTGGAGAGCGAATCGCTCACCAGGCACTTTGGCGGTCCTTCCGTCCCGAATATCCGTCAGACCCCCTTCTGCCAGGGCGTATTCGCATCTCGCATGTCGACATGTCACTACAGCGCGTTGCCGACATGTGACATTCTGCGGGAAGCGCGTTTGCCGGTGCCCCGGCTCCGGTATTCAGGTGAAGGCTGCGCTCCGCAACGAGGAGCGTTCGCCGCGACCGTCCCGCGACCCAAAGGGGGTGGCATGTCCGCAGACCAGGGCAGCTCGAAGGTGCTGACGCTCACCAAGAGCGAGACAGCGCCCGAGGCGCTCGACGCGCACGACGCGCTCGACCCCATCGATGACGTCTCGGCCCTGGCGGCCGCACCGGCCCCGGCCCTCACGGCCGCGGACGTCCCGGCCCCGCAGGCTTCCGCGGACCTCGACACCCGCACCCTGTCCCGCTCGCTGTTCCTGCGGCTCGCCGCGCTCGGCGAGGACAGCCCGGAGCGCGCGTACGTCCGGGACACCCTGATCGAGCTCAACCTCCCCCTCGTGCGCTACGCGGCAGCCCGTTTCCGCTCGCGCAACGAGCCGATGGAGGACATCGTCCAGGTCGGCACCATCGGCCTGATCAAGGCCATCGACCGGTTCGACTGCGAACGCGGCGTGGAGTTCCCGACGTTCGCGATGCCGACCGTCGTCGGCGAGATCAAGCGGTTCTTCCGCGACACGTCCTGGTCGGTGCGGGTGCCGCGCCGGCTCCAGGAGCTGCGCCTTGCCCTGACGAAGGCCAGCGACGAGCTGTCCCAGAAGCTGGACCGCTCCCCGACGGTCACCGAACTCGCCACGGTGCTCGGCGTCTCCGAGGAGGACGTCGTCGACGGCCTCGCGGTCGGCAACGCCTACACGGCCTCCTCGCTGGACTCCCCGGCCCCCGAGGACGACGGCGGCGAGGGCTCGCTGGCCGACCGCCTCGGCTACGAGGACACCGCGCTGGAGGGTGTGGAGTACCGCGAGTCGCTGAAGCCGCTGCTGGCCAAACTCCCGCCCCGGGAGCGGCGGATCATCATGCTGCGCTTCTTCGCCAACATGACCCAGTCGCAGATCGGCGAGGAGGTCGGCATCTCCCAGATGCACGTCTCCCGGCTGCTCACCCGCACGCTGGCACAGCTGCGCGAGGGCCTCATCTCCGACTGACCGCTTCCTTCCTGACGCATCGTCAGCCACACTGGCGCGATGCGTGGGGCATGGAGCGCGTGGAGCACACGGTCGCCTCGCCGCCGTGGCGCCCTGCTGGGTGCCGCGGCGGCCCTCGTGTGCACGGGCGGCCTGCTGGCCACCTGCGGCGGCGGGGACGAGGGCGAAGGGTACGTCGCGGTCGGCCCGGCGGGCGGCCCGCCGCGGGCGCCCGGCACATCGGGCGCGCCGCCGGACGGGGTCACCCTGGTGCCGCTCGACGGGACCGGGACACCGGCCGGGACGGCACAGGGGCGCGACTCGCCCGGGAGCCACGAGGATCCGGCCGCCGGAGCACCCGCGGCCCCGGATCGGCGGCCGGGCGGCACCTCACCGTCCCCCGAGGCCTCCACCCCGGCGGACGACAGCCGCACGGCACCCTCCACGGACGCGGGCACCGACACAAGCACAGGCACCGGCACCGGCGGCACGACGACCGAGCCACCCGCGCCGACACCCACACGCCCGGGCAGCCCCTCACCGGCGCCCGGCCCGCCACCACCCCCCGGACCCGCCGAGGTGAGCATGGGCACGCCCGTGCGCGCGCCCGCGGACCAGCGGTGGTGCCAGCGGGTGACCGTCGCCTTCCACAACACCGGCGAGACAGCGGTGCGTTCGGGCACGGTCACCTTCGGCACGCACGTCGTCGGCGCGCTCGGGATCGACTGGGCGACGATCGAGTCGGCCGAAGCACTCCCGGCGCCGATCGCGGCCGGCGCGCGGAAGGAAAGGACCTGGACGGTGTGCGTGGACGCCTGGCGGGTGCCGCTCGGCATGCACGTGGAGACGCGGGACGTCTCCGTCCGGTGGGAGTGAGGGAGCGGTTACTTCAGCGCGAGCCAGGCGACCGCGGCGACGATGACGACGGCCGCCACGATACCGACGATCAGACCGATGCGCGGGCCGGCCGGCGCGGCCGCCTGCTGCCGGCCCTGCGGAGCCTCGTCGACGAAGGCGCGGAACATCTGGGTGTTGCCTGCGGGGTCGTGGTTGCCCTGGGGACCCGGGTTGTTAGCCATGCCCCGAGACCCTAGCGAAAAGGCCTGACGGGCCCAAGTGGGGGTCGCACCGGGCCCGACCTGCACGTTTACGGTCGCAATACTTGCCTTTGCCAAGTTTTTATGGCGCTGCACCCGATTTAATTTGCCTGCGGCAACCAACCTTTCTATGGTTGCTCTAAGCAACTGAACTGGGAGAGGTCATGGCAGAGCGGGCGCAGTACGAGGAACTGGCGCGTCAGTTCAGCGCCTTCGCGGCCGTCAAACGGGAGATGGGGCGGATCCTGCCGTCCGAGTGCCCGAGCGGCTCCGCCGCCGTCCTCACCCTGCTCGGCCGGTACGGCGACATGCGGATGAGCAGGCTCGCCGAGCTGCTCAGCGTGGACATGTCGGTCACCAGCCGCCATGTCGCGCACGTGGCCGGGCGGGGCTGGATCGAACGTAAGCCGGACCCGGCGGACAAGCGCTCCCGCATCCTCAGCCTGACCCCCAGCGGCCTGGATCAGCTCGACGAGCTGTCCCGGCGCACCACACACCTGCTCGCCCAGCGGCTGAGCGACTGGAACGACGACGAGGTCGGCCGGCTGATCGAACTGATGGCCAGGCTCCGGGCGAGCTTCGACGACTGCACCCGTACACCCGCAAACACGTAGGAGAAAAGGAAGCCCATGGCAACATCCACACCAGCCGGTGTGCGGGCCCACGCCAAGCACGGAGGCGGCGGCCACGGCTCGCACGCCTCGGGTGCCCCGATGACGCACCGGCAGATCATGGAGGCGCTGACCGGGCTGCTGCTCGGCATGTTCGTGGCGATCCTCTCCTCGACGATCGTCTCCAACGCCCTGCCCGACATCATCCAGGACCTCGGCGGCGGCCAGAGCGCCTACACCTGGGTGGTCACCGCGTCGCTGCTCGCGATGACCGCGTCCACCCCGCTGTGGGGCAAGCTCTCGGACCTCTTCTCCAAGAAGCTGCTGATCCAGCTGGCCCTCGTGATCTTCATGCTGGGCTCGGCGGCGGCCGGTCTGTCGCAGAACCCGGCGATGCTGATCACCTTCCGCGCGGTGCAGGGCATCGGCATGGGCGGTCTTTCCTCGCTGGCGCAGATCATCCTCGCCGCGATGATCTCTCCGCGGGAGCGCGGACGTTACAACGGGTACCTCGGCGCCACCTTCGCGACCGCCATGGTCGGCGGACCGCTCATCGGCGGCGTCATCACCGACACCGACTGGCTCGGCTGGCGCTGGTGCTTCTACGTCGGCGTCCCCTTCGCCGTCATAGCCCTGATAGTCCTCCAGCGCACCCTGCACCTTCCGGTCGTCAAGCGGCGGGTCAAGGTCGACTGGGCGGGCGCCTTCTTCATCACCGCCGCCGTCTGCCTGCTGCTGGTCTGGGTGACCTTCGCCGGCGACAAGTACGACTGGGTGTCCTGGCAGACGTACGCGATGGTCGGTGGCACGGTCGCGCTGCTCCTGATCTTCCTGCTGATCGAGACGAAGGCCTCCGAGCCGATCGTGCCGCTGCGGCTGTTCCGCAACCGCACCATCACGCTGGCCTCGCTCGCCTCGCTGTTCGTCGGCATCGCGATGTTCGCCGGCACCATCTTCTTCAGCCAGTACTTCCAGCTCGCCCGGGACGAGTCGCCGACCATGTCGGGCGTCCTGACCATCCCGCTGATCGCCGGACTGTTCGTCTCCTCCACCGTCTCCGGGCAGGTCATCACCCGCACCGGGCGCTGGAAGGCGTGGCTGCTGGCCGGCGGTGTGCTGGTGACCGGCGGACTCGGCCTGCTCGGCACGATCCACTACGACACCGAGTACTGGCACGTGGCGGTCTACATGGCGCTGCTCGGCCTCGGCGTCGGCATGATGATGCAGAACCTGGTGCTCGCCACGCAGAACCAGGTGGCCCCGAGCGACCTGGGCGCCGCGAGCTCCGTGGTGAACTTCTTCCGCTCCCTCGGCGGCGCCGTCGGCGTCTCCGCGCTGGGCGCGGTGCTCACCCACCGCATCACGGACTACGTCAAGGAGGGCGCGTCCGCGCTCGACCCGAAGTCGGCCGCCGCGCTCGCCGGTTCGAACTCCAGCGGCAGCATCCCGGACCTGGACGCGCTGCCCGGACCGCTGCGCACCCTCTTCGAGAGCGCCTACGGCGACGGCATCGCGGACGTCTTCCTGTACGCCGCGCCGGTCGCGCTGCTCGCGCTGGTGTGCTCGCTGTTCATCAAGGAGGTCCCGCTGAAGACCAAGGGCGCGCTGGCGCAGGCCGCCGACGACGCGATCCCGGCCCAGGCCGCCGCTCCCGCCGCCGAGCCGCTGCCGCGCAGGCCGGTCCTGGCGGACACGGAGGCCGGTCCCGACGGCACCCAGCGGCTCGCGGCCGCCGTCGCCGTGGCCACCGATCCGCCGGTCCCCGGCGGCATCCCGGTCCGCGGTCATGTCCGCGGCGCCGACAACGTGCCGGTCCCGCAGGCCGCCGTCACGCTGATCTCGCTCTCCGGCCGTCAGCTCGGCCGGTCGGTCGCGCAGGCCGACGGGGCGTACGCGGTGGACGCGCCGGGCACGGGTTCCTACGTCCTGATCGCCTCCGCCGACGGCTTCCAGCCGCAGGCCTCCACCGTGGTCGTGGGCGGCGAGCCGGTGTCGTACGACATCCTGCTCAGCGGCACCAGCGGGCTGACCGGTGTGGTGCGGGCGGCCGGGAGCGTGCTGCCCGTGAAGGACGCGATGGTGATCGTCACCGATGTCCGGGGCGACCTGCTGGCCAGCCAGACCACCGGAGAGCAGGGCGAGTTCGGCTTCGCCGAGCTGGTGCCCGGCCCCGTGACGGTGGCCGTCAACGCCGCCGGGTTCCGGCCGCGCGCGCTGCCCGTCGAGGTGGGCGGCACCGGCGTCACCCGGGTCGAGGTCGACCTGGACGCGGGGGCCCAGGTGCAGGGCGTCGTACGGGCGCCGCACGGGCCGCTGGCCGACGCGCGCGTGACGCTGGTGGACGCGGCCGGCAACGTCGTCGGCAGCGCCACGACCGGGACGGACGGGGCGTACGCCTTCACCGACCTGAACGCCGGCGACTACACGGTGATCGCGACCGGCTACCCGCCGGTGGCCACCGCGCTGTCCGTCGGCGGCACCGGCACCGACGGACACGACATCGAACTCGCCCACCCCGGCGAGTAGTTCCAAGAGGATCGGATCCGGCCCGTGGCGGGTGCCCCGTCACGGGCCGGTTCCAGTACAGGGAGTCACGAAGAAATGGGACTGACCGCGAGGATCCGTACGCGGGACGGATGGGCCGTGTCGCACGCGATCGTCACCGTGACGGACGCGAGGGGCACGCAGGTACTGCGGGCCGAGGCGGACGCCGAGGGCGCGGTGCGGGACGCCACGCCGCTGGAGCCGGGGGCGTACACGGTCGTCGTCACGGCGGTCGGGTACGTGCCCACGGCCGCCGGCGCGATCGTCACGGCGAGCGGGCGGGCCGAGGTCGGCGCGGTCACGCTGTCCCGGCAGGGCGGGGCGGAGCTGCCGCCACCGGGGCCGTGGACCATCGACCCGGCGCACTCCGGCGTGGCGGCGGTCGCACAGCACCTGGGCATCTCCAGCGTGCGGGGCCGGTTCACGGATTTCGCCGGCACGATCGAGATCGCCCCGGACGACATCGCCAAGTCCCGGGTCACGGCGGTCATCCGGGCCGCGACCATCGACACCGGCAACGGCATGCGCGACCAGCACCTGCGCTCCCCCGACTTCCTGGACGTCGAGCGGTACCCGGAGATCGCCTACCGGTCGACGGGTCTCACGGCGGCCGGGGCCGACCGGTGGACGGTGCACGGCGAACTCTCCCTGCACGGCGTCGTCCGCCCCGTCGACCTCGACCTCGCCTACCTCGGCACCGGCGCCGACACCTGGGGCGGCACCCGGGCCGCGTTCCGGGCGACGACCGAACTGCGGCGCGAGGACTTCGCCATGCACTACAACCAGGTCGTGCAGGCGGGCATCGCCGCCATCGGGACGACGCTCAAGGTGGAGCTGGACGTGCAGGCGGTGCGGGGGGAGTCGCTGCCGGCGGCGTGAGCCGGCCCCGGCTCACGCCGGGGGGTGCGCGTCCACGAGCCGGCGGGCGAGGTCGCGCAGCTTGATGTTCTCCCGCTGGGAGGCGCGCACGAGGCTCTCGAAGGCCTCCCCCGCGTCCATGTTCATCCGTTCCATCAGGATCCCCGTGGCCTGCCCGATCAGGTCGCGGGTGCGCATGGCCTCGGTGAGCTGCTCGCGCACGGTCGCGGAGTCCAGGGCGATGCTGACGTGCGCGGTGAACAGGCGGCCGATCCGGGTCGCCGTGTCGTCGAAGACGTGCGGCCCCCGGGCGTAGGCCGTCAGCACCGTCAGGCTCCGCTTGTCGGCCCGCAGCCGCAGCGCCAGCGCCGAGCGCAGCCCGAGGCCGGCCGGGCCTTCGCCGCCCTCCTCGGCCTCGCTGTCGGTGAGCCGTACCACGGGGGCGTTCCACAGCCTGGTCCAGTACGGGGGCCGGGCGCCGTCGCCGCCGAACGCCTCGACGGCGCGGACCAGCTCGTCGCTCCAGGCCACCGTGCGGCGGTCGCCGTCCCGTTCGATCACCGAGATCGCGGCGTACTCGGCGCCCGGCAGCAGCCGCACGGCGAGCTGCACGGCGGTGTTCAGGGTGGTGTCCGGAGTGAGGGTCCCGTGCAGTTGCTGCGCCGCCACCGTCAGCGCTTCGGCCAGCTCGAAACCAGCTGGAAAACGGTGCAAACCAGAAAACTCGGACGCAGTCACCACGAACCTCTTCAGCGAGCGCGGCCACAAGGCCGTGCGCAGGAGAGCTCCGCAGCACATTCCCGACTGCGAGCACAGGACGGACAGCACTTTATCTGCTCCGTTGCACTGAGGTGACGCCCGGCTGACGGTCTTTCCGGACACCTTTGAACCAGGCGGCAGCCGTGGTGGAATGGGCCGACGGGTCAGGAAGCGGCCTCTTCGGAATCGGAATTCGGAATTCGGAACCGGACGATCGTCTGCCGTCTGCCTATGCCGTCTGCCAGGTGAGTGCCGTGACCCCCTTCCCGACCCCGTGCCGGGTGCGCGACCTGCCGGGCTGCACCCTGCTCACCCTGCCCACCGAGATCGACCTCGGCAACGCCGCGGCCCTGTACGCCGCGACGGCCGCCGTCGCCGACGCCCGCGCCGGCGAGCTGCGGCTGCTGGTGCTGGACTTCACCGGCACCGAGTTCATGGACTCCCAGGGCGCCCGCCTCGTCGCGGACGTCCGCCATCATCTGCCCCCGCACGTCCGGCTCCGCGTGGTGGCACCCCCCGACCGCGTGCCGAGCCGGGTCCTGGAGGTGACCGGCGTCCGCCGGGACGTCCCGGTCCACCCCGACCTCTCGGAGGCACTCGACGCGTGACCCTGCCCCCGCCAGGGACACCCTCACCCGGCCCCGCCACCCCTAGGCTGCCGTCCATGGCACCGAACATCGCGACCAACACCCGCGTCTCGCTCGACGAGCTCCTGGAGTTCGTACGTCCCCGCCACCGCGCCCTGCTGCTCACCCGCCGCGCCGACGGCTCCCCGCAGGCGTCGCCGCTGACCTGCGGGGTCGACGACTCGGGCCGGATCGTCGTGTCCACCTACCCGGAGCGCGCCAAGACCCTCAACGCCAAGCGGGACCCGCGCGTCGCCCTCGTCGTCCTCAGCGACGACTGGAACGGGCCCTGGGTCCAGATCGACGGCACCGCCGAGGTGATCGACACCCCGGACTCCGTGGAACCGCTCGTGGAGTACTACCGCAACATCGCCGGCGAGCACCCGGACTGGGCGGAGTACCGGCAGGCCATGGTGAAGCAGGGCAAGTCGATCATCAGGGTGACTCCGGAGCGGTGGGGCCCGGTGGCCACGGGCGGCTTCCCGGCGCGGCTGGTCGAGGGGGACTAGAGCCTGTCCGACAGGCCCTGGTCAGCCGCGTTCGACCATGGCGTCGATGCCGGCCAGCAGGAGGTCCAGGGCGAAGGCGAAGTCCCGGTCCATCATCTCCGCGACCGTGTCACCGCCGCGGGCCGCCATGAGGCTCCTGGACTCCTCGATGACCTCGGCGGTCCGCGGCACCTCGCTCACCGAGCTCATGGCCTCCTGGAAGTAGACGTCCGGGGCCATGCCGGTCTCGGCGGCTCGGGCGAAGAAGTGGCCCTCGATCGTGCCGTAGCCGTAGACGAACTGGAAGACCGCCGAGATGGCGCCCGTCACGCCGTGCGCCGGAAGCCCGGTCCTGCGGATCACCCGCTGGACGACACGGGAGAAGGCGAGGTGGTTCGGCCCGATGTTGAGGTACGTCCCCGCGAGCGGCGACAGCCAGGGGTGGCGCACCAGCAGCGCCCGGTACTCGGTGGCGAGCGCGCGCAGTTGGTCGCGCCAGTCCTCGGCGGCGTCCGGGTCCGGCAGCCGCAGCTCGCCGAAGGCGGTGTCCAGGGCGAGTTCGAGGAGGTCGTCCTTGGTGTCGACGTACCAGTAGACGGACATCGCCGTGACGTTCAACTCGGTGGCCAGGCGCCGCATCGAGAACTTGGCGAGGCCCTCGGCGTCCAGCAGCCGCACGGTCGCCTCGGTGATCCGCCGGCGGTCGAGGCCCGAGGGCTGGCCGCTCCGGCCGCCACTGCGGCGCGTCCTCTCCTCCAGCCAGACGCTGGTCCGCGCCGCCCGCCCCGCCGCTGCCTTCGCCATGGCGCACCTTCCTCGACAGTGGGTCCCTGATCACAAGGCTAGGCCGCGACGCCCGATATGGGGCGGGCGCGGGGGACCGTGGCGAATCACTCCCTGCGGCCGGTGCCCGCGGGACGCCTGGCGACCCCGGGCTCCCGCGCTCAGGCGCTCAGGCGTCCGCCCGATCCGCCGGATCCGGCCGCTCCGCCCGCTTCAGCAACGCGGCCGCCAGCAAGCCGCCCAGCAGCACGGCCGCGGAACCGACCAGCAGGCTGGTCCGCAGCCCGGACGAGAACGCCTCGGTGATCTCCTGCCGCTCGGCGGACGACCCCGCCGAGGCCAGCGCGGCCGGCAACGACGTCGCGGCCACCGGGATCAGCGCCGCGAACCGGGAGTTGAGCACGGCGCCGAGCACGGCGACGCCCAGCCCGTTGCCGAACTCCGCGAGCGTGCCGTTGATTCCGGCGCCCATCCCCGCCTTGGCGGGCGGAATGGCGCTCATGATGGCGTGCGCCATCGCGGGGTTGGCGACGGCACAGCCCACGCCGATCAGCACCAGCCCGAGGAGCGTCCCGGCGTAGCCCTCGGAGGCCGGCGTCGCGATCGACACCAGCCCGGCCGACATCATCACCATGCCGAGCCCGATGGAGACCGGCGTGCCGAGCCGCACCGTCCACTTCGCCGACAGCCCCGAGAAGTTGAGCAGCACCACCACGAGGGCGAGCGGCGCCGTGCGCAGGCCGGCCTCCAGCGGCTCGTACCCGAGCACGTACTGGAGGTGCTGCGTGAGCAGGAAGAGCGCGCCGCCCATGCCGAAGGTGATCAGCACCGCACCGGCCACCGCACCCGTGAACCGCTGGTCACGGAAGAAGTGCAGATCCAGCATCGGGTGGGCGATCCTGCTCTCCCACCAGGCGAAGAGCGCGAGCGCGACCACCGCGACGCCGCCGCCGGCCAGCACCCGGCCCGACGTCCAGCCGTGCTCGGGACCGGAGATGATCGCGAACACCAGCGAGGACATGCCGATCGTGGAGAGCAGGGCACCGAGCAGATCGGGCCGGTCGCCCTGCGGGTTCTTCGACTCGGGCACCAGCGCCACCACCGCGACCAGGCCGATCGCCACCACCGGCAGGTTGATCAGGAAGATCGCGCCCCACCAGAAGTGGTCCAGCATGAAGCCGCCGATCAACGGGCCGGTCGCGAAGCCCAGCGCGTTGACGGCGCTCCAGATGCCGATCGCCCTCGGGTGCTCCTCGGGCGCGAAGATCTGCATCGCCACGGCGAGGGTGGTGGTCAGCAGCAGCGCGCCGCCGACGCCCATCCCGGCGCGCGCGGCGATCAGCTGCCCGGTGGTGTCGGCGACCCCGGCCACCAGGGAGCCGACGCCGAACAGGGCGAGGCCGGTGATCAGCATCTTCTTGCGGCCGTAGCGGTCGGCCGCGCTGCCCGCGCTGAGCAGCAGACCCGACTGCACGAGCGAGTAGGCGTTGATCATCCACTGGATGTCCGAGGTGGCCGCGTCCAGCTCCTGCGTCAGGGAGGGGATCGCCACGTTCAGCACGGTGTTGTCCAGCAGCACGGTGAGCTGCGCGAGGCAGATCACCCCGAGGATCAGCCAGCGCTGCGGGTGACCGGCCGGCGTCCCTTCGGGGGCCTTGACGGGGGAGGTCGTCGTCATGCCATACAGCGTATAGCAGCTCCCATACGGCGTACAAGAAAGCTCCTGGTACGGGGTACGGGCGTCAGCTCGTCGGCTGCGTCAGGTCGTGGAACACGGTCGAACCGACCGTCACCTCCTTGAAGTTCTTCTCGACCCAGGCGGTGATCTGGGACGACGTGCCGCCGGACGCGCCGCCCATGCCGCCGCCCGAGATGAAGTAGTGGATCCTGCCGTCCGCCACGTACTGCTGGAACTGCGACAGCGTGGGCGACGGGTCGGTCACGGCACCGCCGTGCGCGGCGGCGACGGCCCGCACGATGGCGAGCCCGAGGCCCGTCGAGCCCGTCGCCCGCGAGCGCGCCGAGTCGCCGCGCGCGAACCGTTCGAAGACATGCGGGAGCAGCGCGTCCGGGATGCCCGGCCCGTCGTCGTGGACGTCCACGCACAGCCACGGCCCGTCCCCGCGGACCCGTGCGGTGCGCGCGTTGGCGAGCAGATTGACGAGCACCTGCTGCAGCCGGGCGGAGTCCGCGTGGACCGGCGCGGGTTCGTCGGGCAGGTCGAGCCGCCAGATGTGGTCCGGCCCCGCGACCCGGGCGTCGCTGACGGTGTCCACGACGAGCGGTACGAGGTCGGTCCGCGCGAAGCTCAAGGGCCGCCCGGCGTCGAGGCGGGCGAGCAGCAGCAGGTCCTGTGCCGGGTGTCGGGCCCGGTCGGCTCGTGCCCCCGCCGGGTCAGTTCGGCGTAGCCGCGAATGGAGGCGAGGGGAGTGCGCAGCTCGTGGCCGGCGTCCGCGACGAACTGCCGCACCCGCGTCTCGCTCCGCTGCCGCGCGTGCAACGCGCCGTGCACATGGTCGAGCATGCGGTTGAGCGCGGCGCCGACCTGGCCGACCTCGGTCCGCGGGTCGGTCTCGGACTCGGGGACGCGCTCGCTGAGGTCGACCTCGCCGCAGTGCAGGGGGAGTTCGGAGACCCGGGTGGCGGTCGCGGCGACCCTGCGCAGGGGACGCGCGGCGAGGCGACGATGACCGCGCCGGCGAGCGAGGCGGCGATCAGACCGGCCGCGGTGACGCTGATCTCGACCAGGACCAGGGTGCGGACGGTGCTGGTGACATCGGCGGTGGAGAGGGCCACGTAGTAGCCGGTGCCGTCGCCGCCGGTGCGGTACTCGACCCGGCACGGGCCCAGGCCGGGGATGTCCACCGTGTGCCTGCGGCCGTCCTGGGGGACGGAGTTGAGCGCCTCGATCTGCGCCGCGCTCGGCGTGCCGGCGCTCATCCGGTACGCGTCCGTGCGGGTGCCGACCCTGGCGTCGGTGATCGTGCCGTCGTGCACCTCGGCCGCGATCGTGCCGCCGGGCTGCGGGCCGCGCGTGACGAACTCGGCGAGGTCGGTCTTCGAGGGCTCCCCGCTCCCCGGGAGCCCGTCGCCGTCCGGCCCGCCGCCGGGAGGCCGGCCCAGAGCCCGTGCCATGGCGTCGCCGAGCCGGCCGTCGAGCTGGTCGTACAGATGCGAGCGCAGCGCGAGCGTCGTGACGGTGCCGATCACCGCGCACACCACGGCGATCAGCACCACCGAGGCCACGACGAGCCGCGTCCGCAACGTGCGCGGCCGGACCGTCGGCCACGGGCGCGGCCGGCGGCGCCGGATCACGACACGGCAGGCTTGATCAGGTAACCCGCCCCGCGCCGGGTGTGGATCATCGGCTCCCGGCCGGCGTCGATCTTCCGCCGCAGATACGAGATGTACAGCTCGACGACGTTGGCCTGCCCGCCGAAGTCGTAGGACCAGACGCGGTCGAGGATCTGCGCCTTGCTGAGCACGCGCCGCGGATTGCGCATCAGGAAGCGCAGCAGCTCGAACTCGGTGGCCGTGAGATGGATGCCCACCCCGGCCCGTGTCACCTCGTGGCTGTCCTCGTCGAGCGTGAGGTCGCCGAGGACGAGCACCGAGTCCGGGTGCCGGTCGGCGGCACCGGACCGCCGGATCAGCCCGCGCAGCCGCGCGACGACCTCCTCCAGGGAGAACGGCTTGGTGACGTAGTCGTCGCCGCCCGCGGTGAGCCCGGCGATGCGGTCCTCGACGGCGTCCTTGGCGGTCAGGAACAGCACGGGCACGTCCGGCAGCTCCCGGCGCAGCCTGCCCAGCGCGGCCAGCCCGTCCATGTCCGGCAGCATCATGTCGAGCACGACCGCGTCGGGCCGGAACTCGCGCGCGGCCCGTACGGCCCCCTGACCGTCCCCCGCGCTGCGTATCCGCCAGCCCTCGTAGCGCAGGGCCATGGACAGCAGCTCGGTGATCGACATCTCGTCGTCCACCACCAGCACCCGGACGGGGCTCCCGTCCGGCCTCAGCAGTTCGGTGCGCCCCTGGGGCGAGATCGTGGTCATGCTCGTCACCCTGGCGGGCGCCTCTGAGAGCGCCCTTGCGGCAACCTGTGATTTGCCTGAGAAAGGCGCGGGCGGCGTGGGCCAGACGCGGGCGGCGTCGGTCAGAACAGACCGTCCTGTGCGGCGTCCGCCCGGGGGAACTCGCGGACGGGGAAGGTGAGGACGGACGCGCCTCGGCCCGCGGGAGCCGGAGCCCCGGCCGGCGACGCGATCAACTCCCACCCGCTCATCAGCCGCGTGTCCAGCACGACCACGCGCCCGCCGGTGTCGAGATGCAGATCGGGTCCGGCGGCGGCCACCAGCTCGCCGCCGGCCACCCCGCCGGCGACCAGCTCACTCACCTCGCCGACCGCGCCCGGCGCCGCGTCCAGCCCGAACGCCCGCACATGATCGACGGCGCGGAACGGCCTGCGCTCCAGCGACTCGGGCCACGCGGCAAGAGCGGTGGCCCGCGCGTGCAGCTCCGCGATCTCGGCGGCCCGCTCCGCCGCGGTCCCGGGCAGGGCGGCGCGCACGGCCCGCTTGGCGGCGTACGGAATCCGGTCGGGCACCCGCGAGGCGGCCCGCAGCATCTCCTCGGCCCGCCGGGCGGCCATCAAGGGCCCGGCACCCAGCCAGCTGAAGCAGACGGCTCCCTGTTCCAGCAGCCGGGCCTCGCCGCGCTCCACGGCGGTGATCCCGACCTTGACCATCCCGGGTCCGAACCACGCCAGATACACGTGGTATGTCCGCGGATCGTCGGGCACGGCATCGGCGGCCACCGAATGGGCCCGGTCCAGCCGCCCGCACTCCTCGCACCGCGCCCCCGTACTCCGCCCCGTCACGACGGCACCCAGGGGACACGCGTGACCCCTCGCCCCCACGCACCTGCGGACACCCCCCTCCACGACGCCGAAGGCGATCTTCTTCCCCCGGTCGAGCACGCTTCGCCGGCCCCCGCTCCAGACGAGCACGGGCGCACCGTCGGTCCACCGCAGCCCCGAGCACTTCCACACGTCAGCCATCGACGTCCGAGCGTAGGCGCAGCCACTGACAACGGCCGGTCACCTCTGCCCCGCCCGGACCGTCACACCGGTGACCGACCGACGACCACCGACCGAGCGGGAGCACGCCATGTCCACCCCCCACCTCGTCCTCACCCTGCTCACCACCGCGGCCACCGCGAGCGCGGCCGTCGCCGATCTGACCGGCCACCCCTACCCGAGGGCCCAGGCGGACCGCCTCGGCGTCCCCCACTCCTTGATCCGCCCTCTGGGCATCCTGCTGGCGGCGGCCTCGCTCGGCCTCCTGGCCGGTCTCGCCGTCCCCGCGCTCGGCACGTGCGCCGCGGCGGGCCTCGTCCTCTACTTCCTGGCAGCCCTCGGCGCCCACCTGCGCGTCGGCGACACCCAACTGGGCGCGTGGTCGGCGTACTTCATCCTGTCCCTGGCGACCCTGGCACTGAACGTGGCCCGTCTGGCCGGTCGATGAGGACACCGGCCCCGTCAGCAGGACCGCTGACCCGTGCGATACCCGACGTTGAAGCCGTCCTTGTATCCGCTGCGGTAGTCCCTGCTCTGCTCGGGGAATTGGCTGAGCGCCCGGCGGTTGTCGTACGCGTCGCACTTGCGCTCACCCTGGCGGAACCCCTGCTTGAACCCGTCGCTGAAGCCCCGGCGGTAGTCCCTGCTCTGCTCGGGCACCAGCGTCGCCGCACCGACATGGGTCCCGCTGGGCGTGGCCGCGGCGGCCTGCTGGAAGGTCACCGGCATCAGACCGAGACTCAGGGCGATCACCGCCGAACTCAGGACGGCGGCTCCTCTTCGTGAAGCGGGCATGCCTGCCCCCTCTCACACGCACTTCTTCCGGATATAACAACTCTAATCACCCGAATAGCCACCGCAACTCGCGCACGCGCACGACACGTTGATATCCGGTTTCCCGTCAGGGGCGCCGCTGCCACACTCGGTCGCGTGCCTCGCCCCGAACTCTCCGAACTGGACCACCTGCGGGAGATCGAGCGGCTCGCCAGGGCGGTGGCGGCCGCGGCGCTCGACGCGGGCCACCTCTCCTACGCACCCGACCCGGACGACGCCACCCCGCTGCAGCGCGCGGTGAACGCGCTCGCCCGGGAGATACGGCACCACCACTTCCCCGGCGACGGCTGCCTGCCCGAGGAGGACCGGCCCACGGTACGGCTGGCCGGCGTGGTCCTGCTCCGTCCGGCCCCCTCACCCCCGGCCACGGAGGAGACCTACGAGACGGCCTGCGCCCGCCTCGGGGTCGAGGCCCGCGCCGAGGGCTGGGCGCAGTGGAACACCTGGGGCAGCGGCGGAGCGAGGATCACCATGGTGGTCTCGTCGGTCGACACGACCCTCGGGCTGCTGGCGAACTGGGCGCGCGGCAGGGACGTCTACCCGGTGCGTCCGCTGCCGTCCCAGGTGGCGCTGGTCCGGCAGGGCTGGGCCGGCCCCATGACGCTCTCCCCATGGGGCGCCGCCCGCCTCGACCTCACGGACCAGTGGCCGACACCAGCGGAATGACCGCCGGCTCCCCGTCCCCGCGACGACACAAAGACCCGAGGCCCTGTGGATCGCTCCACAGGGCCTCGGGTTCACTGTGCACTCGGCAGGATTCGAACCTGCAACCTTCTGATCCGTAGTCAGATGCTCTATCCGTTAAGCTACGAGTGCTTGTTCGTTGTTCTGTTGTCTCCGCCGCTCCCGGCCCTTTCGGCCCGCTCGCGGCGACAGGAAGAACATTACATGACTGCCGCCGCCATGTGAAATCCATTAGCCGCACCCCTTGTGACCTGCGAAAACGCCATCAGGAGCGCTGAAACGACCGAAGCCCCGGTCCGGGGAGGACCAGGGCTTCGGTGATGCGCGGAGGCGGAGGGATTTGAACCCTCGATGGGCTTTAAGGCCCAAACCGCATTAGCAGTGCGGCGCCATAGACCGGACTAGGCGACGCCTCCAGCACAGCCGCTCTCGCGTGCGCGAGCGGTGTGTGCAGATGATGACACAGTCGAGCGTGCTGTCACCAATCGCCCCCCACGGTACTAGGCGGCCGGGTCGCAGGGCAAAGGGCTTCGCCGCCGGTGGGGCGCGCGCAACATCCGCGGCCGTGGGGCGTTAGTCAGGTCATGTTGCAGGTCATGAGCTTCACGCTGCCCCGGCTCGCCCTCGCCGCCGGTGCCTCCCTCGCCGCGCTCTCCTCCCTCTCCGCCCCCGCGGCCGCCGCCCCGCCCTCCCCCTTCCTGGGCGAGCACCGCGAGCACCCCGGGCACCGCGACCACCCCAGGCCCCACGCCGGCCGCGAGTCCGATCACCTCACCGTCACCGTGAGCGATGTGGGCGGTGGTGCCGACGGGACCTTCGAGGTGCGGTGCCACCCGAGTGGCGGGAGTCACCCGGACCCCGACGGCGCCTGTCAGGCACTGGAGAGGGAGACCCGCTGGGGACAGGACGTCTTCGCGCCGGTTCCCCGGGACACGATGTGCACCATGCAGTACGGCGGGTCCGCCACCGCCCGCGTCACCGGGACGTGGGCGGGACGCCCCGTCGATGCCACGTTCGACCGCAGCAACGGTTGCGAGATCTCCCGCTGGGACCGGCTCGTCCCGCTGCTCCCCGCGACGGGGCGCGCATAGATCCACCCATAAGCCTCGACCCCGCCGACCCGGGCCGCGCCCCCGCCCTCCCTCCACCCCCACACGTAAAGATCCGGCGCAGGGGGCGCAAACGGCGCGTGGCGGTGGTGTGCCGGGAGCCGGTACGCACTCCCGTTCGGTGTCACTTCGTCGTGCGACCTCTCTCTCATCCCGCGTCGCGAGGCCAACCCCAGCCCTTAGACTCCCTCGCGTGACACGTCGCGGGCCGGTTGGCAAGATGGCCCGAGCGGTCGGCAAGGTGCGGTAACAGGAGGGAAGCGTCTCGTGAGCAGCAGGCCATCCCGAGGCGCTGCTCGCCTCGCAGCCATACTGGACGCGCTGCCCGACGCGTTGGTCCTGGTCAACGCGAACGGGACCGTCGTCAACGCGAACACCATCGCGCTGGAGGCCTTCGAGGCGCCCGGCACCGCCCTGGTCGGGCGGGGGCTGCTGGATCTGCTGCCCGAGTTCGACTCGAAGCTCATCCCGGGCTCCATGCGGCGCCCCGACCACATCGACCCGCGCGGGCGGACCAAGCCGACCCGGATGATCGCCCGGCGGACGGACGGCAGCGAGTTCCCCGTCGAGGTCACCAGCGCCAACCTGGAGAACGGCCAGCAGGCCTACGACACTTACGGCTACACCAGCGACGAGCTGCTGATGCTCGTCGTGCGCGATCTGTCCGGCACCGTCGACACCGAGGCCGAGCTCGCCCGCTCGCAGCGGCAGACCGAGATGATCCTGCGCGCCGCGTCCGAAGGCGTCGTCGGCACCGACACCGACGGCCGGATCGTGCTCGTCAACCCGGCCGCCGCCCAGATCCTCGGCTACCGCGCCGGCGAACTCGGCGGCAAGGAACTGCACAACCTCGTCCTCCACTCCCGCGCCGACGGGTCACCCTTCCCGTACGCGGAGTCCGCGCTCGCCGACACGCTGCGCTCGGGGCGCAAGCACCGGGTCCGCGGGCAGGTGCTGTGGTCCAAGGGCGGGGACAAGGTCTCCGTCGACCTGACGACCGCGCCCGTCCGGGACGGCGACCAGCTCGTCGGCGCCGTGATGACCTTCGCCGACCGGCGCCCCTACGACGTCCTCGCCGAGGAGAAGTCCGCCGTCGAGAAGCGGCACGCCGACGAGCTGGAACGGCTCTCCGAGGAGCACGCCTCCGACCTCACCGCCCTGCGCCAGCAGCACGTGACCGAGCTGGAGGAGCTGCGCGAGCAGCACATGGAGGAGGTGGCGGCGAGCGAGGAGCGGTACGCCGCGCTCGCCGAGCGGGAGAAGGACCGCTACGAGGCCCTGGCCGGTCGCCACGACCAGCTGCTGACGCTGCTCGGCCGCTCCCTGCGCGGACCGCTCGACGAGCTGCGCCGCGATCTGGCGGCGCTGGCCGCGGACGACGCGGGCCAGCTGTGGCCCGAGGCCAACCAGGTCCTGCACCACCTCTCCGCCGGGTACTCCCGGATCACCCAGCTCATCGACAACGTCCTCGCCTACCAGCGCATCGACGCCGGCGCCGAGGCGATCACGCGGACGAAGGTGATGCTCGACGCGGTCGTCGCGGCCGGTGTCGACGGTGCCGTCGAACTCGTCGGCCCGGGTCGCGTGCAGTTCGCCGTGCACGCGCCGCCCATCGAGGCCGAGGTCGACCCGCAGCGCCTGGCCACCGCGCTCGCGCATCTCGTCGCGGACGTGGCGGGCGTGGACGCGACCGGGAACGCGCCGGTCTCCGCGGGCGGTTACATGGACAACACGGTCGTGGTCGCGGCGGCGCAGCGCGGCGAAGTCGTACGGATCGAGGTGCGGGGGCCCTACCCCGGGGGAGACCCGGTGCACGAGCCGATCGTGCGCGGGATCGTCCGCGCGCACGGTGGCGTGCTCCAGACGCACGAGGTGCCGGGTATGAGCGGCACCGCGTTCGTGCTCGAGGTGCCGCTCGGCGGCGGCGCGGGGGCGGTTGCCGCTCCGGCCGTGCCGGCCCTGCCGGAGGCCGCGCCCGAGGCCGAGGAGAGCTCGGGTGGCGGGCGCCGCCGGGCGCGACGGGCCTCCGTGGACGCCTTCCTGGAGAGCGAGGTGCCGCAGGCCGGGGCCGCCGAGAACGAGGGCGCTGCCCCGACCGGACGCCGTAGGCGGCGGGCCGCGTCCGAGGCGGCACCGGCAACCGCCGCGGCCGACCCCGCCGAGGCCGGTGGCGGCACCGGGCGGCGGCGCGGGCGTCCGGCCGAGGGTGCCGAACTTGCCCTGCCGGGCGGTACGACGGACGCGGCGGGGGACGACGTCAGTGAGGGCGCGGTCGTCACCGCCGCCGAGCATGCGGCGGGGACCGCGGCGACGGCGAGCGGCCTGGGCGGGACGGTTCCGCCGCAGGGCGTGCCCGGTTCCGGCACCGGGCGGCGGGCCCGGCGCGCGGCGGGCGAACAGCACGCTCTGCCCGCGGCGTTGCCCGCCGGTGCCCCGGACGCCGCGGCGGCTCCCGTGCCTGACGCGTCCGCCGCGGTCGTCCCGGCCGGGGCCGGCGCCGAGGGGCAGCAGGCGAGCGGGCGTCGGCGCCGGGCGCTGGCGGCGGCTCAGGAACGGGCCGCCGCGCAGGAGACGGGTCCGCGCACGGTGTTCGCGCTCCCGCCCGCCGACGCCGATCGGGGTGCGGCGGCGCAGACGCCGGTTCCCGCGGCCGGGCAGCCCCAGGGTCCGGGGCCGGCCGCGGTCCAGGTGCCGGGGCAGGGCGGTCCGCAGGCGGTCCCGCAGATCGGCACTGCGCAGGCACAGGTGCAGCAGGCACACGCACAGGTGCAGGTCCAGGTGCCTCAGGTGCCTCAGGTGCCTCAGGTGCCGAACCAGGGCTCGCCCGGCGCCCAGCACCCCGACGACCACGGGCGGCACGACGCCGTATCGCACGACCAGTCCGAGGACCACACTCCGCCGCAGCCGCATCCGGCGAGCGCGCCGACCGGGCGGCGCCGTCGGGTGGCCGCCCCGCAGGCGGAGGGCAACGGGGCGCCCGCGCAGGCCATCCCGGCCCAGGCGATTCCGGCCCAGGCCCAGCCGGCCGGCCAGCCCCAGACCCAGCCCCAGGCGGTCCCCGCCGCCCCGGGTGCGCCGCCGGCACAGGCTCCCCAGACCGCTCCCGCCGCGCCGCCGCAGGGCGTTCCCGCGCAGGCCGTCGCGCAGCCGCTGCCGGGTACGACCGGTACGGCCCAGCAGGCGGCCCCGGCCCAGCAGTCGGCCCCCGGCCGGCCCGTACCGGCGCAGCCGCATCCGGCGCAGACCGCCGTACCGTCGCAGGCCCCGGCCGCCGGACAGCCCCTGCCCGCCGAGGCGGGGACGACGCACGGCACGCCGCCCCCGCAGCAGTGGCCCGCCAGCGCCGGTGCCGACGAGACGTCCGGTGCGGGCGCGCCCGCCCCCGAGCAGGCGCCGCCCGCACCGCAGCCCCCGGCCCCCGCTGCCCCGCTGCCCCCGGAGACGGCGGCCGGCCCGACCACCGCGACCCAGGCACGCATGGCACAGCCGCTGCCCGCCGAGGCGGCCGGCGCCGCCGCGCCGGTGGATCCGAACTCCACGCAGGGCCGGGCGATCAGCGTGCGGACGCTGGGCCAGGGAGTGCCGTTCACCCGTCAGGCGGCCCAGGTGCAGCAGCCGTCGGCCGGTGCCACGCCGCCGCCGCACCACCCGACCGGTGGCGGCCGGCGCCGCAAGCTGGGCACGCCGCCCGAGCCGGCCGCCGCGCGCCCGCATCCGCAGGGTGAGCCGCCGTCCGCCCAGCAGAAGCAGTCGGGGCAGTCGCGGCTGGCCGGGCCGGCGAGTGAGGGCGCCGGGCGGTCGTACGCCATAGGGGCACCTGACGAGAACGCCGCCGAGGGGCCCGAGCCGCTGGACGGTCCCGGTGGGGCCGTCGAGGTCGCCGATCCGCCGCGCCCCCAGCCGATGGACGACGAGTTGCCACCTGAGCCGCTGGACAACCCGCGCCGGCTGCTGGTGTGGCCCGCGCCGGACGTGTCGACGCAGCAGGCGCTCAGCGACCGCGGCTACCGGCCGGTGGTCGTGCACTCGCGCGAGGAGGTCGACGCGCAGATCGCCGCTTTCCCGGCGGCGCTGTTCGTGGACCCGCTGACCGGGCCGATCACGCGGACGGCGCTTCAGTCGCTGCGTCAGGCGGCCGTCGCGGCTGAGGTGCCGGTCCTGGTGACGGCCGGGCTCGGGCAGGCGACGCGTGAGGCGGCGTACGGCGCCGACCCCGCCGTCCTGCTGAAGGCCCTCGCGCCACGGGACAGCGAGCAGCACCCGCCACGGGTGCTGCTCATCGAGGAGCACGCGGAGATCGCGCTGGCGCTGACCGCGACGCTGGAGCGGCGCGGGATGCAGGTGGCGCGGGCGGCCGGCGACGCGGACGCGGTGACGCTCGCGGGGCAGTTCCGCCCGAACCTGGTGGTGATGGACCTCATGCAGGTGCATCGCCGGCAGTCCGGGATCGTCGACTGGCTGCGTGCCAACGGGCAGCTCAACCGCACCCCGCTCGTCGTCTACACGGCCGCCGTCGACCAGGCCGACCTGCCACGGCTCGCCTCCGGCGAGACGGTGCTGTTCCTGGCCGAGCGGTCCACGAGCACGGAGGTGCAGAGCCGGATCGTGGAGCTGCTGTCACGTATCGGCACCAACTGACCCCACCGCCCCACAGGAACCCCACGCTCCCGGACCACCCTGCTCCACCGACGCCCGGTCACCCGCCCCGGCGGCGCTCTTCAGCGCGCTGAGGACGGCCCGTCGGCCGTGGCCTGCCGCGCTCACACGCCTCGACCCGGCCTCGACCCAGATCCGTCAGCAGCCGCTCACCTCACCCCGCCCGCGCTCCTCAGCGCGCTGAGGACTGCCTGTTCGCCGTGGCCGTGGACGGACTTCTCCAGGCTGTCGTCGACGCGGCGGGAGAAGCGTTCGCCGCGGGCCACGTCCTCCTCGGAGAGGGCCCGCCCGCACCATTCGCCCCGTCCCGCCACGCGGTCGTCGAACGGGAGGGCCGCGCCCTCGCCGAGCACCGCCCAGCCTCCGGCCGTCCAGCGCACGGCGAGCAGATAGGTGTGGCCCGCCTCCAGCCGGGGAGCGGAGGCGGCGGTCCGCTCGACGCGGTCGCCGCTCGTGCGCAGGACGCGCCAGCCGGGGGCGGTGAGTTCGAAGCTCTCGTCGATCGTCCGGCGCGGGCGCGGTGCCGACCAGAGGACGTCGTCCGTGCGCAAGGTGACCTCGCGGTCGATCCGGTAGCGGTACGCGCCCCTCTCGAACTCGCGGCGGTCGGTCTCCTGTTCGCCGACCGGCGCCGCCACGACGACGTGGTCGGCGTTCCCCACCCAGTCCTGGGCGGTCTGCGAGGGGAAGGGATCCTGCGCCGGACCGCAGCCGACCACCGTGTCCAGACCGCCTCGGCCGACCAGCACGGCTCCGGCGACACCGGCCAGGGCCAGGAACGCCGCGACCGGGCGGAGCGGGACGCCGCGCGCTGAGTACGTCAGGTTCATGACGTAGTAGACGATCATCCGGCCGGGCCGGTGCGCCGGACACGGTGCGTCGTGGATCACTTCCGCTGTGCTGTCGGCCGTCACGTCCGTGCGGCGGCGGCCGAGCGCGCCGCCGCCGCCGTACGGACGTCTGCGGCTGTCAGAGCTGGGTGACGTCCAGCTCCCCGGCCGCGTACTGCCTGCGCAGCACCTTCTTGTCGAACTTGCCGACGCTCGTCTTCGGGACCGCCGGGATGACGGTCCAGCGCTCCGGGAGCTGCCACTTGGCGATCTTGCCCTCGGCGGCCAGGAAGGCGCGCAGGGTCTCGAAGTCGGCCGAGGAGCCCTCCTTCAGCACCACCGTGGCCAGCGGCCGCTCGCCCCACTTGTCGTCGGGGACGGCGACCACGGCGGCCTCGGCGACGTCCGGGTGGGCCATCAGGGCGTTCTCCAGGTCGACCGAGGAGATCCACTCGCCGCCGGACTTGATGACGTCCTTGGCGCGGTCGGTCAGGGTGAGGAAGCCGTCGGGGCCGATCGTGCCGACGTCGCCGGTCTTGAGCCAGCCGTCCTCGCTGAACTTGTCGGCGGGGCGCAGCGGTTCGGCGTCGGGGCCGTTGTAGTAGGCGCCCGCGATCCAGGGACCGCGTACCTCCAGTTCACCGGCGGACTCGCCGTCCCAGGGCAGGCGCTCGCCGCCGGGACCGGTGAGCCGGGCCTCGACGCCGGCCGGGAAGCGGCCCTGGGTGAGCCGGTAGGCGAACTCCTCGTCGGTGCCGACCGCGTGGGCCGGCGGGCGGGCGACCGTGCCCAGCGGGGAGGTCTCGGTCATGCCCCAGGCGTGACAGACCCGCATGCCCAGCTCGTCGAAGGCCGTCATGAGCGCGGGCGGGCAGGCCGAGCCACCGATGGTGACCTGGGTGAGGGAGCGGACGTCGCGCGGGTTGGCGGTCAGCTCGGCGAGCAGTCCCTGCCAGATGGTGGGGACCGCGGCGGCGTGCGTCGGCTTCTCCCGCTCGATCATCTCGGCGAGCGGGGCGGGCTGGAGGAAGCGGTCCGGCATCAGCATGTTGACGCCGGTCATGAAGGTGGCGTGCGGCAGCCCCCAGGCGTTGACGTGGAACTGGGGGACCACCACGAGGGAGGTGTCCTCGTCGGTCAGGCCCATCGACTGGGTCATGTTGACCTGCATGGAGTGCAGGTAGACCGAACGGTGGCTGTAGACCACGCCCTTGGGGTCGCCCGTGGTGCCGGAGGTGTAGCACATGGCGGCGGCCTGACGCTCGTCGAGCTCCGGCCAGTCGTAGGTGACGGGCCGGTCGGCGAGCAGGTCCTCGTACTCGTGCACCTGGACGTCGGCCTCGGCGAGCAGCGAGCGGTCGCCCGGGCCGGCCACGACGACGTGCTTGAGCGTCTTCAGGTGCGGAAGCAGGGGCGCCAGCAGCGGGAGCAGGGAGCCGTTGGCGACCACCACGCGGTCGGCGGCGTGGTTGACGATCCAGGCCAACTGCTCCGGGGGGAGCCGAAGGTTCAGGGTGTGCAGGACCGCGCCCATCGAGGGGATCGCGAAGTACGCCTCGACGTGCTCGGCGTTGTTCCACATCAGGGTGGCGACCCGGTCGTCGGCCTCGACCCCGAGGTCGTCACGCAGGGCGTTCGCCAACTGGGCGGCGCGGGCGCCGATCTCGGCGTAGGAGCGGCGCTGCGGATCGCCTTCGCCGGTCCAGGTGATCACCTGCGACGATCCGTGGATCGTGGACCCGTGGGCCAGGATCCTCGAGATCAGCAGCGGTACGTCCTGCATGGTGCTCAGCACGGCGGTCCTCCCGGGGCGACATTGCCTACGCGGCGGTAAGGCGTGCGCTGATTCTGCGCACATACCGCGCGGTATGTCACTAGATCCGGCTGATCGATCACCTCACGTTGCCGGACAGAAGGCCGCGAGAGCGAACAACTCCCAGCTCAACTCATCGGACCAGCCCGAGTTCGGCGTCCTCGCGCAGCTTGCCCAGCGCCCGCGACACCGCCGACTTCACCGTGCCGACGGACACGCCGAGCACCTCGGCCGTCTGGGCCTCGCTCAGGTCCTCGTAATACCTGAGGACGACCATCGCCCGCTGCCGGGCCGGGAGTCTTGTGATCGCGCGCCACATGGCGTCGCGCAGCGCCTGCTGCTCGGCCGGGTCGTCACCGCCGGGCAGCGGCTCGGGCTCGGGCAGCTCGTCGCAGGCGAACTCGTCCACCCGGCGCTTGCGCCACTGCGACGTACGGGTGTTGAGCAGCGCGCGGCGGACGTAGCCGTCGAGCGCGCGGTGGTCCTCGATGCGCTCCCAGGCGACGTACGTCTTGGTGAGCGCGGTCTGCAGCAGGTCCTCCGCGTCGCACGGGTTCGCCGTGAGCGACCGGGCGGTGCGCAGCAGCACGGGCTGGCGGGCCCGGACGTACGACGCGAAGGACGGGTACGTGAGGGTCTGCGTGCGAGGTGCGGCCGCGTTCGATGCGGTGGTGCAGACGGGTGCGGTCATGGCTCCAAGCTAGGTTCGGGACCCCCTCGCGCGAATCGCCCGCAGGTCCCGAAGGCGGGTCCCCCTCAGGGTGTAGAGGTGGGGCTCGCTGCACCTCCTGGAGGTGGACGAGCGGTGGACCCCGACTGCGGGTGCGCCCCCCTGCTCCCCCTAGGGGGCGTACGGAACGCGGGCCTCCGGCGGCTTCCTCGACCGGCGCCGGGTCGGTTCACGTCCCGGGGGTCAGCACCAGTCCCGACGTCGGCACACCGGTCCCCGCCGTCACCAGCACCCGTTCCGCCCCCGGAACCTGGTTCACGGATGTGCCGCGCAGCTGCCGTACCGCCTCCGCGATCCCGTTCATGCCGTGCAGGTACGCCTCCCCGAGCTGTCCCCCGTGCGTGTTCATCGGCAGCCGGTCCTCGGCGACGAAACCGGCCGCCTCACCGCGCCCGCAGAACCCGTACTCCTCCAGCTGCATCAGCACGAACGGCGTGAAGTGGTCGTAGAGGATCCCCACGTCGATGTCGGCGGGGCCGCAGCCCGCCGTCCGCCAGAGCCGCCGCGCCACCACCGCGGCCTCCGGCAGTCCGGTCAGGTCGCCGGTGTGGAAGCTCGTCATCTGCTCCTGCGCGCGGCCCGCGCCCTGGGCGGCGGCCGCGATCACGGCGGGGGTGTGCCGCAGGTCCCGGGCGCGTTCGGGCGAGGTGACGACGAGGGCCTGGCCGCCGTCCGTCTCCTGGCAGCAGTCCAGGAGCCGCAGGGGTTCGGCGATCCAGCGCGAGGCGGCGTGGTCGGCGAGGGTGATCGGGCGGCCGTGGAAGTACGCCGCCGGATTGGCCGCGGCGTGCCGGCGGGCCATGACGGCGACCGGTCCGAAGGCCTCCTCGGCGGTCAGTCCGTACGTGTGCAGATACCGCTGCGCCGCCATCGCCACCCAGGACGCGGGCGTGAGCAGCCCGAACGGCATCACCCAGCCCAGCGCCACCCCCTCCGCCGTCGGCTCCCGGTGCCGGACGCCGGAACCGAAGCGGCGGCCCGAACGTTCGTTGAACGCGCGGTAGCAGACGACCACGTCCGCCGCCCCGGACGCCACCGCGAGCGCCGCCTGCTGCACGGTCGCGCACGCCGCGCCGCCGCCGTAGTGGACGCGGGAGAAGAAGGACAGCTCGCCGATGCCGCACGCCTGGGCGACGGTGATCTCCGGGTTGGTGTCCATCGTGAAGGTCACCATGCCGTCCACGTCGGCGGGCGTCAGCCCGGCGTCGTCGAGCGCCGCGCGCACCGCCTCGACGGCCAGCCGCAGTTCGCTGCGGCCGGAGTCCTTGGAGAACTCGGTGGCGCCGATGCCGGCGATCGCGGCCCTCACGGGGTGCCCCCGGCGGGCAGCGTGAGGGTCACCGTGCCGGTGACGTGCCGGCCGATGCCGTTGTCGCCGGTGACCCGGACCACGGCCGTCGGCCCGTCGAGCGCCTCGACGCGGCCGCTGAGCACCAGGGTGTCGCCGGGGTGGTTGGGCACGCCGAGCCGGATGGCCACCTTGCGCAGGACGGCGGCGGGGCCGAAGTGGTCGGTGACGTAGCGGCCGACGAGGCCGTTGGTGGTCAGGATGTTCATGAAGATGTCCGGCGACCCCTTCCGCCGGGCGAGTTCCGGATCATGGTGGACGTCCTGGTAGTCGCGCGAGGCGATCGCCCCGGCCACGATCAGGGTGCGGGTGATCTCGACGGCCAGCGGCGGCAGTTCGTCCCCCACGTTCACGACGGTCCTCCTCGGAAGACGGGCAGCACCAGACCGTCGTCGTAGCTGCGGAACTCCAGCCGCACCGGCATCCCGATCCGCACCTTGTCGTACGGCACCCCGACCACGTTGCTGACGATCCGCACGCCCTCCGCCAGGTCGATCAGGCCGACGGCGTAGGGCGGGTCGAAGGCCGGGAAGGGCGGATGGTGCATGACGACGTACGAATGGACCGTGCCGTGTCCGGACGCCCGCACGGTGTCCCAGTCGAGGCCGCCGCACGCGGGGCACCCGGGCAGCCAGGGGAAGCGCGGGGCGCGGCAGCCGGAGCAGCGCTGGATGAGCAGTTCGTGCCGCCGGACGCCCTCCCAGAAACCGGCGTTGTCGCGGCTGACGACGGGACGGGGGCGGATCGCCGCCGGGGTCTGCCGTCGCGCGGGGGCGTACTTGAGGATGCGGAAACGGTGGGTCCCGGCGAGTTCGCCCCCCGCGTGGACGCGGGTGCGGGTGGTGACGAAGTAGCCGGTGCCGAGCCTGGTGGTCTTTCTCGCGGAGACCGACTCGATCACCGTGTCGAAGGTGATCTCGTCGCCGGGGCGCAGCGGGCGCAGGTACTCCTGCTCGCAGTCGGTGGCGACGACCGAGGTGCAGCCGGCCTCGTCGAGCAGCCGCAGGAGCTCGTCGTACGCAGGGGTCCGGGCGGGAGGGCCGGCGGAGGCGGCAGGTGTGGAGGTGGCGGGGCCGGAGGTGGCGGGGCCGGAGGTGGCGGGGCCGGAGGTGGCGGGGCCGGAGGTGGCGGGGCCGGGGTAGCCGGTCATCGTCCAGGCCTGGAGCATGGTGGGCGGGGCGACGGCATCGGGGCCCGTGTACGCCGGGTTGGTGTCGCCGAGGGCCTCGCACCAGTGGCGGATCATCGGCAGGTTGACGGGGTCCTTGCCGGTGCCGGCGAGCGTGGCGGGGCGCCCTTCGCAGGCCTTGAGGCGCGCGAACAGCTCGTCGTCGTCGGCCATGGCCCGTACCCCTTCCCGAGGACAGTTTCTGACTGTCCGTCAGATCAGGAGGGCTGTCAAGGCCGGTGAACACGTGGCACGGGCCGGTCCGCGGGCGGCACGGGAAAACGCCTGCGCGGCGGTGCAGGAGCACCGCCGCGCCGGCTGACCTTGTTCACCCCACTGAACACGCCCCACGCGTGAGTCGAGAGGACCGGCGCCGCACGCCGGCCCCTCAGCTCACCACCAGGGGTAGAAGTTGACGGCGACGTTCTCGTTGCCCTGCTGGACGGCCGTGTACGCCGAGTCGTCGACCTGCGCGGTGTTGCTCTGGTTCGAGGCGCCGGCGCCGACCGCCTGCTGCTGCGTGGTGGACGAGTTGCCGTTGTTGTTGCCACCGACACCGCTGCCGACGATACCCGCGAGCGCGCTGGTGGCGGAGGCGGTCGATCCGTTGTCCGCGAAGGAGCCGTTGTCCGCCGTCGCAACACCGGCGAAGAGGGCGGCTGCGAGCGGAAGGGCGGAGACGGCGGCGACCACGCGAGCGGTACGGATGCTTGCCATGTTGGGTTCCTCCAGTAGCAAATACGCCCGGCCGGACGGCCTGGAGCGCGTGAAGTACGGCTTTCACCAGGGCAGTTGGCCGACCACCCCGGCGGTGTGAGCACGACGTCGCGAGATCAGGATTGCCCACCGAATCCCTGGCGAACCACCCCGGAAGCGGCGATTCGCCCTCAAGCGTGATGACAAGTCGATAAACCCCTTTGGCCATGTCGAGCCCGCGCTTCAGGGCACAGGGGACGCCTCCACTCCAAGCGGCACAAGAGGGGAAGCGTTCCGCCAACTTTTCCGACAATCGCCTGGCCACCGGCGCGTCGAACACACCCCCTCTTCCCTTCCTCGAACACTCGTACGAAAATAAAGTCATGGCCACCATCGACCGGCAGGCCACGACGCTGGCCCTCGCACACGCCCTGTCAGCCGCCGAACGCGGCCTGGCCGTCATCCCCCTGTCCCGGACCAAGCTCCCGGCCCTCCGCTCCCCCCACCGCACCGATCCGTCGGCCCCCGCGTGCCACGGCGAGTGCGGCCGCTTCGGACACGGGGTGTACGACGCCTCGACCGACCCGCGCCGGATCCGCGAACTGTTCGCCGCCGCACCCTGGGCGACCGGGTACGGCATCGCCTGCGGACTGCCCCCGCACCATCTGATCGGCCTCGACCTCGACACCAAGTCGGGCACGGACTCCTCCGCCGCCCTGCGCGAACTGGCGCTGCGGCATCTGTTCACCATCCCGCAGACGGTGGTCGTCCTCACCCCCAGCGGCGGCCGCCACCTGTGGCTCACCGGGCCCCCGGACACCGTCGTCCCCAACTCGGCCGGCCGCCTCGCACCCGGCATCGACATCCGCGGCGCCGGCGGCTACCTCGTCGGCCCCGGCTCCCGCACCGACCACGGCGTCTACGGCACCGCACCCGGGACGGCCCATCTGGCACCGGCCCCCTGTCCACCGGCCCTGCTCCGCCTGCTCCTGCCACCGCCGCGCACGCCCAACGCGTCGAACGCCCGCTCCGGGCACGGCGGCGGCCACGGTCAGGGCCTCGTCCAGTTCGTCCTCGCGGCGCACGAGGGGCAGCGCAACACCCGCCTGTTCTGGGCGGCCTGCCGCGCCTACGAGAACGGGCTGGCCCCGGACCTGATCCCCGCGCTCGTCGAGGCGGCGCTCGGGACGGGCCTGAGCGAACGGGAGGCTCGGGCGACGATCGCCTCGGCCGCCCGCCTGACCGGACACCGCCCGTAGGGTGGGCCCATGTCGTTGACCAAGATCGCCCTCTCCCGCGGCCGTTCGATCGAACTGACGGAACTGCGCATGTCGTCGACGTACGGCGACCTGCTGGAGGGCTACCCCTGCGCGCCGGTCAACGACATGAGGATCAACGCGCTGGTCCGAAGCACCCAACGGGCCTACCCGACGACGCGGGTGCACCTGGTCCCACCGCCGCGCGAGTACCCCGACCGGACGGCCGGTGCCTTCGGGCCGGTGGAGGTGCTGCCGGCGGTGGCCTGCGCGGGGGCGTTCCGTTCCACGCCGGTGAGCGCGTCCCACGACCCGGTCCTGTACCGCTCGCGGCTGACGGTGGTCTGGTTCCAGCCGACGCCGACGACGCCGTCGGGACACGAGGCGGATCCGGCCCTGCTGGACCTGGACTGGGAAGAGCTGGCCCAGGACCACGAACTCTGACCCACGCGCCCCGCACACGGCCTCCGACCGGAACGGGCCGTCTCTCCGCTCACGGCGACATGGCTGTCGGAGGAGGAGTTCGACGCCCGGACGGACTCCGTGTTCGACCACGGCTCACTGCTGCTGGGCACCGACGGCTGCGGCATGTACTGGTACCTGGGCCCAGGGGCGCTCCTGGTTCGCCGAGGCCTAGGGCAGCGGCGGGACCTGCGCTCGCGTGAAGTCGTGGCTCCGTTCCACTTTCGCCACATGCAGCGTGTAGCTCTGGTACCACTCGGCCCGCCCGCGCTTCTGCGCCGCACGGTGCTCGGCGTTGGTCCGCCACTCCGCGAGCGCGTCGGCGTCGCGGAAGTATCCGACGGTGATGCCCAGCCCGCCGGGAGTCTGCGCGTGGTCCATCCCGAGGAACCCAGGGACGTCCTTCACCAGCTCTTCCATGCGCGCGTCGGTCTCGCTGTAGCCGCTCTGGTCCTGGGTTCGCACCGTGGTGAAGACCGCCACGTAGTAAGGGGGTTCATACGCCGCGACGGGCACGACAGACACTTCCGACTGCTCGCTCATGGCGCCACGGTATGGCGGGACACCCCGACGATCCACCGGTCACCTGGCTTCAGTAGACGACGACTCTCCAGCGCTCGACCCACCGCAGCTCGCCACTGTCCCTACCGCGTACCTGGACGCAATCACCCTCCACCTGCCAGGCCTCTCCGTAGAAGGTGGCGTCGGGGAGGTCCACCCTGACGACGTCATGGACCTCCAGGTCGTCCTCGACCGGCCGAGACCACGTGTGCGCACAGTGATCGCAGCGGTAGCCGACTGCATCGTGCCCCGCAACGGTCATCGGCCTCCCCGCACGAATCGCCTCGACGAAGCACCGAGGGCAGGGATCGGCGGTATGTGCGCCTACTGATCGGGACATCGCGTCGGCACTCCGGGGAACGACGGTCACTGACAGGCATCGCGCATGGCGAGGCCCCTGACCGACGTTCCTGGTCAGGGGCCGTTCGCGTGCGGTGGGTGTGGGATTTGAACCCACGGTGACATCGCTGCCACGACGGTTTTCAAGACCGTTCCCTTAGGCCGCTCGGGCAACCCACCTCCGCGCCCACCAGTGGCGGAGCGGATACAGCGTACCGGGAGGTGCCGGTGTGTGGGGCTGTGGTCCGGGCAGGCCGCGGATCTCCCGCGGGGCTTTCAGTCCCCGTCGGGGAAGTCGCAAGACCCCCAGTCGTCGAGCGTGCGATAGCCGAGTCGCTGGTAAAGGGCGTTGCTGGTGGGGTTGGACCGGTCCGCGAACAGGACGACGTCGGTCGCGCCCGCGGCCAGCGCGGCGCGGCTCACCTCCGCCGTCACGGCGGCCGCGTAGCCGCGTCCGCGGACGTCGGCCGGGGTGTAGACGATGTCCACCTGGATCTGGCCGCCGATCAGCGGGTTCATGCCCGCGACGGAGACCGCGGTGCCGTCCGGGGTCTCCCAGAGCGTGTACCGCTTGTCGGCGAAGCGGCTCTCGGCCCAGGTGCCGGCGTCGAGGGTGACGTCCTCCCCGACGGCCTTCGCGAACTCGCCGCACCAGAACATCGCCTCGTCGAGGTCCCCCTCGCCCAGCACGCGACTGCGACCGGCCGGCGGCGGCTCCGGTGGGGTGAGCGTGCCGAGGCGGTACAGACGGAGCCGTATGTCGCGCGGTCTCGGCGTCACGCCGGTGTGGCGCTGCCAGGCCTCGGCGAAGGCGGTGACGGTGCCCTGGTCCGCGCTGACGGAGGGCACGGGGTGTCCGAGAGCGGCCAGGCGCGCGGCGAGGGAGTCGGCCTGCTCGGGGGTGAGGGGGGAGAGGCCGTAACCACGGGAGGGGAGGCGGTAGAAGGTGGCCTCGACCTTTCCCGCCCGCTCCAGCGCGCCGAAGACGGGGGACCCGGGTCCGAACGCGTGCGCCCCGCGCTTGCGCACTCGCTCGGCCCACGTCAGCTGCATGACGTGCCGGCCGGGCCGCGAGCGCAGGAAGTCCCCGGCCCGGGCGAGGAACTCGTCGACGTCGTCGGTCAGGTGCCAGTCATCGGGTCGCATGCCTCATGCTTTCGCATCCCGCGGACGCGCGTCCGTGATTCTCATCCCTGCCTCGCACCCCCGGGTGGCCATGCGGAAGGGGTGCCCCTCCGTGAGGGACACCCCTGTCGGCCGGCGGGCGCGCCCGCCGGGCTCAGCTGTCGCCGACGCGCGAACCCAGCGTGACGTCGACCGTGTCGGTCTTGCCGCCGCGTTCGTAGGTGATCGTCACCTTGTCGCCGGGCTTGTGGGTCCAGATCTCGCCGATCAGGGTCGGGCCGCTGTCGATCACCGTCTCGTCGAGCTTGGTGATGACGTCGCCCGGCTTCAGGCCGGCCTTGTCGGCGGGGCCGCCCGCCTCGACCGGGTCGGTGCCGCCCGCGCCGGTGTCGGTGATCTTCGCACCGCCGCTCGAGTCCTCCAGGGAGACGGACGCGCCGATCTTCGCGTACACCGGCTTGCCCGTCTTGATCAGTTCCTGGGCGACGTACTTCGCCTGGTTGATCGGGATGGCGAAGCCCAGTCCGATCGAGCCGGACTGACCGGTGCCGAAGCCGCCGTTGCTGCTGGACTGGATCGCGGAGTTGATGCCGATCACATTGCCCTTGGCGTCCAGCAGCGGGCCGCCGGAGTTGCCCGGGTTGATCGAGGCGTCGGTCTGCAGCGCGCTCATGTACGACGCCTGGCTGCCGGTGCCGTCGCTGGAGGCCACCGGGCGGTCCTTGGCGCTGATGATGCCCGTCGTCACGGTGTTGGACAGACCGAAGGGGGCGCCGATGGCGATCGTGGAGTCGCCGACGGCCACCTTGTCGGAGTCGCCCAGCGTGAGCGGCTTCAGGTCCGAGGGCGCGTTCTTGAGCTTGACGACCGCGACGTCGTAGCCCTGCGCGTTGCCCACGACCTCGGCGTCGTACTTCTTGCCGTCCGGGAACGTCGCCGTCAGCTTCCCGCCGTCGACCGCGTCCGCCACCACGTGGTTGTTGGTGAGGATGTGACCCTCGGTGTCGAAGACGAAGCCCGTGCCCGTGCCGCCCTCGCCGCTGCTGCTCTCGGCCTCGATGGTGACCGTGCTCGGCAGCGCCCTGGCGGTCACCGCGGCGACCGTGCCGGCGTCCCGCTTGAGGTCGCCACCGCTGTCCGAGGCGGAGACGGTGGTGGAACTGGAGTCGTCGTCCTTGGCCAGCGTGTAACCGATGCCGCCGCCCAGTCCGCCGGCCACCAGCGCGGCCACCGCCACGGCGGCGAGCAGTCCGCCGCGCCGCCCACGGGGCTTCGGCGCGGGCTGCGCGTACGGCGTTCCCCAGCCGGAGCCGTCACCCGGGCCGCCGGGGCCGGGCTCGGGGTAGGCGTGCGTGGGGGGCGGCGGGGGCGGCCAGCCACCCTCGGGGGCCCCGCCCGGGGCACCGCCGTGGGGGTTCGCGGACGCGTACGCCGGTATCCCAGGGGAGTGGGTCGGCTGCTCCGGGGCGCCCGAGGTGCCGGGAGCGCCGGGCGGTGTGACCGGCATCTGCGCCGTCGGGCCGTCCTCGGCGGAGGCGTAGGGGGCGTGTGCGGGTTGCTGCGGGGAGGCTGCGGGAGTGTCCACCGGCACGGGAGGTGCAGACGGGGCCGGGGGTACCGCAGTGCCCTCGTTCTCGGTGCTCACAGCTTGTCTCCTCGGTCCACTGCTGTTGGTCAGGCGCGATGCCGCTGTCGCTGCGCTCGCTGGTGCGTTTGTATGCCGTCAGCTTTTCCCACAGGCCGTCAGGGCACCATAAGCGGTAGCTGTGGGTGTTCGACTCACCTTTATATGGGACCAGTCCTATTAAAGAGTCGCATTCCGACCGCAGCCAAATCAGCTCCGCCTCCCCGGCTGCCCAGGGCCGATGGCACCATGACGCGGGTGACCCACGCACGACAGCACCAGATCCAGGTCGTCGCCCACCGCGGGGCCTCCGAGGACGCCCCCGAGCACACCCTGGCCGCATACAAGAGGGCGATCGAGGACGGGGCGGACGCCCTGGAGTGCGATGTCCGGCTGACGGCCGACGGACACCTCGTGTGCGTCCACGACCGTCGCGTCAACCGTACGTCCAACGGCCGGGGCGCGGTCTCCGCCCTGGAACTGGCCGACCTCGCCACCTTGGACTTCGGTTCCTGGAAGTACCGCGGGTCACTGCACCACCGGGACGAGGAGCCCGACTGGGTGCACCGCCCGGAGGACCCGGCCGAGACCTCCGTCCTCACCCTCGAACGGCTGCTCGAGCTGGTCGCGGACGCCGGGCGGCGGGTGGAGCTGGCCATCGAGACGAAGCACCCCACCCGTTGGGCCGGGCAGGTGGAGGAGCGGCTGCTGATACTCCTGAAGCGGTTCGGGCTGGACGCCCCGGCCTCGCCCGAGGAGTCCGCCGTACGCGTCATGAGCTTCTCGGCGCGCTCGCTGAACCGTGTCCGGATCGCCTCGCCGACGCTGCCCGTGGTCTACCTGGTGCAGTTCCTGTCCCCCCGGCTGCGTGACGGGCGGCTGCCGGCGGGTGTCCGAATCGCGGGCCCCTCGATGCGGATCGTGCGCAATCACCCGGCGTACATCCGGCGCCTGAAGAAGGCCGGGCACCAGGTGCACGTGTGGACCGTGAACGAGCCCGAGGACGTGGATCTCTGCGTTGACCTGGGCATCGACGCCATCATCACCAACCGGCCGCGCGCGGTGCTGGACCAACTGGGTCGCTGACCCATGAAACGAACCTTGACCTCCGGGCTTTCCTGCACCATTCTCCGATCTCGGCCACACCGTCGAAATCCAGCCATACGTTGACCGGTCCATTACAGGGAGTGCTCCGGCGCGTTCGTTCCGTGTTCGATCGTTGCGAATGCGTCTCCGGACCTGGAACGGCCGGTTTCCGGTACAGGCCAATGGGGCATCCACACCGTGGCGTGGGGCGAAGGAGGTCTCGGGGGTGGCGTTGGTGGTGGCACAGGAGGTGCCCACGTCGTCGAGCATGGCCGTACCCCATGGCCCTGCGGGCGTGGGCAAGGCGCGGCACCGGATGCGCGATCAGTTGCGCAGGGGCGGTGTGCCGGAATCGGTCATCGATGACGCCGTTCTGATCCTTTCCGAACTCTTGAGCAATGCGTGCAAACACGGTCGGCCGCTGGGTGAGGCCCTGGCCGGGGACGGTGACGTCCGCGCCGCGTGGCGCGTGGACCAGGGCGGCAGGCTGCTGGTCGAGGTGACGGACGGCGGCGGACCGACGCGTCCGGCCCCGGCGACACCCTCGGTGACCGCCCACGGCGGGCGCGGGCTCAACATCATCACGGCGCTGGCCGACGACTGGGGCGTACGGGACGACACCCAGGGCGAGGTCACGGTCTGGGTGGTGGTCCACGACGGCGTGCACGATCCGGCTGCGGGGCACCGCCGCGAGGACTTCGCTACGCGTGTCACAGCCCCACCCGTCTCGGCCCTGCCCGAGCTGGACTTCACGGACGCGTTCGACGACCTGGACTGAGCCCTGCTGCGGCCTTCGGCCGACACCGGCCGGGGCAACGGCGGAGCGCCTTCCGGCAGCGCGCCGCACTTGCGGGGGCTTGGTGCGACGAGCCCGGGTCCGGCTGGCCCCTTCCTGATCAACGGCCCGGCGTCGGCTGGGACCCCATCCGTGGCCGTCAATGGCACAAGGGCGGAGGGACCGTCCCGTCAACGGCCGGGCCGACTGAACCCGTCCCGGTCCACGGCCCGGCGTCAACCGGGACCCCACGTCACTGACCAGCGTCGGCAGCCCCGTCAACGGCCATGGGTCGGCTGCGTGCCCCCAGCGGCACGGGCCCGGCCGGGCCCCCACGCCTGCCCGGGGCAGGCAGAGTCCCTTCCGTCGACAGACCGAGGACAGCAGGGACCGCCCCGGTCGACGGCCCCGGGCCGACACAAACCGTCCGCCGGAAGACCCCACCGCAGGATCAGCGGATCGCCGCGCACTCACCGCCCCCGCCGAACGGCCACCCGTGGCATCGACCCGCCCGCCCGCCGGGCGCGGCCTCCACCTCGAGGGGTGTCCACAACGCCCCGTGCGTCCACAGGGTCCCGTCACCTCGCGCGCGAGCGGCTAGGCTCCCGCCGTACCAGACGAGCCGTAACCGGGAGACACCCACATGGCCAAGAAGCGCCCCCAGACGAAGGCCAAGCGCCCGCAGCTCACGGACGGAGAGATCCCGGTTGTCGGCGCCCGTGAGCCCTGCCCCTGCGGCAGCGGGCGCCGTTACAAGGCGTGCCACGGCCGGGCCGCCGCGCAGGCCGCGACCGAGCTGGTGCACCGCCCGTTCGAGGGTCTGCCCGGCGAGTGCGACTGGGTGGCCCTGCGCGAGCTGGTCCCGGCGGCGACCGCCGAGCTGACGCTGAAGGACGGCCTCCCCGAGGGCGTCCCCTCGGTCACGCTCGCCACGGTGCTGCCGATGGCCTGGCCCGCCCTGCGCCGCGACGACGGCTCGGTCCTGCTCGGCCTGCAGAACGACACCGCGTCCGGCGACATCAGCCGCGACCTCGCCGACACCCTGACGCGCGCCCTGGAGGCGCAGCCCGGCACGCCGGTCAAGGGCCGCCGCGCCCCCGCCGAGGGGCCCCGCCTGCAGGACCTGCTCGACCCCAAGGCGCCGTTCGAGCCCGTGGTGCACCCCGGTTTCGAGTTCTGGGTGCCGGACCCGGAGAACGCCACGCCGGACGTGACCGCCTCCCTGGAGCGGGCCAACGCCGCCGCCATCCCGACCGTCAAGCTCCAGGGCGTCGACTCGGCGTACTGGTGCGAGACCCCGGAGAAGAACCACCTGCGCTGGGTCATGCCGCACCCGGAGGAGCAGCTTCTGGACGCCCTCGCGCGGCTGCACGCGGCGGGGCGGTCCGGCCTCGGCGAGGGCACGCGGCTCGTCGGTTCGTTCCGCGGGCACGGCCTGACCGTGCCGGTGTGGGACCTGCCGAGCGGGGTCACCGCGGACGACATCGAGAAGCCGGCGGCCGAGTTCGCCGAGCGGCTCGCCGTCGCGCTGACCACGGACGCGCCGCTCACCGCGGACGAGCGCCGCGCGCGTGGCGGCCTGACCAACCGGCAGGTCACGCTCAGCTGACGCACAGCCCCTCGACGCCCTCGACGCCCTCGACGCCCTCCGACGCGTTCGGCTGACCGGTCGGTCAGCCGAACGGACTCCCCCGGAACGGGTGCGTCCCGCCGCAACTCCCGTTGTGGACAAGCCAGTCGGTGTCCGAAAGGCCGAGGAAAACAAGAGATCGAATTTGCGAACCGCCGATCTCTTGTTACCGTTTCAGTATCCCGGTTGCTGGTGCATCCCCCGTCGCCAGCAACCGGGTCTTTCCATGTGCGGCGCCACTCACGGAACGACGCGACGCATCAACTGCGCGTATGCGCGGCGGAGTTGCTCCCGGAATTACTTCCGAATGCCACTCTCGGAGTCGCGCGCGGAGCGATTGCCGCAGTCACTGCCGGAGGCAGGAGTCACTGCCGGAAGCCGGCGTCACTGCCCGAGCT
This sequence comes from Streptomyces sp. NPDC089424, assembly GCF_044749345.1. NCBI lineage: Bacteria > Bacillati > Actinomycetota > Actinomycetes > Kitasatosporales > Streptomycetaceae > Streptomyces > Streptomyces sp. NPDC089424. The sequence goes on from NZ_JBIVHU010000004.1 coordinate 137,928, forward strand.
TCCGCCGAGGTCGCCCCCCAAGGTGTGCCCGGAGTGGCTTCCCGAGCGCAGCAGCGCGGGCCCCGCCCCACCACGCGCACCGAACTCCGTGATCGCCGAGTAGGCCGCCGGCTCGCCGTGCGACCGCTCCCGGGGGGTCTCGCAGCTGGCCGGCTCGTCCTCGGCGCTCACCGTGCACCGCATCTGCACGGTCCGCCCGTCCGGCCCCATCATGCTGAGCACGGCGTCCAGGGCGTCGCCCGTCGCGTTGCGGTAGTACGTGCGAGCCCAGGTCTCCTCGCCCTGCGTCAGTACACAGGTCTGCGCCTCGATGCCGTCGGGCGAGGTGACCTCGGGGCCGCAGCGGGTGGCGGTGGCGAGCCCCAGCCCGAGGAGGTGGGCGGAGCGGGCGGGGTCGGGCACGGCGGCGTCCTCGCCGGGAGACCCGGCGTCGCCGCGCGGCCCCTCGTCGACCGGCGCCCTGACGGCACCGCGTCCGGCAGCCGGCGCGGCCTTGGCGTCTCGGTCGTCACCCGCGGGCCCCGCGGACGCCATGGCCAGCGGCAGCGCCACCGCACACGTCACGACGGCCGCGAGAGCGAGCAGGCGGAGATTCATGAGGGGACGATAACGACTGGTGCCGGGCACCCGGTTCCGCGCGCGCCCGACACCCTCAGAACTCGGGTGCGCTCACACCCGTACGAGTGAGCGCGTCGACCACTGCGTCCACCACGGCCTCCACGTCGGGCACCCAGGGAGCGGCCGAGCCGGGCAGCGGGGCACGCTCCCAGTGGATCTGCCCCTGACCGGTCTCCGACGGCGGCAGCGCGACGTAGCCGCCCTCGCTGTGGAAGCGCAGCGAGCCGGGCACGAAGTCCTTCGCGTACAGCAATTCGCCCAGCTGTTCCATGGAGTAGGGCCTGACGAGCACGGCCCAGCGGGTGCGGGACGCGAGGACCGGGCCGAGGCGCATGCCCGAGCGGTCCAGCGCGGCCAGGGCGCGGGCGGCCGCGGGGGCCGGCAGGCTGACCGCGCAGGGTGCCGTGCCGCCGGTGGCCAGGACGATCGGCGCCGTGGGCCGGTTGCTCCACCACCAGCGCACCATGCGCTCGTCGGTGCTGGCCGCGAGGAGGCCGGGGTCGAAGGGGTGCGCTCCCGGCACCGTGCACTCCGGATCGGGGCAGCCGCAACGGGCCCGGCCCTGCGGGTCCGTCGTGACGCCCGGGAGTACGGGCCATTTCCATTCCGTCGCAAAGGTCAGGGCCGCGCTGAGCATTTCAGGCTTCCCGTCGTTACGCCTGGTCAGGAGCCTGCGTCGCCTTCCGAGGATCTCGCGCATGAGCGCTCGTTCCTTTCCGTTGCACGCCTGGCAACACCGTGGTCCACATCACATCATGTGTCGATCACTTCACTGTGCGTACCTGTTGGCGCATCACATCCCGGCTATCCAGCACGGGTAACCCCTATGGGCCGAGCGTGGGCAGTGCCGCGCCCCTACGCAGTCCATCAAATGCACGGGCGTGGCGTGGGGTGGCGAAGTATGGCGTTTGCCGTCGCGCGTATTTCTCTTCGCCGCCGTCACGGGAGGATGGGGCTCGGTCGTCGATGGCTAGGACGCCCGGCTCCGTCACCAGGTTCCGGGTGCCCCCCAACCACCCCTGGCCTTCACCGAGTACGTACCCATCACGACCGCTGTGACGCTCCGTCGAGCAAGCCCAGTCGACCGCAATAGGGCATTACCCGAAGCAGTTTTCAGCCAACTTCCGCTTTCCGCAAGAGATCCCGGGAGATCCGTCCCGGAACCACAACAAGCCCATGGACACCAGGAATCCCAGCAGGACAATGCTGGACATCCCCTCACGAGTGCGTGTACATGTGGAGACACCGCTAGCGGCGCAAAATGACATGGGGGTTTGCGATGCTTCTGAGCAAAACGCACCGGTCGGAAAGCCGGACGCCATGAACGCCCCGCACCCTCCGAAAGTGGCCGGAATCGATTCTGCCGTTCCGCCCCCCGCACACACTGTCGCGCCCTCCTCACCGGCCACCGCCGCCGTCACCACCGGCCCCGGTGCCCTCCTGCAGGATCGGCTCGCCGGCTGGGTCTCGGACCTCACCACGCTGCACGAACTGACCGAACGCCTGGCCCGGACGGACTCCCTGGCCGCCGCCCTCCAGGAACTGCTGCGCGCCGGAGCCGCCCTGGTGGGCGCCCGGCGCGGTCTCGTCGTACTGGAACCGGCCGACGGCCTCGGCCCGTGCAGCACCATCGGTCTGGGCCTGGCCCAGGCGGATCTCGGACACATCGAGACCGTGCCGCGCGGCGCGATGCCCTACGGCGACCTGCTGGACACCCCGGTGGGCCCGCCGGGTGGTGTGCGGGAGATCGTCCGGCCCGATCTGTTCGCCGAGGACGGCCTCGACCCGCGCCACCGCGAGGTGGCCCGCCGTCTCGGCTACGCCGCGAGTTACGCGCTCCCCCTGTCGGCCGAGGCCGCGGGCCGCCTCGGCGCCGCCGTGTGGCTCTACGACGAACCGGCCGAGCCGGTCGAGCGGCAGCGCCATCTGGCCGGTCTGTACACCCGGTACGCCGCCGAGCATCTCGCCCGGCTGCTGGAGGTCGAGCGCACCCGCGCGAGCATGGCGACCATCGCCGAGGAACTGCTCCCCTCCCGCCTCCCCCGCGTCTCCGGCGTCCAGCTCGCCGCCCGGCACCGCACCGGCCCGCGCGGCGGCGGCGACTGGTACGACGCGCTGCCGCTGCCGGACGCGGCCCTCGGGCTCGCCGTCGGGTCCGTCACCGGGTCGGGGCCCAGCGCGGTCGCCGCGATGGGACGGCTGCGGGCCTCCTTGCGCGCGTACGCCGTGATGGAGGGCGAGGATCCGGTCGCCGTCCTGTCCGACCTGGAGCTGCTGCTCCGGCTGACCGAGCCCGCGCGTTCGGCCACCGCCCTGTTCACCTACGTCGAGCCCGCCCTGCACAAGATCACGCTGGCCGGTGCCGGGCACTGCCCTCCGTTGCTGATCGGGGAGCGGCGCACGGAGTTCGTGGAGACCTCGGTCTCGGCGCCGCTCGGCATGCTCGCCTGCTGGGAGGCGCCCAGCGTGGAGGTGCAGGCCGAGCCCGGAGAGACGGTTCTGCTGTACACCGACGGACTGCTCCAGCGCACCGGCGACCCGATGGACCGGGCGTTCGCCCGGCTGCACGCGGCGGCGGCCGGGGTGCCGCGGGCCAAGCGGCGGGACCCGGACGCGCTCACCGACCACGTCCTGCGCACGGTGCTGCCGGACGGACTGGACTCGGCCGACAGCGAGGAGGACGTGGTGCTGCTGGCGGCGCGGTTCGAGTGACGCCGGTCATGGGTCTTCCGGCCCTGGGCCCCCTTTCGTGCGACCGTACGATGGAGGAGGTCGAGTGCCGTATCGAGGAGGATGACCGTGGCCGAAGAGCTCCCGGAGACCCCGGTGGAGACTTCTGAGGAAGAGCCCATCAAGCAGCGGAAGAACGGACTGTACCCGGGCGTGTCCGACGAGCTGGCCGAGAACATGAAGTCCGGCTGGGCCGACACCGAACTGCACGACCTGCGGCCGATCCCGCAGGCCACCGAGACGGCCGCCCGCCGCGCCGCGCTCTCCGCCCGCTTCCCGGGCGAGCGCCTGGTGATCCCCGCGGGCAACCTCAAGACCCGCTCGAACGACACGGAGTACGCCTTCCGCGCCTCGGTCGAGTACGCCTACCTCACCGGCAATCAGACCGAGGACGGCGTCCTGGTCCTGGAGCCCGCGAACGACGGCCACAAGGCCACGATCTACCTGCTACCCCGCTCCGACCGCGAGAACGGCGAGTTCTGGCTGGACGGCCAGGGCGAGCTGTGGGTCGGCCGCCGGCACTCGCTGGCCGAGGCCGAGCAGCTCCTCGGCATCCCCGCCTCCGACGTCCGCGAGCTGGCCGACGCGCTGCGCGAGGCGACCGGCCCGGTGCGGGTCGTGCGCGGCTACGACGCCGGCATCGAGGCCGCGCTGACCGACAAGGTCACCGCCGAGCGCGACGAGGAGCTGCGGGTCTTCCTCTCCGAGGCGCGGCTGGTCAAGGACGAGTTCGAGGTCGGCGAGCTGCAGAAGGCGGTCGACTCGACCGTGCGCGGCTTCGAGGACGTCGTGAAGGTCCTCGACAAGGCCGAGGCGACCAGCGAGCGCTACATCGAGGGCACGTTCTTCCTCCGCGCGCGCGTCGAGGGCAACGACGTGGGCTACGGCTCCATCTGCGCCTCCGGGCCGCACGCCTGCACGCTGCACTGGGTGCGCAACGACGGGCCGGTGCGCTCGGGTGATCTGCTGCTGCTGGACGCGGGCGTGGAGACGCACACGTACTACACGGCGGACGTGACGCGGACGCTGCCGGTGAACGGGCGGTTCAGCGAGATCCAGCGGAAGATCTACGACGCGGTGTACGAGGCCCAGGAGGCCGGCATCGCGGCGGTGAAGCCGGGGGCGAAGTACCGGAACTTCCACGACGCCGCCCAGCGCGTGCTCGCCGAGAGGCTGGTCGAGTGGGGGCTCGTCGAAGGCCCGGTCGAGCGGGTGCTGGAGCTCGGGCTGCAGCGCCGGTGGACGCTGCACGGCACCGGGCACATGCTCGGGATGGACGTCCACGACTGCGCGGCGGCGCGGACCGAGACGTATGTGGACGGCGTCCTGGAGCCGGGGATGTGCCTGACCGTCGAGCCGGGGCTGTACTTCCAGGCCGACGACCTGACCGTCCCCGAGGAGTACCGGGGCATCGGCGTCCGGATCGAGGACGACATCCTGGTGACCGCGGACGGCAACCGCAACCTGTCGGCGGGTCTTCCCCGGCGGTCGGACGAGGTCGAGGAGTGGATGGCCTCGCTCAAGGGCTGAACCGGCCGAGTGACGAGCGGCGGGGGGGGGGGGGGGGGGGGGGGGGGGGGGGGGGCGCGCCGCCCCCCCGGGGGGGGGGGGGGCCCCCCGGGGGGGGGGGGGGGGCCCCGCGGGCCCCCGGGGGGGGGGGGGCCCCGGGGGGGCGGGGGGGGGGGGGCGGGGGGGCCCCCCCCCGGGGGCCCCCCCCCCCCCCCCGCCGGGGGGGGGGGGGGGGGCCCCGGGGGGGGGCCCCCCCCCGCCGCCGTCGCTGTCGGGAGGGTCGCCGGGCCGCTAGACGGCCATCAGCGGAGCGTCCTCTCTCCATTTGAGGATCTTGTCGAAACTCACCACCGCGCCGTCCCTGCCGGGGTTGTTGCCGATGTGGACGTGGTCGGCGAGCTCCTCGATGAGGCACAGGCCGCGGCCGTGTTCGGCGTCGGTGCGGGCGGGCACCGGGCGCGGATGGGGACGAGTGAAGCCGGGGCCGGAGTCGGTGACCTCGATACGGCACTTCTCGCCGTCGAGGTAGGCGGTGACGCGGTACGCCCCGGTGGAGACCCCGTGCGCGGTGTCGCCGCCGTGCTCCACGGCGTTCGCGCAGGCCTCGGTGAGGGCGACGGAGAGGTCGTACGAGACGTCGGGGTCGACACCCGCCGTCTCCATCGTGCCGAGCAGCAGGCGTCGGGCGAGCGGCACGCTCGCGGCCTCGCGCCGCAGATGGAGAGACCACCAGATGCTCATGCTCCAGCCTCCTGGCTGCGGCTCGACATACCGTTACGTATTACCGCCCGTACGCGTATGTAAGCGCGGAATCAACGTGATGCCGCCCATACGGGCGATGCGCCGAAGGCGGCGAACGGTGTATGTGGGACGTGAGTGTTCCGGACGGGTGACCGACGGCGGTCGTCGCACCTGACAGATCGGCACAAGAAGGAACCTTCCGGCCCGTACGGAATCTTGTGGACCTGCCGTATGGCGGCCTGGGGCGCAGTGCGATGATGAGGCCGCCATGTCTGCCCCCCACCGGCGCACAGCGCGCCCCGGAGCCGGGCTCCGGATCTCGCGGGCCGCGGTCCTCGCCGCGGTCTGCGTCGTGCTGTCCGGGGCGGGGCACGCCCTCGCCTCCTGCGCCACGGTGCCGTGGTGGACGCTGGGCGCCGGGTTCCTGGGCATGCTCGCGGTCGCGGTGCCGCTCGCCGGGCGGGAGCGCTCGCTGCCGGGGATCGCGGCACTGCTGGCGGTCGGACAGACCGTGCTGCACACCCTGTTCGGGCTCGGGCAGCACGCCACCGCGGCATCCGAGGCCACGCGCACCGACGCCACCTTGGTCGCGCAGGCGGCACGGCTGGTGTGCGGGGGCCCGGTCACGGCGATCAGCCCGGTACAGGCCCGCCAGATCCTCGCCGAGGCCCGGCTGTATCCAGGCGGCGGCACGGGCGCGCACGCCGCGCACCACCCGGCGGACGCCATGTCCACCACCACCGACTCCTCCGTCGCGCTGCTGCCGTCGCTGCCGATGCTGCTCTGCCACGTCCTCGCGGCGGTCGCCGCGGGGTGGGTGCTGCGGCGGGGCGATCTCGCCCTGCTGCGGATCAGCGAACTCTCGGCGCATCCGGTCACGGAGGGGACGCCCGTACGATCCCTGCGCGCGGCCTTCGCGCTGGCGCGCGCCCTGCGTGCCGGGCTCCCGGGGGCGTCGGGCATCCGTCCGCGGATCCGGCGCGTTCCCGTCCTCGCGGCACCCGAGCCGCGCACCACCGCACTCCAGCACACCGTGATCCGGCGCGGACCACCCGCCGCCGTGCTCGTTCTCGCCGCCTGACACGACGCGCGCCGCCACTTCCCTGCGTGGTCCGCCGCTGTCGCGCGGCACGCGCGCGTACCCGCTGTCCGGCGAACGCTCCCCGGTGGAACCGTCTTCGGTGACAAGCCCCACGGGCACCTCCACGCGCGCGTACCCCTCTTCACCAACGGATCCCTCACTCGAAGTGGAGTGCTCATCGCCATGAAGGCTTTCCGTCTCACCGCCGCCGCTGCCGTCGCCGCCGCCTCGGCCGTCGTCGTCCTGTCCGCCCCCGCCTTCGCGCACGTCAGCGTGCAGCCGGAGGGCCCGGCCGCCAAGGGCGGCTACGCGGTCGTCGACTTCAAGGTCCCCAACGAGCGCGACAACGCCTCGACCACCAAGCTGGAGGTCAGCTTCCCGACCGAGCACCCGCTGTCCTCGGTGATGCCGGAGCCGGTGCCGGGCTGGAAGATCGACGTCACCAAGTCCAAGCTGGACAAGCCGATCGAGGCGCACGGCCGGCAGCTCACCGAGGCCGTCAGCAAGGTGACCTGGACCGCCACCGGCAAGGGCGTCGAGCCGGGCTACTTCCAGAAGTTCCCGGTCTCGCTGGGCGCGCTGCCCGAGGACACCGACGAAATGGTGTTCAAGGCGATCCAGACGTACTCCAACGACGAGGTCGTGCGCTGGATCGAGGTGCCCCAGGAGGGCGCGGAGGAGCCGGAGAACCCGGCGCCGGTGCTGAATCTCTCCGCCGCCGAGGACGGCCACCACGGCTCCGCGGGTCCTGAGAAGGAGTCCGAGGCGCCGTCCGACGACGCCTCGGCCGCCGCCGAGTCCACCTCCACCTCCACCTCCACCTCCACCTCCGCGGCCGCCGAGCCGGCCGACAGCACCGACACCACGGCCCGTGTGCTCGGCATCGTCGGCATCGTCGTCGGCGCGGCCGGTGTGGCGTACGGCGTGCTGGCCGGCCGTCGGCGCGGCACCTCCGCCTGACGCCTCCCCTCCGACGGTGTGCGCCTGACGGCGTCCGGCGCACACCGGAGATCTCACTTCCGGGACATTTCTCCATGCGTAAGAAGAAGTTCGCGGCGGCCGCGCTGCTCGCCGCCGCCACCCTGACCCTGTCCGCCTGCGGCGACGGGGCCGACGACAGCGGCTCGCCCGTCTCCGTGGTCTCCGAGGAGGGCGGCGGCGACGCCAAGGCCGCCACCGTTCTCGACCAGCCGTTCGAGAAGCCGGACCTGGTGCTGACCGACACCAAGGGCGAGAAGTACGACCTCCGCAAGGAGACCGCGGGCAAGCCCACGCTGATCTACTTCGGCTACACCAACTGCCCCGACGTGTGCCCGCTGACGATGAACAACATCGCCGTCGCCAAGACCAAGCTGCCGGCGGCGGACCAGGACGAGCTGCGGATCGTGTTCGTCACCACCGACCCGGAACGGGACACCCCGGCCGCGCTCGGCACGTGGCTGAAGGGCATCGACCCGCAGGCCGTCGGCCTGTCCGGCGACTTCGCCACCGTCCAGGCCGCCGCCCGCACGCTCGGCATCTCCATCGAGCCGCCGCACAAGGAGAAGGGCAAGATCGTCTCCACCCACGGCACCCAGGTGGTCGCCTTCTCCCCGAAGACCGACGCGGGTTACGTCCTCTACGGCGAGGACGCCACCGTCGACGACTACATCAAGGACCTCCCCAAGCTGGCCAAGGGGGAGAAGCCGTGAGGCGGACGGCGCTGACCACGGCCCTGCTCACGGGGGCGCTGGCGCTCACCGGGTGCGGGCCGGACGCGGAGGCCGACCTCTCCGTCAGCGCCGCCTACATGCCGCAGCCCGTCTCGGACACCATGGCGGCGGGCTTTGTGACCATCGCCAACAAAGGCGGCACGGCGGACGAGTTGACGTCCGTGACCAGCGACATCGGCGAGGTGACCGTGCACGAGACGGTCGACTCGGCGATGCGCGAGGTCCAGGCGCTGCCGGTGCCCGCGCACGGTGAACTCGTGCTGGAGAGCGGCGGGAACCATCTGATGTTCGAGAACCTGAAGCGCAAGCCGAAGCAGGGCGAGACGGTCTCCGTCGAACTGCGCTTCGCCGAATCCGGCACGGTCACGGTGAAGATGCCGGTGAAGTCCGCCACGTACACCCCGGATTCCGGGCACTGAGGGAGGGACCACCTTGACACCGACCATCGCCCCCCGCTTCCGGAGCCTCGTGCTGCTGCTCCTGGCCGCCGCCGGGCTGCTGCTCGGCGGCGCCGGCACCGCCTCCGCGCATGCCGCGCTGACCGGCAGCGACCCCCGGCAGGGGGCGGTGGTCGACAAGGCCCCGGCACAGGTCTCGCTCACCTTCTCCGAGGCGGTCTCGCTCTCCGACGACTCGCTCCAGGTCCTCGACCCCCAGGGCGAACGTGCCGACACGGGCGAGGCCGACAACGTCAGCGGGACGACGTACGCCGTGAAGCTGCACTCGGGGCTGCCCGACGGCACCTACACGGTGGCCTATCAGGTCGTGTCCGCCGACAGCCATCCCATCTCCGGCGCCTACACCTTCTCCATCGGCGCTCCCTCGTCGACCTCCGTCTCGGTGGCGGACCGGACCGCCGGCGGCGGGGTCGTGGGGTGGCTGTACGGGATCGGGCGGTACGTGTCCTACGCCGGATTCATCGTGCTGGCCGGCGGGGCCGCCTTCGTGCTGGCCTGCTGGCCGCGCGGCGCGGGGGTGCGGGCCGTGCAGCGGCTCGTCGTCTCGGGCTGGGTGACGCTCACGGCGGCGACGCTGGGCCTGCTGCTGCTGCGCGGCGCGTACACGCGGTCCGGCTCGCTCGGCGACGCCTTCGACCTCGATCTGCTCGGGCAGGTGCTCCAGACCAAGACCGGCGCGGCGCTCGTCTCCCGGCTGCTGCTGCTCGCCGCGGCGGCGCTGTTCATCGCCGTGCTGTTCGGGGCGTACGAGAAGCGGGACGACGACGAGAAGCGGGATCTGACGTTCGGGCTGGCGCTCGGCGGGAGTGTCGTGGCCGTGGGGATCGCCGCGTCCTGGGCGATGGCCGAGCACGCCTCGAGCGGGCTCCAGCCGGGGATCGCGATGCCGGTCGACGTCCTCCATCTGCTGGCGGTCGCGGCGTGGCTGGGTGGGCTCGCCGCGCTGCTGGTGTCCCTGTACCGGGCGCCGGCGCAGACGCCGCTGGAGGCCGCCGCGGTACGGCGCTTCTCCCAGGTCGCCTTCGGCAGCGTGATCACGCTGGTCGTCACCGGCCTCTACCAGTCGTGGCGGCAGGTCGGCTCCTGGTCCGCGCTCACCGGCACGCGGTACGGGCAACTGCTGCTGGTCAAGGTGGCGCTCGTGGTGCTGCTGGTCGGGGTGGCGTGGATCTCGCGGCGGTGGACCGGGCAGCTCGTGGACACCGTGGTCGCCGGTGCCGCGGGCCGCAAGCGGGAGCGGGAGGGCGCCAAGGCCACGGCGTCGTCGCGGTCCGCCGGTTCCGGGGACTCCAAGCGGGCCGCACAGCTCGCGCGGCAGCGGGCCGCCGTGGACACCGCCCGGCAGAAGCGGGAGCGCGACGCCGATCCGCACCGTTTCGGACTGCGCCGCTCGGTGCTGGCCGAGGCGGGCGTCGCGGTGGTCCTGCTCGCGGTGACGACCGCGCTGACGTCCACCGAGCCCGGACGCACCGTGGAGGAGGCCGAGGCTGCTGCCGCCTCCTCGTCGTCCGCCGCGGCCTCCACCACCGGCGTGGTCACGCTGGACATCCCCTTCGACACCGGCGGCTCCGACGGCAAGGGCGTCGTCCGGATCGACATCGACCCCGCGCGGGTCGGCGGCAACGAGATGCACGTCTACGTGCAGCGCCCCAACGGGCGGGCCTTCGACATCCCCGAGGTGAAGGTCGCCTTCACCCTGAAGGCCAAGAACGTCGGGCCGCTGCCCGTCGTCCCCGACCACATCACCACCGGACACTGGTCGGCGAGCGGAGTGCAGATCCCCATGGCGGGCGAATGGGAGATCGCCGTGACCGTGCGCACCTCCGACATCGACCAGGTGACCGTCTCCAAGAACGCGCAGATCGGCTGAACGACCCATGGCTGAGCAGATGGCCGACCACACGACCGACCGGCCCGTCCCGCCGACGCGTGCCGACGAGGCGCCGGTGCCCGGCACCGTCCCCGCGGACGCGCCCCCCGGCGGGGGCATCTCGCGGCGGGCGCTGCTCGGTACCGCCGGCGCCACCGGTCTCGTCCTCGGTGCGGCGGGCGGTGCCGCCGGCTACGCGGCCGCGCCCGCGCAGGCGACGCCGCTCACCTCGCTGGGCGCCGATCAGGTGATGTTTCACGGGAAACATCAGCCCGGCATCACGACCCCGATGCAGGCGCGCGGCCACCTCCTCGCCTTCGACCTCGCCGCCGGCGCCGGCCGCAAGGAGGCCGCCGCACTGCTGCGCCGCTGGTCGGAGACGGCCCGGCGGCTGATGGCGGGCGAGCCCGCGAAGGACGGCGACACGGGTGTGGCGCTGGACGCCGGACCCTCGTCGCTGACGATGACCTTCGGGTTCGGGCACAGCTTCTTCGGCCGCACGGGCCTGGAGAAGCAGCGCCCCGTCGCCCTCGATCCGCTGCCCGCCTTCTCCTCCGACCAGCTCGACACGGCTCGGGGCGAGGGCGACCTGTGGGTGCAGATCGGCGCCGACGACGCCCTGGTCGCCTTCCACGCCCTGCGCGCGATCCAGCGGGACGCGGGCGGTGCCGCCCGGGTCCGGTGGCAGATGAACGGCTTCAACCGGTCGCCGGGGGCCACGGCCCACCCCATGACGGCGCGCAATCTCATGGGCCAGGTCGACGGGACACGCAACCCGAAGCCCGCGGAGCCCGACTTCGATCGGCGGATCTTCGTGCCGGAGTCGGGGGCGGCCGACCCGGCCTGGATGGCGGGCGGCTCCTATGCCGTCGTACGGCGCATCCGCATGCTCCTCGACGACTGGGAGCAGCTCTCGCTCCGGGAGCAGGAGGACGTCATCGGGCGGCGCAAGGCGGACGGGGCACCGCTGTCGGGCGGGACCGAGACGACCGCGATGGACCTGGAGAGGACGGACGCCGAGGGCAACCTGGTGGTCCCGATCAACGCGCACGCGCGGATCAGCCGGCCCGACCAGAACGGGGGTGCGGCGATGCTGCGGCGCCCGTTCTCGTTCCACGACGGCATCGACGGCGACGGGGTCCCGGACGCCGGGCTGCTGTTCATCTGCTGGCAGGCGGACCCCTTGCGCGGGTTCGTGACCGTGCAGCGGAAGCTGGACCGGGGGGACGCGCTGTCGCGGTTCGTGCGGCACGAGGCGAGCGGGCTGTTCGCCGTGCCGGGCGGGGCGGCGGAGGGGGAGTACGTGGGGCAGAAGCTGCTGGAGGGGTGAGCGGGCGGCGTCAGGGCCGAGGGGGTCGGCGGGGCGCCGGCGTTCACTCACCGGAGGGGCGTCCGTGAGACGCGTGAGCCGGGTGCGCGGAGGCCCATTAGGGTGAGGACATGCCAGCGAGCTATGCGTATCTCGGCCCCGAGGGCACCTTCACCGAAGTCGCTCTGCGCACGCTGCCGGAGGCGGCGACCCGCCAGCTGATCCCCTACGTGTCCGTGCAGTCCGCGCTGGACGCGGTGCGCGGGGGCGAGGCCGAGGCCGCGTTCGTGCCGATCGAGAACTCCGTCGAGGGCGGCATCACCACGACCCTCGACGAGCTGGTCGCGGGCAAGCCCCTGATGATCTACCGCGAGGTGCTGCTGTCGATCACCTTCGCGCTCCTCGTCAGGCCGGGCACCTCCCTGTCGGACATCAAGACGGTCTCCGCGCATCCGGCGGCCCAGCCGCAGGTGCGCAACTGGCTGCGCACGAACCTGCCCGACGCGACCTGGGAGTCGGCCGCCTCGAACGCGGACGCCGCCCGGCTGGTCCAGGAGGGCCGGTACGACGCCGCCTTCGCGGGCGAGTTCGCGGCCGCCCGGTACGGCCTGACGGCCCTGGAGACCGGGATCCACGACGCGGAGAACGCGCAGACCCGCTTCGTACTGGTCGGACGCCCCGCCCGGCCCGCGGCGCCGACCGGTGCGGACAAGACGTCCGTCGTGCTGTGGCAGCGCGACGACCACCCCGGCGGGCTGCGCGACCTGCTCGGCGAGTTCGCCGCCCGGGGCGTCAACCTGATGCTGCTCCAGTCCCGGCCGACCGGCGCCGGCATCGGCAACTACTGCTTCTGCATCGACGCCGAGGGGCACATCTCCGACCGCCGGGTCGCCGAGACCCTCATGGGACTCAAGCGGATCTGCCTCCAGGTGCGGTACCTCGGCTCGTACCCTCGTGCGGACATGTCACCGGCGGACGTGGGGGCTCCGCTTCCCGGGACGTCGGACGACGAGTTCACCTCGGCGGCGGACTGGGTGGCCCGCTGCCAGGACGGCCGGTTCTAGCCGGTACCGTTGGTCGACCTGCATATTTTAGTTATCCACAGGCGTTATCCACAGGTCCGCATCTCGACCTGGGGACAAGTCGACAGCAAGGTGTGACCCTGTCGACAAATCGCCCTACGGGGACCCTCGGTGTCCACCGGCCCGCAGGTCACCCTTCGTCCACTCTTTTCCTTGGGTCAACCCTTTGGGGCGACGCACCTCCACTCGAAAGTGGACGTAAGGGAGGTTTGCCATGGGAATCCAAAGTTCCGGCAAGATCCTTCGGATTGATCAATTCCGAATCCACAGATCTCCCACACAGCCTGTGGATAACTTTTCCGGGGGCGTGGATTCCTGTGGACAACCCGGGCCCCAAGCCCCGTTCCCCACAAGGAAATCCGGTCAACCGTCCGCCCGACGGCTGCCTCGATCAAGGGATCACGAAGATCTTTATTGACGAGGGCGTACAACAGCGGGCAATTGCCGCATAGCGGAGCGTAATCCGCAGTACGGAATAGTGAGTCGTGAGCGCTCACCCCGCACCGGTAGCCTGGTGCGCGTGATTGACCTTCGCCTGCTCCGTGAGGACCCCGACCGTGTGCGCGCCTCCCAGCGCGCCCGTGGAGAGGACGTCGCGCTCGTCGACGCTCTCCTGTCTGCCGACGAGCGGCGCAGGTCGTCCGGCGTCAGCTTCGACGAGTTGCGCAACGAGCAGAAGGGCCTCGGCAAGCTCATCGGCAAGGCCTCCGGTGACGAGAAGGCCGAGCTGCTGAAGCGGGCGAGCCAGCTCGCCGCCGACGTCAAGGCGGCCGACGCCGAGCGCGACGCGGCCGACACCGAGACCCAGGAGCTGCTCCAGCGGCTCGGCAACCTCGTCCACCCCGACGTACCCGTCGGCGGCGAGGAGGACTTCGTCACCCTGGAGACGCACGGCACCATCCGCGACTTCGGCGCCGAGGGCTTCGAGCCGCGGGACCACCTGGAACTCGGCCAGATCCTCGGCGCGATCGACGTCGAGCGCGGCGCGAAGGTCTCGGGCTCGCGTTTCTACTTCCTGACGGGCGTCGGCGCCCTGCTGGAGCTGGCCCTGGTGAACGCCGCGATGGCCCAGGCCACGGCGGCCGGCTTCACCCCGATGCTCACCCCGGCACTCGTCCGCCCGCAGTCGATGGCCGGCACCGGCTTCCTCGGCCAGGCCGCCCAGGACGTCTACCACCTCGCGGCCGACGACCTCTATCTCGTCGGCACCTCCGAGGTCCCGCTCGCGGCCTACCACATGGACGAGATCCTCGACGCGGACAAGCTCCCGCTGCGCTACGCGGGCTTCTCGCCCTGCTTCCGCCGCGAGGCCGGCTCGCACGGCAAGGACACCCGGGGCATCTTCCGCGTGCACCAGTTCGACAAGGTCGAGATGTTCTCCTACGTCGCTCCCGAGGACTCGCAGGCCGAGCACCAGCGGCTGCTGGAGTGGGAGAAGCAGTGGCTGAACTCGCTGGAGCTGCCGTACCGCGTGATCGACGTGGCCTCCGGTGACCTGGGCGCCTCGGCCTCGCGCAAGTTCGACTGCGAGGCGTGGATCCCGACGCAGGGCAAGTACCGCGAGCTGACCTCGACCTCGGACTGCACCGAGTTCCAGTCCCGCCGGCTGTCGATCCGCGTCCGCGAGGACAAGAAGGTGCGCCCGCTGGCCACCCTCAACGGCACCCTGTGCGCCGTACCGCGCACGATCGTCGCGATCCTGGAGAACCACCAGCAGGCCGACGGCTCCGTGCGGGTGCCCGAGGTGCTGCGTCCGTTCCTGGGCGGCCGGGAGGTCCTGGAACCGGTGGCCAGGTGAGCGACACGGCCTCCGCCACCGGGTTCCCCTACCGGCTGCTCGCCACCGACCTCGACGGCACCCTGCTGCGGTCCGACGAGTCGGTCTCGGGACGCACCCGCGAGGCGCTCACCGCGGCCACCGCGGCGGGCGCCGCGCACATCGTCGTCACCGGACGCGCGGTCCCGTGGACCCGGCACATCCTCGACGACCTCGGCTACACCGGCCTCGCCGTCTGCGGCCAGGGCGCGCAGGTCTACGACGCCGGCGAGCACCGCCTGCTGACGTCGGTGACGCTGGACCGGCAGCTGGCGGGGGTGGCCCTGGCCAAGATAGAGGCCGAGGTCGGTCCGCTGTATCTGGCGGCGAGCCGCGACGGCCTGGACGGCGAGGTGCTGGTCGGGCCGGGCTACGCGCTCCACGGCGGCCTGCCGGCGACGCCCTTCACGGAGGCGGCGGACCTCTGGTCGGCGCCGCTGAACAAGATCTACATCCAGCATCCGACGCTCGGCGACGACGAGCTCGCGGCGGTGGCCCAGCGGGCCGCCGGCGGGTTCGTGAGCGTCACCATGGCGGGCCAGGGCATAGTCGAGCTCCTCCCCCTCGGCCTCTCCAAGGCGACGGGGCTCTCGCTGGCGGCCCGGCGTCTGGGTATGAAGGCCGCGGACACCATCGCCTTCGGCGACATGCCCAACGACATCCCGATGTTCGCCTGGGCGGCGCGGGGTGTGGCCATGGCCAACGCGCACGAGGAACTGCGGGCCGTGGCCGACGAGGTGACCGCGTCCAACGAGGAGGACGGGATCGCGGTCGTGGTGGAACGGTTGCTGGCGGAGGCCTCTTCGGTCCGAGAGGCGGAGGCTCCCGTCCGACAGGACGAGGCTCCGGCCCGACAGACGTCGTCTTCGGTCTGACAGAGGTCGCCTTCGGCCTGACAGGCGTCGTCTTCGGCCCCGCAGGCGGAGCTCCGGTCCCTCCGGTGGAGGCTCCGGCCTGAGCATCGACTGCTGGCCGGTGTGCGTGTCGGTGGCGTCGAGGGGACTCAGGTCGCCTCGGCGCGAGGCGGCTCGGTGGTGGTCCGGCCGGGTGCCGGTTCGGTGTCGCGGAGGATGCACGGATCGAACGTGCGCGGGCTGGTGAGGCCCGACCACGGCTTAGCAAGCCGGTGCCTTACCACTCGGCCAATCCTCCGGGTGGGCGGCCCACGCGAGAGCGACATCGCGTGCTCGAAGCGGCCGCCCCGGGCAGCTCCCCGTGCGGGGCGGGCTCGGCGGAGCGGTGGCGACTACTCCGGAACCCGCCGCAGGCTGCCCTGACGGGAGCGGGACGTACTGCCGTGCAGGGACATCGTCCGGCTCCTCTCCCAGTACGTGGCGCCGGATCGATCCGGCGTCGGGGACACAACCACTCTGCCCTCACGGCGAGTTGGACGCCACCGATTAAAGGGGCCGCCGGGCCCCGCTACCGGCGGCGCCACCAGCGCCGACGGGCCTTGCTGAAGAACCACCCGGCAGGCGGTTCGTCCGAGCGCCAGGGCTGCGGCTCGGGCTCGTCCCGTCGCCAGCGCTCGGCCAGCATGCGGGCACGGGCCGAGGGCTCGGACGTACCGGCGCCGCGGACGAAGTCCTCGTCCAGGACGAGGTCGTCCCATCCGTCGCCCGCACTCCTCGCGTCGCCGGCCGGTTCGTCCGCGGCGCCCTCGCCCACGTCGCCGCCCGCGCGCCCGCGATCGTCGTGCTGGGGCGTCTCCTCCGTCATGCCGGCACCTCCCCGCCGTGCGTCCCCGTCCGCCCAGTGTGCCCGGAACGAGGTGAGGCCCCCGTCAAGAACCGAGGGCCTCACCTTCCGGGTCCGTGTCACTCCTCGCCGGCGAGCGTCAGCGACCGCAGCTTCTGTCCGGCGTACCAGGTCGCGAGGACGGTGACCACGACCAGCAGCACCGTCGCCGTCGTCAACCCGACGTCCGAGGTGACCAGTTCCCCGTTGCCCACCTTGTGGGCCACGGCCAGCGACCACTGCTGGACGCTGAGCGTGCGCGCGCCGGCCACCAGGGAGCCGAACAGGGCCTCCCAGACCAGCGCGTAGACCAGGCCGAACACCACCGCGTGCCGCGACACCGTGCCCAGCAGCAGGAACAGCGCGGCGTAGGCGATGGAGGCGACCAGCGCGGCCACCGTGTAGGCCACGGCGATCTGCTGGCTGTTGCCGTTCAGGATGAAACCGGCGATCAGCGTGGGCACGGCCGAGAACACCATCGTCACCGCGATGGCCACGATCAGCTTCGTGAAGATGATCGTCGGCCGCTTCACGGGCTTGGACAGCAGGTACACCACCGAGCCGTCGTCGATCTCCGGGCCGATCGCGCCGGTGCCCGCGATGACGCCGATGATCGGCACCATCGTCGCGAGCGCGAGGCCGCCCAGCAGGTCGGCGGCGGTCTGGTCGTCGGCGCCGGCCAGGGCGCGCACGACCACGGAGATCGCGATCAGCAGCAGGGGCAGGGCACCGAGGATGAGGGCACGGCGTCGGCCGAGCAGGGCCCGGTAGGTGAGCCGGGCGACTGTGGGGTCGTACATTCTTCGGCCTCCTACGCCGTGACCAGATACGAGAACACGGACTCGAGGGACTCGTCGGACGGCGAGACCGTCAGCAGACGGATGCCGTGGTCCCGGGCCACCCGCGGCAGCAGTGCGGTGAAGCGGCCGAAGTCGACCGCCTGGATGCGCAAGGCGCCCTCGGTGAGGTCCACTTCGATGCCGGACGTCGACGGGTCGGCGATCAGCGCGGCCGCGAGCGCGCGGTCGTCGCTGGAACGCACCAGGTAGCGGTGCGGCCGGTCCGTCATCAGACGGCGGATCTTGCGGAAGTCACCGCTGGCCGCGTGCCGTCCGGCGACCACGACCTCGATGTGCCAGGCGAGTTGCTCGACCTCCTCGAGGATGTGGGAGGAGAACAGCACCGTGCGGCCCTCGTCGCCCATCCGGCGCAGCAGGTCCATCAGCTGCATGCGCTGGCGGGGGTCCATGCCGTTGAAGGGCTCGTCGAGCAGCAGCAGCGACGGGTCGTGGACCAGGGCGGACGCCATCTTCACGCGCTGGCGCATGCCCTTGGAGTACGTGGCGATCTTGCGGTCCTGCGCGTACTCCATCTCGACCGTCGCCAGCGCCTTCTGGGCCGCCTTGGCGCCCAGGCCGTGCAGCTCGGCGTTGGCGACGACGAACTCGCGGCCGGTGAGGAAGTCGTACATCGCCTCGCGCTCGGGGACGATGCCGATCTGCCGGTAGATCTGCTCGTTGCGCCACACCTGCCGGCCGTCGAGCAGGACGGTGCCGGTGGAGGGGGCCAGGAAGCCGCCCATCATGTTGATCAGCGTGGACTTACCGGCGCCGTTGGGGCCGAGCAGTCCGGTGACGCCGGGGCCGATCGTCATGGTGATGTCGTTGACGGCGACCACGTTGCCGAACCAGCGGGAGACATGGTCGAGGGAGAGCGTGGTCACAGTCCCACCTTCTTGTAGCGGCGCACCAGGAGGCCGTAGCTCGCGGCGATCAGGCCGAGGGTGACGACGACGTAGACGACGCCCTCGGCGTTCGTCGGGCCGACTCCGCCGGGGAATGCCGATTGCGCGCCGAGGAAGGCGGACTGCACTCCGTCGACGAGGGTGATCGGGGAGAAGAGACCGATCCAGGCGATCGACTCCGAGGTGCCCTGCGCGTCCGCGATGGCCTGCAGGGTGGAGACCGCGCCGTAGGAGATGGTCAGCACGGCGATCACGGCCGCGATGCCGAAGCCACGTCGCGGGGTGACCGAGGCGATCACCAGGCCGATGCCGGCGAAGAGCAGTGAGAGCAGTGCCACGGAGACGAGTCCCTGTGCGAATCCCTTGGTCTGGTCGGCGAAGTCGAGCTTGGCCAGCAGCGCGCCCACGTAGAGGACGAGCAGCGGGGCGGCGGTCAGGATGAACATCGCCGAGGCCAGCGCCGCGAACTTGGCGCGCACGTAGTCCGCGGTCTCGATCGGCCGCGAGAAGTACAGCGGCACGGTCTTGAAGCGCAGGTCGCGCGAGACGGACTGGGGTGCCTGCGAGGCGATGTACAAGCTGATCACGGCCTGCATGATGATCGCGTAGCGCGTGTACTCCACGGGCAGGTCGTTGGCCTTGGTGGCGACCGCGACGGCGACCATGATGGCCGCGGGCACGCACATCACCACGAACAGCAGCATCGGCAGCACCTTGGACTTCACCGAGCGGCCGAGGCCGTAGGAGCCGCGCAGGGACTGCGAGTAGAGGGAGCGCGTCGCGTAGGAGCGGCCGAGGCGGGGGCCGTCGTACGTGCGGTAGCCGATGTTGTGGATACGGGTCTGGTCACCCGGCGCCGTGGGTACGGGCTGCTCAACCGCCATGGCGGACCGCCTCCTTCCGCTGCTCGTCGGTGCCGGTGCCGGTGTCCGTGTCCGTGCCGGTGTCCGTGCCGTTCGTGAAGACCTCGGAGATCTGGTGCCTGCGCTGTTCCATGCGCACCAGGCCCAGACCGAGGTCGGCGACCGTGTCCCGGACCACGTCGTAGGTCTCCTCGCCCTGCGCGGTGAGGAGCAGGACATGGCCCGCTCCGGGCAGTCCGCTGCCGGCGGCGACGGTCACCCCGCGCGCCTGGAGGGCGTCGCGCACCGCGCTGGTGCCGTCCGGGTGCTCGTCGGTGTCGGTGACCTCGAGGGCGAGGGTCGTCGTGGTCTGCGTGAAGTCCGTGGTGGAGCTGGAGCGCAGGAGCTTGCCGCCGTCGACCACGACCACGTGGTCGCAGGTGCGCTCCAGCTCGCCCAGCAGGTGCGAGGTGACCAGCACGGAGATGCCGAAGTCGGTGTGGATCCGGCGGATCAGGCCGAGCATCTCGTCGCGGCCGACCGGGTCGAGGCCGTTCGTGGGCTCGTCGAGGAAGACCAGCTGCGGGTCGTGGACCAGGGCCTGCGCCAGCTTGACGCGCTGCTTCATGCCCGTCGAGTAGCCGCCGATGGGGCGGTAGCGCTCCTCGTACAGGCCGACGTGGCGCAGCGTGTCCGCGGTGCGCTCGCGCGCGGCGGTGGGCGGCAGGCCGGACATGCGCGCCATGTGGACGACGAACTCGGTGGCCGAGACGTCGGGCGGCAGACAGTCGTGCTCCGGCATGTACCCCACGCGCTCGCGGATGGCGGCGCCCTTCGTGGCGACATCGAGTCCGAGCACTTCGGCTCGGCCCTCGGTGGCGGGGGACAGACCCAGCAGGATCTTGATCAGTGTGGACTTGCCGGCTCCATTGGCTCCGACGAGTCCGGTCACACCGGGCCCGACGTCCACGGAGAGCCGGTCAAGCGCGGTCACCCGGGGGAACCGCTTGCTCAGGCTTTCGGTCGCGATCACAGTCACGTCCACGACGGTAGTGAGGAGCGCCCCGCAAGTCGTCAGACCCCAGAGCAGTCTTCACGTCACTCTCGAGTATTACGGGACCCTGAGGGTCACCCTGAAGGTCGAACCGCACGTCACGAGTTGTCCACATCCGTGCGGTCGTCCACAGGCCGACACGGGCCTATTGACGCAGCCTCTAACAACTGTCACATTCACCGGTGTCAAGTTACGAGCACGTACCGCAACCGGTGGGACGGGGTGCCATGGCGACGGCAGTGACCGGTCAACGCTCGGCGGAGCTGCGCGGGTTCCGCAGAGTGCAGCGCCTCGCCTACGAGTGCGCGGAGGCCGTGGCCGCCCAGCTGAAGCCGGGCGTGACCGAGCGTGAGGCGGCGCGGATGCAGCGCGAGTGGCTGCGCGAGCGGGGGGTGCGGGACTGGTTCCATCTGCCGTTCGCCTGGTTCGGCGACCGCACGGCCTTCACGGACTTCCGCGTCCCGCTGCAGTTCTTCCCCACGAACAGGCGGCTGGAGCCGGGGATGCCGTTCATCCTCGACATGGCACCGGTGTTCGAGGGTCACACGGCGGACATCGGCTACTCGGGCTCGCTCGGCATCAACCCCGTGCAGAACAGGCTGATGGCGGACCTGGAGGCACATCGTGAGCTGATCCTGCGCGAGGTGCGTGAGCGTCGCTCGCTCCGGGAGATCTACGAGGACGTGGACCGCCTCATGGTCCGCCAGGGCTACGCCAACCGGCATCGCGCGTACCCCTTCGGGGTCATCGCCCACAAGGTGGACCGGGTGCGCGAGCGCCGCTGGTCACCGCGCCTGTTCGGATTCGGCACCCAGTCCCTCAAGGGGCTCGTCGGTGACGCGCTGCACGGCCACCGCGAGGGCTGGTCCCCGCTCTGGTCGCCGTACCGCTTCTCGGACCACCCGCCGCGGCCGGGCCTGTGGGCGGTCGAACCCCATCTGGGCTTCCGGGGCACGGGCGCGAAGTTCGAGGAGATCCTCGTCGTCACGGATTCCAGGGACCCCGAGGAGAGCGCGTTCTGGCTGGACGACGATCTGCCGCACGTGCGGCGCTGGGCGGAGGAGAAGTGACCATGCTTGCAGGCGCGCGGGAGCGCCGGGTGCGCACGGGCGGGGTCGAGCTGTGCGTGGCCGAGCTGGGTGATCCGGAGCAGCCGACGGTCGTGCTGGTGCACGGCTTCCCGGACAGCAAGGAGGTCTGGTCCGAGGTCGCGAACCGCCTCGCCGCCCGCTTCCACGTCGTGCTGTACGACGTCCGGGGCCACGGCGGGTCGACGGCGCCGCGACCGCTGCGCGGCGGCTTCACGCTGGAGAAGCTTACCGACGACTTCCTGGCGGTCGTGGACGCGGTGAGCCCGGACCGACCGGTGCATCTGGTGGGGCACGACTGGGGGTCGGTGCAGTCCTGGGAGTTCGTCACGGTCCGGCGCACCGAGGGCCGGATCGCCTCGTTCACCTCGATGTCCGGCCCGTCCCTGGACCACCTCGGGCACTGGATCAAGCAGCGGATCAAGCGCCCCACCCCGCGCCGGGTCGGCCAGCTGCTCGGCCAGGGGGCCAGGTCCTGGTACGTGTACCTGCTGCACACGCCGGTCCTGCCGGAACTGGCCTGGCGCGGGCCCCTCGGCACGCACTGGCCGCGCATCCTGGAGCTGATGGAGAGAGTCCCCGGTGACGGCTATCCGACCTCGTCGCTGCGCACGGACGCCGCGCACGGGGCGTGGCTGTACCGCGACAACGTACGACGCCGGCTGAACAGGCCCCGCCCGGACGCCTACGCGCACGCGCCCGTGCAGCTCGTCACCCCCCAGGGCGACGCGTTTCTCTCCGAGCGGCTCCACGACGAACTGGAGCGGTGGGCTCCCCAGCTGACCCGGCGGACCCTGCCCGCCCGGCACTGGATCCCGCGCAGCCGCCCGGACCAGCTGGCGGCCTGGATCGAGGAGTTCGTGATCGCCAACGAGGGAGGCAGGCCGGTGATCGAGGCGACGGGCCGGCACGCGGACCGTTTCGGCGGGCAGCTCGTGCTGGTCACGGGCGCCGGCAGCGGCATCGGAAGGGCCACGGCGTTCGCGTTCGCGGAGGCCGGCGCCCGGGTGGTCGCCGTCGACCGGGACGCGGAGGGAGCGGCCAGGACCGCCGAGATGTCCCGTCTGATCGGGGCGCCGCAGTCCTGGGCCGAGACCGTCGACGTCTCCGACGAGCAGGCGATGGAGAAGCTCGCGGAGAAGGTCGCGACCGAGTACGGCGTCGTGGACGTGCTGGTGAACAACGCCGGGATCGGCCTGTCCGGAGCCTTCCTGGACACCACCTCGGAGGACTGGCGCAAGGTCCTGGACGTCAATCTGTGGGGCGTGATCCACGGCTGCCGGCTCTTCGGCCGCCAGATGGCCGAGCGCGGGCAGGGCGGCCACATCGTCAACACCGCGTCGGCGGCGGCGTACCAGCCCTCGCGGGTGCTGCCCGCGTACAGCACCTCCAAGGCCGCCGTGCTGATGCTGAGCGAATGCCTGCGCGCCGAACTCGCGGGGCAGGGCATCGGCGTCACCGCGATATGCCCCGGCATCGTCAACACCAACATCACCTCGACGGCGCGCTTCGCCGGCGTGGACGCGGCGGAGGAGAAGCGGCGCCGGCAGCGGACCGCGCGACTGTACGGGATGCGGAACTATCCGCCGGAGAAGGTCGCCGAGGCGATCCTGCGGGCCGTCGTGCGCAACGAGGCGGTGGTGCCCGTGACGCCGGAGGCCCGTGGCGCCCACCTGATGTCGCGCTTCCTGCCGGGGGCGCTGCGCAGGATCGCCCGGGTGGAACCGCGGTTGTGAGGGGAGCACGCGCGTGAGCGGGCCGACGTACCGCATCGAGGACCTCGCCCACCTCACCGGCACCACGGTCCGCACCATCCGCGCCTACCAGGACCGTGGCGTCCTCCCCCGCCCGGAGCGCCGTGGCCGTGCCAACGCCTACACGGACACGCACGTCCATCGCCTCCGCCAGATCGCCGACCTCCTCGACCGGGGCTACACCCTGGCCTCGATCAAGGAACTCCTGGAGGCCCACGACACCGGCCGCGGCCTCGGCGGGGTCCTCGGACTCGTGGCCGAGGTGGACGGCCCGTGGACCGACGAGGAGCCCGCCCGGATCACCCGCGATGAGCTCGCGGACCGCTTCGGCGGCACCTCCGACGACGCGGCGATCGCGCGGGCCGTCGAGCTCGGCGTGCTGGAGCCGGTGCCGGGGGACGCGGACGTCTTCGTCGTCCCGAGCCCTCAAGAACTCTCTGTGGCTGTGGAGTTGCACGCGGCGGGGGTACCGCTGTCGGCGATCGCGGATCATCTGCGGGAGTTGAGGGCGCAGGTGGAGCACATCGCCTCCCGCTTCCTGGAGTTCACGACCGAGCACGTCTTCGCCCGCTACCTCGACGGAGCACACCCTCCTTCGGACGCGGACGCCGCGGAGGCGGCCTCTCTCGTACGACGGCTGCGCCCCCTGGCCCGGCACACGCTCGACGCGGAACTGGCCCGCGCCATGCGGGCGTTGTCGTCCCGGCATCTGCTCCGGCACCTCGGTGGGGACACCGGTGAGGAGAGCGAGGACGAGACGCGGCTGGTGCGGATACCGGCGCGGACGATGCGGGCCGTGGAGGCGCTGGTTGGCGTGGAGCAGGCCGGTACGTTCGTCGCTCTGGCCGCCGAACGGGAGATCCGGGCGCGCGCCTTGGATCGGCTGGCCTCAAATGGTATGAAAGGTAAAAATGTTGACCAAAGCCCCTAGGGTGGTGCGGCACTTGTCCACAGCTTCGCCAACTAGCCTGTGGATAACTACAGTTGGTTGTGGATCAAACCTGTGGAGCAAAATCAAGTGCGTGATCCAGCTCTCGCCCGGCACGCTGGTGGGATGGACGAAAGACGCACCGTGAAGGTGTCGAAGTACCTCGCGAAGCACCTTCGCCACCAACCCGAGCGGATCGGGCTCACGCTGGACGAGGGCGGCTGGATCGAGATCGAGACGCTGATCGCGGCGGCGACCGCGCACGGCTTCCGGTTCACCCGGGAAGAGCTGGACCATGTGGTCGCGGCCAACGACAAGAAGCGCTTCGCCGTCGAGGGCACGCGGATCCGTGCCAGCCAGGGACACAGCGTGCAGGTCGACCTCGGACTGCCCCCGGCGACCCCGCCCGCGTACCTGTACCACGGCACCGTGGCCGCCAGCCTGGACGCGATCCGCGCCGAAGGGCTCCGGCCCATGAACCGCCACGACGTGCACCTCTCCGCGGACCGCGAGACCGCGACCCGCGTCGGCGCCCGCCGTGGCCGTCCCGTGGTGCTGGCGGTGGACGCGGGCACGATGCACGACGACGGCCATGTGTTCCACGTCAGCGCCAACGGCGTCTGGCTCACCCAGGGCGTGCCACCGCAGTACCTGCGCTTTCCCGAGCGGCACTGACCCCCCTGCCGGGCCGCGCTCCGCCCGGCTCACCCCGGCCTCGTGGCCGAGCCGCGACGTACGGTGACAGTTTCACGTGAAACGGGGCAGGCCGCTTACGCTCGGATCCATGAGTCTGCGTCTGAGCACTGTGATCCTTCCCTACCGCCGGTGGCACGAGGGCGGCCGAGCGACCTGGCAGCGCGCTGAGCAGCTCGGCTTCCACACCGCCTACACCTACGACCACCTGTCCTGGCGCAGCTTCCGGGACGGCCCGTGGTTCGGTGCCCTGCCGACGCTGACCGCGGCCGCCGCCGTCACCGACCGCCTGCGACTGGGCACCCTGGTCACCTCGCCCAACTTCCGGCACCCCGTGACCCTCGCGAAGGAACTGATCTCTCTCGACGACATCTCCGGCGGCCGGGTCACCCTCGGCATAGGAGCGGGTGGCACCGGCTTCGACGCCACGGCGCTCGGACAGGAAGCCTGGACCCCCAAGGAGCGTGCCGACCGGTTCGGCGAGTTCCTCCCGCTGCTGGACCGGCTCCTCACCGAGGACTCGGTGTCCTACCGGGGCGACCACTACGCGGCGCACGAGGCACGCAACATCCCCGGCTGTGTGCAGCGCCCCCGGCTGCCGTTCGCGGTGGCCGCGACCGGCCCGCGCGGTCTGCGACTGGCCGCGCGCCACGGGCAGGCGTGGGTGACCACCGGCGACCCGAAGCTCTACGAGAACGGCACACCCGAGCAGTCGGTCCAGGCCCTGCACCGGCAGACCGAGAAGCTCGCCGACGCCTGCGCCGAGATCGGACGCGACAGCTCCGGCATGGACAAGGTCCTCCTCACCGGTTTCACCCCCGACCGCAACCGGCCGCTGGGCTCCCTCGACGCGTTCGTGGACTTCGCGGGGCGCCACCAGGAACTGGGCTTCACCGACATCGTGATCCACTGGCCCATCCCGGACTCGGACTTCGCCGCGGACGAGAAGGTCTTCGAACAGATCGCGATGGAGGCGCCGGCGCAGTTGGGCTGAGGTCCGCCAGGGATGCCCCGGCTCAGCTGGGCTGAGCCGACGACTTCTCGTGAGGCAGGGCCATCTCGGGACAACGGCGCAGGTGAGGGCGGTATTCACTCACCTGCGCGGGCTCCCGCACACCCGTGCAGGCGGGTGCGCGAGAATGGCCGGGTGACCTCAGCGACTCGACAGCCGAAGACCCCGGCAGCCGCGGTTCCGCCCCGGCTGATCGCCACCGACCTCGACGGCACACTGCTGCGGGACGACAAGTCGGTGTCCCCGCGCACCGTCGCCGCCCTCGCGGCGGCCGAGGAGGCGGGCATCGAGGTCTTCTTCGTCACCGGCCGCCCGGCCCGCTGGATGGACGTCGTCAGTGACCACGTCCACGGTCACGGCCTCGCGATCTGCGGCAACGGCGCCGCCGTGGTCGACCTGCACGGCGGCCCGGGCACCCACCGCTTCGTCAAGGTGCGGGAGCTGGCGCGGGAGAACGCGCTGGACGCCGTACGGCTTCTGCGCGACGCGGCGCCCGGCACGGTGTACGCGGTCGAGCAGACCTACGGCTTCTACCAGGAGCCGGACTATCCCAAGCTGCACATGGAGATCCCCGACACGCTCGCGCCGGCCGAGCGGCTACTGGCGCCGGACGCGCCCGGAGCGGGCGAGCCCGTGCTGAAGATCCTCGCCTTTCACCCCACGATCGATCCGGACGCCTTCCTCACCCTGGCCCGTCTCGCCATCGGTGAGCGCGCCAACGTCACCCGGTCCAGCCCCAGCGCCCTGCTGGAGATCAGCGGCCCCGGCGTCTCCAAGGCCAGCACACTCGCCCTGTGCTGCGCCGAGCGCGGCATCTCCCACGAAGAGGTCGTAGCCTTCGGCGACATGCCCAACGACGTCGAGATGCTCACCTGGGCAGGCCAGTCGTACGCCATGGGCAACGCCCACCCGGACGTCGTCGCCGCGGCCTCGGGGCGGACGGTCGCCAACAACGACGACGGGGTGGCGGTCGTGATCGAGCGGATGCTGGCGGAGCGAGTCTGATCACAGGCTCTCATCACGGGTCCGATCACAGGCGCTGCTCACGCGTCTGATCACAGGTCAGATCACGGGTCCCATCGTCCGCGTCGTCAGAGGTGGACCCCTCGTGCCGCGAGCCACGGCACCGGGTCCACGCCCGACCCCAGCTCCGGGGTGACGCGTACCTCGAAGTGCAGGTGGGGCCCGGTGGAATTGCCCGTCGTGCCGGACTGGCCGATCCACTGCCCCGGCACCACGGTGTCGCCCCGGTCGACGGCGACCGCCGCGAGATGGGCGTACTGCGTGTAGTAGCCGCCGGGGTGCGCGAGCACGATCTGGATGCCGAACGCGCCGCCGCAGGACACCTCGACGACCCGTCCGCCGCCCACCGACCGCACCGGGGTGCCGATCGGCACCGCGAAGTCCTGCCCGGTGTGCCTGTTCGCCCACCGCGCCCCGCCGCTGCCGAACCGCGCGGACAGCCAGTACTTCTCCACGGGCGCCACCCACGCCCGGGTGAAGGAACGGTCCGGCTGGTCGAGCCGGACCGCGCGGCGGCAGCTGCCCGAGGCGGTCGACGTGTCGGCCTGCGCCTGCAACCGCCGGCGGGCTTCCTCCAGCTTGCGCTCGATGCCGCTCTTCAGCTCCACCAGCTCGGCGTTCCGCCGCTCCAGCGCCTTCCACTCCGCCGCGGCCCTGGCCTCGTCCGCCGCCAGCCGGGCCTCCGCCCCACGGCTCTTGCTGATCGCCTTCTCCAGCGCGGTGTTCGCCTGTCTGCCCGCTTGCTGACCGCGCACCAGCGCCTCGGGATCGTCCCCCAGAAGCGCCCGCGCGCTGAGCGGGACGTCCCCGCCACTGCGGTACTGGGCACGCGCGAGCCGCCCCAGGTCCTCGTGCAGGACGGCGAGCTGCCGCCGTTCACGGTCGAGGAGTCCCTCCAGCTCACCCGCGCGTCTGCGCTGGGCCTTGGCCACGCGCCGCCCCTCCTCGTACTGCCGGGTCGCCGCCGCCGCGTCCTCGTACAGCCGCGCCACCTCGCCACTGACCCCGGGATCGGCACCACCCCGGGCCGGGAACCCCCCAGGCGTGTCGGTGGGCCGGGCGAGGAGCACGGCGAGCGCGCACAGCAGCGCCGGGAGGAGCCAGCGAGGGCGGCGGGAGGAGCGCATGCCAGCGATCCTGGCCCGCTCGGCCGCCCGAAGCCCTGTCGGAGTCGTACGCATGGGGGACCGACGCGGCCCGTTCGGAGCAGCCGTACGGCCGAACAGGCGTCTTCACGCGCCGGCCTGACGACACGTCGGCCGGTGCGCGGCGAAGGGCACCGCCGCCATTCCCCTCGGTCACAAGGGCGTCTGCCACACCACCGTCGTACCGCCACCGCCTTCGCCGTTGCCCGGCCCGTACCAACTGCCGCCGCCCAGCGACTCCGCACGGCGTTCGAGGTTCCTCAGGCCGCTGCGCCGGCCGCCCTCGGGAATGCCGACGCCGTCGTCCGCGACGGTCAGACGGACACCCCGACGGCCGTCCGGAAGGCTAGCGTTCGCGTCGACGACGACATCGACCCGGGAGGCGTCGGCGTGCCGGAGGACGTTGGAGAGGGCCTCGCGCAGGGCCGCGACGAGGTTCTCCCCGGTCGCGGCGGACACGGCGGTGTCGAGCGGGCCCACGAAGCGGTGCGAGGGCCGGAAGCCGAGGGGCACGGCCGCCGCGTCGATCTCGCGCAGCACGCGCGTCCGCAGCCCGGACGGGGCCTCGGCGGGGTCCTGCCGAAGGGCGAAGACGCTGCTGCGGATCTCCTGGATGGTGACGTCGAGTTCGCCGACGGCACTGCCGACCCCGTCACGGACCTCGGGCACGACGGACCCGCCCTGCGCGCTCTCCAGCAGCGTCGCCGTGGCGAACAGCCGTCGCACGACGAGGTCGTGCAGATCGCCGGCGATACGGTCGCGGTCCTCGTACACCGCGAGCCGCTCCCGGTCGCGCTGCGCCTCCGCCATCGTCAGGGCGAGCGCGGCCTGCGCGGCGAACTGGACGGCGAGCGTGCGCTCGGTCTCGGTGAACGCCCGCTCCCCGCGGGCCCGTGACATGACGAGTGCGCCGAGAACGCTGCCGTCGCTGCGCAGGGGCAGCATCATCGTCGGCCCGAACTCCCGCGCGAGCACGGCGACCAGGCGGCTGTCACCGGCACCGTCGGCCAGGAACACGGCCTGTCCGGCGAGGAGTTCCCCGGCGAAGGGGCTGTCCGCCGGAAGGACGGCGCCCAGAGCCTTCGTCGGCCGGTCCGAGGCGACGGCGGCGATCTCCAGACCGCCCTCCTCGGTCGGCAACAGCACCAGTCCGGCCGCCGAACCGGACAGGCGGCGGGCCTGTTCCGCCACGACCTGGAGCGCGTCGTCCGTGTCCCCGCCGGAGAGCAGGGCGGTGGTGACGGCGACCGACCCGTCGATCCAGCGCTCGCCCAGCCGCGCGGCCTCGTACAGGCGGGCGTTGCCGATCGCGATGCCCGCCTCGGTGGCCAGCACCTGCACGATGCCCAGGTCGTAGTCGCTGAACGGCTCGTCGCCGCGCTTCTCGGCCAGGTACAGGTTGCCGAAGGTCTCGCCCCGGACGCGGAGGGGAACGCCGAGGAAGCCGCGCATCGGCGGATGGTGGGCCGGGAAGCCGCAGGAGCGCGGGTCCTCGGTGAGATTCGCCAGCCGGACCGGCTCCGGGTCCCTGATGAGCGCCCCGAGCAGGCCCCGATGCCCGTCGGGCAGCCGCCCGATCCGCCGGGCGGTCGCCGCGTCCACCCCGTGGAAGACGAAGTCGGCGAGGCCTCTTCCGTCCTCGGCGATCACCCCGATCGCCGCGTATCGCGCGCCGACGAGCGACACGGCGGTCTCGCAGATCCGGTCCAGCGTCGAGTGCAGCTCCAGCCCGCTTCCGACGGACCGCATCGCCTCCAGCAACCGCTGGACCCGCTCGGACGAATCAGACGACTCAGCGGCCATACCTCGATCCTATTGATCCCCATATGCCCTGAACACCTGGTGAGGGACCGTCCCGGACACGGGCACGCGGCATCCGCGTCGGCTACGCCACCCCCACCAGCAGGTCCGCCTCCGCCTCCCGCTCGGCCATGGCACGCAACGGCCCCGCCACCCCGGTCAGCTCCGTGTACGGGCCGCGCTGCACCACACGCCCCTCGTCGAGCACGACCACCTCGTCCACGGCCTCCAGCCCGGCCAGCCGATGGGTGATGAGCAGGGTCGTACGCCCCTCGGTTGCGGCCAGCAGATCCGCGGTGAGCGCGTCGGCCGTCGGCAGGTCGAGGTGCTCGGCGGGCTCGTCGAGGACGAGGACGGGGAAGTCGGCGAGCAGTGCGCGGGCCAGCGCCAGTCGCTGCCGCTGGCCGCCGGACAGCCGTGCCCCGTGCTCGCCGACGAGCGTGTCGAGGCCGTCGGGCAGGCTCTGCGCCCAGTCGAGCAGCCGCGCCCGCCGAAGCGCGTCGCGCAGCTCGTCCTCGGTCGCGTCCCGACGGGCGAGCAGCAGGTTCTCGCGCACCGAGGTGTCGAAGAGGTGCGCGTCCTGCGCACACAGCCCGATCAGCCGCCGGACGTCGTCACCGGCCAGGGCGTACGCGTCCACGCCCCCCAGCGTGTAGGAGCCGGCGTCCGCGTCCAGGAAGCGCAGCAGCACCTGCGCGAGCGTGGTCTTGCCGGACCCGGAGGCCCCGACCACGGCGACGCGGCGCCCCTTGTCGAGCGTCAGGTCGAGCCCGGCGAGCGCGTCCCGGTCCTGACCGGCGTGCCGGGCGGTCAGACCTGTGACGGCGACCGGGAACGGCGACGCGGGCGCCTGCCGCGGACGCTGCGGCTCACGGACGGGCTCGGGGGCGTCGAGCACCTCGTGGACCCGCTCGGCGCTCTTGCGCACCCGCTGCCGGAACTGCGCCGCGAGCGGCATCCCGAGCACGGCTTCGAAGGCGGCCAGCGGGGTGAGCACGACGGCCGCCATGGCCACGCCGTTCAGCCGGCCGTCGGCCACCGCCTGCGCTCCCAGGAGGACGGCGGCCGTGACGGTCAGACCGGAGATCAGCGCGGTGAGTCCGTCACCGATCGCGGTGGCGGTGGCTGCCCGCGAGGCGATCCGGGTGAGAACGGTGTCGGCCTGCCGGGTCTCGGCGGTACGAGCCGGCAGGGCACCGGCGACGCTCAGTTCGGCGGTGCCGGTGAGCAGGTCGGCCACGCGCGTGGCCAGCACCCCCCGGGCGGGGGCCAGCCTGCGTTCCGCGCGCCGCGCCACGGCGGCGGTCACCAGCGGGACACCGGCGCCGGCCGCGAGCAGTCCGACGGCGAGCACCACCCCGGCCTCGGGCAGCAGCCAGCCGGTGAAGCCGGCGGCCGCCGTGGAGACGACGACCGCGGCACCGGCGGGCAGCAGCCACCTGAGCCAGTAGTCCTGCAGCGCGTCCACATCCGCGACGAGCCTGGAGAGCAGGTCGCCTCGGCGGGTCCGGCGCAGGCCCGCGGGCGCCAGCCGCTCCAGTCGGCGGTAGACGGCCACCCGGGTGTCGGCCAGCATGCGCAGCACCGCGTCGTGCGACACGAGCCGCTCGGCGTACCGGAAGACGGCCCGCCCGATACCGAAGGCGCGGGTGGCGGTCACGGCCACCATCAGATAGAGCACGGGCGGTTGTTGCGAGGCCCGGGAGATGAGCCACCCCGAGGTGGCCATGAGCCCTACGGCACTGCCCAGGGCGAGGCTCGCGAGCAGCAGGGCCAGGCCGATCCGGCCGCGCCGCGCACCGGACATGGCACGGACCCGGGCAAGGGCGCCACCGCCGCGGCCCGTCGCGGGACCGTCCACTGGTGTCTTCCGCAGGTTTTCCGGGCCCGGTTCGGTCGGGGCGGGCCGCGTGGTCTCCGGCGTGCGGCCGACGGCCAGGTCGGTGGGGGAGACGGCCGCGTCGACCGGCGTCGCCCGCTCCGCCCCGCCGAGCCGCGTCGTCCGCTCCGTCACGTCCAGCCGTACCACCCGGTCCGCCAGGCGCAGCAGCGCAGGCCGGTGCACGACCAGCAGTACGGTCCGCCCGGCCGCCAGGCGCCCGACCGCCTCCACGACGTCGGCCTCGGTCTCCCCGTCCAGGGCCGCCGTCGGCTCGTCGAGCAGCAGGACGGGCCGGTCCGCGAGGAATGCCCGGGCGAGGGCGAGCCGCTGCCGCTGTCCGGCGGACAGGCCCGCCCCGTCCTCGCCGAGCACGGTGTCGGTGCCCTGCGGGAGCGCCTCCACGAACGCGAGCGCCCCCGCGTCCCGCAGCGCCCGGCGCACGGCCGCCTCGTCCGCGTCGGGACGGGCCAGCCGGACGTTCTCGGTGATCGTCCCGGCGAAGAGGTGCGGCCGCTGCGGCACCCAGGCGATCCGCGACCGCCACTGCTCCAGGTCGATCTCGGCGAGATCCACTCCCCCGATCCGCACCCGGCCCTCGGCCGGACGCACGAACCCCAGCAGCGCGTTCACCAGCGTCGACTTGCCGCCACCGCTGGGCCCGACGAGCGCGACCGTCTCCCGGGGCGCGACATCGAACGTCACCTGCGCGACGGCGTCCGTGGTCCGCCCCGGATACCGGACGGTGACGGCCTCGAAGGACAGCGCACCCTCCGACGGGGTCCGCGTTCCCGACGCCGGCGCCGGTGTCTCCAGGACGGCGAAGATCTCCTCGGCCGCGGCAAGCCCCTCGGCCGCCGCGTGGTACTGCGCGCCCACCTGCCGCAGCGGCAGATACGCCTCCGGCGCGAGGATCAGGATGACCAGACCGATGTAGAGGTCCATCTCACCGTGCACGAGCCGCATGCCGATCGTCACGGCGACCAGCGCCACCGAGATCGTGGCGAGGAGTTCCAGCGCGAACGACGACAGGAACGCGATGCGCAGCGTCCGCATCGTGGCCTGCCGGTACTCACCGGTGATCCGCTTGATCGACTCGGCCTGCGCCTTGGACCGGCCGAACACCTTGAGGGTCGGCAGTCCCGCGACGACGTCCAGGAAGTGCCCGGACAGCCGGGAGAGCAGTCGCCACTGACGGTCCATCCGGGACTGGGTGGCCCAGCCGATCAGCACCATGAAGACCGGGATCAGGGGAAGAGTGGCGACGATGATGGCGGCGGAGACCCAGTCCTCGGTGACGATCCGCGCCAGCACGGCCACCGGCACCACCACCGCGAGTCCCAGCTGCGGCAGATAGCGCGAGAAGTAGTCGTCGAGAGCGTCGATGCCGCGCGTGGCCAGGGCGACCAACGATCCGGTCCGCTGCCCGCTCAGCCAACCGGGACCCAGCTGTGCGGACCGCTCCAGCAGCCGGCCCCGCAGTTCCGACTTCACCGCCGCGCCGGCCCGGTGCGCGGCGAGCTCGGTGAGCCAGGAGGTCAGCGCGCGGCCACCGGAGACGGCCACCAACAGCACCAGGGGGGTGCGCAGCTCGGCGACGGACATCCCGTGCTGGAAGGCGCCGACGACCGTCTCGGCGATGAGCATGGCCTGAGCGATGACAAGCCCGGCGCCGACGGCGCCCAGAACGACGACCGCCACGAGGAAGAGCCGGGTGGCGCGGGCGTAGCGCAGGAGACGTGGATCGATGGGTTTCACGTGAAACATGCCCTTCAGGCCCATGGGGTGTGTTTCACGTGAAACACACCCCAGCCGGACTCAGTGTGCGGGCTCGGCGATGTGCTGCGTGCCGATCCGCTTGCGGAACACCCAGTAGGTCCACGACTGGTAGAGCAGGACGACCGGTGTGGCGATCCCGGCGCACCAGGTCATGATCTTCAGGGTGTACGGGCTCGACGAGGCGTTGGTGACCGTCAGGCTCCAGTCCTCGTTGAGCGAGGACGGCATGACGTTCGGGAACAGCGACAGGAAGAGCATCGCGACGGCGGCGACGATGGTGACGCCGGACAGAGCGAACGACCATCCCTCACGCCCGGCCTGGTTGGCCACCAGGGCGACGACGAGCGCGGCCACCGCCACCACCAGGGCGACCAGGCTCTTGCCGTTGCCGCTCTCGACCTGCGTCCAGAGCAGGAAGACCAGCGCCAGCGCGGCGGCCACCAGACCGACTCGGGCGGCCAGCCTGCGGGCCCGTTCGCGGATGTCACCGACCGTCTTCAGGGCCGTGAACACCGCCCCGTGGAAGGTGAACAGCGTCAGCGTCACCAGACCGCCGAGCAACGCGAAGGGATTGAACAGGTCGCCGAGGCCGCCGACGTACTCGAAGTCCTGGTCGATCTTCACGCCCCCGACGATGTTGCCGAAGGCCACACCCCACAGGAACGCGGGGATCAGCGAGCACCAGAAGATCGCGTGCTCCCAGTTGCGCTGCCAGTTCTCCTCGGGCCGCTTGGCCCGGTACTCGAAGGCGACGCCACGGATGATCAGGCAGACCAGGATGAGCAGCAGCGGCAGGTAGAAGCCCGAGAAGAGCGTCGCGTACCACTCGGGGAAGGCGGCGAACGTGGCCCCGCCGGCCGACAGCAGCCACACCTCGTTGCCGTCCCACACCGGGCCGATCGTGTTGATCAGCACACGCTTCTCGGGCCGGTTGCGGGCCAGCAGCCTGGTGAGGACGCCGACCCCGAAGTCGAAGCCCTCCAGGAAGAAGTAGCCGGTCCACAGGACGGCGATCAGGACGAACCAGACGTCGTGCAGTTCCATGACTGTGCAGCTCCCTCGGCCTAGTAGGAGAAGGCCATCGGCTTGTCGGCGTCACGGGAGTCGCCGCCGATCTTCGTGGGCGGATTCAGGTCGGCCTCGGTGAGCTGGGGCGGGCCGGCCTTGACGTACTTCACGAGCAGCTTGACCTCGATGACGGCGAGGACGGCGTAGAGCGTCGTGAAGACGATCATCGAGGTGAGGACCTCGCCCTGGGAGACGCCGGGGGAGACCGCGTCGCGGGTCTGGAACAGGCCGTAGACGACCCACGGCTGGCGGCCCATCTCGGTGAAGATCCAGCCCCAGGCGTTGGCTATCAGCGGGAAGGCCATCGTCCAGACCGCGACCAGCCAGTACAGGCGGGTGAGTCGCGGCCGCAGCGGCTTCCTCAGCAGCACCAGATGGGGCACCTCGTCCTCCCCGGTCCGCGACGCGGCCGGGAGCAGGAACCTCTTGCGTGTGAGCCACAGCCCCAGCAGGCCGATGGAGAACGACGCCATACCGAAGCCGATCATCCAGCGGAAGCCCCAGTAGGCGACGGGGACGATGGGCTTGTAGTCACCGGGGCCGTACTTCTCCTGAAGGGCCTTGTTGGTGTCGTTGATCCCGGGGACGTACGACTCGAAGTCGCTGTGGGCCAGGAAGGAGAGCAGACCGGGTATCTCCAGTGCCACCTTGTTGTGGCCCTTGTCGACGTCCCCGTAGGCGAACACCGAGAAGGGTGCGGGCTCCTCGCCGTCCCACAGCGCCTCGGCAGCGGCCATCTTCATCGGCTGCTGCTCGTACATGACCTTGCCCAGGGTGTCTCCGCTGACCGCCGTGAGCAGGCCGCCGACCGCCACGGTGACCAGACCGAGCCGGAGCGACGTCCGCATCACCGGGATGTGCTTCTTGCGCAGCAGATGGAAGGCGGCGATACCCACCATGAAGGCGCCACCCGTCAGGAAGGCGGCCGAGAAGCTGTGGAAGACCTGGTTGAGCGTGGTGTTCTGGGTCAGCACCACCCAGAAGTCGGTGAGCTCGGCCCGGCCCTTCTCCTCGTTGATCCGGTAGCCGACCGGGTGCTGCATCCACGAGTTCGCCGCGAGGATGAAGTACGCCGACAGCAGCGTGCCGATCGAGACCAACCAGATGCAGGCCAGGTGGATCCGCTTCGGCAGCTTGTCCCAGCCGAAGATCCACAGCCCGATGAAGGTGGACTCGAAGAAGAAGGCGATCAGGGCCTCGAAGGCGAGCGGTGCGCCGAAGACGTCACCCACGAAGCGCGAGTAGTCGGACCAGTTCATGCCGAACTGGAACTCCTGCACGATGCCGGTGACGACACCCATGGCGATGTTGATCAGGAAGAGCTTGCCCCAGAACTTGGTCGCCCTGAGGTACTTCTCCTTCTCGGTGCGCACCCAGGCGGTCTGCAGGCCGGCCGTGAGCGCGGCGAGCGAGATCGTCAGGGGAACGAACAGGAAGTGGTAGACGGTGGTGATGCCGAACTGCCATCGCGCCAAGGTTTCCGGCGCCAAAGCCAATTCCACGTCGTCTCTCCTTACATCGCCGTGGACACTGCGGCAGTTTGCCCCTTTCGCCCTACACATCCAAGGCAATCGGGACGAGCTTGTGAACGCGTTCACATTCACAAGCCATTATGCCGCACAGATGACCGACACCCGAAGGGGGGTCCCCCTACTCCACGTCAACCCCTTGGCGGCAACTTCAACATATTGTTGAATTGACGGCATGCAGACGCAGCCGATACGGATCCGGATCTCCTGGCCCTCGGGGCACCTGACCGCGACCCTCGACGACACTCCGACGACGCAGGCCCTCACCAAGGCACTGCCGCTCGCCTCCACCGCGCACACCTGGGGCGAGGAGGTCTACTTCGACACAGGCATCTCTGTTTCACGTGAAACGGACGCCCGCCAGGTCGTCGAGCCCGGCACGGTGGCCTTCTGGAGCGACGGCGACGCCGTGGCACTCCCCTACGGGCCCACGCCCATCTCCCAGGGCGACGAATGCCGTCTGGCGAGCCCGTGCAATGTCCTCGGCCGCGTCGACGGCGACCCTCACGTCCTGGCCACGGTCCGGCACGGCGACCCGATTCGGGTGGAGATCGTGGACGCCTGATCACTGAGCGGGTGGGACCCGCTCATGGAGTCGGGGCGACCGCTTCCCGGCTGCGCCGGCGCGGTCGCCGCCCTCCTCCGCCTCGGAAGCTCCTGGGACCGGATACCCCCGAGGACCGGAACCTGCGAGGACCGGAACCTCCGAGGACCGGAACCTCCGAAGATCAGAGGCTCTTGATGAAGCCTTCCGTCACCTTCAGGAAGATGTCGTTGCCCTCGGTCTCACCGATCGTCACGCGCACACCCTCACCCGGGAACGGCCGCACGATCACGCCTGCCTGCTCGCACGCCGCCGCGAAGGCGACCGTGTGCTCACCGAGCGGCAGCCAGACGAAGTTCGCCTGGGTCTCGGGAACCGCCCAACCCTGGTCGCGCAGCCCTTCGGTGACACGGTTGCGCTCACACACCAGCGACCCGACCCGGCCGAGCAGCTCGTCCTCGGCACGCAGCGAGGCGATCGCCGCCTCCTGCGCGAGCCGGCTCACCCCGAACGGGACAGCCGTCTTGCGCAGCGCGGCGGCCACCGGCTCATGGGCGATGGCGAACCCGACGCGCAGCCCGGCAAGCCCGTACGCCTTGGAGAACGTGCGCAGCACACAGACGTTCGGCCGCTCCCGGTACAGCTCGACGCCGTCCGGCACCTCGGGGTCGCGAATGAACTCGCGATACGCCTCGTCGAGCACGACCAGGACATCGCTCGGCACCCGGTCCAGGAACCGCTCCAGCTCGGCCCGCCGTACGACCGTCCCCGTGGGGTTGTTGGGGTTGCAGACGAAGATCAGCCGGGTCCGGTCCGTGATCGCGTCCACCATGGCGTCCAGGTCGTGCACGGCGCCCGGCGTCAGTGGCACCTGCACCGACGAGGCACCGCTGATCTGCGTGATGATCGGGTACGCCTCGAAGGAGCGCCAGGCGTAGATCACCTCGTCGCCCGGCCCGCTGGTGGCCTGCACGAGCTGCTGGGCGACGCCGACGGAGCCGGTGCCGGTGGCCAGGTGGGAGACCGGGACCCCGAAGCGGTCGGCCAGTTCGTTCATCAGGTCCGTGCAGAACATGTCCGGGTAGCGGTTGAACGACGAGGCGGCGGCCGTCACGCTCTCCATCACGCCGGGCAGCGGTGGATAGGGGTTCTCGTTGGAGGACAGCTTGTAGGCAACCGGGCCGTCGGCCGCGGCGGGCCGGCCCGGCTTGTAGGTGGGAATCCCCTCCAGCTCGGCACGCAGCTTCGGGCTCGTCTCGCTCACCGCAGTCCTCCTCGCGACCACCGGGGCCCCTGACCGCCGCCGGCTTCCAATGCTTCTCACCTTATGAGGATTCGGGGCGGCTGCGAATGGGTGGGGCCACACCACATCAGCCCCACCGGCATCAGGGGCATCACCGCATGAAGGCGTACGAATCAGGGGGCGCGCCGCACATATATCTACGCGCCGGTGGCTCACGCCCTGGCGCGCATCGCCCGGTCAGGTGAGTTGAGACCTCTTCGAAACATCGGGGTCGTGGCAGGTGGGTGCTTCCCGACAAGTCACGTACTTCAATATGTGACCCCAACTCCCTTTATTTCTAAGGCATTTCACTCTCTATGACCTTGCAGAAACGTACCTGTCAACGGGTGCATATGCGTCCGCCCTACCCCACCGCATGAGCCCTACTATCGGCTCGCCATGACAGCAGCAGGGAAGCACCAGGTGAGCCGCGCGGAAACCTCTCGTCGAGGAAGTCGGCCAGGCCGGGCGGGCATCAGAGATGTGGCCGCCGCAGCCGGGGTCTCCATCACGACCGTCTCCGACGCCCTCAACGGGAAGGGCCGGCTCCCGGACGCCACCCGACGCCATGTCCGCGAGGTCGCCGACCGGTTGGGGTACCGCCCCTCGGCCGCCGCCCGAACCCTCCGTACCGGCAAGTCCGGCCTGATCGGTCTCACCGTGACGACGTACGGGGATGAACCTTTCACCTTCACGGAGTTCGCGTACTTCGCCGAGATGGCCCGCGCCGCCACCTCGGCCGCGCTCGCCCGTGGATACGCGCTCGTCATCCTGCCCGCGACCTCGCGTCACGACGTGTGGTCCAACGTGGCACTCGACGGCACCGTCGTGATCGACCCGTCCGACCAGGACCCGGTCGTCAGCGAGCTGGTCAGGCAGGGTTTACCGGTCGTCTCCGACGGCCGTCCCGCCGGCCCGCTCCCGGTCACCGCCTGGGTCGACAACGACCACGAGGCCGCCGTGCTCGGCATCCTCGACCACCTCGCCGAGGCCGGCGCCCGCCGGATCGGCCTGCTGACCGGGACCACGACGGACACCTACACCCACCTGTCCACCACGGCGTACCTGCGCTGGTGCGAGCGGGTCGGCCAGACCCCGGTCTACGAGGCGTACCCGGCCCACGACCCCTGCGCGGGTGCGGTCGCCGCCGACCGCCTCCTCGCCCGGCCCGACCGGCCGGACGCCGTCTACGGCCTGTTCGACCCGAACGGCACCGACCTGCTCGCGGCCGCCCGCCGCTACGGGCTGCGTGTACCGGACGATCTGCTGCTGGTCTGCTGCAGCGAGTCCACCGTGTACGCCAGCACCGAGCCGCCCATCACCACGCTCTCCCTGAAGCCGCGCCGGATCGGCACGGCCGTGGTCCAGTTGCTGATCGACGCCATCGAGGGCGTCGATTCGGACCAGCCGGTCGAGCAGGTGATACCGACGGAACTGATCGTGCGCACCTCGTCCCAGCGACGCTCACCGCGCACGACGGTCAGTCCGCCGCGTACGCCCGACGAGGGGTAGCGCACCACACGGAGGTGACGTCGCACGGACACCGGACGGGGGGAAAGCCCGGCTCAAACGGGGCGAAAGCCGCGATGAACCGGACTCCCGCTCCGATTCACCACCCCTGGGTCATCACACGGCGCG
This sequence comes from Streptomyces sp. NPDC089424, assembly GCF_044749345.1. Taxonomy (NCBI): domain Bacteria; kingdom Bacillati; phylum Actinomycetota; class Actinomycetes; order Kitasatosporales; family Streptomycetaceae; genus Streptomyces; species Streptomyces sp. NPDC089424. The sequence continues at coordinate 177,393 of NZ_JBIVHU010000004.1, forward strand.
ATCCGCATTCCTATGATGGGCCCACGACACCGCGGGCCGCTGCGACCAGGCAGTCCGACGCGGTGCAGATGCGGCGCGATGGTGGAGGGGTCGATGACTCAGGGGGCCGGTCAGGGACCCGAGGTGGAGCGCACGGCGACGTTGCGCGACTTCCGGGTGCCCGCTTACGTCCACGAGACCGGTCCGTACGACCACAGCGCGCACCCCGGTGACGTCGCGAGCCCCGTCGTGGAACCGGTGGAGCATCCGGAGGGATATACGCCCACCGAGCGCGACCTGCCGGTCATCAACCGCGGCGACACGGTGCAGGTGACCGTCGACCCGTCGGCCGTGCCGACGCCGGAGCAGCAGTCCACCACCGGGCCCGGGCCCCTGTTCGTGGTCGGCGACGTGCACGGCTATCTCGACGAGCTGATGGCGGCACTGCGCGAGAAGGGCCTCGTCGACGACGCCGGCCAGTGGTGCGCGGGCACGGCCCGGCTGTGGTTCCTGGGCGACTTCACCGACCGCGGTCCCGACGGCATCGGCGTCATCGACCTCGTGATGCGGCTGTCCGCCGAGGCCGCCGCGGCCGGCGGCTACTGCAAGGCCCTGATGGGCAACCACGAACTGCTGCTGCTCGGCGCCAAGCGGTTCGGCGACACCCCCGTCAACTCCGGCGCGGGCACCGCCACCTTCCAGGCGGCCTGGCTGCTCAACGGCGGCCAGAAGACCGACATGGACCGCCTCCAGGACCACCACCTGCAGTGGATGGCCCGGCTGGACGCGCTCACCGAGACCGACGGCCATCTGCTCGTCCACTCGGACACCACGGCCTACCTCGACTACGGCGATTCCATCGAGGCCGTCAACGACAACGTCCGCGAGGCCCTCACCCGCAACGACGCGGACGAGGTCTGGGACCTGTTCCGCAAGTTCACCAAGCGCTTCTCCTTCCGCGACGAGGGTGGCGCCGAAGCCGTCCGCTCTCTGCTGGATACGTACGGCGGCACCCGGATCGTTCACGGGCACAGCCCCATTCCCTATCTGCTGGGTGAGGTCGGGTCCGAGGACGGCGAGGACAGCGCGGGTCCGGTGGTCGACGGACCGCATGTCTACGCCGACGGACTGGCCATCGCGATGGACGGCGGCGTGACCATGGCCGGAAAGCTGCTGGTCCAGCAACTTCCCCTCGGCGACTGAGCGTTCCCCGGGCAGGCACGGCGGGCGCCGGACCGGCGCACCACCGCGCGGACCTGCGGCCAATTTCTGGAAACCCCCTGTCACGGCGCACCGTCGCCGCTCTACCATCGCCTTATCCGTAGCAGGCTCCCCTCCGTTTCTGCCCGACGGCTCGTCAGCGTGCGAGCCCCAAGCCCTACGGAGCATCGGGGGATGCACATGAACAGCGTTCCGCAGCACCTTTTGAGCGAGGACCGCCAAGAGTACGAGCGGCTCCTCGACGAGGCGCTGCGCTCGGCGCACCACCGACCCGAACTGGCCGCTGTCGGACAGCGGCTCAACCCGGAACAGCTGCGCACCATGGCGCTCAACGCCACCGCACTCATCACGGCGGCCGCGGCGACCGAGTACCAGCATTACGTCAAGGTCCGCGAGGAACTGCGCCGCCCGGCGCCGTCCACCCCGTCGGCCACCCGCGAGTCCGGCTCCGACGAGCCGGGCACGGGTGCCATGGGGCTCGCCACCACCATGGGAGAGGCCGCCGCCGAGACGGTCGGCGCGGGCGCCGTCGCGATCATCGCGGTCCTGGCACCCGTCCTGGCCGGCACGGCCGCGGCGATCTTCCTGCTCGTCGGCTACACCCTGAAGATGCTCGACCCCGAGCCGGGCATCGCTCAGACCATGGTCACCACCGGCTGGGTGTTCGGCGCCGTGACGGCGGTCGCCATCCTGCTCGCCGCCGTCGGCCTGTTGATCACCGCTCTGCGCAACCGGCCAGCACTGAACTCCGGTCCTTACGAGGAACTCAGCGGCGAGGTGGCCGCCGCGAGGGAGGCCTGGCGCCAGGCCTTGCTGGACAACGGCATCCTGCCGTTCCTCCGGGAGGCCCTCGCCACACCGGGCCAGGCCGCACTCCACCGTGCTGCCCCGACCATCCCGACCAGTCGTATGCCGCACCTGGGCTACGACCGTCCGGGCTTCACCAGCCCCGGTGACGGCCCGTCGGGCGCCCGCCCGAGCTTTTCGAGCCCGGACTACTCCAGCCCGGATTTCGGAGGCCCGGACCACAAGCCGGAATGATCTGCGGCTTGCGCCCCCCCGTGGTGCGCAAGCCACAGACCTGCGATGCCGTGTGCTGCCGTGTGCGGGCTGGACCGTCCCGGCGAGGACGGGGCCGGGGCCGTTGTACGGCCTGCGCGACCCCGTCGAACCGGGCGGGTCAGTCCGCGATCGGCAGATACACCCGGTTGCCCGCGGCGGCGAACTCCTTCGACTTCTCCGCCATGCCCTCCTCGATCTCCGCCCGCGTGCCGCCGTGTTCACGGCGGATGTCCTGGGAGATCTTCATCGAGCAGAACTTCGGCCCGCACATCGAGCAGAAGTGCGCGGTCTTGGCCGGCTCGGCAGGGAGGGTCTCGTCGTGGAACTCACGAGCCGTGTCCGGGTCGAGGGCCAGGTTGAACTGGTCCTCCCAGCGGAACTCGAAACGTGCGTCGGACAGCGCGTCGTCCCACTCCTGCGCACCGGGGTGCCCCTTGGCGAGATCGGCCGCGTGGGCGGCGATCTTGTACGTGATGACGCCGGTCTTGACGTCGTCACGGTTGGGCAGGCCGAGGTGCTCCTTGGGCGTGACGTAGCAGAGCATGGCCGTGCCCCACCAGGCGATCATCGCGGCACCGATGCCGGAGGTGATGTGGTCGTACGCCGGGGCGACGTCCGTGGTCAGCGGGCCGAGCGTGTAGAAGGGGGCTTCCTCGCAGATCTCCTGCTGGAGGTCGATGTTCTCCTTGATCTTGTGCATCGGGACGTGTCCCGGGCCCTCGATCATGGTCTGCACGTTGCAGCGCTTCGCGATCCGGTTGAGCTCCCCGAGCGTGCGCAGTTCGGCGAACTGCGCCTCGTCGTTGGCGTCCGCGATCGAGCCCGGCCTGAGGCCGTCGCCCAGCGAGTACGTGACGTCGTAGGCGGCGAGGATCTCGCAGAGCTCCTCGAAGTGCTCGTACAGGAACGACTCCTTGTGGTGCGCCAGGCACCACGCCGCCATGATCGAGCCGCCGCGCGAGACGATGCCGGTCTTGCGGTTCGCCGTCAACGGGACGTACGCGAGGCGGACACCCGCGTGGACCGTCATGTAGTCCACGCCCTGCTCGGCCTGCTCGACGACCGTGTCCTTGTAGATCTCCCAGGTCAGCTCCTCGGCCCTGCCGTCTACCTTCTCCAGCGCCTGGTAGAGCGGCACCGTGCCGATGGGGACGGGGGAGTTGCGCAGCACCCACTCGCGTGTGGTGTGGATGTTGCGGCCCGTGGAAAGGTCCATGACCGTGTCGGCGCCCCAGCGGGTCGCCCAGGTCATCTTCTCGACCTCCTCCTCGATCGAGGACGTCACGGCCGAGTTGCCGATGTTGGCGTTGACCTTCACCAGGAACCGCTTGCCGATGATCATCGGCTCGATCTCCGGGTGGTTGACGTTCGCGGGCAGGACGGCCCGGCCCGCGGCGATCTCCTCGCGCACGACCTCGGGCGAGACGTTCTCCCGGATGGCGACGTACTCCATCTCGGGCGTGATCTCGCCCCTGCGCGCGTACGCGAGTTGGGTGGCGGCCTGTCCGTCGCGGCTGCGGCGCGGCAGGCGGGGGCGGCCGGGGAAGACCGCGTCGAGGTTGCGCAGCCCGCCGCGCGGCGACGTGTGCTTGATCCCGTCGTCCTCGGGGCGGACCGGACGGCCCGCGTACTCCTCCGTGTCGCCGCGGGCGATGATCCAGTTCTCCCGCAGCGGCGACAGGCCGCGGCGGACGTCGGTCTCGACGATTGGATCGGTGTACGGGCCCGATGTGTCGTACAGCGTGACCGACTGCCCGTTGGTGAGGTGCACCTGACGGACCGGCACGCGCAGGTCGGGGCGGGAGCCCTCGACATACGCCTTGTGCCAGCCGATGGACTTCCCGGCCTCCCCGTCGTGCGCGTCGTCCGTCGCGTTCTGCGTGGAGGCAGGCGTGCGTGCGTCCTTGTTGGCCATGAGACCGATCTCCCTACGCCGGCATTACCCGGTAACAGGTTCGGCGGTCGACGCAGCGGTTCTCGTCTGTCGGCGTTTCATGGGAAACATCACTCATGTCGAGTCACGTTCCACGTGAAACATTGCGAAGACGAAGGTCAGCGCCCTCTCAGCCCGGTGCTCCGAGCTCCCGCGTGTACAAAGGTGTCTCCACGCTAGCGTCAATTCGGGCGCGGTGAACAGAGGGCCCCCGTCGTTCTTGCGATGATCGGTCGGTGACCACGAATCAGCAGCCCCCGTTCCCGCCGCACGAACCACCGCGCGGAACCGGCTCCGGCAGGGGGTCGGGACGCGGCTCGGACATGGGCGGGGGTGGCACTCGCGGCGGTCGTGGCGCTCCGGCCGGTGGCATGGGGCAGGCTCCCGGCATGAGACTCGGTGGCGGTTCTGGCGGTTCTGGCGGTCCTGGCAGTCCTCGCGGCGCCGGCGGAGGTGGCGCTCCGGGCCGGGGGCCGAGTGGCGCTCCTGGCGGCGCAGGGGGGCGTCCTCCCGGCATGGGGGCGGGCGCCGGGACCGGCTTCGGTCCGGGGAACGGGTCCGGCCTCGGTCCGGGGAACGGGTCCGGCCTCGGTCCGGGGAACGGGTCCGGCTTCGGTCCGGGTGGCGGCTCCGGCTCGGGCGGCTCGGGTCCGGGCGAAGGGTCGTACGTCGGCCGGGGTGGGGTTGCCTCGAACAGGGGGCCCGGCGGCTGGGACGAGCACGAGACCGGTGCCGGGGGCGTACCCGGTGAGGGTCAGGGGTGGGGCGGCGCTCCCGGCCACGGTTTCGGCCAGGGCGACGACGACGCGCACAACGGGCCCGGCGGCCAGGGACACGGCCACGGACCCGGCGGTGGCCAGGGCCCCGGAGACGGGCGGGGACACGGCTCCGGCGGCGGACACGGCCACGGGCACTCGCACAGTCACGCCCACGGCCCCGCGGCCCCCGTCTCCAAGCACCTGCGCAAGGTCATCGCCGCGGTGCTCATCCCCTTCGCCGCCGCCGTGGTGGTCGGCCTCGTCGTGTTGTGGCCCGGCGGCGCACCCCCGCACGAGCGCACCGGTGTCGGATTCGACCGGCAGACCCAGCAGGCCACGGTCACCAAGGTCGAGGAGCTGCCCTGCGACTCCGTCAACGGCTCGGCACCCACTCCGAACGGCGACACCTCCACCGCCGAGGGCTCCTCCGCCCAGCAGCAGGCGAGCGGCACCTGCAAGCGCGCGACGATCCGGATCGACACCGGCGAGGACAAGGGCCGCACCTTCACCGAGATCGTGCAGCCCGACCAGTCGCGGCAGTTGGAGGAGGGCGAGAAGGTCGTCGTCGCCTACGAGCCCTCCGCACCCGAGAACCTCCAGTACTCGGTCACCGATGTGGACCGCCGTCTGCCGATGACGCTGCTCGCCGGCCTCTTCGCGCTGGCCGTCGTGGCCGTGGGACGACTGCGCGGCGTGATGGCCCTGATCGCGCTGGCCATCAGCTTCCTGGTGCTCAACTTCTTCATCCTGCCCGCGATCCTCCAGGGCTCGAACCCGCTAGTCGTAGCCGTGGTCGGGGCGAGCGCCATCATGCTGATCGCGCTCTATCTGTGTCACGGCCTGTCGGCGCGAACATCCGTGGCCGTGCTCGGCACCCTGATCTCTCTGGTGCTGATCGGCATCCTCGGTCTGCTGTTCATCGACTGGGCGGCACTCACGGGCAACACCGACGACAACACCGGCCTCATCCACGGCCTCTATCCGACGATCGACATGAGCGGTCTGCTGCTGGCCGGCGTCATCATCGGTTCCCTGGGTGTCCTCGACGACGTGACGGTCACGCAGACCTCGGCGGTCTGGGAACTGCACGAGGCCAACCCCACGATGGGCTGGCGGGGCCTGTACCGGGCCGGCATCCGCATCGGCCGCGACCACATCGCCTCCGTCGTCAACACCCTGGTCCTCGCCTACGCGGGTGCCGCGCTGCCCTTGCTGCTGCTCTTCTCCATCGCCCAGAGCAGCGTGGGGACCGTCGCCAACAGCGAGATCGTCGCGGAGGAGATCGTGCGCACGCTGGTCGGCTCGATCGGCCTGGTCGCGGCGGTGCCGGTCACGACGGCACTCGCGGCCCTCGTGGTTGCTGCCGACAGGTCCGGTCAGACGCCCGGCACAGCGCCGGCCCCCGTCGGTGCGGGCGGTGAGGCTCCCGCACCCGCCCGCACGGGAAGGGGGCGGCGGCGCAAGCGCTGAGCGACATGGGGCGTGGCTCGGCCTGCCCGTCGCACCCGCAGAAGCGTTCCTGCAAGGTCGGCCCCCACAGCGAGGGCCGCCGGGGCCGCACCCACTCACCCCAGGCGAAGCGTTACACCAGCCTCATCCGTCACATGGCTCACCCGGCGCTCTGCTCCTCCGCCAGAATCCGGTCCAGCGCCTCGTCGAGATGCGCGTCGAAGTCGGCGAGCGCCCCCTCCTGGCCCAGCGGCACCAGCTTGTCCGTGCGGTCCAGGAAGGCGACCAGCGGCGCCGTGGAGGAACGGAACAACGCCTGGTCGCTGCCCACCTGAAGCCGGATCAGAACGTCGCCCAGCGACTCGGGCTCCACCGGCGAGACCCGCACATCGCCCTCGCCGCACGGCCGCCCGACCCCGTCGATCAGCAGCTCCCGGCCGAAGGCCCAGGTGACCGGGGCATCCCCGGGCAGGTGAAAGGTCAGCCGCACCGCGTAGGGATCGCGCGTCTCGTAGCGCAGCTCCACAGGGATGCGGAAGGAGAGCTCCTCGGAAACGAGAAAGCTCATCATGACCTCTGCCTGTACGGACTCGCGCATCGCCTACCCCGTCACTTGCCGTTCGATTGGCCGGGAATGAACCTGAATACCTGGTGGCATCTTGCTGAAAGTACACACCAGATCACAAGGAGTGAGTTTTCAGATACTGATAGAGAGCGCGAGTGACCCCACCGACCGGCCCACCTCGCTCCGCAACTGCCGTACCGCGGGCAGCAGTCGGTCCGCCTGGTGACTGGGAAGCGAGATCGCCATCGTTCCGGCCGTGTCACCCACAGTGAGGGGAATCGCGGCGCACACCGTGCCCAGCGCGTACTCCTGGCGCTCGGTCACCGGTTCCATCCGGTTCGTACGTTCGAGTCGTTGCAGCAGGGTGCGGCTGTCCGGGACGGTGTAGGGGGTGATGGACTGCACGGGATAGCGATCGAGGTGGTCCCGGCGGATGCTCTCGTCGAGCTGGGACAGCAGGCACTGTCCGATCGCGTGCGCGTGGCCGGTCTCGCGGAAGTCGGCCCACTCCTCCACCGCCGGATTGCCGGGAGTGTCGGAGACGCACATGATCTCGATCTCACCCTCGCGGTAGACCGCGTAGTAGACGGGCACACCGAGGGAGTCCCGCCAGCGCGCCAGGGCGCCGATGACCGTGCTGCGACGTTTCTGCTCCGCCCCGCTACTGCTCAGCCGTTCCGCCGCCTCACCGAGGAAGAACAGCCCCTTCTCCCGGCGCAGATAGTCCTCGTGCACCAGGGTGCGCAGCAGGTGGTACGTCGTGGGCAGCGCCAGGCCGGTCTCGCGGGCCAGTTGCTTGGCGGGGGCGCCGTAGGTGTGCGCGGCGACGGCCTCCAGCAGGCGGATGGCGCGCTGCACGGAGCCGATGAGGGTGGTGGGGTGAGCGGGTGTGGGGGCGCAGGAATCTGCGGGTGCGGTGTCTGCCGTGGCCAAGGGTCACTCCCGAAGCGCGAGGGGGGCAGCCCGTGCAGGGGTAACACGGGAGGGGGTGTACGGGTGCGTACGCCGTTCGCGGGGCGCTTCCCGCGTCGAGTTCCGGACTCTATTGGCCTGCCACCGCTCACAGACCGTCCGCCCGGGAAACTTCCCTCCCCCGAGGGAACCGGCGACACCTGGCGCCGGTTCCCGTCACCCTCTCCTCTTACCAGTCGCCACGCGACGAGGAGTTCGTCGTGAACTTGCGCACGACGTAGATGAGTCCGCCGACCAGGGCGACGAAGACCAGCACCTTGAACAGCAGCCCGATCACGAAGCCCACGACGCTGGCTATCACGCCGCCGAACACGACCAGGGCGATGACCGGCACCGCGATCCACTTAACCCACCACGGCAGACCCGCGAAGATCTCTCCCATCGCCCTTGTCCTTCTCTCCGCCCACCGGCCGCACGGCTCCCGCTGAGCCCTCCGGTCCCGCCAGGTCCTCTGATGTCCTGCCTCGATGCTAGGGCCGGCAGGGCGCCTCCCGGGGGCCCGGCAGCCCTTGTCCTCCCCTGACCGATCCCCTAGGGAATCCGGGCGAGACTCAACCGAAAACCCCGAGCCCGCCGGTCAGTTCCCGGGCGGCGAGAACACCACGAGCACCCGCAGGTCCTCGCTGATGTGGTGGAACTTGTGTGCCACACCGGCCGGGACGTACACCACGCTGCCCCGAGCCACCTCGGTGGTCTCCATGCCGACGGTGATCGCGGCCCGGCCGCTGACGACGAAGTACACCTCGTCCTGGTTGTGCGGTTTCTGCGGATCATGCTCGCCCGCGTCCAGTGCGTAGAGACCGACCGACATGTTCCGCTCCCGCAGAAACTGCAGGTAGGCGCCGTCGTTGGCGGCGCGCTCCGCCTCCAGTTCGTCCAGCCGGAATGCCTTCATCGCTTCGTCGCCTCACGCCCGTACTCGTATCCGATCTCGTCTGCCACGATCAGACACATGATGAATTTCCTAGTCAAGACGCTCGCCAATGCCGGTGCCCTGGCAGTCGCCGTGTGGCTCCTCGACAAGATCACCCTTACCGGGGACAGCACCGCCAAGAAGGCCGGCACGCTGCTCGTGGTCGCGCTGATCTTCGGTCTGGTGAACGTTCTGGTCAAGCCGCTCGTTCAGCTTCTGAGCCTGCCGCTGCTCATTCTCACGCTGGGTCTGTTCACCCTGATCGTCAACGCGCTGATGCTGTTGCTGACCTCGTGGCTGGCCGACAAGCTCGACCTGAGCTTCCATGTCGAGGGCTTCTGGACGGCCGTCCTGGGCGCCCTGATCATCTCGATCGTCTCCTGGGCCCTCAACGTCATCCTTCCCGACCGGGACTGAGCACCATGACCTACCGCATCTGTTTCGTCTGCACCGGCAACATCTGCCGCTCCCCGATGGCCGAGTCCGTCTTCCGGGCACGCGTCGTGGAGGCCGGTCTGGAAGGGCTCGTCGAGGTCGACAGCGCCGGCACGGGCGGCTGGCACGAGGGCGAGCCGGCCGACCCGCGCACCGTCGCCGTGCTCCGGGCACACGACTACGACGGGGCGCACGTCGCCCGGCAGTTCCAGCAGGCGTGGTTCTCGCGGCTCGATCTGGTCGTCGCACTCGACGCCGGCCATCTGACGGCGCTGCGCCGCCTCGCGCCCACCGAGCAGGAGGCGGCGAAGGTGCGCCTGCTGCGTTCCTACGACCCCGACGCGGGCGGCGACCTCGACGTCCCGGATCCGTACTACGGGGGCGCGGACGGCTTCGATGAGGTCCTTGAGATGGTGGAGGCGGCGAGCACGGGACTGCTCGCCGCGGTACGCGAGGACGTGGAAGGACGGGCGGCATGAGTGATGCGGCAGACGGTACGGGCGCGGAGCGGGGCCTCGGCGAGGGCACACGCGCGGTGCGGGCGGGACTGCCCGAGCCGGTGAAGCATGAGCCGACCCTGCCGGGTCCGGTGTTCGCCGCCCACTTCCACCTGCCGGGCGACCCGACAGGAGGGTACGCCTACGGCCGCGACGAGAACCCGACGTGGACGCATCTGGAGCGGGCGATCGGCGAGCTGGAGGCGCCCGGGCGGGGGGACGCCGAGACCCTCGTGTTCGCCTCCGGGATGGCCGCCATCTCGTCGGTGCTCTTCTCGCAGCTGCGGGCGGGCGACGCGGTCGTCCTGCCCAGCGACGGCTACCAGGTCCTGCCCCTGGTGCGGCAGCAGCTGGAGGCGTTCGGCATCGAGGTGCGCACCGCGCCGACCGGCGGTGACGCCCAGCTCGACGTCCTGGACGGCGCGAAGCTGCTGTGGATCGAGACCCCGTCGAACCCCGGTCTCGACGTGTGCGACGTCCGTCGCCTCGCCGAGGCGGCACACGCGCGCGGCGCCCTGGTCGCCGTCGACAACACGCTCGCCACACCGCTCGGGCAGCGCCCCCTGGAGCTGGGCGCCGACTTCTCCGTCGCCAGCGGCACCAAGCAGCTCACCGGGCACGGCGACATCCTCCTGGGCTACGTCGCCGGCCTCGACGCCGAGGCCATGGCCGCCGTACGCCGGTGGCGCAAGATCGTCGGGGCGATCCCTGGGCCGATGGAGGCCTGGCTCGCCCATCGGTCGATCGCCACACTCCAGATGCGTGTCGACCGGCAGAGCGTCGGCGCCCTGGCGGTGGCCGAGGCGCTGCGCGACTGGCACGAGGACCTCGGGGTGCGCTACCCGGGGCTGAAGAGCGACCCGTCCCACAAGATCGCCTCCGAGCAGATGCACCGCTACGGCTGCGTGGTGTCCTTCACGCTGCCCAGCCGCGCGCGTGCCGACCGCTTCCTGGACCTCTTGCGGCTCGTGGACGACGCGACGAGCTTCGGCGGGGTGCGCTCCACCGCCGAGCGGCGGGGGCGCTGGGGAGGCGACGCCGTACCGGAGGGCTTCATCCGGCTGTCGGTCGGAGCCGAGGACCCCTCGGATCTGGTCGCGGACGTGCTGCGGGCCCTGGACGAGTCGGCGCGGTGACCGCCCGCCGGACGCCCGGTGAGGGATCCGGCTACGCAGATCGGACGGTCCGAGCCTCCCCCCTCGTGGCTCGGACCGTCCGCGGTTCTCAGCGCTAAGAACCGCGCGAACAAGGCTAGTTGACTCTCTGTCAGTGTCCAATCACAGTAGCGACAGAGACCTACCGACTTATTTATAGTTGGGCCCTGCCTCAGGGGTGGGAGCAGTGCACGGGAAGGGGTGGGCGCGCCATGGATCTGGCCCTGCTGCGCACGTTCGTGACCGTGCACCGGGCCGGCTCCTTCACCCGCGCCGCGGCGCTGCTGGGCCTGTCCCAGCCGGCCGTGACCTCCCAGATACGCACGCTCGAACGACAGCTGGGTCGCCCCCTCTTCCTGCGCCAGGCGCGTGGCGTGACGCCGACCACCACGGGCGACGAGCTCGCGCACAAGGCCGCTCCGCATCTGGACGCGCTGGTGGAGATCGCCGAGAGCGGACTGGACGACGAGTCCTCGCTCCGTACGCTGCACCTGGCCGGCCCACCGGAGTTCACCGCCGAACGAGCACTGCCGGCGCTCGTGGAACTCACCGGGGACGACGGGCAGGGGTTCGCCCTGCGTGCCTCGTTCGGCAACGCCGAGGAGGCACTGGAGGGGCTGGCCGCCGGACATCATGATCTGGCCATCAGCACCGCCCGCCCACGCGGCGCTCTGCTCAGCGCGACTGCGCTCTGCGACGAGGAGCACGTCCTGGTCGCCGCCCCGCGCTGGGCCGAGGAGATCGACGCCGGGACCCTGCGCGACAAGGGCGCACCCGCCCTGGAGAACCTCCCCGTGGTGGAGGTGCACGAGTCCCTCCCGTTCGTGGCCCGCTACTGGGCCTCCGTCTTCGACTCCCGCCCCGCCGCCTCCGGCACCGTGATCGTTCCCGACCTGCGTGCCGTCCTCGGGTGCGCCGCCGCCGGTGCCGGGCTCGCGGTGCTGCCCCGCTATCTGTGCGGGCCCGCCCTGGAGCGCGGCGAGGTGGTCGCGCTGCATGAACCGGCGGTACCGCCGCTGCGCACGTACTTCCTGGTCGTACGCACCGGAACGCTGGCCATGCCGCATGTCGCGAGGGCGCACGAGTGGCTCCAGCGGGCGGCCGCCGACTGGTGCTGAGCGGGGCATCCGGGGGCTTTACTCACCGATACCCGGGGGTGACGATCCGCGATGTTTCACGTGGAACATCGCGGGCCACATTTCTCCCATGACCGTCCGACCCGTGGTCAAGCGCACCGCCCGCGCCGTTCTCCTGGACGGCGACGACCTCATTCTGATCAAGCGCACCAAGCCCGGCGTCGATCCCTACTGGGTCACCCCCGGTGGCGGGGTCGAGCCCGGCGACCCCACCGTCGTCCACGCCCTGCACCGCGAGGTGTACGAGGAACTCGGCGCCAAGGTCACCGACGTCGTGCCGTGCTTCGTCGACACCGTCGAGCACATCGGCGAGGACACTGCCTCGACCGGGGTGAAGGTGCAGCACTTCTTCGTCTGCCGGCTGGAATCCATGGACCCGTCCCTGCGGCACGGCCCCGAGGTCGAGGAGCCCATGGGTGAGTACGAGATCGTGAGAGTGCCGTTCACCCGCGTCGGGATCGCCTCCGTGCACCTCGTACCGCTGTCGCTGCGGCACTACCTCGACGGGAACATCGAGGGCGTACGGGCCATGCACGCGCCCGACCTCGGCTGAACCGGCCGCCGGGCCGGAGTTCGTACCTGTCAGCTGCCGGTGGCAACGAGTTCCTCCACCGAGTCGTGCCGTATACGCGCGGAAGGGATGCCGATGTCCCTCAGGGCGTGCACGCCGCTGCGGATCATGCCGGGCGGGCCGGAAAGGTAGGCGTCGTACTCGGTCCAGGGACCGTACTCCCGTATCGCGTCGGGGAGCTGGAGGTGCGACTGCTGGTCGATGATCGCGCGGACGGAGAGCCAGGGGTGGGCCTGCTGAAGCCGGAGCATCGTGTCGATGTCGTACAGGTCGTGGTCGGTACGGGCGCCGTAGAAGACCTCGACCCGCCGCCGTTCGCCGTGCTCGGCGACGTCCTCGACCAGGGCCTTGATCGGCGCGATACCGGTACCGCCGCCCAGGCACAGCAGCCCGCTGTCCGTGGTGTGGTCCACGGTCATCGAGCCGGCCGGCGGGCCGAGGCGGATGACGTCGCCGGGCCGGGCACGGTGGACCAGGGCGTTGGAGACCCAGCCCGCCGGGACCGCCTTCACATGGAAGCTGAGCAGGCCGTCGGAGCGCGGCGCCGAAGAGAAGGAGTAGTGCCGCCAGACGCGCGGCCACCACGGTGTCTCCAGACTCGTGTACTGCCCGGCGAGGAAGGGGTAGGGCTGGTCGGGGCGGACGGTGACGACCGCGACGTCAGGGGTCCTGAGGTCGTGCGAGACGACCTCCGCGTGCCACCACGCCGGGGAGCGGAGCTCGTCGGCGGCCGAAGCGTCGATCATGACCTGCGAGATCGTCGTGTACGCCCGCACCCAGGCCGCCTCCGTCTCGTCGTTCCAGACGGACTCGGCGTACCGGCTCAGCGCACCGATCAGGCACTCGCCCACGGCCGGATAGTGGTCGGGCTGCGTGCCGTACTTGCGGTGCCCGCGGCCCAGGTTCTGCAGGTAGGGAACGAGCACGTCACTGTTGTCGATGTGCTCGGCGGCCGTGAGCAACGCCTTGAGCAGGCGGTCCCGCTGTGCGTCCATCGCGGCGGGGAAGAGGGGGCGCAGATCGGGGTGGCGCACGAAGAGCAGGGCGTAGAAGTACGAGGTGACCTTGTCCGCGACGGGGGCGACGGTGGACATGGTGCGCCGGATGAGGACCGCGTCCGGGGAGGCGTCCCGGGGGGAACCGGAGACGGACGGCTCTGCGGGCGGGGCCGGGTCGGCGGGCGCGGCTTGCGGGGCGGAGGCGGCGGGGGCGGTCTGCGGGGGCGCGGTCGGTGCGTAGGGGTGTGATGCCGGGGTCGGTGCGGGTGAGGCCGTAGCGGGCGGGTGAGGGGCCGCGGCGGGGGCTTGAGGGGCCGCGGCGGGGGCGGGGGCCACGGCCGACTCGGCGTGCGGAGCCGGTGTCGTGTGCGGAGCCGGTGCGGCGGAAGGGCTGCCGCCGGCTGTGAAGAGCGACGGCTCGGTGTGGTCTGCCGGAGCCGGACGCTGCGAGGGCACGCGACGAGGGGCGGGCGGGGCCTCGGTGGCGGTGGTGGCACGCTGGTCGTACGGCCGGGCTTCGGTACGGTTCGGGGGCGGCGCGGGCGTCGACACGGCCGCCCGGCTTATTCGTTCATGGTCCGCCGCGACCTCGGCCGCGACGCCCTGAGCGGTCGACGTACCCATGGCACCCGACGGGACTGCGTGCGACGACTCTGTCTCCGCCTCCCGTGCCCACGGGGTGGGCGCCTGGGGCCTGGAGAGGGCCTCGGTGACGTACGGCCGGGCGAGCGGCTCTTCGGCTTCGGGATGCCCCTGCGGCTCGGGCCGGTGCGAGGCGGGGTGCGGTGCGGCCTGATCCGCCGGGCCGCCCGAGTCGGTGCCGGGCGTGGCCCTGCCCACCGTGCGCATGCCGGCCAGGCGGCTGCCCTCCGGGGCTTCCCGATCGGTTCCCTGCACCGGCGCCGGCTGTTTGCGCGGCGTGAACCAGCCGCCTCCACCGTCCGAAGTGCCTTTGTCGGCCGACTTGGTGGTCGGAGCGTCCATGGTGTGCCTCGCCTCGAACATCTTTCGGTCGGTCTGCGCACTTCCTCAGTCGGAAGATGCCTGCTTCCTCCGCAGCCGGTTGCTTTCCCCGTTCGGCGTCGCGGCCCATGCAGCCATAGTCAACTCTTGTTCCCAATGCGTACGGACAAGTACGAGGAGAGTGTGACATTGGCCGCAGTGCATTGCCCTGCTCTCGGTTCCGACGGGAAGAGTGCTCCGTCTTCCACACGGGAACCGGAGTCGACCCTACCGGCCCCCGGCCCGCACACAAGTCCCCCCTTGCACGCCCACGAATTTGACTATGGGGAGATCCAGCGATTCCCCCAATTACTGGGCGTGCCGCACCAATTCATAGGCATCCCACAGATCCCTCCCCGCATACGAGTGCGTCGCCAGACCGGCCAGTTGCCGATCCGCATTGACGGCGACGGAAACCGGGACGACCCCGAACAGTTCCTTGTCCGAGGACGAGTCCCCGTAAGCGACACAGTCCGCCCGTGTCACCCCGAACTCCCGGCACAAGCGGTCGGCGATGAGCACCTTGGCCGCGGCATTGAGCACCCCGGCGGGGTCCAGCGGCTGGGTGAACGGCACGGCAGGAAAGAGCGAGCCGTGCGCGGCATGAGCGCCCCAGGTGGTGAGCCGTTCGACGAAGAACGAGGGGGACAACGACACCACCGCGCAGTAGTCGCCCCGGCGCCGGATCTCCGCCCAGACGTCACGGATTCGATTCAGCCAAGGCGCTCCGTCGAAAGCGGCCAGCACATGCGCTTCGGTGAGCCCGGCCCACATCGCGTGCACGCGATGCGCATACTCCGGCGGGCCGATCAGTCCCGCCGCGATCTCCCGTTCGAGCGCCACCGTCTCGGCTTCCAGTCCGAGTTGTCGCGAGATCTCCAGGGGCGCGGTGCTGCCGTGGAGCAATGTGCCGTCGAGATCGAAGAGATGAAGTCTCGCCATGACACCGGAGGCTAGTGGGCCGAGGTGTCGCCTTTTCGAGACACGTCCGAGCGGACCGTGCGATGCCGGGTCGCGGGACTGATGGACGCTCGCCGTTCGCCGATGTTTCACGTGAAACACCGCGCGCTCGTCCATGTGTCCGGCCGCACTCCACGAGTTGGCCAAAAGGGCGTACGTCTCTTCCGAAACAGGTGGACGTCAAGGGCACCGGTCAGACAGCCTGACCTGCGTGCCTACTCCTTCCCTCGCTGCACTGCCGATCCGCCGCCTGACCCGTCGCGACCTCGACGTCTGCGCCGACTTGTCCGAGGACCGGGGGTGGCCGCGCGAGGAACACAAGTGGGGCTTCCTCCTCACCGCCGGGAAGGGATACGGCATCGACGACCCTCGGGGAGGGCTCGTGGCCGCCTGCGCGGTCACCGAGTACGGACCACAGGAACGCCCCGAACTGGGGGCCGTGGGAATGGTCCTGGTCGCCGAGCGTCACGCACGCCAGGGCATCGGGCGCCGGTTGATGCGACATGTGGTGTCGCTGATGGGCACCACGCCCCTGACACTGCACGCGACGCCGAACGGACGACCGCTCTACGAAGAACTCGGCTTCAAGACAACCGGCCGCGCGGAGATGCTGCGCGGCTTTTTCATGCCCGGCGGACCCGAGCCCAGGGTGGCCACCCGTCCGGCGACCGGTGAGGACCTGCCCAAGATCCTCCGGATCGACGCCGAGGTGTTCGGTGCCGACCGCACGCACATCGTCACGCGGCTGCCCGCCTTCGCCGATCAGGTCCGGGTCGCCGAGGAGGACGGCCGGATCATCGGCTACGCGGCCGTGTGGCCCAACATGGAGACGCATGTCGTGGGCCCTCTGATCGCGCGCGACACGGAGACCGCGAAGGCCCTGATCGCCTCGCTCGCCGCCCATACCGACCGGCCGCTGCGCACGGACATCGACGTACGGCACGAGGAGCTGCTGACCTGGGCGAAGCAGCGCGGGCTGGAATCGGTGGCCTTCAACGCGGTGATGACCTACGGGGTGCCGGAACTCCCGGGTGACTGGCGACGGCGCTTCGCCCCGCTGACGGTCGCGGCCGGCTGACTTCCGCACGGCACGGCAAGGACGCCGGTCCGCGAGGGGACCGACCGGCGTCCTGACCCGACGCGCTCAGGCACTGTCAGACGAGCGTCTCCACGGCGGCCGTGGCGAAGCCGTGGTCCTGCTCCGGCGCGCCGCCGCCCACTCCGATCGCCCCGATCAGCCGACCGTCACGGTGGACCGGCAGGCCGCCCGCGATGAAGAGCAGCGGCCGGTCGAGCGCGGTCTGCAGGGAGTGGAACGGCCCGTCGGGCTTGACCACGTCGACGAGGTCGGCGGTCGGCGCGTTCAACTGAAGGGCGGTGTACGCCTTGCGGGTGCTGGTCTCTCCGGAGATCAGCACGGCCTGATCGTCGCGCCGGAAGGCGAGCAGATGCCCGCCGGCGTCCAGAACGGTCACACTGACGGTCGCTCCGGCGGCCTCGGCGGCCCGGCGGGCGGCGCTGACGAGAACCTCGGCGTCCTGGATGGTCAGGGGCGCGACGGCGGTGGTGGTGCTCATTTCGTGTCTCTCCTTGCGTGTGTTGCCGGTGAGGGTGCCGGCCGGGCGGCGCGGGGACTGCCCTGGCCCCGCGAGGACCCGGCAGGTCAGTGACGGACGGCCGTTCGTTCCTCGACGGGGGCACCGGCCGCGACGAGGGCGCCCGGGGTGCCACCGCGACGCTCCAGGGCGGCCGAGAGGACGGCGAGGACCAGCGCGGCCGCGGCCAGGACGGCGCCGACCCAGTTCGGAGCCGTGTAGCCGAGCCCGGCCGCGATGACGAGGCCGCCGAGCCAGGCCGAGAGGGCGTTGCCGAGGTTGAAGGCGCCGATGTTCACGGCGGAGGCCAGCGTCGGGGCGCCGTGTGCCTGGTCGAGGACGCGCTTCTGCAGCGGCGGGACGGTCGCGAAGCCCAGGGCACCGATCAGCGCGATGCTGACGGCCGAGAGGATCTTGTCGTGCGCCGTGAGCGTGAAGAGCGCGAGGACGACCGCGAGCGCGCCCAGGGAGACGTACAGCATCGGCATCAGGGCCCGGTCGGCGAACTTTCCGCCGACGAGGTTGCCGGCCACCATGCCGAGGCCGAAGAGCACCAGCAGCCAGGTGACGGAGCCGTCGGCGAAACCGGCGACGTGGGTCATCATCGGCGCGATGTAGGTGATGGCCGCGAAGACACCGCCGAAGCCGAGGACGGTCATCGCCATGGCGAGCAGGACCTGGACGTTCTTGAAGGCGGCCAGTTCGTGCCGCAGGTGCACACCTTCCGGCTTGGGCGTCTCCGGCACGAGCTTGGCGATGCCGGCCAGGCCGACGACACCGAGCGCGGCGACGACGGTGAAGGTGACGCGCCACCCCAGGGACTGCCCGACGAGCGTGCCCAGCGGGACGCCGACGACATTGGCGACGGTCAGGCCGGTGAACATCATCGCGATGGCTCCGGCCTTCCTGTCCGGGGCGACCAGCTCGGCCGCCACCACCGAGCCGATGCCGAAGAAGGCACCGTGGGCGAGCGAGGCGACCACCCGGCCGATGAGCATGACCGAGAAGGCGGGCGCGAAGGCCGAGAGCAGGTTGCCGACGATGAACAGTCCCATCAGCACCATCAGCATGCGCTTGCGGGAGATCTTGGTGCCGAGCACGGTCATCAGCGGGGCACCGAACATCACACCGAGCGCGTAGCCGGTCACCAGGAAGCCGGCGGTCGGGATGGAGACCCCGAAGTCGGCCGCGACCTCGGGCAGCAAGCCCATGATCACGAATTCGGTGGTGCCGATTCCGAAGGCCCCGATCGCGAGGGCCAGAAGCGCGAGAGGCATGGGGGGATACACCTTCTCAGAAGATTGCAGGAGCGCTTTGCGTGCGTCCACAATAGTTGCACGCGCGGGATACCCGCAAACGCTGACTATTGCGCGGCTGCTCTATCCTGGACGCAGCAGCTCCGGGACGGAGGAACCCATGACAGCGACGGACCCCGCACTCACCGCCCTCGCACAGGGCTGGTGCGCCCTCTCCCTGCTGCACGGGAGGATCGAGGCGCACATCGAGCGCGCCCTGCAGACCCGACACGGCTTGAGCGTGCGCGAGTACTCCCTGCTCGACGTGCTCAGCCGACAGCACGACGGCGATGGCGGGCATCTGCAGATGAAGCAGGTCGCCGACGCGGTCGTGCTCAGCCAGAGCGCCACCACCCGGCTGGTGACCCGTCTCGAGGACCGTGGCCTGCTGGAGCGGTATCTGTGCCCCACCGACCGCCGCGGCATCTACACGAACGTGACCGAGGCGGGGCTGAAGCTGCTGGAGGAGGCACGGCCGACGAATGACGCCGCCCTGCGCGAGGCGCTCGACGAGGCGTCGAAGGTTCCCGAGCTGGCTCCGCTGGTCCGGGTCGTGGAGTCGGTGAACGTGCCCGCATAGGGTGCGAGCATGGGAGATCTTGAAATACGAGCGGCTGTCACGGAGGACCTTCCCGTGATCGTCGGCATGCTCGCCGACGACCCGCTGGGCGCTCAGCGCGAATCACCGGACGACCTGGCTCCGTACCGGGTGGCACTGGAGCGCCTCGACGCCGACCCGAACCAGCATCTGGTCGTCGCCGTTCGACAGGACCGCGTCGTCGGCACCCTGCAGCTCACGATCATTCCCGGACTGTCCCGGCGCGGAGCCACCCGGTCGATCATCGAGGGCGTCCGCATCCACAGCGACGAACGGGGCAGCGGTCTCGGAACCCAGCTGATCGAGTGGGCCGTCGAGGAATCCCGCCGCCTGGGCTGCCAGCTGGTGCAGTTGACGTCCGACACCTCTCGTGTGGACGCACACCGCTTCTACGAACGGCTCGGCTTCACGGCGTCCCACGTCGGTTTCAAGCTCCAGTTCTGACGAAGGGCCATGTTTCACGTGAAACATGGCCCTCGCCGGCCGCCTGGGCTCCGACGCCTAGCCGATCCCCCGCCACCCCTCCGGGTCCACTCCACCCGGCACGTCCGCCGCCTCCTCGTAGGGCTGACGCGTGAAGACGAACGACCCGAGGTCCAGGTGGCTCAGGGAGCCGTCAGGCCGCCGTACGGGCGCCAGCAGCTCTCCGGCGTAATAGCCCTCCAGGCCGGTCCAGGTGCCGTCGCCGTTGGCCCGGAAGCGGGCGCCACGCCCCTTCCCTGACAGCGGCTCCAGCGACACCCCACCACCGCTGGTGAGGCGCAGCCCGAAGGCGTACGTCCCCCAGTACCACTGGCCCGCCAACTCGAGGACGGACGGGTCGGCTTCGGGCAGCGGTCGCCACGGCTCAGGAATGCGCGGCTCGGCCTCGGCGACGATGCGCACGAGGTCGGCCCCCACCATCGACAGGAACGGACCCGAGGTGCAGTTGGCGAGCACCACCGCCGCGACGTCGTCCGCCACGCCGAGGGTGAGATTCGCGAGGAAACCCGGCAGCGAGCCGGAGTGGCCCACGAGCATCCGGCCGTCCCGCTGCTGGACCTGCAACCCGAGCCCGTACGAGGCCCCGTCGGCGAGATCCGCGGCCTCGGCCGGAGCGGCGGGCGCCCGCATCTCGCGTACGGTCTCCGCGCTCAGCACCCGCTCGTCGCCCCTCGCGAGGAACACGGCGAACCGCGCCAAGTCCCCGGTCGTCGACCAGAGCTGCCCGGCGGGAGCCATGCGTCCGAGATCCTCGGCAGGCTCCGGAAGCAGCACATCGGCCCAGGGATGCACCGCCCAGCCCCCGGCGTGCGGCGCGGACGGCTGGCCGCTGGTCCGGTTCAGGCCCAGGGGCTCGAGCACCTCGCGTCGCAGCACGTCTTCCCAGGGGGCGCCGCGCAGCCTCTCCACGAGCGCCCCCAACAGCGTGTAACCGGGGTTCGAGTAGTGGAAACGCCGACCGGACGGATGCAGGAAGGGGTGGTCCCCGAGCACATCGGAAAGCTCCGGTCGCAGCGACCCCGGGCTGCGTTCCCACCAGGGCGCCGGGGACTCCGCGGCCAGTCCGCTGGTGTGCGCCAGCAGTTCGGCGACGGTGGCCTCGCCTGCGCTCGTACCCGGCAGATGCTTCTCCAGCCGGTCACCGAGGTCGAGGAGCCCTTCGTCGCGCAGCCGCAGCACGAGAACCGCGGTGAAGGTCTTGGTGATCGAACCGATCCGGTACTGGACGTTCTCGTCCGGCACCTCACCGTCCACCGACGAACGGGCCCCGTGCCACACGACGCGTCCGTCCCGCACCACCGCCGCGACCATCGACGGCGCACGCCCCTCGGACTGCGCCACGGCCAGCCGGTGCAGCAGGGCCCGCCGCGTACCGGGAAGCAACTCTTCCTGAGATGAAGTCATGCCCCCAGTCCATCCGCCCGGACGACGAACGTCGAGCACATTTCCCAGCGAGCGACAGCCGAGCAACAGCAACCCACAGGAGTCAGGCCTTCTGTGCGTCCGCGATCCACCCCTGGCCAGACTGCGGGGCCGCGGTGGGCAGGCGGGCCTGATCGCGCACCGATGCGTTTCCCGTGCCGCGTCGGTGCGTACCCGGAGTCCGACTCGCGGAAGGCTGGCGGCATGCGGAGACTGATCTACGGCATGAACCTGAGCCTGGACGGATACATCGCCGCGCCCGGCGACGACATCGGCTGGAGCGTGCCGAGCGACGAGCTGTTCCGGTTCTGGTCCGACCAGTTGCAGGCGACCGAGCTGACGCTGTACGGGCGCAAGCTGTGGCAGACGATGAGTTCCTATTGGCCGACCGGCGACCAGCGGCACGACGCCACCCCGGCGGAGAGCGAGTTCGCGCGCCGCTGGCGGAACATGTCGAAGGTGGTGTTCTCCTCGACGATCGACAAGGTCGACTGGAACTCCCGCCTCGTCACCGGCGACGCCGCCGCCGAGATCACCCGGCTCAAGGCCGAGGACGGCGGCCCGATGGACATCGGCGGCGCGACGCTCGCCAGGGCGGCCCTGCGCGCCGGGCTGATCGACGAGTACGTGCTGGCCACCGCGCCGGTCCTGGTGGGCGGCGGCACGCCGTTCTTCACCGTGCTGGACAGCTGGGTGAACCTGAGTCTGGTGGAGACGCGGACGCATCCCTGCGGCGTGATCCTGACCAGGTACGAGCCGAGGCGCTGAGTACCCGTCACGCGGCCCGACCGCCTGCCGGGTCGTACGTCGAACATGTAGGTTCTCGCTTTCGGTGTCATGTGCCGACGCTGTGACCTGGACGTCCCTCTTCAGTCTCACGGCATGTCGGTCGGCATCTGTCTCAGATCAGTGTCATTTCCTCAGACTGTCCAGCCGCCCCACCACTGTCCGGGGCGTCACGAACCAGCGTCGGCAGCCGTCCGTTCCATCCACTCCCGCACCCTCACTGCTTGCTCGATGCGGTTGACGATGTCCTTCTTGGATGCCGTGTCCAAGGTCTCCGGGATCTTGTCGAAGGTGTCGGGAAGGACGTCGAGGAGACCCCAGATCTGCTCGCCGGTGCTGACGGTCAGCAGTTGCTGGCACCTCCACTGCAGCGGCACCTCGGGACGGTGCGTGAGCCGCTGCACGAGTGTCGGGAACAGGTAGTGCGTCGCTTCTGCGGCGAGGTGTTCTCGTAGCCAGTCGACCGGGAGCCGCTGGCTGAAGCCATGCATGGCAGCCTCCTAGGCCAGGTCCAGGAGCTGAGCGGTGTCGACGGCCCGGACGGTGCGGGGAAGGGTCGGGTTCATGTCGCGATGATGCCAAGAAGCCAGTGCGGCGCCGAGAGGTCAGCTGGTCCGGGATGCGATCTGCTGACGGGCAGGGCCCCAGACATCCTCGAACTCCTCGAAGGTGAGTTGTTCGGGGTCGTGGCCTTCCCATTCCGAGACGGGCAGCTCAGCGGTGATCCCGAACCTGCTGTCGTACTCGTCGAGGTGGCCTGCGTCGCGGGCCCGCTGCCACTCGGCGAGAGAGGCAGCTGCGATCGGGGTCAGCTCAGGCCCTTCGAGTTCGACCTGCCGGATCACCCAGCCTTCGGCGTCGACCTCGAAGTAGAACCAGGTGTCTTCCTCGTCCCAGTAGCAGCGCATCCATGTGGTCACCAGGCCATGATGCCGGGCCGGATGCGCCGCCCTACTCCGCTCTGTCTCATGACTGGGCGATGA
Source organism: Streptomyces sp. NPDC089424 (assembly GCF_044749345.1). NCBI lineage: Bacteria > Bacillati > Actinomycetota > Actinomycetes > Kitasatosporales > Streptomycetaceae > Streptomyces > Streptomyces sp. NPDC089424. The sequence goes on from NZ_JBIVHU010000004.1 coordinate 200,160, forward strand.
ATCCTGCGGATCGGTCGAGCTGGAAAGGAGAACCGACCCGGGTTGGATCCCAGCCTTGATCCCGTGCCTCTCGAATGCTGGCAGCAACGTGAGCCGGACGAATGGGCTCCGTCGCGACGCCCACCCAGTTGCTGGGATGGGCCTGACCGCTGGTGACGATCAAGGTCGTGCCCGGCTGGCTGTCGCTGGCCGCTTCAACCGCATAGGTCATCGGTGTCCAGCAGAGTCCCTGCATGTAGGAGGGCTTCCTGCGGATCCGCCAGCGGTACTCGATCCCGTCAACGGTTATGCGCCGGGAACCCTTCTTGTTCAGCGCCATCTTCGCCTCCTCCGCTGTTGGACTCTAGGGCCGTGCAATAGGTCCGTCTCAGCCGGAATCTTCCGGGCCGCCGGGCAGCACGCCAAAACCCGAGTGCCGTGCAGGCTGTGGTCGCCGTAGTGTCCCAGGCGAAAGGCGGTTCCGGTGGAGATTACGGTTCAGTGGATCAGGACGTCCTGGACGAAGCACTCCAGGGGCGGTGACGCTGCTGCCCGTAGGAACTCAGCGCCAACGGGGTTCCTGGTGTCACCAGTGCCGTCTTCCTTCGCCCAGGTCATCCAGATGTCCGAGCGTGACGGTTTCGAGCCGCACGAGAGTGAGAGGGACTTGCGCCAGGTCGGACTCAGCTTGCGAGACGAGGGCGATCGGCTCCGCGTGCTGGCGCGTGTGGAGCCGTTGTTCGGATTGCCGCCGCGCCCGCGGCGGCCGCCGGCGGTGCGCCTGGTCCCGGGGCAGTGGGTCCGTTGGCAGTTGAACTATCGGTTCAGTAGCGCCGCCGGAATACGGGACTGGTCGTACTGGCTCGACACGTTCAACGTTGCCTATGGGCCCGTCGACCCGAACGTCTTCCTGTCGGAGCCGACCATTCTGGTCAATGAGTGCGGTCCTGTTCGATAGCCGACCGCCGACGATCGGCTGGTCATGGGTTCTGCCTGGAGGCGGGAGGAATGCCGGTCTCGATGGTGTTGCCGCCTGGTCGGAGGCCTTCGCTGTCGGTCAGCGCGTCCATCACGGCTTGTCCGGCCTTGGTGGGGCGGAGTGATTCGCCCCGGCGGGGGCGGATGTAGAGCTGGACGCCCAAATCACCTTCCAGGGCAGCAAACTGGGTGTAAAGGACCGAGCGAGTGGTTCCGAGCTGGCGTGATGCCTCGGCGAGGGTGCGATGCTTCATGGCTTCTCGAAACCGCTGAAGGCGGCCCCAACAGCGCCGATCTGTGAGGGCCGGCCTGATCAGCGGCGGTACTGAGTCGAGTTCCGATTGACTCACGGCCCGGCGTCCGCCGCGTGGACGGAGTGCGATGCCCATGGCCCGGAGGCGGCGTGTCAGGGTCGTTGGGCTCATGTCCAGCTCACAGCTGGCTCAGCACGACACCAGCGACGTCTTCGTCGTCGTCACCGGACGGGCCCGGAGCATCCGGGATCACACGAACTCGATCAGACAGCAGCAGCTCCTTCACTGCCAGTCTCAGCAGCTTCCCGCGGCCGTTCTTCAGTACCGCCTCGTTGCCGTTCGCGGTGATCGCCAGCTCGATGACCTCAACGGTCTCGCCGTCATAGCGGAACCGTGTACCAACCCCCCACGCGGACTCCGGCCCAGCTCACTTCGAAGCCTTCAGAACGTGATGACCGCTGAGCGGGGTAGTCAAGTCGGTGACCAGCTCACCACGCCAGAGAAGGTGAAGGACCCCAGCACGGACCTCCTCCGGTTCCCGTCCGGCGAGTGCGTCATCGAGTTCGCCAAGTGTCCGGCAATCCAGCCCCATCGCTCGAAGTTCGTCGAGCAGGAGACCATCGAAAAGCCAGTCACGTCGGTACCCGGCGAGGAACCGAAGGTTCTCGAGTTCCGCCGGCGCAGGTTCGCTCCACACGACGTATCGCCATCCGCGTGTCTCCACCAGCCGCCGCGTCCAGTCGAAAGTGAACGCCACCTCTGGCTTGGCCACCCGGTGCCTCGGCTTGACGTCGACCACGACCGGACCGTCCTCGCTGATTAGCAGGTAGTCCGGAATGTGTTTGCGAACCTTGCTTTCCACCTCGGCTTTCAGCAGGAAGGGCTGAGCAAGGATGTGGCGGACGGATGGGTCGAAGTCGTCAAACAGCAGTCGAGCAAGTTCATGGTCGAGGACCAGTAAGTGCCCGAGTAGTGCTTCTGGCCGTCGTACCACCGGAATGTCCGCCATGGAGACGCTCTCGCTAACGTCGCGCTGCTGACGCTCTCCCACGGCTCGTCTTCGAACCCCTGGCCCGATGTACGGAACACACCATTGCCGACTCAACTGGCACGAGCACCCCCACTCCCGGAGCATCAGGTTCGATGCGATCAAGCAGTCGGTGACAGCCTGGGCCGTACGGCAGTACGTGCACCAAGAGAGCTTGGAACGTCCACACGTTTGAGCGAATCCGGCCTCAAGAGTCTGGCCAATCTCACGACGATGTCGTATCCGACATCCATCCGACATCGATCGTGAGATTCCGACACGGAAAATGAGGCCCTACAAACAGCTCGGTCAGGTCTGGGCCATGTCCACGAAACGGGAGTAGTGGCCCTGGAAGGCCACCGTGATGGTGGCGGTCGGGCCGTTTCGGTGCTTGGCGACGATCAGGTCCGCCTCGCCCGCGCGGGGCGACTCCTTCTCGTAGGCGTCCTCGCGGTGCAGCAGGATCACCATGTCGGCGTCCTGCTCGATGGAGCCGGATTCGCGCAGGTCGGAGACCATCGGCTTCTTGTCGGTGCGCTGTTCGGGACCACGGTTCAGCTGGGAGAGCGCGATGACCGGGACTTCCAGCTCCTTGGCAAGGAGCTTGAGGTTACGGGACATGTCCGAGACCTCCTGCTGACGGCTCTCGGCGCGCTTGGAGCCGCCGGACTGCATCAGCTGGAGGTAGTCGATGACGACCAGGCGGAGGTCGTTGCGCTGCTTGAGGCGGCGGCACTTGGCGCGGATCTCCATCATCGACAGGTTCGGGGAGTCGTCGATGTAGAGGGGAGCGGCGGAGACGTCGGGCATCCGGCGCGCCAGCCGCGTCCAGTCCTCGTCGGTCATCGTGCCGGAGCGCATGTGATGCAGTGCGACACGGGCCTCGGCGGACAGCAGACGCATCGCGATCTCGTTGCGCCCCATCTCGAGCGAGAAGATGACGCTCGGCAGGTTGTTCTTGATCGACGCGGCCCGGGCGAAGTCCAGCGCCAGCGTCGACTTACCCATCGCGGGACGCGCGGCAATGACGATCATCTGGCCCGGATGCAGACCGTTGGTGAGCGAGTCGAAGTCGGTGAAGCCCGTGGGCACCCCGGTCATCTCACCGGTGCGCGAGCCGATGGCCTCGATCTCGTCGAGCGCGCCCTCCATGATGTCGCCCAGCGGCAGGTAGTCCTCGCTGGTGCGCTGCTCGGTGACGGCGTAGATCTCGGCCTGGGCCCGGTTGACGATCTCGTCGACGTCGTCGTCGGCCGCGTATCCCATCTGAGTGATACGGGTGCCGGCCTCCACCAGCCGGCGCAGTACGGCCCGTTCGTGAACGATCTCCGCGTAGTACTCGGCGTTCGCCGCGGTCGGCACCGTCTGGACGAGCGTGTGCAGATACGACGCCCCGCCGACCTTGTTGATCTCACCGCGCTTGGTGAGCTCGGCGGCGATGGTGATGGGGTCGGCAGGCTCGCCCTTGGCGTAGATGTCGAGGATCGCCTGGTAGATCGTCTCGTGCGCGGGCTTGTAGAAGTCGTGTCCCTTGAGGATCTCCACGACGTCGGCGATGGCGTCCTTGGACAGCAGCATGCCGCCCAGCACGGACTGTTCGGCGTTGAGGTCCTGTGGCGGCACCCGCTCGAAGGACGAACCTCCCCCACCGTCCCAGGAGTCGCCCTCCCGGCCCCGCTCGTGTTGTTCCTCTCTGCCTCGGCCGCCGTCCGGACGGCGGCGGGAGGGCAGACGATCGCTGGGACCGCTGTCGGCCCACGGGTCGTCCAAGGGCTCGGAAATGCTCACCGAGCCACCTCCTCCCGTCCGCCGAGCGGACCTCGCCGTGCCCCTCTTTTCTACGGCACGGCACTGACAACTAAGAGGCCCGGCTCCGGTTCTGACGCGTCGGTTTTGTGACGGTTCCACGAGCCGGCGGAGGGAGCGGGCGCCGGACCACGTTAGGCCCCCGGGCACCGTCAGCCAATCTGGTTATCCACAGGCCATGTGGACGACGGCCCCGATGCTGTGGAGAACTCCGCGAAACCTGTGCACGACACGGTGGACAGGCCTGTGAACAAGCCCGCATCGCCTTCTGGTTATCGCCCCCGACCTGCAACTTTCCCGTCCACCGGCTGTGCAGAAGAAAAACTTCCCCGGTCGGCCCAAGATCGCTTCGAACAGTGCGCGACACTACGCTGAGCGACGGACTGAGTAAGGGTCACATCGGCATTGCATCTCTTACCTGTGGAAGATTAGATTGGTGCTCATGACACAGGCTCCCGCGACCTCCCGGGCCGGCCGGCGACACCACGATCGAGAGATCGTCTCGCTGGCCGTTCCGGCTTTCGGCGCCCTGGTCGCCGAGCCCCTTTTCGTCCTCGCCGACAGCGCGATCGTCGGCCATCTCGGCACCGCTCAGCTCGCCGGACTCGGCATCGCGTCGGCGCTCCTCACGACCGCCGTCAGCATTTTCGTCTTCCTCGCCTACGCCACCACGGCGGCCGTGGCCCGCCGGGTCGGCGCCGGTGATCTCCCGGCAGCCATCCGCCAAGGCATGGACGGCATCTGGCTGGCCGTGCTGCTCGGGGCCGGTGTCATCGCCGTCGTCCTGCCCACGGCACCGTTCCTCGTGGAACTCTTCGGCGCCTCGGACACCGCGGCCCCTTACGCGATCACATACCTGCGGATCTCTTCCCTCGGCATCCCCGCCATGCTCGTCGTCCTGGCCGCGACCGGAGTACTGCGTGGCCTGCAGGACACGAGGACACCGCTTTACGTCGCCGTTGGAGGCTTCGTCGCCAACGGCGTCCTCAACGTACTGCTCGTCTACGGCGCCGGCTTCGGCATCGCCGGCTCCGCCTGGGGGACGGTGATCGCCCAATGCGCGATGGCCGCGGTCTACCTCGTGGTCGTCGTCCGCGGCGCCCGTAGACACGGCGCCTCGCTACGACCGGACGCCGCCGGGATCAGGGCGTCCGCACAGGCCGGCGTGCCTCTGCTGGTCCGCACGCTCTCGCTCCGGGCGATCCTGATGATCGCGACAGCGGTCGCGGCGCGTCTCGGTGACGCCGACATAGCCGCGCACCAGATCATCCTCTCGCTGTGGAGCCTGCTGGCCTTCGCGCTCGACGCCATCGCGATCGCCGGGCAGGCCATCATCGGGCGCTACCTCGGCGCCGACGACCCCCAGGGAGCACGCGACGTCTGCCGCCGCATGGTGCAGTGGGGCATCGCGGTCGGCCTGGTCCTCGGCCTGCTCGTCATCATCTCCCGCCCGGCGTTTCTGCCGCTGTTCACCAGCGACTCGACCGTGAAGGACGCCGCTTTCCCCGCCCTGTTGGTGGTGGCGCTCTCCCAGCCGATCTGCGGAGTCGTCTTCGTCCTGGACGGCGTGCTGATGGGCGCCGGCGACGGCCCCTATCTCGCCTGGGCGATGCTCGTCACCCTGGCGGTCTTCACGCCCGTGGCGCTCCTGGTGCCCACCGCCGGAGGAGGGCTCACCGCACTCTGGGTGGCCATGACGCTGATGATGACGGTCCGCCTGCTCACCCTGTGGCTTCGCACCCGCTCGGGCCACTGGCTCGTCACCGGAGCGACCCGCTGAGCGAAACTGCTGGGGAAGTAGACGGAGTTGTACCCGCCTCGGTGTTTCACGTGAAACAGCGCTGATTGCCGATGTTTCACGTGAAACGCCCGACGACACCACGCGAGTGGGGCCGCACCCCGAAGGGTGCGGCCCCACTCACTGCTTCAGCGAACGCAGCACTCAGGCGGCGACGACCTCGACGTTGACCTTGGCGGCAACCTCGGGGTGCAGACGCACGGACGTCTCGTGGGCGCCCAGCGTCTTGATCGGCGAACCGAGCTCGATGCGGCGCTTGTCGACCTCGGGGCCACCAGCAGCCTTGATCGCCGAGGCGACGTCGGCCGGGGTGACGGAACCGAAGAGACGGCCGGCGTCGCCGGAGCGAACGGCCAGACGGACCTTGACGCCCTCGAGCTGGGCCTTCACCTGGTTGGCCTGCTCGATGGTCTGGATCTCGTGGATCTTGCGAGCACGACGGATCTGCTCGACGTCCTTCTCGCCACCCTTGGTCCAGCGGATAGCGAACTTCCGCGGGATCAGGTAGTTGCGAGCGTAACCGTCCTTGACGTCGACGACGTCGCCCGCGGCACCGAGGCCGGAGACCTCGTGGGTGAGGATGATCTTCATGAGTCGGTCACCCTTCCCTTATCGCGCGGTGGACGTGTAGGGCAGCAGCGCCATCTCACGGCTGTTCTTCACGGCCGTGGCGACGTCACGCTGGTGCTGCGTGCAGTTGCCGGTCACGCGGCGGGCACGGATCTTGCCGCGGTCGGAAATGAACTTCCGCAGCATGTTCGTGTCCTTGTAGTCCACGTACGTGACCTTGTCCTTGCAGAAAGCGCAGACCTTCTTCTTCGGCTTGCGCACAGGCGGCTTCGCCATGGTGATTCTCCTGTGTGATCAAGAAGTGTGGGTGGGCCCACCTTCGGCCGTGAGGCCTAGAAGGGGGGCTCGTCCGAGTAGCCGCCACCGCTGCCGCCGGAGCCACCGCCCCAGCCGCCGCCACCGCCGCCGCCCTGGTTGCCGCCGGCGGGAGCGCCTGTCGCCCAGGGGTCGTCGGCAGGAGCGCCGCCGGCCTGCTGGCCGCCACCGGGGCCACCGCCCCAGCCGCCGCCACCCTGCTGGCCGCCACCGCCACCGCCGCCGTAACCGCCCTGGCCACCTCGGCCGGCGGTCTTGGTGACCTTGGCCGTGGCGTTGCGCAGGCTGGGGCCGACTTCCTCGACGTCCAGCTCGAAGACCGTGCGCTTGACTCCCTCACGGTCCTCGTAGGACCGCTGCTTCAGCCGGCCCTGCACGACGACGCGCATGCCTCGCTGGAGCGACTCGGCGACGTTCTCCGCCGCCTGGCGCCAGACCGAGCAGGTCAGGAACAGGCTCTCGCCGTCCTTCCACTCGTTGGTCTGACGGTCGAAGGTCCGGGGCGTGGACGCGACACGGAACTTCGCGACCGCCGCACCGGAGGGGGTGAAGCGCAGCTCGGGGTCGTCGACAAGATTGCCGATGACCGTGATGACGGTCTCGCCTGCCATGGGGGAACCTCTCGGCGGGTTTGCTGCTGGCTGCTGGTGGTGCTACTCGAATCCCGGGATCAGCTGAGCGAGAGCTCAGTGGGTCTCGGGACGGAGGACCTTGGTCCGGAGGACCGACTCGTTCAGGTTCATCTGGCGGTCGAGCTCCTTGACGACCGCAGGCTCGGCCTGCAGGTCGATGACCGAGTAGATGCCCTCGGGCTTCTTCTTGATCTCGTACGAGAGACGACGACGGCCCCAGGTGTCGACCTTCTCGACCTTTCCGCCGCCGTCACGGACGACAGAGAGGAAGTTCTCGATCAGCGGGGAGACAGAGCGCTCCTCGAGATCGGGGTCGAGGATGACCATCACCTCGTAGTGACGCATGTGGAACCCACCTCCTTTGGACTCAGCGGCCACGGTCGTTCCGTGGCAGGAGGGTCGTGATGCGTAGCAACGGTATCGGCCACCACTGACAGTCGGAGGCCCTTGTCGGGGCTTCCTGCCAGGGCCTGGGCAGACACCGGTGCGGACGGTACAGAGTACCCGCACAGCGGCTTCCGGTTGAAATCCGGCCGTGGTGCCCGTCAATCTGTACACGTCGGGTGTGTATGGCGCTACGATGCGCCGTTTTCCGCAGGAGGTGCCCTATGGCACAGGCTTTGCGACCCAACACCGCCGGATCCCTGCTCGCCACGGACGGGAAGCGGCGTCCCCTCCAGGACACGCTGCTCTGGGTGACCGCTGTCCTCGGGGTGACCGCGTTCGTGACGGCGATGTTCGACAGCCTTCATCTGATCAGCTCCTGGACCGGTCTGGTGGGCATCCTCACCGGTGCCTACGGCCAGTGGATCTCGGAGACGACCCGCGCACGCTTCGCACTGGTGATGGGCCTCGGTGCCTCGGCCATCGGCTTCTTCCTGGGCATGGCCCACGGAGGACTCTTCGGCGGTCTCTGACCCGTCCGGCCCCCTGCCCTCCGACCGGACGCCGAGCCCCCCAGGGCCCGCAGCGCACCGCCGCGGCCATGTCCGCCGCGGCGAAGGTGACGCACGCCCAGTGAGGGCGGTCGTGGGGCGCAGTAGGCTTCGGCGCGAGAGCCGGAGCCCCTGAACCCATGGGGACACACCAGCCCGAGGAGCGCCCCGAATGAGCCTGACCCTGAGGACCATCAGTCGAGAGCAGCATCTGGCCTATGTCCAGAGCCTGCCGTCGGCTAGCCACATGCAGGTCCCGGCCTGGGCTGACGTCAAGGCGGAGTGGCGTTCCGAGAACCTCGGCTGGTTCGACGAGCGGACGGGCGAGCTCGTCGGCGCGGGACTGGTCCTCTACCGCCAGCTGCCCAAGATCAAGCGCTACCTCGCCTACCTTCCCGAGGGCCCGGTCATCAACTGGTTCGCGCCGAATCTGGACGACTGGATCCAGCCGATGCTTGCCCACCTCAAGCAGCAGGGCGCCTTCTCCGTGAAGATGGGCCCGCCGGTGATCATCCGGCGCTGGGAGGCCACGTCCATCAAGAGGGGCATCCAGGACCCGGACGTCAAGCGCCTGCGCGACATCGAGGCCGACTTCATCGAGCCGCGCGCTTTCGAGGTCGCCGACAAGCTCCGTCGGATGGGCTGGCAGCAGGGTGAGGACGGGGGCGCCGGCTTCGGTGACGTGCAGCCCCGCTACGTCTTCCAGGTGCCGCTGGCGAACCGCTCCCTGGAAGAGGTCCACAAGGACTTCAACCAGCTGTGGCGCCGCAACATCAAGAAGGCCGAGAAGGCCGGCGTCGAGGTCGTCCAGGGCGGCTACCAGGACCTGGAGGAGTGGCAGCGGCTGTACGAGATCACGGCGGTGCGCGACCACTTCCGGCCCCGCCCGCTGTCGTACTTCCAGCGCATGTGGACGGCCCTCAACAGCGAGGACCCCAACCGCATGCGGCTGTACTTCGCCCGCCACAACGGAGTGAACCTGTCTGCGGCGACGATGCTGATCGTCGGCGGGCACGTCTGGTACTCCTACGGCGCCTCGGACAACATCGGCCGTGAGGTCCGGCCCTCGAACGCGATGCAGTGGCGGATGCTGCGCGACGCCTACGCGCTCGGCGCCACCGTCTACGACCTGCGCGGCATCTCCGACTCGCTGGACGAGTCCGACCACCTCTTCGGGCTGATCCAGTTCAAGGTCGGCACCGGCGGGCAAGCGGCCGAGTACCTCGGCGAGTGGGACTTCCCGCTGAACAAGCTGCTCCACAAGGCGCTCGACATCTACATGTCGCGCCGCTGAGCGACGCCGGCGGCACCACCGCCGGCCTGGGCAGCTCAGTTCGCTGCCCCACCCCCGACACACCGCAGCTGACTCACCGCAGCCACCAGAAAGGTTCCAGGTCCGGCCATGGCGCTCACGCTCTACGTCGACACCGCGCGCTGGCGGGCGCACCACAAGCACGTGCAGGAGCAGTTCCCGGGTCTCGTCCCGGTCTGCAAGGGCAACGGCTACGGCTTCGGACACGAACGCCTGGCGGAGGAGGCCACTCGTCTGGGCTCGGACGTCCTCGCCGTCGGCACGACGTACGAAGCCGCGCGCATCAAGGACTGGTTCGGCGGCGACCTGCTGGTGCTGACGCCGTACCGCCGGGGCGAGGAGCCCGTGCCGCTGCCGGACCGGGTCATCCGCTCGGTCTCGTCGATCGACGGCGTGTACGGCCTCGTGGGTGCCCGCGTCGTCATCGAGGTGATGTCCTCGATGAAGCGGCACGGCATCAGCGAGCAGGACCTCGCGCAGCTGCACTCCGCGATCGAGAACGTCCGGCTGGAGGGCTTCGCCATCCACCTGCCGCTGGACCGCACCGACGGATCCGACGCCGTCGAGGAGGTCATCGGCTGGATGGACCGGCTGCGCGCCGCCCGGCTCCCGCTGCACACGATGTTCGTCAGCCACCTCAAGGCCGAGGAACTGGCCCGGCTGCGGCAGCAGTTCCCGCAGACCCGTTTCCGTGCCCGTATCGGCACCCGGCTGTGGCTCGGGGACCACGACGCCACGGAGTACCGCGGCGCCGTGCTGGACGTCACCCGCGTCGCCAAGGGCGACCGTTTCGGCTACCGGCAGCAGAGGGTGGCGTCGGACGGCTTCCTGGTGGTCGTGGCGGGCGGTACGTCGCACGGGGTGGGCCTGGAGGCCCCCAAGGCGCTGCACGGCGTCATGCCGCGCGCCAAGGGCGTCGCCCGCGCCGGTCTCGCCACGGTGAACCGGAACCTCTCGCCGTTCGTCTGGGGCGGCAAGCAGCGCTGGTTCGCCGAACCCCCGCACATGCAGGTGTCCATCCTCTTCGTGCCGTCGGACGCCCCGGAGCCGAAGGTCGGTGACGAGCTGGTGGCCCATCTGCGGCACACCACCACGCAGTTCGACCGCATCGTCGACCGCTGACGGCGGCCACCTGCCCCGACAGCCCGAAAGGCCGTACACGCCGTCCGCGTGCACGGCCTTTCCCGTCGGTCCGCCCCGAAGGTCTGTTCGCTCAGAGCGAACCGTCCGCCGCCTTGCCGTTGCCCCACTCCACGTGGGGCCCCTCGAACTGGGCCGCGTGCCGCGGGGGATGAGCCGCGGCACCGAGGACGAACACGTCCTCCGCGCGGTCGAGCACACCCCCGGAGGGATCGTCCTCACCGTCGCGGCGCACCACGTCCCGGTCCGGCATGAGGATGTCGCGCACGACGAGGACGCACAGGTACAGGGTCCCCAGCAGGTGTACGGCGATCGCCCAGTGATAGCCGTCGGTCGGCAGTCCCTTGTGGGCGTCCCCGCTGGTCGTGTACGCGAGGTACATCCAGATCCCCAGGAAGTACGCCACTTCGCACGCCTGCCAGATCAGGAAGTCCCGCCACTTCGGCCGGGCCAGCGCGGCCAGCGGGACCAGCCACAGGACGTACTGCGGTGAGTAGACCTTGTTGGTGAGGATGAACGCCGCGACGATCAGAAAGGCCAACTGGGCGAAGCGCGGACGGCGCGGCGCGGTGAGGGTGAGTGCCGCGATGCCCACGCAGCACAGCAGCATCAGAAGCGTGGCGAGGGTGTTGACCGTCTCGGTGCTGAGCGGGTCGCTGGAGTTCTGCACCAGGATCAGCCAGAAGGATCCGAAGTCGACACCCCGCTCCTGGCTGAACGTGTAGAACTTCGACCAGCCCTCGAAGGCGAAGAGCATCACCGGCAGGTTCACGACCAGCCAGGCGACGCCCGCGCCCGCCAGTGCCTTGCCGAAGTCCCGCCACTTGCCGGCACGCCAGCACAGCACGAACAGCGGCCCGAGCAGGAAGAGCGGATAGAGCTTGGCGGCCGTGGCGAGGCCCAGGAGCACGCCGAAGGCCACGGAACGGCCCCGAGCCCACATCAGCATCGCCGCGGCCGTCAGAGCGACCGCCAGCAGGTCCCAGTTGATGGTGGCGGTCAGGGCGAAGGCGGGTGCCAGGGCGACCAGCAGGCCGTCCCAAGGGCGGCGCGCGTGCGTCCGGGTCACACAGACGGCGATGACGGCCACGCAGACCATCAGCATCCCGGTGTTGACCATCCAGTACCACTGCTGCTGGTCCTGGATGCTGCCGCTGCCGGGCGTGATCCAGGCCGCGACCTCCATGAACACACCGGTCAGCACCGGGTACTCGAGGTACTCCATGTCGCCGGGGAGTCGGTCGAAGTACGGCACCAGCCCCTCGGAGAAGCCGCGCCCGCTGTACAAGTGCGGAATGTCCGAGTAGCAGGCGTGCGTGTACTGCGAACTGGCTCCGTAGAACCAGGCGCCGTCGTAGCAGGGTGCCTTCTGGACCAGCCCGAGGACGAAGACACCGATCGCCACGAGCACGATCACCCGCACCGGAGTCCACCAGGACGTCCCGAGCAGGGCGCGCCGTCCGAGGGGACCGCCGATCAGCTCGCTGCCACGCGCGGCGACCTCGTCGACCCTGGTGGGCCGCACCGGGTCGGGCTCGCGCTCGCTCGCTTGCGTCGTCTGTGCACTGGGCATGGGGCACATCCTGCCGTACGTGTCCGGGAATACGACGAGGGCCGCCGCACCTGTCAGGTGCGGCGGCCCTCGTTTCACGTGAAACAACGATCCGGTTTCACGTGAAACACCCACGATGGGCGATACGTCGGCTACTCGTCCGGGCCTCCGAAGAGCCCGCCCTGGCCGCCGTTGTTGTTACCGCCACCGTTGTTGTTACCGCCGTCCTCATCCGTCTCACTGGGTGAGGGCGACGTCGTCACACCACCGTCGGTACCACCCGCGTCCGTCCCGCCGGGCCCGGTGCCACCGGTCTCGTCGCAGTCCCAGTCGAAGGGACGGCAGGTCTCGGTCACCGAGGGCGAGGGAAGGACCTCGGACTCCGTGGGCGTCGGGGTGGGCGACGGGCTCTCCTCCTCGGTCTCGGTGACCGAGGGAGTCGGCGTCGGGATCGGGTCCTCGTTGAGCACCTCTCCGATGGGCTCGGGAACGGGGAACTTCACGACCGGCTTGCCCTTGAGCGCCAGCTCCATGTAGTCGTGCCAGATCTCGGACGGGAACGAGGCACCGTGAATCGACTCCTGACCACCGGTGCCGTACATCTCCAGGAACGTACGGTTCTTGATGTTCTCGTCGTCGGGGTAGCGGAACATGCTGATCGCGGTGGACAGCTGCGGGGTGTAGCCGACGAACCAGGCCGACTTGTTGCCGTCGGTCGTACCGGTCTTGCCGGCCACCTCCCGGCCCGTGAGCTGGGCGTTGGTGCCCGTTCCGTCCTCGACCACGGTCTTCAGCACGTCGGTGACGTTGTCGGCGACCTTGGAGCTGAAGGCCTGCTTGGCCGACGTCTCGTGCTCGAAGAGCGTGCCGTCCTTGTCGGTGACCTTCTGGACGGAGTACGGGTCGCGCTGCTTGCCGCTGGCGGCGAAAGTGGCGTACGAGCCCGCCATGCGGATCGCGCTGGGGTCGGAGATGCCCAGGGAGAACGACGGGTAGTCGATGCCGGCCAGGCTGCTCTCCAGGACACCCGAGTCGGTGGCGGCCTCCTTGACCTTGTCCAGGCCGACGTCCATGCCGAGCTGCACGTAGGCCGAGTTCACCGAGAACTGCATCGCCTCACGGAGGTCGATCTTGTGGTTCGGTGCGTCGCCGTAGGTCTCGTCACCGTCGTTGACCTGCAGCCACTCCTTGCCCTTGTCGTCGTGCCAGACCGACTTGTCGTAGTTCTTGATCTTGAGCTTGTTCTTGCCGCTGTACAGGCTCTTGGGGGAGACGACGGTCCGCTCGTCCTGGGCCTGGGTCGGCCCGAGGTCGGGATCGCGGACACCCCACTTCATGGCCGCCGCGAGCACGAACGGCTTGAACGTCGATCCGACCTGGGCGCCGGTCTCGTTGGCGTTGTTGGTGAAGTGCTTGGTCGCGTCCTCACCGCCGTAGATCGCCACGATGGCGCCGGTGGCCGGATCCACGGAAGCGCCGCCGAACTGGACGTGCGTGTCCTTGTCCGGCCGCTTCTTGGGATCGATGTTGGCCTTCTGGACCTTCTTGACCGACTTCTCGAGCGCGTCGATCTTCTTCTTGTCGAAGGTCGTCTTGATCGTGAGACCGCCCTCCCGGAGCTTGCGCTCGGTGACGCCGGTCTTCTCGCTGTTGTTGACCAGGTAGCCGTTCGCGAGGTCGACCAGGTAACCGATCTGCCCGCTCAGGGCCCGGTTCGCCCGGGGGTTCTCGACCTTGGGCAGCTTGGTGTGCTTGGCCCGCTCCGCGGCGTCCAGATGGCCGTACTCGACCATCTTGTCCAGCGTGTCCTGCATCTGCCGCAGCGCACGCCGCTTGTTGGCTTCCTCGGTGGCGGCGGGGTCGATGGACGTCGCGCCGGCCGGGTCGTAGTAGGTGGCGCCCTTGAGCATGGCCGCCAGGAAGGCGCACTCGCCCGCGTCCAGGTTGATGGCGTCCTTGTTGAAGTACGCCCGGGCCGCGGCCTGGATACCGAAGGCGCTGCGGCCGTAGTAAGCGGTGTTGAGGTAGCCCTCCATGATCTTGTCCTTGGGGATGGAGGCGCCCACCTTGATGGAGACGAAGAGCTCCTTGAACTTACGCGTGGCCGTCTGGGACTGGTCGTCCAGCATGGCGTTCTTGACGTACTGCTGGGTGATGGTGGAACCACCCTGCGTCTCGCCGCCCCGGGCCATGTTGAACACCGCGCGGGCGATGCCCTTGGGGTCGATGCCGCTGTCCGTCTCGAAGGTCTTGTTCTCCTGCGAGATGACCGCATTTCGCATGTTCTTGGGGATCTGCGACAGATTGATGATCTGCCGGTTCGTCTCCCCGCCCGTGGACACCATCTCGGAGCCGTCGGCCCAGTAGTAGACGTTGTTCTGTGCCGTGGCTGTGTCGGCGACGTTGGGCACACCCACCATGGCGTATCCGATGCCCGCGACGGCGATCATGCCGCCGAAGAAGCCCAGGCACAGGCCGGAGAAGAGTTTCCAGGAGGGGGTCCAACGGCGCCAGCCGTCGCGGCCGGCACGCGGATAGTCGATGATCCGCTTCTTGTCGGAGGCGGCACGCCCTCGACCCGGTCCGGCCGCGGCCGCGCGTCGGCCGCCCCGGCCGGGGTCTGCTGGTCTGCGGCGACTGCCACCACTCCTCTGTGCCGCGCGCCGGGCCTCGGCTCGGCCGGTGTACGGCCGCTCCTCGCCTCCCGGCCCAGAGGAATCCGACGCGTACGCGTCGGAAGGAGACCCGGTGGCGCCTCGCGGTGCCGCACGGCGGCCGGAGGACGAACCGGACTGGCCGCGTCGGGCCGCGGCACGTCCGCCTCCCTGCGGCTGCGGCGGTTTGCGACGGTGCTCGCTCATCGAACGACTACTCCTAGGGCAGGCGCACCCTGGCGCGCCTGGAAACGGCGGCTGGTTTCCGGTCCCCCCGAAGTACGGATGTGGTCGGTTCCTCATTCACCCGTACTGCACCGGGGACAAGGACGCCCCCGGAGGCAACTTGGTTCCCGGTGGTGTGCATGCCGCACAGACTACGCAGCTCCAAAACGCGCCTAGTCCTGAAGTTCACCCCAAAACAGGCAACTTGCTTCTCACGAATCAGTGATGTGACGCCGTTCACGATTCCCCCTCTTGTCGCATTCAAGGAGGCGTTCTATCGTGCTGATGTATCGAGTCGATACATCAGCTCGGCATAGAGACCGTGACGGCACACGACCGCGGCAGTGAGGAGGCGACCATGAGCCGGCGTTCCGGGATCCTTGAGTTCGCCGTCCTCGGCCTGCTCCGCGAGTCCCCGATGCACGGCTACGAGCTGCGCAAACGGCTCAACACGTCACTGGGTGTGTTCCGGGCGTTCAGCTACGGGACGCTTTACCCCTGCCTCAAGACGCTGGTCGCCAACGGCTGGTTGATCGAGGAGCCGGGAAACACCACCGAGGACGCCCTCGCCGCTCCCCTCGCCGGACGTCGCGCCAAGATCGTCTACAGGTTGACGGCGGACGGTAAGGAGCACTTCGAGGAGCTGCTCGCCCAGACGGGTCCGGACGCGTACGAGGACGAGACCTTCGCCGCCCGGTTCGCCTTCTTCGGCCAGACCTCCCGTGACGTACGCATGCGCGTGCTGGAGGGCCGCCGCAGCCGGCTGGAGGAGCGCCTGGAGAAGATGCGCGCCTCCCTCGCCCGCACCCGGGAGCGACTCGACGACTACACGCTTGAGCTCCAGCGCCACGGGATGGAGTCCGTGGAGCGCGAGGTGCGCTGGCTGAACGAGCTCATCGAGAGCGAGCGGGCCGGGCGGGACCTTCACGGTTCCGCCGCCGGGGGGTCCGCTCCGCAGGACACCACATCTGGAGCGTCGGGCGACCTGCCCCGGCCCGGGGACACCACCCGGCCGGATTCGCCCGACGACACCGCCACGTGAGGCCCCCGTCAGGGCCTCACCGAATACACACAGGGAGCAACCGGAATGGGTTCGGTTCGCGTAGCCGTCGTCGGCGTGGGCAACTGCGCCGCGTCGCTGGTGCAGGGAGTCGAGTACTACAAGGACGCCGACCCGGCGTCCAAGGTCCCCGGCCTGATGCACGTCCAGTTCGGCGACTACCACGTCCGTGACGTGGAGTTCGTCGCCGCGTTCGATGTCGACGCGAAGAAGGTCGGTCTCGACCTCGCGGACGCCATCGGCGCCTCGGAGAACAACACCATCAAGATCTGCGACGTTCCGAGCACGGGCGTGACCGTCCAGCGCGGCCACACCCTGGACGGTCTCGGCAAGTACTACCGCCAGACCATCGAGGAGTCCGCCGAGGAGCCGGTCGACGTCGTCCGGATCCTCAAGGACAAGCAGGTCGACGTACTCGTCTGCTACCTGCCCGTCGGCTCCGAGGCGGCGGCGAAGTTCTACGCCCAGTGCGCCATCGATGCCAAGGTCGCCTTCGTCAACGCCCTCCCGGTCTTCATCGCCGGCACCAAGGAGTGGGCGGACAAGTTCACCGAGGCCGGTGTCCCGATCGTCGGCGACGACATCAAGTCCCAGGTCGGCGCCACCATCACGCACCGCGTGATGGCGAAGCTGTTCGAGGACCGGGGCGTCATCCTGGACCGCACGATGCAGCTGAACGTCGGCGGCAACATGGACTTCAAGAACATGCTCGAGCGCGAGCGCCTGGAGTCCAAGAAGATCTCCAAGACGCAGGCCGTCACCTCGCAGATCCCCGACCGGGACCTCGGCGAGAAGAACGTCCACATCGGCCCGTCCGACTACGTCGCCTGGCTCGACGACCGCAAGTGGGCCTACGTCCGCCTGGAGGGCCGTGCCTTCGGTGACGTCCCGCTGAACCTGGAGTACAAGCTCGAGGTCTGGGACTCCCCGAACTCGGCCGGTGTCATCATCGACGCCCTGCGCGCCGCGAAGATCGCCAAGGACCGCGGCATCGGCGGCCCGATCCTCTCCGCGTCGAGCTACTTCATGAAGTCCCCGCCGGTGCAGTACTTCGACGACGTGGCCCGCGAGAACGTCGAGAAGTTCATCAAGGGCGAGGTCGAGCGCTAAGGCTCTCCCTCTCCGGGCAGAGGGTCCCCGAGGCAGTGCGCCCGGGGACCCTCCCCGTATGTGAGGCTGTGCCCATGGCCGTCGTACGCGATCTACGCGTCCTGCTCCGCTTCCGGAACTTCCGGCGCCTGCTCGCCGTGCGGCTGCTGTCCCAGGGCGCCGACGGCGTGTACCAGGTCGGCCTCGCCACCTACGTCGTCTTCTCCCCGGAGCGGCAGACCTCGCCCGTGGAGATCGCCTCGGCCATGGCGGTACTGCTCCTTCCCTACTCCCTGGTGGGCCCGTTCGCCGGCGTCCTGCTGGACCGCTGGCGCCGCCGCCAGGTCTTTCTGTACGGCAACCTGCTGCGCGCCCTGCTCGCGTCGGCGACGGCGCTGCTGATGATCAGCCAGGTCCCGGACTGGCTCTTCTACGTCTCCGCCCTGTGCGTCACCGCCGTCAACCGGTTCGTCCTCGCGGGCCTGTCCGCGGCGCTGCCCCGCGTCGTCGACGAGGACCGCCTCGTGATGGCCAACTCCCTCTCCCCGACGGCCGGGACGCTCGCCGCGACCGCCGGCGGCGGCCTCGCCTTCCTCGTACGGCTGGTTTTCGCGGACTCGGACGCCGCCGTGGTGCTGGTCGGCGCCGCGCTGTACCTCTGCTCGGCGCTGGCGTCCCTGCGGATCGGGCGCGAACTGCTGGGCCCCGACCGCACACTGGTGCCCCGTCGCCTCGGGCCAGCGCTCACCGGCACAGCCCGCGATCTCGTGGCGGGCCTGCGTCATCTCACCGCTCCCGCACGGCGGGAGGCCGCCTGGGCGCTGGCGTCGATGACGCTGATGCGCTTCTGCTACGGCGCCCTGACGGTCATGCTGCTGATGCTCTGCCGATACGCCTTCAGCGCGAACACCGACGACGGACTCGCCCTGCTGGGGCTGGTGGTGGGTGTTTCGGGCGCCGGCTTCTTCGTGGCGGCGGTGCTGACGCCGTGGGCAGCCGGCCGATTCGGTCCCGGACGCTGGATCGTGCTCTGCGCGGCCTTCGCCGCCGTCCTGGAGCCCGCGCTCGGCCTGCCCTTCGCCATCGGGCCGACGCTCGTCGCCGCCTTCGTCCTGGGCCTGACCACCCAGGGCGCGAAGATCTCCACGGACACGCTGGTGCAGTCGGCGGTCGACGACGGCTTCCGCGGCCGGGTCTTCTCGCTCTACGACGTCCTGTTCAACGTCGCCTTCGTCGCCGCCGCCGGAGTGGCCGCCCTGATGCTGCCGCCGGACGGACGCTCGGTGCCCCTCGTCCTGACGGTGGCGGTCATCTACGGGTTGGTTGCGGCGACTATGGCCCGCTTTGCACGCCAGTAAGTGTCACATCAAAGACACAGAGTCACTCCTGGCTGCCGAGTTGTCAGTGTGGCGCTGTAACTTACGTGCGTCTTATGCGCGGGGGGCTGCTCCCACGCTTCTCACGTCTACGTTTCCAGGGGGACCCCCAAGTGACCACTCCGCCGCCCCAGGGCAATCCGTACGCACAGGGCCAGCAGCCGCAGGGCCAGCAGCCCCAGGGCCAGAACCCCTTCGCCCAGGGCCAGAACCCCTACGCGCAGGGCCAGCCCCCGCAGCCCGGATTCCCGCAGCAGGGCGCCCCGTACGCGCCGGTCCCGCCGGAGCAGCCGCGCCGCAAGCTGGGCTTCAAGCAGATCAAGAACATCGTGGTGGGTGTCGTGGTCGCCGGTGTCGTGATCGGCGGCTTCATAGCCAGCCGCGACGACGCCAACACCGCGTCGGTCGGCGACTGCATGAGCATCTCCAACCCGGACAGCATCACCGACCCGGACCTGGAGGTCGTGGACTGCGGCGACGCCAAGGCGGCGTTCAAGGTAGCCGACAAGAAGGATGGCACGTCGGAAGGGTGCGACCGCACCAAGTACAGCGAGTACACCGAGACGGGCGGCAGCAGCGACTTCACGCTGTGCCTGGAGGAGCTCTCGGCCCAGTAAGCACCTGGGAACAGACGAAGAGGGGCCTATGTTTCACGTGAAACATCGCCCCTCTTTCGCTTCCGGAAGTCTCCTGAAGACCCTGTGACGGGCCTATGTTTCACGTGAAACATAGGCCCGTTTCACGGTCTCAGCTCTGCTCGGCCCACCACTCCTTGAGTGCCGCGACCGCCTCGTCGTGTCCCATCGGACCGTTCTCCAGACGAAGTTCCAGCATGTGCTTGTAGGCGCGGCCGACCGCTGGGCCCGGCTTGACGCCCAGGATCTCCATGATCTGGTTGCCGTCGAGATCGGGACGGATGGCGTCCAGTTCCTCCTTCTCCTGGAGCTCGGAGATGCGCTCCTCCAGGCCGTCGTACGCCCGCGACAGCGCCGCGGCCTTGCGCCTGTTGCGCGTGGTGCAGTCCGAGCGGGTCAGCTTGTGGAGCCGGTCGAGAAGGGGCCCCGCGTCCCGGACGTAACGGCGGACGGCGGAGTCGGTCCACTCGCCGGTGCCGTACCCATGGAAGCGGAGGTGGAGCTCGACCAGACGCGAGACGTCCCTCACGAGATCGTTCGAGTACTTGAGTGCCGTCATCCGCTTCTTGGTCATCTTCGCGCCGACCACCTCGTGGTGGTGGAACGAGACCCGGCCGTCCTTCTCGAAGCGACGTGTCCTCGGCTTGCCGATGTCGTGGAGCAGAGCGGCCAGCCGAAGGGTCAGGTCCGGGCCCTCCTCCTCCAGCTCCATCGCCTGCTCCAGGACGATCAGCGTGTGGTCGTAGACGTCCTTGTGGCGGTGGTGCTCGTCACTCTCCAGCCGCAGGGCCGGCAGCTCCGGCAGCACGTGCTCGGCGAGCCCGGTGTCGACCAGCAGCCTCAGGCCCTTGCGCGGGTGCCGGGAGAGGATCAGCTTGTTCAGCTCCTCCCGGATCCGCTCGGCCGAGACGATCTCCAGGCGGCCCGCCATCTCCCGCATCGCCGTGACGACCTCGGGCGCGACCTCGAAGTCGAGCTGGGCCGCGAAGCGCGCCGCGCGCATCATCCGCAGCGGGTCGTCCGAGAAGGACTCCTCAGGGGTGCCCGGCGTGCGCAGTACCCGCGCGGCGAGATCGTCGCGACCGCCGTGCGGATCGATGAACTCCTTCTCCGGCAGCGAGACGGCCATCGCGTTCACGGTGAAGTCCCGGCGGACGAGATCCTCGTCGATGGAGTCGCCGTAGGAGACCTCGGGCTTGCGCGAGGTACGGTCGTAGGCCTCCGAGCGATAGGTCGTGACCTCGATCTGGAAGCCGTCCTTCTGCGCACCGACCGTGCCGAAGGCGATACCGACGTCCCATACGGAGTCCGCCCACGGCCGGACGATCTTCAGCACGTCCTCGGGGCGGGCGTCGGTGGTGAAGTCGAGATCGTTGCCGAGCCGTCCGAGCAGTGCGTCCCGGACCGATCCGCCGACCAGGGCGAGTGAGAACCCGGCCTCCTGGAAACGGCGGCCAAGGTCGTCGGCGACAGGCGCGACCCGCAGCGGCTCATTCGTCGCATGGGGCGGCACCTGACTCAGGGCACGGGTGTCTTCGTTGGCGTTCGGCACAACAGAACAGGGTACGTGGCCCGGACCACCGCGAGCGTCTCGATTAAGGGCGTGCGAACACCCGCCCCGATACGGCACAAGCCCAGCCCTCACGACGTTCGGAAGTGTTCCTCTTCATAGGCGCACATAGGGGACAGCGGGCCCGGCTCCCCCGATCTTGTGGACCGGACCGCGGCACTTCCCCTCAGCGGGCATCGTTACCATGCGTGGACGCACATCCGAACGACCACTGACGACGACGAGGGACGGGCAAGCGCGTGGCCGAGGCGGCAGACTTCCAGGGGACGAGTCCCTCAGCTGCCCGCCGGTGGCTGAGGCGCACCGGAGCGTTGCTGGCCGGGGCGCCGCTGCTGGCGGGGTTCTTCCAGCTGCCCGCCGCCCCTGCCGCGCAGGCCGCCGGCCAGGACTCCGCACAGCAGGTCTCCGGCTCCCGCACCGTGTCCGTCGCCCTCGACTCGCTCAGCCCCAGCGCCCCCACCGGCGGCGACATCCTGACCATCTCCGGCACGGTGACCAACAAGGGCAAGCAGCCGATCACCGACGCCCATGTGGACTTGCGCACCGGACCTGAGATCGACACCCGCTCGTCGATCGACAGCGTCGCCAAGCGCACCGGGCACTCCCCGGAGTCCGACGGCACCCAGATCGACGACACCTACCGTCAGGACTTCGCGAGCCTCACGCCGGGCGTCGCCCAGCGCTTCGACATCGCCGTGCCCGTCGACGAGCTCGACCTCGGCGACGCCGGGGTCTACCAGCTCGGCGTCACCCTCTCAGGAGAGACCGCCGCCCAGCCCTGGGACCAGGTGCTGGGCATCCAGCGGACGTTCCTGCCCTGGCAGCCCGAAGAGGCCGACACGAAGACCAGGACGACGTTCCTGTGGCCGCTGATCTCGACGGCCCACATGACGGCGGAGACGGGTTCGAACGAGCAGCAGACGCCGGTCTTCCGCACCGACGAACTGGCCAAGGAGATCTCCCGGGGCGGCCGCCTGGAACAGCTCGTCTCGCTGGGCAGGAACCTCGACGTCACCTGGGTGATCGACCCTGACCTCCTGGCCTCCGTCGACGCGATGGCGCGCGGCTACCGCGTCCAGGGCGAGGGCGACGCCACCGCTCCGGGCAGGCAGCAGGCGGTCGCCAAGCAGTGGCTGGCCGACCTGCAGAAGGCGGTGACGGACAAGGAGGTCGTCGCCCTGCCCTACGCCGACCCCGACCTCGCCTCCCTCGCCCACAACGGCACGAACGTCACCGGCTCGCTGAGCCGCCTCAAGGAGGCCACGGACGTCGTCGCCAACACGGTGGAGCCGATTCTCCATGTGAAGCCGAACACGGACTTCGCGTGGCCCGTCGAGGGGGCCGTCGATCCGTCGATCGTGAAGGTCGCCACCTCCGCCGGCGCCGACAAGGTGATCGCCCGCAGCGACAGCCTGGAGGAGACCGGCGCACTGTCGTACACGCCGTCCGCGGCGCGTCCCATCGGCGGCGGCACCACGGCGGTGGTCGCGGACACGCGGCTCTCCAAGGCCTTCGAGGGCGATCTGACGCGGGCCTCCGCGAAGACGCTGTCCGTGCAGCGCTTCCTGGCCCAGAGCCTCGCCCTGAACCTCCAGACGAACCAGCAGCGCAGCATCGTCGTCGCCCCGCAGCGCATGCCGACCGCGAGCCAGGCCCAGGCCATGGCCGAGGCGATCTCGTCGCTGCAGACCGGCGGCTGGAGCGAGGCGCAGAACCTGAGCGCGGCCGCGAGGGCCAAGCCGGACCCCGCGGCCGCCACGAAGGTGCCGTCGGCCTCCGAGTACCCCTCCGCCCTGCGCAAGCAGGAGCTGCCGCGCTGGGCCTTCGACCAGATCGCGCGGACGCAGGCCAAGCTCGACAGCTTCCGGGTCATCCTCACCGACCAGTCCCGCGTGGTGACCCCCTTCGGCAGGGCCATAAACCGCGAGATGTCCACGTCCTGGCGTGGCCGGGCCACCGAGGCCCAGAACTACCGGGACGGCGTGGAGGACTACCTGGACGGCCTCGCCGCGGGGGTCACGCTGATCGACAAGTCGGAGACCAAGCTCTCCGGCCGCAGCGCCACGATCCCGGTGACCGTCCAGAACAACCTGGTGCAGGACGTGGACCACCTGGTCCTGCGGCTCACCTCGACGAGTCCCACCCGGCTGGAGTTCGGCGGGACCGGCTACGCCGAGCAGCCCGTCACCGTCTCGGGCGGGCACAGCCAGTCGGTGAAGTTCGGCACATCGGCCAACGCCAACGGCCGGGTGACCGTGAAGGCCCAGTTGTTCACCAAGGACGGCAAGGCCTACGGGCCGCCCAAGTACTTCGACGTGAAGGTCACCGAGATCACCGCGACGGTGATGCTGGTCATCGGCGGCGGCGTCCTGCTCCTTGTCCTCGCCGGCTTCCGGATGTACACCCAGCGCAAGCGGGCGGCCTCCCGGGAGGCCGACGAGGAGGGTGAGGAGGGCACGGACCCGTCCGGCGAGCCCGACGAGGCCCCGCAGAACCCTGAGGGCCCCGCGGAGCGTCTCCAGGAGGAGTCCGGCTCCCGGCCGGGGGCAGGCGACCCGGAGCAGCCGAGTGACCCTGGGCCGGACACCCCAGCGGAAAGCGCCGACCCGTCCGGGACGGGTGAGAGAGTGGACCGTTGACATGTCGTGGCCGGTGGGCCCGGGACGATGAGGTGGGGTAACCATGAACGCGCCGTACGACGGTGACCGCGGCCAGGCCGCGGGCAGCTCGGGGCACCCCGAGGGTCCGCCGCCCGAGCGCGGCCAGGTGCCGCCGCAGCACCCCGCGGACATGTACCTCCAGGACGCCTACGAGCAGGACCCCTACCGGTCGCAGGACCTGGCCGCCCAGGACCCGGTCACCGAGGCGCTCTACGACCGCGCCGCGCACCCCCCGCCGCCGCCGGGGACGTACCCGCCGCCGCAGCAGCTGTACGCGCAGCCGCCGCAGTCGCCGTACGCCCCCGACCCGCGCGTGTGGGCCCAGACTCCGGCCCCCGAGCCGGCGGGCCCCACGCAGCACCTGCCCTACGGCGACGACCCGCGCACGACCCAGTACGTGGGCGTGGACGACCTGGTGACCGAGGCCGGTGACCAGCGTCACGAGCCCGACGCCTTCGCCCATCTGTTCCGGGACCAGCAGCAGACCGGCGCCCGCCCGCCGATGGACTACGCGGGCGTGCCGGGCCCGGCCGCGGCGCCGGGTCAGTACGAGGGGGCGCACGGCCAGGAGGGCCAGTACGGCGGCCCCCAGGCTCCCGCAGGGCAGTACCAGGCGCCCACGCCCCGGCACGCCGCCGAGCCGGCCCCCGCCGCCCCTCCGGCCGCCCCCGCCGCTCCGGCGAAGAGCGGACGCGCCGCGGGGCTGCTGAAGTCGAGCGCGGTGATGGCGGCCGGCACGATGGTGTCCCGCCTCACCGGGTTCATCCGGTCGGCGATGATCGTCTCGGCGCTCGGCGTCGGCCTGCTCGGCGACACCTTCCAGGTGGCGTACCAGCTGCCGACCATGATCTACATCCTGACGGTCGGCGGCGGGCTCAACTCGGTCTTCGTGCCGCAGCTCGTGCGCGCCATGAAGGAGGACGACGACGGCGGCGAGGCCTACGCGAACCGGCTGCTGACGCTCGTCATGGTGGCGCTCGGCGCGCTCACCGTGCTCTCGTTCCTCGGCGCCCCCCTGCTGATCCGCATGCTGTCCGACGCGGTGGCCAGCGATCCCGCGGCCAACGAGGTCGGCGTCACCTTCGTGCGCTTCTTCCTGCCCTCGATCTTCTTCATGGGCATCCACGTCGTGATGGGGCAGATCCTGAACGCGCGTGGCCGGTTCGGCGCGATGATGTGGACCCCGGTCCTGAACAACATCGTCATCATCACCACGCTCGGCATGTTCCTCTGGGTCTACGGCACGGCCGAGCGCTCGGGGATGACGGTCACGAACATCCCGCCGGAGGGCGAGCGGCTCCTCGGGGTCGGTGTGCTGCTCGGTCTGGTCGTGCAGGCGCTCGCGATGATCCCGTACCTTCGCGAGACCGGTTTCCGGATCCGGCTGCGGTTCGACTGGAAGGGTCACGGACTCGGCAAGGCGGTCACCCTCGCCAAGTGGACCGTCCTGTTCGTCCTCGCGAACCAGGCGGGCGCCATCGTCGTCTCCCAGCTGTCCACGGCGGCCGGCAAGGACTCGCCCGTCGACGGCACCGGCTTCGCGGCCTACGCCAACGCCCAGCTGATCTGGGGCCTCCCGCAGGCCATCATCACCGTCTCCCTGATGGCCGCCCTGCTGCCCCGCCTCGCGCGCTCCGCGGCGGAGGAGGACACCGGCGCCGTCCGTGACGACATCTCCCAGGGCCTGCGGACGACGGCGGTGGCGATCGTGCCCATCGCCTTCGGCTTCCTCGCGCTCGGCATCCCGATGTGCACCCTGATGTTCGGCTCCTCGGGCAGCAGCGAGGCCACCAACATGGGCTTCATGCTCATGGCCTTCGGCCTCGGGCTGATCCCCTACTCGGTGCAGTACGTCGTCCTGCGGGCCTTCTACGCCTACGAGGACACCCGCACCCCCTTCTACAACACGGTGATCGTGGCCGCCGTCAACGCCGGTGCGTCCGCCCTCTGTTACTTCGCGCTCCCCTCCCGCTGGGCCGTCGTAGGCATGGCCGCCTCCTACGGCCTCGCCTATGTGATCGGCGTCGGTGTCGCCTGGCACCGGCTGAGCAAGCGGCTGGGCGGCGACCTCGACGGCGCCCGCGTCATGCGGACGTACGCGCGCCTGAGCATCGCCTCGGTACCCGCCGCACTGCTGAGCGGCGCGGCCTGCTACTACATCTCCAAGGCACTCGGACAGGGTGTCGCCGGATCGTTCGCCGCGCTGGTCGCCGGCGGGGCCGTCCTGCTGGGCGTCTTCTACGTCGCCGCCCGGCGGATGCGCATCGAGGAGCTGAACTCGCTCGTCGGTATGGTCCGGGGGCGTCTGGGCCGCTGAATCGGGGGGTACGCGCACAACCATCGTCCGCCATCGCGTGTCGTGCATAGCGGCGGACTGTGGGCACAATTGGTTTCGGCGTCGGACGGCGCGCAACGGAGTTCGCCGGCGCGCTATGAATGGGGAGGCAGGAACGACGGTGGCGGAACGGAGCACGGCTGCCGTCGACGTGGCAGACAACAGCGGCGACGAGCCGCTGACCGCCAAGGCGGACCAGTCCACGGCCGACGGGGTGGCCAAGAACCCGGAGCGGGACACGGAACACAACCAGGCACAGGGGAGTGGGGGGACCGAGGGTCCCGGAGCCAAGGGTGCATCGCCCGAACTGCACAGCGGTCACAAGCTCGCCAGACGCTATCGGCTCGAGGACTGTGTCACCCGTCTGGACGGTTTCAGCAGTTGGCGCGCGTTCGACGAGAAGCTGCGCCGCGCCGTCGGCGTGCACGTCCTGCCGGCCGACCACACACGGGCCCGGGCGGTGCTGGCCGCGGCCCGCTCGTCCGCCCTGCTCGGCGACCCGCGCTTCGTCCAGGTGCTGGACGCCGTCGAGGAGAACGACCTCGTCTACGTCGTGCACGAGTGGCTGCCGGACGCCACGGAGCTCACCACGCTCCTGTCCGCCGGGCCACTGGAGCCGCACGACGCCTACCAGATGGTCAGTCAGGTCTCCGCCGCCATGGCCGCCGCCCACCGCGAGGGCCTCGCCCATCTCCGGCTGAACCCCAACGCCATCCTGCGCACCTCCAGCGGACAGTGGCGCATCCGCGGCCTCGCCGTGAACGCCGCGCTGCGCGGCATCAGTTCCGACACCCCGCAGCGCACCGACACCGAGGCCATCGGCGCCCTGCTGTACGCGTCCCTGGTGCAGCGCTGGCCCTACGAGAGCGACGCCTACGGTCTCTCGGGCCTGCCCAAGGACGTCGGCCTCATCCCACCGGACCAGGTGCGCGCCGGCGTCCACCGCGGACTCTCGGAGCTCGCCATGCGCGCGCTCGCCAACGACGGCGCGACCGCCTCCCGGCACGAGTCCCCGTGCACGACGCCGGAGGAGCTGGGCAAGGCGATCGGGGAGATGCCCCGCATCCGGCCGCCGGAACCCGCGTTCGGCGCGCCTCTGGACTACCAGCGCACCACCTACCAGCAGGGCACGTACGGCCGCACCGCCTCGCACCCCGGCGCCACCCAGCCCGTGGCGTCCCCGCCGCCCCCGCTGCAGAGCCGTACCGGCAAGGCCCTGAAGTGGGCCGTCTCCGCGCTTCTCATCGCCGCGCTGGGACTGGGCAGCTGGCAGCTCGCGGACGCGCTGATGGAACGCGGCAACCAGTCGGACGACCCCAACAAGTCGCAGACGACGGACGGGAACGAGAAGGGCTCCACGGAGAACAAGGTCACGGCCAAGCCGCTCACCATCGAGGGGGCCCAGGAGTACGTCGCCAGCGGCGAGGCCCAGGCGGCCGCCGACGTCGGACTCACCTACGACGGCGACAGCTCGACGTACTGGCGTACCAGGCGCTACAACGACGGCCCGGAGCTGGCTCCCTACAAGCCCGGTGTGGGCATCGTCTACGACCTCGGCTCCTCCCAGAAGATCTCGGCCGCGTCGATAGGGCTCCGGTACGCGGGTGACCACACGACGGTCCACCTCTACGCGGCCGACTCGCTGACCCCGTCGACCGGGGTCGACGGAATGCAGGAGATCGGAACCGCGACGTCCAGCGGCACCTCTCTGAGCGTGAAGGCGTCGAAGTCGGTGAAGTCGCAGTACGTGCTGCTGTGGATCACGGCGGTGCCCAACGCGCCCTCCGACGGCTACAGCGGCCCCGGCTACAAGCAGGCCGTGACCGATGTGAAATTCACGGGCTGACGTCTCACCGAGGGGAGAGGGGGTCCGATGGCGGAGGGCGCCGGGTACGAGACGGCCAGCGACCAGGATCTGCTCGCCCGCCACGTGGAGGGCGACCCCGATGCCTTCGGTGAGATAGTGCGGCGGCACCGCGACCGTCTCTGGGCGGTCGCGCTGCGCACGCTGGGCGACCGCGAGGAAGCCGCTGACGCCGTCCAGGACGCTCTGGTCTCCGCCTATCGGGCCGCCCACACCTTCCGCGGCCAGTCGGCCGTCACCACCTGGCTGCACCGCATCACGGTGAACGCCTGCCTCGACCGGGCCCGCAAAGCGGCGTCCCGCAAGACGTCCCCGGTCGACGACACCGAGCGGCTGGAGCAGCTGCTGGAGCCGCACGAGTCGGCGTCCGCGCCCGCCGAGCGCAACGACCTGCACCGCCAGCTCCTCGAAGCGCTCGGCACCCTTCCCCACGACCAGCGGGCCGCCCTCGTCCTGGTGGACATGCAGGGCTATCCCGTCGCCGAGGCCGCCCGCGTCCTGGACGTCCCGACCGGCACGGTGAAGAGCCGCTGTGCCCGCGGCAGAGCCAGACTCCTGCCGCTGCTCACCCATCTGCGACCGGGGAGCACCGGCGAGGGCGAAGATCCGGCCGCCGGACGGAACCGGGCGGAGGGGACATCCGTCCCACCGGCAGCGGGCCCGCACGACGCGGGTCCAGGCACTGCAGGGCCAGGCGACTCAGCTGCTGTGAAGGGCGGAGGTGGGCGAGCGTGACTTCCAGGACGGACACGGCCGGGCACCCGGACGTCTCGGAGATCTCCGACCTCACCGAGGGCCTGCTTCCACCCGACCGGACAGCGGATGTACGACGCCACCTGGACGAGTGCGAGCTCTGCGCGGACGTCTTCGCCTCGCTGGAGGAGATCCGCGGCATGCTCGGCACCCTGCCGGGCCCCTCCCGCATGCCCGCCGACGTCGCCGAACGGATCGACGCCGCCCTCGCCGCTGAGGCGCTGCTCGACGCCACAGCTCCCGACCCGGCAGACACTGCGCCCGGCACAGCGAACACCACCGCACCCGTCGCGGCGGCCCACACGGGCGAGGGCGCGGATGTTTCACGTGAAACATCGCCTCCCGCCACCCGCCCCACGGGTCGCGCCCGCACCTCCACCACCGGTCCGGGCCGTAAGGAACGCAAGCCCGGCAGGCGCCGCAAGGTGGCCGTTCTGGGAGCCGTCCTCTCGGTCGGCGCTCTGGGACTGGCATCCCTCCTCGTGTCCTCGATGGACGGCGACCAGGGCACCACCGCCGAGGGACACCACTCCACGGCTCCGGACACCTTCGCCGCGAGCAAGCTGGAGAAGCAGGTCACGGATCTTCTGGCCAAGAGCGAATCCGGTGGTACCCCCCGCACGCCCCGCGAGAGGGGTGCGGAGCCGAACGTCGACTCCGAAGGCCCCCGCGTCCTCACCAAGCCCGCTGTCCCGGTCCCCGAGTGCGTGCAGAACGGCATCGGTCGCGACGACGACGCCTTGGCGACCGAGCCCGGCACGTACAAGGGGACGACGGCTCTGCTCGTGGTCATGCCCGACACCGTGAACCCCGCACAGGTGACGGCCTACCTCGTGGATGCCACCTGTGTGGAGCAGTCCCCCAAGGGGTCGGCCGAGGTGTTTCTGAAGCAGTCATACGCGCACCCCTGAGACAGCCGGAGCTCCTGAGGGGCAAGCCGTTCCGAGAAGGCATGCCCACCCCTCGCCTGGCCCGTTCTCCCACGGGTATCCGCTCCTGTGACGGCACTCCGTGTGCCCGGGCACAGCGGGAATGCGAGCCCCTTAGGATCCGTTGGGTGGGGTGAGAGTCCGCAGAGGTCTCCCACCGGTCGAAGACGCAGTCCAGAGACGAGGAATCAAGCCGTGAGCGACGTCCGTAACGTGATCATCATCGGCTCCGGGCCCGCCGGCTACACGGCGGCGCTCTACACCGCGCGCGCGTCGTTGAAGCCACTGGTGTTCGAGGGAGCCGTCACCGCCGGCGGCGCCCTGATGAACACCACGGAGGTCGAGAACTTCCCCGGCTTCCAGGACGGCATCATGGGCCCCGAGCTCATGGACAACATGCGCGCCCAGGCGGAGCGCTTCGGTGCCGAGCTCGTTCCGGACGACGTCGTCTCCGTCGACCTGACCGGTGAGATCAAGACCGTCACCGACACCGCCGGCACGGTGCACCGTGCGAAGGCCGTGATCGTCAGCACGGGCTCCCAGCACCGCAAGCTGGGCCTGCCGAACGAGGACGCGCTGTCCGGCCGCGGCGTCTCCTGGTGTGCCACCTGTGACGGCTTCTTCTTCAAGGATCAGGACATCGCCGTGATCGGCGGCGGTGACACCGCCATGGAAGAGGCCACCTTCCTCTCGCGCTTCGCCAAGTCCGTGACGATCGTCCACCGCCGGGACACCCTGCGCGCCTCCAAGGCGATGCAGGAGCGTGCCTTCGCCGACCCGAAGATCACGTTCGTCTGGGACAGCGAGATCGCGGAAATCCAGGGCGACCCGAAGCTCGCCGGCCTGAAGCTGCGCAACGTCAAGACCGGTGAGCTCTCGGACCTGCCGGTGACCGGTCTCTTCATCGCCATCGGCCACGACCCTCGCACCGAGCTCTTCAAGGGTCAGCTGGAGCTGGACGAGGAGGGCTACCTCAAGGTCGAGGCCCCCTCGACGCGGACGAACCTGACCGGTGTCTTCGGCGCCGGAGACGTGGTGGACCACACCTACCGCCAGGCCATCACCGCGGCCGGCACCGGTTGCTCCGCCGCCCTGGACGCCGAGCGCTTCCTCGCCGCCCTGGCGGACGAGGAGAAGGCCGAACCCGAGAAGACCACTGTCTGATCCCCTCCCCACCCCCACGCACCAACCAGTTAAGGAGCCCGCCGTGGCCGGCACCCTGAAGAATGTGACCGACGATTCCTTCGAGCAGGACGTCCTCAAGAGCGACAAGCCCGTACTGGTGGACTTCTGGGCCGCCTGGTGCGGACCGTGCCGCCAGATCGCGCCGTCCCTCGAGGCGATCGCCGCCGAGTACGGCGAGAAGATCGAGATCGTCAAGCTGAACATCGACGAGAACCCGGGCACGGCGGCCAAGTACGGTGTCATGTCGATCCCGACCCTGAACGTCTACCAGGGTGGCGAGGTCGCCAAGACCATCGTCGGCGCCAAGCCGAAGGCCGCGCTTCTGCGTGACCTTGAGGACTTCATCGCCGAGTAGCGGACTGCGCCGTCGCATCGGCGGCGCATGTTTCACGTGAAACACGAATGGGCCAACCCCCACGGGTTGGCCCATTCGTTTGCCGTCAGTCCCAGAGCCGCAGCGGGCTACAGCGGTCGCAGCGCCGGCTCCTTCTGGACTGCGCCGAGCAACCGGTCCAGTGCCATCTCGACGTCCTCCTTCCAGGAGAGAGTCGTCCGCAGCTCCAGCCGCATACGCGGGTAGGCGGGATGCGGCCGGACCGTCTTGAAGCCCACCGCCAGCAGATGGTCGGCGGGAAGCACACAGGCGGGTTCCTTCCAGCGCGCGTCCCCGAACGCCTCGATCGCCTTGAAGCCCCGCCGCAGCAGGTCCTTGGCGACCGTCTGGACCATCACGCGCCCGAGCCCCTGACCCTGGTACCCGGGGACGATGAACGCGGTCATCAGCTGCACCGCGTCGGGCGACACAGGGCTGGTGGGGAACGCCGTCGAACGCGGCACATAGGCCGGCGGCGCGTAGAGCACGAAACCGACCGGCACGTCGTCGACGTAGACGACCCGGCCGCAGGAGCCCCACTCCAGCAGGACGGCCGAGATCCAGGCTTCCTTCTCGTCGGCGGCGGTGCCCGCCTTTACCGCTGCCTCGCCGCTGACCGGGTCGAGTTCCCAGAAGACACACGTGCGGCAGCGCCGGGGAAGGTCCGGAAGGTTGTCCAGCGTGAGCGGTACGAGCCGACGCCCCATGAAGGCTGTTCCTCGCTTCCCTCGCCCGCGGCATCACGGGCGGCAGTCAGAGCACTCCGTTCCCTGAGCAGGCTGCCGACGAACCCGCCGACCGCCCCCAGGCCCAGTCCCGCGCTCAGCAGTCCGGTCCGGCTCATCGTTCGCATGGCCCCCGCCTCCCCATAGACGTACCGCAGTCGTACTGCCAGGTGGATGCGCCATACCCGATCGCATCGTATCCATGAAGCGATTCCATCGATACCGCCAGAAAGCAAAGTGCGGGCCGTGTTCCGGTACACACCGGACACGACCCGCACGAGCGGCCACCGAGCGGGACCATGTCGCCGCCCGGGGCCTCAGTCCTCCGTCTCCTCGGCGTCGTCGCCGTCCAGGAGACTCCTCTGCAGGACGGGGCCCTCGCCCGGGGCCAGCGAGCCGAGGATCCGCTCCAGGTCCTCCATGGAGGCGAACTCCACGGTGATCTTGCCCTTCTTCTGGCCGAGGTCGACCTTGACCCGTGTCTCGAAGCGGTCCGACAGTCGCCCCGCGAGGTCGGTCAGCGCCGGGGAGACCCGGGCACCGGCCCGCGGCCCCTTGGAGCGCTGGGCCGTCGTCGGCCGTGATCCCATGAGGGTCACGATCTCCTCGACCGCGCGTACCGAGAGACCCTCCGCCACGATCCGGTGGGCCAGCCGGTCCTGCTCCTCCGAGTCCTCCACGGAGAGCAGGGCGCGGGCGTGTCCGGCGGACAGCACGCCTGCCGCCACCCTCCGCTGCACCGCCGGCGAAAGCTTCAGCAGACGCAGCGTGTTGGAGACCTGCGGACGGGACCGGCCGATCCGGTCGGCCAGCTGGTCATGGGTGCAGTTGAAGTCCTTCAGCAGC
Organism: Streptomyces sp. NPDC089424; assembly: GCF_044749345.1. Classification (NCBI taxonomy): domain Bacteria; kingdom Bacillati; phylum Actinomycetota; class Actinomycetes; order Kitasatosporales; family Streptomycetaceae; genus Streptomyces; species Streptomyces sp. NPDC089424. The sequence continues at coordinate 232,737 of NZ_JBIVHU010000004.1, forward strand.
TGGTCGTAGGCGGCCGCCTCTTCCAGCGGGTTCAGCTGCGCCCGGTGCAGGTTCTCCAGCAGTGCGTCGAGGAGAAGCTTCTCGTCGTCCGTGGCACGGACGATCGCCGGGATGGCTTCCAGGCCCGCCTCACGGCAGGCCCGCCAGCGCCGCTCGCCCATGATGAGCTCGTAGCGCGCGGGCCCCAGCTGACGTACGACGACGGGCTGGAGAAGGCCGACCTCCTGGATGGAGGTGACGAGCTCCTGGAGCGCATCCTCGTCGAAGACCTCACGCGGCTGACGCGGGTTGGGTGTGATGGAGTCGAGCGGCAGCTCGGCAAAGTGGGCGCCCATGGGAGGTGCGGGCATGTCCACCGCGTCGTCCACCGGCGGCTCTTCGGTTTCACGTGAAACAGGCGGCAGTGTGGCCACCTTGGCCGCGGCCACGCCGCGGTCGGACGTCAGCACCGGTACCGCCGTGGGAGACGCGGAGGCGGCACCTCCCACCGCTGCCTGGGCCGGCGTCCTCTCGGTCGGGGCCGCAGGGATCAGTGCCCCGAGTCCACGGCCCAGTCCCCTCCGTCGCTCGCTCACTGGATCCCCTCCACCATGCTGTGGTCGCTCTGGGCGCCGATATGGGCGTGCGTCGCGTCGTAGCTGACGCCGACACCCCTCAGCGCGATTTCTCGTGCCGCCTCCAGATAGGAGAGGGCACCACTCGAACCTGGATCGTAGGTCAGGACCGTCTGCCCGTAGCTCGGCGCCTCGGAGATACGGACCGAGCGCGGGATGCTCGTCCTCAGCACCTCGTCACCGAAGTGGCTACGCACCTCGTCGGCGACCTGGGACGCGAGGCGTGTCCGGCCGTCGTACATGGTGAGCAGAATCGTCGAGACGTGCAGCGCGGGGTTGAGGTGCCCCCGCACCAGGTCGACGTTGCGCAGCAGCTGACCCAGTCCCTCCAGCGCGTAGTACTCGCACTGGATCGGGATGAGGACCTCCTGGCCCGCCACAAGGGCGTTGACCGTCAGCAGGCCCAGCGAGGGCGGGCAGTCGATCAGGATGTAGTCCAGCGGCTGCTCGTATGCCTGAATCGCTCGCTCGAGACGGCTCTCGCGCGCCACCAGGGACACCAGCTCGATCTCCGCACCGGCGAGATCGATCGTGGCGGGGGCGCAGAAGAGACCCTCGACGTCGGGGACCGGCTGGACGACCTCCGAGAGCGGCTTGCTCTCGACCAGCACGTCGTAGATCGAGGGAACCTCGGCGTGGTGGTCGATCCCCAGCGCGGTGGACGCGTTGCCCTGCGGGTCGAGGTCGATCACCAGGACGCGACCGCCGTGCAGAGCCAGCGAAGCGGCCAGGTTGACGGTCGTCGTCGTCTTGCCCACCCCACCCTTCTGGTTGGCGACCACGATGACACGGGTCTGTTCAGGTCTCGGCAGACCCTCTCCGGCCCGGCCCAGAGCCTCGACCGCCAGTTGGGCAGCACGACCGATGGGAGTGTCGTCCATCGGGGGCGGTGTTTCACGTGAAACATCCTCCCCCGGCGACTCGGTACGGGGACCGGGGACCGGATCGGTCATCGGTCCCGCGATGTTGGCGTCGGACCGCAAGGATTCACTCTCCTCGACTTCAGGCTCGCAATGAACAGAGCCTCCCATGCCTTCGGGGTCGTGAACCAGTGAGGCCTGTTGTTCTGTGGAGAAATCCACCTCTGTGGACAACTCCGGACCCCCTGAGGGGGACGGAGCGTCATCGGAAACGGCCGGAGCCTCGCCGAGTGAGCCGAGGGGCTTGCGGTCTCGGGGTTCGGCCGCGGCCCGGCCGCGGCTGATAATGCCGTGCAACAGTGAGCGACGTTTCACGTGAAACACGATGCACAGCAGCCGCGACCGGACTGTCGCGACACTCCGGGTTGCATAGGTTTGGCAGCTTGTGTGGAGTACGTCTCGTCCTCAGGACGGATCAGCGGCGCCGGCGTACCCGTCCCGTCCGCGCGGCCTTCGCCCGCTTGGCGGCGAACCGCACACCGCCAGGGCTCTCCCCGACCTCGACCCGTACGACGGTGGACTGGGGATCCACGACGCCTTCACCCACATGCAGGATGGAAGTGCCCACCGCCCCGAGCTTGGTCAGCGCGGTACCCGCTGCCTTGAGCTCCTCCTCCGCGGTGTCGCCCTTGAGCGCGAGCATCTCGCCGTAGGGACGCAGCAGCGGGATACCCCAGGTGGCCAGCCGGTCCAGCGGGGCCACCGCCCGCGCCGTCACCACATGCACCGGGGGGAGCGTGCCCATGACTTCCTCGGCGCGACCGCGCACGACGGTGACATGGTCGAGGCCGAGCAGCTCGACGACCTCGGTGAGGAAGTTCGTCCGGCGCAGCAAGGGCTCCAGCAGTGTGATCTTGAGGTCCTCGCGGACCAGGGCCAGCGGGATACCCGGCAGACCGGCGCCCGAGCCGACATCGCAGACGGTGACGGCCTCGGGGACGACCTCCGAGAGAACCGCACAGTTCAGGAGATGCCGCTCCCACAGGCGGGGCACCTCCCGGGGGCCGATGAGCCCTCGCTGTACGCCTGCCTCGGCCAGCAGTTCCGCGTACCGGACCGCGTCCGCGAAGCGATCGCCGAATACCGCACGGGCTTCCTCGGGAGCGGGGGGGAGCTCCGCTGCCTCCGTCACGGGGACCGTCCTTCCGTACCCTCCAGCGCTCGCGCGCTGACTACCAGGCTGACAAAGATCGGCCCCGCCTGCGCAACAGACGGGGCCGGTGGAGCGTGGGACCGCTCAGGCGGGCAGCACGACGACGAAGCGCTGCGGCTCCTCGCCCTCGGACTCGCTGCGCAGCCCCGCGGCCTTGACGGCGTCGTGCACGACCTTGCGCTCGAACGGCGTCATCGGCTTGAGCTTCACGGGCTCGCCGCTGTTCCTGACCTCGGTGGCGGCCTTGGCGCCCAGCTCGGAGAGCTCGGAGCGCTTCTTGGCGCGGTAGCCCGCGATGTCCAGCATCAGCCGGCTGCGGTCACCGGTCTCCCGGTGCACGGCCAGGCGCGTGAGCTCCTGGAGCGCCTCCAGCACCTCACCGTCCCGGCCGACCAGCTTCTGCAGGTCACGGCCACCCGCGTCACTGATGATCGAGACAGCGGCGCGGTCGCTCTCGACGTCCATGTCGATGTCGCCGTCGAGATCGGCGATGTCCAGCAGGCCTTCGAGGTAGTCCGCCGCGATCTCGCCCTCCTGCTCCAGGCGGGTCAGGGTGTCTGCACCCTCGGCAGCGGCGGAGGTGGTGCCTTCCGTCACGGGATGGACTCCTTCTTACTTCTTGGAAGAGGACTTGGGCCGCTGCGGGCCCTTGCGCTGGCCGGACTGGGCCCGACTGCGGCCGCCGCCGGACTTGGGGGCCGCCTTGCCGGCCGCGTCCGACGATCCCGCGTCCGCCGGTTCGTCGGACTTGCTGAGCGAGGTCGTCGGCGCGGTGCTCTCGGCGCCGGTCTTCTCGGCACCGCCCGCGGGCTTGGGACCGCCGGCGCCCTGGCGCTTCGCCTTCGGCTGCCGCTTGGGCTGCTGACGCTTCGCGACGCCGGTGGTGGCCGGCGTACCGTCCTCGGTCAGGGTGGCCACGGCGCCCTCGCTCTTCACGACGTTGCCGTCGGGCTGGGCCGCGAGACCCGCCTTGCTGAGGCCGTTGATGAACTTGCGCTCGTAGTCGTTGCGGTCCCGGCCCTTGGCGACGATCGCCTTGATGATGGCGCGCTGACCACGTCCGCGGGTCTTGCCGTTCTGCGCGACGTGCTTGGTCAACCGCTCCAGGTACGCGGCCTGCGCCTTGGAACCCGGCGTCGGGTTGTTGTGGATGACGTACATCTGCTGGCCCATGGTCCACACGTTGGTGGTCAGCCAGTAGACGAGGACACCGACCGGGAAGTTGATACCGAAGACGGCGAACATGATCGGGAAGATGTACATCAGCATCTTCTGCTGCTGCATGAACGGCGTCTTCACCGAGGTGTCGACGTTCTTCGTCATCAGCTGGCGCTGCGTGTAGAACTGCGACAGCGACATCAGGACGATCATGATGGCGGTGACGATCCGCACGTCGAGGATCGACGAGCCGAGCGCCTCGACCTTGTCCGCGCTGTCGGTGAACTTCGCGGCGAGCGGGGCACCGAAGATGTGCGCCTTCTGCGCGCTCTCCAGGAGCCGCTCGTTGATCACGCCGATCGTGTCGTTCGACGCGATGCTGTTCAGCACGTGGTAGAGGGCGAAGAAGAACGGCGACTGCGCCAGGATGGGAAGGCACGAGGAGAGCGGGTTGGTGCCCGTCTCCTTGTACAGCTTCATCATCTCTTCGGACTGACGCTGCTTGTCGTTCTTGTAGCGCTCCTGGATCTTCTTCATCTCGGGCTGGAGCGTCTGCATGGCCCGGGTCGCCTTGATCTGCTTCACGAAGAGCGGGATCAGGCAGATGCGGATCAGGATCACCAGCGACACGATGGACAGGCCCCAGGCCCAGCCCGTGTCAGGGCCGAAGATCGCACCGTACAGCGAGTGGAACTGGACGATGACCCACGAAACGGGTGTGGTGATGAAGCTGAAGAGGCTGGCAATCGTGTCCACTAATCATGCTCCTTGGGCATGGGACGGGGTCTCTGCGGCCGGGCTTGAAGGAACGTCGCTCGCGGTAGGCGAGTGAACGCTCTCTTCGGTGGCCGTTTCGGCGGCGGAGGGCCCGCCCTTGCGTGCGCGCCATGTGTTGCGCAGCATCTCGTGCCACCGCGGGCGCTTACGCGGCGGGACATGGTCCACGCCGCCCAGCGACCACGGATTGCAACGCAGGATGCGCCAGGCCGTGAGTGCGGTGCCCTTGAGGGCACCATGCCGGTCAATGGCCGTGTAGCCGTAGTGGGAACACGACGGGTAGTACTTGCACACCGGCCCCAGCAGCGGGCTGATGGTCCACTGGTACAGCTTGATCAGCGCCAGCAGCGGGTACTTCATCGCGCGCCCCCTCCCAGCAGCCGCTGTAGGGCGGCATCCAGGTCTCGGGCCAGCTGTGCGTGGTCGGCGTCGCCCGCACCGGGCAGCGCTCGTACCACTACCAGGCTACCGGGGGGCAGCAGGTCGACTCTGTCACGCATCAGATGGCGCAGTCTGCGCTTCACTTTGTTGCGTACGACCGCGCCACCGACAGCCTTGCTCACGACGAAACCCGCACGTGTCCGGGGAGCGCTCTCCCCAGGCGCGTGCGGGTCCGTGGCACCGCTACGAAGGTGGACGACGAGGAGCGGGCGTCCGGCCCGGCGCCCTCGTCGTACCGCGGTCGCGAAGTCCTCGCGCCGCCTCAGCCGGTTCTCGGTGGGCAGCACGACGTCATGACCTGATCGGGATCAGGCGGACAGACGGGCGCGACCCTTGCTACGGCGGGACGCGAGAATCGCGCGGCCGGCACGGGTACGCATACGCAGCCGGAAGCCGTGGGTCTTGGCGCGACGACGGTTGTTCGGCTGGAAGGTGCGCTTGCTCACTCGGGGGCTCCAGAAGAAATCGGGGTTTGCGGGGTGCCGTCCTGGCTGTCACCGTGCGCCCACGAGTAGCTCGCGTTACGCCCGAGTGCACCGCTTTCCGATCACCTTGACGCGATCTGTGCCCATCGGAGGCAGGCGGCAGCAGCCATCGACAACTCGACCTGGTTACGGTACGCGCGGCTACGCCATTCGGTCAAACCAGGGGCGGCGGGGAGACACTGTCCACAGGCTGGGGACAACAACTTGAACCGTACCCGTCGCCCTGACTACCGTGACTGGACTCCGATTCGTTCCCTTATCCCCGCCCGACCCGATTTACATCCCGACCCGTCCCACAACCACACGTTCGTGGGACCCGTGAGAGAGCGTGCCCTGTGGCTGACGTACCTGCCGATCTTGCCGCAGTGTGGCCACGAGTACTCGAGCAACTTCTCGGTGAGGGCCGTGGACAGGGCGTCGAGACCAAGGACGAACACTGGATCCGGCGTTGCCAGCCGCTCGCGCTGGTCGCCGACACCGCACTGCTCGCCGTGCCGAACGAGTTCGCCAAGGGTGTCCTGGAGGGACGCCTCGCACCGATCGTGAGCGAGACGCTCAGCCGTGAGTGCGGCCGTCCGATCCGGATCGCGATCACCGTCGACGACTCCGCGGGCGACCCCCCGCCCTCGCCGCCCCCGGCCCAGCACCAGCACCAGCACCAGCACCGCTACGAGGAGCCCGAGCAGCTCCCCTCGCAGGGTCAGTACGAGGGATACGGCCGCCACCGTGCCGAGCAGCTCCCGAACTCGCCCGGCGATCAGCTCCCCAACCCGCGCCCGGCCTATCCCTCGGAGTACCAGCGCCCCGAGCCGGGTGCCTGGCCGCGGCAGCAGCAGGACGAGTACAGCTGGCAGCAGCCGCGCCTCGGCTTCCCCGAGCGCGACCCGTACGCGACGCCGTCCCGGGAGTCGCACGACGCGCAGGACTCCTACGGTCCGCAGGACACGTACGGCTCACAGGACTCGTACGGTCCGCAGGACGGCTACGGCTCGCAGGACTCGTACGGTCCCCCGTCCCGCGACTCCTACGGCCCGCCCGGGCAGGACTACCGTCCGCAGGGCCGGGAGCGGCCGTACGACCAGCAGCGCTCCGAGTACGAGCCGTCGCGGGGTGACTACGACCAGCGCGACGCCCGGCGGGAGCTGCCCGAGCAGTCGGTCGGCGGCGGCCGGCACCGCGGTCCGGCCGGCGCCACGATGCCGGTGTCCAGCGGCGCCCCCGGCCCGCTGGCCGCGCAGCCCGCGCCGGCGACCGGTCCCGGGGAGCCGACGGCGCGCCTGAACCCGAAGTACCTCTTCGACACCTTCGTCATCGGCGCCTCGAACCGCTTCGCGCACGCGGCCGCCGTGGCCGTCGCGGAGGCGCCGGCGAAGGCGTACAACCCCCTCTTCATCTATGGGGAGTCGGGGCTCGGCAAGACCCACCTGCTGCACGCGATCGGACACTACGCGCGGAGCCTGTACCCGGGCACGCGCGTGCGGTACGTGAGCTCGGAGGAGTTCACCAACGAGTTCATCAACTCCATCCGCGACGGCAAGGGCGACAGCTTCCGCAAGCGGTACCGGGAGATGGACATCCTGCTTGTCGACGACATCCAGTTCCTCGCGGACAAGGAGTCGACGCAGGAGGAGTTCTTCCACACCTTCAACACGCTCCACAACGCGAACAAGCAGATCGTGCTGTCCAGCGACCGGCCGCCGAAGCAGCTGGTGACGCTGGAGGACCGGCTGCGCAACCGTTTCGAGTGGGGACTGATCACGGACGTCCAGCCGCCGGAGCTGGAGACCCGGATCGCGATCCTGCGCAAGAAGGCGGTGCAGGAGCAGCTCAACGCCCCCCCGGAGGTGCTGGAGTTCATCGCCTCGCGGATCTCGCGGAACATCCGTGAGCTGGAGGGCGCGCTGATCCGGGTGACGGCGTTCGCCTCGCTCAACCGGCAGCCCGTGGACCTGGGGCTGACGGAGATCGTCCTCAAGGACCTGATCCCCGGCGGCGAGGACTCGACTCCGGAGATCACCTCCACGGCCATCATGAGCGCCACCGCCGACTACTTCGGCCTGACGGTCGAGGACCTGTGCGGCAGCTCCCGCGGCCGCCAGCTCGTCACGGCCCGCCAGATCGCCATGTACCTGTGCCGTGAGCTGACCGATCTGTCGCTGCCGAAGATCGGCGCGCTGTTCGGTGGGCGCGACCACACGACGGTGATGCACGCGGACCGCAAGATCCGCAATCTGATGGCCGAGCGGCGCTCCATCTACAACCAGGTGACCGAGCTGACGAACCGCATCAAGAACGGCTGAGCACCCGCCTGCCGGCCCGCCGCAGGGCCGCCACGGACCGCCGAGGGCGCCCCGGGAGGAGATCTCCCGGGGCGCCCTCCGTCGTTCCGCCGTCATCCCGTGTTCGAATCCGTGCCGGGTTACGGCCACTCTCCACAGATTCGGCGAGTTTTTCCCGTCCACATGCTGGGGACTGGGAAGTTGTCCAGATCGTGTCCACAGCCGCGCCTGTTGAAAGACCATCAGACCAGGTCAACTGCTTGTGGATTGGTGGACGAACGATCTCCACAGACTGTGGACGGACGAGGGATCCACACCCTGTGCACGAAGTTGTCCACGGGCAACCCACAGGCCGGGGGCGGTTGTCCCCAGCGATCCCCAGCTTCTCCACAGCCCTGTCCACTGTTCGGCAACGCGACGCGCCTGATCACCGGGTCGAGTGAAAGGCGTCACACAAAGGTGCCAGGTTGGGCTGTGGGAAAGCTGGGTAAAGCTGGGGACGGCGCTGGGGAGAAGTCGCCTCGACCTGTGCACGGGGTGTGCAGAACTTTCTTTTCTCCACAGACAGCCCCGGTTGTCCACCGCCGTCGCCCACAGGGCCCGTGGACAAAATTTCCGCTCTGAGCTGCGAAAACGCGGTTATCCACGGTATCCACAGCCCCTACTACTACTCCCGACTAGAGAGAGTGGGAAATTCGCTTCGAAGGGGGTCCTGTGCACAACTCGCCCTTCGAGGCCCGGCTGCCCCTCGTCACGACTTGACCCCGAGAGGCACCTACTGTCAGTGCGGTGCGTCAGACTGGTCCCCGGTGTTCTTCCCACCCCAGGGCCAGCGACACCGAGACAGACGACGAAGCCAGGCAGGGCGAGAAGCGCCGGCAACAGCAGGAGGCGGCAACAGTGAAGATCCGGGTGGAACGCGACGTACTCGCGGAGGCCGTGGCCTGGGCGGCGCGCAGCCTCCCGGCGCGGCCGCCGGCGCCTGTCCTCGCCGGCCTGCTGCTGAAGGCCGAGGACGGCCAGCTGAGCCTGTCCAGCTTCGACTACGAGGTCTCCGCGCGCGTGTCGGTGGAGGCCGAGGTCGACGAGGACGGCACGGTGCTCGTCTCCGGCCGCCTGCTCGCCGACATCTCCCGCGCCCTGCCCAACCGGCCGGTGGAGATTTCCACAGACGGTGTACGGGCGACGGTGGTGTGCGGCTCCTCGCGGTTCACACTCCACACCCTGCCTGTGGAGGAGTACCCGGCGCTGCCGCAGATGCCGAACGCGACGGGCACGGTCCCCGGTGAGGTCTTCGCCTCCGCGGCCGCCCAGGTCGCCATCGCCGCCGGCCGGGACGACACGCTGCCCGTGCTGACCGGCGTGCGCATCGAGATCGAGGGCGACCGGGTCACGCTCGCCTCCACCGACCGCTACCGCTTCGCGGTCCGCGAGTTCCTGTGGAAGCCGGAGAACCCGGAGGCCTCCGCGGTCGCCCTGGTGCCCGCCAAGACGCTCCTGGACACCGCCAAGGCGCTCACCAGCGGCGACAGCGTCACGCTGGCGCTGTCCGGCTCGGGTGCGGGCGAGGGCCTGATCGGCTTCGAGGGCGCCGGGCGGCGTACGACGACCCGTCTGCTGGAGGGCGACCTCCCGAAGTACCGCACGCTCTTCCCGACGGAGTTCAACAGCGTCGCCGTCATCGAGACCCCGCCCTTCGTCGAGGCCGTCAAGCGCGTGGCCCTGGTCGCCGAGCGGAACACCCCGGTGCGACTGAGCTTCGAGCAGGGCGTGCTGATCCTGGAGGCCGGCTCCAGCGACGACGCACAGGCTGTGGAAAGGGTCGACGCGCAGCTGGAGGGCGACGACATCTCGATCGCCTTCAACCCGACCTTCCTGCTGGACGGCCTGAGCGCCATCGACTCCCCGGTGGCCCAGCTGTCCTTCACGACGTCCACCAAGCCCGCCCTGCTCAGCGGCAAGCCGGCGCTGGACGCCGAGGCGGACGAGGCGTACAAGTACCTGATCATGCCGGTGCGGCTCAGCGGCTGACGAGGTCCGGGCCGGGCGGTCCGGTGATCCACAGCCTTCGCGGTCCTGTGGATCACCGGATGCGAAAGCCGCAGGTGGGGCGGTACGCGTGAGCGCGTATGCCCACAGATGTGCGCGACCGTCCGGGTCTAGGCTCGGACACGGGTACGAACGTGCCCGACGCCACCTCGCAACACCTGTCGCAACCTAAGGAACACAACTGATGGAGCTCGGTCTCGTCGGCCTCGGCAAGATGGGCGGCAACATGCGCGAGCGGATCCGCCGCGCGGGCCACACCGTCGTCGGATACGACCGCAATCCGGACCTCGCCGATGTCCACAGCCTGGAAGAACTTGTGGGCAAGCTCAGCGGCCCGCGCGTCGTGTGGGTGATGGTCCCGGCCGGGGCAGCCACCCAGTCGACCATCGACCAGCTGGCCGAGCTCCTGGAGCCCGGGGACGTCGTCGTGGACGGCGGCAACTCCCGCTGGACGGACGACGAGAAGCACGCCGAGGAACTGGCCGCCAAGGGCATAGGCTTCGTCGACTGCGGCGTCTCCGGCGGCGTCTGGGGCCTGGAGAACGGCTACGCGCTGATGTACGGCGGCTCCGCGGCGGACGTCGCCAAGGTGCGGCCCGTCTTCGACGCGCTCAAGCCGGAGGGCGACTTCGGCTCCGTGCACGCCGGCAAGGTCGGCGCGGGCCACTTCGCGAAGATGGTCCACAACGGCATCGAGTACGCCATGATGCAGGCCTACGCCGAGGGCTGGGAGCTGCTGGAGAAGGTCGACTCCGTGACCGACGTCCGGGAGGTCTTCCGCTCCTGGCAGGAGGGCACCGTCATCCGCTCCTGGCTGCTGGACCTCGCGGTCAACGCCCTCGACGAGGACGAGCACCTGGACAAGCTGCGCGGTTACGCACAGGACTCCGGCGAAGGCCGCTGGACCGTGGAGGCCGCCATCGACAACGCCGTGCCGCTGCCCGCGATCACGGCCTCCCTCTTCGCGCGGTTCGCGTCGCGCCAGGAGGACTCCCCGCAGATGAAGATGATCGCGGCGCTGCGCAACCAGTTCGGCGGCCACGCGGTCGAGAAGAAGTAGTCCCGAGAAGCAGCCCGAAGCAGCATCAGCCAGCAGCAACCAAGCGGACCGGGGGAGGTCGGCGCACCACCATGCACGTCACGCATCTGTCGCTCGCCGACTTCCGCTCGTACGCCCGGGTCGAGGTCCCGCTCGACCCGGGCGTCACCGCCTTCGTCGGCCCCAACGGCCAGGGCAAGACCAACCTCGTCGAGGCCGTCGGCTACCTGGCCACCCTCGGCAGCCACCGCGTCTCCTCCGACGCTCCGCTGGTCCGCATGGGCGCCGAGCGGGCGGTGATCCGCGCCCAGGTCCGCCAGGGCGAACGGCAGCAACTGGTCGAGCTGGAGCTGAACCCCGGCAAGGCGAACCGCGCCCGTATCAACAGGTCCTCGCAGGTCAGGCCGCGTGACGTACTCGGCATCGTCCGGACGGTGCTGTTCGCTCCCGAGGATCTCGCCCTGGTCAAGGGCGACCCCGGCGAGCGGCGCCGCTTCCTGGACGAGCTGATCACCGCCCGCTCCCCGCGGATGGCCGGCGTGCGCTCCGACTACGACCGCGTCCTCAAGCAGCGCAACACCCTGCTGAAGTCCGCCGCGCTGGCCCGGCGGCACGGCGGCCGCGCCATGGACCTGTCCACCCTGGACGTCTGGGACCAGCACCTCGCGCGCGCGGGCGCCGAGCTGCTCGCCCAGCGCCTCGAACTGATCTCCGCGCTCCAGCCGCTCGCGGACAAGGCCTACGAGCAGCTCGCGCCCGGCGGCGGTCCGGTCACCCTGGAGTACAAGCCGTCGTCCCCGGGCGACGCCCACACGCGCGAGGCGCTCTACGAGCAGCTCATGGCCACGCTCGCCGACGCCCGCAAGCAGGAGATCGAGCGCGGCGTCACCCTGGTGGGACCCCACCGGGACGATCTGAACCTCAAGCTCGGCGAGCTGCCCGCCAAGGGCTACGCCTCCCACGGCGAGTCCTGGTCCTACGCCTTGGCGCTGCGTCTGGCCTCCTACGACCTGCTGCGCGCCGAGGGCAACGAGCCCGTGCTGATCCTCGACGACGTCTTCGCCGAGCTCGACACCCGCCGCCGCGAGCGGCTGGCCGAACTCGTCGCGCCCGGCGAGCAGGTGCTGGTGACGGCCGCGGTCGACGACGACGTACCGCATGTGCTGGTGGGGGCGCGGTACACCGTGGCCGACGGGGCGGTGGAGCGGGTATGACGGCGGACGGACCGGCCCCGGGGAAGAACCCCGAACCGTCCGGCGTCGACCTCGCGCGGGTGGCGCTGCGGGCGGCGAAGGAGGCGGCACGCGCGCGGGGTGACGCGGTGCAGCAGAAGAGGCAGGCGCGCCGCGGCGGCCTGCGCTCCGGCGCACGCGCCGACGGCCGCGACCCCATGGCGCTCGGCTCGGCGATCAACCGGCTGATCAGCGAGCGCGGCTGGGAGGCGCCGGCCGCGGTGGGCGGGGTGATGGGCCGCTGGCCGCAGATCGTCGGCGACGACGTGGCCAAGCACTGCGTCCCCGAGAGGTACGACGAGGACGAGCGGGTGCTGCTCGTGCGCTGCGACTCCACCGCCTGGGCCACCAACCTGCGGCTGCTCGCCCCCACCCTGGTCGCGCGGCTCAACGAGGACCTCGGCCACGGCGCGGTCAAGGCGATCAAAGTGCAGGGCCCCAGCGGCCCCACCCGTCGCTACGGCCCCCTGCGCGCCCCCGGCAGCACCGGTCCCGGCGACACCTACGGCTGAACCGCGCCGCGCACAGCTGCGTCGCGCGCCTTTCGGAAGTGAACTGCATCACGTCCCGGATGTGACCGACACCACGTCGACAGCCCTCCATGGCCGGGGTTCTCCACAGGCCCGCTCTGATCGTCGTACAACCGCACGCGGTTGCGAATCCTGACCTGACGCCGGAGTAGCGAAGGGTTGACGCCCGGAAGCGCTGAGTGCCTCCGTGAGCCTCTTGGAGCCCCCTTCCACATATCGGGACCCGGAAGAGGATGGTTCAGGGCGGCACATGCGGACTCAGGTACCGGCAAACCCCCATCACTGTCGGCGCTACCGGTAGACTGGGAGACAATCCCGCCCCGATCGTGGGGACCGTCCGGGAAAAGCTGAGCAACGCTGAACAAGGCTTACCAACGCAACATGCCGCAGCCGCTCCGGCAACCCGCCGACGAGCCCGGCTCGTGCTGTGCCAGAAAGGGCGCTTCGTGGCCGATTCCGGCAACCCCAACGAGAACATCCCGTCCACCGACGCCGGCGCGACCGCCGCGGCCACCGCATTGAGCGGCGAGGTCACGGCCTCGTACGACGCCAGCGCCATCACCGTCCTCGAGGGTCTGGACGCGGTCCGCAAGCGACCCGGCATGTACATCGGCTCGACCGGTGAACGCGGCCTTCACCACCTCGTGTACGAGGTCGTCGACAACTCCGTCGACGAGGCGCTGGCCGGCCACGCGGACACCATCGACGTCACGATCCTCCCCGACGGCGGGGTCCGGGTCGTCGACAACGGCCGAGGCATCCCGGTGGGCATCGTTCCGTCCGAGAACAAGCCCGCCCTGGAGGTCGTGCTGACCGTCCTGCACGCGGGCGGCAAGTTCGGCGGTGGCGGCTACGCGGTCTCCGGCGGTCTGCACGGCGTCGGCGTCTCCGTCGTCAACGCCCTGTCCTCCAAGGTCGCCGTCGAGGTCAGGACCGACGGCCACCGCTGGACGCAGGACTACAAGATGGGCGTCCCGACGGCCCCGCTCTCCCAGCACGAGGCGACCGACGAGACCGGTACGTCGGTGACGTTCTGGGCCGACGCGGACATCTTCGAGACCACGGAGTACTCCTTCGAGACGCTCTCGCGGCGTTTCCAGGAGATGGCGTTCCTGAACAAGGGCCTCACGATCAAGCTCACCGACGAGCGCGAGTCGGCCAAGGCCACGGCGGGCGCGGACGAGGCGGGCGCGGACGAGAAGCAGGAGCCCAAGACCGTCACGTACCACTACGAGGGCGGCATCGTCGACTTCGTGACGTACCTCAACTCCCGCAAGGGGGACGTGGTGCACCCCTCGGTCATCGACCTGCAGGCGGAGGACAAGGACAAGAACCTGTCCCTCGAGGTCGCGATGCAGTGGAACAGCGGTTACACCGAGGGCGTCTACTCGTTCGCGAACATCATCCACACGCACGAGGGCGGTACGCACGAAGAGGGCTTCCGCGCCGCGCTGACCTCGCTGATCAACAAGTACGCGCGCGACAAGAAGCTGCTGCGCGAGAAGGACGACAACCTCACGGGTGACGACATCCGCGAGGGTCTGACGGCGATCATCTCGGTCAAGCTGAGCGAGCCCCAGTTCGAGGGCCAGACCAAGACCAAGCTGGGCAACACGGAGGCGAAGACCTTCGTGCAGAAGGTCGTCTACGAGCACCTCAACGACTGGCTGGACCGCAACCCGGTCGAGGCCGCGGACATCATCCGCAAGGGCATCCAGGCGGCCACCGCGCGCGTGGCGGCCCGCAAGGCGCGTGACCTCACCCGGCGCAAGGGCCTGCTGGAGAGCGCGTCGCTGCCGGGCAAGCTGTCCGACTGCCAGTCGAACGACCCCATCAAGTGCGAGATCTTCATCGTCGAGGGTGACTCCGCCGGCGGCTCGGCCAAGTCCGGCCGCAACCCGGAGTACCAGGCGATCCTCCCGATCCGAGGCAAGATCCTCAACGTCGAGAAGGCGCGCATCGACAAGATCCTGCAGAACCAGGAGATCCAGGCGCTGATCTCCGCCTTCGGCACCGGTGTGCACGAGGACTTCGACATCGAGAAGCTCCGCTATCACAAGATCATCCTGATGGCGGACGCCGACGTCGACGGCCAGCACATCAACACCCTGCTGCTGACCTTCCTGTTCCGCTTCATGCGGCCGCTGGTGGAGGCGGGCCACGTCTTCCTGTCCCGTCCCCCGCTCTACAAGATCAAGTGGGGCCGGGAGGACGTCGACTACGCGTACTCCGACCGCGAGCGCGACGCGCTGATCGAGATGGGCCGCCAGCGCGGCAAGCGGATCAGGGAGGACTCGATCCAGCGCTTCAAGGGTCTCGGCGAGATGAACGCCGAGGAGCTGCGCATCACCACGATGGACCAGGAGCACCGCGTCCTCGGCCAGGTCACCCTCGACGACGCCGCGCAGGCCGACGAGTTGTTCTCGGTCCTGATGGGCGAGGACGTCGAGGCCCGCCGCCAGTTCATCCAGCGCAACGCCAAGGACGTCCGCTTCCTCGACATCTGAGTCGGTCTCAGCTGACCGCACCAGGAAGGATCTTCACCAGCTATGGCCGACGAGAACACTCCTGTCACGCCTGAGGACGAGGGCCAGATCCTCCGTGTCGAGCCCGTCGGGCTCGAGACGGAGATGCAGCGCTCGTACCTCGACTACGCGATGTCCGTCATCGTCTCCCGTGCGCTGCCGGACGTCCGGGACGGCCTCAAGCCCGTCCACCGCCGCGTCCTGTACGCGATGTACGACGGCGGCTACCGCCCCGAGCGCGGCTTCTACAAGTGCGCGCGCGTGGTCGGCGACGTCATGGGCAACTACCACCCCCACGGCGACAGCTCCATCTACGACGCCCTGGTCCGCCTGGCCCAGCCGTGGTCGATGCGCATGCCGCTCGTCGACTCCAACGGCAACTTCGGCTCGCCGGGCAACGACCCGGCGGCGGCCATGCGCTACACCGAGTGCAAGATGGCGCCGCTGTCGATGGAGATGGTCCGCGACATCGACGAGGAGACCGTCGACTTCACGGACAACTACGACGGCCGCTCCCAGGAGCCGACCGTCCTGCCCGCCCGTTTCCCCAACCTGCTGATCAACGGCTCGGCCGGCATCGCGGTCGGCATGGCGACCAACATCCCGCCGCACAACCTGCGCGAGGTCGCTGCCGGTGCCCAGTGGTGCCTGGAGAACCCGGAGGCCTCGCACGAGGAGCTCCTGGACGCGCTGATCGAGCGCATCAAGGGCCCGGACTTCCCCACCGGCGCCCTGGTCGTGGGCCGCAAGGGCATCGAGGAGGCGTACCGCACCGGGCGCGGCTCGATCACGATGCGCGCGGTGGTCGAGGTCGAGGAGATCCAGGGCCGCCAGTGCCTGGTGGTCACCGAGCTGCCGTACCAGGTGAACCCGGACAACCTCGCGCAGAAGATCGCCGACCTGGTGAAGGACGGCAAGGTCGGCGGCATCGCCGACGTGCGGGACGAGACCAGCTCCCGTACCGGTCAGCGACTCGTCATCGTGCTGAAGCGGGACGCGGTCGCCAAGGTCGTGCTGAACAACCTCTACAAGCACACCGACCTCCAGACGAACTTCGGCGCCAACATGCTGGCGCTGGTCGACGGGGTGCCGCGCACGCTGTCGCTGGACGCGTTCATCCGCCACTGGGTGACGCACCAGATCGAGGTCATCGTCCGCCGTACGCGCTTCCGGCTGCGCAAGGCCGAGGAGCGGGCGCACATCCTGCGCGGCCTGCTGAAGGCCCTGGACGCCATCGACGACGTCATCGCCCTCATCCGGGCCAGCGACACGGTCGAGATCGCGCGCACGGGCCTGATGGAGCTGCTGGAGATCGACGAGATCCAGGCCAACGCCATCCTGGAGATGCAGCTGCGCCGACTGGCCGCCCTGGAGCGCCAGAAGATCGTCCAGGAGCACGACGAGCTCCAGGCGAAGATCACCGAGTACAACGCGATCCTGGCCTCGCCGGTCCGTCAGCGGGGCATCGTCAGCGAGGAGCTGGCGGCGATCGTCGAGAAGTACGGCGACGACCGCAAGACCACGTTGGTGCCCTACGACGGTGACATGTCCATCGAGGACCTGATCGCCGAAGAGGACATCGTCGTCACCATCTCGCGCGGCGGGTACGTCAAGCGGACCAAGACGGACGACTACCGTTCGCAGAAGCGCGGCGGCAAGGGCGTGCGCGGGACGAAGCTGAAGGAAGACGACATCGTCGACCACTTCTTCGTCTCCACCACGCACCACTGGCTGCTGTTCTTCACCAACAAGGGCCGCGTCTACCGGGCGAAGGCCTACGAGCTTCCCGACGCCGGCCGCGACGCGCGCGGGCAGCACGTCGCGAACCTGCTGGCCTTCCAGCCGGACGAGGCGATCGCCGAGATCCTCGCGATCCGTGACTACGAGGCGGCGCCGTACCTGGTCCTGGCGACCAAGGGCGGTCTGGTGAAGAAGACCTCGCTCAAGGACTACGACTCCCCGCGTTCGGGTGGTGTCATCGCGATCAATCTGCGCGAGCGGGAGGACGGATCCGACGACGAACTGATCGGGGCCGAACTCGTGTCGCCGGACGACGATCTTCTGCTGATCAGCAAGAAGGCGCAGTCGATCAGGTTCACCGCGACGGACGAGTCGCTTCGCCCGATGGGACGTGCGACATCCGGTGTGAAGGGCATGAGTTTCCGCGAGGGGGACGAACTGCTCTCGATGAATGTTGTTCGACCCGGTACGTTCGTGTTCACTGCCACGGACGGCGGGTACGCGAAGCGGACCGTCGTCGACGAGTACCGCGTCCAGGGTCGCGGCGGCCTCGGCATCAAGGCTGCCAAGATCGTCGAGGACCGTGGTTCGCTCGTCGGCGCACTGGTGGTCGAGGAGACCGACGAGATCCTCGCCATCACGCTGTCCGGCGGTGTGATTCGCACGCGAGTCAACGAGGTCAGGGAGACGGGCCGTGACACCATGGGCGTCCAACTGATCAATCTGGGCAAGCGCGATGCCGTGGTCGGTATCGCTCGTAACGCCGAGGCGGGACGCGAGGCGGAAGAGGTCGACGGCGGTCTGGCTGTCGACGACTCCGCCGAGGGTGCCGAGGGTGCTGTTACCACCGGCACGGACGAGGGCGCGGCGCCCTCGTCCGAGTAGCACGAGGAGTGAGTCAGCGTGAGCGGAGCCACGGGCGCCGGATCGACCGGTATCCCGGCCGGTAGTTCGACCGGCGCGGAGACGGGCGGCGGCGGCCGTGGCTCCGCCGCGTCTGCGACGGACCCGCACACCACCCAGTTGCGGGCGATCAAGTCGCCCGCGAAGGATGCTCAGACGCCCTCCAACTCGCCTGACACTCATGGATCCCAGGGGGGAACTGTGACGGACACCCGTGG
This sequence comes from Streptomyces sp. NPDC089424, assembly GCF_044749345.1. NCBI lineage: Bacteria > Bacillati > Actinomycetota > Actinomycetes > Kitasatosporales > Streptomycetaceae > Streptomyces > Streptomyces sp. NPDC089424. The sequence continues at coordinate 250,800 of NZ_JBIVHU010000004.1, forward strand.
CCCGCAGACCCAGCACTACGCGGCTGGAGCGGGCCCGGCCGCTCCAGCGGGCGCCCAGCCGCAGCCGGCGGGCGCCCCGCAGACGGCTTCCCCGCTGCCCGGCGAGCGACCGGCCGAGCAGCAGGCCTCCGGGCCGTACCACCCGCCGCAGGCCTACCCGGCAGCGCCGGGCGCCGCGAACGCGGTCCGCCGGCCGCGCACCGGCGCGCGCACCACGCCGCGGGTGCGCAAGGCGCGGCTGCGGGTGGCCAAGGCCGACCCCTGGTCCGTGATGAAGGTCAGCTTCCTGCTCTCCATCGCGCTCGGCATCTGCACGATCGTGGCGTCGGCGGTGCTGTGGATGGTCATGGACGCCATGGGCGTCTTCTCCACGGTCGGCGGCACGATCTCCGAGGCGACCGGCTCGAACGAGTCGAACGGCTTCGACCTGCAGGCGTTCCTGTCGCTGCCCAACGTCCTGATGTTCACGGCGATCATCGCGGTCATCGACGTCGTCCTCGCGACGGCGCTGGCGACGCTCGGCGCGTTCATCTACAACCTCTCCGCGGGCTTCGTCGGCGGGGTGGAGCTGACGCTGGCCGAGGACGAGTGACGGTCCCCTAAACGTCCTGCGACTATCGATTTTGGGAGTGCCGCAGTCGTGCGCTAATCTTCAGGAGTCAGCGCGCGGGACACACACCGCAGAGCGCGGCGGGGCTATAGCTCAGTTGGTTAGAGCGCATCCCTGATAAGGATGAGGCCACAGGTTCAAATCCTGTTAGCCCCACCAGCACGAAGACCCCCGGTCCACTGGACCGGGGGTCTTTGACATCCACGGGTGACATCAACCGATGAGTGGATCTTCCATGCTGATCTGACTGTGCCGGAGGATCGCCTGGGCGGCCTGGCCGTCCTCGTCCCATCCGGCCGGGGTGGTCTCTTGGTTCCAGGGCCTGTCCGACGGGTCGCGTCACCGACCCCGCACCCGACAGCGCTGTCACCCGAATGGCCTAATAAGACGTGCCACCCATATGGGTGAACATAAGGCTGAATAGTGCCCAATCGAGGCAATCCGTGAAAGGCGAACCACATGCGCATTCGACGAATCCTCGCCGCAGTCATCGCCACGGCAGCCCTCGCCGGACTCGGCCTCACAGGCGCCGCCACCGCCACCGCCAGCAGCGTGACCCTGGCCGACAGCGTCACCCCGGGTGAGTGCACGGACGGCGGTGGAACGATCGATCGGTCGACGCCCGTGCTCCCGACCTGCAGGGGCGGTACGCACGACGGGCAGACGGTCGACTAGACCCCCCTGTGGCCTGTTGCGAAAGTGGATCGGTGCCCCGCAGCCACGCGCTGCGGGGCGCTGGGTTGCTGACGGCCGGCAGTGCGGAGTCTGCCGCTACCAGGCCAGACCAGCACACTCCTCGCCACGCGCAGTACGGGTCAACGCTTTCAGGATGAGGCCACAGGTTCAGATCCTGTCGGCCCACCAGCACGAAGACCCCCGGTCCACTTGGGCCGGGGGTCTTCGGCATGTACGGGCGACACCAGGTGAGGTGCCACCAGGGTCGGGGGCGGCGTTGGTTGCCCGGGTTCGGCAGTTTCGAGGCGCTGTGTGCTGCTGGGCAGGGGCATGGGAGGCCGTGGGCCGGTGTGTTCGGATGCGGGGTGAGGGGTCGGGGAGGCGTGAGGGGGAGCGGTGGAGTCGAAGACGGAAAGAATCGGCGGGGCCGTGGCGTGGCTGGTGCTCGCTCTGGTGACGCTCGTCGTGGGTGTGGCGATGGCCTTCCAGGTCCCCGAGGCGCTGGAACGGGAGCGGGAGTTCCGTGCCGCGCCGGCATGCGCCTCCGTACCGGTGGAGGTGTCGGGGTGCGTGTGGAAGCAGGACTTCACCGTGCGGAAGGCCGACATGCACAGGGGGGAGCGGGGCGAGTCGCCTGAGGCGGAGTTGGTGCTGCCGTCCGGCAGGACGTGGGACGTGACGTTCCGCACCGCGGACCCCGTGGCGTCGTGGCTGGAGCCGGGCGACAAGATCGTGGGCCTGATCTGGTACGGGCAGGTCGTGGAGGTGCGGGACGCCGACGGTCGGCGGCAGCAGACGTCCGAGGGGCCCGTGGAGTGGCCGGAGGACCGCCTCGGTGGCGCGCTCGCCTGCATCTCGTTCGGTGCGACGGCCCTCGTCGGAGCGCTGTGGTCGCTCTTCGCGCGAGGTGGTCGCCGCCATATGAGAGCCGCGGCCGTGGTGCGGTGGCACGGCGTGGGCCTGGGCGCCGCGGCCATCCTGACCCTGTGGGCGCAGCAGGCCGGCGACTGGCCCCTGTGGACGATCCCGGCGGTCTGGGGCCCGCTCGCGCTGTTGCTCGTGGCCTCCATGGTCGCCTTCGCCATCGCAGCCCTGCGCGGCGCCCCGGGCAAGGACGATCCGCGGGCCGCCGTGTCGTCCGCCCTCTGATCAACGAGCGCCGGGGTCGGCTCTCGTGCCCTCGCGGGACTGCTCCAGGTAGGTGCGGGACAGCGTGCCGGCGCGGGTGAACCAGTCGGTGATGAGCGCGATCTCGTCCGGCGAGTAGCGCGTGAAGAGCTCGGCGAGAAGGACGTAGTACGGCTCGTAGATGGCGCGTACCCGTTCGGCGGCGGCCGGGACGGCGGCCACGCGTACGCGGCGGCGGTCGGCGGGGTCGGGCTGCCGGGTCACGAAGCCGCCACGCTCCAGGCGGTTCAGGATGCCGGTCACGGCGCCCGTGGTGACATGCACGCGCTCCGCCAGGTCCCCGGCGGTGAGGGGGGAGTCCGGGCCGGCCTGGAGGACGTACGCGAAGCAGATGAGGTCGGTGACGCCGAGGCCCAGGTTCCGGGCGAACTCCTGCTGGCCGAACATGGCCGTCGCCACGAAGTCGTCCATCGCGTTGATCGCGGCCCAGACGGGCGCGGGGGGTGGGGGCGAGCCCTCCATTGAAATCCCTTAGTTGCTAAGTTAAATTGCTTACCTGCTAAGGCAGTGTAGGCACGGGCGGACAAAACCTAGGGGTGACGAGACGTGGGCGGACATGAATACGACGAGGGACACACCATCGCAGGGTGGTCGGGGGTGGCGATCGCCACGGTGGGGTGTGCGGGGCTGGGCCTCGGGGTGTGCGGGTGGCGGCCGGGCCTGTGGCTGGGTGCGGTCATCGTGGTCGTGGCCGCACTGGTCACTTGGGGTCTGCATCTCGCCGGGTGGGGAAAGCCGCCCGGGCCGCGACCCGAGGCGGAATGGGGGCTGCGGGTGAGGGACACGGCCGCGCGTGCGGGGCATACGGGGTGCCTTGGCTGTCGGATGGCGGGGCGGCGGGGTGAGGGGGCTGCCGGGCGGGCGACGCCTGGTACGTCGACTGCGCCTGCTGCGCCAGCCGCACCTGCCGCACCTGCCGCACCTGCCGCGCGGCCGACCGTGTCGTCCGGGGCGCCGGAGTCCGGTCCGAGCTGGTGAGCTTCGCCCTGACGGGCTCCGCCGGCCTCAGTGGCTTTCCGTCGTCAGGCGTTCCACGCGCGCGGCCGCTGTCCTGGCCTTGCGACGGGCCTCGCTCACACGACGTTCGGCGAACCGGGTACGCTCCCGCGCCTGACGTTCGGCGGCGGCGGCCTGCCGGTGCTCCTCCTCGGCCCGTTCCAGCTCCTCGCCCAGGTCGCTGACACGCTGTCTCAGCTGGTCGGCGTGGCTCTTGGCGTTCTGCGCGTCGTGCGCGGCCGCCGACGCCTCCTCTTCCGCGGCCCGGAGGTCGTCTTCGGCGGCACCGGCCTCCGCACGTGCCTTCGTCAGACGTTCCCGCTTGCTCTCGTCCGTCGCGCGCCGACGCTTGGCGGCCGGCGCCGGCGCCTCGGAGACGGGGGGAGCGGCGCGTACGGCGCCCTGTGCGGCCGCCGGGAACCCGACGGCGGGGGTGAGCGGTTTGACCAGCCTGCCCGCCGCCCACTCCCGGGCCCCGTCCGGGTCGGCGAGGACGGCCTGCAGGGTGCTTTCGACCTCGCGTTGGGCGTCCGGCGTGATCGGACGGCCTGCCTGTGCGGCGAGTTGGGCGGCCTGGCGGGACAAGGTGCCCACCAAGAGGCGCTGTTGGCGCATGAGTTCGCGCAACTGGGCGCCGTCCAGGTCGTGGTGTGCCTGGCGCAGGCCCTCCCCGAGTCGCAGCAGTGGGGCGACCTCGTCCGACCGCTCACGGACCAGGAGGTTGCTGGCCCACGCGGACAGGCTCGGGCGGCGCAGCTTGCCGATCTTCTCGGCGAGGGCGCGGTCACCGGCCTTGCGGGCCGCCGCGGCGTGGGTGTCGCGGGCGCTCGTGAACTGCTCCGGCCGCAGCGCGTACAGCTCGTCGGCGACAGTGTCGAAGTCCACGGGCGTTCCTCTCGATGTGACGGAGGTGGCACATGAGGCAGGACGGCGAAGGGATGTCCAGAAGGGTGTCCAGTAGGGATGTCCAGGGTGGCTCAGGGGTGGTCGTCGTGCGGGCCGTCGGCATCGATTTTCCCCCGGAGGGGACGTGGCGGAGGGGATGGACGGCAGGAAAGACAAGCCGACAACACGAAGGCCCGGCCACTGTGGAGTGGCCGGGCCTCGGATTGGACGCGGGGTACGCAAGTTCGCCGCGACGACTGGGTGAAGAGAGAGGGACGGGTGGGGCGGGAGGAGCAGAAGGTGCGGGTGGAGCAGGTGGAGCAGAAGGGATAAGAGGAGGCGGAGCGGCGGCCTCAGCGCTGGAGCGGCATCGACTCGGGTCCGGAGGTGAGGGGTGTCTGTGCCTCGCAGTCCTCGGTCCGCTCGGCGGTGGCGGTGTCCGGGGCTTCGGCTGCGGTCTGGTCGGTCTCGGCGAGCGGACGGTTCCGGCAGCTCGGTGACTTTCCGTGGGCCTCGGCCCGGATCCGCTGTTTCATCGTGGGGGGCAGTGACCTGGCGTGTACCCAGGCCCAGGGAGACATCGTCGGCACGGTGATGCTCGCGGCGCTGTTGCGAGCCGGCTCGGGCTGCGGTACCGCCGCGGAGGCGGAGGTGGTGATGAGTCCGAGCGCCGTGAACAGCGCGAGGAAGGCGGTGACGAGGACATTCCACAGTTTCATGACCGAGTTCCGGGCCATGGCCCCTCACTTTCGGGTTGGGCGATTTGCGTACTTTCCTCATGATGTGTATGAGGCTCGCGAAGTGTTGGACCGACGCCCGCGGCGCGTGGATCTTCCGATGAACACCACTCGGATGGACGCAAGAGCCCAAAAAAGCTGGGAAGCCGGGAGGAGAGAGGGGAAGTCGGGGCAAATCTCACCCTCTGTGAAGGGGTGATCACACGGGGATGGGGGTGGTGCGGCCCGTCGTGAGTCCGCTTCCGGCCTGCCCTCTAGTGCGCGATTCCGGAGGGAAGTTGGGGCCCCCACGCAGGTCACCGATCGATATCGGACGGTGTGTATAGTCGGGCGCCAGAGGTCCCCTACGTCAAGGAAAGACGAGGTCGCGCGGTGAAGAAGCTTCTCCTGGTCGCACTGGCCGCCATCGGCGGGCTCCTCGTGTACCGCCAGATCCAGGCGGATCGCGCCGAGCAGGATCTGTGGACGGAGGCGACTGACTCCGTGCCCACGGGTTCGTGAGTACCGACAACCGAATCTGAACAGACCCCGGCCGCCTTGCGGTCGGGGTTTTGCGTGTGATGCGGGTGCTCGCCCAGGTGCTCGCGGTGCAGGATGTGCCAGGCACGGACGGTACGTGGTCGGAACTCCCGGGGGTGGGTTGCGCGTGATCGGGCGGCGGTGTACGGAGTGGGGACGGGCGGTGGGTCGCGCTGTGCCGGGGTCCGTGGGGCTCGCGGTGCTGGTGGGGTCGCCGGGACTTGGGCTGTCCGGGGTCGCTGTGGCCGGTGAGGCGACGCCGGGGCTGTCCTCGTCGTCCGCTTCTTCACCGTCGAGCTTCTCTTCGGCCTCCTCCTCGCCGTCCTCTTCGTCTTTGTCGTCCCCTTCGTCGTCCTCTTCCTTCGCGTTCGCGGAGGACGCCCGGACCGTCCCCGGGGCCTCGGCTACCACCGACGCGGCTCGCCTGGAGCCGGGACGCACCTACCGGAGCACGCTGCCGGGCAGCGGGGAGGCGTACTACCGCCTCGTGCTCGACGCCACCTCGAACGCGTACGTCTCCGCCACCGCCGTGCCCGACCCGGACGCCTCCGTCTCCGCGATCGAGGGCATCAAGGTGTCCGTGCAGGACGCCGACGGCAGGTCCTGCTCGTCCGAGACGACCACGTTCGGGGCCGCCCGCAGCCCGCATCCGATCGCGGCGGGGGGTGCGCGCGAGGTCGGCGGGAGCCGTTGCCAGGGCGCCGGCACGTACTACGTGGTCGTCGAACGCTCGGGTACGACCGACTTCGCGCCGGCCCAGTGGGAACTCGAGCTCACCGCGGTCCAGGAGCCCGGGCTGGCGCGGGCCGGCGCCACTGAGGCGCCCGAGGACTGGGACTCCGCGACGCCCGCACCGCCGACGGACGAGCCGCGGGGCCGCCGGGGCGGTGCCGGGTTCGCGACGGCGGCCGCGCTGGGCCGCGGTGTCTGGACCGACGACATCGCACCCGGGCAGACGCTCTTCTACCAGGTCCCGGTCGACTGGGGCCAGCAGGTGTCCGCCACGGCCGAGCTCGGCACGGCCTCCGGAGGTTCCGGTTACGCCGGCAGCGCGCTGGACTTCTCCCTCTACAACCCCGTGCGCGCCTTCGTCGCGGACCGGAGCGTGGGGTACGACGGCAAGCAGCGGGCGGCCGCGCTGGCTCCGCTTCCGCCGGTCGACCACGCCAACCGCCTCTCCTTCAGCAGCCGTGTGGACGGGATGCGCTTCGCGGGCTCCTATTACCTCGTCGTGCATCTTTCCTCGGAGGTTGCCGAGCAGTTCGGGGACGGGCCGTTCGGGCTGATGTTGCGGGTGGGCGTGAAGGGTGACGCGCAGGACGGGCCCGCTTATGCGGGGGAGTCCGTGCCGGAGGGTCTCTTCTCCGTGCGGGGAGGCGGCCTGGGCGGTGGCCGGGGGGCCGTGGTCGGGGGTGCGGGTCAGGGCGACGGTGGTGACGAGGCCATGACGGCCGTGGCGGTGGGCGGGATCGGTGCGGGCAGCGTGATCCTCGTGGGGCTCGGCGTGTGGGCGGCCGTGGCACGGCGGAGGGCCGGGGGCGCCGGATAGGCGGTCGGGCCTCTCTCCCGCGGTGCCTTCAAGTGCGATCCCCTCGGAAGTCGTTCCGTCAGATACGGGTCAGCGCCCAGAACCCCACGGCGTAGCAGGCCAGGGCCAGCATGAGCAGCGGGATCACTGCCTTTGCGGGTGGGCCGGGGCGCCGGGCACGTCGGCCGCCGCGTCGATGCCCGGCGGGCAGCCGGGAAATTGGGGGCGCGGAAGACGGAACCTGCGGGTCTTGAGCGGTGTACGAAGCAGTAGAGGGATCAGCGTGCTGCGGCGGCACCGAGGGGGCCTGGAGGGGCGCCGAGGGGGCAGGGCGCGGCGTGTGCGGCTGGGGGGAGGCGAAGGAAGGGTGCTGTGGTCGCGCGGGGTGCTCGGGCTGTGGGTCGTGCTGGGGCTGTTGGGCCTGTTGTTGCGGCTGTGGCGGACTGGCAGGGGATCGGCGCGTGGTGACGGTCGGCTGCGGTGGCGGCAGATGGAAGCTGCCGGTGTCGGACATGCCGGCCGGTTGCGCGGGCGTTGCCTGCGGGTGACGGGGATCAGCGGGTACGTTCACGGCGCCGGCCCTGCCGGTTCCCGAACCCGTGCCGGGCCATGGGTCCTCGGGCGGCGGCGCACCGCCAGCTGGACGCGGGCCTGCGGGTGGCATCCCGGACGGCATGGAACCGGCTCTCGCCGACGGGCCCTCGCCCGGCACGAAGCCGCTTCCCGCGGACGAGCCCTCGGGCTGCGAGTCCACGGACGCGGGGTCACCCCCCGCTGCTCCGGAGCGCTCGGGCCGCACCTCTCCGCGTCCGCCGCGCGAGCCCTCGGCCGGTCCCGTCGCCCGCACCCCACGCGTCGGCGTGAGTGGCCCGCTCGGCCCGAACCCCGGTGGAAGCGGACCGACTTGGTCGAAGATCTCGATCTGCTCGTCGTCAGGACCAGGCTCCGGCAGCAGCTCGGCCGCCGCCGCGAGCGCCTTCCGCGCCCCCGTGGCCGTGCGGAACCGGGCCATCGGATCCGGCTGCAGCAGCGAGGCCACGACCTGCCACAGCGGTTCCGGAACGCCCGTGGGCGCGCCCGGAGTTCCGTGCTCGGCGAAGTACTGGACGAGCGCCTTGGCGTCCGGCTTCGCGCCTTCCAGCAGATACAGCGCGACCAGCCCCACGGCGAACAGGTCGGCAGGGAAGTCCGGTTCCGCGCCCATCATCTGCTCGGGTGCGAGATATCCGGGCGTCCCCACCACGAGGTTGGTCTCGGTCAGCCGCGGTTCGCCAAGCCGCATGGCTATCCCGAAGTCGGAGAGCCGCAGCCGCGGCCGCCCGGTGCCGGTCGCCTCCAGCAGGACGTTGGCGGGCTTGATGTCGCGGTGCACGACATCCTCCGCGTGCACCGCGGCCAGACCCGACAGGAGCTGGTCCAGCAGGGTGCAGACGAAGCGCGGCGGCAGCGGACCGTAGTCCCCGACGACGTGTACCAGGGACCCCCCGGCGACCAGGTCCATGGTGAACAGGACCTTGTCGTCGTCGGCGGCCCAGCTGGCCGGCGCGAGGACATGGGGGTGGTCGATGCGCAGTGCCTGCTCACGGACGAAGCGCAGCAGGGAGTGCGCGTCGCGCTGTTGCAGCACCTTGGCGGCCACATAACGGCGGCGGCGGTGGTCCCAGGCGCGCCAGACGGCGCCCACTCCTCCGCGTCCGATCGGGTCGACCAGTTCGTAACGCCCGGCGAAGATCTCTCCCATCGCGGTGCGCCGCTCCTCCCCCTGCGGTCCCTTCAGTCCCAGTTCGGTCCGGGGCTCCCCCGTTGCCTGCCCCTCGACGTGTGGGAGAACCCCTCCCGGACGTGTGCCGCACCCCCTGCGGCACACCCGTCACGGGTGAGCGCCGCACCCCCCGGCGGCACCCGCTGCCGTGACCGGCCCCCGGTTCAGTTCTGGTGCGACTGGTAGTGCGCGACGGCGTCCGATGTGCGGCCAGCGCCGTACACCCTGAGGAACTCTGCCAGCTCGGGGTGGGTCGGGGCGAGGGTGTCCGCGGCGTCGATGATGTCCCCCGCGGCGGCGACGGACCGCAGCAGGGACTGGATCTCGCGGACCACCCGCTTGACCGTCGGTGCCCCCGAACTGTTCGTCGTGTGCGTGGTGTTGCTGAGCACCGAGCCCCCCTGGGACTTCTTGATCTCGTCCATCCGGTCGGTGGCCTCGGCCGCGCTCACGCTGCCGTCCGCCACCTGTGCGGCCAGGTCCTGGAGCAGCTGCACCCGCTGCACCACGGCCGGATTGCCGATCTTCGCCCGCTGACCGCTCATCAGCTGGGACAGCATGGGTGCGGACAGTCCCAGCACCCCCGCGAGACGAGCCTGGTTGAGACCAAGATCGTCGATGAGCTTACGGAAGAGCGCCCCCAGCGGCTCCCCGTACCAGTTCCGCTGCAGTTCCCGCGCTCTTGCGGTGGCTTCCTGCTGTGCGGCGTCCATTGCGTCTCCCCATCGCTTCCCCTAAAACGGCGGTTCGCTGTCGCGAACCACGCCGAGCATCTTACGGAGAGTGGTCGTTCACGGGGACCCCCCAATCTTTTTGCGGGATACCGGGGGTGACCCGCTACTCTGGTCTGCGGCGCCTGCCGGTACGCGTACTTCCGGCGGATGTCCTCTTTTCGGGGCCTTAGCTCAGTTGGTAGAGCGCTGTCTTTGCATGGCAGATGTCAGGGGTTCGACTCCCCTAGGCTCCACCACAGGAAAGCCCTCTGAACTGCGGAAACGCGGTTCAGAGGGCTTTTTTCGTCGAGGAGGGCGGGCCCCGGACGGCCGGGGAGGGGGAACCGGCGGTGGCGGCGCCCCGGCCCGATCCGACGGCACCGGCTTATCCCCTGTCCTCGGCACCGGCCGATCCCTTGTCCTCGGTACCGCCGTGCCGGCTCGGGAGCGGTGATCGACGCCACGGTCGGTCCCCGGGCCTCCCGCCCGCGACGCCTGCGCCTTCGGGGTCCGGGACCCGAGCCCGGCAGAGCCCGGCCGACCTGAGAGCCGATCGGCAGTGGCCTTGGCCCGCCCACGGCTGAGCAGGGCGCTCTCCCGTTTGCGCAAATGCCCGCTGCTTATCTCTTCCGTCACACCGTGACGAGGTACGAACCCGGCTCGCCATTGCATCCGCGATCACTCTCATCGCGGCGCATGCGGCTCGCCGCACCTCCAAGGCCCCAAATCTCCGCCACCGGAGGTCGGTTGTGGTTCCACGTGAAACATCGCTGTGGGGCGGGCGACCCTCAGGTCACCCGCCCCACAGTCGTTCGGCGATCTCGACTCAGCCGCGGTCGTCGCGGTGGGCGGCCTCGTCCTCGGCCTGCTTGGCCTGCACCTCGGGGTCGAGAACCGACTGGCCGCTCCCGTCCACCGACGTGAGCCGGCCGGACTCGGAGACCTCGGTCGCGGCGGGGGGCTCGACCAGCCAGTCGGGGTTGGCCTGCTTGTCCCACCACTTCCAGGCGGCGAAGGCGCCACCCGCGACGACGCCGATCACGGCCAGTGCCTTCATGGCCCGGCCGGTCCGGGCCCGGCGCTCGTGCTTGCGGACGAGCTTCTGGATCTCCTTGGGCGAGACCTGGCCGCGCAGCGCGGCCAGCGCGGCGACGCCCCGGGCCGCGGCCTCGTCCTTGACGGGCCCGGCCGCGGCCACCGCCTGCTCGATCCTCGGCAGGGAGTAGTCGGCGGCCTGGCGGGCGGCCTCGCGGGCGCGGGATGCGGCCTCGTGGGCGGCGTGGTCGACCTTCGGCGGCACATGCGTGCGGACCTGGTAGCGGGCCTGCTCCACATGCGGCGCGAGATGCGCGGCGTACTGGACACGAGCCTGTCCGGCGGCTTGGGACACCTTGGGCGCGAGCCGTACGCGTGCCTCGTGTGCGTAGTGCGCTGCCCGGTCCTTGGCCGTGTCGGCGTAGGGCGCCACCACTTCCGCGGCGTGCAGCACGCTGTCCTTCGCCGAGCCGGTCGCGGCGCGCACGCTGTCGATGCGGGTCACGGGTTTCCTCCTCCTCGGTGGCGTACGGTAATTCGACTTTCCACCCTTTTACGGATCATGCCTGTCGGAGAGCGATGCGGCATGCGAGGGCGGGCATCCGGGTCACGATTGCGGTGCAATAGCGGATGAATAAGGGACAACAGGAGCTTGTCGTCGACAATGCCACGGATCGGGGCTGAGCGCCCGTGTCCCGGGGCGACTCGTCGGGAATTCCGCAAGCGAAACGCCCGGATACACGGCTGGAGGCGGGCGCCGGGCGACGCCGGGCGTGGACCGTGCGAGGATCGTGGAGTCACAGGAAGACAACGGAAGGCAGATCGTGGCTGAGCAGCTTTACGCCACCCTGAAGACCAACCACGGCGACATCGCGGTTCGGCTGTTCCCGAACCACGCGCCGAACACGGTCAAGAACTTCGTCGAGCTCGCCAACGGCGAGCGGGAGTGGACCAACCCCGCGACGGGTGAGAAGTCCACGGACAAGCTGTACGACGGCACGGTCTTCCACCGGGTCATCAGCGGCTTCATGATCCAGGGCGGCGACCCGCTGGGCAACGGCACGGGCGGCCCGGGCTACCAGTTCGGGGACGAGTTCCACCCCGACCTGCAGTTCGACAAGCCGTACCTGCTGGCCATGGCGAACGCCGGCCCGGGCACCAACGGCTCGCAGTTCTTCATCACCGTCTCCCCGACGGCCTGGCTGAACCGCAAGCACACCATCTTCGGCGAGGTCACGGACGCGGCCAGCCAGAAGGTCGTGGACACGATCGCGGGCGCGCAGACCAACCCGCGCACCGACCGTCCGCTCAACGACGTCGTCATCGAGTCGGTCGTCGTCGAGTCCCGCGAGGCCTGAGTCCGGCTCCCGCACGGGCTCGGTTCCCGTGAGTGCCGAGGTCGGGCCCCGACGAGGGGCCCGAGACCTCCCGGTGGGGAACCAAACGCCCCGCTCGTCCGTAAAGATGAGCGGGGCGTTGCAGTGCCACGACGACGACTTAGGGGTGCTCATGGACCAGGCGCAGGGCAGTCGGCCGGACGCGCAGAGCGCGCCCGTCTGCTATCGCCACCCGGGTCGTGAGACCGGTGTGCGCTGCACGCGCTGTGATCGTCCGATATGCCCCGACTGCATGATCAGCGCCTCGGTCGGCTTCCAGTGCCCCGAGTGTGTCCGCGGCGCCGCAGGCACCGGCCACGCGCCGGGTGCCTCCCGCCCCCGCACCCTCGCGGGCGGCACCGTCGCCGCCGACCCCCGGCTGGTGACCAAGATCCTGATCGGGATCAATCTCGCGGTCTTCCTCCTCGTCAAGGCCCGTCCCTCGGTGCTGAACGATCTGGTGCTGACGGGTGCGTGGCCGCCCGCGCCCTGGGGTCCCACGGAGGGTGTGGCCGAAGGCGAGTGGTACCGCCTGGTCACCTCGATGTTCACGCACGAGGCGATCTGGCACATCGCGTTCAACATGCTCAGCCTGTGGTGGCTCGGCGGCCCCCTGGAAGCGGCGCTCGGACGCGTCCGCTACCTGTCGCTGTACCTGATCTCCGGACTCGCGGGCGGCGCCCTGACCTTCCTGCTGGCGGCTCCCGCGACCTCCTCGCTCGGTGCCTCCGGCGCGGTCTACGGGCTCTTCGGCGCGACAGCCGTCCTGATGCGCCGGCTCAACTACGACCTGCGGCCCGTCCTCGCGCTGCTGGTGATCAACCTGATCTTCACGTTCACGGTGGCCGGCATCGCCTGGCAGGCGCACGTGGGTGGTCTCTTCGCCGGTCTGGTGATCGGCTACGTGATGGTCCACGCCCCGCGTGAACGCAGGGCCCTGGTGCAGTACGGCGTCTGCGCGCTGATGCTGGCCGTGGTGGTCGGGGTGACGCTGCTGCGAACGGCCCAGCTCACTTGAGCCCGAGGGTTATCCACTGAGCTGGACAGTTGTCCACAGCGTGTGCCGGATCTTGTGCACGCTGTGCGAGAACACATGTGCCCCCTGTCGCTGACCGGTGTTTCTGCAGGTCAGGAAGAGGGCGAACAGGCATTCGGGGGATCGTGTGACGGTCGTACCGGCGTCAACGTCCGATGGGTTATCCACAGATCGTCGTCTTTTCCCCAGGTCAGGTGTGGAAATTCTCCCCGGGCTGTGGATAACTCAGCGGATAGTCATGGGCAGAACTCCGTTCACCGCCCGGTGGCCTGCCCTTCGACGGGCCGCGCACCGGGCGGAGACCGGCTACTTCCACTGCGTGGAGACGCCGAACCCGGCCGCGATGAAGCCGAAGCCGACCACGATGTTCCAGTTGCCCAGCGACTCGATGGGCAGCGAACTGTTGGTCACATAGAAGACGACGATCCAGGCCAGGCCGACGAGGAACAAGGCGAGCATGACCGGTGCGACCCATGCACGGTTCGTCAGCTTGATGCTGGTCGCCTGCTTCGAGGGCGGCGGCGTGTAGTCGGCCTTCTTGCGGATACGTGACTTCGGCACGAGGGTCTCTCCTGTCGATGCGCTGCGTGGCCGCGCAGGGAACTGGGTCGGGCTCGGGGGCAGCGTACAAGGGGACACTGAGCGCTCCCCCGGGCGTCCGTTAGCGTAGTGCTTCCGTGGCGCCGAAGGAGATAAGGGTACGTTGAGCAATTCTGCCGACTCCCCCGGGACGGGATCCAGCGCCGGGCGCCGAGGGGCCTTCCGGCCCGTGCGGCTGCTCACGGTGGCGGTCTTCGCTCTCGCGGGCCTCATTTTCTTCACCAGCTTCCACACGGCCAAGGGCACCAACATCCGCACGGACACGTCCCTGCTGAAGCTCTCGGACCTGATCCACGAACGCAGCCGCAACAACGGCGAACTGGGCGAGGCCAACGCCGCCCTGCGTCGGGACGTGGAGTCCCTGGCCGACCGGGGCGACGGCAGCACCAAGGCGGAGGACGACAAGCTCGCCGCACTGGAGAAGGAGGCCGGGACCCACAAGCTCACCGGTGAGGCGATCTCGGTGACCCTGGACGACGCCCCGCCGAACGCCACGGCCAAGCTCCCCGGCTACCCCGAGCCCCAGCCCGACTACCTGGTCATCCACCAGCAGGACCTCCAGGCCGTGGTGAACGCCCTGTGGCAGGGCGGTGCCAAGGGCATCAAGGTCATGGACCAGCGGCTGATCTCCACCAGCGCCGTGCGCTGCGTGGGCAACACCCTGATCCTCCAGGGCCGCGTCTACTCACCGCCGTACAAGATCACCGCGGTCGGGGACCCCGAGAAGCTCCAGCAGGCGCTCTCCGCCTCCCCGGCGATCCAGAACTACATGGTGTACGTCAACGTGTACGGCCTCGGCTGGAAAGTCGAGGAGAACGGGACGGTGACTCTGCCCGGCTACTCGGGCACAGTGGATCTGCGGTACGCCCAGCCCATGGAGTGAGCGCCTTCCCAGGAGCCGCCGGTGCGCTTAGTCGTCAGGACCGTCAGCGAACTGTGCATCACCGTCGGCACCGTGATCGTGCTGTTCGTCGCCTACGTGCTCTTCTGGACCGGTGTGAAGGCCGACACCGTGATGGACGACGAGATCGACCGGCTCCAGCGGCAGTGGGCCGAGGGCGAGATCCGTCCGACGCGGACGGCGGCGGCCCCGGGCGCCCCCGCCGCGCCCGCGGAACCCGCGGCCTACGAGAACGGCCGGGCTTTCGCGATCATGTACATCCCGCGGCTCGGTTTCACGTGGAACAAACCCGTCCTCGAAGGCACCCGCACCGACACCCTGAAGAAGGGCCTCGGGCACTACGCCGGCACGGCGCAACTCGGGCAGCGGGGCAACTTCTCCGTCGCGGGGCACCGGCGGACGTACGGCGACCCCTTCAAGGACTTCCCGCGGCTGCGGCCCGGTGACGCGGTGGTGCTGACGGACGGGACGACCTGGTTCACGTACCGGATCGACAAGGGGCCGTACAAGACCGTGCCGACGGACATTGAGGTGATCGACCCGCTGCCACGTATGTCGGGGTACACACGCCCGGGCCGCTATCTGACCCTCACGACCTGCGAACCGGAGTGGGGCCACAGCCACCGCCTGATCGTCTGGGCCCATCTGGATTCCACACAGCCCGTGGAGGCCGGGAAACCAGCCGCCCTGCGCCGTTAGTCTGGTGGAGTACGGCGTGGGTTTCTGGTGCCGTGGTGCGACGGAAGGGACGGCATGTACGGCTGGATCTGGCGGCATCTGCCGGGGAACGCTTGGGTCAGGGCGTTGATCTCACTGGCACTGATCCTGGCCGCGGTCTACGTCCTGTTCCAGTACGTCTTTCCCTGGGCCGAACCACTGCTGCCCTTCAACGATGTGACGGTGGACAACCAGTGAGCGCGCGCATTCTCGTCGTGGACAACTACGACAGCTTCGTCTTCAACCTGGTCCAGTACCTGTACCAGCTGGGCGCCGAGTGCGAGGTCCTGCGCAACGACGAGGTCTCGACCACGCACGCGGGCGACGGCTTCGACGGCGTGCTGCTGTCACCCGGCCCCGGCGCCCCCGAGCAGGCCGGCGTCTGCATCGAGATGGTCCGGCACTGCGCCGCCACCGGCGTGCCCGTCTTCGGCGTCTGCCTCGGCATGCAGTCCATGCAGGTGGCCTACGGCGGGGTCGTGGACCGCGCGCCGGAGCTGCTGCACGGCAAGACCTCGCTCGTCGAGCACGAGGGCAAGGGCGTCTTCGCCGGCCTGCCGACGCCGTTCACCGCGACCCGCTACCACTCCCTGGCCGCCGAGCCCCCGACCGTGCCGGCCGAGCTGGAGGTCACGGCGCGCACGCACGACGGCATCATCATGGGCCTGCGGCACCGCGAACTCCCGGTCGAGGGCGTGCAGTTCCATCCCGAGTCGGTGCTGACCGAGCACGGTCACAGGATGCTGGCCAACTGGCTGACGGAGTGCGGCGACGAGGGCGCGGTGGCGAGGTCGGCGGGGCTCGCCCCGGTGGTGGGCAGGGCCACGGCGTGACCGCGCTGCGCCCCGAGCGCGAGTCCGGCACCGCCTACGGCGACGCCGGCGACCAGGGCTCCTCGTACGGGCAGCAGCCGTACGAGGCGGCGGGTGCGTTCGGGGACTGGTACGGGCAGCAGCACTACCCGGGGCCGGCGGGCGGTGTCCCGGGCCCGGCACCGACGGGCGGGGCCCGGGTGGACGACGAGACGATGGCCCTGCGGATACCGGAGCCACCGGGCGGACCCGGAGCGACGGGGACCGCGGCGGGCCGGGGCAGGGCCGTACGAGCCGCGGGCGCCACAGGAGCGTCAGGAACGCCGGCGGGCGCCGGTGCGCCCGGAGCCGCTCCGGGTGGCCGTGCGGCCCGCAGAAAGGCCGCCAAGCGCCGCCACGGGCGCCATGGTGCCCAAGCCGACCCCGCCACCCAGGCCGGATCGCCCGCGGAGGGCGGCGACCGGGGCAGGCCGCTCTCCCGTGTCGAGGCGCGCAGGCTCGCGCGGGAGCGCAAGCCCGGTGCCGCCGTCGTGGCCAGCCGGCTGATCGGCGAGGTGTTCATCACCACCGGCGTGCTGATGCTGCTCTTCGTGACCTACCAGCTGTGGTGGACCAACGTCCGGGCACACGCGCAGGCCGGGAACGAGGCCAGCCAGCTCCAGGACGACTGGGCCAACGGCAAGCGCAACCCGGGTGCCTTCCAGCCGGGACAGGGCTTCGCGCTGCTGCACATCCCCAAGCTGGACGTGGTCGTGCCGATCGCCGAGGGCATCAACAGCGACAAGGTGCTCGACCGGGGCATGGTCGGCCACTACGCCGAGGGCGCGCTGAAGACGGCGATGCCCGACGACAAGACCGGCAACTTCGGGCTCGCGGGCCACCGCAACACGCACGGCGAGCCCTTCCGTTACATCAACAAGCTCCAGCCGGGCGATCCGATCGTCGTCGAGACGCAGGACACGTACTTCGTCTACGACATGGCGTCGATCCTGCCGGTGACCTCGCCGAGCAACGTGAGCGTGCTCGAACCGGTACCCCGGGGGTCGGGCTTCACCGAGCCCGGTCGCTACATCACCCTGACGACGTGCACGCCGGAGTTCACCAGCAAGTACCGGATGATCGTCTGGGGCAAGATGGTCGAGGAACGGCCGCGCAGCAAGGGCAAGCCGGATGCGCTCGTCAGTTAAGGGCAGATGACACGTGGCAGCGACCACCGATCGTGAAGAGCACACCGACGCCGTTCCCGGGGGTCCCGAGCCACGGCGCCGCGGACCCGGACCGATCGCCATGGCGGTCAGCGTCTTCGGTGAACTCCTCATCACCGCGGGCCTCGTGCTCGGCCTGTTCGTCGTCTACTCGCTGTGGTGGACGAACGTCCTCGCCGACCGCAAGGCGCACCAGGAGGGCGACAGGGTCCGCGACCACTGGGCCACCTCCGAGCCCACCGGTCCCGGCCGGCTGGACACCAAGGACGGCATCGGCTTCCTGCACGTGCCGGCGATGAACAGGGACGAGATCCTGATCAAGAAGGGCACCTCGACGGAGCTGCTCAACAACGGCGTCGCCGGCTACTACACCGACCCCGTCAAGGCGACCCTCCCCAGCAGCGGCAAGAACGGCAACTTCTCGCTCGCCGCCCACCGGGACGGCCACGGCGCCAAGTTCCACGACATCCACAAGCTAAAGAAGGGCGACCCGATCGTCTTCGAGACGAAGGACAAGTGGTTCGTCTACAAGGTCTACGCCGTCCTGCCCGAGACCTCGAAGTACAACGTCAAGGTCCTCGACGCGATCCCCGCGGAGTCCGGGCGCAAGAAGGCCGGCAAGTACATCACCCTGACCACCTGCACCCCGGTCTTCACCAGCCGCTACCGGTACGTCGTCTGGGGCGAGCTGGACCGCGTGGAGAAGGTGAACGGCGACCGCACACCGCCGAAGGAACTGCGCCGCTAGCACCGCGCCGCGCCTCGCCACACGGCGACGGCGACGGCGACGTACGTACGACGGAGCCCCGGCACCCTGAGAGGGGGCCGGGGCTCCGTCGTGTGCGGCGGGGGCGGTCAGTCGCCGTCGTTGCCTCCGAAGATGCCGCCGTTGTTGCCTCCGTTGTTGCCGCCCAGGCCCACGGTGCGCAGCGTGATCTGCGTCGCGCCCGGGTTGTCGACCTCCTGGTCACCAGGCGGGTTCTGCGCGGCGACGAACGCTCCGTCGCTCTGGTCGCTGCCGCCCTCGAACTGGATGTTGGTGAAGCCGGCCTGGTTCAGGATCTGCTTGGCCTGCCCCACCGTCTGTCCGACGACGTTCGGGACCTTGGTCTTCTGCTGCTGGAGCTTGCCGACCTTCAGGTTCACCATCGAGCCCTTGTCGATCTGCGAACCGGCGGGCGGGTTGACCTCGATGACCTTGCCGTCCTGGTTGGGGTCGGTGACCGGCACGTCGGTGCAGTTGCCGGTGAGGTCGTTGTCCTCCAGCTGCCGCTTGGCGTCGTCG
This sequence comes from Streptomyces sp. NPDC089424, assembly GCF_044749345.1. NCBI lineage: Bacteria > Bacillati > Actinomycetota > Actinomycetes > Kitasatosporales > Streptomycetaceae > Streptomyces > Streptomyces sp. NPDC089424. Next base: position 269,380 of record NZ_JBIVHU010000004.1, read on the forward strand.
CAGGACTGACCGCCTACGTTCGGGACGGTCGCCTTCTCCTCGGCCTTCGCGATCGTCAGGGTGATCGTGGAGCCCTTCTCGACCTCCTTGCCGGAGACCGGGTCCTGCTCCAGAACGGTGCCCGGGTCGTCCGAGGACTCACGGACCTCCGTCTTCACCTTGAACTCGTACTCGTCGCCCTCGAGCTTCGCCGTGGCGTCCTCGACGTTCTCGTTGATGACGTTGGGTACCGCGACCTTCGGGGCGCCGGTCGACACCACGACGTTGATCGCCGTGTTCTTGTCGACCTCCGTGCCCCGCGGCGGGTCCTGGGAGCAGACGTTGCCCTTCTGCTGGTCCTCGCAGGGCTTGTTGCTGACGGACAGCTCGAGATCGGCGTTGGTCGCCTGTTTCTGCGCGTCGTCCTGGGTGAGCCCCACGAAGTTCGGCACCGGCACCGTGTCGTTGCTCACCCCGTTGTCGCCGAACGCCCAGCGGCCGATCAGGATCGCGCCGACCAGGACCAGGACCGCGGCGACGACCAGCAGGATCGTCGAGGTGTTGGACTTCTTCTGACGACGCCGGTCGGGGCGGTCGTCGTAGCCGAAGCCGCCGTCGTCCGGGTTGGTCGGGGGCAGCAGGGTGGTCGCGCCACCGTGGCCGTCCGAGCGCAGGGCCGTCGTCGGCTGGTCGTCCGGGTAGCCGCCGTAGCCGACCGCGCCCATCGCCGCCGTGGCGCCGACCGGCTGGCCGTCGAGGCAGGCCTCGATGTCCGCGCGCATCTCGTCGGCGGACTGGTAGCGGTAGTTCGGGTCCTTGACCAGCGCCTTCAGGACGATCGCGTCCATCTCCGGCGTGATCTCGGGGTCGAACACCGACGGCGGCTGGGCCTCCTCCCGGACGTGCTGGTAGGCGACCGCAACCGGGGAGTCGCCCACGAACGGCGGGCGTACCGTCAGCAGCTCGTACAGCAGGCAGCCGGTGGAGTACAGGTCACTGCGCGCGTCGACCTGCTCACCCTTGGCCTGCTCGGGCGAGAGGTACTGCGCGGTGCCGATCACGGCGGCCGTCTGCGTCATCGTCATGCCGGAGTCGCCCATGGCCCGGGCGATGCCGAAGTCCATGACCTTGACCTGGCCGTTGCGCGTCAGCATGACGTTCGCCGGCTTGATGTCGCGGTGGACGATGCCGTTGCGGTGGGCGTACTCCAGGCCCTGGAGGATGCCGATCGTCATCTCCATGGCGCGCTCCGGCAGCAGCTTGCGGCCGGAGTGCAGCAGCTCACGGAGCGTGGAGCCGTCGACGTACTCCATGACGATGTACGGGATCGAGACCCCGTCGATGTAGTCCTCGCCCGTGTCGTAGACCGCGACGATCGCGGGGTGGTTGAGCGAGGCGGCCGACTGGGCCTCCCGGCGGAAGCGGGCCTGGAACGACGGGTCGCGTGCGAGATCCGCGCGCAGCGTCTTCACGGCCACCTGGCGCCCCAGCCTGGTGTCATGCGCGTGGTAAACCTCCGCCATGCCACCACGGCCGAGCACCGGGCCCAGCTCGTACCGGCCGCCTAGGCGACGCGGCTCTTCCATAGCTACCTACCAGCCCTCTCCGTCGGTCCCGGCCGGCATGTCGTGCGGCCGGAGACTGCCGTCCGGGCCTACCGTACCCGGCTCGCTTTGTATGACCTGGCCAAGCCCGTCAGCCGATACAGGACCGGTATCGCAACGTGCATCAATGTGAAGGCGACGTGACGGGGCTCTCACTGCTTGCTCTGGATGACCGCCTCCATCACGCTCTTCGCGATGGGCGCCGCGAGGCCGCCGCCGGAGATGTCGCCGCGGTCCGCCTCCTGGTCCTCGACCACGACGGCCACGGCCACCGGCGAGCTGCCGTCGGGGAGCTTGGCGTACGAGATGAACCAGGCGTACGGCTTCTCACTGTTGTCGACGCCGTGCTGGGCGGTACCGGTCTTGCCGCCCACGGTCACGCCGTCGATCTTCGCGTTGCTTCCCGTGCCCTTGTCGACGACGGTCTCCATCATCGACTGCAGCACCTGCGCGTTGTCCGAGGACAGCGGCTTGCTGAGCTCCTCCGGCTCGGTCTGCTCGATGGTGTCGACGTTGGACGCCTGGAGCTTGTCGACCATGTACGGCTTCATCAGCGTGCCGTCGTTGGCGACCGCGGCGGCGACCATGGCCATCTGCAGCGGCGTCGCGGCGGTGTTGAACTGGCCGATCGAGGACAGCGCCACCTCGGAGGGGGCCATGTCCTCGGAGAACACGGAGGCGTTCGCGCGGACCGGCGTGAACTGCTCCTCGGTGAAGCCGAACTTCTTCGCCGTCTCCAGCATCTTGTCGTTGCCGAGGTCGGAGCCGACCTTGCCGAAGACGGTGTTGCAGGACCACTGCAGGGCGACCCTGAGGGTCGCGTTCTTGCAGGGGATGGTCCCCTCGTTCTTCAGCTCGGTCGTGGTGCCCGGCATCGTCCACGGCAGCGGCGTCTTGGTGGGCGAGTCCGCCTCCGGGTACAGGCCGTGCTCCAGGGCCGCCGCCGCGGTGACGACCTTGAAGGTCGAGCCCGGCGGGTAGGTCTCGCGCAGCGCCCGGTTGAGCATCGGGTCGTTCGCGTCGCCCTTCTTCTGGAGCTTGTTCCAGGCCTTCTGGTCGTCGTCGGAGTACCCGGCGATCGTCGAGGGGTCGTAGGACGGGTAGGAGGCCTGCGCCAGGATCGCGCCGGTCTCCGGGTCGAGCGCCACCACGGCGCCCTTGCCGCGCTTGGCCAGGCCCTCGTACGCCGCCTTCTGCGCGGCCGCGTTGAGGGTCGTGACGACGTTGCCGCCGGCCTTCTTCTTGCCCGTGAGCATGTCGAGGGTGTTGCGGAAGAACAGCCGGTCGTCGTTGCCGGTGAGGATGCCGTCCTCCAGGTTCTCCAGCTGGTTGGTGCCGAAGGCCTGGGAGGCGAAGCCGGTGACCGGGGCCCACATGGGGCCGTCCTTGTAGGTGCGGACGTACTCGAAGTCGCCGCTGGCGGCCCGCTTGGATCCGGTGATGGCCTTGCCGTCGACGATTATGTCGCCGCGGGGGGTGGCGTACCGCTCGATCGCCACCCGGCGGTTGTCGGTGTCGGTGGCCAACTCGTCCGCCCGGACGTACTGGAGCCAGTTGTCGCGGATCAGCAGCGTCAGGATGAGCAGTCCGCAGAAGATCGCGATCCGGCGCAGGGGCTTGTTCATGACGGGCGGACCACCTGGGTCATCTCGGCGTCGGGGTTCGGGGCGGGGGCGGGCGCCGGGCGGCGCGCGGTGTCGCTGATGCGCAGCAGGATGCCGATCAGGGCCCAGTTGGCGATCACGGACGAGCCGCCGTAGGCCAGGAACGGCATCGTCATACCGGTCAGCGGGATGAGCCCCATCACACCGCCGGCGACGACGAACACCTGGAGGGCGAAGGCGCCGGACAGGCCGATGGCGAGCAGCTTGCCGAACGGGTCGCGGGCGGCGAGGGCGGTGCGCACGCCGCGCTCCACGATCAGCGCGTACAGCAGCAGCAGCGCCATCACACCGGCCAGGCCCAGCTCCTCGCCGAAGGTGGCGAGGATGAAGTCGGAGTTGGCGGCGAACCGGATCAGCTCGGAGTGCCCCTGGCCCCAGCCGGTGCCCAGGGTGCCGCCGGAGCCGAACGCCCACAGCGCCTGCATCGCCTGCTCGGAGTGGCCGACCACACCCTCACGGGAGAGCGCGTACTCGCGCATCGGGTCCAGCCAGGCGTCGACGCGCTGCTGGATGTGCGACTCGAACGAGGCCACACCGACGGCGCCGACCGCCGACATCAGCAGACCGAAGACGATCCAGCTGGTCCGCTCGGTGGCGACGTACAGCATGATGACGAACATTCCGAAGAACAGCAGCGACGTACCGAGGTCGGTCTCGAAGACCAGGATCAGGATCGACATCGCCCAGACCACGAGGATCGGGCCGAGGTCGCGGCCACGCGGCAGGTACAGGCCCATGAAGCGGCGGCTGGCCAGGGCCAGCGCGTCCCGCTTGACCATCAGGTACCCGGCGAAGAAGACCGCGAGGACGATCTTCGCGAACTCGCCCGGCTGGATGGAGAATCCGCCGACGTTGATCCAGATCTTGGCGCCGTAGATGTTCTGGCCGAGGCCCGGCACCAGCGGCAGCAGCAGCAGGAACAGCGCGCCGACCATCGAGATGTACGTGTAGCGCTGCAGCGCGCGGTGGTCCTTGAGGAAGATCAGCACCACGATGAACAGCGCGATGCCCATCGCCGTGTAGAGCAACTGGCGCGGGGCGGCGGTGCCGGCCTGGCCGATGTCCTGCAGCAGCTCGGACTGGTCCAGCCGCCAGATGGCGACCAGGCCCAGCCCGTTGAGCAGGGTGGCCAGCGGCAGCAGCAGCGGGTCCGCGTACGGCGCGAACTTGCGGACGACGACATGGCCGACGCCGGCCAGCAGGCCCAGACCGAGCCCGTAGCTCAGCAGGCCGGCCGGTACCTCGTCGTTGATGGCGAGGCCGACGTTGGCGTAGGCGAAGACCGGGATGAGGACGGCGAACACCAGGAGCCCGAGCTCGGTGTTGCGCCGGCTCGGCGTGCCGATCGAGCCGATCGTGGACGTGTGCTGCGTCGACGGATTGGGAGTACTGCTCATCGTGTGACGGGGCCTCTCACGGCTTGCCTACTGCTTACCGCACAGCGAGACGACCTTCTGCTCTTCCTCCGAGAGGCTGGGGCCGGGGCTGGGAGTGGGCGCGGTCGCGGACTGGCTCGGGGACGTGGAACCGGTGGCCGACGGTGTCGGTGTGGCCTTGGACGTGACAGAGGTACGGGTGGTTCCCGTGGTGCCGCCTGCCTCGCCCTGGCCGGTCTGCGCGCTGTTCTCGCTCTCGGCGGCGCGTCGCTGCGCCTCCTTCTTGCACGCGGAGGCCTGCACACCCAACTCGTCGATCTTGGCCTGGGCGTTCTTCAGCCCGCCCTCGGCGATCGTCGCCTCGACCAGCTTCTGCTGGTAGGGCGGCAGGTACTTGAGTTCGATCTCGGGGTGGTCCTTCTCGACCTTCGACAAGGAGACCCAGGCCAGATCCTGGCTGATGCCCCGGTACAGGGCGACGTGCTCGTCGTTGGTGCCGACGTAGTACTGCGTCTGCGTCCAGCGGTGGCCCGCGTACAGGCCGCCGCCGATGACGGCCAGCGCGAGGACGCCGTAGAAGGATCGCTTCAGCCAGCGGCGCCGCGGCCGGGGTTTGACGAAATCGTCGTCGCCGTAGCCGCCGAAGCCGTCCGCCGGGATGTAGCCGGTGGTGTCGCCGGAGCCGGGCGGGCCGAACTCGCCGCCCCCGCCGCCCTGTCCGGGCACCTGGCGGCCGAGGCCGGCGGCGCGGCCGGCCGGGGTCTGCATGATGCCGTTGTCGTGCAGGTGGTTCTGGTTCTCGGCGACGGCACCGACCACGACCGGGGTGTCGGACAGCTGCCCGGCGAGGGTGTCACCGGTGTCCAGGTCGAGCACGTCGGCGACGATCACGGTGATGTTGTCCGGGCCGCCGCCGCGCAGCGCCAGCTCGATCAGCTGCTGCACGGTCTCCTGCGGGCCCTGGTAGCTGGCGAGCGTCTCCTCCATCGTCTGGTGGGAGACGACGCCGGACAGGCCGTCGGAGCAGATCAGATAGCGGTCGCCGGCCCGCACCTCGCGGATCGACAGATCGGGCTCGACGTGGTCGCCGCTGCCGAGCGCGCGCATCAGCAGGGAGCGCTGCGGGTGGGTGGTGGCCTCTTCCTCGGTGATCCGGCCCTCGTCGACGAGGCGCTGCACCCAGGTGTGGTCCTGCGTGATCTGCGTGAGGACACCGTCGCGCAGCAGGTACGCGCGCGAGTCGCCGACGTGCACCAGGCCGAGCCGCTGGCCCGTCCACAGCAGGGCGGTGAGGGTCGTGCCCATGCCCTCCAGCGAGGGGTCCTCCTCGACCATCTGGCGCAGCTGGTCGTTGGCGCGCTGGACGGCCGTGCCGAGCGAGGTGAGGACGTCCGAGCCGGGGATGTCGTCGTCGAGCTGGACGATGGTGGAGATCGCCTCGGAGGAGGCGACCTCGCCGGCCGCGGCGCCGCCCATGCCGTCGGCGATCGCGAGCAGGCGCGGACCGGCGTATCCGGAGTCCTCGTTGCCCTCGCGGATCATGCCTTTGTGCGAACCGGCGGCGAAGCGCAGTGACAGACTCATGCGCACCTCGCCCGTCGGCTCCGGGTACAGCCGATCGTGTCGAGCCACACTGCCCACCCTCCGGTCGGGAGCGCGCCGGGGCCCCGGGTGTGGACCGCCGCTGCGTGCTCGCTCCGCTCGCGCTCATTCATGATGTAGCACTACTTCCGCAGCTCGATGACGGTCTTGCCGATGCGGATCGGTGCACCCAACGCGATCGGCGTGGGGGTCGTGAGGCGGGTCCGGTCGAGATAGGTGCCGTTCGTGGACCCGAGGTCCTCGACGATCCACTGACCGTCCCGGTCCGGGTAGATCCTGGCATGCCGGCTCGAGGCGTAGTCGTCGTCCAGCACGATGGTGCTGTCGTGCGCCCGGCCCAGGGTGATGGTCTGGGACTGGAGCGCGACGGTGGTGCCGGTGAGTGTGCCTTCGGTCACCACCAGTTTGGTCGGCGCGTTCCGCCGCGACCGGCCGCCGGCCGGCTGCTGGCGCTGCTGCGGAGGCGCCTGGCGCGTGGCCTGCTGCGCCCGGCCCGCGTCCCGTCGGGATCCGCGCTGTGTGACGCGCGTACCGAACAGATCGCTGCGGATGACCTGCACGGCCACGATCACGAACAGCCACAGTACGGCCAGGAAACCCAGCCGCATGACCGTGAGGGTCAGCTCTGACATTGCCCCCGGATCACCCTTCGGCTTGCCTATAGATAACGGTGGTGCTGCCCACGACGATCCGCGAGCCGTCGCGGAGCGTAGCGCGGGTGGTGTGCTGCCCGTCCACCACGATGCCGTTGGTGGACCCGAGATCCTGGATCGTCGAGGGCGTTCCGGTCCGGATCTCGCAGTGCCGGCGGGACACGCCGGGGTCGTCGATCCGCACGTCGGCCTCGGTGCTGCGGCCCAGCACCAGGGTCTGGTGGGAGATCTGGTGGCGGGCGCCGTTGATCTCGATCCAGTACCTGGTGCGGGAACCAGGGGAGGCGCCGGGCGCGGCACCGGGACGCTGCGCGGCGGGCTGGGCCGGCTGCGGATAGCCGTACCCGCCGGGGCGGGCGCCGGGTGGGGGTGCCGAAGGCATGGGGGGAGCGCCGGCGGGCTGCGGCGGGGCAGCCGCGGGCGGGTACCCGTAGCCACCCGCGGCGGCCGCGGGGCGGGCGCCGCCGGCCGCGGAGCCGGGGGCCTGCTGGTCGGTGGAGGAGGCGAGCGTACGGCTGCGCACCCGGTACAGACCGGTGTCCAGGTCGTCCGCCTTCTCCAGGTGGACCTTGATCGGCCCCATGAAGGTGTAGCGCTGCTGCTTGGCGTAGTCGCGGACCATGCCGGCGAGCTCGTCGCCCAGCTGGCCCGAGTAGGGGCTGAGGCGCTCGAAGTCCGGGGCGCTCAGCTCCACGATGAAGTCGTTGGGCACAACGGTGCGGTCGCGGTTCCAGATGGTCGCGTTGTTGTCGCACTCCCGCTGGAGCGCTCCCGCGATCTCCACGGGCTGCACCTCGGACTTGAACACCTTGGCGAAGGTGCCGTTGACCAGACCTTCGAGACGCTGCTCGAACTTCTTCAGGACTCCCATGGGGCACCTCCTCCGGTGTTGCCGTCCTGTGTACTGCCTACCCGTGTACTGCCTACCCGGTACTGCTTACTGATCGTATCCACGCCCCGGTTAATCGGCTGGTTCCCCCTGTCAGCCCGGTCGACGGGTGTCGACGGGTGTCGACGCCTGACGAAGTTCCCTGCGGCGCTCCCCTTCGAACTTCTGGCATGGATCGTAGAGGGGGTCGCAAACAAGTGTCCCGCACCGGACTGCGGACTCGGTCCGGCTCCTGGGCAGACGGGCAGGACCGGTACGAGGTTGATACGTGCGGAGGCGTTCCGGCCGGTCGGCGTGCCCGTGTGAGGGTGCCCCTGCCCTGGATAAGGGATGTGAACCCACCCCGTCCAGCGTGCTAATGTTCTGGGTGTCGGAAGGCGCCAAGCCCAAGGGGACGGGGCCGGAGACACACCCAATGCGCGGGTGGCGGAATAGGCAGACGCGCTGGATTCAGGTTCCAGTGCCCGCAAGGGCGTGGGGGTTCAACTCCCCCCTCGCGCACAGCTGAAGCGGTCGGCATCGTGATCACGATGCCGACCGCTTCTCTTTGTTCTCCCGTCGTTCTCCCGGGCCTTCGGAGGCGCACCCCGTGAAGCCCCTCACCGTGCTGCCCGTTCCTGTGTGAGCAACGTCTCAGGTCGTGGTGGTCGTGTGTGGGGCTGCGGGACCGGCGTCGGCCACCTGCCGCGGGACCGGGCCGGGCAGGTCGGGGAGTTGACGCACGCCGGGGTTTTCCACAGGTGGGGAGTTGTCCACAGGGTCTGACGGGATGCCGTCCGCCGGTTGTACGGTCGGCACGAGTTGATGTTCCGGCGAGTCACGGGGGAGGCGGTCGCGGTGACCGAGACCGGTGTGCGGGAAGCGGGTTCCGGGACGGTGCGGATTCCGCGGGTGCGGGGCTTCGCCGAGCCGTCCGCGCAGGGCGCGCACTCGCCCAAGGCGGAGGGCAAGGCCCTGCGCGAGCGGGTGCCGCGCGGCGCCCACGCCACCCTCGACGTCGACGGCGCCCGGCCCGACGCGGTGACCGCGGTGGAGGAGTCCAACCAGGGCCGGATCCCCGGGCTCACGCCGATAAGGGTCGGCAGGATGGTGGCGACCCCGTTCGCCTTCCTGCGCGGAGCGGCCGGCCTCATGGCGTACGACCTCGCCCGCACCCCCATGACCCGCATCCGCGCGCAGATCTGCGGCGACGCGCACGCGGCGAACTTCGGTCTGTACGGGGACGCGCGCGGCGGCCTGGTCATCGACCTGAACGACTTCGACGAGACGGTGCACGGCCCCTGGGAGTGGGACCTCAAGCGGCTCGCCGCCTCACTGGTGCTCGCGGGCCGGGTGGCGGGCGCCGACGAGGACACCTGCCGGGCGGCCGCCCACGACGCGGCCGGCGCCTACCGCCGCACCATGCGGCTGCTGGCCAAGCTCCCGGTGCTGGACGCGTGGAACGCCATCGCGGACGAGGAGCTGGTCTCCCACACCGACGCCCACGATCTGCTCGGCACGCTGGAGCGGGTCTCGGAGAAGGCGCGGGCCAACACCAGCGGACGGTTCGCGGCGCGTTCGACCGAGCCGTCCGAGGAGGGCGGCAGGCGGTTCGTGGACGCGCTGCCGGTGCTGCGCCGCGTCCCGGACGCCGAGGCGGCGGCGGTCGCCGGCGCCCTGGAGGAGTACGTGACGACGCTGTCCGAGGACCGGCTGCCGCTGCTGTCCCGGCACGCGGTGCACGACGTGGCCTTCCGCATCGTCGGCACGGGCAGCGTCGGCCTGCGTTCGTACGTCGTCCTGCTGCTGGACCACCGTGGTGAGGCGCTGATCCTCCAGGTGAAGGAGGCCCGCGAATCGGCGCTCCTGCCGCATCTGCGGACCGCCGGGTTCGAGACGCCGTCCGTCGATCACGAGGGCCGGCGGGTGGTCCTCGGGCAGAAGCGGATGCAGGTGGTCAGCGACATCCTGCTCGGCTGGACGACCGTCCAGGGCCGCCCCTTCCAGGTCCGCCAGTTCCGCAACCGCAAGGGCAGCGTGGACCCGGCGGCCCTCTCCGCCGACCAGCTCGACGACTACGCCCGCATGACGGGCGCGCTCCTGGCGCGCGCCCACTCCCACAGCGCCGACCCGCGCCTGGTCTCCGGCTACTGCGGCAAGAACGAGGAGCTGGACGAGGCGCTCGCCACCTTCGCCGTCGCGTACGCCGACCGGACCGAGGCCGATCACGAGGCGCTGGTCGCGGCCGTCCGGGCGGGGCGGGTCGCGGCGGAGGAAGGGGTGTGAGCGCGGGTGATCGGCGATGAAGGGCTCGTGCACGGCGAGGGGCCTGCCGGTGTCGGCGAGGCGCCTGCCGGTGCCGGCGAGGGGTCTTCCCGTGCTGCGGAGCGGGCGGGTGCGGCCGGGGTTCCGAAAGCCGGCGGTGGCGTGGCCTACGCTGGTCGGGTGACGACCCCGGAAGCTGAGCAGGGTGGTGTCGCCGATGAGGCGCAGGCGACGCCCGAGGACGGCGCCCCCCGGCCCGAGGAGCGGCTGGAGCGGGCCGTGCGGGCGGCCGAGCAGGCGCTGATCGAGTACGAGATCGCGGTCGAGACCTTCCGGGTCGAGATCGAGAACTTCTCCCGGCTGCACCACCAGCGGCTCGGGCCGATGTACGCCCGGCTCGAAGAGCTGGACGCGCAGATAGCCGAGGCGAAGGCGGCCCGCACGGGCGACGCCGAGGACCTGCGCCGCGCGCAGGAGCTGCGGGCCCGGGTGCTGCCCATGCCCTCCGTGGAGGAGCTGTTCCACGGCTGGATGGACGGCGACGGCCTGTTCCCCGAGGCCGCCGCGATGCTCACGGACCGGCCCGTCCGGCCGCCGCAGCGGGTGCGCCCCAGCGACGAGGCCCGCCGCCTCTACCGCGAGCTGGCCCGCAAGGCCCACCCCGACCTCGCGCAGGAGGACGGTGAGCGCAAGCGGCGTGAGGAGTTCATCACCCGGGTGAACACCGCCTACGGCCGCGGTGACGAGGCGCTGCTGCGCGAGCTGGCCGAGGAGTGGGCGGCGGGTCCGGTGCCCGAGGAGCGCCAGCCGAGCCCCAGCGAGGAGCTCTACGCCCGGCTGGACTGGCTCGCCCGCCGCAAGGAACTGCTCTCGGTCGTCGCCCGTGACCTGGAGGAGAGCGCGATCGGCTCCATGCTGCGGCTGGCGCCCGACGACCCGGACAGCCTGCTCGACGAGATCGCCGAGCAGTTGCTCAAGGAGGTCGCGGGGCGCGAGGCGGAGCTGGCGGCGCTGGTCGGTCAGTGAGCGGCCGGGCGGCCTCCGGGCCGCCTCGAGGAGCGCTTCGGGTAGCGTCGGGACCATGAACTTCGGAGCTGTTCCCACGGTCGGGGTCACCGACCTCAAGGACGACGACTTCCTGCTGGACGTCCGTGAGGACGAGGAGTGGCAGGCCGGTCACGCGGAGGGCGCGCTGCACCTGCCCATGAGCGAGTTCGTGGCCCGGTACGGCGAGCTGACCGAGGCCGCCCCGCAGGACGGCCGCGTCCACGTGATCTGCCGCTCCGGCGGACGCTCGGCCCAGGTCGCGATGTACCTCAACCAGCAGGGCGTCGAGGCCGTGAACGTCGCGGGCGGCATGGAGGCCTGGCAGGCGACCGGGCGCCCGGTGGTCACGGACGCGGGGGAGCCGGGAGCGGTCGTCTGAGTCCGGCCAGGTGAGGTACGGGCGCGGTTTCGCGCCCGTAACGCGGATGCCGGTGCTCCGGTGCTCCGGCGCTGCCGACCGCGTGTGCGTCCACGGTCGCCGTGCGCCCGGGCTCCGACCTCGCCGCGTCACCCACCGGGCCGCCTCCGCGGCCGGCGGGTCGGCGGGTCGGCAGATCGGTAGGTCGGCGGGTCTGCGGGTCCGCGGGTCCGCGGGTCCGCGGGGATGCTCATCCAGGCGCGTGCGCCGCGAGCAGGTCGCCCAGGGTCTCCTCATGGGCCGCCGCCGGTCCCAGGGACAGCTCCAGGTGCTTGGCCCAGGCGTGGTAGCGGTGCAGGGGATAGTCGACGTCCGCCCCGAAACCCCCGTGCAGATGCTGTGCCGTCTGCACCACCCGCCGCACCCCCTCCGCCGCCCAGATCTTGGCGACGGCCACATCGGCGGCGGCCGGCAGCGCGCCGGACGCCGCGGAGCTGATCCGCCACGCCGCCTGCCACAGCGTGGCCTCCATCGCCCGCAGGTCGATGTAGCGGTCGGCGGCCTGCACGGCGACGGCCTGGAACGTCGCGACCGGGTGGCCGAACTGCTCGCGCTTCCCGGTGTACTCGCCGGTCATCCGCAGCACCCGCTCCCCGAGCCCCAGCGCCAGCGCACAGGTCCCGGTGGCCAGCAGCTGCCGCAGCCACTCCCAGGCCCCCTCGGCCCCGACGACGTACCGCTCCGGAATCCGTGCCGACTCCAGCCGCAGTTCCCCGAGCCGCTCGCCGTTGGTCGCGAACTGCTCGGCGAGCGCGGCGCCTTGGTGGCCCCGGGGGACGAGCGCGAGTACCTCGCGGTCGGCGTCGGTGTGCGCCGGTACGACGGTGAAGTCGGCTTCATAGGCCCACGGCACCGCCGTCTGCACCCCGTCCAGGATCCAGTCGTCGCCGTCCCGCCGAGCGGTCACCGCCCGCTCGGCCGGATCGTGGCCGCCGGTACGCCCCTGTGCGGCGACGGTCAGCACGACCTCTCCCCGCCCGGCCCGTTCGAGCAGCGCGGCCTTCAACTCGGCCCCGCCGTAGGCCTGTACGGCCGCCAGTGCCGCACTGCTCTCCAGCAGCGGCACCCGCGCCAGCACCTTGCCCGCCTCGCGCAGCACCAGGCACAGCGCGAGGGCGTCGAGGCCCGCTCCGCCGTGCTCCGGGTCGAGCAGCAGGCCCAGCAGATCGGCGTCGGCGAGCCTGCCCCACAGGGCGCGGTCGAAGTCGTCGGCCACGGCGCCCCTGGTCAGCGTGGGGCTCGGCACCGTGTCCGGCGCGACGTCGGCGAACACCCCCCGCGCCGCCTCGGCAGCCGCCTGCTGTTCCTCGGTGAAGGTGAAGTCCACGGTCCTGTCCTCCCGGCGGCTCCCGCTGTCTGACGGAGCGTCAAGATAGAACAGGTTCTAGGAGAAGGGAATGGGCGTCGGCGCCCGAAGAGGGGCGGCGCCGGCGCCCGCGCCGGTCAGCGGTCGAAGTCCAGCTCCACCTGTTCCGTCACCGGATGGGACTGGCAGGCCAGCACGTACCCCGCCTCCGTCTCCTCGCGTTCCAGCGCGAAGTTGCGGTCCATGCGGACCTCCCCGGAGACCAGGAAGGCCCGGCACGTGCCGCACACCCCGCCCTTGCAGGCGTAGGGGGCGTCGGAACGGTTGCGCAGCACCGTCTCCAGCAGCGACTCGCCGGATCGCACCGGCCAGGTCCCCCCGCGGCCGTCGAGCCGCGCGGTCACCGTGCTGTGGGCGGGCGCCGCCGACGGGGCGGCCGCCGGAGCGGCGTCCACATGGAAGATCTCCTCGTGGATGCGGCCGCGCGGCACCTCGAGTCCGCGCAGCGCCCGCTCGGCCTCCTGCACCAGCCCGTAGGGCCCGCACAGGAACCAGCCCGCCACCTCGGCCACCGGCAGCAGCGCCGGCAGCAGCCCCGACAGCCGTTCGTGGTCGAGTCGTCCGGTCGGCAGTCCCGCCTGCTGCTCCTCCCGGGAGAGCGCCGTCACCAGCTGGAACCGCTCGGGGAAGCGGTCCTTCAGGTCGGCGACCTCCTCCAGGAACATCGTCGAGGCGGCCGTACGGTCGCTGCGGATCAGGCAGAAGCGCGCCCTCGGCTCGCGGGCCAGCAGCGTCGACGCGATCGACAGCACCGGTGTGATGCCGCTGCCGCCGACGATCGCCGCGTACAGGCCGGGCGCGGGATCGAGGGTGAAGCGGCCGGCCGGTGTCATCACCTCCAGCTCGTCCCCGATGTTGATCTCCTTCAGCGCGTACGTGGAGAAGGCCCCGCCCTCCACCAGCCGCACGCCCACCCGCAGGGCGTGCGGTCCCGCGCCGTCCCGCGGTGCCGGGGAGCAGATCGAGTACGTCCGGCGGATGTCGACGCCGTCGACCGTGCGCCGCAGCGCGATGTGCTGTCCGGGCGCGTACCGGAACTCCTCGCGCAACTTCTCGGGGACGGCGAGCGTGACGGCGACGGCGTCGTCGGTGAGCCGGTCGACCGCGGTCACCCGGAGCGTGTGGAAGCGGGCCATCACAACTCCTTGAAGTGGTCGAACGGTTCACGGCAGGACAGGCAGCGGCGCAGTGCCTTGCAGGCCGTGGACGAGAAGCGGCTCAGCAGCTCGGTGTCGGCGCAGCCGCAGTGCGGGCAGAGGACCGGCTCGGCCTCCTCGCGTGCTTCGGTGAGCGTGCGCACCGGGCCCAGCTCCAGCGGCACCGGCCCGGACCGCGCCCCCGCGCGCGGCGGCGCGATGCCGAACTCGCGCAGCTTGCGGCGCCCTTCGGGCGTGATGTCGTCCGTCGACCAGGCCGGCGAGAGCACCGTGCGCACGGTGACGTCGCGTACGCCGTGCTCGTGCAGCGCGCGCTCGATGTCCAGGGACATGGCCTCGACGGCGGGGCAGCCCGTGTACGTCGGGGTCAGCTCCACCTCGACCGCGTCCTCGCCGCGCAGGTGCACCGCGCGCAGGACGCCCAGTTCCCGCAGGGTGAGGACCGGCAGCTCGGGGTCGGGCACCGAGCCGGCGATCGCGACGAGCCGCTCCTCCAGGGCGGTGGTGGTCACCATGACGCCCCCGGGTGGCTGCGGTGCAGGTGCTGCATCTCGGCGAGCATCCGCCCGAACGACTCGGTGTGCAGGCCCTGGCGGCCCGCTCCGGCGCGCCAGGCGCCCGTCTGCGGTCCCTCGGGGACCGTGAGGGTGGCGCGCTGCAGCACCTCGCCGACGGATTCCCGCCAGGCCGTCCGCAGCCGCTCGCCGTCGACGTCCAGGCCCTCGACGGGCTGGAACATCTCGCCGGTGAAGCGCCACAGCGCCTCGCACGCCCGGCGGATGCGCTCATGGCTCTCGTCCGTGCCGTCGCCGAGGCGCAGGGTCCACTGCCGGGCGTGGTCGCGGTGGTAGTCGACCTCCTTGACGGCCTTCGCGGCGAGCGGGGCGAAGGGGCCGTCGCCGGTGGCCAGTTCGGCGTACAGCAGGTGCTGGTAGGTCGAGAAGTACAGCTGGCGGGCGATGGTGTGGGCGAAGTCGCCGTTCGGCTGCTCCACCAGCTGGAGGTTGCGGAAGGCGCGCTCCTCGCGCAGGTAGGCCAGCTCGTCCTCGTCGCCGACCAGCGACAGCAGCACGCGGGCCTGGCCGAGCAGGTCGAGCGCGATGTTGGCGAGGGCGACCTCCTCCTCCAGGACGGGGGCGTGGCCGGCCCACTCCCCCAGGCGGTGGGAGAGCACCAGGGCGTCGTCGCCCAGGGCGAGGGCGGCCGTCGTGGGAACCGTGGTCGTCACAGGTGCTGCACCCCCTCGGGGATCTCGTAGAAGGTGGGGTGGCGGTAGGGCTTGTCGGCGGCCGGCTCGAAGAACGGGTCCTTCTCGTCGGGGGAGGACGCCGTGATGGCGGAGGAGGGCACGACCCAGAGGGAGACGCCCTCGCCGCGACGGGTGTAGAGGTCGCGCGCGTTGCGCAGGGCGAACTCCGCGTCCGGGGCGTGCAGGCTGCCGGCGTGGGTGTGGGACAGGCCCCGGCGCGAGCGCACGAAGACCTCCCACAGGGGCCAGTCGGTGTTCGTCATGCGCGCGTTGCTCCTGTCTCGCTGTGCTTGACCGCGTACGCCGCGGCCGCCTCCCGGACCCAGGCGCCCTCTTCGTGGGCCTGCCTGCGCTGTGTGATGCGCTGGTCGTTGCACGGGCCGTTGCCCTTGAGGACGTCGCGGAACTCCGTCCAGTCGATCGCCCCGAAGTCGTGGTGTCCCCGCTCCTCGTTCCACCGCAGGTCCGGGTCGGGGAGGGTGAGGCCGAGGGACTCGGCCTGGGGGACGCAGATGTCGACGAAGCGCTGGCGCAGCTCGTCGTTGGAATGCCGCTTGATCTTCCAGGCCATCGACTGCGCGGAGTGCTGCGACTCGTCGTCGGGCGGGCCGAACATCATCAGGGACGGCCACCACCAGCGGTCCACCGCGTCCTGTGCCATCGCGTGCTGCTCGGGGGTGCCCTTGCTGAGGGCGAGCAGCAGCTCGTACCCCTGGCGCTGGTGGAAGGACTCCTCCTTGCAGATGCGGACCATCGCGCGGGCGTACGGGCCGTAGGAGCAGCGGCACAGCGGCACCTGGTTGGTGATCGCCGCGCCGTCCACCAGCCAGCCGATCGCGCCGACGTCGGCCCAGGTCAGCGTGGGGTAGTTGAAGATCGAGGAGTACTTCTGGCGGCCGCTGTGGAGCTTGTCGAGGAGTTCGTCGCGGCTGGTGCCGAGGGTCTCCGCCGCGCTGTACAGATACAGGCCGTGGCCCGCCTCGTCCTGGACCTTGGCCATCAGGATGGCCTTGCGGCGCAGCGAGGGCGCGCGGGTGATCCAGTTGGCCTCCGGCTGCATGCCGATGATCTCGGAGTGCGCGTGCTGGGCGATCTGCCGGACCAGCGTCGCCCGGTAGGCGTCGGGCATCCAGTCGCGTGGCTCGATGCGCTCGTCGGCGGCCACGGCGGCGTCGAAGGCGTGCTCGTACCCGGCGAGGGCGCTGTCCCCCTCGCCGTACGACGCTGTCCGGTCCGTCTTCTGCGCGGCTGCTGTCGCCATGTGGCCCCCTCGACCTGTGGGTCCGTCCGGAGCTTGCTCCCGACCGATCGTTCGGTTCGTGCGGTTCCATGGTCGGACGGGCGCCGTAAGGTGTCAACCGCTGTGGAAAACCCGTCGGCGCGGCCCCGCGCGAGCTGATCGAAGGGGCTGTGCCCGACGGGTCGGCCTGAGTAGCGTTCGCGTGCGAGGGGGCTGCGGGCGGCGGACGAGGACCGGATCGGGAACGGAATCGGGGCGGAATGGACGCGCAGGGCGCGAAGGACACGTACGACAGGGGTGCAGGCGTCCCGCACGCGCGGGACGAGCCGGGCACCCCCGACGTGCGCGCGCCCCTGGCGGAACCCCGCACCGGGGTCGCGGCCCTCTCCCCGCGCTACCAGGTCGGCGTCGCACTGGCCCTCGCCGTCGTGGCGATCGCCGTCTGTGTGCACATCGGCATGGTCTTTCTGCACGTCGCCCCGTCGAACACGGTCACCAAGCAGCACAGCGCGACGATCGAAGACTGGATCTACCCCGAGTTCGAACAGAACTGGAAACTGTTCGCGCCGAACCCACTCCAGCAGAACATCGCCGTCCAGGTCCGTGCCCAGATCCGAACGGGTGACGGCGGCAGCCGTGTCACCGGCTGGTACGACCTGTCCGCGCAGGACGGCCAGGCCATCGACGGCAACCTGCTGCCGAGCCACACCCAGCAGAACGAGCTGCGCCGCGCGTGGGACTTCTTCACCGCCACGCACGACGGCGGCAACCGCCCGTCGGGCCTGCGCGGCGCGCTGAGCGAGACCTACATGCGCCGGATCGTGCTGATGCGCCTGGACCGCGTGGACGCGGCCGGGCCGGGCGGCGCCGTCGAGCGGGTCCAGATCCGCTCGCGCACCACGAGCGTCCGCCCGCCCCACTGGAGCGAGGAGCGGATCTCGCTCAAGCCGGTGTACCGGGAGCTGCCCTGGTGGTCGGTGTCACGTGACGAGGCGCGGGGAGGCGACCGGTGAGCCGCTTCGCCCTGGCCGTCTCCCGTGGCATCGCCCGGGTGACCGAGTCCCCTCTCGGTCCGTACCAGACCGCCGTGATCCGGATCGGCTTCGCCGCCACCTGGCTGCTGTTCCTGCTGCGGGAGGTCCCGCACCGGCACGAGCTGTACGGCCCCGACGGCCCGTGGAGCTGGGATCTCGCCGAGCAGCTGGTCGGCGCGAACGGGGCCTTCACCGCCCTGCTGTG
Source organism: Streptomyces sp. NPDC089424 (assembly GCF_044749345.1). Taxonomy (NCBI): domain Bacteria; kingdom Bacillati; phylum Actinomycetota; class Actinomycetes; order Kitasatosporales; family Streptomycetaceae; genus Streptomyces; species Streptomyces sp. NPDC089424. The sequence goes on from NZ_JBIVHU010000004.1 coordinate 287,107, forward strand.
GTCGGACGGCCGGCTGTGGTTCGAGGCCGTCTACGCGCTCGGCGTGCTCTCCGGCCTGCTGCTGATGCTGGGCTGGCGTACCCGCACGATGTCGGTGCTCTTCATGGTCGGCGTGCTCTCGCTGCAGAACCGCAGCGTCTTCATGGGCGACGGCGGCGACAACGTCCTGCACCTGATGTGCATCTACCTGGTGTTCACGCGCTGCGGCCAGGTCTGGTCGCTGGACGCCCGCCGTGCCCGGCGCACCCGCGAGGCGCACGCGCGCGGGGAGCGGGTCGCCGACCGGACGGGCCCGCTGCTGTGGGGCGTCCTGGGGCTGGTGCTGGCCGGCGTGACCGTGCTGGGCCGGCTGGACGGCGACTGGATGGTCCCGGCGCTGTTGTGGGGCGCGTGGGTGGCGCAGGCCCTGTGGTGGCTCGCCGGCCGCCTCACCCGCACCGGTGAGCCACGGATCATGCTCGACGTGATCGCCAACATCCTGCACAACGGCGCTCTGTTCGTGATCATGGCCGAGGCCTGTCTGATCTACGCCACGGCCGGCTGGTACAAGATCCAGGGCTCCCGCTGGCAGGACGGCACCGCCGTCTACTACCCGCTGCAACTGGACTACTTCTCGCCCTGGCCCGCCCTGGCCGAGCTGATGTCCACCAGCGGCATCGTGGTCATGCTCGTGACGTACGGGACCGTGCTCGTGCAGGTCGCCTTCCCGTTCACGCTGTTCCACCGCCGGGTCAAGAACGTGCTGCTGGCCGTCATGATCCTCGAACACGCGGTGATCGCCGTGATGCTCGGGCTGCCGTTCTTCTCGCTGGCGATGATCGCGGCGGACGCCGTCTTCCTGCCGACGTCGTTCCTGCGCCGCCTCGGCCACTGGAGCGCCCGCGCGCGTGGGCGCCTGTCCAGGCCCCGCCTTCCCAAGGTGCCCGCGCAGCGGACGCCGGACGACGCCGAGCGCCACGGGGACGCCGCGCAGTCCCACGTAGGCTTCAGGGCATGAACGACCCCGCGGACAGGGGAACCGGCTCCCCGTCGCCGCCGGTGAGCGCCTGGCACCGTCTCGCCGGGAGCTCCGTCCTGCTCGACGGCTTCCACGCGCTCAAGCACGCCCTGCGCTTCGGCGCCGAGGTACCCCTCGCCGTGACCGCGGACCGGGAGGCCACGCTCGCCCTCGCCGACGAGCTCGCTCCGGACGTACGACAGCCGCTGGCCGCGCTGCTCACGGAGGTCCCGGAGGCGGTCTACGCCTCCCTGGTGCCGCGCCCGCATCCCACCGCCGTGGCCGCCCTGGCCGTACGCCCGCCGCGCGAGGACGGTCTGCGGAGGCTGGCCCGCACGCCCCGCGGCGCCCCCGTCGTGGTCCTCGACCAGCCGCGCAACCTCGGCAACGCCGGGGCCGTGATCCGGCTCGCGGCCGGCTTCGGGGCGACCGGCGTGGTCACGACGGGCACGCTCGACCCCTGGCATCCCACGGTCGTCCGCGGCGGCGCGGGGCTGCACTTCGCCACCGCCGTGGAGCGGCTGGACGTCGTGGACCTGCCGCCCGGGCCGCTGTTCGCCCTGGACCCGGAGGGCGAGGACATCCGCGGACTGAAGCTGCCCGACGACGCCCTGCTCGCCTTCGGCTCGGAGCGCAGCGGCCTGTCCGCGGACGTACGCGCGCGTGCCGACCAGCTGGTGGCGTTGCCGATGCGCCCCCAGGTCTCCAGCTACAACCTCGCGACCAGCGTGGCCATGACGCTGTACCACTGGAGCGCCACCGGGGGCGCGCCGGCCTGAGGGTCACGCCTCCCGGCGCACCTCCACCACGCGGAACCGGTTGGCCACGAAGGCCCCGTCGGTCAGCGCCGAGTTGGCCGCCGGGTTGCCGCCCGAGCCGTGGAAGTCGGAGAAGGCCGCGGTCTGGTTGACGTACACCCCGCCCGTCAGGTTCAGCGAGAGCTGCGCGGCCTCGTCCAGGCAGACCTCCTCGATCGCCCGCTCGACGTCCTCGTCGGTCGTGTAGGCGCCGACCGTCATGGCGCCCTTCTCGCGGACGGTCCGGCGCAGCAACTCGACAGCGTCGGCGGCCGAGTCGACGGCGACGGCGAAGGCGACCGGGCCGAAGCACTCGCTCATGTAGGCGGCCTCGTCGTCCGGCTTGGCGCCGTCCAGCTTCACGAGGACGGGCGACCGGACCACCGCACCCGGGAACTCCGGGTTGCTGATCTCCCGGGAGGCCAGGGCGACTTCGCCGAGACCGGCCGCGGCCTCCAAGCGGGCCTTGACGTCCGGGTTGACGATGGCGCCGAGCAGCGCGTTCGCGCGCGCGTCGTCACCGAGCAGGCCGTCGACCGCCTGGGCGAGGTCGGCGGTCACCTCGTCGAAGGACTTGGGGCCCTGGTCGGTGCGGATGCCGTCGCGGGGGATCAGCAGGTTCTGCGGGGTCGTGCACATCTGGCCGCTGTAGAGCGACAGCGAGAACGCCAGGTTGGACAGCATCCCCTTGTAGTCGGCGGTCGACTCCACGATCACCGTGTTGACGCCGGCCTTCTCCGTGTAGACCTGCGCCTGGCGGGCGTTGGCCTCCAGCCAGTCGCCGAAGGCCGTCGAGCCGGTGTAGTCGATGATCCGGACCTCGGGGCGGAGCGCGAGGGTCTTCGCGATGCCCTCGCCGGGCGCCTCCGCGGCCAGCGCGACCAGGTTCGGGTCGTAGCCGGCCTCGGTGAGCACCTGGCGGGCGACCTGCACGGTGAGCGCGAGCGGCAGCACCGCGCGCGGGTGGGGCTTGACCAGGACCGCGTTGCCCGTGGCCAGCGAGGCGAACAGGCCCGGGTAGCCGTTCCACGTGGGGAAGGTGTTGCAGCCGATCATCAGGGCGATCCCGCGCGGGACCGCGGTGAAGCGCTTGGTCAGCGCGAGCGGGTCACGCTTGCCCTGCGGCTTGGTCCACTCGGCGGTGTCGGGGGTGCGGACCTGCTCCACGTACGCGTACGCCACCGCCTCCAGGCCGCGGTCCTGCGCGTGCGGGCCGCCCGCCTGGAAGGCCATCATGAAGGCCTGGCCGGAGGTGTGCATGACCGCGTGCGCGAACTCGTGCGTCCGGTCGCTGATCCGCTTGAGGATCTCCAGGCAGACCATGGCCCGGGCCTCCGGCCCCGCGTCGCGCCAGGCACGCTGTCCGGCGCGCATCGCGGGCAGCAGCACGTCGACGTCCGCGTGCGGGTAGCCGACGCCCAACTCGATGCCGTAGGGCGAGGTCTCGCCGTCCACCCAGCCGTCCGTGCCCGGCTGGCCGAGGTCGAGCCGGGTGCCGAGCAGGGCGTCGAAGGCGGCCTTGCCCGCGGCCGCGTCCAGGCTGCCGTTCTCCCCGTAGGCCTTCGGGTGCTCGGGATGCGGGGACCAGTACGCGCGCGTGCGGATCGCTTCCAGCGCCTGGTCGAGGGTGGGCCGGTGCTGGGCGATCAGCTCGTGGGCGGTGAGTTCGGCGGCCATGCGGGACCAACTCCTCGTCTTGTGAGCTCTTCGTCGAGCTCATGACCTGGGCAGAAACAGGGGCGGGATCGGGCGGTCAGGGTTAGAGTAACCGAACGATCGGTCGGTTCAAGGGGGTCCGCCGCATCTGTGGAAAACCCCGTGCGGGAGGATCGCGTTCATGACAGCACTCGACCTCAGCAGCCCCGTGGCAGTCGTCGGCAGCGGCACCATGGGCCAGGGCATCGCCCAGGTGGCGCTGGTCGCGGGCCACCTCGTACGGCTGTACGACGCCGTCCCCGGGCGCGCCGACGAGGCCGCCGCCGCGATCGGTGCCCGGCTCGACCGGCTCGTCGAGAAGGAACGGCTGAGCGGCGCCGACCGGGACGCGGCACGCGCCCGTCTGCTGCCCGCCCGGAGCCTTGCCGAGCTCGCCGACGCCACCCTGGTCGTCGAGGCAGTCCTGGAGCGCCTGGACGTCAAGCAGCACCTGCTGCGCGAGCTGGAGGACGTCGTCTCCGAGGACTGCCTGCTGGCCACCAACACGTCCTCCCTGTCGGTGACCGCCATCGGGGGCGGCCTGCGCACCCCCGGGCGCTTCGTGGGCCTGCACTTCTTCAACCCCGCCCCGCTGCTGCCGCTGGTCGAGGTGGTCTCCGGCTTCGCCACCGACGTCAGCTCGGCCACGCGCGCGTACGAGACGGCCCGCGCCTGGGGCAAGACGCCGGTGGCCTGCGCCGACACCCCCGGATTCATCGTCAACCGCATCGCCCGGCCCTTCTACGCCGAGAGCTTCGCCGTCTACGAGGCCCACGGCGCCGACCCCGCCACCATCGACGCCGTGCTGCGCGAGAGCGGCGGGTTCCGGATGGGCGCCTTCGAGCTGACCGACCTCATCGGGCAGGACGTCAACGAGTCCGTGACGCAGTCCGTGTGGCAGTCCCTCTTCCAGGACGTGCGCTTCACTCCGTCACTCGCCCAGCGCCGCCTGGTCGAGTCCGGCCGGCTCGGCCGCAAGTCCGGACAGGGCTGGTACGACTACCGGGAGGGCGCCGAGCGCGCCGAACCCCACACCGCCGAGGCCGCTCCGCCGCCCGCGTACGTCGTCGCGGAGGGGGACCTGGGTCCTGCCTCCGAGCTGCCGGCGCTGATCCGTGAGGCGGGCGTCCTCGTGCGCGAGGAGGACGAGGAGAGCGGCGCGTGTCTGGTGCTGCCGAGCGGCGGCCGGCTCGTCCTCGCCGACGGCCAGACCTCCGTGGAGTTCCGGGACGTCGTCCACTTCGACCTCGCCCTGGACTACCGCAAGGCCACCCGCGTGGCCCTGTCCGCCTCCAAGGACACCCCCTCGCAGACCCTCGCGGAAGCGGTCGGCCTCTTCCAGGCGCTGGGCAAGGACGTCAGCGTCATCGGGGACGTGCCCGGCATGATCGTCGCCCGCACGGTCGCGCGGATCGTCGATCTCGCGTACGACGCGGTCGCCAAGGGCGTGGCCACGGAGGAGGACATCGACACCGCGATGCGCCTCGGTGTCAACTACCCCCTCGGCCCCTTCGAGTGGAGCCGCCGGCTCGGCCGGGTCTGGGCCCACGACCTGCTGGAGGAGCTGCATCTGCGCGAGCCGTCGGGCCGCTACGCGCCCTCCTTGGCGCTCTACCGCCACGGACACTCCGCCGACAAGCGGGAGGGCACCCCATGACCACGGCCAAGCGCGACACGTACACCCCGGAGACCCTGCTGTCGGTCGCCGTCCAGGTCTTCAACGAGCGCGGCTACGACGGCACCTCCATGGAGCACCTGTCCAAGGCGGCCGGCATCTCCAAGTCGTCGATCTACCACCACGTCACGGGCAAGGAGGAGCTGTTGCGCCGGGCGGTGAGCCGGGCGCTGGACGGGCTCTTCGGGATCCTCGACGAGGAGCACGCGCGCGGGGGGCCCGCGTCCGCGCGGCTGGAGTACGTCGTCCGGCGCATGGTCGAGGTGCTCATCGCCGAGCTGCCCTACGTGACGCTGCTGCTGCGGGTGCGGGGCAACACGGGCACCGAGCGGTGGGCGCTGGAGCGGCGCCGGGACTTCGACCACCGGGTCGCCGAGCTGCTGAAGGCCGCCGCCGCGGAGGGCGACGTGCGCGGCGACGTGGAGGTGCGGCTGGCCACCCGGCTGGTCTTCGGCATGATCAACTCGATCGTCGAGTGGTACCGGCCCGAGGGGCGCGGCATGGGGGAGCGCGAAGTGGCCGACGCGGTCACGCAGTTGGTGTTCGAGGGACTGCGCCGGGCGCGCTGACGCCCGGACCGGCGGCACGGCATCCCCGGACCGGGGCTCCCCCCGACGACCGGCCCGCTCCGTGCCCCGCCGGGGCGGCTCAGCCCTGGGGCTCCAGGTCCTCCTCCTCGAACACCAGCAGCGTGCGCGTGCTGAGGACCTCGGGGATCGCCTGGAGCCGGGTCAGCACCACCTCGCGCAGCGCCCGGTTGTCGGAGGTGTGCACCAGCAGCAGCACATCGAAATCGCCCCCGACGAGGGCGATGTGTGAGGCGCCGGGCAGCTGTCTGAGCTGCTCGCGCACCGTGCGCCAGGAGTTCTGGACGATCTGCAGGGTGATGTACGCCGAGGTGCCGTGCCCCGCCCGTTCGTGGTTGACGCGGGCTCCGAAGCCGCGGATGACGCCGTCCTCGAGGAGCCGGTTGATCCGCGCGTAGGCGTTGGCCCGCGAGACGTGGACCCGCTCGGCCACGGACCGTATCGACGCGCGGCCGTCCGCCTGGAGCATCCGCAGGATGTCCTCGTCGATCGCGTCGAGGGGACGGGGTGGCGGCGGGGCGGCGGGCTCCGTCCCTTCGGCCATTTGTTCAGATGCCATGTCCCCCCACCTCTCTACCATGGACGTAATGCGTCCATCTCAGGTTGTGGAGAACCGTTTGTCCACAGCCCTGGGGCGCCTGTAGCCAAAATGTGCCGTCGACCGAACAATCGGTAGGTGAGGCGCATCACAGACCTGCGCCTCCCCGAAGCCGCTCCCACGAGGAGGTGCCGTCATGACGGTCATGGAGCAGCGTGGCGCGTATCGGCCGTCGCCACCGCCCGCCTGGCAGCCCCGCACCGACCCCACGCCGCTGCTGCCCGACGCGGCTCCGTACCGCGTGCTCGGCACCGAAGCCGCCGCCAAGGCCGACCCCGAGCTGCTGCGCCGGCTGTACGCACAGCTGGTGCGCGGCCGCCGGTACAACGCGCAGGCGACCGCCCTCACCAAGCAGGGCCGTCTCGCCGTCTACCCCTCCAGCACCGGCCAGGAGGCCTGCGAGGTCGCCGCCGCGCTGGTCCTGGAGGAGCGCGACTGGCTCTTCCCCAGCTACCGCGACACCCTCGCCGCCGTCGTCCGCGGTGTGGACCCCGTCGACGCGCTCACCCTGCTGCGCGGCGACTGGCACACCGGCTACGACCCGCACGCCCACCGCGTCGCCCCCCTGTGCACCCCGCTCGCCACCCAGTTGCCGCACGCTGTCGGGCTCGCCCACGCCGCCCGCCTCAAGGGCGACGACGTGGTCGCGCTCGCGATCGTCGGGGACGGCGGCACCAGCGAGGGCGACTTCCACGAGGCGCTGAACTTCGCCGCCGTCTGGCGCGCACCGGTCGTCTTCCTGGTCCAGAACAACGGCTTCGCGATCTCCGTCCCGCTCGCCAAGCAGACCGCCGCCCCCTCCCTGGCCCACAAGGCCGTCGGGTACGGGATGCCGGGCCGCCTGGTCGACGGGAACGACGCCGCCGCGGTGCACGAGGTGCTCGCCGACGCCGTGCGGCACGCGCGCGCGGGTGGCGGTCCGACGCTCGTCGAGGCGGTGACGTACCGCCTGGAGGCGCACACGAACGCCGACGACGACAAGCGTTACCGCGCGGACTCCGAGCTCGACGCCTGGCGCGACCACGACCCGATCACGCTCCTGGAGCGGGAGCTGACCGAGCGCGGCTGGCTCGACGAGGCCGGTGTGCACGCCGCGCGCGAGGACGCCGAGACGCTCGCCGCCGACATGCGCGCCCGGCTGAACCAGGACCCCGGGCTCGACCCCATGGACCTGTTCGCCCACGTCTACGCCGAGCCGACCCCGCAGCTGCGTGAGCAGCAGGCCCTGCTGCGGGCCGAGCTGGAGGCGGGCCAGGAGGAGGAGCTGTCATGACCACGGTTGCCGTGAAGCCCGCGACCATGGCCCAGGCCCTCACCCGCGCGCTGCGCGACTCCATGGCCGCCGACCCGTCCGTGCACGTCCTGGGCGAGGACGTCGGCACCCTCGGGGGCGTCTTCCGCGTCACCGACGGGCTCGCCAAGGAGTTCGGCGAGGACCGCTGCACGGACACCCCGCTCGCCGAGGCGGGCATCCTGGGCACGGCCGTCGGCATGGCGATGTACGGGCTCAGGCCGGTCGTCGAGATGCAGTTCGACGCGTTCGCCTACCCCTCGTTCGAACAGCTCGTCAGCCATGTGGCGCGCATGCGCAACCGCACGCGCGGGGCCATGCCCCTGCCGATCACCATCCGCGTCCCCTACGGCGGCGGCATCGGCGGCGTCGAGCACCACAGCGACTCGTCCGAGGCGTACTACGTGGCGACCCCGGGCCTGCACGTCGTCACGCCCGCGACCGTCGCCGACGCCTACGGTCTGCTGCGCGCCGCCATCGCCTCCGACGACCCGGTCGTCTTCCTGGAACCCAAGCGTCTGTACTGGTCGAAGGACGCCTGGAACCCGGAGGAGCCGGCGACCGTTGAACCCATCGGCCGCGCGGTGGTGCGGCGCTCCGGCCGGAGCGCCACGCTCATCACGTACGGCCCGTCGGTACCTGTCTGCCTCGAAGCCGCCGAGGCGGCCCGGGCCGAGGGATGGGACCTCGAAGTCGTCGACCTGCGCTCCCTGGTGCCGTTCGACGACGAGACGGTCGCGGCCTCGGTGCGACGGACCGGGCGGGCGGTCGTCGTCCACGAGTCGGGCGGGTTCGGCGGACCGGGCGGCGAGATCGCGGCCCGGGTCACGGAACGCTGCTTCCATCACCTGGAGGCGCCGGTGCTGCGCGTGGCCGGATTCGACATCCCCTACCCGCCGCCGATGCTGGAGAGGCACCATCTTCCTGGCGTCGACCGCATCCTGGACGCCGTGGCGCGTCTGCAATGGGAGGCCGAGAGCTGATGGCACAGGTGCTGGAGTTCAAGCTCCCCGACCTCGGAGAAGGACTCACCGAGGCGGAGATCGTGCGCTGGCTGGTGCAGGTCGGCGACGTCGTCGCCGTGGACCAGCCGGTCGTCGAGGTGGAGACGGCCAAGGCGATGGTCGAGGTCCCCTGCCCCTACGGCGGCGTGGTCACGGCCCGTTTCGGTGAGGAGGGCGCCGAACTCCCGGTGGGGGCGCCGCTGCTGACCGTGGCGGTGGGCGCGGAGGCCTCCGGCGAGGGCCCGGACGACGGTTCCGGGGCGGCCGTGGAGATGGCTCCCGGTGCGGCGAACGGCTCGGCTCCGGGGGCGGGCTCCGGCTCCCCTTCGGGCTCCGGCGGTTCCGGTACGGCCTCGGCCAACGGCTCCGGCGCACGCTCCGGTGGCGGCTCCGGCAACGTCCTCGTCGGCTACGGCACCGGTGCCCCTCCGGCGCGGCGCCGAAGGGTGCGTCCGCAGGCCCCGATAGCTCCCCAGCGGGCCGCGGCGGCCCTGGACACCCAGGCCGCCGCCCCGGCACCGGAAGCCCTGGACGACTACCGCGTCAGCGGTGACAGCGGCCGCGGCGAGGGCCCCGTGCCGGTGATCTCGCCCCTCGTGCGGCGGCTCGCCCGCGAGAACGGGCTGGACCTGCGGGAGCTGACGGGCTCCGGCCCCGACGGGCTGATCCTGCGCGCGGACGTGGAGTACGCGCTGCGGGCCGCCGCCGCGCAGGGCCGCCTCGCCCCGCCGCAGACCGGTCCGCAGCCACGGGTGACGCCCGTACCGGCCGCGCCGGTCGTGGTCCCCGCTTCGGCGGACACCGTCCGGACGGCCGAACCGGCCACCTCGACCTCGGGCCTCACCTCCGGCACCCGCGTGCCGCTCAAGGGCGTCCGGGGCGTCGTCGCCGACAAGCTCTCCCGCAGCCGGCGGGAGATCCCGGACGCGACCTGCTGGGTCGACGCCGACGCCACCGAGCTGATGCGGGCGCGCACCGCGATGAACGCGTCCGGCGGTCCCAAGATCTCCCTGCTCGCGCTGCTGGCCCGGATCTGCACCGCCGCCCTCGCCCGCTTCCCCGAGCTGAACTCCACCGTGGACACGGCGGCCAGGGAGATCGTCCGGCTGGACCAGGTGCACCTGGGCTTCGCCGCGCAGACCGAGCGGGGACTGGTCGTCCCGGTCGTCCGGGACGCGCACACCCGGGACGCCGAGGGTCTGACCGCGGAGTTCGCCCGGCTGACCGAGGCCGGCCGGGCCGGGCGGCTCACCCCCGCGGACCTGACCGGCGGCACCTTCACGCTGAACAACTACGGAGTGTTCGGCGTCGACGGCTCCACCCCGATCATCAACCACCCCGAGGCGGCCATGCTCGGTGTCGGCCGGATCATCCCCAAGCCCTGGGTGCACGAGGGCGAGTTGGCGGTGCGCCAGGTCGTCCAGCTCTCGCTCACCTTCGACCACCGGGTGTGCGACGGCGGCACGGCGGGCGGTTTCCTGCGCTATGTCGCCGACTGCGTGGAACAGCCGGCGGTACTGCTGCGCACGTTGTGATCGGGCGGTCCGCCCGCGTTCCCTGAGACGGCCGGCGGACCCCATACTCAGGGGGTGAGCGAGAAGCAGCGCACCGCGTCCGGTGACCCCGGCTACGACGCCGTGGTCCTCGCCGGCGGTGCCGCCCGGCGGCTCGGCGGGGCCGACAAACCCGGCGTGCGGGTCGGCGGCCGCTCACTGCTGGACCGGGTGCTCGCCGCCTGCGCCGACGCCCGGACCACCGTCGTCGTCGCCGACCCCAGACCCACGGCACGGCCGGTGGCCTGGGCGCGTGAGCACCCGCCGGGCGGTGGACCACTGGCCGCCCTCGCGGCCGGTCTGCCGTCGGCGGGCACCGGCCGGGTGGTGGTCCTCTCCGCGGACCTGCCCTTCCTCGGCGCGCCCACGGTCAAGGGGCTGCTCGCCGAGCTGGACGCGGGCACCGGCGACGGCGTGCTGCTCACCGACCCCGACGGCCGCGACCAGCCACTCGTGGCCGCCTACCGCGCGGAGCGCCTGCGCGCCACGCTCGCGCACCTCGGAGCCCGGCACGGCGGGCTCACCGGTCTGCCGCTGCGGCTCCTCACCGCCGAACTCCGCCTCACCCGCGTCCTCGACCCCGTCGCGTCCTTCGACTGCGACACCTGGGACGACATCGCCACTGCCAGATCACGCATCAGGGAGCATGGGCTCGTGTTGGACGAATGGATCTCCGCAGTCAAGGACGAACTGGGCATCGACATCGACGTCGACACCGGTGTCCTGCTCGATCTCGCCCGCGACGCGGCCCACGGGGTGGCACGCCCCGCGGCACCGCTGACGACCTTCCTCGTCGGTTACGCCGCGGCACGCGCCGGCGGCGGACCCGAAGCCGTCGCCGAGGCCTCCCGCAAGGCCGCCGCGCTCGCGCTGCGGTGGGCGGAGGAGGACGGCGCCGGCGCGGACGGCGGGCCCTCCACCGATTCCCGCCCGGACGCCGGATGACCGGCCCCGGGCTCCAGGACGGCGAGGCCGTCAGGGGCAGGGGCATCGCGGACCGGGACGTCGAGGAGGCGCTGGCGCTCGTGAAGGAGGACCGGGACAAGGCCCGTCACCGGGGCGACGCACCTGACCGTGCCGACGCCTCTCGGCGCGAGGACACCGACGGCCCGGGCACCGCCCCTCACCGGGACAGCGCCCCTCACCGGGACAGCGCCTCCGCCCGCGACGCCCGCGCGCCGCAACCTCAGGGCCGCACCTCCGATCGGGGCGCCTCCCACCAGGTCCCCTCCGAGTCTTCCCGGTCCGGCGGCCCTCAGGACCGTCATCACCAGGCCACCCCCTGGCCCGAGGCCCGCGAGATCGCCGCGCGGGCCGCCAGGAACGGCCGGCGCGGCGCGCCCGTCGCGGTCCCCCTGGACGCCGCGCTCGGCCTCGGCCTGGCCGCTCCGCTCACCGCCCTCACCGACCTTCCCTCCTTCGACACCTCGGCCATGGACGGCTGGGCGGTCGCCGGACCGGGCCCCTGGATGGTCCGCGAGGAGGGCGTCCTAGCGGGCCACGCCGCACCCGCGCGCCTCGGCGACGGCGAGGCCGTCCGGATCGCGACCGGCGCCCGGGTCCCGCCGGACACCACCGCCGTGCTGCGCAGCGAGCACGGCCGCACGGACGACCGGGGAAGGCTGCACGCCACCCGCGACCTCGGGCACGGTCAGGACATCCGCCCGCGGGCCCAGGAGTGCCGCAGCGGCGACCAGTTGCTGCCCGCCGGCACCCTCGTGACCCCCGCCGTGCTGGGCCTCGCCGCGGCGGCCGGGTACGACACCCTCACCGCCGTCCCCCGCCCGCGCGCCGACGTCTTCGTCCTCGGCGACGAACTGCTCACCGAGGGCCTCCCGCACGACGGGCTCATCCGCGACGCCCTGGGTCCCATGCTGCCGTCCTGGCTGAAGGCGATCGGGGCGGACGTCACGTCCGTGCGCAGGATCGGCGACGACGCCGACGCCCTGTACGAGGCGGTCACGGCGAGCGAGGCCGACCTCGTCGTCACCACCGGCGGCACCGCCGCCGGCCCCGTCGACCACGTCCAGCCCACCCTGCGCCGCAGCGGCGCGGAACTCCTGGTCAACGGCGTCAAGGTGCGACCGGGCCACCCGATGCTGCTGGCCCGCACCAAGGAGAACCAGCACCTCGTCGGCCTGCCCGGCAACCCCCTGGCAGCGGTCTCGGGGCTGCTCACCCTCGCCGAACCCCTGCTGCGCACGCTCGCCGCCCGGCCGGCGCGGGAGCCGTACGCGCTGCCCCTGCGGGACGCGGTGCAGGGGCATCCGTACGACACCCGGCTCGTGCCCGTGGTCCTGCGCGCCGACCGCGCGGTGCCGCTGCACTACAACGGCCCCGCGATGCTGCGTGGCGTGGCCGTTGCCGACGCCCTCGCGGTCGTACCGCCCGGCGGCGCACGGCCCGGTCAGGCGGTGGAGATCCTTCAGCTGCCGTGGGCCACGGCCGCCCCCGGCGGGTGTTTCACGTGAAACATGGGCGGAAGGTCCGTCAGGCGACGGTGACCGGGCGGCTGACCGTGATGACCCGGTCCCCCGCCCGCAGCTCCGTCCGCCAACCGTCGGTGTAGCCCAGCATCTTCCGGTCCCGTACGACCGCCACCACCAGATCGGCGCACTCGCGGGGGGTCCGGCCCACCTCGGCCGGAGTGACCGGCCGTTCGATGAGGTCCATGCCGCTGCCGAGGGTCATGAGGTCCTCCAGCGTCCGGGCCACGGCGGGGCTGGCGGTGAACGTGCCGAGCAGGCGGCCGGCCGAACTGGAGCTGGTCACGACGGTGTCGGCGCCGCTCTGCTTGAGCAGCGGCACGTTCTCGTCCTCGCGGACCGCCGCGACGATCGTGGCGTGCTTGTTCAGCTGGCGTGCGGTGAGGGTGATCAGGGTGGCCGTCTCGTCGCGCTGCGGGGCGATGATCACGCGGGTGGCGCGGTGGATCTCCGCCTTGAGCAGGGTCTCCGAGCGGGTGGCGTCGCCGGTCACCGCGACCAGCCCGTCGTCGCCGGCCGCGTCGGCCGTCTTGCGCTGGGCGTCGACGACGACGATCCGCTCCTTGCCGATGCCCTGGCCGACCAGGGTCTCCACGGCGTGCCGGCCCTTGGTCCCGTACCCGACGACGACCACGTGGTCGCGGGTGCGGGCGCGCCAGCGGTGGATGCGGACCTGCTGGCGGGTGCGCTCGGTGAGCACCTCCAGGGTGGTGCCGACCAGGATGATCAGGAAGAGCACGCGCAGCGGTGTGATGACGAAGATGTTGGTGAGCCGCGCGGTCTCGCTGACCGGCGTGATGTCGCCGTAGCCGGTGGTGGAGAGCGTGACGGTGGCGTAGTACGCGGCGTCGAGGAGGTCCACGGAGCCGTCGGAGTTGTCGTTGTACCCCGCGCGGTCGAGGTAGACGATCAGGACCGTGAGGGCCAGCACCAGTATGGCCACGAACAGGCGCTTGAGGACCTGCTGGAGCGGGGGCACCACGTTCAGCACGGGCATGGTGATGGACCGGCCTGCCTCGGCGTCGGCGCGGGCCTCCTTGCGCGAGCGGCTCCACAGGGACCGCAGGAGTGCGGACCTCGCACCCTGCGTGGTCGGCTGCTCGTCGTCCCTCATGGCTTGCCCCCTGCGGCTCCGTCCGGCTGTCGGGTCCATCGTTTCGCACAGCACCTGCTGCGGACGCCGTGCCCCCCGCCCCGACACGCCGACCGGGGTGGGCGCGCGTCCGGGCGCTGGGTAGCGTCGGACCCGACGTCCGAGCCGTACCCGCTCGGCTGCCCGCAATTCCCCGCTGGAGGTCCTCCTTGCGCGAGCACACCGTCGTCGTCGGCTTCGGCACGAAGGGCCGGGCGGCGATCCAGGCCGTCTGTGCCACGGGGCTGAACAAGGACCGGGTCGTGGTGATCGACCCCAGCGCCAAGGCCGTCGACGCCGCGACGGCCCAGGGCTACGACGCCGTGCTCGGGGACGCGACCCGCAGCGACGTGCTGAAGCGGGCCGAGGTGCAGCGGGCGCGGCAGATCATCATCGCGACCCAGCGGGACGACACGGCCGTACTGGTGGCGTTGACGGCCCGCCAGCTCAACCAGGGCGCGACGATCGTGGTCGCGGTGCGCGAGGAGGAGAACGCGCCGCTGCTGCGGCAGTCCGGTGCCGACGAGGTCATCACCAGCGCGGGAGCCGCGGGGCGGCTGCTCGGGCTGTCCGTGCTCAGTCCCACCGCCGGGCTGGTCATGGAGGACCTGATCCGCCAGGACAGCGGGCTGGACGTGGTCGACCGGCCGGTGACCCGGGCGGAGGTGGGCAGGAGCCCGCGCGAGACCGAGGATCTGGTGATCAGTGTGGTGCGCGGGCACCGGGTGCTGCACTACGACGATCCGGCCGTCCGGACGCTGGAGCTGACCGACCGCGTGATCACCGTCGTGGCCCGGCCCACCTCCGACAGGCCGCGCGGTGCCACCCCCGAGGCGGCGTTGCGCAGTGCCGCCCCCGAGATGCCCCGGACCACCGGTCAGGAGAAGCCCCGGACCTCGGCGTCCGACCGCCCCCGGCCCTCCGTCGCATCCGACAGGACGCGGACGGCGGCACCGGACAGGCCCCGGACGGAGGGCCCGAAGACCCCCCGCACCGCCGCCCCCCAGAAGCCACGCCCCGCGGGGACGGAGAGGCCGGGGACCTCCGGGCCGGAGGCACCGCACGACGCGGACACGGAAAGCCCGTAGCGGATACCGAAAGCCCTTGGCGGATACGGAAGCCGGTAGCGGATACGGAACCCGCTGCCTGGGGAGTCCTGGCTACTTGCGGTTGTACAGCCGCATCGTGATCGGTCCGAAGACCAGGATGAACAGGCCCGTCCAGCCCAGCGTCCAGGCGACCTCGTCGGCGGGCCACTCGCCGCCCATCAGGCCCCGCACCGCGGACGCCAGGTGGGTGACCGGGCTGTTGTTGACGAAGGCCTGGAGCCAGCCCGGCATCGTCCGCGGGTCGACGAAGACGTTGGACAGGAAGGTCAGCGGGAAGATCACCATCATGCTGACGCCCATCACCGACTTCTCGGTCCGCAGCATCAGCCCGAACATCGTCCAGATCCACGAGAACGCGAACGAGAAGACCACCAGCAGCGCGATCCCGGCGAGCACGCCGCCGACTCCGCCGTCCGGCCGGTAGCCGAGGATCATGCCGACCGTCAGCATCACCACGGACGCGATGGAGTAGCGCAGCGCGTCGCCGAGCAGATAGCCGACCATGGTCGCCGGCCGCCAGATCGGCAGGCTGCGGAACCGGTCGAAGACGCCCTTCTCGATGTCCGTGTTGACCGAGATGCCCGTGTACATCGTGATCATCACGACCGACATCACGAGGATGCCAGGCAGCAGGAACTGGATGTACTCCTTCGGCGAACCGGCCAGCGCCCCGCCGAACAGGTAGGTGTACATCAGCACCATCATGATCGGGAAGGCGGTGACGTCGAAGAGCTGCTCCGGTACGTGCTTGATCTTCAGGATCGACCGCCAGCCGAAGGTCAGTGACGCCGACAGGGCGCTCGGCCGGGGTGGCCGCTCCTTGGCCACCAGCAGGGCGGCCAGCGACTCGGTGCTGACGGGGGCGAGTTCCTTGGTCTCGGTGCTGGTCGCGGTGCTCATGCGGCTGCCCCGTCCTTCGCGTCGTGTCCGTCGTGGGCCTGCGGCGCGTCCTGCGCCTGGGTGTCGTGTCCGGTGAGGGCGAGGAAGACCTCGTCCAGGCTCGGCTGGCCGAGGGAGAAGTTGTCGACCACGACACCGGCGCGGGCCAGTTCCGCGAGCGCCGCGGCGGCCTGCTCGGCGGCGCCCCGGCCGTCCGCGCCGTCGGCTGCGACCCGCGCGGTCAGCGCCACCGGGTCCGGCTCCAGCTGGACGTCCGCCCTGAGCACCTGCCGCAGCACCCGCGAGGCCTCCGGCCGCTGCTCCGCCGCGCGCAGCCGCAGATGCACGGAGCCGGCACCGACGGACGCCTTCAGCTCGCCCTTGGTGCCCTCGGCGATGACCTTGCCCCGGTCGATGACGGCGATCCGGGAGGCCAGCTGGTCGGCCTCGTCCAGGTACTGCGTGGTCAGCAGCACCGTGGTGCCCTGGGCGACGACCGCGCGCACGATGTCCCACACCTGGTTGCGGCTGCGCGGGTCGAGGCCCGTGGTCGGCTCGTCCAGGAACAGCAGGTCGGGCGTGTTCAGGATGGACGCGGCGATGTCGATGCGGCGCCGCATGCCGCCGGAGTAGTTCTTGACCTGCTTCGCGGCCGCCTCGGAGAGTCCGAACGCCTCCAGCAGCTGGGCGGCGCGTTCGCGCGCGGCCTTCTTCGGGTGGCCGAGGAGGCGGGCGAGCAGCACGAGGTTCTCGGTGCCGGTCAGGTCCTCGTCCACGGACGCGTACTGCCCCGTCAGGCTGACCCGGCCGCGTACCTCGTCCGCCTCGCGGACGACGTCGTGGCCGAAGACGTGGGCCTCGCCGCCGTCCGGCCGCAGCAGGGTGGCGAGCATCTTCACGGTGGTGGTCTTCCCGGCGCCGTTGGGACCGAGGACGCCGTACACCGTTCCGGTGGGCACGGCCAGGTCGACGCCGTCGACGGCCCTCGTCTCGCCGAACGTCTTCACCAGGCCCGCGGTCTCGATGGCCAGACCGGGCGTCTGCTGGCTCATGGTGTGTTGTCCTTCCCCGTACTTGGGTAACGCATGAGGAGACCTTTACCGTCGCGCAAACTCATCGGTCGCGCAGGGATTTGCCGGCGAACCGGACCGACGGCGGTGCGGGCCCGGCCCGAAGACGGAGGAGTAGCGTCCCCCTCATGCATGCGATCACGATTCCCGAACCTGGTGGGCCCGAGGCGCTGGTGTGGGACGAGGTCCCGGATCCGGTCGCCCAGGAGGGCGAGGTACTGGTCGAGGTGGTGGCCGGCGCCGTCAACCGGGCCGACGTCCTGCAACGTCAGGGCCACTACAACCCGCCGGCCGGCGCGTCCCCCTATCCGGGTCTGGAGTGCTCCGGCCGGATCGTCGCGCTCGGCGCCGGCGTCTCCGGCTGGGCCGTCGGAGACGAGGTGTGCGCGCTGCTCTCCGGCGGTGGGTACGCCGAGAAGGTCGCCGTTCCGGCCGGTCAGCTGCTGCCCGTGCCCGCCGGCCTCGACGTCCGGCAGGCGGCGGCACTGCCCGAGGTGACCTGCACGGTCTGGTCGAACGTCTTCATGGTGTCCCACCTGCGCCCCGGGGAGACCCTCCTCGTGCACGGCGGCTCCAGCGGCATCGGCACCATGGCGATCCAGCTCGCCAAGGCCGCCGACGTCAAGGTCGCCGTGACGGCGGGTACCAAGGAGAAGCTGGAGCGCTGTGCCGAGCTGGGCGCCGACATCCTGATCAACTACCGCGAACAGGACTTCGTCGAGGAG
Source organism: Streptomyces sp. NPDC089424 (assembly GCF_044749345.1). Classification (NCBI taxonomy): domain Bacteria; kingdom Bacillati; phylum Actinomycetota; class Actinomycetes; order Kitasatosporales; family Streptomycetaceae; genus Streptomyces; species Streptomyces sp. NPDC089424. The sequence continues at coordinate 304,705 of NZ_JBIVHU010000004.1, forward strand.
ATCCGGCAGGCCACGGCCGGCGAGGGCGCCGACGTCATCCTCGACAACATGGGCGCCAAGTACCTCGACCGCAACGTCCAGGCCCTGGCCGTCAACGGCCGGCTGGCCATCATCGGCATGCAGGGCGGCGTCAAGGCCGAGCTGAACATCGGTGCGCTGCTCGCCAAGCGCGCCGCGATCAGCGCGACCTCGCTGCGGGCCCGCCCGCTCGGCGAGAAGGCGGCCATCGTGGCGGCCGTCCGCGAGCACGTCTGGCCGCTGCTCGCATCCGGCCAGGTCCGCCCGGTCGTCGACCGCGAGCTGCCGATGCGGGACGCCCCCGACGCCCACCGCCTGCTGGAGGAGAGCGGCCACATCGGCAAGATCCTGCTGGTCACGGCGTGACGAACGGCCCCGGGCCGCACCCTCGGGGCCTTCGCGCCGCACCCCGTCGCGCCGTACACCGTCGGGACCGTCGTGCCTCACCCCCGCACCCGGCGCACCCGCAGGGCCACGAAGGCGAGGCCCAGGCCCAGGCCGATGAGGACCAGGCCGCTGCCCAGCGGCAGGATCCGCAGCACCGGTCCGGACGGGTCGGCGTCCGGCACGGCCTGCACGTCCTCGTCCGCCCCGGGATCGGACGCCGACGCCGACGCGGACCCGTCGTCGGCGGTGTCGCTCCGGCTCGGGGGCGCCGTCTCCGTCCTGGGCTCCTCGGGCCGTCCCGGGCGCAGCCGCCCCTCCCCGGCCCTGCTGCCGGCCCAGCTCGGGTCCGCGGAGCCGGAAGCGGAGGGGGACGGGGCGGCGGACGGTTCGTCCCTCTCGTACGAGGACCCGGCCGTCCCGTACGAGGCCACGGGGCCGCACGCGACCAGCACCGTGCTCAGCGCCACCACCGGCACCGCTGCCGCCGCCCGCCTCGCGCGCCGTCTTGGAGTCACGTCGATGACCCCCTCCCGCAAACAGGTCGCCACAATCGACGGCACAAGCCTCGCATCGGCCGAAGAAACCGGCATTTCAGGCGCCGCCAAGCGGACGTAACGAAGGGGCATCTTCCGTGGATCACCCCCCGAGGGGGGCGCCTCGGTGATGGGGTGGACGGGTGCGAGAGAATGACGGCATGGAGATGCCGAGGAACGAACGGTCGTCGGAGAACGCCCAGAAGATCCTGGTCGTGGGCCAGGACGGCATGGCACTCGGCGGGGGCGGGGACGACGACTCCCATGAGACTCCGTTGACCGAGCAGGTCGAGCAGCCGGCCAAGGTGATGCGGATCGGCAGCATGATCAAGCAGCTGCTCGAGGAGGTGCGCGCGGCTCCTCTGGACGAGGCCAGCCGGGTCCGGCTCAAGGAGATCCACGCCAGCTCGGTGAAGGAGCTGGAGGACGGCCTGGCGCCGGAGCTCGTCGAGGAGCTGGAGCGGCTCTCCCTGCCGTTCACCGACGAGGGAACGCCCAGCGACGCCGAACTGCGGATCGCGCAGGCCCAGCTGGTCGGCTGGCTGGAGGGTCTGTTCCACGGGATCCAGACCACGCTGTTCGCCCAGCAGATGGCGGCGCGCGCCCAGTTGGAGCAGATGCGGCGCGCTCTGCCGCCCGGCATCGGCCAGGAAGGCGACGACCCCCGTACGGTCGGCCGCTCGGGCGGCCCGTACCTCTAGGCGACGAACCCCCAAGGACACCGCAAAAGGGCCCGGCATCCGCCGGGCCCTTCCTCTTTTCCCGCTCTTGCGTCTCTTCCGTCTCCTCCGTCGTCCGGGGGCGACGGCTCAGGACGGCGGGTACCCCGTCGAGACCTCCAGCAGGATCTCCGGCATGTCCTCCGGGTCCACGTCCGTCCCCGCGGACGGGAACTGGTTCATGACGGCGTCCTTGCCGTAGGTGTTCTCGTCGACCTCTTTGGTCTTCAGCTGCCAGCCAGCGGCCTGGAGGCACTCCCTGACCGAGGTGAGGTTCTTGAACTGGAAGTTCGGAATCCGGATCTTCTCGGGGTCGTTGTACGCCTCCTCCGGTTCCGAGCACTCCTCCTTCTCGATCGTCTTCGACGGGTCCGGGCCCCGGTAGCCCGGGACCTCGGTCGACGACGCCGAGGAGCTGGTCTGGCCGCCCCCGCCGCCCCCGCCACCCTTGTCGTCCTTGTCGCCGCCGTTCAGCGCGAGGGCCGTGACCAGGCCGCCGACCGCGAGCGCGGCGACGACGACCGAAGCGATGATCACCGACTTGTTGCTCCGGCCGCCGCCCGTGGGCGTCTGCGACTGCGGCGTGATGTTGTACGGCGGCGGCGTGCTCGACGTCGGCTGCGGCCCGTACGCGGCGTGCGGCGTCGGGTAGCCGCCCTGCTGCGGGTAGCCGTACGCGGGCGAGGGCGCCGGGTTGGGCGTCGGAGTGCCGTACGGGTTGGGCGTCGGGTGGGGCTGGTACGGGGTCTGCACGCTGCCGTGCGGCGGCGCCCCGGTCGTCTGGTCGACCGGCGGGAACACCGCGGAGCCGACGCCCGCGCCGCTCTGCGTCGGTGCGCCCGGCACGATGCTCGGCGGGGCCGCCTGGAAGGACGCCGCCACCCGCAGGCACTCGTCGCGCATGGCCTCGGCCGTCGGGAAGCGCTCGTTCGGGTTCTTCTTCAGCGCGCGGGCGATCAGCGCGTCCACGGCCGGGGGCAGCGCGCGGTTGATCGAGGACGCGGCGCCGGGTTCCTCCTGCACGTGCGCGTACGCGATGGCGAGCGGTGAGTCGGCGTCGAACGGCAGCCGTCCGGTGACCAGTTGGAAGAGCATGATGCCGACCGAGTACAGGTCGGAGCGGGCGTCGACGCCGCGGCCGAGCGCCTGCTCCGGCGAGAGGTACTGCGGGGTGCCGACGACCATGCCGGTCTGCGTCATCGACGTGACGCCGGACTGCATGGCGCGGGCGATGCCGAAGTCCATGACCTTGACCACACCGCGCTTGGTCACCATGACGTTGCCCGGCTTGATGTCCCGGTGGACCAGGCCCATCTCGTGGCTGATCTCCAGCGCGGCGAGCACGTCGGCGGTGACCTTCAGCGCCTTGTCGGCGGGCATCGCCCCGGCCCGCCGCACGTCCTCGTCGAGCACGGAGCCGAGCGGACGGCCCTCGACGTACTCCATGACGATGTAGGGCGTCGTCAGACCGTCGAGGTCGTCCTCGCCGGTGTCGAAGACCGAGACGATGTTGGTGTGCGTGAGCTTCGCCACGGCCTGCGCCTCGCGGCGGAAGCGTTCGCGGAACGCCTGCTCGCGGCCCAGCTCGGTGTGCAGGGTCTTGATCGCGACCTGGCGGTCCAGCACGGCGTCGTAAGCGAGGTGCACCGAGGCCATGCCGCCCTGGCCGAGCAAGTCACGCAGCTGATACCGGCCACCGGCGAGTGCCCGCCCCGTGTACCGGCCTTGTGCGCCGTCCTGGCTCATGTTCCGTATCCCCCGTGGGCCTTGAGGCGCCGTTGATCGAAAGTGCTATTCCCGGCCAAGTCTGCCCCAGGGCACCGACACGTCAAGCTCGGTGCCCGTTCCGTGACCGTACGCGAAAGAAGCGTCGCGGAAGCGTTACAGCGGCCGTACCGCCGGTACACAGGATTTGCACGACGCGACGGCACGAGGGTTTCATGACCGGTTCGACGGCCCGTCCGTCCTGGACCGGTCCCTGTATCCATCTCGGACCGGCGGCTTGCGCGAAGGCTGTAGCGTGGCCCGACGGAGACCGTAACAACACCGCGCGCACCGCGGGCAGAAACGACGGCGAGGACCGATGGCACAGCAGCAGCGCGCTCAGGGCCCGTCCGACCCCGAGGCGACTGGCGGCGGAATGTCAGATGCGCCGGAGATGTGGGGTAACGGCGGACTTGTCGGGGACGGCCGGTACCGGCTGACCGGCAGACTCGGCCGGGGCGGCATGGCCGAGGTGTTCGCGGCCGAGGACGTGCGCCTCGGGCGCACCGTGGCGGTCAAACTGCTGCGCGCGGACCTCGCCGAGGACCCGGTGTCCAAGGCCCGCTTCACGCGTGAGGCACAGTCGGTGGCCGGCCTCAACCACCATGCCATCGTCGCCGTGTACGACTCCGGCGAGGACTTCGTGGGTGGCCAGTCGGTGCCGTACATCGTGATGGAGCTGGTCGAGGGCCGCACCATCCGCGATCTGCTGCACAACGCCGAGGCCCCCGGCCCGGAGCAGGCGCTGATCATCGTGTCCGGCGTCCTGGAGGCGCTCGCCTACTCGCACCAGCACGGCATCGTGCACCGCGACATCAAGCCGGCGAACGTCATCATCACGAACAACGGCGCCGTGAAGGTCATGGACTTCGGCATCGCCCGCGCCCTGCACGGGGCGTCCACCACGATGACGCAGACCGGCATGGTCATGGGCACCCCGCAGTACCTCTCCCCGGAGCAGGCGCTCGGCAAGGCCGTCGACCACCGCTCCGACCTGTACGCGACCGGCTGCCTGCTGTACGAACTCCTCGCGCTGCGCCCGCCGTTCGTCGGTGAGACCCCGCTGTCGGTGGTCTACCAGCACGTCCAGGACATCCCGAACCCGCCGTCCGGGATCCACGAGGGCTGCCCTCCGGAGCTGGACGGCCTGGTCATGCGCTCGCTCGCCAAGGAGCCCGACGACCGTTTCCAGACCGCCGAGGAGATGCGCGGGCTGGTCCAGTACGGCCTGCAGATGCTCTACGACCAGGGTCCCCACACGGGCACCTGGAACACCGGCCCGGTCACCGGGCACGACTCGGGGAAGACCCCGGCGATGGGCATGGCGGGCACCGCCGTGCTGCCGCGCTCGGCCGAGGGCACCGCGCAGATCCCGCAGCCGATGATCCCCGGCAACGGCGGCCGTGACGACGGCGGTTTCGAGGGCCACGGCAACCAGGGCAGCGGGCGCGGCAAGCTGTGGATCCTCGCGGTGCTCGCGGTGATCGCGATCTCGGCCGGCGTCGCGCTCGCGCTGAACAACGGCGGTGGCGAACAGGGCGGTACGGGCACGAAGCCGACGCCGACCAGCTCGCAGAGCGACGACAAGCAGACGTCGAGCGAGACGCCCAGCGACAAGGCGAGCGACGAGTCCACGGACACCTCCACCGAGGACGAGGGCGACAACTCGGGCTCCGGATGGGGCGAGAACACCCCGTCGTACACCCCGTCGTACACCCCCTCCGACACCCCGAGCGACGAGCCGACCGACCCCGGTACGACGGACCCGGAGCCGACGGCCACGGAGCCCTCGGACCCGGAGCCCTCGGACCCGGAGCCCTCGGAACCGCAGGAGCCGACGGAGGAGCCCACGGGCGGCACGATCGAGGGCCTCACCGAGGGCACCACGGGCGGCTGATCCACCGGCCTCCTCCCACCGAAGACCCCCACGCGCGCGTGCGGCCCGACCGGGCCCACGCGCGCGGCCGTTGCCGAGGCCTGCGGCGCCGTCTCCCGGCTTAGTCCACGAACGCCCCGCACACCGCCTCGTACTGCCGTGTCCACCACACGGCCAGCGCGGACGCCGCCGGGAACTGGGGGTCGGCACGGGTGTCGCCGCGCTCGTAGTGCCAGCGGAGCATCCAGAAGTCGTTCAGCCGCTCCCACCACACCCGGTGCACCGCCGCGGCGAGCTCCGAGGGCGTGGCCCCGGCCGTGCGCAGGTACGCGCGCGCGTACGCCCGTACCTTCGGCAGGTCGAGGGTGCCGCCGGGCCGTACGAAGAAGATCGCGGCGGCGCGTACGGCCTCCTCCGCGCGGGGCTGGACCCCGAGCCGGTCCCAGTCGACGATCGCGGCCGGCGCGTCCCCCCGGTACAGCAGGTTGAACGGGTGGAAGTCGCCGTGCACCCAGCCCACCGAGCCCCCGCGCGGGGGACGCCGGTCGGCGTGCCGTTCCAGCAGCGCCCGCCGCTCCAGGAGCCGGTGCCGGGCCAGCTCGTCGAAGGAGTCCGCGGGGCGGTGCCGGCGCACGCGCGCGAGGAGGTCGTCGATGAGGTCGAACGTCTTCGCGGGGTCGGCGCTCTCCACGGGATGCGGGCCGGCCGCCGGGGCGGTGCGCCCCTTCGGCGGCATCACGCGCTCCAGCGTCGCGTGGACGGCGCCCAGCAGGGCTCCGAGGCGGGCGCACTGCCCGGTGCTGAGCTGCCCGCCGTGCCGGTGCCGCCCGTCGATCCACGGGTGCAGGGCGTACGCGTGGCCGCCCACCACCGCGACCGTGCGCCCGTCGCGCCCGGCCAGCGGCGGGGCCACCGGGACGCCCAGGTCGGCCAGCCGCTGGGTGGCCCGGTGCCGGCGTTCGATGGCGGCCGGGTCGGCGGTGTCGGGGTCGAAGTGGTGCTTGAGGAAGTAGCGGCCGCGGGTGGTGCAGAGCCGGTAGCCCCGGTTGAGCAGGCCCTGGTCGACGGGGTCGCAGGCGACGGCGGAACCGGCGGCGTACTGGCGCAGGAGGGCGCCCAGCGGGGGCGCGTGGGGTGCGGGGGGTGGTACACAAGGGCGCGGCACGCGGCAGATGCTAGGGCACGATCCAGGCGCGTGAGCTGGGCGTTGTCACAGGAAGTCGTCGGCGGTCGCTTTCGGTCACAAGTGGGGCGACAAAGGCGGTCACTGTTTCCCCGCCTGCATGCGCGCGACGTATGCCGCGGCCTGGGAACGCCTCTGCATTCCGAGTTTGGCGAGCAGGCTCGACACGTAATTCTTGATCGTCTTTTCGGCGAGGTGCAGTTGCCCGCCGATCTGCCGGTTGGTGAGTCCCTCGCCGATCAGTTCGAGAATGCGGCGCTCCTGGGCGGTGAGCCGCGTCAGCCGCTCGTCGTCCTCGGCGCCGCCCCCGCCGTCGCGCATGCGCTCCCGCACCCGGGCCGTCGCCACCGGGTCCAGCAGGGACTTCCCGGCCGCCACGGCCCGCACGGCCGACAGCAGCTCGTCGCCGCGCACGGCCTTCAGCAGATACCCGGACGCGCCCGCCACGACCGCCGCGAAGAGGGCCTCGTCGTCGGCGAAGGACGTCAGCATCAGGCACCCGACCGTGTCGTCCCGGGAGCGGATCTCGCGGCACACCTCGACGCCGCTGCCGTCGGGCAGGCGTACGTCGAGCACCGCCACGTCCGGCCGGGTGGCCGGGATCCGCACCAGCGCGTCGGCCGCCGTGCCGGCCTCGCCCACCACCTCGATGTCGCCCTCGACCGAGAGGAGCTCGTGCACGCCACGCCGGACCACCTCGTGGTCGTCGAGCAGAAATACCCGTATTTTTCGGTTTTCGCGCACGAGGTCAGTCTCACATACAGCTCTTCCCGAGAGCTGGGTGAGCGGGATAACGTGCCGGTGTTCCGGCCCCCTGCAAGGCTGTGACCAGGGCCCCCTCCCAGGCTTTTCGATTTACTTGGATTTCCAAGCAAAAACGCAGGTCAAGAGGGGTTTCACAGAAATGTGGAGCACTGGGTAACGTGACTGTTGCAGGGCGCTCGCCGGGGCACCTGTCACGCCTGTTCCGGCCGAGCGGCACCCACCCCGTGCACGGGAACGGAACAGGTGAGCCGCACTGGCTTTCCCGGCAATCCCGGGGGCCGGACCGACGGAGGAGCACACGTGACCGTGGAGAGCACTGCCGCGCGCAAGCCGCGACGCAGCGCCGGAGGCAAGGCCGGCACCAAGCGCACCACCCGCAACACCGCCCAGGACACCGACCCTGAGCTCGTACAGCTGCTGACGCCCGAGGGTGAGCGCGTCAAGAACGCCGAGTACGACCGGTACGTCGACGGCATCACCCCCGACGAGCTCCGCGGCCTCTACCGCGACATGGTGCTCACCCGTCGTTTCGACGCCGAGGCCACCGCCCTGCAGCGCCAGGGCGAGCTGGGCCTGTGGGCGTCCCTGCTCGGCCAGGAGGCCGCCCAGATCGGCTCCGGCCGGGCCACCCGCGAGGACGACTACGTCTTCCCGACCTACCGCGAGCACGGCGTCGCCTGGTGCCGCGGGGTCGACCCGACCAACCTGCTCGGCATGTTCCGCGGCGTGAACAACGGCGGCTGGGACCCGAACGGCAACAACTTCCACCTCTACACGATCGTCATCGGCTCCCAGACGCTGCACGCCACCGGCTACGCGATGGGCGTCGCCAAGGACGGCGCGGACTCGGCCGTCATCGCCTACTTCGGCGACGGCGCGTCCAGCCAGGGCGACGTGGCTGAATCGTTCACCTTCTCGGCGGTCTACAACGCCCCGGTGGTGTTCTTCTGCCAGAACAACCAGTGGGCGATCTCCGAGCCGACCGAGAAGCAGACCCGTGTGCCGCTGTACCAGCGCGCCCGCGGCTACGGCTTCCCGGGCGTCCGCGTCGACGGCAACGACGTCCTCGCCTGCCTCGCGGTCACCAAGTGGGCGCTGGAGCGGGCGCGCAGCGGCGAGGGCCCGACGCTGGTCGAGGCGTACACGTACCGCATGGGCGCGCACACCACCTCCGACGACCCGACGCGCTACCGGCACGACGACGAGCGCGCCGCCTGGGAGGCGAAGGACCCGATCCTGCGCCTGCGCCGCCTCCTGGAGGCCGCAAACCACGCGGACGAGGGATTCTTCGCGGAACTGGAGGCGGAGAGCGAGGCGTTGGGCAGGCGAGTGCGCGAAGCGGTCCGCGCGATGCCGGACCCGGACCGTTTCGCCATCTTCGAGAACGTGTACGCGGACGGGCACGCGCTCGTCGACGAGGAGCGAGCCCAGTTCGCCGCCTACCAGGCGTCGTTCGCGGACGTAGAGGGGGTCTGAACATGGCTGTGGAGAAGATGGCCCTGGCCAAGGCGATCAACGAGTCGCTCCGCCACGCCCTGGAGGCCGACCCCAAGGTCGTCGTCATGGGCGAGGACGTGGGCAAGCTCGGCGGCGTGTTCCGCGTGACCGACGGCCTGCAGAAGGACTTCGGCGAGAGCCGCGTCATCGACACCCCGCTCGCCGAGTCCGGCATCGTCGGTACGGCGATCGGCCTGGCCCTGCGCGGGTACCGCCCCGTCGTCGAGATCCAGTTCGACGGCTTCGTCTTCCCGGCGTACGACCAGATCGTCACGCAGCTCGCCAAGATGCACGCGCGCTCGCTCGGCAAGGTCAAGCTCCCGGTCGTCGTGCGCATCCCGTACGGCGGCGGCATCGGCGCGGTCGAGCACCACTCGGAGTCCCCGGAGTCGCTCTTCGCGCACGTGGCGGGCCTGAAGATCGTCTCCCCGTCGAACTCCTCGGACGCCTACTGGATGATGCAGCAGGCCATCCAGAGCGACGACCCGGTGATCTTCTTCGAGCCCAAGCGGCGCTACTGGGACAAGGGCGAGGTCAGCACCGAGGCCATCCCCGGCCCGCTGCACAAGGCCCGCGTCACCCGTGAGGGCACCGACCTCACGCTCGCCGCCTACGGCCCGATGGTGAAGCTCTGCCACGAGGTCGCGGACGCGGCCGCCGAGGAGGGCAAGTCGCTGGAGGTCCTCGACCTGCGCTCGATCTCCCCGCTCGACTTCGACTCCCTCCAGGCGTCGGTCGAGAAGACCCGCCGCCTGGTCGTCGTGCACGAGGCGCCGGTGTTCTTCGGTTCCGGCGCGGAGATCGCCGCCCGGATCACCGAGCGCTGCTTCTACCACCTGGAGGCCCCGGTGCTCAGGGTCGGCGGCTACCACGCCCCGTACCCCCCGGCTCGCCTGGAGGAGGAGTACCTGCCCGGCCTCGACCGGGTGCTGGACGCCGTCGACCGCTCGCTGGCGTACTGAGGAGAGGGTCGTGACGACGATGACGGAAGCTTCCGTGCGCGAGTTCAAGATGCCCGACGTGGGCGAGGGCCTGACCGAGGCCGAGATCCTCAAGTGGTACGTCCAGCCCGGTGACACGGTCACCGACGGCCAGGTGGTGTGCGAGGTCGAGACGGCGAAGGCGGCCGTCGAGCTGCCGATCCCGTACGACGGCGTCGTGCGCGCGCTGCATTTCCCCGAGGGCACCACGGTCGACGTCGGCACGTCGATCATCGCGGTGGACGTGAGCGGCGGGGCGGCACCCGCCGAGGAGACGTCCGCCGAGCCGGCGGCCGAGGAGCCGAAGCCGGAGGGCCGCCAGCCGGTGCTGGTGGGCTACGGAGTGGCCACGACCTCCACCAAGCGCCGCCCGCGCAAGGGCCCCGAGGTCCCCGTCCAGGCGGCCTCCGCCGCCCTCCAGTCCGAGCTGAACGGGCACGGCGGTACGGTCGCGCCGGCACCGGCGACCCCGGTTCCCGCCGCCACCCCGGTCCCGGCCGCCGCGGCTCCCGCGGCGGCGGTGCGGGAGCGCCCGCTCGCCAAGCCCCCGGTGCGCAAGCTCGCCAAGGACCTCGGTGTCGATCTGGCGGTGATCGTGCCGACCGGCCCGGACGGCGTCATCACGCGCGAGGACGTGCACGCGGCGGCGGCGCCCGCTCCGGCGCCGGTCGCCGAGCCGGCGGCGGCGCCCGCGCCCGTGGCCGACGCGGCGCTCGTGCCCGCGCAGGACACGGCGCGCGAGACGCGCATCCCGGTCAAGGGTGTCCGCAAGGCCACCGCCGCCGCGATGGTCGGCTCGGCCTTCACCGCGCCGCACGTCACGGAGTTCGTGACCGTCGACGTGACGCGCACGATGAAGCTGGTCGAGGAGCTCAAGGAGGACAAGGAGTTCGCGGGCCTGCGGGTCAACCCGCTGCTTCTGATCTCCAAGGCCCTGCTGGTGGCGATCAAGCGCAACCCGGACATCAACGCCTCCTGGGACGAGGCCCGCCAGGAGATCGTGGTCAAGCACTACGTGAACCTCGGCATCGCCGCGGCCACCCCGCGGGGCCTGATCGTGCCGAACATCAAGGACGCGCACGACAAGACCCTCCCGCAACTGGCCGCCTCCCTCGGCGAGCTGGTCGCCACGGCCCGCGAGGGGAAGACCTCGCCGTCGGCGATGCAGGCCGGCACGGTCACCATCACCAACGTCGGCGTCTTCGGCGTCGACACCGGCACACCGATCCTCAACCCCGGTGAGTCCGCGATCCTCGCGGTCGGCGCGATCAAGCTCCAGCCCTGGGTCCACAAGGGCAAGGTCAAGCCGCGCCAGGTCACCACGCTGGCCCTCAGCTTCGACCACCGCCTGGTGGACGGGGAGCTGGGCTCCAAGGTGCTGGCCGACGTGGCGGCGATCCTGGAGCAGCCGAAGAGGCTGATCACCTGGGCGTGACGGCCCACCGCCGCACACGAACGGGCCCACATCCTCGGCGCAAGCCGGGGTGTGGGCCCGTTCGTCGTCCGCGCTGCCTCAGCCCAGTCGGGCGAAGCCGTAGGTCAGGAGCTTCTTCGCGTCCGCCTCGCGCTGGGCGGCCGAGGTGGAGGTCAGGACCGTGCCGATGACGGTCTTGCCGTTGCGGGTGGCGGCGAAGACCAGGCAGTACTTGGCGATGCTGCCGGAGCCGGTCTTCACGCCGATCGCGCCGCTGTAGTTGCTGAGCAGCGTGTTGGTGTTGGTCCACGTGTAGTAGCGGTAGCCGCCGCTCTGGGTGGTGACCTTCTGCTTCGTGGTCTTCGTCTTCACGAGGGCCCGGAAGGTGGCGCTCTTCATCGCGTTGCTGGCGAGCTTCGTCAGGTCGCGCGGCGTCGAGTAGTTCGAGCCGTTGCTGATGCCGTCGAACGAGTCGAACTTCGTGTTCGTCAGGCCGAGCGACCGCGCCGTGGTGTTCATCTTGCCGATGAACGACTTCACGCGCGCGGACCGGGTCGAGCCGGTGCCGAACTTGTCGGCGAGCGCGTAGGCCGCGTCACAGCCGGACGGCAGCATCAGCCCGTAGAGCAGCTGGCGGACGGTGACCTTGTCGCCGACGATCAGTCGGGCGGACGAGGCGTTGTTCGACACGATGTAGTCGCTGTAGACCTTCTGGACCGTGACCTTGGCGTCCAGGTTCAGGTTCGGCTGGGACAGCACGACCTTGGCGGTCATGATCTTGGTGGTGGAGCCGGTGGCGCGCTTGGTGTTCGCGTACTTGTCGAACAGCGTCCTGCCGTTGGCGTTGTCCATGATGTAGCCGCCCCTGGCCACGATCGTGGGCGTGGCCACGGCCTGCGCGGGTGCCGCGGTGAGGGCACCGGTGGTGAACACAGCGCCGGCGGTCGCGGTGACGGCGACGGCTCTGCGGATACGAATGCCCTTGATGCCGGTTATCAACTGAGATACCCCGAATACGTCGAATGCCCCTATGGCGCGGCCGAGTTGAACGGGAGTACAGCAGGCCGCATGGGTGTGACACGTAAGTAGTACCAATGGTTGTGCGAGATCCGGGCCGGGGGTGAGGAAGTTCCCGAAAACACCCCGCGAGGCTCCCGGGCATGCTCCGCGAGGCCGCGCACAAGGTCCGCATGATGGACGGTCCAGGCCATGCGTACGTGTTGTATCTATCCTGTCGGCATGACCCTGGCAGCCGTGAAACAACCCCCTGCCGCCGACCGTGTCTACACCCACGTCAAGCAAGGCGTCCTGGACCGCCGTTACGAGGGCGGCACCCTCCTCACGGAGGGCGAGCTCGCCGACGCCGTCGGGGTCTCGCGCACCCCGGTGCGCGAGGCGCTGCTGCGACTGGAGGCCGAAGGCCTCATCAAGCTGTACCCGAAGAAGGGCGCCCTGGTGCTGCCGGTCTCCGCGCAGGAGATCGCGGACGTCGTCGAGACCCGCCTGCTGGTGGAGGAACACGCGGCGCGCAAGGCCGTACCCGCGCCCTCCGGACTCATCGTGCGCCTCGAAGAACTGCTGGAACAGCAGCGCGAGCAGGCCGCCGCCGGAGACCTGGCCGCCGCCGCCGTCACCGACCGCAGCTTCCACGCCGAGATCGTCCGCAGCGGCGGCAACGAGATCCTCTCCCGGCTCTACGACCAACTGCGCGACCGGCAGCTGCGGATGGGCGTCGCCGTCATGCACTCCCACCCCGACCGGATCGCCAAGACGCTCGCCGAGCACCAGGACATCCTGGACGCGCTGCGCTCCGGGGACCCCGACGCGGCCGTCGACGTGGTCCACCGGCACATCGGCTGGTTCTCGCACCTCGCGCGGGGTGAGGTCCGATGAGCTCCGCGGCGCTCTCGCTGCCCGGTGATCCTCCCGGCGGCCGGCGCGCCGTCGCCGTCTGGGGCACAGGCGTCTCGGTCTACTTCGTCGCCGTGATCTTCCGCACCTCGCTGGGGGTCGCCGGCCTCGACGCCGCCGACCGGTTCGACGTGGGCGCCTCCGCCCTGTCGACGTTCTCCATCCTCCAGCTGCTGGTCTACGCCGGCATGCAGATACCCGTCGGCCTCCTGGTCGACCGGCTCGGCACCAAGAAGGTGCTGGGCCTCGGCGTCGTCCTGTTCACGGCCGGGCAACTGGGCTTCGCCTTCTCGCCCACCTACGGCATGGCACTCGCCTCACGCGCGCTGCTGGGCTGCGGCGACGCGATGACGTTCATCAGCGTGCTGCGGCTCGGCACCCGCTGGTTCCCGGCCCGGCGCGGCCCGCTGATCGCCCAGCTCGCCGGCCTCGTCGGCATGGCGGGCAACCTGGTCTCCACCCTCGTCCTCGCCCGGCTGCTGCACGGCGTCGGCTGGACGGCCGCGTTCGCGGGCAGCGCGCTCGCCGGGGTCGTGGTCTTCGTGCTGCTCCTGCTGTTCCTGAAGGACCACCCCGAGGGGCACGAGCCGGATCCGGTGCCGCACCTGGGGGCCTCCTACGTACGACGGCAGATCGCCGCGTCCTGGCGGGAACCGGGGACCCGGCTCGGACTGTGGGTGCACTTCACGACCCAGTTCCCGGCGATGGTCTTCCTGCTGCTGTGGGGACTGCCGTTCCTGGTCGAGGCCCAGGGACTGTCCCGGGCCACCGCCGGCGAACTGCTGACCCTGGTCGTGCTGTCGAACATGGCCGTCGGACTCGTCTACGGCCAGATCGTCGCCCGGCACCACGGGGCGCGCCTGCCCCTGGCGCTCGGCACGGTGGCCGCGACGTCGCTGCTGTGGGCGGCGACCGTGTTCTTCCCGGCCGACCGGGCGCCGATGTGGCTGCTGATCGTGCTGTGCGTGGTGCTCGGCGCGTGCGGGCCGGCCTCGATGATCGGGTTCGACTTCGCCCGTCCGGCGAATCCGCCGGAGCGGCAGGGCACCGCGTCCGGGATCACCAACATGGGGGGCTTCGTCGCCTCGATGACCACGCTGTTCGCGGTGGGCGCGCTGCTGGACGCGACCGGGGACGACTACACCGTGGCCTTCTCGTCCGTGTTCGTGCTCCAGGCGCTGGGGCTCTCGCAGGTGCTGCGGCTGCGGAAGCAGGCGGCGCGACGGGAGCGGGAGCGGCTGGTGGCCAGCCGGGTGGAGACGGTGCACGTCCCGGCGTAGGCCCGCGGCGGGCTCTGCGGGGGTCCGGGCGGCGCGTCCGTGCGGGCGCCCCGGGGGCATGCGCCCCCGGACCCCGACGGCGTCAGTCGTCCTGCGTCATCCCTGCGGCGTCGTTCCTACTGCGTCACCGTGAAGTTGCGCAGGATCGCCGACGCCAGGTCCGGGTCGCCCTCCGCCTTGATCCGGTCCTTGGCCGCCTCGACCGTGACGCGCCCGCAGGCCAGGCGGACGTACGTCTCCCAGTCCAGGGTGAGGGTCGCGGCGGGGCCGAGGGCCGGGGCCGTCTCGAGGGTGCCGCGGCCCTGGATGTCGACGCGGATGGTGCGCAGGAACTCGACCGGGCCGTGCACGTCGAAGACCACCGCCGAGCTGCGCGGGGCGTTCGCCTTGCCGGCGACGACCTCCGGGAGTTCGGCCAGCAGGACGTCGCGGGCGATGTGCGCGCCGGGGGAGTCGAGGTTGCCCGGCCGGCCGAGGGCCACGCGCAGGTCCTGCTCGTGCGCCCACACCGCGAACGCGTGCCCCCGCATCGCGTCCTCCAGCGTGAGCTCGGTGCCGAGCGGGCCGCGCACCTTGGTGCCGGGGTCACGCGTCTCGTTACGGAGCTGCCGGTTGCGCCGGATGATCGTGTACTCCAGCTCGGAGGTCATCTCGGGAGCCGTGTGGTGCCGCCGGACGTCGACCTGCATCTCCGTGTAGCGCTGGTGGTCGTTGGTGACGTGGAACAGGTCGCGCGGAAGGGTGTGGATCGGGCGCGGGTCGCCGAGCATCTCGCAGTCCAGCCCGATCACATGCGAGACGACGTCCCGCACGGACCAGCCCGGGCACGGGGTCCGCCGGTTCCACTCGCCCTCGACTAGGGGCTGCACCAGCTCGGATATCGCTTCGATGGAGTGGGTCCAGGCGTCGGCGTAGGGCTGGAGGGTGGGATGCAGACTCACGGAACGGGACCCCTCGGCGGTCGGTACACGGGCAAATTGTGGCGGCGGTGCCAGTGGGAGGTGGCTGCACTCGGCGGGTGTCTCGAAACTCCCCCGGACTCTCGGCTGCGCTCGAGCAGGGGACCCCCAAGTTACGCTGCTGTGAGGCACCACGGCAGTGCTTTCGTGTGACGATCGTAGGCCCGTGTGGACGGCTCGAATGCCAGGACGGTGGTAGTGTGCGCGCCTCTCTGATCCAGATCGCCGTAGACGAGGGCGAATCGGTCGCGGAACGTCGACAGCGGGCGGTCTCTCTGGTAAGAGAGCAGGCCGGCGCCGATCTCGTGGTGCTGCCCGAACTGTGGACGACCGGGGCCTTCGCCTACGAGGACTTCGGCCAGGAGGCCGAGCCGCTCGAAGGGCCGACGTACGAGGCCATGGCCAAGGCGGCGAGCGACACGGGCGTGTGGCTGCACGCGGGTTCCATCCCGGAGCGCGACCCCGACGGGCCGCTCTACAACACCTCGCTCGTCCTGTCCCCCTCCGGCGATCTGGTCGCGGCCTACCGCAAGATCCATCGGTTCGGCTTCGACAAGGGCGAGGCCGTGCTGATGGGCGCGGGCGACGACCTGGTGACGGTCCGTCTGCCGGGCGCGACCACACTGGGTCTGGCCACCTGCTACGACCTCCGGTTCCCCGAGCTGTTCCGCGGGCTCGTCGACGCCGGGGCCGAGACCCTGGTCGTCCCGGCGGGGTGGCCGGAGCGCCGGCGCTCCCACTGGACGCTGCTGGCTCAGGCACGGGCGGTGGAGAACCAGGCGTTCGTCCTCGCGTGTGGAACGGCCGGGACGCACGCGGGAGTTCCGCAGGCCGGTCACTCGATCGTGGTCGACCCCTGGGGCGAGGTGCTGGCGCAGGCCGGCCCCGGCCAGGAGGTCCTCACCGTGGAGTTCGACCCCGGCAGGGTGGCGACGACCCGGGAGCAGTTCCCCGCCCTGAAGGACCGGGTCCTCGGGCTGGAACGCCCTCGACGCCGGACGCGCGAGGCCTAGTCGTCCTCCCGCTCCTTGTCCGCCAGATGGATCACGCACACCGTCACCGCGATCAGCAGCGCAGGGTCCGCGTCGTCCCGGACGACGTCCACGCCGTAGGTCTCCCGGACGTGCAGGAAACGCCGGGAGACCACGGCGAGCAGCTCACCGTCGTACTCGACGGCGAACTCACGGTCGAGGATCTTGCCGCTGACGTCGAGCTCGGTGCCGTCGACCAGGCTCACCCGGTAGTGGTTGCGCAGCAGGGACAGCCGCTTGCGCCTGATGCGGGCCAGCGGCTCGCCGCCCCGCTCGATCACCATGGTGTCCCGCAGGGCGAACATCTTCTGCCGGATGTCGGCGAGCACCTGCCCCTGGGTGTCCTTCAGCTCGAAGGTGTCACGCAGCCGCATCGCCTTGCCGTCGACCAGATAGGCCTTGTTGCCCCTGTCGTCCTCGATCCAGTAGTCGTCGCCGAAGCCGAGGAGCCGTTCGCGCACGAGGAATCTCATGCCATGACCGGTTCCCCCGCGGCCGGTCCGAAACGCCGCCGGTAGGCCGACGGGCTGAGGCCGGTCTCGCGCCGCAGCCGGGCCCGCAGGTTCGCCGCCGTGCCCAGTCCACTGCGCGCGGCCACCACGTCCAGCCGCTCCTCGCCCCGCTCGATCAGCCGGCACGCCAGGGCCACCCGCTCGCCGGTCAGCCACGCCAGCGGGGTCGTGCCGAGCTGCGCGCGAAAACGCCGGTGCAGGGTCGCCGGGGACACCGCCGCGCGCGCGGCGAGACCGGCCACGGTCAGCGGCTCGCCCAGCCGCTCCTGGGCCCACGCCAGCAGCGGCCCCAGGGACTCGTCGGGCACGTCGGGCACGGGCCGCTCCACGAACTGCTTCTGGCCCCCGTCCCGGTGCGCGGCGAACACCAGGCGCCGGGACACCGCGTTGGCGACCTCGGCACCGTGGTCCCGCCGTACGACGTGCAGGCCCAGGTCCAGCGCCGAGGCGCTGCCGGACGCGGTCAGGATGTCGCCGTCGTCCACGAACAGCACGTCCGGCTCCAGACGCACCCGCGGGAACCGCGCCCGGAACGACTCCGCCCACATCCAGTGGCAGGCCGCCCGGCGTCCGTCCAGCAGCCCCGCCTCGGCGAGGGTGAACGCGCCCGAGCAGAACCCGACCAGCCGGGCACCCCGCGCGTGTGCCCGGCGTACCGCGTCGAGCACCGCCGCAGCGCGCGGGGCGTCGGTGTCCGGCCGGTTCGGCACGATCAGCGTGTCCGCCTCCTCGGCGGCCTCCAGTGCGGCCACTCCCGTCAGCGTGAAGAAGCCGTCCCGCATCCGGGTGCGGGGTGCGGCCGCGCACAGCCGGAAGTCGTACAGCTGCCGGCCCAGCTCGGGGCGGCGCAGCCCGAAGACCTCGATCGCGCAGCTCATCTCGAAGGGGTTGGAGTTGTCGTCGACGATCAGGACGACGCGATGCGGTCCCGTCGACTGAGAGGATCCTTGCGGCATATGCAATTCCTAGCACTCGTCCGGCGCGGGCACCACGGCCGACGATGACCGCATGGAACCCATCGCCCTGGACGAGGCCCTCGCATCCTTCACCGACCGCTGGAGCCCTCGCATCGTCACCGCCGTCAACGACTACGACGTACGCGTCGCGAAGGTCGAGGGCGAGCACGTGTGGCACGTGCACGACCACACCGACGAGTTCTTCCTCGTCGTCGAGGGCGAACTGCACATCGCCCTGCGGGAATCCACCGGCGAGCGCACCGTCGTCCTGCCCCGGGGCTCCCTCTTCACCGTCCCGCGCGGCACCGGGCACAAGCCGTACGCCCCCGTCCCCACCGCGATCCTCCTGTTCGAACCGACCGGCACCCTCACCGTCGGCGACCGCCACGACGACGTCCCGGCACACGTGGACGCGACGACGGGCCACGCGCTGGGGTGACCGAGGGTCGCGAGACGGCCGGTCATGTGACTGTCAGTGGCGAGTGGCACTCTTGATTCATGAACGACTCCGCTTCGGCCCCGAGCCGCCGCCGTGCCCGTGTCCGTGCCCCCGAGCTGATCGGCAAGGGTGGCTGGCTGAACACGGGCGGGAAGCAGTACAGCCTGGCCGACCTGCGCGGACGCATTGTGGTTCTGGACTTCTGGACCTTCTGCTGCATCAACTGCCTGCACGTCGTCGACGAGCTGCGGGAGCTGGAGGCCAGGCATCGGGACACGCTCGTGGTCATCGGGGTGCACTCGCCGAAGTTCGTGCACGAGGCCGATCACGCGGCGGTCGTGGACGCCGTGGAGCGGTACGGGGTGGAGCACCCGGTGCTCGACGACCCCGAGCTGGGCACCTGGAAGCAGTACGCGGTGCGGGCCTGGCCGACGCTCGTGGTGATCGACCCCGAGGGGTACGTCGTCGCCCAGCACGCCGGTGAGGGGCATGTGCACGCGATCGAGCGGCTGGTGACGGAGTTGGAGGCGGAGCACGCCGCGAAGGGCACCCTGCGGCGGGGTGACGGGCCGTACGTGGCGCCGGAGCCGGAGCCGACGGTGCTGCGGTTCCCGGGCAAGGCGCTGCTGCTGCCCGGCGGGACGTTCCTGGTCAGCGACACGACCCGGCATCAGCTGGTGGAGCTGGCGCAGGACGGGGAGAGCGTGGTGCGGCGGATCGGGTCCGGCGCGCGCGGGTTCGCCGACGGTCCGGCCGCGACGGCGTCCTTCAACGAGCCGCAGGGCCTCGCCCTTCTCGACGACGGCTCGGTCGTGGTCGCCGACACGGTCAATCACGCCCTGCGGCGCCTGGATCCCGTCTCCGGCGAGGTCGTCACCCTGGCCGGGACCGGCAGGCAGTGGATGCAGGGCGACGCCACGTCGGGTCCGGCGCGCGACGTGAACCTGTCCTCGCCGTGGGACGTGGCGCTCTTCGGCGGCCGGGTGTGGATCGCCATGGCGGGAGTGCACCAGCTGTGGGCCTACGACCCGGTGGGCGGCGGTGTCGCCGTCGCGGCGGGCACCACCAACGAAGGGCTGGTCGACGGGCCCGGCGCCGAGGCCTGGTTCGCCCAGCCCTCCGGCCTCGCGGCCACGCCGGAGCGGCTGTGGCTCGCGGACTCGGAGACCAGCGCCCTGCGCTGGGTGGATCTCGACGGCGCGGTGCACACCGCCGTCGGCACGGGGCTGTTCGACTTCGGTCACCGCGACGGTCCGGCCGGTCAGGCCCTGCTCCAGCATCCGCTGGGCGTGACGGCCCTGCCCGACGGCTCGGTGGCCGTCAGCGACACCTACAACCACGCCCTGCGCCGCTTCGACCCCGCGACCGGCGAGGTCACCACCCTGGCCACGGACCTGCGGGAGCCGAGCGACGCGGTGCTGGCCGGTGACGACATCGTCGTCGTGGAGTCGGCGCGGCACCGCCTGACCCGGCTGCGGTTGCCGGAGGAGGCGGTCCGGGTGGAGGCGGTCGCCCACCGTACGCAGCGCGCGGCGACCGAAGTGGCCCCCGGGCGGCTCCGGTTGCACGTGATCTTCGAGGCGCCCGCGGGCCAGAAGCTCGACACCCGCTACGGTCCCTCGACCCGTCTGCTGATCTCCGCCACGCCTGCGGAGCTGCTGGTACACGGCGAGGGCGCGGGGACCGACCTGTCGCGCACCGTGGAGCTGGATCCCGCCGTGGCGGAAGGCGTGCTGCATGTCTCCGCGATGGCCGCGTCCTGCGACGACGACCCCGCGAACGAGTACCCGGCCTGCCATGTCCACCAGCAGGACTGGGGTGTCCCGGTCCGTCTCACCGAGCGGGGGACGGACCGCCTGCCGCTGGTCCTGGCCGGTCTGGACGCCTGACCGCGCGAGGCGCCGCCGCCCCGGAACCCGCGTCAGACGCCGTGCGTCAGGCGCCGTGCGTCAGACGCCGTACCCGTCGCTGTAGCCGTCGCGCCGGGGGTGCCGTTCCTCTTCCACGACCGGTCGCGAGGGCGGCACCACGACACGGCGGCGCCGCGCGATGCTGCTGAACGTCGTGACCCCGATCAACCCGACGATCATCAGGATGACGCCGACCAGATCGAGGTTGACACCCTGCATGTCCCAGTCGGTGGCGAACGTGAGGATGGCTCCCACGGCGATGAGGATGATGCACCCGCCGAGGCCCATGAGTGTTGCCTCCCTGTTCCGGTCCGGTGATTCCGGAGCTTCCGGTGGACGTCGGGTACCCGCGCCCCCGGAATGCAGTCCTCACCGCCCCGTCAACTCCCGCGCCGCGGCGGGTGTCTCAGCCCTCCAGGAAGGCGGCCAGCGCGCGCGTCAGCAGGAAGGGGTCCTCCACGCCGCACAGTTCGCGGGCGCTGTGCATCGACAGGATCGCCACGCCGATGTCGACGGTGCGGATGCCGTGCCGGGCCGCGGTGATGGGGCCGATGGTGGTGCCGCAGGGCATGGAGTTGTTGGAGACGAAGGACTGGAAGGGCACGCCGGCCTTCTCGCAGGCCGCGACCCAGACCGCGCGGCCCGAACCGTCGGTGGCGTAGCGGTTGTTGACGTTGACCTTGAGGATGGGCCCGCCGTTGACCCGGGGGTGGTGCGTCGGGTCGTGGCGTTCGGCGTAGTTGGGGTGCACCGCGTGGCCGGTGTCGGAGGAGAGGCAGACGGTCGCCGCGAAGGCGCGTGCGCGGTCCTCGTACGTGCCGCCGCGGGCGAAGACGGAGCGCTCCAGGACGCCGCCGAGCAGCGGGCCGTCGGCGCCGGTGTCCGACTGGGAGCCGTTCTCCTCGTGGTCGAAGGCGGCGAGCACGGGGATGGAGGTCAGTTCAGCGCCGCTGGTGGCGGCGGCGGTCAGCGCGGCCACGCCGGCGTGCACGGAGAGCAGGTTGTCGAGGCGTGGGGCGGCCATCAGTTCCTGGTCACGGCCGAGGTACGCCGGCGGCTCGACGGAGTGCACCATCAGGTCCCAGCCGGTGGTCTCGCCCGCGGCGATCCCCGACTCCGCCTCCAGGAAGGCGATCAGGTCGCCGTCGCGCGCGTCGCTGCCGAGGCCCCAGACGGGCTGGAGGTGGCGCTGCTTGTCGAGCTTGAGGCCCTCCGAGGACACCGAGCGGTCCAGGTGGATCGCCAGCTGCGGCACCCTCAGCAGCGGCCGGTCGATGTTCACCAGGCGGGTCGTGCCGTCGCGCAGCGTCAGCCGGCCGGCGAGGCCGAGGTCGCGGTCCAGCCAGGAGTTCAGCAGCGGGCCGCCGTAGATCTCCACGGCCACCTGGCGCCAGCCGTGCGCACCGCTGTCGGGCTGCGGTTTGACGCGCAGGTTGGGGGAGTCGGTGTGCGCGCCGATGATCCGGAAGGGCGTGTGCGGTGCGGCGCCCTCCGGCACGTACCAGGCCACGATCGCGCCGCCGCGCAGCACGAACCTGCCGCCGCTCGTCCCGTCCCAGGCGTCCGTCTCCGCGACCTGACGGAAGCCCGCCTTCTCCAGCCGCTCGGCGGCGTTCGCCACGGCGTGGTACGGCGAGGGACTCGCCGCCAGGAAGGACATGAGGTCGTCGGTGTGGCCGCGGTCGAAGCGGGAGGGTGCGCTCATGGGTTCACCTTAACGACGTACCAGGGCCCGCTCCCCCTTGCTGGGAGCGGGCCCTGGTAAGGACGGTGTGGAAATCGCGGCGCCGACGGCGGGAAGCGGTCAGAAGGCCGCTTCGTCGAGCTCCATCAGGTCCAGGTCGACGTCCTGGGCGACCTTGCGGGCCAGCGTCACGCCGGGCAGCACGTTGGCCGCGAAGAACTTCGCCGCCGCGATCTTGCCGGTGTAGAACGCCACGTCCTTGGAGGACAAGGCCTTGGCGGAGGACGCCTCCAGCTTCTCGGCGGCGATCGCGGCGCCCTTCAGCAGCAGGTAGCCGACGATCACGTCTCCGGAGGCCATCAGCAGGCGGGTGGTGTTGAGACCCACCTTGTAGATGTTCTTGACGTCCTGCTCGGTGGCGGCGAGGTCGGTCAGCATGAGGCCGACGATCGCCTCCAGCTCGACGGCGGCCTTGGCGAGGTGCTCGCGGGCGCCCGCGAGGTTCTCGCCGCCGGTGCCGAGGGCCAGGAACTTCTTGATGTCCTCGGCGAGGGAGTTCAGCGCCGCGCCCTGGTTGCGGACGATCTTCCGGAAGAAGTAGTCCTGGCCCTGGATCGCGGTGGTGCCCTCGTAGAGGGTGTCGATCTTGGCGTCCCGGATGTACTGCTCGATCGGGTACTCCTGCAGGAAGCCGGAGCCGCCGAAGGTCTGCAGCGACTGGGCGAGCTGCTCGTAGGCCTTCTCGGAGCCGTAGCCCTTGACGATCGGCAGGAGCAGGTCGTTCAGGGCGTGCTCGGTGGCGGCGTCCTCGCCGGTCGCCTCCTTGACCTGGATGGCGTCCTGGACGGAGGCGGTGTACATGACGAGGGCGCGCATGCCCTCCGCGTACGCCTTCTGCGTCATCAGCGAGCGGCGCACGTCGGGGTGGTGGGTGACGGTGACCTTCGGCGCGGTCTTGTCCATGAAGTTCGCCAGGTCGGGTCCCTGGACGCGTTCCTTGGCGTACTCCAGCGCGTTGAGGTAGCCGGTGGACAGCGTGGAGATCGCCTTCGTGCCGACCATCATGCGCGCGAACTCGATGATCCGGAACATCTGGCGGATGCCGTCGTGCTTGTCGCCGATCAGCCAGCCCTTGGCGGGGTGCTTGTCGCCGAAGGTCATCTCGCACGTGTTGGAGGCCTTCAGGCCCATCTTGTGCTCGACGTTGGTGGCGTAGACGCCGTTGCGCGCGCCCAGCTCGCCGGTCTCGAAGTCGAAGAGGTACTTCGGGACGAGGAAGAGGGACAGGCCCTTGGTGCCGGGTCCGGCGCCCTCGGGGCGGGCGAGGACGTAGTGGAGGATGTTCTCCGACATGTCGTGCTCGCCGGAGGTGATGAAGCGCTTCACGCCCTCGATGTGCCAGGAGCCGTCCTCCTGCTGGACCGCCTTGGTGCGGCCGGCGCCCACGTCGGAGCCGGCGTCGGGCTCGGTGAGGACCATGGTGGAGCCCCACTGCTTCTCGACGGCGACCGAGGCGATGTGCTTCTGGACCTCGTTGCCCTCCTCGAAGAGGATGCCGGCGAAGGCGGGGCCGGAGGAGTACATCCAGACGGCGGGGTTGGCGCCCAGGATCAGCTCGGCGTAGGCCCAGATCAGGGAGCGGGGCGAGGTGGTGCCGCCGATCTCCTCGGGCAGGCCGAGCCGCCAGTACTCGGAGTCCATGAAGGCCTGGTAGCTCTTCTTGAAGGACGCCGGGACGGGCGCGGTGCTGGTCTCGGGGTCGAAGACGGGCGGGTTGCGGTCGGCTTCGGTGAAGGACTCGGCCAGCTCGTTCTCCGAGAGGCGGGTGAGCTCCTCCAGGACGCTCTTGGCGGTCTCGACGTCCATCTCCTCGAACGGGCCGGTGCCGTACACCTTGTCGCGCCCCAGTACTTCGAAGAGGTTGAACTCGATGTCGCGGAGATTCGACTTGTAGTGCCCCATGGCGACTGGCTCCGTTGAGAGAGATCGGCGAGGCACTGGATCCTCGCGCCCAAGTTCATGTACCAACTGGTAGCTACGATGATGCTACCCGTCGGTAATAAGAAGCAACCCCGATCCGGGTATCTGTGACTCAGCCCTCGTGGTCGGTCAGTACTCTTGCGTGCATGTACGGCTACGACCAGAGCGCGGGTGTGGGCCAGCAGTACGCCCAGTCGCAGCAGCAGATGCCCGGTGCCGGGGGCTACGGGCAGCAGCCGCCGCTGTATCCCGAGCCGTCGCCGCCCTCGCTCGCGGACGCGGTGCGCGCCTTCACCACCGGGCAGCTGGCCGCGGAGGACTTCCAGCAGGTCTTCGCGACGTCCAAGGTCTACTGCCCGCGCGGTGACAACCCCGGCTTCCTCGCCCTGCACAACACCCAGCAGCCCGTGATCCCGATGTTCACCTCGCTCAAGGAGCTGCGGCGGTACGCGGGCAAGGAGTCCAAGTACTTCGTGATCACCGGCTCCGAGGTGATCGACCTGCTGCCGACCGGCTACGGCTTCGTCCTCGACATGGAGGGGGAGCACCGGATGGTGTTCGACGCGAAGGCCGTCGAGGAGATGGTCGACTTCGCCATGCGGCGGATGTACGGCTGAGTCGTCCGAGGGCGGGCCGGACGTCGAATAAACAGACGTTCGATTGTCGTTCTCATGCCCTATGCTGCCCCCGGCAGCCGCGCCCCGTGCGTGATCGCGTCATCCCGCGATCCCCCGGGTGTCGCGCGGCGCTTTTCACCTCCCGGTTCGGCCGGGATTCCTTGTGGGGGTTCGGCACTGTGCGTATGCGCAGCACTTCGGCCGCGACGGCGCTCGCGGTCCTGTTCAGCTCGGCGGCGCTGAGCGTCGCCGCGGCCGGTACGGCTTCGGCCGCCTCGGCCGTTCTCGTCAGTCCCGTCGGTCTTGTCGCCGACGGCACGCTCAAGCGGGTGTTCGTCGCGGACCGGGCCGACGGCCGGATCCTGGCCACGGACTACGACGGCACCCTGGTCGACCAGACCGGCGGTCTCGGTGACGTCGGCGACCTGGCGCTGTCCGACGACGGCACCACGCTGTACGCCGCCCGGCCCGGCGGCCACGCGATCGTGGCCCTTGACCCGGCCACCCTGGAGACCAGGCACACCTACGACCTCGGCGCCGAGGTCGACCCGCAGGAGGTCGCGTTCGCCGGCGGGCGGCTCTGGTTCTCGTACCGCACGCAGGCCGTGGACGGCTTCCACGGCGATCTGGGCTCGGTCGACCCGGTGGCCGCCGACCCGGCCGCCGCGGTGACCCTGGGGCAGCTCCCGGAGGGGGTGGCCCCGTACTACAACGCGGGGATCCTCGACGCGAACCCGTCCGCACCCGGGCTGCTCTCCTTCAGCGACAGCGGTGACAGCCCCGGCGCGACGAACGTCCTCGACGTCTTCGCCGCCGCTCCGCAGGTGGTCGCCAAGAGCGACCGCGGGCGCTACTTCTCCGACGTCGACCTCGTGCCCGGCACCTCCCGGGTGCTGTGGAACGGCGAGCGCACCCTCTCCTACGCCGAGGGCACCTTCACCGACGGCCCGAGCCTGAACGAGGCCGGCTGGGCGGCCGCCGTCTCGCCGAGCGGCCTGATCGCCCAGACCTACGACCGCCATGTGAACGTCTACAAGACGGGCGAGAGCAAGCCGGTACGCCGCTTCGACACCGGCACCTCCATGATCGGTGACGTGGCCTGGGCGCCCGACTCCTCGCGGGTCTTCGCCCTGAGCGGGAACGGCAACGGCACCTTCACGCTCAAGGCGTTCTCGGGCCCGACGCTCAGTGTGCCGACCCTCACCGTCACCGCGCCCGCCACCGCGCCCCGGGCCAAGAAGCTCACGGTCACCGGGAAGATCACGGCGAGCGTCGCGCTGCCCGCCGGGGCGAAGCTGTCGGTCACCCGCACCGACATGGAGAGCCCGAACGGCAAGGCGCTGCCGTCGGTCACCGTGCAGTCGAACGGCGCGTACTCCTTCTCGGACATCCCGCCGGCCGGTGCCAAGGTCACGTACAAGGTGTCCTACGCCGGTGACGCCGCCCACACGGCGGCCGGCGCGTCGGACAGCGTCGTGGTCTCGCGTGCCTCGACCTCGCTGAGCCTGAACAACAACGGCAAGCTCTACGACTACGGCTCCGACGTCCGCTTCGTGGCGCACCTCGGCACGACGTACAAGAACCGCTCGGTGGAGATCTGGGCCGACCCGTTCGGCGGCGACAAGCCGAACAAGCGGATCAAGGTCGGCAAGGTCGACTCCCAGGGCAACATCGCCGCCTGGGTCGACATGACCCGTGACACCAACGTCACCGCGGTCTTCCGGGGCGACGCGCGCTACAACCCGAAGACCGTGAAGTCCACGGCGCTGGCCCGGGTCAAGATCTCCACCGCCGTCTCCAAGCACTACAAGACGGCCAAGATCGGCTCGACGTCGTACTACTGGTTCCACAAGAACACCGACCCGCTGCTCACCACGACGATGACCTACTACCCGGGCCGTCAGCAGCGGTTCGACCTCCAGGTCTACTACCAGGGCACCTGGTACTCCGCGGATTCGATGTACTTCCCGCTCGGTCTGGCCGGCAAGTCGGCCGTGACCCTGGAGGCCCCCGGTGAGGCCGGGATCCGGGCCCGGATGCGCTCGGTCTACGTCAACGGCTCGTCCGGCGACTCGGTGAACTCCACGACGTACGGGTCGTGGAAGTACTTGTACTTCAGCAACTGAGGGAAGTGAACCGAGGATCCGGCGCACCCGCGCGACGACGACGGCCCGGAGGGAATGTCCCCCGGGCCGTCGTCGTTGTGGGGTGGCAGAAAGTTCAACGCTCAACTAAAGTGAACCGCACGTCGCCCAAGGAGGTACCGACATGCCCGCAGTGACCGTCGAGAACCCGCTGACGCTGCCCCGTGTGACCGCGCCCGCGGATGCCGTCGCGCGTCCCGTGATCACCGTCACGACCGCGCCCAGCGGCTTCGAGGGCGAGGGCTTCCCGGTGCGCCGGGCGTTCGCGGGGATCAACTACCGCCACCTCGACCCGTTCATCATGATGGACCAGATGGGCGAGGTGGACTACGCGCCCGGAGAGCCGAAGGGCACTCCCTGGCACCCGCACCGCGGCTTCGAGACCGTCACCTACATCATCGACGGGATCTTCGACCACCATGACTCCAACGGCGGCGGCGGCACCATCACCAACGGCGACACCCAGTGGATGACCGCCGGTTCCGGCCTGCTGCACATCGAGGCCCCGCCGGAGCACTTGGTGATGTCCGGCGGTCTCTTCCACGGCCTCCAGCTGTGGGTGAACCTGCCGGCCAAGGACAAGATGATGGCCCCGCGCTACCAGGACATCCGCGGCGGCAACGTGCAGCTGCTCACCACCCCCGACGGCGGCGCGCTGCTGCGGGTCATCGCCGGTGAGCTGGACGGACACGCGGGACCCGGTATCACGCACACCCCGATCTCCATGATCCACGCGACGGTGGCGCCGGGTGCCGAGGTGACGCTGCCGTGGCGCGAGGACTTCAACGGACTGGCCTACGTGCTGGCCGGACGGGGCTCGGTCGGTGCCGAGCGCCGTCCGATCCACCTGGGCCAGACCGCGGTCTTCGGCGCCGGCGGTTCGCTGACCGTCCGCGCGGACGAGAAGCAGGACTCGAACACGCCCGACCTGGAGGTCGTCCTGCTCGGCGGGCAGCCGATCCGGGAGCCCATGGCCCACTACGGCCCGTTCGTGATGAACACCAAGGACGAGCTGATGCAGGCCTTCGAGGACTTCCAGAAGGGCCGCCTGGGCACCGTCCCGGCGGTGCACGGGATGACGGAGAGCGGCCCGCGGGACTGATGTCCTGACGCGTCGTCACCCGGCCGGGCCGTCCGCACAGGACAGCCCGGCCGCCGCGTGATCGGGTGGGAGGCGTGCATCTGCTTCCCGTTCCCGTACGGCGGTTCGCCGCCTGGTGCGCCGTCGTGCTGCTGGCCGCCGGCGTCGGCTGGGTCGGGATCCTGCTCTGCGGCGCGCTGCGCACCGCCGTCGTGCCGGTGCTCCTCGCGCTGCTCGGCACCGCCCTGCTGGGGCCGCTGTACCGGCGGCTCGTGGGCGTCGGCGTCAACCGGTCCGCCGCCGCCGCGCTCACCTGCGTCGCCGTGGTGGCGGTGGTGGGCGGAGCGGTGTACATCGTGGTCGCCGCGCTCATCGACTCCGGCGACCAGATCATCGCCTCGCTGCGGCAGGCGGCCCAGGACATCGCCCGGTACTTCGGGGCGGCCGGCACCTCGCTGGACGACCTCGCCGCCAACTCCCGCGAGCTGCTGGGCAAGTTCGGCGGGACGGCCGCCTCCGGGGTGATCAGCGGCATCAGCGTGGTCGGCGAGACCATCGCCCTGGCCGTGCTGTCGCTGCTGCTCGTCTTCTTCTTCCTGCGCGACTCCCACCGGGCCGCGGGCGGACTGCGCGCCCTCTCGCCCAGCGGGGCCGCCGACACCGTGGAGGCCATCGCCCGGCGTGCCTTCCGCGCGGTCGAGGGGTTCATGCGGGGCACCACCTTCATCGCCTTCATCGACGCCGTGTGCATCACGATCGGCCTGCTGATCCTCGGCGTGCCCGGCGCGGTCGGGCTGGGCGCGCTGGTCTTCGTCGCCGCGTACATCCCCTACCTCGGCGCCTTCCTCTCCGGCGCCGTGGCCGTACTGGTGGCGCTCGCCGACCGGGGGTTCGTGATCGCGCTGTGGGCGCTCGGAGTGGTGCTCGCCGTGCAGGTGCTGGAGGGCCATGTGCTCCAGCCGCTGGTGCAGAGCCGGACGGTGCACATGCATCCGGCGGTGGTGATGATCGCGATCACCGCCGGTGCGTCGGTCGCCGGGATCCTCGGCATCCTGCTGTCGGTGCCGCTCGCCGCGGCCGCCTTCGGTGTCGTCCACGAGCTGCGGGACCGGCACGGGACACCGCCGAAGGCGGCGGGGCCGCAGCCGTAGCGGCCCCGGGGATAAGTGACCGCCCGGAAGCACGGAATCAGAGGGACGCGGTGTCGTCGGACTCGTGGAGCTCGAACCAGATGCTCTTGCCCTGGCCCCGTGGGTCGACCCCCCACGAGTGCGCGAGGAGTTCGATCAGCATCAGGCCCCGGCCCGACGAGGCGAGCTCGCCGGGCCGGCGCATGTGCGGCAGGTCGTCACCGGCGTCGGTGACCTCCACCCGTATCCGCCGCTCGCCCGGCTCCCCGGCGACCTCGACGACCAGCAGCGCGTCGGTGTCGGTGTGGACGAGGACGTTGGTCAGCATCTCCGACAGCAGCAGCACCGCCGAGTCGACCTGGTCGGAGGAGCTCCAGTCGTGCAGCAGCTCGCGCAGCTGCTGCCGGGCCACCGCGACCCGCTCGGGCTCCGCCTGGGCGACCGTCAGCATGGTGCGCCGGCGACGCGGCTGCGCGACCACCGTGTCGCCGCAGCCGCAGTCCTCGCCGTCCCGGCACAGCAGCAGGACGGCGATGTCGTCCTCGCGCCGGTCGGCCAGGGGGCCGGTGGTGTGGTGGGAGGACGGCCCGTGCACGGCCTGCACCAGGGACTCGGCCAGTTCCTCCAGGTCTCCCTTGTGCTCCTCCAGGATGGCGCGGATGCGCGCCCACCCGGTCTCCAGGTCGTGCCCGCCGGTCTCGATCAGGCCGTCGGTGCAGATCAGCATGGTCTCGCCGGGTTCGAGGACCAGCTGGGTGGTGGGGTAGTCGGCGTCCGGGTCGATGCCGAGCGGCAGCCCGCCGGCCGTCGGGCTCCTCAGGACCGTGCCGTCCGTCATCCGGATCGCCGGCTCCGGATGCCCGGCGCGGGCGATCTCCAGCACCCCGGTCTCGGGGTCGACCTCGACGTAGAGACAGGTCGCGAAACGCAGGTCGGCGGGGTCCTCTTCGGTGGTGGCGATGCCGTGCAGGAAGCGGGAGGCGCGGGACAGCACGGCATCCGGGCGGTGGCCCTCGGCCGCGTAGGCCCGCAGGGCTATCCGCAACTGGCCCATCAGGCCCGCGGCCCGCACGTCGTGCCCCTGTACGTCACCGATGACGAGGGCGAACCGACCTCCCCCGGACGGTGTCCGGGAGGTGCCCCCCGGCAGCGGGATCATGTCGTACCAGTCGCCGCCGACCTGGAGGCCGCCGCCGGTGGGTATGTACCGGGCGGCGACGCTCATGCCGGGGATTTCCAGGCCCAGCGTGGGCAGCATGGAGCGCTGAAGGCCGTCGGTCAGCTCGCGCTCGGACTCGGCGGTCCCGGCCCGGGCGAGCGCCTGCGCCAGCATCCGGGCGACCGTGGTCAGCACGGACCGCTCGTCCGGGGTGAACGTGACCGGATAGGCGAAGGCCGCCATCCAGGCGCCCATGGTGCGCCCGGCGACGGTCAGCGGAAGGAAGGCCCAGGACTGGCGTCCGAACTGCGCGGCGAGGTGCCAGGTGAGCGGATAACGCGCCTTGTACTGCTCGGGTGAGGACAGATAGACGGCCCGGCCGGTCCGCGCGACCTCCGCCGCCGGGTAGTCCGTCACCAGGGACATCTGCGAGAAGGGGTCCTCGTCGCCGGGCTGGTGCCCGTGGTGGCCGATGATCGTCAGCCGGTCGCCCTCCACGCCGAAGACGGCGAGGCCGTCCGGGGAGAAGCCCGGCATCGACAGTCCGGCCGCCACCCGCAGCACCTCGGCCGTGGAGCGCGCCTCGGCCAGCGCCCGGCCCGCGTCCAGCAGGAACGCCTCACGGGAGCGCCGCCAGTCGCCGGTGACCGCGCGGCGGCCGGCCGGGGTGCCCGGAGAGGGGTCGGTGACCTCCTGGAGCGTGCCGATCAGCTGGAAGGCCCGGCGCTCGCGGTCGTAGCTCGGCTTGGACCGGCTGCGGACGGTGCGGATGATCCGGCCCCGCTCGTTCATGATCCGGACCCGGACCTCGGCGAGCGTGCCCTCGGCGGCGGCGAGGCCGACGACGCTGATGATCTCGTTCCAGTCCACGGGGTGCAGCCGGGCCCTGGTCTGGGCCTCGGTGAGCGTCGTCCGCTCGGCGGGCAGACCGAGCAGCCGAGCGGCCTCGGCGTCCACCGTGACCAGTTTCGTGGCCGTGTCCCATTGCCACAGGCCGGTCGCGAGGGCGGCGAGAACCTGCCCCACGGCGGGCAGGGGCTCACCAGTGCGCATTGCCCCACTCTAGGGAGAGGTGATCGGACGCTGCCACCGAAGCCCTCCCCCGTAATCATGGAGAGGCCGTCCCGGACGGCCGGTACCCTGGGGGTGTTTCACGTGAAACACCCCCGATCTGCGAAGGCTGGATGAACGACGATGCATCGGTACAGGTCCCACACCTGCGGCGAGCTCCGCGCCTCTGACGTCGGCACCGACGTCCGGCTGAGTGGCTGGCTGCACAATCGGCGCGACCTGGGCGGCATCCTCTTCATCGATCTGCGCGATCACTACGGCATCACCCAGCTGGTCGCCCGGCCGAACACCGCCGCCTACGAGGCGCTGGACAAGCTCTCCAAGGAGACCGTCGTCCGGGTCGACGGCCAGGTCGTCTCGCGGGGCGCCGAGAACATCAACCCCGAGCTGCCCACCGGCGAGATCGAGATCGAGGTCGGCGACGTCGAGGTGCTGGGCGCGGCCGCCCCGCTGCCCTTCACGATCAACGCCGAGGACGGGGTCAACGAGGAGCGGCGCCTGGAGTACCGCTTCCTGGACCTGCGCCGCGAGCGGATGCACCGCAACATCATGCTGCGCTCCTCGGTGATCGCCGCGATCCGCTCGAAGATGGTCGCCCTCGGCTTCAACGAGATGGCCACCCCGATCCTGTCGGCGACCTCCCCCGAGGGCGCCCGCGACTTCGTCGTCCCCTCCCGCCTGAACCCGGGCAAGTTCTACGCCCTCCCGCAGGCGCCGCAGCAGTTCAAGCAGCTGCTGATGATCTCCGGCTTCGACCGCTACTTCCAGATCGCGCCCTGCTTCCGCGACGAGGACGCGCGGGCGGACCGCTCGCCGGGCGAGTTCTACCAGCTCGACGTCGAGATGTCCTTCGTCGAGCAGGAGGACGTCTTCCAGCCGGTCGAGAAGCTGATGACCGAGCTGTTCGAGGAGTTCGGCGGCGGGCGCCATGTCACGTCCCCGTTCCCGCGGATCCCGTTCCGCGAGGCGATGCTGAAGTACGGCTCCGACAAGCCGGACCTGCGCGCCCAGCTGGAGCTGGTGGACATCACCGACGTCTTCGAGGGCTCCGAGTTCAAGGCCTTCGCCGGCAAGCACGTGCGGGCGCTGCCCGTGCCGGACGTCTCCGCGCAGCCCCGGAAGTTCTTCGACCAGCTCGGCGACTACGCCGTCACGCTGGGCGCCAAGGGCCTCGCGTGGGTGCGGGTCGCCGAGGACGGCACGCTGTCCGGGCCGATCGCGAAGTTCCTCACCGAGGACGATGTCGCCGAGCTGACCAAGCGGCTCTCGCTGTCCGCCGGTCACGCGGTGTTCTTCGGCGCGGGCGAGTTCGACGAGGTCTCGAAGATCATGGGCGCGGTGCGCGTCGAGGCCGCCAAGCGGGCCGGCCACTTCGAGGAGGGCGTCTTCCGCTTCTGCTGGATCGTCGACTTCCCGATGTACGAGAAGGACGAGGAGACCGGCGCGATCGACTTCTCGCACAACCCGTTCTCCATGCCGCAGGGCGGCCTCGAGGCCCTGCAGACCCAGGACCCGCTGGACATCCTGGGCTGGCAGTACGACATCGTCTGCAACGGCGTCGAGCTGTCCTCCGGCGCGATCCGGAACCACGAGCCGGAGATCATGCTCAAGGCCTTCGAGATCGCCGGGTACGACCGGGAGACCGTCGAGGAGAAGTTCGCCGGCATGCTGCGCGCGTTCCGCTTCGGCGCCCCGCCGCACGGCGGCATCGCCCCCGGCGTGGACCGCATCGTCATGCTCCTCGCGGACGAGCCCAACATCCGCGAGACCATCTCGTTCCCGCTCAACGGCAACGCCCAGGACCTGATGATGGGCGCCCCCACGGAGCTGGAGGAGGCCCGGCTGAAGGAGCTGCACCTGACGGTGCGGAGGCCGCAGCCGAAGTAGGCACGCACGCCACGTTGGCCCGGAACCGGACTCGGTTCCGGGCCACGTTCGTTCGCGGGACTCTCATTCAGCCCTTGTTCCAGGTGCTGCGCGTCCCGTTCCAGGCCCTTCGCACCCCGGCCTGTCGCCGCCCCTCGGGTACGCGCTCGCGTGCGCCCGGCCGTGGACATGGAGCGCTTCGGCTGCCCTCACCAGTTCGTCTGCCTTCCTGCTGACTTCAGTGAGGAAGCCGGCAGGGGCGGTGCGCGCGGCTTCTTCCGCGCCAAAGGCGTATTCCCATTTCCAGGTCACTCGCGCACCAGCTCTGCACCGGGCTCAGCGACTGCCACTCGACCGCCTTGGCGAACGCCTCGTCCTTCGTCGCCTGCATCTCCCCCAAACGGCCCGGTGCGACCACGGCGAGTGCCGCACTCATCAGGCGGGAGTGGGGACGCGGCAGTCGCGGCAGCGGCCGGGTTCTGGGGCGCGGAAGGGGCGGTCGCAGCCGTCGCAGGTCTGGAAGGGGTGCCTGGGCTCCGGGGCGGGTGGGGTCGGCGGCCGGAACGGGGGTGGGGGTGGGAGCTGGGCTGCCAGGCGGTGGGCGAGGAAGGCGGCCGGGCGGATCAGGGGTTCCGCCGGGAGGTTCTCGGTCAGGGTGCGGCGTACGGCGGTGGGGGTGAGGTCGCGTTCCAGCCAGGCGGCGACGCCGGGGGCGAGGTGTTCGGCGTCGGTGGCGGAGAGGAGGAGGCGGGGGTCGTGGCGGCGGAGGCCGGCGAGGACGTCGACTGCCGTCCGGAGGAGGGCGGGGGAGGTGTATGAGGGCTGCGGCACGGCGGGGAGGCGCTTCGTGCGGGGAGGTGGCTTGTCCGGAGCAGGGCGGCGGGCGGACGCGCTGGAGGTTTCGGTGGGGCTGGTCCGGTGGCCTGGCTTGTTGCAGGAGACCGTGCGGGTGACGATCCGGCCGGTGGCAGTGCGTTCGCGGGTGCGGCGGAGGTAGCCGTGGGCTTCGAGCTCGCGGAGGGCGGCGGCGATACGGGTGGGGCCCTCGGGGAAGCGGGCGGCGAGGGTCTTGATGTCGACGGCGGTGCCTTGCCGCACCGACTGGATGTAGCACGCCAGGCCGATGGCGAGCAGGGAGAGCTCTTGGTGCTGGACGAGGTGGTTGCCGATCACCGTGAAGCTCTCGGTGTGGCGGGCGTTGTCGTGGGCGACGCCGGATTCTGGCTGCGCGTGGGGGTGGTTTTTGCCCGGGATACAGGACTGGGCGGGCGAGAGCGCGCTAGTGTTTTCGGTGTCCATCGGGAAGCCTCTATCTTCCTCGGTGGTCAGGCCCTCGCACTGGGATGCCAGTCCCGGCGAGGGCCGTCGCATGTCTGTGGTGTGTGTCGTGCTGCGGTGAGCCTAAGGCAGGCAACCGGTCCCGAATCCAGCCGAGTTGGGCATATTCACTCGCGGGAGTGAGTTTGCCCGGCGGGAGGGAGGGGTGGGGCTTGGCGGGGTGCTTTCTCCCCGGTGGGTGGTTCATAGGGAGCGCAGGCCGGACCGGGGCATGGGGCGTCAGGCTCCGGTGCTGGGTGCGCTGGGGCGACGAGTTCGAGTTCGGCCCAGACGGTCTTGCGTGGGGACGGGCCTTGGGTCACTCCCCAGCGGTTCGCGAGGGCGGCTACCAGGGTCATGCCGCGGCCGGTCTCACTGTCGAGAGTGGTTGGCCGGGGGCGCGGTAGTTGGTCACCGCGCGTGTCGGTGACCTCGATACGGAGGGTGCCGCCGACCACGTAGAGCAGGAGCCGGAAGCTTCGGCCGGGGACGCGGCCATGGGTCGCCGCGTTGGTCGCCAGTTCGGCCACGATGAGCGACGCCGGGTCCAATGGGAGCCCCCATGTGCGGAGTTGCTCGGTGGCAAGCAGGCGTGCGAGGCGGGCGCCGCGTGGGGTGGGGGACAGCAGGACGCTGAAGTTGCGGACGGCGCGGGCGGGCTGGGCGGGGCGCTCCGGGGGCTCGGCGAGTTTTTGATTCACGTCACTCAGCGTGGCCGGATGCGCCTACCGTGAGGAGTGATGACGCCGGTACGTAGAGCGACTGTCCAGTGCTTGTCCAGCCGTGTCCAGGCTGTCCAGAGGGTGCGTGCGGGTAGGGGCGTTGCGGCACGGTCGTACGACGGAGGGGTGCGGGATGTCGGTGGTGGGCGTGGAGACGGGACGGCTCAGTCGCGAAGCAGATGAGCCGGGTTGGGAGGTGGATCCGGACGACGACTGGGGTGTGGCGGTCATCGCGACCGTGGGCCGGCAGTTGAGGCTGCGGAGGGAGGCGGCCGGGATGCGGGTTCCCGAGTTCGCCAGGGCGGTCGGGTACGGGGAGGACCTCGTCTACAAGATCGAGGGCGGGAAGCGGATTCCTCGACAGGAGTATCTGGACAAGGCCGACACGGTGTTGAGGGCGGAGGGGCTTGTCTCGGCGTCTTGGGAGGACGTGAAGAAGGTCCGGTACCCGAAGAAGGTGCGGGACTTGGCCGACATGGAGGCGAAGGCAGTCGAGATCGGGGTCTACGTCTGCAACAGCGTCCATGGGCTGCTGCAGACGCCGGACCATGCTCGTGCCGCCTTCGAGTCGCGGCAGCCTCCTTACTCGCAGGCGGAGGTGGAGCGGCTGGTGGCTGCTCGTGTGGCTCGGCAGTCCATCTTCGAACGGGACCCGGCACCTGCGCTCGGGTTTGTGCTGGAAGAGGCGCTGCTGCGTCGGCCACTCGGAGGCACAATGGTCTGGCGACGGCAACTCGAACATCTGCTGGAGGTGGGTCGGTTGCGCAATGTTGCGCTTCAGGTGATGCCGACGCTCATCGAGTACCACCCGGGCCTGGACGGCCGGATCGAAGTGCTGAAGTTCGAGGACGGTACGGCGACGGCGCGATCCGACGGCGCGTTCAACGGCCGACCAGTCTCCGACTTGCGGCAGGTGCATGTCCTTGAGCTGCGATATGGCACCATCCGGGCTCAAGCTCTCCCGCCGAGGGAGTCGCTGACCTTCATTGAGCAACTGCTGGGAGAAACATGATCCGCAACGCCCTCGCCGAGGACGCCTCCGAACTGGCTTGGTTCAAGAGCAGCTACAGCGACGGCAACGAGGGCGACTCCTGCGTCGAGGTCGCCCCCACCCCCGCCGCCGTCCACGTCCGCGACTCCAAGTACCGCGACGCCGGTCCACGCCTTGCGCTGGCGCCAGAGGCGTGGACGGACTTCGTGGCGTACGCGGCGAAGAGCTGACTCCGGGGCTGAGACCTGCCCGCTCAGCGGGCCACGAACTGGGTGAGGATGGCCTGGACCTCGTAGATGTCGACGCCCTTGGTGAAGGTCTTCTGGATCGGCATCTGGGAGCCGGAGAGCCAGATCTTCAGTTCGGCGTCGAGGTCGAAGGTGCCCGCGGTCTCGACGGCGAAGTGCGTGATGCTGCGGTACGGGATGGAGTGGTACTCCACCTTCTTGCCGGTGATGCCCTGCTTGTCGACCATGATGAGGCGGCGGTCGGTGAACAGCATGGTGTCGCGGATCAGCAGGTACGCGGCGTGCACCTGCTCCCCCTGGCCCAGCAGGCGCGCGTAGTCCTGCGCGGCCGTCCCCGGATCGATGCTGTGCGCGTTGCCGAACAGAGCCATGACGAGACCCCCCACTCGTGTGCCCCGTGACCTGGCCGATCACGGGATCCTGGCCAGGTATACCGGTGGAGTGAGGGGTCCGAGAAGGGCTGTTACGCGGCTGTTTCCCCGCCGAAGCGCTCCTTGTACGCGGCCAGGTCGTCGTCGGTCAGCTTGGCGAACAGGACCGGCGGGACCGTGAACGGGGTGCCGGCCGGGACGGAGGTCAGCGACTTCGCCTCGTCCGCCGAGACCCAGCCGGCGTCGTCACCGGTGAGCGAGAACGCCTGGCGCATCGCCGCCGAGGTCGCCGGGATGAAGGGCTCCGAGACCACCGAGTAGAGGTGGATGAGGTTCATCGCGGTGCGCAGCGTGAGGGCGGCGCCGTCCTTGTCCGTCTTGATCTCCAGCCAGGGGGCCTTCTCCTCCAGGTAGGAGTTGCCGGCCGACCACAGGGCGCGCAGCGCGGCCGCCGCCTTGCGGAACTGGAGGGCCTCCATCTGCTGCTCGTACTCGGTGAGCAGACGGGCGATCTCCTCACCCAGCGCCGCCTCCGCCGGACCGGGCTCGCCGCCGGCCGGGACCTCCTCGCCGAAGCGCTTCTTGGAGAAGGACAGGACACGGTTGACGAAGTTGCCGAGGGTGTCGGCGAGGTCCTTGTTCACCGTCGCCGTGAAGTGCTCCCAGGTGAACGACGAGTCGTCGGACTCGGGGGCGTTGGCGATCAGGAAGTAGCGCCAGTAGTCGGCGGGGAGGATCTCCAGCGCGTGGTCGGTGAAGACGCCGCGCTTCTGGCTCGTGGAGAACTTGCCGCCGTAGTACGTCAGCCAGTTGAAGGCCTTCACGAAGTCGACCTTCTTCCACGGCTCGCGCACGCCCAGCTCGGTGGCCGGGAACATCACGGTGTGGAAGGGGACGTTGTCCTTCGCCATGAACTCGGTGTAGCGGACGGTGTCGTCCGCCTCGTACCACCAGGACTTCCAGTCGCGGTTCTCCGGGTCCTTGTCGGACCACTCCTTCGTCGCGCCGATGTACTCGATCGGGGCGTCGAACCAGACGTAGAAGACCTTGCCCTCGGCCGCGAGCTCCGGCCAGGTGTCGGCGGGGACCGGGACGCCCCAGTCCAGGTCACGGGTGATGGCGCGGTCGTGCAGACCCTCGTTCAGCCACTTGCGGGCGATGGAGGAGGCCAGCTGGGGCCAGTCGTCCTCGTGGCGGGAGACCCACTCCTCGACCTCGTGCTGGAGCTTGGACTGGAGGAGGAAGAGGTGCTTGGTCTCGCGGACCTCCAGGTCCGTGGAGCCGGAGATCGCCGAGCGGGGGTTGATCAGGTCGGTCGGGTCCAGGACCCGGGTGCAGTTCTCGCACTGGTCGCCGCGGGCCTTGTCGTAGCCGCAGTGGGGGCAGGTGCCCTCCACGTAGCGGTCCGGGAGGAAGCGGCCGTCGGTGGGGCTGTACACCTGGCGGATCGCGCGCTCCTCGATGAAGCCGTTCTCGTTGAGCTTGCGCGCGAAGTGCTGGGTGATCTCGACGTTCTGCGGGGAGGAGCTGCGGCCGAAGTAGTCGAACGCGAGCGCGAAGCCGTCGTAGACCGCCTTCTGGGCGTCGTGCGCCTGGGCGCAGAACTCGTCGACCGGGAGGCCCTGCTCCTTGGCGGCGAGCTCGGCGGGGGTGCCGTGCTCGTCGGTGGCGCAGATGTAGAGGACGTCGTGGCCGCGCTGGCGCAGGTAGCGGGCGTACACGTCCGCCGGGAGCATGGACCCCACCATGTTGCCCAGGTGCTTGATCCCGTTGATGTACGGAAGGGCGCTGGTGATGAGGTGTCGAGCCATCGCGGCTGCTCCCAGGTCGGTCGTTTCCTTGCGAACCTTGAAATCGTAGCCGACATGGGTGGGCCGCCCGCCTCCCGTTTTGAGGGGTGGGAGGCGGGCGGCCGGGTGGTGCGGGGGCTACGGGCGCCAGTCCGCGAGGACGCCCTCGTAGAACTCGGAGTCCGTGAGTTCCTTCGGGGTCGGGCCCGCGTGGAAGAAGGACGTGTTGCCGGTCTTCAGTTTGCGCAGGTAGTCGAAGGCCTTGTTGTCGTGCTCACCGAAGGCGACGAAGGCGAAGTGGAGGTGCGGGTGGGTCTTCGCGGCGTCCGTCAGGGCCTGGGTGGCGGGGGTCTTGGCGTCGGGGGCGCCGTCGGTCTGGAAGATCACCAGGGCCGGGGTGCCGGGGGCGGCCGCCTTGTCGTGGTGGGCGAGGACGTCCTCCACGGCGACGTGGTAGCTGGTACGGCCCATGCGGCCGAAGGCGGCGTGCAGCTCGTCGATCTTGTTCTCGTGGTCGGCGAGGGTCAGCTCGCCGGTGCCGTCGAGCTCGGTGGAGAAGAAGGTGACGTGGACCGTGGCCTCGGGGTCCAGATGGGCGGCGAGCGCCAGGGTCTGCTCCGCGAGGGCCTGGGCGGAGCCGTCCTTGTAGTACGGGCGCATGGAAGCCGAGCGGTCGAGGACGAGGTAGATCTTGGTGGGGGCGGCGGTGGTGAGGCCGTGCGCGGTGAGGGTGGCGGCGGCCGCGGAGTAGGCCGTGCGGAGGGTGGGCGGTACGGGGGTGTCGTGCGCGTCGCCTGCGGCTGCCGTGGGGGGCGCCTGCACGGCGTCGGCTGAGGCGGCCTCCTCGCCGACCGGCTCCGACACGACCTCGGCCTCGGCCTCCGGCTGCGGGGCCGGCTCCGCCTCGTCCTGCGGCTCGTCGTCGGCTGCGGCCTCCGGGGCGGCGGGCGCCTGCGCGGCGGGGACCGGGGTGGGCTCCTCGGCGACCGGCTCCGACACGACCTCGGCCTCGGCCTTCGGCTGCGGGGCCGGCTCGGCCTCGTCCTGCGGCTCGTCGTCGGTTGCGGCCTCCGGGGCGGCGGGCGCCTGCGCGGCGGGGACCGGGGTGGGCTCCTCGGCGACCGGCTCCGACACGACCTCGGCCTCGGCCTCCGGCTGCGGGGCCGGCTCGGCCTCGGCCTGCGGCTCGTCGTCGGTTGCGGCCTCCGGGGCGGCGGGCGCCTGCGCGGCGGGGACCGGGGTGGGCTCCTCGGCGACCGGCTCCGACACGACCTC
>NZ_JBIVHU010000004.1:344379-623335 GCF_044749345.1 Streptomyces sp. NPDC089424
ACCTCGGCCTCGGCCTCCGGCTGCGGGGCCGGCTCGGCCTCGGCCTGCGGCTCGGCGTCGGTTGCGGCCTCCGGGGCGGCGGGCGCCTGCGCGGCGGGGACCGGCTCCGACACGGCCTCGGCCTCCGGCTGCGGGGCCGGGTCGACCTCGGGCTCCGCTTCCGCTGCGGCCTCGGCCTGCGGCTCCGGCTCGGCGTCGGCTGCGGTCTCGGGGGCCGGGGCGGCGGGCGCGTCGGCCTGCGCGGCGTCGGCTGAGGCGGCGACCGGCTCCGCCACGGCCTCGTCCTGAGGCTGCGGGTCCGGCGTCACGGTCGGCTCCGCCTCGGCCTCCGCCACGACAGCGGACTCGGCGGGCTCCGGGGTGGCGGTCGGTTCCGCTTCTGCCGTCGGCGGGGCGGCCGGCTCGTCGTTCTCCGACGCCTCCGGCGTGGAGGTGGCCTCCGCCTCGGGCTCGGCGGTCGGGTGTGCCGTCGGGTCGGACTCCACTCGGGCGTCCGGAAGGTGGGGCTCTGTGCCGTTCTGGTCGGCGGCTGAAATGGGACCCGTCTGGTGGGGGACCGTCACCTTGTCGAAGGCCGCCGACACCAGTTCGTGCTCCGAGCGGGGTTCGGGCACCTGCGGGGTGGGGGCGGGAGCGTCCGGCGTCGTGGCCGTCGGCTCGGCGGTCGGCGTCGACGGCTCCGGCGTCGTGGGGGCCGGTGTAGAGGAAGTCGGTGTCGGGGCGGCCGGCGGCGTTGATTCCGGCTGCGTGGAGACACTCTCTGCCTCGGGGCTGCGGCCCTTTCGGGAACGGCCGAACGCGTTCCGCAGGAGAGTGAGAATGCCCATTAGCGCAACCCTTCGCGTGAGTTGATGCCCGTCAATCCCTGGCCAGGACGGACACGTAAGGTTAGCGGTCCTGGGAGGCCCGACGGCGTCCACGTCAAGGGTCGGACCCGGCCGGACTGCGGCCAGACCTCAACTCCCCGACCGATACCCCCGGTTCACGCGTCGTTCATTCAATGGCTCCGCTCCCGCACAAACGTGCTCCTACCGTCCGTCACGCTGGATACAAGGGGAAGCAAGGGGAGTAATGGTGCGCAATCTGCTGCCGATCATCCGAACGAACGACTCGCATTCGGGCGGACGATCTGCCCTGACCTGCCGTTTCCGCTGTGGTGACGCCTGCTTCCACGAGGTGCCCAACACCACCGCCAACCCGTACGTCGGCGACGTCATCGCCGGCGCCCTCAGCCGCCGTGGCGTGATGCGCGCCGCCGCCGTCGTCACCGCGGCGGCCGCCGCCGGCACGGCCGCGGGTGTCGCCGCCGCGCCGCGTGCCGAGGCCGCGCCCGCCGGTCACTGGCCGTGGCCGAAGCCGGGCGACAAGGGCGCCCGCGGCCTGCGCTTCACGCCGGTCGAGCCGAACACCGCCGACGTCGTGACCGTGCCCGAGGGCTACGGCCAGAACATCGTCATCCGCTGGGGCGAGCCCATCCTGCGCGGCGCCCCCGCCTTCGACCCGGACAAGCAGTCGGCCAAAGCCCAGGCCGGTCAGTTCGGCTACAACTGCGACTTCCTGGCGCTGCTGCCGCTGCCCGGCGAGCGCGGCCGCCAGATCCTCGTCGCCAACCACGAGTACACCGACGAGATCCTGATGTTCCGCGGCTACGACGCCGCCAACCCGACCCGGGAGCAGGTCGAGATCGCCTGGGCCGCGCACGGCCTGTCCGCGGTCGTCGTTGAGGAGGAGCGCCGTACGGGCAAGCTCACCCCCGTCTCCCGGCACCCCCTCAACCGGCGCGTCACCGCGACCACCGAGTTCCGCATCACCGGCCCCGCCGCCGGCTCCGACCTGCTGAAGACCTCCGCCGACCCGACCGGCACCAAGGCGCTCGGCACCCTCAACAACTGCGCCGGCGGCGTCACCCCGTGGGGCACCACGCTGCACGGCGAGGAGAACTTCAACCAGTACTTCGGCAACGCCACCCGCGCCACGGACAAGCGCTACGGCATCGGCACCGGCGCCACCGAGCGCAAGTGGGAGCGTTTCGACAAGCGCTTCGACGTCGCGCAGGAGCCGAACGAGGTGCACCGCTTCGGGTACGTCGTCGAGCTCGACCCGTACAACCCCGACGCCAAGCCGCGCAAGCACACCGGCCTCGGCCGCTTCAAGCACGAGGGCGCGACCGTGCGCCTGACGGACGACGGCCGCCCGGTCGTGTACTCCGGCGACGACGAGCGGTTCGACTACTTCTACAAGTTCGTCGGCAGCAAGCGGATGATGAAGGGCAACTCCCGCGCCGCGCGCGAGCACAACCTCTCGCTGCTGGACGAGGGCACCCTCTACGTCGCCAAGCTCACCGGCGACTCCCCGGCGATCGAGATCGACGGCACCGGCAAGCTCCCGAAGGACGGCGAGTTCGACGGCAGC
The DNA here is from genome assembly GCF_044749345.1 of Streptomyces sp. NPDC089424. Taxonomy (NCBI): domain Bacteria; kingdom Bacillati; phylum Actinomycetota; class Actinomycetes; order Kitasatosporales; family Streptomycetaceae; genus Streptomyces; species Streptomyces sp. NPDC089424. Next base: position 346,792 of record NZ_JBIVHU010000004.1, read on the forward strand.
GGCGAGTGGATCCCGCTGGCCACGGCCACCTCGCGCGGCGCCGTGTCCCACGTCGAGGGCATGACCGCCGAGGAGGTGTACGTCTTCACGCGTCTGGCCGGTGACAAGGTCGGCGCCACGAAGATGGACCGCCCCGAGGACATCGAGCCCAATCCGCACACCGGCAAGGTGTACGTCGCGCTCACCAACAACACCAACCGCGGCATCGGCACCAACGCCGTCGCGGACGAGGCCAACCCGCGCAACGCCAACAAGCACGGACACATCCTGGAGCTGACCGAGCGCTGGAACCGGGCCGACGCGACCCGGTTCGCCTGGTCGCTGTTCCTGGTCGCCGGTGACCCGGAGGACCCGGCCACCTACTTCGCCGGGTTCCCGAAGGACGACGTCAGCCCGATCTCCTGCCCGGACAACGTGGCCTTCGACCCGCACGGCAACCTGTGGATCTCCACCGACGGCGCCCAGCTCGGCTCGCACGACGGTCTCTTCGGTGTGGCCACGCGCGGTGACCGGCGCGGTGAGCTGAAGCAGTTCCTGACGGTGCCGAAGGGCGCGGAGACCTGTGGCCCGCTCGTCCAGGACCGGCGTGTCCTGGTGGCGGTGCAGCACCCGGGCGAGCTCGACGGGGCGACCGCCGAGAAGCCGCTGAGCGCCTGGCCCGACGGCCCCGGCAAGATGAACCGTCCCGCGGTGGTGGCCGTGTGGCGCAAGGACGGCTGCGACATCGGCGTCTGAGCGGCCGCGACGGCCCCGGCGGCCGCGGCGCGATCCGTACGACAGGCCCTAGGTCAGTGGTGACGCGATCGCCCGCGCCGCCGCGACCTCCTGGCGCAGCGGCTCCAGGACACTGCCCGCCGGGCCCGTGAGGTCCGAGCGGACCGGGACGAGGGTGTCCGCCTCGCGCAGACCCTCGGAGAGTTCCCGGAGCTGCCGGGCCACCTGCTCGACCTCTGCCCGCGACGGCGGTGCGGATCCGTGTTTGACGCGGACCCGTGCCGCCGTCGTCGCGTCCACGATGCGTTCGACGGCGACGACCAGCGGCCACCAGGCGGCGGCGCGCCGGCCGGTCGGCGGGGGTTCGGTCAGGGCGCGCTGGAACTCCGTACGGATGCCGGACAGATCGCGGTACAGCCGGCGGCGCAGCCGCGCGCGGGACGCGGGGTCGGCGGTGCCGGCGAACGCCGTCTCGACGTAGCCCGCCGTGTCCGCCACGGCGTCGGCGAGGCGGGCGCCCACGCGGGTGTGCCAGCTCTCCGGCCACAGCAGGTACCCGGCGATCAGCGCGATCGCACAGCCCATCAGGGAGTCGACCAGGCGGGGCAGCAGCAGCGCGGTGCCCTCCTGGTTGAGGATGTCGGAGAGCAGCAGGATGACCGGCGTGATGGCGGCGGTCTGGTAGCCGTACCCGCGGGGCGTGAGCGCCGGGACCAGCGGGGCGAGCAGCAGCATCACCGCCACGTCCCACCAGCCGCGCGGCACCTCCGAGAGCACCGCCGCGGCGACGACCAGCCCGACGACGGTGCCGAGCGCGCGCAGCAGGGCGCGGGAGAAGACCGAGCCGAAGTCGGGCTTGAGGACGAAGGTGATGGTCAGGGCGACCCAGTAGGAGCGCGGGACCGGGATGATCGAGACCAGGGCCTGGGCGATGCCGATGCACAGGGCGAGGCGCAGGCCGTAGTGCCAGGAGCCCGCGGACAGCAGCATGCTGCGGGTGGCGTGGGCGGTGCGGATGCCGAGGGCGGCGGGGCGGCCGAGCCGGTCCTCCAGGCCCCCCGGGTCGATGTCCGGGGCGGTGACGACCGAGGCGGCGTGCCGCAGGGCGTGGTCGACGGCGCGGCCGGTCTCGGAGGTCGGGGGCGGCAGGTGCAGCGTGAGGGGCTCGCTGCGGCTCGCCCGCACCGCCTCGGCGACGGAGCGGACGCCCGCGGGGATCTCGTCGGGCAGCGGGCTGCCGCCGAGGTGGACGGCGGGTGCGGCCTCCAGCATCGGGGTGACGGCGTTCAACTGGGCGATGAGCCGGGTCAGTTCCGGGCTGCGGCCGTGGTGGCGGGCGCGGTGGGACAGGACCAGGTCGTACGCGTCGTTCATGGCGTCGGTGACGGCGTGCCGGGCGTCGTCGTAGGCCACCTCCGACCGGCCGGCGCAGGTGGTGAGCAGGTCGGCGACGCCGTCGTAGGTGCGGGCGACCGCCAGCCGTTCGGGCACCCCGGCGCGCAGCGGCCAGGCGATCAGCGCGAGCAGCAGGACGAGCAGACCGCCGCCGCCGATGAGCAGCGCCGGCGTCCACCAGGCGCCCGGCATGGGCAGTCCGGCCCCGACGACGCAGTTCAGCAGCAGGAGCAGACCGGAGACGGAGGCGACCGCGCCGATCGTCGAGATCATCCCGGAGACCAGCGCGATGCCGGTGACGACGGCGACGGCGACCCAGCCCTGCCCGTACACGAGGGTGCCCAGGGTGACGCCGGCGGCGCCGAAGAGCTGGGGCACGGCGATGTTCAGCACCCGCATCCGGTACGCGGCGGCGGTGTCGCTGATGACGCCGTTCAGGGCCCCCATGGCGGCGAGCGCCCCGTAGGCGGGCCGGTCGAAGGCGAGTCCGACGGCCAGCGGCAACGCGAGCGCGACCGCCGCGCGGGCCACGGCGGGCCGGTTGACCGGCGCCTGCTGTGCCCGGAGGTTCCTCACCAGCCAGTCCGGCGGTGCGAGACGGACGGGAAACTCACGGGCCATGGGCCCATTATGTCCGTCAGGCCTCGGCCCGGGTCGTCGGCCGGGGCGCGGCGGCGGTGGGTGCGTCGGGGGACGGGCGGTGGCCGTGGCGGCCGGTCAGCCAGGTCGTCAGGGCCACCGCGAGGCCGAGGGTGACGAGCAGCCAGGACGCGGTGCGCAGCGTCGCGGTGAGGGCGTCGTAGACCGCGCCGGCGGCGGGGCGGGAGACCGACGGGGGCAGGTCGGCGAGGGTGAGCCGGCGTCCGATCGCCACGGCTGCGGCGAGCAGGGCGCCGCCGAGGGCGGTGCCGAGGGCGGTGGCGGTGAGCGCGCGGCGGCGGCAGGTGGCGACGGCGATGCCGGTGACGGCGAAGGCGACGGCCGAGACCGGCAGCCAGAGTGCGGCGACCTCCAGCACGTCGTACCCCTTTCTGAGCCGGTCCAGATCGCCGGGGGCGAGGACCGCGACCTCGGTGTGGCGGACCGGGATGCGGCGGGCCAACGGCACGTTCTCGTCGGCGAGCTGGTCCCTGATGCGGGTGGTCACGGGGGCGAGGTCGACGGTGACGGGTCCGGTGCGCGGCCGTTCGTCGTCGCGCAGGGCGTGCAGCACGGCGCCGTGCACGGCCCGGTTCGCCGCGTCCCAGCCGGCCCGGAAGGCGTCGGTCTGCGTGAACGAGCGCACCGCGTCCCGTACGAACGGGCCCATCATGTCCTGCGTCCCGTCGAACCGGTGGGTCACCTGCTCCCCGACGGTGTCCGCCACCGCGTCCCGCACCGCCGGGTCACCGGCCAGCGGCGCCATCGTGCGGACGTAACGGCCGGTGTCGGCCAGCCCGTACGCCGCCCATACGGACAACGCGCCGAGCGGCACGAACAGGCAGCACAGCGCGATCAGCGCGGCGGACAGGGCGCCGCGCAGCCGGGGGGCGCGTGCAGGGGCTGGCCTGGGAGACACCCTCCCAGGCAACGGCCCGGCGCCGGGCGATGCGAGCGGTGGGGCTGCGATCGGGTGTACGCGGCCCCCGTGCTCCGGTGGAGGGTTGAGCCGAACGGGTGTTTCCTGGAGAGGAAGGTTTCAGGGACCTCGTCGGACGACCGGGGCGCGCTGCCTGTCGTCCGGTGAGTGGAGGGATGAGGGAAAGTGTGGACCCCGGCCACCGTGCCGGGGTCCACACGATTGCGCGTTCCCGCGCGTGAGCCGGTCCGGGCCTACGTCCTCGACGGGGGACCTGCCGCGACCCGGTGGTCGACCGCCTTCGACGGCTCGGGCCGGGACGCCGGCTCGTGGGTGTAGTAGCGGTAGAACAGCGTCAGGAAGAAGACGCCGCCCACCACCAGCGACAGCATGGCCGAGCGCAGGACGCTGTAGTCGGTCTGGCTGTACAGGAAGCCGAACGCGACGGCCGCGAAGGCCGCCCAGAGCAGTGCGTGGGCCCCGCGGTGAAGGCGCTTGGCGATCTCGCGGACGCCGATGTACGCCAGGACGAACACGAGTGCGGTGAGGAAGCCGAACAGCAGGTTCCAGCCGGTGATCGGGCCGGCGTCGCGCCGGTTGGCGGCGGCCCAGTAGCCGTAGACGAGGCCGAGGCCAGCCGGCCAGGCCCACCGCGCGATCAGGTGCGTGCGCGCGCTGAAGACGTCGGGCAAGCGGGTGGTGGGTGCGCCGGGTGCGGGTGCCGCGTGAGCCATGAGTGCGCTCCTCTCTCCTCGCCCCCGCCTCCCAGCGCACACCGCGGCGGGGGCGGCGGCAAGTCGGACGGGCGGGCGGGCAGGGCGCGGGCGGGCAGGGTGCGGGCACGGCGGGTAGGGCGCGGGCGCGGGCGGGTAGGGCGCGGGCACGGCGGGTAGGGCGCGGGCACGGGCGGGTAGGGCGCGGGCACGGGCGGGAAGAGCGCGGGCACGGCGGGTAGGGCGCGGGCGCGGGCGGGGAGGGTGCGGGCACGGCGGGTAGGGCGCGGGCGCGGGCGGGGAGGGTGCGGGCACGGCGGGAAGAGCGCGGGCACGGGCGGGACGGGCCGGGGCAACGGATGCGCACGGCACGCAAGCGTGTTTCGCTGTGGTGCATGACCAGGCCCGTGTCCGGCGGGGGGCAGAGCCTGCTCGTGCGGTATCCCCGCGCCGGGCGCCGGGAGGCCCTGCACCGGCACCAGATGCTCCGTGTGCGCGGCCGCAGCATCGCCTGGGTCCCCCCGCTGCTGCTGCTCCTCGGCATCGCCGTGGTGGACGCCAACACCGCGGGCGACTTCCGGATCATCTCCTGGATCGTGCTGGTCCCCGGTATCGCCGCCGCGCTGTGCGGGGTGTGGGGCACGGCCGTCTTCGCGGTGCTGTCGCTGCTCACCTATCTGATCGTGGACAGCGCCTGGCCCGACGAGTTCCAGGCCGGGCTGCCCGACTTCATCCTGGTCGGGCTGGGCGGGCTGCTGGCCACGGCGGCGTGCGTGGTGCGCATCCGGGGCGAGGAGCACCTGCTGCACATCCGCAGCATCGCCGAGACCATCCGCAGCACCGTCCTGCGCCCGCTGCCCGCCGAGTGGGGCGGCCTCGTGCACGCCGCGGTGTACCTGGCCGCCGACACCGACGCCCGGGTCGGCGGCGACTTCTACGACATCCAGCCCGGCCCGCACGGCACCCGGGTCCTCGTCGGGGACGTCCAGGGCAAGGGCCTCGGCGCGGTCGACGCGGCCGCCGCCCTGCTGGGCACGTTCCGCGAGGCCGGCTACCACGAGCCGGACCTGGCGACCGTCGCCGCGCGCATGGCGGTACGCATCCGGCGGCAACGGGAACGCGAGGCCGCCCTCGGCCGCACGGACAGCGACCGCTTCGCCACCGCCGTCCTGCTCGGCTTCCCGCAGGACGCGGCGGACACGGTGGACGTCGTCAACTTCGGGCACGACCCGCCGCTGATCGCCGGGCCGCGCGGCGTGCGCACCCTGCCCACGAGCGGCGGTCTCCCCCTGGGCCTCGGCGATCTCGTGCCGTCGGGCGCGCCCACCCTGCCCCCGGTCCGCCGGTTCCCCTTCGCCGCCGACGAGACCCTCCTGCTCACCACGGACGGCGTCACCGAGGCCCGCTCCCCGGACGGCGTGTTCTACCCGTTGACCGTCGAGGTGACCCGCGCGCTCACCGCGGACCCGCGCACCGCCCGCCCCCGACGGCTCGTCGCCTTCGTACGGGACGGGGTGCTGCGGCACTCCCGGGGGCGTCTGGAGGACGACACGACGGTGTTCGCGGTGCGCAGGCTCTGAGCGCGCCCGCACAGGCCGCCCGCGGTGGTGGCGGCCCACCCGCGAGGAGCCGCGGGGAACGGTGCGACCAGCCAGGACGGGCGGGGGCGGCGTCGCAGGCCCAGGCGGCCCGCCGAAGCGCGTCCTCACGCCGGTTTCCGCCTGCGAACGGGCGGCTGTCCACCGTCCCGGCCCCGGCCGCCCGGCGCAGCGGTTACGGTGCTGAGGTACGTGATCGACAGGGAGGGACCATGCCGGGGACCGTTTTGCTGGTGGCCGCCTCGCCCGTGGGCAAGGGGCGGCTGGTGGACGCGGCGACGGTGCTTCCCGTGCTGGCGGCCGTGCCGCCCGGGGTGCTGGCGGGCGCGGACACCGCGAACGTCGTCGAACTCGCCGACCCGGTGGAGCCGCAGACCGTGCTGACGCGGCTGCGGGCGGCCGCCGCGGCGGTGGGGCCGCTGACGGTGTTCGTCACCGGTCAGCTCCTGCTCGACCGGCGCCAGCGGCTGCCGCACCTGGCGCTGGCGCGGACGACGCCGGCCACGGCCCGCTACACGGGCTTCCCCTGGCACTGGCTGCGCGAGGAGCTGCGGCTGCGCGCTCCGGGCGCCACGACGATCTTCCTGGACCTGCACGCCGACGCGGAGAGCTGGGAGCACCTGCGCGGCGCGCCCCTCGACTCCGGGCCCAACTGCGCGGTCTACGGCCGGATCGCCCCGCCGCCGCAGCGGCGCACCGTCGCCGACCCGTCGTACATGAAGGCCGTGGCGACCGTCCTGCGCAGCGGGCACCGGCCGCCCGTGGAGCAATTGCACCAGCAGGCGCTCGCCCGGACCGCCGGGGAGCACCCCGGCATCGTGCTCACCGCGCGGCCGCCCGGCGTGAGCGATCCGCACGCCGCCATCGCCGCCGCCGTGCAGGCAGGCCGGCACTCCGACGCCGACGGGCTGGCCGCCCGCTGGGAGCAGGCCGCCGTACGGGCGCACGGCGCCGCCTCGGAGGAGGCGCTGCACTGGACGGAGGTGCGCGCGGACCTCGCGATGTTCGCGGGGGACGCGGCCCGCAGCTGCCGTGCCTGGCTGGCGGTGGCCTCGACGCGGCTGGCCGCCGGGCAGGCGCCCGACGCGCCCGCCGTCGAGGCGGCCGTCGACCGCGCCCACCACCAGTGGGGCGAGATCCGCGACCCGGTGCGGGCCCGCGAGATGGGGCCGGTGCTGGCCGACCTGCGGGGGCGGGTGCCGGGCCGGCGGACCGGCGCGCTGGACCACGTGCGGCGGCAGCTGCGGCAGCTCCAGACGCAGAACTGAAAACGCGCCACCCGTGTCCGGGCCCTCCCCAGGGGACAACCCCGGTGCCATGATGGGGAGTTATGGCTGACGGGGACGAAGGGGCCAGGCGGGTCATCCGTGTCCGGTTGGACGACACCGCGACCGAGAGCGACATCGGCGCGCTGCGCAAGTGGCTGGAGCGGGAACAGGGACTCGACGAGATGGTGCGGGCGGGCCGGCTCCGGATCCACGAGCGGCGCCGCACCGACGAGACCGGCGCGCCCATGGGCGTCGGGATGGAGATCGTGGTGGCGCTGGTCAGCGCCGCCGCGACGGTGGGCTTCAACCAGCTGCTGACGCAGGTCGGCCGGGCCGTGGAGGCCTGGCGGGAGAACCGGCGCGAGGTGGAGGACGGCGATCCGCCCGAGGGCCGCGTGGACCCCGTGGACCTCGACGGGTAGGCCGGTGACCCGTTTCGACCCGCGGGGGAGGGTGAACCGGGCACTGCTGGTGGGTGTCTCTCGTTACGACTTCACGGAGCCGCCCCACGGTGTGCCCGGGGATCTGCCGGCCGTCGAGCACAATCTGGACCTGTTTCAGGACACCCTCGCCCGCGCCGGGGTCTTCGGCGCGGCCGACGTCACCGTCGAACGCTCGCCCTCGCTGGACGACTTCGACCGCGCGCTGCGCACGGCCGCCGAGGAGGCCGAAGGGCTGCTCCTGCTGTACTTCGCCGGGCACGGGGCCATCCCCAGCGCGGGCGACGAGCTGTTCCTGCAGATGCGCAACGCGAGCGTGATAGCGGGCGGGCACGCCGTCTTCCCCGGCGCGGAGATGTTCACGACCGTGCTGACCTGGCTGGCGAGCAGCCCCGCCGAGCGGATCGTGGTGATCCTCGACTGCTGCTTCGCGGGCAACGCGGCCTGGATCTGGGAGCACTTCCGCGACAAGCGGCGGGTGCTGCTGCTGATGAGCGTGCAGGCCAACCACCGCACCGACGCGGGGGACGGCGACACGCCCACGCCGTTCACCTCGGAGCTGCTGCGCCTGCTCGACGTGCCCGGCGAAGTGGGCTTCCAGGACGTCTCGGACGCGCTGCGCAAACGGATGGCCGAGGCGCGTCACGAGACGTTGCGCGGGGAGCCGTGGACGCCGCAGAGCCGGGCGGAGCACGACGAGGACGTGCTGGTGTCGGCTCCGGGGCCGGGGCACGGGGGTGTCGCTCCCGGGTCGGGGCATGGCCGAGGCGGTGGGGGCGCGGTCCCTGGGTCCGGGCACGGTCCGGGAGCTGGGGGCGTCTCTCCGGGGTCCGCGCATGGCGGGGAAGGCAAGGGCGGTGGGGGCGCGTCCGGGCGTCCTGGGCAGGGCAGGGAGGGCGACGGTTCGGCTCCGAAGTCCGGGCACGGCCGGGGCCGTGATCGCGCGGGGGTGCGTCCCGGGCGTGGGCGGGGTGGCGCGGGCCCGCGTGAGGTCGTGTCGCGCGTGCCGGGCGGCGTCACGGCCGTGCCGGGCGGCCCGGTCGCCGCGCGCCGGCGCCGCGTCCTCGCCCCGTTCCGGGCGGCCCGCCGTCTCGCCGGGCTGGCCGGGCCCTGGGGCACCGCACTGACCGCGCTGCTCTCCCTCACCGCCACCGGCCTCGGCGTGTACGCCCTGACGGGCATCGCCGGCGCCTCCCCCGACTGCGCCCCGCCCCTCGAACTGCGCGTCCTGACCGACCCCGACCTGGAGGCGACGGTCGGCGCGGCGGCCGAGGCGTATCTGACGTCGGACGCGAACACCACCGGCGACGGCTGCCGGCGCAGCGGCATCACCGTGTACAGCGCGGGCTCCGCCGACGCGGTCACCGCGCTGCGCCGCGAGTCGGGCGCCTGGCACGAACCCCACGACGAGGGCCCCAACCCGCAGCGGGACGTGGGCCCCCAGCCCGACGTCTGGATACCGGCCTCACGGGCGGACGTCGCCCGGGTCACCGACGGCCAGGACACCGACGCGCTCGCCCGCCTGGAGCCGGACGACGGGGCGCTCGCGTACTCCCCGATCGTGCTCGCCGTGCCCACCGAGCTGGCGGCCGACTCCCTGGACGAGCGGGTCGGCGGCCCGCTGACGGGGATGGTCGACGCCCTGCGCGAGCGTCACCCGCACGCCGAAGTACGCCGCTCCGACCCGGAGTTCGCCGACGGGGCGCTGCTGGCCACCATCGGCCTGTACGGCACGGGCGCCGACCCCGGCCGGGTGGAGCAGCGGCTCGCCCCGCTGGGGCCGCCCTCCCCCACGGCCGCCGCCCTGCTGTGCGCGCTGCCCGACGACGACGACGTCGACAACCGCACCGCCGCGCTCGTACCGGAGTTCCTGCTGCGCAGCGGCGTCGGCTGCGACCGCACGACGCGCAGCCCGCGCACCGCCCAGTACCCCGGCGACGTACCGGGCCTGGAACCCGTCTTCGTCCGGGTCCGCTGGGACGGTGCCGACCTGGACCGGGAGGCGCGTGACGAGGCCGCCGGGAGCTTCGGGGCGTGGCTGGCCGGCGCGGGCGGGCGGTCCGCCTTCGGCGCGGCCGGCTTCCGCGCCGCCACCGGGGACCGCGCGCTGCTGGACACGGAGGAGATCGCCGCCGGGGTGCTGCCCGCGCCGTCCCTGCTGATCGAGTCCGCCGGGCGGGACGCCATGGAGACGGCCCTGCGCAAGTACCGGGACGCGCGCGGACCCGGCCGGGTGCTGTTCCTGCTCGACAGCTCGGGTTCGATGGCCGGGCGGTGGCGGGGTCCCAGCGGCGGCCCCGGGCTGCTGAAGGAGTCGCTGGGCGGGCTCGGCGGGCGCGACGAGTACGGCGTGTGGGCGGTGGCGGACAGTGCCCGGGACCGTTCCCACGAGGTCGTGCTGCCGTTCGGCCCGCACAGCCGCCGCTCCGCCGAGTCCGTGATCGACGCCGGTGCCCGGATCCGGGACGCCGAGGCCGACCCCTACGCCGCCCTGGTGGCGGCGCTCGACGAGATGGCCGGGCGGGGCGCCGACGACGACCGGCCCCAGCTGATCGTGCACCTCACCGACGACGAGGACGCCGGCCGGCTGACCGGCGCCCGGCTCGACGACGTCCTGAGCCGGGCGCGCCTGACCGACGTGCCGATCACCACGGTGTCGCTGGTCGGCGGCGGCTGCGACGCGGGCCGGCCGGGCGCCCTCATCTCGACGGCGAGCGGCGGCCGCTGCCTGGACGCCGACGACGAACTCGGCACCGGCCTGAGCGCCGAGGTCGCCCGCACCGGAACGGGGGAGCAGTGATGATCCGACGGCTCGCGGCCCTGCTGGCGCTGCTGCTGCTCGCCGCCTGCACCGGCGGCGGGGGCGGCAAGCCGGCCGCGCCCACCGCCGATGTGCAGGGGGACATCGTGGTCGCCGGCGGACGGGACGTCACCGGCAAGAACGGCATACGGCAGCAGCTCATCGACGCCTGGAACCGGCAGCAGGAGCGGGACGGCACCGGTTACCGGGCCCGCCTGGTCGAGCTGCCCGGCAGCGCCGACGAACAGCGCAGCCAGCTGCTCGGCGCCCTCCAGTCCGGCAGCGCCACCTACGACGTGGTCATCCTGGACGTGACCTGGGTACCGGAGTTCGCCGCCGCCGGGCTGGTCCGCCCGCTGCCCGGCGAGGTGCTCGACGCGGACGTCATCGAGTCCGTCGCGGGCACCGCCCGCTGGGACGGCGAGGTCTTCGCGGTGCCGTTCAACAGCGACGTGGGGCTGCTGTACTACCGCCGCGACCATCTGCGCGACGGCGGTGTGCAGCGCACCGACCTCAGCGCCGGGCTCGACTGGCGGGAGCTGGAGGCGATGGCCGACTCCCTGGACGAGAACCCGCCGGAGGGCTACGAGAAGGGCTGGACCACCCAGCTCGCCCCCTACGAGGGGCGCACCGTCAACGCCGTCGAGGCGTTCACGTCGGCCGTGCCCGGCCTCGCGCTCACCGACGCCGAGGGCCACTACGACGCGACCGTCGAGGAACTCACCGGGGGCATCGCGGAGCTGCGCCGGCGCACCCAGGCGCCGTACCTCCTCCAGGACGCCGTGCACTCCGACGAGGCGGCGACCCTCGGTGACTTCGCGGAGGGCCGCACCGCGTTCCTGCGGCACTGGCCGTACGCCTACTTCACCCTCCACCAGACCCTCACCGCCGCACAGCTCGGCGTGGCGCCGCTGCCCGGCCGGGCCGTCCTCGGCGGCCAGAACCTCGCGGTGACGGAGGCGTCGAAGCGGCCGGGGAAGGCGCAGGAGCTGATCAGGTACCTCACCGGCGAGGAGAGCGAGCGCTGTCTGCTGGACGCCGGTTTCGCGGCGACGCGCGTCTCGGCGTACACGGACGACGCCGTACGCTGCACCGCGCCGGCCGCGTCACCGTCGCCGTCCGGCGAGAGCGCCGACCGCACCCCCCGCGACGCGGCGGGACGCCCCGCGTACGCCCGCGGCATCCTGCTCCCGGCGCTGCGCGAGGCCGTGCACCGCCCGCGCACCGCCCTGTACGGCGCCTTCACCCAGACCTTCATGGGCCGGCTCGGCCCCTTGTTCAGCGACAGCCCGCCGGGGGACGCGGCTCTGGCGGCGAGCCTGGACGAGGCGCTGAGGAAGGCGCTGCCGGACTGACGCCGCGGTCACAGCGGTGGCTGCGCGGGCGCGGGCCCGAGGGTGGTGGTGCCGGGCGCCGTACGGTGGCCCAGTCCCGTCCGGTACGCGTCCAGCGCCGCCTCCACCCGGCCGGTGCGGCGCAGCAGATCGCCGAGCAGCCGGCACAGGTCGGCGAGGTCGCCGGCGGCGCCCGCGCGTTCCAGCAGGCTGAGGGCGCGGACGTAGTGCTCCTCGGCCGACTCGGTGTCCCCGGCGTCCTCGGCGATCCGCCCCAGCAGCCGGTGCGCGGCGGCGGCGTGCACGGCGCCGCGCTCGGAGGAGAGGTCGCCGAGCACGTCGTTCAACTGGGCGGCGGCCTCCGCGGACTTGCCCCGCCGGTGCAGCACGTCGGCGAGCTCGACGGCGACCTGGCTGCTGTAGAGGGAGGCGCGCTTGGCGGAGAGCATGTCCTGGGCGGCGCGCAGTTCGGCCTCCGCCTGCTCCAGGTCGCCGTTCTGGGCGTGGACGTAGCCGCGCATCCAGTGGCAGTTGGCGAGTTCGGTACGGATCTGGAGCTGGCGGTACATCTCCGCCGCCTTGGCCAGCGAGGCGTCGGCCTCGGCGAGCCTGCCCTCGGCGACCAGGGTGCGGGCGACCTGCCGGTGCATGCGGGCGACCAGGGCGGGGTCGCCGGCCTGCGGGGCGAGGGCGAGGGCGAACTCGGCGGCCTGGGCGGCGCGGGCGTGGGCGCCCATGTCCATGTAGGGGCCGATGGCGGCGGCGTAGAGGAGCAGCAGGGCGTCCGGGTCGTGCAGGCCGCCGCGGTTCAGCTCGTCGAGGGTGGACTCCAGGAGGTAGACGGCGTAGCGGAGTTCGCCGGCGAGGTAGTGGGCGACGGCGCGGCCGCGCAGGGCGGGCACGCGGGTGGGCAGGGGGGCGTCGAGGAGCGTCTGCTCGGCGCGCTCGAAGTGCTCCCGGGCGGCGGTCAGGTCACCGGTGTCCAGCGCGCACTCGCCGAGCCCGAGCAGCGCGGTGGCCTGTTCCTCGACCAGCCCGTGCGTCTCCGCCTCCGCGAGCAGGGCGGCGTACCGCTCCCTGGCCTCTTCCGCTTCGCCGGTGGCGAGGGTGCGCTGGGCGCCCGTCAACCGCAGCCGCAGGTCGGTGGCGAGGCGGGCGGGGCGGCCGGTGGCCAGTTCGTCGAAGGCCACGCCCAGCCGGTCGGCGAGGTGGCGCAGCGCGTCGTCGGAGGGACGGACGCGTCCCGCCTCCAGGGTGGAGATGTAGGCGGGGGTGTAGGCCGGTTCGGCCAACTGCCGCTGGGTGAGGCCGCGTTCGTGCCGCAGCTGCTGCACCCTGCGGCCGATGGTCTCAGGGTCGTCCCGCTTCGCCATGCGCTTAATCATGCCAGTAAATGGACTTACGCCGGGGGTGGTTGACGAGGAGGCAAGCGCTGCTGGGAGTGGATGGACGCGTGGTCCCGCAGTCACCGTCCGGTGCCCACGGGTTTCGCCAACTCCTAAGGGCCCCCTTCCGGTTGGCCCTGGGGACCCCCTAGGTTAGGAACGAGATTAAGGCTGCTTAATCCCCCACTGTCGTTGCGGAGGTTGCCGTGCACGGACCCACATCCGCTCCCCACGGTCGGTCCTCCGCCCGCTACGCGCGGGCCGTCGCCGCGGCGGTCGTCGCGATCGCGGCGCTGATCACGGCGGCGAACGCGGGTCCTGCGCGGGCGTCGGAGCCGGCGCGGACGGCGGTGCAGGCGGAGCGCTGACGGCCGCGGCTGCCCCCTCCCGGCGTGCGCGCGCGAGCACCCTGCCGCCAGGCCCGCCGGCACCCACCCGCTCCCCTCGCCCGGCCTTCCCGGCGGCGGAGGGCGTACGCGGTTTCGGCCCGCCCGGCAGGGGTAGTCGGCCCTCGACTCCGGGCGGCTCGTGGGCCCCTGGCGCTACGGCGCAGGACGGCAACCGACGTCGTCCGAAGAGGGCGTCCGAGGAGGGAGTCACCGTGCGGCCCAGGGACGATCCGGAAGGGGCATGGGCCGCCGACGCGATCGCCGAGGGGGTCCGGGGCGCCGAGCCGAACGACGTACCCCGCAGGCTGTGCCACGTCGCGGTCCGCCTGCTCCCGGTGGCCCGGGCCAGTGTGTCGCTCTGCAACGAGGGCATGCCCGTGCCGCTGAGCGCGAGCGACGACCGCGCCGCCTACCTGATGGAGGTCCAGGCCACCCTGGGCGAGGGCCCCTGCCTGCACGCCGCGCGGACCGGGGCGCCCGTGATCGCCGCCGACCTGGCGGGCGGCGGGGACAGCGGCCGCTGGCCGGTCTTCGCCCAGCAGGCGACGGCACTCGGGGTACGGGCGGTCTACGCGCTGCCGCTCGGCGACGCCGTCGGGTGCCTGGGCACGCTCGACCTCTACCGCGACGTCCCCGGCGTCCTCAGCCCCGGTGAACTGCGCACCGCGTACCTCATGGCCGGTGTCATGACGGTCGCCCTGATGTCCCTGCCGACCGGCGACGACAGCGGTGACCGCCCCCCGAACGGCTTCTGGCTCAGCGAGCTGGCCACCGAGCACGACGAGGTCCACCAGGCCGTCGGCATGGTCATGGCCCAGCTGGGCGTCGGCGCGGACGAGGCACTGGCGCGGCTGCGGGGGCGTGCCTTCGCGCGCGGTCTGACGGTGCTGGACGTGGCGCACGACGTGGTGGCCCACCGGGAGCGCTTCGAGCGGGACCGGCCCTGAGGTCTCAGACCGACACCCGGGCCTGCTTGCGCACCTCCGCCAGCCGTTCGGCCCCCAGCTCGGCGACCGCCTGGGTGACCTCGGTGAAGACCTCGCCTAGGCCTCCGTTGGTGAGGGTGAAGGCGTCCTCGCCGACCCGGACGGCGGCGATGTCGAGGGTGAGGGTGACGGTGTCGTTGCCGTTGGGGCGGGTGACCGTGATCCGCAGGCCCTGCCGCGCGTCACCGAACTCCGGCAACCGCGAATCGGCGACCTGCACGCCCTGCACCACGCCGAGCGCGGTGGTGGCCGTGAACTGGCGGCACTTCTGCGGCAGGCTCCGCAGCCAGGCCAGCGCCGTGTCCACGTCGGCGGCGCGCTGGGCGGACACCTGGTAGCGCAGCTGGGCGCCGGCGTACCCGTCGTCGATGCCGACGGCGGCGCGGGCGGGGGCGCCGAGCAGCTCGTCGCTGTACAGCGCGTCGATCAGCCGCTGGCAGTCGGGCGTTCCGGCCGGGGTGGAGGCCTTGAGGAACGCGTCCCGCCAGGTGGCGACCCCCTGGGTGGGTCCCCACGGGTCCCCGAGGTCGGCCTCGGTGACGAGCGCGGACTGGGCCTGGGCGTCGGTCAGGGCGGGGGCGGACCCGGAGGACGTCGCGGAACCGCTGGGCGAGCCGGCGGTGCGTGGGGAGGACGCGTACCGCGCGACGTCGGAGGCGAGCCCGGAACAGCCGGTGACGGCGAGCAACCCGCTCGCCGACAGCGCGGAGACGACAAGCAGACGGGCGGCGGAGCGCCGGCGCGGGCACGGGGTCATAGGGGTGCCTCCAGGAGAACCGCAGACGGGGACATGTCCACGGGACCACCTGAACCGGCAGGTCACCAGCACGCCGGGCCGTACGGGGCGGGGGGACGGGCCGGATGGGTGAGCGGGTTCGGCCGGGCGGGCCGGAGACCACCCCCGTCCCGCCCTCCCCACCCGCAGAAATCGCCTGGTCGGCGTGCACGGGACGCGAGTAGGGTCGTCCGCCCGGAGCCAGGGCGGAGGGGGCGACCTCTACGAGTTCTGCCCCGACGACCTCCTGGCGGAGCTGAACGGTGCGGCCGACAGCGCCCGCCTCACGGCGCTCCTGAAGCGCTACCGGGCCCTGCGGCGCTGACCGGGGACGGGCCCCCGGAGCCGCGTAAGGTCGCGTCCGTAGGCAGGGGGCGTATCGCCCGGTGAAAGGAGCCCCGCGTGAACGGTCAGCCCATCCCGGTGATCATCGACTGCGACACCGGAGTCGACGACGCCCTCGCCCTGCTCTTCGCCGTACGGCACCCGGCGATCGACCTGCGCGCCGTCACCTGCGTGGCCGGGAACACCGACGTGGACGGCGTCGTACGCAACACCCTCACCGTGCTGGAGCAGGCGGGCGCCGGGGACGTGCCCGTCGCCCGGGGAGCCGCCCGGCCGCTGATCGAGGAGCCGCGTTCGGCCCGCCATGTGCACGGGCACGACGGGATGGGCGACCTGGGGCTGCCCGCCCCGGCCCGGACGCCGGTGGACGTGGACGCCGTGACGCTGCTGCGCCGCGAGATCCTCGCCTCCCCGCGGCCCGTGACCCTCGTCCCGACCGCCCCCCTCACCAACATCGCCCTGCTGCTGCGCACCCACCCCGAGGTGGCCGCCCACATCGAACGGATCGTCTTCATGGGCGGTGCGGTGGCCGTCGGGAACGCGACGCCCGTCGCCGAGTTCAACGTCTGGCACGACCCGGAGGCCGCCGCGATCCTGCTCACCGCGGGCGTGCCGATCACGATGTACGGCCTCGACGTGTTCACGCGGGTCGTCGTGCCCGCCTCGGACGTCCGGCGGCTGCGGGAGAGCTCCGAGCCGGGCGCCCGGCTCGGGGGCGAACTGCTGGCCCATCGCGGGCCGGGCACCGAGGAGGACCCGGCGGGCGGGCTCGGCGACGCGGGGGCCGTCTGCGCCGTCGTCGATCCCGCCGGGCTCACCACCCGCGCGCTGCCCGTAGAGGTGTCGCTCGCGCCCGGGCCGACCCGCGGGCAGACCGTCGTCGACCTGCGGCCGCGCCCCGGCGAGGCCGAGATCCACGGCGAGGCGCGTGAACAGTCCCTGGTCGACGTGGCGTTGGACATCGACGAGGAGCGGTACGTGAAGCTGTGGCTGGCGACGGTGGAGGGCTAGGGCCGGTCGCGAGGCATGCCCGTCCGCCGGAACGCGCGGATGCGGGCGGGTCGGCTTGCGCCTTCACTGGTGGCAGGACGGTTCCTCTCGGGGCCGGAGAGCTGGAGGCGGCATGGCGGGTTACCGGAGTCGGTGGGTGGTCGCGGCGGCGTTGGCGGGAGTCATGGGCGCCGGCGCGGTGGCGTGCGGGGGCGGCGGGGACGGCGGTGACGGGCCGGCCGCGAAGGCCAGCGACGCCGCCTCGGCCCTGAACTCGGCCGCCGCGCAGGCCTCCGAACTGTGGGCCTCGGCGTCCGCGGAGGCGGACCGCAAGCTCGACGAGATCAAGGGCGTCAACGCCAAGAACGAGGTCACGCTCGGTGAGCCGGCCACCGGCAAGGACGGGCGCACGGCCGTCGAGGTCGAGGTGCGCAACACCGCCGACAGTACGAAGTCCTTCGCCGTGCAGGTCAACTTCACGGACTCCGGGGGGCAGCTCCATGACGCCGTGGTCGTGACCGTCTCCGACGTGCCCGCGGGCCGGACCGGCAAGGGCACGGCCCGCAGCGCCCACCAGCTGTCCGGTGACGTGGGCGCGACGGTCGCGCGGGCCGTGCGCTACTGACCCGGCCGCCACCCGTACGGGCCAGTCCGCGCGTCCTTCCACGACGCCACGGCGCTACCGCGGTCCGGTGACCTCCACGCAGGCCGGCCGCAGCAGCTGGTCGCCGACCCGGTAGCCCGGACGCAGGATCGCCGTGCAGGTCAGGCGCGCGCAGGACGGGGAGACCAGATGCGCGAGCGCCTCGTGGCGGGACGGGTCGAAGGCCTCGCCCACCTCCCCGAACGCCACCAGACCGAGCGCCCCCGACCGGACCCGGAGCGTCTCGGAGATCTCCCGCAGCCCCGGCGTCATCGGCTCGTGCGCGCACGCCCGTTCCACCGCGTCCAGCACCGGCAGCAGCTCACGCAGCACGTTGGCCACCGCGACGTGCCGTACGGCGAGCCGGTCCCGCCGCACCCGTCTGCGGTAGTTGTCGTACTCGGCCTTCACACGTTGCAGGTCGGCGGTGCGCTCGGCCAGTTCCGCACGAGTGGTCCCGTCGAAGGCCCGGGTCCCGGCCATCCAGGCCACCTCCTCGTCCACCCCACGACGTCCGCCGCGTGCGAGCGGTGCCTACGAGCCCTGGGTATGCCGGAGGCCGCGCCTTGTCAAGGGCGGCGCGGACGCCCTAGCGGCCGAGCCAGACCGTGGTGTCCGGGCCCAGGCGCCCGTCGGGCTCCAGGGGCGCGCTGGACAGGAGCGGCTCTCCGGGCGGCAGCGGCACGGGCCGGTCCGAAAGGTTGGCAAGGCAGCGCCAGCCGTCGCCGCGGGCGAAGTGCACGACGCCGGGCGCTGTGTCGTCCGCCCAGGTCAGCGACTCGCCCTCCAGCAGCTTGCGGCGCAGCCGCAGAGCCGTGCGGTACAGCTCCAGGGTCGAGCCCTCGGCCCCGTCCTGGGCCTGAACGGCGTACGACGCGAAGCTCGCCGGCTGCGGCAGCCAGGCACCGGCCGACCCGAAGCCGTACGACGGGCCGGTCGTCGTCCAGGGCAGCGGCACCCGGCAGCCGTCGCGGCCCTTGCGGACGTGTCCCGTCTGCTCCCAGATCGGGTCCTGCAGCACGGCGGTGGGCAGGTCCGCCACCTCGGGCAGACCGAGTTCCTCCCCCTGGTAGACGTACGAGGAGCCGGGCAGGGCCAGCATCAGGAGGGTGGCGGCGCGGGCGCGGCGCAGGCCGGCCGCCGGGTCGACGGCGGGGGCGTTGCCGCCGGACAGCAGCCAGGCGTCGAGGTCCGTGCCGGGCGGGAGCATCAGGCGGGTGGCGTGCCGGACGACGTCGTGGTTGGACAGCACCCAGGTGGCGGAGGCGCCGGCCGCGTGGGCGGTGGCGAGGGAGGCGGTGATGACCTCGCGGAGTTCCGTGGCGTCCCAGTGGGCCTGGAGGTACTCGAAGTTGAAGGCCTGGCCGAGCTCGTCGGGGCGGGCGTAGAGGGCACGGCGGGCGCCGGGCACCCAGGCCTCGGCGACCGCCATGCGGGGCGGCGAGTAGGCGTCGAGGATCTTGCGCCAGTCGCGGTAGATCTCGTGGACCTCGTCGCGGTCGTAGAAGGGGTGGCTGCCCGGGGGCATGGTGGCGAGGGCGGCCTCGTCGCTGAGCTCGGGGTCGCCGAGGTCGCGCAGGGGTTCGTCGAGGTCCTTGGCCAGGGCGTGGGCGACGTCGACGCGGAAACCGTCGACGCCGCGGTCGCACCAGAAGCGCAGGGTGGTGCGGAAGTCGGCGCGCACCTCCTCGTTCTCCCAGTTGAGGTCGGGCTGCTGCGGGGCGAAGAGGTGCAGGTACCACTGGCCGTCGGGGACGCGGCGCCAGGCGCTGCCGCCGAAGACGGACTGCCAGTCGGTGGGCGGGAGTTCGCCGTGGGCGCCGCGGCCGTCGCGGAAGACGTAGCGGTCGCGGGCGGCCGAGCCGGGGCCGGCGCGCAGCGCCTCCTGGAACCAGACGTGCTGGTGCGAGGTGTGGTTGGGGACGATGTCGACGAGCACCTTCAGACCCAGGCGGTGGGCCTCGGCGACCATGGCGCCGAAGTCGTCGAGGGTGCCGAGGCGGGGGTCGACGTCGCGGGGGTCTGCCACGTCGTAGCCGCCGTCGGCCAGTTCGGAGGGGTAGAAGGGGCTGAGCCAGAGGGCGTCGACACCGAGGGCGGCGAGGTGGGGGAGGCGCTGGGTGACACCCCTCAGGTCGCCGAGGCCGTCACCGTCGGCGTCGGCGAAGCTGCGGGGGTAGACCTGGTAGATGACGGCCTGGCGCCACCAGTCGGGGCTCTTGGGGGAGAGATCGGGAGTGGTCACTCGGGCTCCTGTGGGTGCGGCTGCTGTCCGGTCGGGCTGCTCTGCGCCGGACGATACGAGGACTTTGTCCACATCACCGGAAAGGTGAACCTCGGCGTGTGGGGGCGTGAGGGGCGGACCGGGCTCGGGCGGCGCACGGAGGGAGTTGTTCCGGCTGTGGCCGAATGGTGAGAGTTCCCCAACTGCCTTGTGCAGATGGTCAGTTGACAGTGTTCTCCCGGTCGTCCCACCATGTGCTCACACCGTGGCGCATGTGACCAGTGGGCCCGGTGTTCCTCTTCCTTTCACTCACTCCTGTGCACCTTCATGTGCACGCCACGATGGGATACGCATGTCCATTGCGAGACGTGTCACCATGCGCCGCCTGCTGGGGACGGGCGCCGCGTCGCTCGCGCTCTGCGCGGCCTCCGCCTCCGGCGCCTGGGCCACCGGGTCGCCGGGCGGCGGCGACGGCTGGGGGGCCGGCGGCCAGTACAGGCCGGGGACCGGGGCCGGGACGGTCACGGGGAGCGACCGCTGCGAGTTCTCGCTCGACGGGGCGCATTTCCAGGACTCGGTCAAGGTCGACGACGTCAGCCTGCGGCCGACCGACGACGGCAAGGTCCACATCGAGGTCCGCGCCGCCGGGGACGCGACGACCTGCACGGCGTCCCTCGCCTCCTACCTCGCGCACGGGGCCACCTTCGCCACCTCCGGTGAGCAGAAGTTCGTCGACTTCGACACGGTGACCGTGCAGCCGGGCCGGACCGAGTCGCTCGACATAGCCGTGCCCGACGCCGGGTGCTTCGCGCAGATCGACCTCTACCGCGGCGCCGTGAAGTACGACGGGCTCCTCGGCGCGTCCGACGGCTTCGAGCACGGCGAGCTGCCCAAGGGGCCGGACCGGCCGGTGATCAAGGACAAGCTGATCGCCGCGTGGAACGGCGGCACGAAGGACTGCACGACGACGCCGTCGCAGCCGCCCGCCACGACGCCGCCCGCCACGACTCCGCCGGAGTCCGCCGAGCCGTCGCCCCCGGCCGCCACGACGCCCGCGCAGACCGAGCCGGCCGGTGAGCCGCCGTCGAGCACGTCACCGAGCGCCTCCCCGAGCACGCCGGCGCCGAACGCCCCGTCGCCGGCCGGACCCGGCGACGACCTGGCCGAGACGGGCGCCGACAGCAACACGACCCCCATCGCCCTGGGCGCGGGCGCCCTGCTCGTCGGCGGCGCCGTCATCGTCGCGACCACCCGCCGCCGCAGGTCCACCGACAACTGACCCGCCCCCCAGCGACCCCAGCCCGGCCGATGGCCCGGCCGGCCTGCGGTCTGTGTGACCGGTGTTCGGGGCAACCGGCGGGCGGGACTTCCCGGCGACGGGCGACCTGGTGAGTCGTCGATCCGGGCCGGACCACGGCCGTGCGGCCCTGGCCGGGCGGGCGGACCTGGGCCACGCCGGTCCGACACCGGGCCGGCACGTGATCGGGGCGGTGGCCGGGCGTCGGGTCGGTCCGCAGGCGGCGGCCGGTGGTCGCGTAAGTCGACTTGCCTTCGGCCGGCGAGCGGATCAGCCCAGGCAGAGGACCAGCACGCAGAGTTGCGGGGGTGTGGACTCCGGGGGTGCCTGTGGTGGCGTTGCGGGAGTGGTGGGGGCCGTGCCGGTGTCCGCGGGGGGTGCGCTCGGCTGAGGGGTGGTCGGCGCGGGGGTGGCTGCCGACTCCGGCGGGGTGCCGGGGGCGTCCGCCCGGCCCTGCGGGGACTGCGGGGCCGACGGCACGGTCACCGGGGCCTGCGAACGGTCGCTCTGCGGTACCGGTGACGCGGGGCGCCGCTGGGAGCGGTCGACCGTGGCGACCTCGTCCTCGGACGGCGTGGCGGACGGGCGGGGCGCGGTCCGCCGCTCGTCGGGCCGCGTCTCGGTGGGGGCTATTCGCTCCGCCGGATGCCCCGGCGCGGTGTCCAGCGTCAGCTCGTCGGGTGCCGCGGCCGCCTGGGCGCGGTCGGTGGAGGCGCCGCGCTCCACGGTCGTGAGGGTCAGCCCGCCCCCGATCAGCGCGACCGCGGTGGCCACCAGGGCCCGGCGCTGACTCTTCTTCCAGCGGATCCGCTGCCTGCGCCGCGCCGCGCGCCCGTCGCGCAGCGGGACCACCGCCGCCTCGGGCCCGTCCTCCGTGTCCGGAGCGACGTACGCCGGCTCCGGCTCGGCGTGCGCCTGGGGCGCCGGTGCGATGTCCGGTGCGTAGGCGCCGCAACCGGGGCACACCAGGGCGCCGTTGAGATGCCGTCGGCACGAGGAGCAGTAGTCCATCTGCCAGTAGTCCATCTGTGCGGTCTTCCTGAGTCGACAGCCCCCGAATGGCCAGCAACGCTAACGACGGATTCCGGCCACCGTGTGCAGCCGGTGTGACGCTCCTGCACAGATTCACCGGGCCGCGGTCGCCCCCAGGGCACCCCGTCCGCACGAACGTCGCCGTCAACAGGCAACCCGCACAAGCGGTTTACCCCTCTCACAGGACGCTCACAGAGTCTCGGTCGCCGGACGCGTGGGGTGCGTCGGGAAAGCGGTGGCCGCGCGGACGTGAGCTGTCCGGTCCGATGCCGCCCACGGGCGGCACTCGCAGACGAGGAACCGATGACCAGTCAGCAACACCGCAATCGTGTGAGGCGTTCGGCGCTCGCCGCCGGCACCGCGCTCACCGTCGTCGTGGGCGGCGCCGCCGTCGCCTCCGGCGCCGACCCGGCGAGCACCACGCCCGGAAAGCCGAAGCTCAAGCTGATCGCCGCGTCGAAGTCCGTGACGCTGGATCGCTGGGAGGGGGAACCCGGGGTCTACCTCGACCTCGGGACGTACGTGACCGTCGACGGCGCGCCGCTGGAGTTCAAGGTCAAGCGCAAGTCGTACAAGGACCCGGTGGTCGCCCAGCAGATCCTGCGCCACGGCAACACCGTCCGGACCAAGACCCTGCCCGCCGGCCTGGTGAAGGACTTCTCCGGACTGCCCGGCTTCCTGGAGGTGTCGATCAAGAACGCGGCCGGTCAGGAGGTCTCGAAGTCCAAGGGCACCTTCTGCCCGAACAACGCCTCCGGCCGGCTCCGCCCGGACGCCCCGGCGACCTCGCGCTACCCGGAGAGCTGCCCCACCAACCCGTGGACGCTCGGCTCCGTGTGGGGCGTGGAGAAGGGCTGGGCCTCCAACTCCAGCACCGTCGACTACGACAAGCCCGTGGACCTGCCGGCCGGCGAGTACACGGCGAAGGTCTCGGTGGCGAAGAAGTACCGCGACCTGTTCGGCATCCCCGACGACCGGCCGACTGTCAAGGTGACCGTGCGGGAGATCAGCGACGACGGCGGCGAGGGCGCGGCCGCCCCGCGCTCCGCCGGCCGGCACGGCGGTCACGCCGGCCACGGGGCGCCCGCCGGGCAGGGAGCGCACGCCGGGCACGGTGCCGCCGCGCAGGACACCCACGGCGCGCACCACTACGGCCCGCGCGGCGCCGACGCCCCGACCCCGCCCCAGCTGTCCCACGCCCTGGCCGACCGGGGCCGCGCCTCGCACCTGGGCGACGGACCGGGCCACACCGACGGCTCACGCGTCGCGCCCGCGCTGAAGCCCCACACCAAGCGGCCCTCCGGGCGCGCGGGCGTGCCGGCGGGCGTGCCCAAGCCCGACCTGCGGTCGCTGCCGGCCTGGGACATCGCCATCACGGACGGCGAGGACGGCGACGTACCGGGCAAGGACTACCTCGCGTTCAGCGCGAACGTGTGGAACGCCGGGCCCGCCCCCCTCGTCGTGGACGGCTTCCGCAGCCCGGGTGCCGACCTGATGGACGCCTACCAGTACTTCTACGACGCGAACGGCAAGCAGGTCGGCTACACGCCCACCGGCACCATGGAGTGGGACCCGCGCGTCGGGCACGAGCACTGGCACTTCACGGACTTCGCCAGCTACCGCCTGCTGAGCGCGGACCAGACGAAGGAGGTGCGCAGCGGCAAGGAGGCCTTCTGCCTGGCCAACACCGACGCCGTGGACTACACGGTCAAGAACGCCAACTGGCACCCGTACAACACGGACCTGTCGACCGCCTGCGGCCAGCAGAACTCCCTGTCCGTGCGGGAGGTGCTCGACGTCGGCTCCGGCGACACCTACACGCAGTACCGTCCCGGCCAGTCCTTCGACGTCACCGACCTGCCCAACGGCACCTACTACATCCAGGTGATCGCCAACCCGGAGAAGCGGCTCAAGGAGACCGACCTCAAGAACAACGTCGCCCTGCGCAAGGTCGTCCTCGGCGGCGAACCGGGCGCCCGCACGGTCAAGGTCCCTCCGCACCACCTGATCGACGCCCCGTGACCGCCCCCGCCTGACCGCTCCTCGAACGCCCCCGGCCACGGTGCCGGGGGCGTTCCCCGATGCGCCCGCCGTTTCTTCCGCCAGGCCTGAGCGTTGGTCCCGTTGTGCACTGAGCGATGCCCAGCAGACACGGGCGCCCGGCCGGTCGTCTCCCGTGGGCAGACGAACGGAGAAATGCTGTGCGAATGACGGACATCCAGCGCTGCGAGATCCGCCCCGGGCGGCTCGTGGAGTGGACGCTGCACCCGGCGGCGGTGCGGGCCGCGGCCGACATGCCGGAGGACTCCCGGCCGCCGGCGTACGTCCAGGAGTCACATGTGCGCACCGCGCGTTCCGTGCGCGAGGACGGCCTGTTCGTGCCGACCTGGCTCGGCGCGGCCTTCGACATCCCCGGCCAGGTCGACCTCGGCGTCCTCGAGGAGGCCCTGCGGGCCTGGACCCTGCGGCACGAGACACTGCGCAGCGGGTTCCGCTGGATCGGTGACGACATGCGGCGTTTCACCCTCGACGCCGACGCGGTCGTCCTGCACCGCGAGGACCGGGGCGCCTTCGGCGAGGCGGCCAGGCTGACCCGGTACCTCCAGGACCGCTTCGACACCGTGGCGGACGCGCTCAGCTGGCCCAACTTCATCTACACCGCGGTCGTCCGGGACGACGGCACCAGCGTCTACATGGCCTTCGACCACAGCAACGTCGACGCCCACTCCATCCACCGCATCCCCGCCGAGATCCACGAGCTCTACGCCAGCGCCCTCGCCGGCCGCCGCCTCGACGCGCCACCGGTCGCCAGTTACGTCGACTTCTGCGCCCTCGAACGCACCGAGGCGGACCGCCTCGACGACACCCACGAGATCGTGGGCCGCTGGCGGGAGTTCATCGTGCAGTGCGACGGCAGGCTGCCCAACTTCCCGGTGGAGCTGGGACTCGACCCCGAAGGCCCGCTGCCCACGCAGAAGTTCATGCAGGAGATGCTCGTCGACGACGCCGACGCGGCCGCCTTCGAGGCGTACTGCCGCCCCTACGGCGGCAGCCTGGTCGGGGTGCTCGCCGCGACCGCGCTCATCGTCCGCGAGATCGGCGGGCAGCAGGTGTACCGCACGGTCGTGCCCTTCCACACCCGCGTCCGCTCCCAGTGGTCGGACTCCGTCGGCTGGTACGTCGGCGGCGCCCCGATCGAGGTCCCGGTCGCCGAGGCGTCCGACTTCGACAGCACCCTGCGCCTGGTCCGCGCCGCGCTGCGCGAGAACCGCCCGTTGTCGCGCAAGCCCATCGCCCGCGTCCTGAAGCTCCTGGGCGCCGACTTCCGTCCCACCTCGCCCGACCTGTACTCGATCGTCTCCTTCGTCGACGCCCGCGCCACCACCGGCTCCGAGCACTGGCAGGACCTGAAGGCCTACGGACTGATCCGGGTGTCGTACGGCGACCAGGTCTGCGTCTGGCTGACCCGCCTCCACGAGGGCCTCCAGCTCGCCAGCCGCTACCCGGACACCGACATCGCGCGCAAGAACATGCGGCTGTTCACCGAGCGGCTGCGGGAGCACGTCGTCACCGTGGCCCGGGAGGCCCTCGTCGCCGGCCGCTCCGGCGTACGCCCCGCACCCCACGGGTAGGGGACCGGTGTGACGGACCGGGGGGAGCAGGGGCTGGACGCGGCGCGGGTCGCCGAGGTCCTCGTCGGCGGGCCGCGAGGACAAGGACGCCCGGGGCGGCGCGGGTCCGGGTACCGGGTGTCCGGGGACTGCGTGCTGACGGCCGCCCATGTCGTGTCCGGGCAGGTCGGGTCCCTGCGGGTGCGCTTCGACGCGGACCTGCCCGGGGAGTGGAGCGCCGCCGCCCGCGTGCTCGTGCTGGACGAGGCGGCCGACGTCGCCCTGCTGGAGCTGGCCGACACCCCGGCCGGGGTGCCCGACGCGGACCCGCCCCGCTACGCCGCCGTCCCGGACGCCGACGTGGTGCTGCCCTTCAGCGCGATGGGCTTCCCCCGCTTCAAGCTCCGCCGGGACACCGCCCCGGTCCCGGGCGACGGGCCGCCCGGCCGGTACCGCGACTCGTGCCACGTCTCCGGCACCGTCTCGGTGCTGTCCAACCGCCGCGCGGGCACGCTCGAACTGGCCGTGCTCGTCCCGCCCGCCGACGTCGAACCGGAACGCTCCCCGTGGGAGGGCATGTCCGGCGCGGCGGTCTGGTGCGGGGGCGCGGTGATAGGCGTGGTCGGCGTGCACCACCGTGCCGACGGCCTCGGCAGGCTCGCGGCCCGGCGGGTGGAGCGGTGGTACGACGTCGCCTCCGCCGCGGCGCTGGAGCGGCTCGGACGCAGGGCCGGGCTGCCGCCGCGCGAGGCGCTGGGCCGCGCCGACGGCACGCCGGCCGCCCCCCTGACCGCCCTGCCCGGCGAACTGCCCCTGCGCGACCTCATCGAGCTCGTGGACGCGCTCACGGCCCTGCCCCTGCTGCGGAGCCCGCACGGCATGAACCTGCTGCTCGACAGCATCACCGACCGCATCGCCGCCCACAGCCCCCGCGACCCCCGGCTGCGCATGGACGTCTACGGCGTCGTGCGCACCTGCCTGCGCTATCCGGGCACGCTCGACCAGCTCCTGGAGGCGGTCCGGCTGCTGGAGGGCCCCTCACCGGAAGTGGAACGGGTCGACCGCGCCGCCGCCCTGCTGGCCGCACGCCACCACTGACGTGATCTCGCGGGGCGGCCGGGATGTGGGGTTTCGACTTGTGGTCCGCTGGGTCATGATGGTTGGGAGCCGACAGCGCGCTGACTCGTAGGCACGGGAGGGGACTTGGCAGCCGTGGAGCAAACGATGCCTGCCGTCGAGTCTTGCCTCGTCGATCTCTCGGGGGTCTCCCTGCAAGCGCTGCGCTCCATGGACGGCCCGGACTTCACCGAGTCGCTGGAGCGCCTGCTGCACCACATCGACGGACCACAGGGCATCACGGCCGGTGGCTACAACGGCTCCCGGCTCGACGACTCGACGAGGTGACCGGGGTGCGGTGGGGGATGATCCGTGGCCGCTGACGCCACGACGACGGGGGATCACCTGCCCTTCCACCGGCTCTCGGCGGCCGGCGTCCAGGCCCTGGCGCGCGGCGAGGGCGACGAGGCGGTGGTGCGGGCGCTGCTCGGCGCGGAGCGCAGCCGCCGCCTGCTGCTGATGCGGGCCCTGGACAACGCGCTTCCCGAGGACGGGACCGCCCCGCTGTCGCACGCCGACGCCTGGTCGCTGCTGGAGCGCGCCCAGCAGGCGGCGCCCGAGGCCTTCGAGGACGTCCTGATGTCCCCCAACACCGGTATGTGGGTCTCCCTCGCGGTACGCGCGGCGCGGGGACGGGCCTCGGAGGCGGAGGACGCGCCGGAGTGGGTGGTCACCGGACATCTGTCCGCGCTGGCCGCGGCGGCGGGGGCGCGGGCCGGGCTGGACTTCTCGATCACCGTGCCGGTGCGGCAGGGGCTGGTGCCGCTGCCCACGCTGGGCTGCGCGGTCCTGCCGGAACGGGAACGGTGGGGCACGGCCCGGGTGACGGGCCACGCGGGCCGGTTACGGATCACCGGGGCGACCGGGGACGTGCGGGTCGCGCCCGGCTGGGAACTGCCCGAGAAGGACTGGATGCCGGTGCGGCGACTGGCGTGGCCGACCGCCGGGTCGCTCGTGCTGGAGGAGTTGGACCCGTATCGCACGTTTCCCCGTCCCACGGCACCGCGGCCGATGCCCGAGGCGGAGGCGGAATCCTGGTCGGCGCTGTTCGCCCGCGCCTGGGACATCGTCCGCCGCGACGACCCGGTGACCGCCGGAGCCATGCGCAGGGGGCTGTTGTCGATCGCCCCCACCCCGGCGAGAGAAAGGTTTCGGCCGTACAGCTGCACGTCGGCGGCCGCGTTCGGCGGCGTCGTCGCCTCCCACCCGGACGACGCCGTCCAGCTCGCGGCGACCCTGGTCCACGAGTTCCAGCACATCAAGCTCGGCGCCCTGATCAACCTGGGCCCTCTGAGCGAGCCGCCCCCCGGGCCCGGTAGGCCGGAGGAACTCTTCCACGCCCCCTGGCGTGACGACCCCCGCCCGCTGGGCGGCATCCTCCAGGGCATCTACGCCTTCCTGGGCGTCGCCGGCTTCTGGCGCACCCACCGGCACACCGCCGACCCGGCGTACGTGCCGCTCGCCCACTTCGAGTTCGCGCTGTGGCGCGGCCAGGTGTGGTCGGTGCTGAACCGGGTGCACGCGCACCCCCTGCTGACGCCACTGGGCCGGTACGTCCTGGACTGCCTGCGGGAGCGCTGCGCGCGATGGATGACCGAAGAGGTCCCCGCCGCCGAACTCGCCCTGGCCGAACAAGTCGCCGCCGACCACCTCGCCCGCTGGCGCGCCCACCATCTGCGCCCGCCGGCCGCCGCCGTCGAGGAAGCCGTACGCGCTCGGCTGCGCGGAGCCGAACGTCCGCCGCCGGCCCTGTCCGCGGAGCCGGCCCTGGTCCCCGACGCCGAGGTCCGCTTCCTCGACACCGCGGCCGTCCTCGCCCGGCACCGTCTCACCGGCCCGGAGGGAGCCCTGCGCACGGTGGCCGCGAGCGTCCAAGGCGCCGACCCGGCCGACGCCCTGCTGATCGCCGGTCACCACGAGGCCGCCCGGGACGCCTACGTGGCCCGCCTCTCGGGCAGGACGGCGCCGGTGGCCGCCTGGGCGGGCCTGGGCCGGGCCCTGTCCGCGGACCCCGCCCGGCAACGGGCGGCGCGGCTTCTGCTGAGCCACCCCGAGCGCGCACGGGCCGTCCAGGACGGCCTGCTCTCCGCCACCGGCCGCGCCGCCGACCCCGTGGAGCTGGCGCAGTGGCTGGGACAGGCCGCCCCGGACTGACGATCTCGGCTACAGCGGGAGCGGGTCGATGTCGCAGTTCGCGCGCCGGCCCTCCCGGAACTGGGCCGTCGCCGGGTGGCCCGCGCCGGACTCGAACTCCAGATGGGGCGCGTCGAGGACGCGGATCATGCGCTCCAGCGTGTCCTGGCGGAGGGCGGCGGACTGAGCCTCGGCGCCGGCCGAGGCCAGGTCCATCGACAGGTTGGCCGCGCACATCAAGGTGGTCGGGTGGTCCTCGCCGAAGGTGGACCGGCACAGGGCCAGAGTGTCCTCACCGCGTCGGCGCGCCTCCTCGTGCCGGCCGAGCGCGGCCAGGTCGCTGGCCAGGTTGACGGCGCAGATCAGGGCGAGCGGGTGGCCCGCGCCGAGCCGGTCGGCGAGGGAACCCAGCGCCGTGTCGTCCAGCCGCAGGGACTCCTCCGCCTGACCGAGCATGCGCAGCGTGACCGCCAGGTCGACGTCGGCGGAGAGCACGTGCGGGTGGTGCTGGTCGTAGATCTTCCGGTAGCCCTCGCAGGCCTTCAGGCCCCGGGTACGGGCCGCCTCCAGATCGCCGTTCTGCCTCAGGGCGACCGACAGGGTGAGGGCGGCGGCCAGCGACTGGGGGTGGGTGTCGCCGTAGCGGCGGGTGAACTGGGCGTGCGCCTCGGTGGCCAGCTCCAGCGAGCGCAGGTGGTCGCCCTCCTTGCGGCAGGACTCGCTCAGCTGGCGCATGGTCTCGACGGTGGTCGGGTTGCCGTGGCCGAACACGTCCCGGCATGCGACGAGGACGGGCTCCTGCAAGGAACGCGCGCCGACGTAGTCGCCCGTCTCGCGGACGTCGATGGCGACGCTGTTCTCGGTGATCAGGGTCCGGCGGTCCTCGCGGCCGAAGAGCCGCACCTTCAGTGCCAGCGTGCGCCGGTCCAGCTCCAGGGCCTGGCGGAAGTCACCCGCGAGGCGCAGGCTCACTCCGAAGTTGTGAGCGATGTTGAGGGTGGTCGGATCCTCCTCGCCGAAGGCGCTGTGGGCGCGCTCGTAGGCGATGCGGTCCAGTTCGGCGCCGGTGGCGAAGCGGCCCTCGACACGGCGTACGGCGGCTTCCATCTGCAGCGCGTCGAGGGCGTCCTCCCGGGTGTCCTCCTGGTCGGCGGGTGCGGTGCGCTCGTAGATCTCCCGGATGTGCGCGATCAGCTGCGCGGAGTCGTCGAACCTGCCCACCACCCAGTACATGAAGCACAGCCACCGCCCCATGAGCAGCGTCTGCTGGTCCTCCTCACCGAAGATGGTCTTCCAGGAGCCCCATGCCTGCTCGGAGAAGTCGACCGACACGTCGTGGTCGCCCCAGTAGTACAAGTACTCGGCGATGTTCCGTACCAGTTGGCGCACCCACGGCTGGTCGGACTTGATCGCGTCCGAGGCGCTCACATGGCTGTACAGCTCCGCGTACCGGGGCCAACTCGCCGGGCTCTCAGGTGTCTTGGGGTCGGCCGCGGCCAGCAGGGTGTGGGCGCCATGGCGCATGCGGGACTGCTCCTCCGGGGACATGCGGTTGTTCAGGACGAGTTGCACCAGGCGGTGCATCTCGATCGAGTTCGTGCGGTGGTCGATACGGGCGAGGGAGTAGCGGTTCACCTCCCTTATCGCCCGGGCGAGCCGCATCGGGTCGTTCAGCGCCGCGTCCAGCTCGGGGAAGATGCTGCTGTTGCCGAGGCCGGAGAAGATCGACCGGGAGATCGGGTCGGGCGCGAAGTAGGAGCACAGCTGGAGCAGCCGCAGCGCCGCGGGGCTGCGGGTCTCCAGATGGTCCAGGGAGACGTTCCAGGCGGCGGCGACCGGCAGTTGGTAGTCCGGCGGCGGCGCCACTTCCAGCAGCTCCATCCGCTTGTTCTCGAACAGCCGCAGATACTCCGAGGCGGGCATCCCGGTCTCCGCCCGCCAGGCCGCGGCTTGTTCCAGGGCCAGCGGCAGGTCGCCGAGCGCCTCGGCCAGCGCGTCGGCCTCGCCGTCCCGCAGCGGCGGCCCGGAGCGGCGCAGCAGCTCCTTGCTCTCCTCGCGGGTGAACACGTCCACCTCCAGCGAGCCGCCGACCTGGCCCCAGCGCCGGTTGCGGGAGGTGACGAGGATGGTGCCGTTGCCGCCCTGCGGGAAGTAGTGGCGGACCTGCTCGGGGTTGTCGGCGTTGTCGAAGATCAGCAGCCAGCGGGCGTACGGCCGGCCCTCGCGCAGCGCCTCGCGCACCGCGGGCCCGGCGATGTTGGCCTCGGTGGTGGTCACCAGGCCCAGTCGCTGGGCCAGTTCCACCAGCGCCTGCCCGATCTGGCCGGGCCGCTCGGCGGGGATCCACCACACGATGTCGAACTCGGCCTGATGCCGGTAGGCGTACTCGATCGCCAGCTGGGTCTTGCCGACGCCGCCCATGCCGTGGATCGCCTCCGGCAGCACGGTCGTGGTGCCCTCGCGCAGCCGCTGGTCGAGCAGTTCGAGCAGCTCGGCGCGCCCGGTGAAGTTCGGGTTGCGCGGCGGCAGGTTCCCCCAGACCCGCGGCTGTGTCGTGCGGTCCCCCGTCTCCACGGTCCGCTGGGGTGATGTCGGCATGTGCGAGGCTCCTTCGGAGGGGGTCCGGGGGGCGGGGTCGGTGGCGTCGTCGGCCGACCGGGCCGCCGCCACCCGTCCCGGCACTCCGCGTGGTGATTTCTCCAGGCTGACCGCGTAACGCCGATCGTGCCAGCTCAGCACCTGCGCCAGCATCGCGGCACGCTGGTCGTAGCGGCCCGACAGGGCGCGCAGGGCGGTCAGCTCCACCCGCAGGAAGGCGATGTTGCGGCTGCTGACGTGGGGCATCGCCAGGGTGTCCGGCGGTTCGTCGGGCGACGGCAGCAGCGTGCGGGCGATGTCGTCCGCGGCGAACAGGGCGCGCACCTCGCGCAGTACCCGGGTGGTGGCGCTGCGCCGCCCGAGCGCCAGCAGTTCCTCGCGGATGTCGGGGGCGAAGGTGAACACCACGTCCGCCGGGCCCTCGTCGTGCTCCCAGGTGGGCCGTACCAGACCGCTGATCAGCAGCTCGGAGACATGGACCGGGCCGGCGCCGGGCGTGGTCGCCACGATCGCGCGGATGACGGGCAGGCTGAGCGGCGCGGCGGCCAGCCGGGTCGCCAGGGTGAACCCGGTGGGGCTGGCCACGGCCCGGAAGTCGGAGACCCGTTCGGCGGCGGGCAGGGTGCTGAGCGGATCGGGCAGTTCCGCCGCCCAGGGCAGCGCGCGGGCCGCGTCCGGTCTGCTCTTCCACTCCCTGGCCTGGATGGCGGCCAGATCCAGCCATTCGGGCTCCGGCCCGGACACCAGCCGGGTGAGCGCCGCCGCCCATCGCCGGGTCAGTGCCAGCACGGGGACGACGACGGCGGTGCCGTCCCGGTCGGTGACCGCGTCGTCGGTGTCCCGGAGCCCGGCGGGTGGTTCGCGTTCCTCCCAGTCCCAGGCGCTGTTGGCGGTCCAGCCGCGCGGGGCCCGGATCCGCACCCGGTACACGTCGAGCCCGGTGCGGAACCACAGTTGCTGCGGCAGCAGATGCACCACGGCGACCGGGCAGCTCCGCCCCCAGCCCCGCAGCAGCGGCTGGACGGCCCCGAGCCGCCAGCCGGCCGCCAGACCGTCCGTCAGCACCAGCACGACCCGGCGGGCGTCCCGCGGTGCGGGGCCGAGGGGTTCGTCCGGGCTGACCCGGGCCGGGTCGGTCTCGTCGGTGCCGAGCAGCCGTAACACCCGTACGTGGGAGAAGGCGCCCGCGCGTTCGAGTTCCGCGACGAGGTCGTCACGGATCGTCTCGTGCCACACCCGCATCGTGGGGTGGGTGTCGATGACCAGAACCGCTTCCGTGGGTGCGGGCCCGCCCGGCTGCCCACCGAGGCGGCTCAGGACGTGGGCGGCCTCACGGCGTGCTCGTGCGGACTCTCCCGGTCGCTGGCCATCGTCATCATGCATGCGTGCCCTCAAGGCGTCGTAGTGACGATGAGCGGGTGGCGGAGTCCCGCACACCCCCGGCATGCGTGACGGCCACGGACAAAGCCTTGCAGCGGTTCCGCTCGTGAAGCAAGTGCGCACGGGGGCTCGTGGCGGGTGTACGCGAAAGCATGACGGAAGCACTGGGGCCGACCTGAAACACAGGCGGGCGGTTACGCGCACGCTCGTTCAATTCGGGTCACCCTTCGGCTCGCGGGCGGGCGGTCCGTGCACCTCGGGCCCGGCCGGCCGGTCACCCCGCGCACGGTCGGGCCCCGGGGGCACGGGTCTGCGGTCCGGGTCGTCGAGCAGGATCGCGAGATGGCGCCCCACGTGGTTGTCCCACCCCTCGGGCCCGGCGGCCAGCGCTTCCTTGCGCCATCTTCCGGTCCGCTCCACCAGACCGGCCAGCCCGCGGTCCTGCACGATGTCGGCGACGGCCTCCTTGAAGGCCGGGTCGGCGCAGTCGCCGCGGTGCCAGATCATGGCCGGGACGCCCGCGCGCAGGCCCGCGAGATACGCCTGGCGGCTGGTGGGCGAGTCGCCGCCCGGCGGTTCGCTCAGCACCAGGCAGACGGCGTGCTCGTCCTCCTTCAGCTCCCGCTCCAGATGGAAATGGGAGTGGCCGGGCCGGTTCCAGTAGGGGTGCGTGTCGGCGGGGCGCTCCTTGAAGTGCCGCCACTTGTTGTGCCAGGGACGGTGCCAGGAGGCCCTGCGCAGCCGCTCGAAACTGCGCACCAGGACGGCGTAGTCCATCACCAGCGGGGTCGGGGAGGACGAGTCGGACTCCTTGTGCCACCACTCGACGGGTTCGCCCAGCAGTTCCCACGGGAGGATGAACTCCAGCACCACCGGCTGGCGCAGGTCCGACCAGCGTTCCTCCGTCTGCTCGATGAGCTGCTCGACCTCGGAGGGGAGCTCGTCGCGGTGCAGATGCACGGTCTCGCCGGGCACCGGATGCCAGCCCTCGGCGTCCGACTGCCGCCAGTGCGACAGGTAGTAGCGCTCGCGGTCCACGCCGTCCGGCTCGAACTGGATCATCAGATACGCCGGCATCAGCGAGGACGTCACCGGTTCGGCCACGGCGCCGCCGCGCTGCCACTCGGCCATCTTGTCCTCCAGGCCCCAGGCGCGGGCCTGACCACGGTTCCAGCGGCGCAGCAGCTCGGCCGCGTCCCTCCGGCCGTCCTCGACCAGCTGGTCGGCGGCCAGGGACACGAACGCCATGCTCACCGGCAGTTCCTTCGCCGCCGAGTTGTCCCCCGCCAGGCGCAGGAAGACCGTCCAGCCCGTGTCGCACCACTGCGGCAGCTCCTGGGTGCGGGAACGGCTCGCCCGGCGGGCCATCGAGGCCAGCGTGGAGGCGGAGCGGATCTCCCGGAGCAGCGGCCGCAGCGGACGCAGATCGGCCCCGTCGAAGAAGTCGACGGCCTCCCACTCGTCCACCAGCCGGTGCAGTGCCGTCACGCCGGACGACTGCTGCTCGACGTACCCCAGGCAGCGCACCAGGCAGGGCATCCCGTCCGGGACGCCCGTGCACTTCTCCACCAGGCGCAGCAGCCAGGGCCGTAACGCCTCGCCGCGCGGCGGTTCCACCGGGGCGCCCAGTTCTTCGGCCAGCATGGTCACCAGCAGATCCGCGCTGTTCGTGTGCCGCATGGTCGCCGACTCCTGGAGGACGTCCACGACCTCGGCCACCAGCTCGTTGCGGACCCGTGCAGGGCTGCGCCCTTCCACCCCCGTGACCTCCCGACCGCCACCAGTCCCGCCTGAGTTACCACTGACAGTGCCGACCAGCGTACGGCCAGTCGTCCCCCCACGTCAGGGGGTCGAAACGAGCGTCCTGCGGCTCATCGTTCCCCTTCCGCCTCGTCACCCGAGACCAGCACGTCGTGGTGCGTGCCGTCCGGTGCGACGAGTTTCGGCTGCAGGGTCAGGCAGATCCGGTGCGTCCGCGACGACTCGACGCGCGCCTCACCGTCCGCCTCCACCACCCAGAACCGCACCTTGCCCCCGGCCCCGCCGGAACGCCCGACGGCCACGGTCGCCTCGATCTCGACCGGTCCCAGCTCGAACCGCACGGGCCCGTCGCCGCCACCGGCCAGCGCGGAGTTCAGCTCGTGCCTCAACTCCCGGATCATTTCGGCTAGTTCGACCATGCCGGGATCCTAGCCCCTGTCGTCGCGCTCCCGTCCGCCTCGCGACGCCGGGCCGGCGCGCAGGCACTCGACCGCCAGTCTGGCCGTCGTACCGATGACCGCGTCGGCCGCCGGGAGGGTGGCCGCCGGGTTGGCGGTGCGGGTGAAGACGGCCACGGCGTAGCGGCCGCCGTCGGGGTACTCGACGACGCCGACCTCGTTGCGCAGCGTCGGCAGGGTGCCGGTCTTGCCGGCGACATGGACGTCGTCGAAGGGGAAACCGGAGGCCAGGCGGTGCGGCCAGACCTGGAGGCCGAGCAGCCGGCGGACCGCCGCGGCTCCTTCGGGGCCGCAGACCTCGTCCCGCCAGACGGCGCTCAGCAGACGGGTCATGTCGCGGGGCGTGCTGCGGTTGGTGCGGGCCGGGTCGAGCGCCCGCAGGCGGGTCAGGACATGCGGGTCGGTGAGCACCCGCGCGCCCCCGGGACCGGCGTCCTCCCGCAGGGTGGCGAGGAGTTCGCCGAAGGTGTGCACGGCGTGCGTGCGGGCCAGGCCGAGGCGGGCGGTGGTGCGGTTGACGGCGTCCAGGCCGACGCGGTGCAGCAGCAGGTCGGCGGCGGCGTTGTCGCTGACGGCCGTCATCAGGTAGGCGAGGTCGCGCAGCGACATGCGTACGGCGTCCCGCATGGCGGCCAGACCGGTGGGGCCCGGGGTGCGGCCGGCGGGCGGGCAGTCCACCGGCTCGGTCAGGTCCAGCCCGCCGCCGGCGGCGAGTTCGTGGAGGGTGACCAGCAGGCACAGCTTGTGGACGCTGGCCGTGCACACCGGCTGGTCCGCGCCCGCGTCGAGCTGCGCCCCGGTGTCGATGTCGACGGCGTGCAGCCAGCCGGTGACGCCGGCGTCGGCGAAGGCCGCGCGCACACGGCCGAGGGCGTCGCTCACAGCCAGTACTCCGATGCCGGGCGCAGATGGAGCGGACGGGCCGGTACGTCGGGGGTGGCGCCGGCGGTGGCGCGCAGCGCGTGGGTGGCCGCGTCCGCGAAGGCCGTCACCGCGGCGCCGCCGCGGCCCTTGGGCCAGGCGACGGAGTGCCGCCAGGCCAGTGGCGCACCGGTGAGCGGGCGCCAGACGATGTCCGGTCCTGCCAGGGTGTCGCGGGGGGCGAGGGCGACGGCCCCGGCGGACAGCACCAGGCCGCGCACGAAGCTGGCGCCCTGCGCGTGGCGTACGGCGGGCGGGGTGTAGCCGTTGCGGGCGCAGGTGGTGAGGAGGTCGTCGTAGAGCGCGGGGGCGTCGCCGCGCGGGAACAGGATCAGGTCGCGGCCGGTGAGGGAGGCGAGAGGCACCTCGCCGGGGCCGGCCGGCGCGGTCTTGGCCGGCAGCAGCACGCCCAGTTCGCGGCGCAGGACGGGGCCGAGCTCCAGGCCGGTGATGTCGCACGGGTGGTGGATGAGGCCGACGTCCAGTTCCCGGGAGGCGAAGCGGGCCAGCTGGCCGGCGGTGGACAGTTCGTGCAGCTCCAGTTCCGGCGCGGTCAGGTCGTGGCGCCGGTCGAAGTCCGCGAGGAGGGCGGCGACCGTCTCGCCGGAGAGGTCCGGCGGCAGCGCGGCCCGCAGGAGGCCCGTCTCGCCGTCCCGGAGGCGGTGCGCGGTGGCCAGGAACTCCTCGGAGCGGGCGAGCAGTTCCCGGGCCCGCGCCAGCAGCAGGGCACCGCCCTCGGTGATCCGCACCTGCCGGCTGGTGCGCTCGAACAGGCGCACGCCCAGTTCACGTTCCAGGCGCTGGATGCGCTGCGACAAGGGGGGCTGCGCCATGCCGAGGCGGGCGGCGGCACGGCCGAAGTGTGACTCTTCTGCAACAGCCACGAAGCACTCCAGGTGCCGAACCAGGTCCACGAGCAGCAATCATATCGGGAATTGATGAATGCGAGATCGATATCTGTCTTGGACAGACGGGTGGGGGCGTTGTTGTCCTCGGTGCCATGGACAACCGCGATTCGTATCTCCCGGACTCCGTGCACCGAGCCCCCGCCGGACAGGCGGCCAGACGGCGACGAGGCGGGGTGAGAGCCGTGACCGCGGTCGCGGTGGTCCTCGCCGTCGGGGCGGGCGGCGCGTACGCCGCCGGGGTCGGCCCCTTCGCCGGGGGCGACGACGGACCCGATCCCGCGGCCCTGGAGCAGGCGCGGGCGTTCCTGGCCGACTGGGCGGGCGGCCGGCTGCCGAGCGCCGCCGCGCGGACGACGGATCCCGGTACGGCCCAGGAGGTGCTGGGCAACTTCACGGGCGGGCTGGACATCGCCGAGCCGCGGCTTGTGGCGGGCGAGCCTGCGTCCGCCGAGGACGGGAGTGTCACCGTCCCCTTCACGGCCCGGATGCCCGTCACCGGCCTGGGGACATGGACGTACCGGTCGAAGCTGCCGTTGCGTGAGGCGGGGGAGGGCCGCTGGAAGGTGGACTGGCGGCTGTCGCTGGTCCATCCACGGCTGAGCGGGACGGAGAAGTTCCGTCTGGAGCGGGAGGAGCGGGATGTTCCGGAGGTCACCGACCGGGACGGGGTCACGCTCCCGGTGGGCGAACTCCCCTCGCTCGCACCGGTGCTGGGGCAGCTCACAGGCGGCGGGACGGGTTCCGGGCCGCGCGGCGCGGTGCAGCTGGTGGACCGGGTGACCGGGGAGGTGGAGCGTACGGAGGTCCGGTTCGGCGGGACGGAGGGCCCCCGGGACGACGAGCCCGTGCGGACGACGCTCGACGCCGACTGGCAGTCCGCCGCCGAACGGGCCCTCGCGCACGAGACCGAGGGGAAGAACGCGGCGCTGGTCGCGCTGCGCATCGACGACGGGGAGATCCTGGCGGTGGCCAACTCGCCGGCCTCCGGCTTCAACCGTGCCGTCTCCGGCACCTACGCGCCGGGCTCCACCTGGAAGATCGTCACGAGCACCGCCCTGCTGCTCAAGGACGCCGTCGCCCTGGACGACGTGGTGGACTGCCCGAAGTACCTGACGGTGGGCAAGCAGTTCCACAACGTCGAGACCTCGGAGTTCCCCGGGGCGACGTTTCGCAAGGACTTCACCGAGTCGTGCAACACGGCGTTCATCGGTCTGCGCGACGAGCTCGGGGACGGCGAGCTAGGCGAGGTCGCCGGCGAGTACTTCGGGGTAGGACGGGAGTGGCACGTCGGGATCCCGTCGTACGACGGTTCGGTGCCGGCGGCGCGGGACGAGACCGAGAAGGCGGCGTCGATGATCGGGCAGGGGCGGTTGCAGGCGAACCCGCTGATCATGGCGTCGGTCACGGCCACGGCGGTCTCCGGCAGGTTCCACCAGCCGACGATCACACCGGGCGGCGCGGGCGGGGCCGCGGTGCCGACGACGCCGCTCCCGGACCGCGTGGTCGCGCAGCTGAGGGAGTTGATGCGGGCGACCGTGACGGAGGGCACGGCACGAGGGCTCGCCGATCTGCCGGGCGAGGTCGGGGCGAAGACCGGCACGGCCGAGGTGTCGGAGGAGCAGGACAACAACGGCTGGCTCGTGGCCTACCGCGGCAATGTGGCGGTGGCGTGCGTGGTGGAGGAGGGCGTGACGGGCGGGGGCTCGGCCGGCCCGGTCGTCCACAGCCTGTTGAAAGCGGTGCCCGAGTGAGGAACGGCGAGGAACGCGCCCTGTCCGGCCCCTCCCGACGGCAGGTGCTGCTCGGGGCGCTGGTGGTGCCCCTGGGCGCGTCGTCGTGCGGGCGCGGCCGGCCCGAGGAGCGGCCCTCCGCGAGCCCCTCCCGCCCGGCTGCCCGTCGTATGCCCGACCTGTCCCGGTACGCGGCGCTGGAACGCCGGTACGGGGCCCGGCTCGGCGTGTACGCCGTGGCCACCGGCTCCGGTGCCACGCTCGCCCATCGCGCCGGCGAGCGGTTCGCGTTCTGCTCGACCTTCAAGGCGCCGGCCGCGGCGGCGGTCCTGCACGCGCACCCGATCGGCCACCTGGACGACCGGATCACCTTCACGCGGGCCGACGTGAACTCCGTCTCGCCGGTCACCGAGAACCACGTGGGGACCGGTATGACGGTGCGCGAACTGTGCGACGCGGCCGTCCGCCACAGCGACGGCACGGCGGGCAACCTGCTGATGCGGGACGTCGGCGGCCCGGCGGGGCTCACCGCGTTCCTGCGCGGTCTCGGCGACGAGGTCAGCCGGGTGGACCACTACGAGCCCGAACTGAACCGCATGGCACCGGGCGACCCGCGCGACACGACCACGCCCCGCGCGATCGCCGGGACCTACCGCGCACTCGTCCTCGGCCGCGCCCTGCCCGCCGACCGCCGCGCGCTCCTGACGGACTGGCTCGTCCGCAACACCACCGGCGACGCCCGCGTCCGGGCCGGTGTCCCCCGGGGCTGGACGGTGGCCGACAAGACCGGCACCGGCAACTACGGCCGGGCCAACGACGTCGCGATCCTCTGGCCGCCGCACGGCGAGCCCTTGGTGCTGGCCGTGATGACCGACCGCCGGGGACACGGCACCCCGCCCGAGGAGGCCCTGATCGCGGAGGCGACCCGTCAGGTGGTGGCCGACCTCACGTGAGCGCGGGACATGCGTCGGGGCCCGCACTCCGTGGAGTGCGGGCCCCGATCTGCATCACGCGTCAGGCGGGAACGATGTTCTCGGCCTGCGGGCCCTTCTGGCCCTGCGTCACGTCGAAGGTCACCTTCTGGCCTTCCTGAAGCTCGCGGAAGCCGCTGGTGGCGATGTTCGAGTAGTGAGCGAACACGTCGGCGCCGCCACCGTCCTGCTCGATAAAGCCGAAGCCCTTTTCCGCGTTGAACCACTTCACGGTGCCAGATGCCATATTGAATCTCCCTAAAAACGAGTGCTTCTCTCAAGCTAGCACAGTCATGGGTATATGGCCTGGGCGATTTTCGCGCCCTCGCATTCTGTTTTTGAGTGCAGAAATTCTGCACCGGCCGCGACAGATATTCAGCGGCCTCCGGGGTGGTGCCCTTTTCCCTGACCCGTCAGCTGCCGCCGGGCCTCGGCGAGCTGGTCCTCCAGGCTGATGATGCGGCAGGCGGCGTCGATCGGGGTGCCCTGGTCGACCAGTTCCCGGGCGCGCGCGGCCATCCGCAGCTGATGGCGGGAGTAGCGGCGGTGGCCGCCCTCCGAGCGCAGGGGGGTGATCAGCCTGGCCTCGCCCAGGGCGCGCAGGAAGGCCGGCGTCGTGTCGAGGACGGCGGCCGCCCGGCCCATGGTGTAGGCGGGGTAGTCGTCGTCGTCGAGGTTGTCGACGGTGGGGGCGGACTCGTCGGCCGCACGATCAGGTGGCACACAAAAACCCTAGCCTGAGGGAGGGGCGAAATCTGTGCCGGCCGCGACAGAATCGCCCCTCACCGGGGCCCGGGCTTCAGCGAAAGTGCCGGATCAGAGGCCGAACTCCTGCGGCGACAGGCCCAGCACCGAGCACGCCTCCCGCAGCACCTGCTCCTCGGCCGGGGCGATGTAGCCGTCGGCCCCGGCGATGACGAAGCCGGTCTGGACGACCGCACGCGCCTCCGCCGGCTTCTTCGCCGCCTTGGCGATCTCCTGGAGGACCTGCGTCTTGCCCTGCGGGAAGTCGAACGACAGCTGGTCCACGTGCTTGCTGAACCGCTGGCGCAGCTGCTCCGGCGGGAAGTTCTGCAGGACGTCGTTGTTCAGGATGAGCGACTCCATCTGCTGCCGCTCGGTCGGGTCGACATGGCCGTCCGCCGCCGCGACCAGGGCGCACATGGCCATGCTGGCGTCCCGGTAGGCACCGCTCTTCAGCTCCGTCTTCAGGGACGAGAGCTGCGTCTTGAGCGTGCTCACCAGCTGGGCGCGCGAGCCGCCGGAGGAACCGGAACCCGGCCGGCCGTGACCGCCGGGAGCCGCGAACCCGCCCTGGCCGCCCTGCATGCCGTGCCCACCCTGTGCGCCGGAGCCGCGCGCCCCCTGAGCCTGCTGCTGCAGGTTCTTGGCCTGGTCCTTGATCCGATCCCACATAGCCATTCCGTGCCACCTCGGCTTCAGCCGTGTCGTTCCGGTCGTCCGTGCGCGTCCGCACACGTCGTCGTGGCAACGCCTGCCCGTTCCCCGAAGTTCCATGAGGGGCGCCCGTACGGCCCAAGGCGTTCCCCAGGCCGAGGTGACGCGGATCACTCGGGCGGAGCGACCACTTGTCCGTCCGGAGCCGGTCTTCACCGACGACACATCACAAGGCTCCCGGCAAAGGACGTGACCGCCATGACCGCACCCGTGAAGGGCCCCGCCGCCTACTTCCCCTCGATCGAGAAGAAGTACGGCCGTCCCGTCGCCGAGTGGAAGGACCTGATCCGTTCCTCGCCCCTGACCCGGCACATGGAGCTCGTCTCCTGGCTGAAGACCGAGCACGGACTGGGCCACGGCCACGCCAACGCGCTCGTGGCACACACCCTCGCCGAGAGCTCCGACGGCTAGGGCCTGTCGCGAGGCGGCGGTTCAGACGAACGCGCTCTCGCCGGTGATCGCCTTGCCGACGATCAGGGTCTGCATCTCCCGTGTGCCCTCGTAGGAGTAGAGGGCCTCGGCGTCGGCGAAGAACCGCGCGACGTCGTGGTCCAGCAGGATCCCGTTGCCGCCGAGGACCTCGCGGCACCAGGCGACGCTCTCCCGCATCCGGGAGGCGACGAACGCCTTGGCCAGCGCCGAGTCCCGGTCGCGGAAGATGCCGGAGTCCTGGAGGCGGGCGAGCTGCACGAGCATGCCCCAGCACGCGGTGATGTTGCCGAGGCACTTGACCAGGTGGTCCTGCACCATCTGGAACCCGGCGAGGGGGCGGCCGAAGGCCTGACGCTCCTTGACGTACTCCAGCGCCAGTTCGTACGCGCCGATCATCACCCCGAGCGACATCCAGGCGACGCCGCCGCGGGTCTGGCGGAGGATCTCCGCGACGTCACGGAAGTCGTTGATCCGCTGGAGCCGGTCGGCCTCCGGGACCCGGACGTCGGTGAGCGTGATCTCGGCGTTCTGCACGATACGCAGCGCGATCTTGCCCTCGATCTTCTCCGGCCGGAAGCCGGGGGTGCCCTTCTCGACGACGAAGGCCTTGACCTGGTCGTCCTCGACGTCCCGGGCGAACACCACGACGAGATCGGCGAAGGTCGCGTTGCCGATCCACTTCTTCGCTCCGTTGAGCACCCAGGTGTCCCCCTCGCGCCGGGCGGTGGTGCGCATGCCGCCCGCGACGTCGGAACCGCCCTCCGGCTCGGTCAGCGCGAACGCGGCGACCTTGTCCAGGGCGGCCAGGGCGGGCAGGAACCGCTCGCGCTGCTCCTCGCTGCCGCCCGTGTGGAAGGTAGAGAGACCGAGGTCGTTGTGGACGCCGAAGAACGTGCAGACGGAGGCGTCCGTACGGGCCAGTTCCATCGCCAGCATGCCGCCGAGCAGGTGGCTGACGGCGGGCTTGTGCTCGCCGTACCCCTCGTACCCGAGCGCGACCAGACCGCTGCCGCGGAACTTCTCCATCAGCTCCGGCGGCAACTCCGCCTTCGCCCAGGCGTCGTTGACCAGCGGTTTGATCTCGTCCCGCAGGAAGGTCCGCGCCTTCAGGAGGATCTTGCGCTCCTCGTCGGGGAGGAGTGACTCGAAGTGGTAGAAGTCGGCGGTGAGCTGGTCCTCCAGCGGGCCCACGGTGGTCATCTCGGTTCGTCCCCTCGTCCACTCCTGATGCGTAGAGCCTCGTATGCCCCGCGTCCCACGGACCGAACGGCGTTGACAGGAGCCCCTGCCGCCTTCCATCATCATTCCACTAATCAAGTAGTTAAATGGTGGTGGAAGACGTGAGTGACGGTCAGTACGCCGGCGACACGGCGTTGGAGGCCTCCGGCGTGGGGGTGCGCTACCGACGGGGCTGGGCCCTGCGGGACTGCTCCTTCCGGCTGCCGGCCGGGCGGATCTGCGGTCTTGTCGGACCGAACGGGGCGGGAAAGACCACCTTGATGGGCATCGCCGCGAACGTGCTGGAGCCGACCGAGGGCACGCTCCGGGTGTTCGGCGCGGCCCCGGAATCGGCGGAGGCCGGCCGGCGCACGGCCTTCCTCGCCCAGGAGAAGCCGCTCTACCGCCGCTTCACGGTGGCCGAGACCCTGCGCATGGGCAGGGAGCTGAACCCCGGCTGGGACCAGCGGGCCGCCGAGGGCATCGTGCGCGCCGGGAACGTGCCCCTGCACGCCAAGGTCGGCACCCTCTCGGGTGGGCAGCGCACCCGCGTCGCCTTCGCGCTCGCCTTCGGCAAGCGACCCGACCTGCTGCTCCTCGACGAGCCCATGTCCGACCTCGACCCGGTCGTACGGCACGAGCTCATGGGCACCCTCATGGCCGAGGCCGCCGAGCGCGGCACCACCGTGCTGATGTCCACCCACGTCCTCGCCGAGCTGGAGAACGTGTGCGACTACCTGGTCGTCGTCGCCGCCGGAGCGGTGCGCCTCGCCGGTGACGTCGACGAGCTGCTCGCCGTGCACCGGCTGGTCACCGGCGTCCACGAGGGTGAGGGCCTCCCCGCGGGACTCGCGCCGCACACCCTCGTCGAAGCCCGCGTGACCGGACGGCAGTTCACCGCCCTCGTCCGTGCCGAGGGGCCGGTCACCGGCCCCTGGGAGACGGCGGCCCCGACCATGGAGGAACTCCTGCTCGCCCACCTGCGCTCCGCCGACGCGCCCTCGCTGATCACCCCCACCGCGCAGGTGCACGGCTCCCGGGCGGTGGCCGCATGAGCACCCTCACCGGCACGCCGGTCACCACCGGCGCCGAGGCCCCCGCCTCCCGGCGCCCCCGCCTGTCCGGCATGACCTGGCTGGTCTGGCGCCAGCACCGGGCCGCCTATCTGTCGCTGCTGGGCGCGAGCGTGCTCCTGCTGGCCTGGATCGTGTTTCAGCGCGGCCGCCTGATCGACTTCCTGACCGGTTACGGCTGGCCCACCACGAGCCTCGACGGACTGGGCACGGAGTTCGAGCCGTACGCCGCCGCCTTCGGCCCCGTCGCCACCGCGCTCGGCATGGTTCCCGTGGTGCTCGGCGTGTTCGTCGGCGCCCCGCTGCTGGCGGGCGACCTGGAGCACGGCACCGCCAAACTGGTCGCCGCGCAGAGCGTGAGCCGCACCCGCTGGCTGGCCACCAAGCTGG
Organism: Streptomyces sp. NPDC089424; assembly: GCF_044749345.1. NCBI lineage: Bacteria > Bacillati > Actinomycetota > Actinomycetes > Kitasatosporales > Streptomycetaceae > Streptomyces > Streptomyces sp. NPDC089424. The sequence continues at coordinate 390,836 of NZ_JBIVHU010000004.1, forward strand.
GGCTGACCGCGGTGGTCGTCACGGTGAGCACGGTCGCGCTGTCCGTCGCCTTCGGCTGGTGGTGGGCGCCGGTCAGGGAGCAGGGCACGGTCCTGGACTGGACGAGCACCGCCTTCGACACCACCGGCCCGGTACCCGTCGCCCTCACCCTGTTCACGGTCGTCGGCGGCGTGGCGATCGGCGTGGTGCTCCGCCGCACGCTGACCGCCATGGTGGTCACCTTCGGATTCGCCGTCGCCGTCCAGCTCGCCTGGGGCCAGCTGCGGCTGTCCCTCGGCGACGTGGTCACGGCCACCACGAACAAGGGCGTCCTCGCGGAGGACTCGTTCCCCACCCTGCCCGACGCCGCCTACCAGATCGACCAGTCCTACCTCACCGGCGGCGGCGAGCTGCTCGGCTGGAGCACCTGTGTCGACTCGTCGTCGGAGCAGGCCCGCGAGCTGTGCCTGAAGCAGGCCGACGTGGTCGGCTGGTCGGTGGACTACCTGCCGATGTCCCAGATGGCCGGCATGCAGTGGCTCGGTGCGGCGATCCTGTTCGCGCTGACCGCCGCCGTCGCGGCCTTCCTCTTCGTGTGGGGTCGCAAGCGCCTCGTCTGAGACGCGGGCCCGGGCAGGGCGCCTACCGACGGGTGGCGCCCTGCTTCGGGATCAGCCGTGAGGACGAGTCCCGCTCACGCGCGCTCCGGGCGGAACCGGCGGAGCCCGGGGGCTCCCGGCGGCCCTCCCGGGGCGCGGAGCCGCGTGACTCCTCGGCGCCGGGCGACGGGGCGGGCGGCCGCGAGCGGTGCCGGGGCAGCGAGCGCCGGGGCGGACGCGTCAGGGTGATCTGCCTTACGAGCTGCTGAAAGCAGGCAAGCGCCGCCAGACCGGGCAGCGCCGCGGTCACGGTGTCGACGACCGTCCGGGGCGCCTGCGCGACACATAAAAGCATCGCCGCCGTCGAAAAAAGGAGAATCACACACCAGGAGTGCACTGCCCGGCGCTGATGGAGTGCGGCCCGCAGCACGGACAGCGATGCCACCAGCCAGGGGCCGTAGATCAACAAGGGCCACAAGGAAACAATGCCGTCGTGTGTTCGGGAAACGGAAAGGCGCAGCGGTTCGTAGACGGCCATTCCGCCGAAGAAGCTCACGCTGCACGCGATCACCGCCGCCAGCGCGGCGAGAAACCGGCTGACCGCGCGCAGGGCGTTGCGGCCGACACGCGCGCGGGGCTTGCGATGACCTTTCGGGGAATCCCTCAGCGGGGGCAGCTCGGCCGTGATCTCCTGGAGATTTCCGAGCGGCGAGCCGGGGACGGGATCGGTGACCGAGGCGTCCGCCGGGGGAAGGTAGGTCGGCTCCTCCGCCAGCGCGTCCTGGAGCATGAACGCCAGTTCCTCGGCGGGGTCCCAGCCGGAGTCCGGGGGAACCAGGGGCTGCGGGTACGGTTCGGCGGGGCCGCGGTGCCGGCCGGTGCCGTGGGTGCCATGGTCGCCAGGAGTGCCATGCGTGCCATGGCTCTGCGTATACATGACCAGGCGCTATTTCGCCGTGGTGAAGCCGGTCGCACCCTGGGGTCCGAGCCACCGGCGCGCGAGATCGTCTTCCAGATCGGCCATGACATCCAGGAAATTACGGAGAATCGGCTCGGTGGCCCGGAGTGTGACCGGGGGACCGTCCTTGGTGAGTGTTCCGTTGACACCGGCCGAGCAGTGGGCCGGGGCCGGAATGTAAGTGTAGGGACCCAGCGTCACCGCATGTCCCGCAGCCCTGCCCCCTCGCTGCTGACTCGCCAACAGGCCGAAAATACCGTCCCTGGTTGCCTTGGTCATATCCAAACTAACGGCACCCCATTCCGCCGGATGCGCAGCAAACGGGTGAACGATTAAGGTAATAAAAAGGTCACTGCGAGTGGAATAAAGTGATGACTGGTCTTACATTTCGCGAGGCCGTCGAAGATCAGACATCCCCGCCGATGTGACCCGGATCACCGGCAACGGGTGCATAGGGGAGGGCCCGCCGACGTCTTCACTCCAGGTGAAGGCGACCGACGGGAGCGGGGGCGGTGGGGATGGAGCAGGCGCGGGCGGGTGAGTTCGACGCGTTCGTCACGGCCCGCTGGCCGGTGCTGCTGCATCTCGCCCGGCTGCTCGTCGGCGGCGACCGGCATCGCGCCGAGGACCTGGTGCAGGACTCCCTGGTCAAGCTCTGGTTCGTGTGGCCGAGGATCGCCGAGGAGGCGCCGGAGGCGTACGTCCGCAAGGTCATGGTGCGGGCGGCGGCCCGCTCGGGCCGCCGGCTCTGGTGGGGTGAACGACCCGTCGACCGGCTGCCCGACGTGGCCGGGGCGGACGACGTGTCCGCGGACGTGGCGGAGCGCTCCCGGCTGGAGGCGGCGCTGGCCCGGCTGACGCCCCGGCAGCGGGTGGCCGTGGTGCTGCGCTACTACCAGGACCTCCCCGAGCAGCAGGTGGCGGAGGCGCTCGGGTGCCCGGTGGGCACGGCCCGGTCCCATGCCGCGCGGGGAGTCGCACGGCTGCGGCAGCTGCTCGCCGACGTCGTCGAGCCGGTGCGCTGAAGGAGAACCCCATGGACCACTTCGAGCGGCGCCTCGCACGGATGATGCGGGAGAGCGAGGAGCACGGCTCCTTCGGTCCCCGGCACCGGGAACGCCTCCGGGAAGGGGTGCGGGCCCGCCGCCGGGTCCGGGCCGCGCAGCGCGCCGCCGGCTCCGTGCTCGCCGTCGCCGGGCTCGCGCTCGGGCTGTTCCTGCTGCCCGGCGGCCCGGACCGGGTCCAGCCCGCCGGGCCCCCGCCACGGCCCGGGGTGAGCCCGGTACCCTCCGGCACGGGGCCGACGCAGCCGCCGGACGCCCCGGGCGGGTCCCCCTCCCCGCCCGCGTCGACGTCACGCGCGCTCACGGGCGGGGCGAGCGCCACGACGACCCCGCCGTACTCCACCTCCCACCCGCCCTCGGGCACGCCGGACCCGACGGGACGGAGCGCACCGCCCGGGGCGCCGACCTCGACGGCGCCGGCCGGCCCGTGACCGGCAACCGCGACCCGCGGCCGTCGGCGCCCGCGTGCCTTCGGCATACGCTGCGCCCGAGCACCCACAAGGACGAACCAGTGACTGAACGAGGGACCGCCGCCGTGAAGGACGTACATCCGCTGCCCCGACGCACCCCGGTCCCGACCGATCACTCCGACCCCGTCCTCGACGTGGTCGTCCCCGTGTACAACGAGGAGACGGACCTGGAGCCGAGTGTGCGGCGGCTGCACGCGCACCTGAGCGAAACCTTTCCCTACGCGTTCCGGATCACCATCGCCGACAACGCCAGCACCGACCGCACGCCGGAGATCGCCGTACGGCTCGCCGGTGAACTGGCCGAGGTCGAGGAGCTGCGGCTCGACGAGAAGGGGCGCGGCCGGGCCCTGCACGCCGCCTGGACCCGCTCGCCGGCCCCCGTGCTCGCCTACGTCGACGTCGATCTGTCCACGGAACTGGCCGCGCTGCTCCCGCTCGTCGCGCCCCTGATATCCGGGCACTCCGACATCGCCATAGGCACCCGGCTGGCCCGGGGCGCCCGTGTCGTGCGCGGCCCCAAGAGGGAGTTCACCTCCCGCTGCTACAACGCCCTGCTCCGCTCGACCCTCGCCGTGGGCTTCACCGACGCGCAGTGCGGTTTCAAGGCGGTACGGCGGGACGTGGCCGAGCGGCTGCTGCCCCTGGTGCGCGACACCGGCTGGTTCTTCGACACCGAGATGCTGGTCATCGCCGAGCGCGCGGGCCTGCGCATCCACGAGGTGCCGGTCGACTGGGTGGACGACCCCGACAGCAGAGTCGACATCGTCGCCACCGCGCTGGCCGACCTGCGCGGGATCGCCCGGATCGGCTCGGCGCTGGCGCGCGGCACCCTGCCGCCGGCCGAACTGCGGCGCAGCGACGGCGACGAGCCCTCGGGCGGACTGATGATGCAACTCGTACGCTTCGCCACCGTCGGGGCGGTGAGCACCCTCGCGCACCTCCTGCTGTACTCGCTGCTGCGCCCGGTGGTGGGGGCGCAGGCCGCCAACGCGCTCGCGCTGCTGATCTGCGCCATCGGCAACACGGCCGCCAACCGCCGCCTCACCTTCGGCATCCGCGGCCCCGGCGGCGCGGTGCGCCATCAGGCCCGCGGGCTCGTGGTGTTCCTGGTCGGCCTGACGCTCACCAGCGGCTCGCTCGCCCTGCTGCACCAGGCGGCGCCGTCCGCCGGTCCGCGCGTCGAGCTCGCCGTGCTCATCGCCGCCAACCTGACCGCGACACTGCTGCGCTTCCTGCTCTTCCGGGCGTGGGTGTTCGGCACCCGGCCCCGACGGCGGACAGAGCCCGGCATCTCATGACCACGACGCTCCCCCGTCCGGCCACCTGGAACGCGCGGTTGCCGGACAGGTCACCCCTGCCCGGACGCGGGCACCGGCTGCGTCGCGCGGTCGCGCTGTACGGCCCGGTGCTCGCCCTCTACGGCGGCCTGAAACTCGTCGGCTTCGGCGTCTTCCTGTACCTGCTGCACACCACCGGCGACTTCCGCTCGCGCCACCCGCGCTTCGGTGGCGGCGCCCAGCCGTGGGACGTGCTCGCCACCTGGGACGGCTGGTGGTACCAGCAGATCGCCGCGCACGGCTACGAACCGCGGCTGGTGCCGGTGCCCGGAGCCACCGGCATGATCACGCTCGAAGGGAACTCGGCGGCGTTCTTCCCCCTCTACCCGGGGCTGATGCGGCTGGTCAGCGAGGTGACGGGACTGGGCACGTACGGCGCCGGGATGCTGGTCTCCGTCGTGGCCTCCTTCGCCGCCGCCCTCGGGATCCACGCCGTGGCCGCACGCTTCGGCGGCAGGCGCGCCGGGCTGGCCGCGGCCGGGCTGTGGGCCGTGTGGCCCGGCTCCGGCGTGGAGTGGGCGGTGTACTCCGACTCCCTCTACGTGGCGCTGGCCGCCTGGGCCTGTCACGCCGTCATGACCCGCCGCTGGCTCACCGCGGGTCTGCTCACCTTCGCCGCGGGCCTGAACCGGCCGACGGCCGCGGCGCTGATCGCCGCCCTCGGGGTGGCCGCGGTGCTCGCGCTCGTGCGGGACCGCCGCCGGGACGGTGTCCTGCGACCGCTGGTGGCGCTGGCCGTCGCGCCGCTCGGCCTGCTCGCCTACCTGGGCTGGGTCGGTCACCGGATGGGCGACCTCGGCGGCTATTTCACGCTCCAGTCCGGCGCCTGGGCCCACGAGTTCGACTACGGCCGGCAGACCCTGGACGTCCTCACCTCGGTCCCCGTGGGCAGTGACGACTACCTCTTCGCCATGCCGTACGCGGACATGATCGGCGTCGGGGTGGTGCTGCTGGCGCTCACGCTGCTGCCGCTGCTGATCCGGCTGCGGCCGCCCGCCGTCCTCGTCGTCCACACGGTCGTGACCCTGGTGCTGGTCCTCGGCAGCCAGCAGATCTTCGCCAACGTCTCGCGCTACCTGCTGCCCCTGTTCCCCCTCTACCTCCCGCTCGCCGTGGCCCTGCGCCGCCTCAGCGCCCTCCACCTCTGCACCCTCCTCGGCACAGCCGCCCTCGCCTCCGGCTCCTACGCGGGCTACGCCCTTTTCGAACTGGGGGTCCCGTAGCGGAGAACCACCGCACGGGCGAGGTTCGCACAATCACGGACGCTCCCGCTGGGGCGCCCTTACGATGGCCGCCATGCATCCGAGGGACCGTCAGATCAGCGCGGAGATCGGCCTGCCCTTCCTGAAGATCGGGACCAACGACGTCGGCGCGTTCTTCAAACGCCGGGCGCGGCAGCCCAGCGGTCCCTTCCTGCTCATCTCGGTGACCAGCGGGCTGGCGCTCGACACCGCCTTCCACAACGAGGACGGCAGCCATCCCCACCTGTGGGGACCGCACGGCCAGCCGCACCAGCTGTGGTACCTGGAGGCTTCCGGCCACGGCAACGACGTGCACATCGTCTCCGCCTCCAACAACCTCCGCCTCGACGGGCACGGGGCCGCGTCCGGTCACCATCCGCGGATGCGGGGCCACGCGGACAACGGCGCGGCGTGGCAGCGCTGGCACATCTTCCCGGCCCCCGGCCTACGGGCCCATCGCATCGTCAACGCCGGGACGGGCCAGGCGCTGGACTGCCCCCACGAGGCCGAGCCGAGGACCATGCCGGTGTTCTGGGAGCCGCACGACGGCGCCAACCAGCAGTGGCTGCTTGCGATGCCGTTCGTGATTCCGGGCGACGCTTCCTGAAAGGTCCCCCGCGGCACCCGGTGCGATGAGTTCGGCCTCGCCGTACGCGTACCGGAACCGGTCCTCGTTGCTGCCGGTACCCCGGGCGGCGAACGCCTCGGCCCGCGCCCCGGGCCGGAACCACGGCGGGCAGAGCGTAGTACGCGGCGTCGACCTCGACTACCGGGAACCGCCCGGCGTAGTGCCGCAACCGCCCCCGGCGTCCCGCCGACCCGCCGGATACCAGCAGCTGCCCATCGGCGCCGGGTCGGCCCACGAGCACGTGCCCACCAGGATGTCGCCCAGGGGGGGCTCAGCCCGAATCGCGACCCGGCCCCTCGGACGCCTCGTCCGCGGCGCGGCGGTACTCGGCGTTGATGCGCTGTGCCTCCTCCAGCTGGTCCTCGAGGATGACGATGCGGCAGGCGGCCTCGATCGGGGTGCCTCTGTCGACGAGCTCGCGGGCGCGCGCGGCGATCCTCAGTTGGTAGCGGGAGTACCGGCGATGTCCGCCTTCCGAGCGGAGCGGCGTGATGAGACGGGCCTCCCCGATGGCACGCAGGAAGCCGGGGGTGGTGCCGAGCATCTCGGCGGCCCGGCCCATGGTGTACGCGGGGTAGTCGTCGTCGTCCAGACGATCGCTGAGCGGAGAATCTGCTGCCATGTCACCTCGTAGTGCAACGCGTCGCGGGGCCCTCGCGCCGTACGGCACCAGGGCCCCGGGGGAAATTCAACACCATCCCCCCGACCCGACGCCGTGCCGCCCGCCCGATCCGCGCAGGGGACACGACGGTGAGGGCCCTGCCGACGCGCGTCGGCAGGGCCCTCACCGGGTCTTTCTTGACGCCTGACCGTCGATTCGTGACGGCCGGGCGACCTCGTACACCTCCCCGGTCCCCGACCGGCAGCCGTCCGGACGACGACGCGAATCGTCCGGACAGGCCCTGGGGGCCTAGGCGGCCGAGCCGGAGCCGGCCCGGCGCGGCGTCCTGCGGCGGGCCGCCGCGTCGCCGACGGGCCGGCCCTGGCCGGTGCGGCCCCGACGGCCCCGCCGGCTCTGGGACGAGGAGGTGCCGCCGGCACGCTGCGCGGGCGGCGCGGTGATGACCACCGGCACTCCGGAAGGCGCCTGCGCACCGGTGATGCGGCTCAGCTCCGCCTCGCCCGAGCGCACCGCGGTGATCCGGGGGGTGATGCCCGCCGTGGCCATCAGCCGGCTCATGTCGCGGCGCTGGTCGGGGGTGACCAGGGTGACGACGCTGCCCGACTCCCCGGCACGGGCCGTACGGCCGCCGCGGTGCAGGTAGTCCTTGTGATCGCTGGGCGGATCGACGTTGACGACCAGGTCGAGGTTGTCGACGTGGATCCCGCGGGCGGCGACGTTGGTGGCCACCAGCACCGTCACCTGCCCGTCCTTGAACTGGGCCAGGGTCCGCGTGCGCTGCGGCTGGGACTTGCCCCCGTGCAGGGCCGCCGCGCGGACGCCGCTGCTCAGCAGGTGCTTGGTCAGCCGGTCCACCGCGTGCTTGGTGTCGAGGAACATGATCACCCGGCCGTCGCGCGCCGCGATCTCGGTGGTCGTGCGGTGCTTGTCGGCGTCGTGCACATGGAGGACGTGGTGCTCCATCGTGGTGACCGCGCCCGCGGAGGGGTCCACGGAGTGGACCACCGGGTCGGACAGGTAGCGGCGCACCAGCAGGTCGACGTTGCGGTCCAGGGTGGCCGAGAAGAGCATCCGCTGCCCACCCGGTCGCACCTGGTCGAGCAGGGCGGTGACCTGGGGCATGAAGCCCATGTCGGCCATCTGGTCGGCCTCGTCCAGGACCGTGATGTCCACGGCGTCCAGCCGGCAGTCGCCCCGGTCGATCAGGTCCTTGAGCCGGCCCGGCGTCGCCACGACCAGCTCCGCCCCGCCGCGCAGCGCGCTCGCCTGCCTGCCGATGGACATGCCGCCCACGACGGTGGCCAGCCGCAGGCTCACGGAGCGGGCGTACGGGCTGAGCGCGTCGGTGACCTGCTGCGCCAGCTCGCGGGTCGGGACGAGGACGAGGGCGAGCGGCTGCCGCGGCTCGGCACGCCTGCCCGCGGTGCGGGCCAGCGCGGCGAGGCCGAAGGCGAGGGTCTTGCCGGAGCCGGTGCGGCCCCGGCCGAGCACGTCGCGGCCGGCCAGCGAGTTGGGCAGGGTGGCGCCCTGGATCGGGAACGGCACGGTCACGCCTTCCCGCCCGAGCGTCGCCAACAGCGGTGCGGGCATGGCGAGATCGGCGAACGAGTCGACGGCGGGCAGCCCGGGAGTGATCGTCCTCGGCGGTGCGAACTCGCCCTGTACGGGCCGTCCGGCCGGCCGGTTTCCGTTGCTCCTGGAACGGCGCGGACCACCGGAGCGGTTGGCGCCGCCGCCGGCGCCTCCTCCGAAGCGCTCAGAGCGGTTGGACGTACGGGGTGTGCGGGCACGCGTCATGCGGAACCTTCCTTGATGAGGCACGTGTCAAGGAATTCCCGCAGCGGTGGAGCGGCGCTGAGAATCTCGAGACGAGCCGAATGCGAGGGGGCGTGTCGAACCGACGGGGAATGCGTCACCGTCCGGTGACCGAGTGGAGCCGTCCCGTCGTGCGCCCCGAAATGCAGCGAGCCAGGGCCCGCACTCCAAGGTGCGGGCCCCAGCTGTGAAGTATGCGTCGCGCCGGTGGATCAGACGGGGACGATGTTCTCGGCCGTCGGGCCCTTCTGGCCCTGCGCGATGTCGAACGACACCTTCTGGCCTTCCTGCAGCTCGCGGAAGCCCGAGGTGGCGATGTTCGAGTAGTGGGCGAAGACGTCGGGGCCGCCGCCGTCCTGCTCGATGAAGCCGAAGCCCTTTTCCGAGTTGAACCACTTCACGGTGCCGGTAGCCATTTGATTTCTCCTTCGGAGGCGGTTTCCGGAATTGACCCTGTGCCAATTCCTTGTCGCCGTGTTGATTACCCCGTCGGAAATGAATCTTCTGGCAACCACACCTGCAACTGAGATCGACAGTAGCACGGTGCGATCGGCCCTGCACTGTCGATAATTGCGATCGGGTGCACGCCCGGGGAATACTCGCGGGGCCCCGCACCGAATTCTCACGTCGCAAGCACAGATATGGGCCCCCTCGGGCACCCCCTTCCCACCCGCACACGACTGCGAACACCCCCGTGACCTCCACGGATGCCCCGCACGCGGCCACCACCGCCGCGCACCACGACCCCCACCCCGCACCCCTGCACCGCGACGAAGGTCACATCTGCGTCTCGCGCCGCGATCTTCCTCCCCGGTACTCCTGAGTGGCCTGTTTCTGCTGTTACCCTCATGCCGCTGTGCGTGGGGGGCAGTTGGGGGCTGGACGTTTTCGCAGCACCGTCGAACGTTGCCTGAGCGGCCGTTGCCGCGCTTTCACGCCTTTTCGTGGAGGCCCTGGAGGCGACGATGACCCCTCGCAACACCGTCCGTGGCGTCGTGGCCACCGCTGCGGTCCTCGCCGTGACGGTGGGCCCCGGCCCGCTCGCGGTCACGGCCGGCGCGGACGACACCGTCACGGGCGCCACGGTCGCGGCCACTGCGGACGCGGGCGTCGCCTTCGCGGGGGAGAAGGTCTTCCAGGCGGATCGCTACATACCGCGCGGGGACCGGATCCACAGCGCCGGCCCCAGCGGCTATCTGCACGTCCAGGAAGGGCGTTCCGGGTACCTGTGGACGTCGTACGACACCGGTGCGACGACCGAGCTGGGGAACCTGCCCCGGCTCGAACGCCCCGCGTACCTCGGCTCGTCGTCCGATGTCGTGGCCGAGGTCGTCTCGCCCACCGAGAAGGTGGTCCTCCGGGACCTCGCCGCGGGCACCACCACGGACGTCGCCCTGACCCACGGCACCTACGCGGCCACCTTCGGCACCCATGTGCTGACCCAGGCCCGGGAGGCCGACGGCGACCGGGTGCTGTGGCTCCACGGCGACGGCGCCCCCGCCGGCGGCACCCCGGTCGACGGATGGCCGACCGGGATCAGGGCCGACTTCACCGTGCTGGGCGGCGACAGCCGTACCGCCGTCATCGGCTCCGCCCGGGGGAACGGTGAACAGCACCTGACGCTGGTGGACCTGGCCACCGCGACCGTCACCGGCGACGTGACCGTGTCCCACGCTCCGACGGCCGTCGCGCTCGGCGCGGACCGGCTGGTCTGGTACCGGACCGACAGCGCGGTGGCCCACGTCCTGGACCGCGCCGACCTGTCCGCCGCCGAGACCACGGTGACGATGCCCGGCACCGGCACCCCCTCCGTGGGTCTCGCGGGGCGCTGGCTGGTGGTGGCCCGTGCCGTGCCGTCGTCCCCGGGTGACATGGTCGACGTGTCCGGCCAGCGGCTGATGGCCGTCCCGCTCGCGGGCGGTGCCCCGCTGACGCTGCTCCGGCACGCGCACGCCTCCCTCGTCACGGCGGACGACGGCAGTCTGCTGACCGTGGGTGGCACCGACTCCGGGCACTGGGCGGTACGCGGGGTCCGCGACACGGGGGCGGACACCCCCACGCTGACCGAGGTGACCGCCGTACCGCCGAAGGCCGCGTGGATCTCGCGGCTGTCGCTGCAGAACGGTCTCCTGGCCACCCACGAGGCCGACAGCAGCTTCATGAGCGCCTACTACAGCCGGCGCATCGCGGCCGACGGCACGCCGAGCGCGCCGACCTGGATGAGCTGGGACTACGAGAAGACGGGCCCCTACGCCACCGGGGACGGCCGTGCGGTGACGTTCACGGCCGACTCGCTCCCCGGGGGCTCGTACGTCCAGTCCCTCGACGACGACCCGGCCGGCTTCTTCTATCTGCCCTCGGCCTCCGGCACCGTCCTCGACGTCTCCGGCCGCTACGCGCTCGTCAACGGTTCCTCCCCCGCCAAGCAGTACGTCGGCGACCTCGGTGTCCACACCGACCTGCAGCCCGTCGTCACCCGCTCCGTGACGGCGGCCTCCGTCTGGGGTACCGGTCTGTGGACTCCGGGTACGGGCACCGGTGTCGTCACCGCGAAGGACCTGAAGACCGGCAGGACCACCGACACCGTCCGCACGGGCGCCCCGTGCGTCCCCAAGGAACTGCAGGTGGTGGGCCGCTGGATCCACTGGTCCTGCGGCCCGACCGCGGTGTCCGGCGTCTGGGACCGCAAGGCCGGGAGGAACATCCCGGTCCCGTCCGGCCAGGCCCTGCTCGGCGACGGCTACCTCGTGCGGCACGACACCGCGGCCGGGGCACTCCTGCTCACCGCCTTCGCCGACGGCACCGCGAGCACCCGCAAGATCGGCGACCTCGCGGCCGGCGGTCCAGGCCTGCGCGGCGCGAGCTGGACCGTGGACAAGTTCGGCGGACCCGTGGCCTACATCGACGCGGACAAGCGGATCCATCTCGTGCCCAGCGGGGTCCCCACCCAGCCGCTCTCGGTCATCGAGTCCGAGACGACCGACAACGCGTGGGAGAGCAGCGCGGCCCGCAGCCCTTGGTGGCAGTGGCGCGGACTGCTCGCCAAGCCGGCCGCCTCCTGGAAGGCCACGCTCACCAGCAAGGCCACCGGTGCGGTGGTCCGTACGCTCTCCGGCGGAGCGGTGAACGGCAACCTGACCGCGCGCTGGGACACGCGGGACACCAAGGGCGCACTCGTGCCCAACGGCACGTACACCTTCAGGCTGACGGCCCTGCCCGCCGACGGCTCGGGGGCGGCGCTGACGGTGTCCCAGACGGTGAAGGTGTCCGTCGGAGCCGCCGTACGCCGTGACTTCACCAACAACGGCACCTGGGCACCCGACGGGATCGGCGACCTGCTGACCCTGACCTCGTCCGGCGTCATCAGCTACCGGCCGGGCAACGGCACGGGGGGCTTCGGCTCGTTCATGCCGGCCTCCGGCTGGCCCTCCTCGGTGACGCCGATCCCCTTCGGCGACCTCGACGGCGACCGGCGCAACGACGTCCTCGTCCGGTTCAGCAGCGGCGAACTGCGGGCGTACCGGACCATGCGGGGGCAGACCTTCCTCACGAGCACCCCGCGCACCTCGCTCGGCACGGGCTGGAACCAGTACGACGTGCTGACCTCGCCCGGCGACATGAGCGGCGACGGCCGCCCGGACCTGATCGCCCGCAGCTCCTCCACCGGAACCGTCTACCTCTACAAGGGCACGAGCTCCGGGAAGCTCTCGTCACGCGTGAAGCTCTACAGCGACTGGAAGACGTACAAGAAGATCGTGGGCGTCGGCGACCTCAACGGCGACGGCGTCGGCGACCTGATCGCCCAGGACAGGTCCAACAACCTGTACCGGTACCTCGGCACGGGCAGCGGCACCCTCAAGCCGCGCGTGAAGCTGTTCTCGGCCTGGGGAGTCTCCTACAACGCCGTCGTCGGCGTCGGCGACATCACCGGCGACGGCAGGGCGGACATCATCTCCCGCGACACCTCCGGCAACCTCTGGCGCAACAACGGCACCGGCAAGGGATCCTTCGTCCCCCGCACAAAGATCGCCTCGGGCTGGCAGGTGTACAAGGGCGTGTACTGACGTCGGTCACAGTTCCCTTCCCGTCGTCCTCGGCGCCACGGCCGGTCCCTCGGGGAACTCGACGCCTCGGTCGCTGGTGACGGGCGGTCAGGTGGTCTTCCCCAGCAGATGGGGCGCGTAGGTCGCGACGGCCTCCATCAGCTCCTTCTTCGACGGGTTCACCATCGTGTGGCCGGCCACGGTGACGGTGGGCACGGTCTCGTTCCCGTCCGCGACGGACCGGACGAACGCTGCCGCGTCCGGGTCCCGCCAGATGTTCACCTTCGTGTAGTGGAGCCGCATGAACCGGAGTTGCGTGAGCAGCTTCATGCAGTACGTACACATCGGGCGCCAATAGACGACGACGCCGCCGGGCTCCTCAGGCACAGATCGCTCCCTCTTTTTCCGCCGGGTCAGCTGATCAAGGTGGACAGCAAAAAGGCCCGGGTCTGTGACCTGGGCCTTCTTCGTGGAGCGGGTGACGAGAATCGAACTCGCGCTCTCAGCTTGGGAAGCTGATGTTCTACCATTAAACTACACCCGCGTAAGACGCCGACGAGGTCGGTGTCGGAATGCTCGCTCACTGTACCTCATCGCAGGCTCCCGGTGCTCGGACCGTGGGGCCTGTGCTTGTTCAGGGAGTGGGATGCGGCTGCGGGGCACGGGAGTTGGGGCGTACGGTGGGGGCGCGGAAGAGGGGCCGGGCGGGGTCGGAGTGCCGCCTGGAGGGCCGTCCCATTCATCCCGTAATGTGGCCTTCCTCGTCAGGGCGTCAGCCAGACGCGGCTCTTTGGGGAAGGGACTTCAGGACTTGATGGAGCGCACCGTCGTCCGTTGTGCCGATGGGCACGTGTTCACCACCGCTTCGTTCCCGATGCAGCAGGCCGATCGCCTCGGCCCTGGTCGGCTCCTGCGCTGTCCGCGCTGCGCGCGGTTGCGCAGTGTCGTGCCGGTCAGTCTGCAGAGGCGGTAGGGACAGGGACACCCGGAGACCGGGGGACACAGGTCTCGCCGTGGGCGCGTGGAGCCGTCGCGATTGTCCTGGCTCCGCGCGCCTTGCGTATCCTCGGGGCGTGCTTCTCTCAGACAAGGACATCCGGGCCGAGATCGACGCCGGGCGGGTGCGGATCGATCCCTACGACGAATCCATGGTCCAGCCGTCGAGCGTCGACGTGCGCCTCGACCGCTACTTCCGGGTGTTCGAGAACCACCGGTACCCGCACATCGACCCCTCCGTCGAGCAGGCCGACCTGACGCGACTGGTCGAGCCCGAGGGCGACGAACCGTTCATCCTGCACCCCGGCGAGTTCGTGCTCGCGTCGACGTACGAGGTCATCACGCTTCCCGACGACCTCGCCTCCCGTCTGGAGGGCAAGAGCTCGCTCGGGCGGCTCGGGCTCGTCACCCACTCCACCGCCGGGTTCATCGACCCCGGGTTCTCGGGGCACGTGACCCTGGAGCTGTCCAACCTCGCGACGCTCCCCATCAAGCTCTGGCCCGGCATGAAGATCGGCCAGCTGTGCATGTTCCGGCTCAGCTCGCCCGCGGAGTTCCCGTACGGGAGCGAGCGGTACGGGTCGCGGTACCAGGGGCAGCGCGGGCCCACGGCCTCCCGGTCGTTCCTCAACTTCCACCGGACCCAGGTCTGAGCCGTCCGGCCCTCCGGACCCGCCGGCCGGCCCGCGCCCAGCCCCGAACGACAGAGTGGCATCAGTGACATGAGTGACGTACGAGAGAACCTCACCTACGAGCAGTTCGGCGTCGCCGTGCGCGCACTGGCGCAGGCCGTCGCGGACGACGGGTACGAGCCCGACATAGTGCTCAGCATCGCCCGCGGCGGGGTCTTCGTGGCCGGCGGGCTGGCCTACGCCCTCGACTGCAAGAACATCCACCTGGTGAATGTCGAGTTCTACACCGGCGTCGGCACCACCCTGGAGATGCCGGTCATGCTGGCGCCCGTCCCCAACGTCGTCGACTTCTCGGACAAGAAGGTCCTGATCGCCGACGACGTCGCCGACACCGGCAAGACGCTCAAGCTCGTGCGCGACTTCTGCCTCGACGCCGTCGCCGAGGTGCGCTCCGCCGTCATCTACGAGAAGCCGCACTCCCTCGTCCGGTGCGAGTACGTCTGGAAGCGCACCGACGAGTGGATCAACTTCCCGTGGTCCGTCCAGCCGCCCGTGGTGAAGCGTTCCGGGCAGGTGCTCGACGCCTGAGGGGGCGGCCGGCCGGGCGACGCACGGGAAAGGGCCCCCGGCGGGATCGCCGGGGGCCCTTCCTCGCGGATTGCCCGGGATTGCCGAGAGCGTGGGCTACACCGTGCCCAGCTTCACGATCGACAGCAGGGCGATCAGCTGGATCGCCGACGCGCCCAGCGCCTTCGGCCACGGCAGGTCGTGCGACTTGGACACCATCAGCGTGAGCAGGGCGCCGCCCGCGACCCAGGTGGCCCAGCCGAGGATCTGGACGAAGGGGGCGTCACCGCCCAGGAACGTGGCGACGACCAGACGCGGGGCGTCCGTGATGGACATGATCAGCATGGAGAGGCCGACCGTCGGCTGCCACGCCCCGTCGCCGCCGAGCTGGCGGGCCAGGGTGTGGGTCACCACGCCCAGGACGAACGCGCTGAGCACCATCGCCACGGCCGTGGTCAGGACGATCGGGATGGCGTTGGACAGGGTCGCGTTGATCGCGTCCTCGCGCGCGCCGTCGAAGCCGAAGACCGCGATCAGGCCGTAGAGGAAGGTCACGATGAGGGCCGGGCCCCACACCGTGTAGTCGCGCATCTGCAGGAAGGTCTGGTTGGGGGCCATGACGATGCCCCTCAGCAGGTCCTTCCAGTGCAGGCGCGGGCCGATCGGGGCGGCCGGGGCCGCGCCGGCGTGGTACGTGCCGCTCTGGTGGTACGGGTCCTCGCCGACCGAGAAGACCTGCGTGTGGCCCGGGTTGTTCGCGGCGTACGGGTCCGGGCCGCCCTGCTGGTGGTAGGCGCCGTCGTCGCCGAAGTACTCCGGCTCGCCGCCGCCCGGACCGCCGTACCCGCCGTTCGTCTGCTGCCAGCCGGCGTTCCCGTAGCTCTGCTGCCCTGGGTGCGGGTGCTGCGGGGCCTGCGGGTAGCCGTACGACGGCCCCGGCGCCTGCTGTCCGTGCGGGGGGTGTTGCGGTCGCGTGTGCGGGGCGCGGTCGTTCCGGCCGCCCCGTCCGATCCTGAATCCAGCCACGCCATCGAACGTACCTGGTCTCGGGAAGCGGTGGGCGGGGCCCGGGTTCCGTACCGGGGTTTGCTGCCGAGCTGTGACATCCCTTACGGACGTCCCCTACGGGTCCGCCACGCCCCGCCCGGACGTCGTCGGCCGCGGACACGGGGGAGGATGGAGCCATGAGCGTAGTCAAGATCAATGTGCTGACCGTTCCCGCCGAGCAGCGGGAAGTCCTGGAGAAGCGGTTCGCCTCCCGCGCCCACGCCGTCGAGGGTTCCGACGGCTTCGAGTGGTTCGAGCTGCTGCGCCCCGTCGAGGGCACCGACGACTACCTGGTGTACACGCGGTGGCGGGACGAGGAGTCGTTCCAGGCGTGGATGGAGGGGCCGATGAAGGCCGCCCACCAGGGTGCGGGGTCCGGGGAGGGCGGGGAGCGGCCCCGGCCCGCCGCGTCGGGGTCGACGCTGTGGTCGTTCGACGTGGTGCAGCAGGCCGGGCCCAAGGCTTAACGGGGCAAGGGGGCACTCGCACGGCCGGCCGCGGCCGTGGGCCGGTGGCGGCCCGGGGCCGTGCGGCTCAGCAGTTGCCCCATGTCTCCGAGAGGGCCGCGGGGATCTGCGGGATGTCGGCGCAGCCCCCGGCCCCACGGGGGAAGCTGTCGCCGGCGACGTAGGTCCAGGCACCCGTCGAAGCGGTGCTGAAGTACTTGGTGGCGCTGCCCTCGTCCTGGAGGGACACGAGTTCGTCGAGGGTGGCGCCGGCGGTGGCCTGGAAGCGGGTCGCGGCGTAGCGGACGTCGCCGCACCGGCCGTAGAAGAACTGCTGCGGGACCGGCTGGATGTGGCTGAAGCGGGGGAAGCCGCGCCGGTAGGCGTCGGTGACGGCGGCCTTCACCTCGGGGGTGGCGGCGAGGTTGTGGCAGCCGGGGTCGCTCGCGGGGGCCGGGCGGGGCGCGGCGGGGGTGGGCGACGCGGCCGTGTCCGTGGCGGCGGAGGTGCGCGACGGTACGGGGGTGGCGGCGGCCGGGCTCGTGGGGGTGGCCGGGGTCGCGGGTGAGCGGGTGGGCGCCGGGCTCGCGGTGGTGTCCGCGACCGGGGAGGCGTTCAGGGACGGTGCGGCGGAAGGGGCCACGGCGGCGGATCCGGAGTCCGGCGACTCCTGGCATCCGGTCAGCACCAGGACCCCACCCATGACCGCCATCACCGACGCACCTCTGAGACCGGGCATCGCGCATCCTCTCCTCGACGGACGAGTCACGGGCCGGCACCCGTCCGCTCCGCGGCGACGGATGCCGCCGGCGCGCCGCCGGCGAGTGACTCGTTCCTAGACACGTGGGCCGGGTGGGGGGTTGTGGGGAGCGGGATGCGGGTGGGTCTCGGTTCCGTCACGCCCCGGTACCGGCGCGTCCCCCCGCCACCGCTGCCGGGGCCGGGGGTCCAACGAGTGAATCCGGGTGCTCGGTGCGTGGGCCCGCGGCGGGCAGCGGGAAGGGCCAAGGGGCACACCCGACCAGCGCTGGCAGGGAGTACCCCCATGGCGAAGTTCCTCATCCAGGCCACCTATACGCCCGAGGGCACGAAGGGGCTGCTCAAGGAAGGTGCGAGCGGGCGGCGTGCGGCCGTCGAGCAGGTCGTCACCGGGCTCGGCGGGACCGTCGAGACGATGTACTTCGCCTTCGGGGAGGACGACCTCCTGATCATCGTCGACTTCCCCGATCCCGTCTCCATGGCCGCCGTCAGCCTCACCGTCAAGGCCAGCGGCGCGCTCCGGACGCGGGCGACCCCGCTTCTGACGCTGGACGAGATCGACGAGGCCACCCGCCGGCCGGTCACCTTCCGCGCCCCCGGCGGCGCGTGACCGCGCCTGTCAGGCAGCGGACCGCGACGGCGCGGCCGTCGTCGCGCCGACGACGCGGCGCCGCCTGCTCGGCAGCCCGAGGGTCGGGTTGGCGACGCCCCACGCGGCGCCCTTGCAGACCAACTCCTTGTAGACGGCCGCGAGTCGTCCGGTCAGCGCCGCCCGCTTGGCACGGTCGTCGGCGGTGACGTACTGGATGACGCCCTCCTTGCGGCCCAGCGAGACGCACTGGTTGAAGTAGCGCAGCGGAGCGTTCGGGAGCTTGCCGCCGGTCAGGCGGGCGGCGAGGGCGTCGGCGGCCTGCCACGCGGTGGGGATGCCCGACGCGCACGACATCCTCAGCGGCTTGCCGCCGGGGCCCGCGACCTCGGCCGCGTCGCCGATGACGTAGACGTCCGGGTGCGAGAGGGACCGCATGGTCGCGTCGACCACGATCCGGCCCGTGCCGCCGGCCTTCAGGGTGGTGGCCCGCGCGATCGGGTCGACGGTGAAGCCGGTCGTCCACACGGTGACCGCGGCCGGGACGGACGTGCCGTCGGCCGTGACGACGTGGTCGGGTCCGACGCCGGTGACGGTGGCGTTCTCGTGGACGGTGATCCCGAGCTTGCCGAAGACCTTCCGCAGATGACCGCGGCCCTTGGGCGAGAGCCAGTCCCCGAGGCCGCCGCTCGCCGCGAGGGCGATGTCGAGGTCCGGCCGGGCCTCGGCGAACTCGGTCGCCGCCTCCAGGCCGGTGAGTCCGCCGCCGACCACGACCACGCGCTCCCCGGCGTCCAGCCCGGCCAGTCGCTCGCGCAGCCGCAGCGCTCCGGGGCGGGAGGCGATCTCGTACGCGTGCTCGGCGGTGCCGGGGACGCCCTGGCCGTTCCAGCCGCTGCCGAGCGCGTACACGAGGGTGTCGTACACCAGTTCCTCGGCGCCGCCCGTGCCGGTGACGGCGACGGTCTTGCGGTCGGCGTCGACGCCGGTGACCTTCGCGATCTTCAGTACGACGCCGGTGCCCGCGAACATCTCGCTGAAGGGCCGGGGCCTGAGGGGCCGGCCGACCGCCAGCTCGTGCATCCGGACGCGTTCGACGAAGTCGGGTTCGGCGTTGACGAGGGTGATGACGGCGTCTTCGCGGCGCAGCCGCTTGGCGAGGCGACCGGCGGCGACGGCTCCGGCGTATCCGGCTCCGAGGACGATGATGCGGTGCTGCATCTGAAGGCTCCTGTCTTGAGCGGGTTCGCCCCTTGAACCGGGCGGCCCGTCGTTTCCTGACAGGAACGGCTTGTGAAGCAGCTCACATCGCTGAGCGGGCGCACACCTCCCACATCAGAAGGCGTGGAACAGCGGAGCGCCGTGCTCCCCGGCCGCCCACCGCCTGGTCGCGCGTTCCAGCTTGTCGGGGTTGACCTGGCTGCGGAAGGCGGCGATGCCCTCGGGGGTGATCTCCAGGCATACGACGCCGACGACCCGGCCGTCGAGCACGGCCACGATCGCCGGGCCCCCGTTGGCGGTCGTGACGTGGATCCCGGGCGAGCCGCCGACCAGGTCGCGCTTCGACTTGGCCGGCTTGAACAGGCCCCGCATGAACTTCGCGACCGCGAGGGCGCCCTCGAAGGCCTTGGCGCGGGCCGGGACCTTGCCGCCGCCGTCGCCGATCGCGACGGCGTCCTGGGTGAGCAGCCGTACGAGCGGCTCGGTCTCGCCGCTGGTCGCGGCCGCGAGGAACTCGTCGACGACCCGCCGGGCGGCGGCCGCGTCGATCTCGCTGCGGGCCTTGCCGTCGGCGACGTGCTTCTTGGCGCGGTGGAAGATCTGCTGGCTGGCCGCCTCGGTGAGGTCGAGGATCTCGGCGATCTCGCGGTGCGGGTAGTCGAACGCCTCCCGCAGCACGTACACCGCCCGCTCGCCGGGGGACAGGCGCTCCAGCAGGGCGAGGACGGCGTACGAGACCGACTCGCGCTGTTCGGCGGTGTCGGCGGGACCGAGCATCGGGTCCCCGGCCAGCAGGGGCTCGGGGAGCCACTGGCCGACGTAGGTCTCGCGTCGCGCGCGGGCCGAGGTGAGCTGGTTGAGGCACAGGTTGGTGAGGGCCTTCGTCAGCCAGGCCTCGGGGACCCTGATGTGGCCGGTGTCGGCGGCCTGCCAGCGCAGGAACGTCTCCTGCACGGCGTCCTCCGTCTCGCTCGCGGAGCCGAGCAGCCGGTAGGCGATGGCCTCCAGGCGGGGCCTGAATGCCTCGAACCGGTCGACGTCGTTCACCGTCAGGGCCATGGACCGGATTTTAGCGAGGCCGCACAGGACCGACGCTTCCGCCTCAGCCAGGGGTGGGCGGAATCGAGGCCTCCACCCGGGGCGGCACAGGACCGACGCCCCCGCCCAGGCCGGGGCAGGACCGAGGCCCTCCGCCCGGGGCGGCACGGGACCGACGCCTCCGCCGGGCCGCGACAGGGCCAGCGCCCCCCCGCCGGGTTGGGACGGGATCGAGGCCTCCGCCCGGGGCGGGGCAGGACCGACGCCTCCGCCGGGCCGCGACAGGCCCGGCGCCCTTGGCCGGGGTAGGACGGGATCGACGCCTCCGCCGGGCCGGGGCAGGACCGAGGCCCCCCTCCGGGCCAGGGCAGGGCCGAGGCCCTCCGCCCAGGGCTTCGCAGGCCCGGCGCCCCCGGCTGGGGTGGGACGCGGGATCGGGGCCCTCCGCTCGAGGCGGGACAGTACCGACTCCGTCGCCCGGGCCGGGGCAGGACCGAGGCTCCCCCTCGGGGTGGGACGGGATCGAGGCCCCCGGCCGGGTTGGGACGGGATCGAGGCCCCCGGCCGGGTTGGGACGGGATCGAGGCCCTCCGCCCCGGGCGGGACAGGACCGACACCCCCCGTCCGGCCAGGACACCGCGCCGAGGCCCCCGTCCGGACAGGACGGGGGCCTCGGTGGGGGTGCGGTGGCCTCGGGGCCGGCGGGTCGGCTACTTGACCGGCTCGGGCTCCGGTTCGCTCTCGGTGTCCGCCGTGCCCTCCGGGGTGACCGGGGTCCTGACGGAGTCGAGGAGGAGCTGGGCGACGTCGACGACCTGGACGGACTCCTTGGCGGTGCCCTCGTTCTTGCGGCCGTTGACCGAGTCGGTGAGCATGACCAGGCAGAACGGGCAGGCGGTGGAGACGATGTCCGGATTGAGGGAGAGGGCCTCGTCGACGCGCTCGTTGTTGATGCGCTTGCCGATCCGCTCCTCCATCCACATCCGGGCACCGCCGGCGCCGCAGCAGAAGCCGCGCTCCTTGTGGCGGTGCATCTCCTCGTTGCGGACGCCCGGGACGGCGGCGATGATCTCGCGCGGCGGCGTGTAGATCTTGTTGTGGCGGCCCAGGTAGCAGGGGTCGTGGTAGGTGATGATGCCCTCGACCGGGGTCACCGGGACCAGCTTGCCCTCGTCGACCAGGTGCTGGAGCAGCTGGGTGTGGTGGATGACCTCGTAGTCGCCGCCGATCTGCGGGTACTCGTTGCCGATCGTGTTGAGGCAGTGCGGGCAGGTGGCGACGATCTTCTTGGCCGACCTGGGCTTGCGGGACTCCTCGGTCACCTTGCCGTCGTCGTCCATCTCCTCGCCGAACGCCATGTTCAGTGCCATGACGTTCTCCATGCCGAGCTCCTGGAAGAGGGGCTCGTTGCCGAGGCGGCGGGCGGAGTCACCGGTGCACTTCTCGTCGCCGCCCATGATCGCGAACTTGACGCCCGCGATGTGCAGCAGCTCCGCGAAGGCCTTGGTGGTCTTCTTCGCGCGGTCCTCCAGGGCGCCGGCGCAGCCCACCCAGTACAGGTACTCGACCTCGGTGAGGTCCTCGATGTCCTTGCCGACGACCGGGATCTCGAAGTCGACCTCCTTGAGCCACTCCAGGCGCTGCTTCTTCGCCAGGCCCCAGGGGTTGCCCTTCTTCTCCAGGTTCTTCAGCATCGTGCCCGCCTCGGACGGGAACGCCGACTCGATCATCACCTGGTAGCGCCGCATGTCGACGATGTGGTCGATGTGCTCGATGTCCACCGGGCACTGCTCCACGCAGGCGCCGCACGTGGTGCAGGACCACAGGACGTCCGGGTCGATGACGCCGTTCTCTTCGAGGGTGCCGATCAGCGGGCGCTCGGCCTCCGCGAGGGCGGCGGCGGGGACCCCGGCCAGCTGCTCCTCGGAGGCCTTCTCCTCGCCCTCCATGGTCTTGCCGCCGCCGGCCAGCAGGTAGGGCGCCTTGGCGTGCGCGTGGTCGCGCAGCGACATGATCAGGAGCTTGGGGGAGAGCGGCTTGCCGGTGTTCCAGGCGGGGCACTGCGACTGGCAGCGGCCGCACTCGGTGCAGGTGGAGAAGTCGAGCAGGCCCTTCCAGGAGAACTGCTCGACCTGGGAGACGCCGAAGACGTCGTCGTCACCGGGGTCGGTGAAGTCGATCGGCTTGCCGCCCGACGTCATGGGCTGGAGGGCGCCCAGCGCCGTCCCGCCGGTCGCCTCGCGCTTGAACCAGATGTTCGGGAACGCCAGGAAGCGGTGCCAGGCCACACCCATGTTGGTGTTCAGCGAGACCACGATCATCCAGACGAACGAGGTCCCGATCTTGATCATGGCGACCAGGTAGACCAGGTTCTGCAGGGTGCCGACGCCGAGCCCCTTGAAGGCGAGGACCAGCGGGTACGACGCGAAGTACGACGCCTCGTAGTGGTCCACGTGGTGCAGGGCGCCCTCCAGGCCGCGCAGCACGTAGATCGCCAGGCCGATGGTCAGGATGACGTACTCGACGAAGTACGCCTGGCCCGACTTGGAGCCGGCGAAGCGGGACTTGCGGCCGGGCCGCGACGGCAGGCTCAGCAGCCGGATGACGATGAGGACGGCGATGCCCAGGATCGTCATCACGCCGATGAACTCGATGTACAGCTCGAACGGCAGGAAGCCGCCGATGACCGGCAGCACCCAGTCGGCCTGGAAGAGCTGGCCGAACGCCTGGGCCAGGGTCGGCGGCAGCGTGAGGAAGCCCACGGCCACGAACCAGTGCGCGACGCCCACGACGCCCCAGCGGTTCATGCGGGTGTGACCGAGGAACTCCCGCACCAGCGTCACGCTGCGCTGATAGGGGTTGTCGGTCCGGGTGCCGGCGGGTACGGGCTGGCCCAGTTTGAAGTACCGGACGAACTGACCGACGGCGCGCGCGAGCAGGGCGACGCCGACCACGGTCAGGACCAGCGACACGATGATCGCGGCGAGTTGCATTTGGGGGCTCCTCGGGCCTGCGAGGGAGATTACTAAGCGGTAACTTACCCAGTCCGTCTGAGACTACCCGCATCCCTCGTCGCACTGTAGCCAGGCATGGAGTGATCTGAATCGCTGAGGGTTGCCTCACGATCGGAACGCGTTACCTCACGAACCGAACGTGTTATTCGTACCAAATTGATAGATTCACGCCTAATTTAAGACCGTGCTCTACGGCATCGCCGCCGCTGTCGCGGCCCTCTTCCTCGCCTCGCTGCTCACGGCCGTCCTGCGCGCCCTCGCGCTGCGCCTCGGACTGCTCGACCGGCGCCGCCGCACCCGCCCCGTACCGCTGCTCGGCGGGGTGGCCGTCGTCCTCGCCACCCTCGCCGTCGCGGGCACGGGCGAGTGGACCGGCGTCGCGCCGCTCGGCCCCGGCGTCGGCAGGCTCCTGGTCGCCGCCGGGGCGGTCGCCCTGCTCGGTCTGCTGGCCGACCTGTGGCGACTGCGGTCCCGGCTGCTGCTGTGCGGCGCGGCGGGAGCGGCGGCCTGCGTGGTGCCCTACGAGGAGGTCGGAGTCGTCGGCGGGGTGCTGGCCGTCGGCTGGATCGCCGCCGTCGCCGTGGCGTTCCGGGCGCTCGATCACGCGGACGCGCTGGTGGGGACCGTCGGAGTGGTGACCGCCTTCGGGGTGGGGGCGTGCGCCGCGATCGAACTGATGGACGGGCTCGCGGTGCTGCTGAGCGTGCTGGCGGCGGCGCTGACCGGGTTCCTGATGCACAACTGGCCGCCCGCGCGTATCGCCTTCGGCGCGAGCGGGTCGCTCTTCACCGGGTTCGTGCTCGCCGCCGCGGTTGTGCTCACCCGTGCGGGGTACGCGCCCGGGAGTTCAGCGGGCCCGCTGTTCGCGTTCACCGCCGTGGTGAGCGCCGACGTCCTGCTCGTGGTGCTGGTGCGGCGGCTGTCGGGGCGGCCCGGCCCCGACCATCTGGCCCACCGGCTGCGCCGGCTGGGACTCACCCCCCAGGGGGTGACCGTGGTGCTCGGCGCCCTCGCCTTCGCCGGGGCGCTCGTCGGCGTCCTGGTGCACACCGGGTGGGCCGGCCCGGTCGCCGTCCTCGGCGTCGCGGGCGCCGAGCTGCTCCTCGTACTGGGACTGCTGAGGGTGAAGACGCGCGGTCGGCTGACGGGAACCTCGGCGCACTCCGCCGCGTCCTTGCAGGTCACAGGGCACCTGCGTGTAAGGAACGGATAAGAGTTGAGTCGGTACGACTCAGGTCTGTTGACCCCAGCGCGGGCGTCATGCACACTTGAGCCTGTTCCACTCAAGTCAGCTGGAGGAATCAACCATGGCACGTGCGGTCGGCATCGACCTGGGCACGACTAACTCCGTCGTCAGCGTTCTGGAGGGCGGCGAGCCCACCGTCATCACCAACGCCGAGGGTGCCAGGACCACGCCGTCCGTCGTCGCCTTCGCCAAGAACGGCGAGGTGCTGGTCGGCGAGGTGGCCAAGCGCCAGGCAGTGACCAACGTCGACCGGACCATCCGGTCGGTCAAGCGTCACATGGGCACGGACTGGAAGATCGAGCTCGACGGGAAGCCCTTCAACCCGCAGCAGATCAGCGCCTTCGTGCTCCAGAAGCTGAAGCGCGACGCGGAGGCCTACCTGGGCGAGAAGGTGACCGACGCGGTCATCACCGTCCCGGCGTACTTCAACGACGCCGAGCGCCAGGCCACCAAGGAGGCCGGTGAGATCGCCGGTCTGAACGTCCTGCGCATCGTCAACGAGCCGACGGCCGCCGCCCTGGCGTAC
Organism: Streptomyces sp. NPDC089424; assembly: GCF_044749345.1. Taxonomy (NCBI): domain Bacteria; kingdom Bacillati; phylum Actinomycetota; class Actinomycetes; order Kitasatosporales; family Streptomycetaceae; genus Streptomyces; species Streptomyces sp. NPDC089424. The sequence goes on from NZ_JBIVHU010000004.1 coordinate 415,673, forward strand.
GGCCTCGACAAGGACGACCAGACCATCCTGGTCTTCGACCTCGGTGGCGGCACGTTCGACGTCTCGCTGCTGGAGATCGGCGACGGTGTCGTCGAGGTGAAGGCCACCAACGGTGACAACCACCTCGGTGGTGACGACTGGGACCAGCGCGTCGTCGACTACCTGGTGCAGCAGTTCAAGTCCGGCCACGGCGTGGACCTGGCCAAGGACAAGATGGCGCTGCAGCGTCTGCGCGAGGCCGCCGAGAAGGCGAAGATCGAGCTGTCCTCCTCCACGGAGACCTCGATCAACCTCCCCTACATCACCGCCTCCGCCGAGGGCCCCCTGCACCTCGACGAGAAGCTCACCCGCGCCCAGTTCCAGCAGCTGACCGCGGACCTGCTGGAGCGCTGCAAGACGCCGTTCCACAACGTCATCAAGGACGCCGGCATCCAGCTCGGCGAGATCGACCACGTCGTCCTCGTCGGTGGCTCCACCCGCATGCCCGCCGTCGCCGAGCTCGTCAAGGAGCTTACCGGCGGCAAGGACGCCAACAAGGGCGTCAACCCGGACGAGGTCGTCGCCATCGGCGCCGCCCTCCAGGCCGGTGTCCTCAAGGGTGAGGTCAAGGACGTCCTGCTCCTCGACGTCACCCCGCTGTCCCTCGGTATCGAGACCAAGGGCGGCATCATGACCAAGCTCATCGAGCGCAACACGACGATCCCGACCAAGCGTTCGGAGATCTTCACCACCGCCGAGGACAACCAGCCCTCCGTGCAGATCCAGGTCTACCAGGGCGAGCGCGAGATCGCGGCGTACAACAAGAAGCTCGGAATGTTCGAGCTGACCGGTCTGCCCCCGGCGCCGCGCGGCGTCCCGCAGATCGAGGTCGCCTTCGACATCGACGCCAACGGCATCATGCACGTCACGGCGAAGGACCTCGGCACCGGCAAGGAGCAGAAGATGACCGTCACCGGCGGCTCCTCGCTGCCGAAGGACGAGGTCGACCGGATGCGCCAGGAGGCCGAGCAGTACGCGGAGGAGGACCACCGCCGCCGCGAGGCCGCCGAGTCCCGCAACCAGGGCGAGCAGCTCGTCTACCAGACCGAGAAGTTCCTCGCGGACAACGAGGACAAGGTCCCCGGTGAGATCAAGACCGAGGTCGAGGCCGCCATCGCCGAGCTGAAGGAGACGCTCAAGGGCGAGGACACCGCCGAGATCCGCACCGCCACGGAGAAGGTCGCGGCCGTCTCCCAGAAGCTGGGCCAGGCGATGTACGCCGACGCCCAGGCGTCGCAGGCGGCCGCGGGCGGCGCGTCCGAGCAGCCCAAGGCCGACGACGACGTGGTCGACGCCGAGATCGTGGACGACGAGCGCAAGGACGGTGCCGCGTGACGGAGGAGACCCCGGGCTTCGAGGAGAAGCCCGACGTCCCCTCCGGCGCCACTCCTGACGACGCCGAGCCGCAGGCCGCCACCCCCTCCCCGGAGGAGGGGGCGGCCCCGGCCGGGGACGCGAACCAGACAGCGGCCCTGGTGGCCCAGCTGGACCAGACGCGCACCGCGCTCAACGAGCGCACCGCGGACCTCCAGCGGCTCCAGGCCGAGTTCCAGAACTACCGCCGCCGGGTCGAGCGTGACCGGATCACCGTCAAGGAGATCGCGATCGCGAACCTCCTGACGGAGCTCCTGCCCGTCCTCGACGACATCGGGCGGGCCCGGGAACACGGCGAGCTGGTCGGCGGCTTCAAGTCCGTCGCCGAGTCGCTGGAGACCGTGGCGGCCAAGATGGGCCTTCAGCAGTTCGGCAAGGAGGGCGAGCCCTTCGACCCGACGATCCACGAGGCCCTGATGCACTCCTACGCGCCGGACGTCACGGAGACGACCTGCGTCGCGATCCTCCAGCCGGGGTATCGCATCGGCGAGCGCACCATCCGCCCCGCGCGGGTGGCGGTCGCCGAGCCCCAGCCGGGCGCGCAGACCGTGAAGCCCGCCGAGGAGGGCGACGCGCAGGCCGACGACAAGGAGAGCGGTGGCCCGGACGAGGGCTGACGTTGAACGGATGAGAGAGGAGGGACGTCGAGGATGAGCACCAAGGACTTCATCGAGAAGGACTACTACAAGGTCCTCGGCGTCCCCAAGGACGCCACCGAGGCCGAGATCAAGAAGGCGTACCGCAAGCTCGCTCGCGAGTACCACCCGGACGCCAACAAGGGCAACGTCAAGGCCGAGGAGCGTTTCAAGGAGATCTCCGAGGCGAACGACGTCCTCGGTGACCCCAAGAAGCGCAAGGAGTACGACGAGGCGCGCACCCTGTTCGGCAACGGCGGCTTCCGCCCGGGGCCGGGCGCGGGCGGCGGCTCGTTCAACTTCGACCTGGGCGACCTCTTCGGAGGCGCCCAGGGCCAGGGCGGAGGAGCCGGTGGCTTCGGCGGCGGACTCGGTGACGTCTTCGGGGGCCTGTTCAACCGGGGCGGAGCGACGACCGGCACCCGGACCCAGCCGCGGCGCGGCCAGGACATCGAGTCCGAGGTCACCCTCAGCTTCACCGAGGCGATCGAGGGCGCGACGGTCCCGCTGCGGATGTCCTCGCAGGCGCCGTGCAAGGCCTGCTCCGGCACCGGCGACGCCAACGGCACCCCCCGGGTGTGCCCGACGTGCGTCGGCACCGGCCAGGTGGCGCGCGGCTCCGGCGGCGGCTTCTCGCTGACGGACCCGTGCCCCGACTGCAAGGGCCGCGGCCTGATCGCGGAGAACCCCTGCGAGGTCTGCAAGGGCAGCGGACGCGCCAAGTCCTCACGGACGATGCAGGTGCGCATCCCGGCCGGGGTCTCGGACGGCCAGCGGATCCGGCTGCGCGGCAAGGGCGCGCCCGGCGAGCGGGGCGGCCCGGCGGGCGACCTGTACGTGGTCGTCCACGTCAAGGAGCACCCGGTGTTCGGCCGCAAGGGCGACAACCTCACCGTCACCGTCCCCGTGACGTTCACGGAGGCGGCCCTCGGCGGCGAGGTCAGGGTGCCGACCCTGGGCGGTCCCCCGGTCACCCTGAAGCTGCCCCCGGGCACGCCCAACGGCCGTACGATGCGGGCCCGGGGCAAGGGCGCGGTCCGCAAGGACGGCACCCGAGGGGACCTGCTGGTCACCGTCGAGGTGAGTGTTCCCCAGGACCTGACGGGGAAGGCTCGAGACGCACTGGAGGCGTATCGCGAGGCCACCGCGGGTGAGGATCCGCGGGCGGAGCTGTTCCAGGCCGCGAAGGGAGCATGAGTCAGCCATGGACATCAACGGCCGTCGACGCAACCCCTATGAGCTGACCGAGGAGACCCCGGTCTACGTCATCTCGGTGGCGGCCCAGCTGTCCGGGCTGCACCCGCAGACGCTGCGCCAGTACGACCGGCTGGGCCTGGTGTCTCCGGACCGCACGGCCGGCCGCGGCCGCCGCTACTCGGCCCGTGACATCGAACTGCTCCGTCAGGTGCAGCAGTTGTCGCAGGACGAGGGCATCAACCTGGCCGGCATCAAGCGCATCATCGAACTGGAGAACCAGGTCGCGGCACTCCAGTCCCGCGTCGCGGAGCTCCAGGGCGCCCTGGACGGCGCGGCCGCGGCGATGCAGCAGCGGGAGGCGGCGGTGCACGCCTCCTACCGCCGCGACCTGGTGCCGTACCAGGAGGTGCAGCAGACCAGCGCGTTGGTGGTGTGGCGGCCGAAGCGACAGCAGCAGGGCGACTGACGCGGCGCGCGGCGAGAGCCACCGGAACATGCGAAGGGGCCGGGAGAACAGCCAGCAGGCTGTTCTCCCGGCCCCTTTTTCCCTGGCCGGGTTCGTTCGCTCCTCTGTCGGGATCGGGCGCGCTCGGCGCGCGCCGGTGATCACGAACTGTGAGCAAAAGGAGTGGTTGTACGGGTCCGCGTCCACGCCTCAACTCCCCGTGAATGGAGGGGTCGTAAAGGGTATCGGGAGGGAGTTTCGCGGTGTGTTCACAGGCTAAGCGGAACGTGATGTTGCCATCTCGTTAAGTGATTTCGCTTGACGCTGGGGGGCGCTGACGCGTTGGCTTTTCAGTCATCCGGGCCGCAGCGCCGCGGCCACCTCGGGAAGCAGCAGAAGTGGGCTCATCCATGCGTCGTCGTATCGCCATATCCGTGGTCGCCTCGTCGTTGACCCTGTCGTTGGCAGGCTGTGGCGTGCTGGAGGCGACGGGCGACAGCAGCGACGCCAGCCCCACCAAGGGCAACGACATCACCGTCGGTCTGCTGCTGCCGGAGACGGCCAACTCGCGCTACAACGACTTCGACCACCCGATCATCGAGGAGCGCGTGGCCGAACTCACCAAGAACCAGGGTGAGGTCCGGTACGCCAACGCCGACGCGGACGCCAACAAGCAGGCGAGCCAGATGCAGCAGATGATCGACGAGCAGGTCGACGTCATCCTGCTGGACGCCGTGGACTCGCACGCCATCGCGGGCAGCGTGGAGAAGGCCAAGGAGGCGGGCATCCCGGTCATCGCCTACGACCGGCTCGCCGAGGGCCCCATCGACGCGTACATCTCCTTCGACAACGAACTCGTCGGCGAGGTCCAGGGCCGGTCCCTGGTGGACGCGCTGGGGCCCGAGATCGACAGCTCGGACAAGATCGTCATGATGAACGGCTCGCCCACCGACCCGAACGCCAAGCAGTTCAAGCAGGGCGCGCTGTCGGAGCTGACCGGCAAGGTGACGATCGCCCAGAGCTTCGACACCAAGGACTGGAAGCCGGAGAACGCCCAGGCCAACATGGCCGCGGCGATCACCCAGATCGGCAAGGACAACATCGCCGCCGTGTACTCCGCCAACGACGGCATGGCGGGCGGCATCATCAAGGCCCTGGAGGCGGCCGGCGTGACCGATCTGCCGCCGATCACCGGGCAGGACGCCGAACTCGCGGGCGTCCAGCGGATCGTCTCCGGCGAGCAGTACATGAGCGTCTACAAGTCCTACCCGCAGGAGGCCCAGGCCGCCGCGGAGATGGCCGTGGCCAAGGTGCAGAGCAGGGACATCCAGTTCGACGCCCTCGCCCGTGACCGGGTCGACAGCCCCACCCACAAGGGCATCCCGGCCCAGCTGGTGTCGGTGGTCGCGCTGACCCGGGACAACATCATGGACACGGTCGTCGCGGACGGCATCCACAAGGTGGCGGACATCTGCACGGCCGAGTACGAGGACGCCTGCGCGGAGCTTCAGATCAAGTAGCGGGCGGGTCCGTCGCTCGGCTGGGTGGAGGGGTGGTTCGCGCTCGGAGCGCGCCACCCCTTCGGTCATTCTTCCGGTCATTCTTGCGGCCGCGGTCCGGGCCGCGCGGTCGGGCGGGCCCGGCCTTGGCGGGGCCTGAACACACCACCGTCGCGTTGTGGCAAGGTGACGGACGGGGGGAGGGAGATTTCTGGCCATACCGGCGGTTTCCCGCGGTCGCCCTGGAGGGAGCCGTGTTGCGGACCAGGTCCGGTCCGCGCATAGTTGCGCTGCGGAAGAGGCTGGAACCGGGGGTGGAATGGGCCATGGCCGGGCACGGGACGGACGAGCATCCGCATGGTGCTGACCGACTGTGCGAGGCCGGGGATCGCGTGTATTCCCGGGCCGTACGGCGAGGCCGTGTGCCGCGCCACGACGCGGAGCCGGTGCCCTGCCTGCTGGAACTCGCCCTGCTGCACCCCGACCCCGACGACATGGACTGGCTGGTCCCGACCTCCCCGCAGGAGGTCATGACCCGGCTGCTGCGCGGGGTGTACGACGAGATCAGCGTCAGCCAGCGCCGGATGGGATCGGCCGTCGCGGCCTTCGAGTGGTACGCCGGACTGGGCGGCCAGGCCTCGTCCTCCGAGAGTGTGGCGATCCGGGTCCTGGACGGACCCTCCCGCATCCAGGCCGCGCTGGACGAGGCCACGGCGGCCTGCGCGACCGAGGTGCTCACCGTGCAGCCCGGGGGCATCCGGCGCGAGCACGAACTGTCGGAGGGCCTGCACCGGGCGCTGGCGCTGCGGGGCCGGGGCGTGCGGATGCGCGACCTGTACAACCACGTCGCGCGGCACGGCCAGGGCCTGCTGAACTACCTGGAGCTGATGGGCGACGCGGTCGAGGCCCGGACGCTGGACGAGGTCATCGACCGACTGATCCTCTTCGACCGCACGGTCGCCTTCATCCCGGCCAACGCCGACCGCACGATGGCCCTGGAGCTGCGGCACCCGGCGCTGGTGGAGTACCTGGTGACGGTCTTCGAGCGGTTGTGGCGGCTGGCGATCCCGCTCACCGCGGCGCTCCCCGACACCGGCATCGAGGGCATCTCCCACCGCGAGCAGTCGATCGCGGCGCTGCTGGCGGAGGGCCACCAGGACGCCGTGATCGCGGAGCGGCTCGGCATCAGCGTCCGTACCTGCCGGGCCCACATCGCCCGCCTCTCGGAGACGCTCGGGGCGGCGAGCCGGACGCAACTGGGCGTCCGGATAGCGCAGGTCGGCCTGGACGGCCCCGCACGGCCGCTCTCCGCCGCCGAGCTCACCCTTCCCGACCAGGGCTCCCCGACGGCCCGCTGAGGCCCGTGACGGCCCGCTCCCGGCCTCTTCGGCGCCCAGGCAGCCGCTCAGGGTCCCAAGGCCCCGGGCCCCCCGCTTCTCACTGTCCCCGTTCCAGCATCCCCGACTGTGCGATGAGATAGCCCAGCTGGGCGCGGCTGCCGCTGCCCAGGGCGGTGGCGAGCTTGGCTATGTGGGCCCGGCAGGTGCGGACGTTCATGCCCAGCCGCCGGGCGATGGCCTCGTCGACGTGGCCCTCCACGAGCAGCTTGGCGATGGAGTACTGGACCTCGGAGATGCCGTCGGGCGCGGTCTCGTAGGGGGCGCCGGCACTGAGCGGGACCGCTCGGCTCCACATGAACTCGAAGACCTTGATCAGGTAGCTCACCAGTCCGGGGTGGCGCAGCTCGAGGGCGACCTGGCGGTCGTCGCGGACCGGGATGAAGGCCACGCTCTCGTCGCAGATGATGAGCCGCTCGACCAGTTCGTCGATGGTGCGGTACTCCGCCTTCCCGTCGGTGAACTGTTCCATGTAGGCGAGTCGTTCGGGGCTGTAGCGCGCGGTGTGCTGGTACAGCGTCCGGATCCGCACCCCGCGCTCGATGAGCGTGCGATCGCGTTCCATCGCCTCGATGAGCCGGTTCTCGGGGCGCTTGCCGCGGCTCGGCTGCACCGTGAGCACCTCGGACCGGCACTGGGCGGTGGCCAGGTCGAGCGCGTCGTTGATCCGGTCCAGGCCCTCCAGGACGGTGATCGAGTGCGCGGGCGTGATCTGCTGGGCGCTCAGGGCCATGAACGGCTCGAAGGCGTCCGCGAGTTCGATGGACGTCCGCCGGCGCTCGGTGATCTCGCGCTCAATGGGATTGAGCCGTTGGGCCAGGGCGACGGACGGCGGCAGCGGCAGCAGCCAGTTCGGGTCGTCCGGATCGGGGTGGAGCAGCGCGAACTCCATCAGGCAAGGCGCGGCTTCCACCTCCGTACGGGCGATACGTCCTGTACGGAGGGCGTTGGCATAGAGACGACCACCTTCGTCACACAGCTCGGTCACCGCGTGAGGATGCGTCGCCTTCGTCCCATTCGATGCCAAATCTCCACCCCCCAGGGTCCTGAACATGCAGGAACATGATGCATCGATTGTGTGGCCATGACGTGCCTGAATGAGCCATCGTCTTATCCGACGGGGGAAGAGGGGACCTTCAAGTGAGGACGAAGCCGACTATGCGTAAGAGAATGCTTCGCTCGGTGCTTGTCGCCGCCTTCTCCGCCGTTGTGGCCTTCGGAACGCTGAGTGGCCTCTCTGGTGCGAAGAGTGATGCGGCGACGGACGTTGTGCGGTCAGCATCGGTGGTGCCCGGTGAGGGAGACGCGCTGGCGTTCCCGGCTGACACCACCTGGGACTGACCATGACCACTCCACCCGACGATCGCTCCTTCCGTAGAGAGATGGCCACCGCCTACCGATCCGGCTGGCACTTCATCGACCTGGCCACCGCCATCCCCCACAGCGGTGACTCGTTGATGGTGACCGTGTTCGGTGAGCCCGTCGTCGTCACCAGGGACGACGACGACGATGTGCGGGCATACCGGTGCCTGCGGCGGCCTCGGGGGGCGCCGCAGCCGGTGCGGTGCGCCATCCGGTACGGAATGATCTTTGTGAACCTGGACCAGCGTGACCATCGTCTGGCGGAGCCGGAGCCGTCCGCCGCCATGACCATCTCGGCCACCCCCCGCAGTGCCTGACGCGATTCCCCCGTCGTAACAGATCGCTCAGGTGCTTCCCCCCGCAGCGGCGTCACCGTGACCTGAACACGGTGACGCCGCTGCAGTTTTTGCGGATTTTTCGCGCTATCCCGGCCTATCGCATCCCTGTTCGAGTGTGGCCGGAAAGTGCTGCTCGATGTCGATGGCGCGTTCCAGGCTTCCTCCGGGTACTCCATAGAGGCCCCGGGTCGCTCCCACCTATGCCCTTGAGTGGAATAGACTCAACTTTGTGGAAGTTGCCTGAGTCAGTCGCTCACGCAAGGAGGAGAACGGACACGTGGACGCCGAGCTGACCAACCGGAGCCGGGACGCGATCAACGCGGCCGGCAACCGGGCCGTGACCGAGGGGCACGCCGACCTCACCCCCGCGCACCTGCTGCTCGCTCTGCTCCAGGGGCGGGAGAACGAGAACGTCACCGACCTGCTGGCCGCGGCCGACGCCGACCAGGCGGCCGTACGGGCCGGCACCGAGAAGGTCCTCGCCCAGCTGCCCAGCGTGACCGGCTCGACGGTCGCGCCCCCGCAGCCCAACCGCGAACTGCTCGCCGTGATCGCGGACGCCCAGGCCCGGGCCCAGGAGCTCGGGGACGAGTACGTCTCGACCGAGCACCTGCTGATCGGGATCGCCGCGAAGGGCGGCGCCGCGGGCGAGGTGCTGACGCGTAACGGCGCCGACGCCAGGAAGCTGCTGGCCGCCTTCCGCACCGCGCGCGGGGGCCGACGGGTGACCAACGCCGACCCCGAGGGCTCGTACAAGGCCCTGGAGAAGTTCGGGACCGACTTCACCGCCGCCGCCCGCGAGGGCAAGCTCGACCCGGTCATCGGGCGGGACCAGGAGATCCGGCGGGTCGTGCAGGTGCTGTCCCGGCGGACCAAGAACAACCCCGTGCTGATCGGTGAGCCGGGCGTCGGCAAGACCGCCGTCGTCGAGGGGCTCGCCCAGCGGATCGTCAAGGGCGACGTGCCCGAGTCGCTGCGCAACAAGCGGCTCGTCGCGCTCGACCTCGGCGCCATGGTCGCCGGGGCGAAGTACCGCGGTGAGTTCGAGGAGCGGCTGAAGACCGTGCTCGCCGAGATCAAGGACTCGGACGGGCAGATCATCACGTTCATCGACGAGCTGCACACCGTCGTGGGCGCCGGGGCCGGCGGCGATTCGGCCATGGACGCGGGCAACATGCTCAAGCCCATGCTCGCCCGCGGTGAGCTGCGCATGGTCGGTGCCACCACCCTCGACGAGTACCGCGAGCGGATCGAGAAGGACCCGGCGCTGGAGCGCAGGTTCCAGCAGGTGCTGGTCGCCGAGCCCAGCGTCGAGGACACCATCGCCATCCTGCGCGGGCTCAAGGGGCGCTACGAGGCCCACCACAAGGTGCAGATCGCGGACAGCGCGCTGGTCGCCGCCGCCACCCTGTCGGACCGGTACATCACCTCACGCTTCCTGCCCGACAAGGCCATCGACCTCGTCGACGAGGCCGCCTCCCGGCTCCGGATGGAGATCGACTCCTCGCCGGTCGAGATCGACGAACTCCAGCGCGCCGTCGACCGGCTGAAGATGGAGGAGCTGGCCCTCAGCAAGGAGACCGACGCCGCCTCCCGCGAGCGTCTGGACAAGCTGCGCCGCGACCTCGCCGACAAGGAGGAGGAGCTGCGGGGCCTGAACGCCCGCTGGGAGAAGGAGAAGCAGTCCCTCAACCGGGTCGGTGAGCTGAAGGAGAAGCTCGACGAGCTGCGCGGGCAGGCCGAACGCGCCCAGCGCGACGGCGACTTCGACACCGCCTCCAAGCTGCTGTACGGGGAGATCCCGGGCGTGGAGCGGGACCTGGAGGCCGCCACGGAGGCCGAGGAGGAGGCCGCCCAGGACACCATGGTCAAGGAGGAGGTCGGCTCCGACGACATCGCGGACGTCGTCGCCTCCTGGACCGGGATCCCGGCGGGCCGGCTGCTGGAGGGCGAGACGCAGAAGCTGCTGCGCATGGAGGACGAGATCGGGCGGCGGCTCATCGGGCAGACCGAGGCCGTGCGCGCGGTGTCCGACGCCGTACGCCGCTCCCGGGCGGGCATCGCCGACCCGGACCGGCCCACCGGCTCCTTCCTCTTCCTCGGGCCCACCGGCGTCGGCAAGACCGAACTCGCCAAGGCGCTCGCCGACTTCCTCTTCGACGACGAGCGGGCCATGGTCCGCATCGACATGAGCGAGTACGGCGAGAAGCACAGCGTCGCCCGGCTCGTCGGCGCCCCGCCCGGGTACGTCGGCTACGAGGAGGGCGGCCAGCTGACGGAGGCCGTGCGGCGCCGCCCGTACAGCGTGGTCCTGCTCGACGAGGTCGAGAAGGCGCACCCGGAGGTCTTCGACGTCCTGCTCCAGGTGCTGGACGACGGGCGGCTGACGGACGGCCAGGGGCGGACGGTCGACTTCCGCAACGCCATCCTGGTGCTGACCTCCAACCTGGGCAGCCAGTTCCTGGTGGACCCGATCAGCAGCGAGCAGGAGAAGAAGGAGCAGGTGCTGGAGGTGGTCCGGGCCTCGTTCAAGCCGGAGTTCCTCAACCGCCTCGACGACCTGGTCGTCTTCTCCGCGCTGAACAAGGACGAGCTGAGCCGGATCGCCCGGCTGCAGATCGACCGGCTGGCCCGGCGGCTCGCCGAACGCCGGCTCACCCTGGAGATCACCGACGCGGCGCTGGCCTGGCTCGCCGACGAGGGCATGGACCCGGCGTACGGGGCGCGCCCGCTGCGCCGTCTCGTCCAGACCGCGATCGGCGACCGGCTCGCCAAGGAGATCCTCTCCGGCGAGATCAAGGACGGCGACACGGTACGGGTGGACACCTTCGAGGGCGGCCTGATCGTGGGACCGGCCACGGGCAAGACGCTGTAGCCGCCGCGCGGGTGCTTCTCGGCGTCACGGACCGCGGGAGACCGTGAACGCCGAGAAGTACACGCGGACGGAGCCGGCGCCCTCCGGGTGCACGGCCACCCGCACCCCGTGCGCCGCCACGCCGTCGGGAAGACCGGCCGGGGAGCGGCCGAGGTCGAGACACAGGTCCGCGTCGGCGTCCGCGCAGTCGGTCCGCGGGGCCGGGGCGTCCGGGTAGGTGCGGGCCGGCCGGCCGCGCAGGTCCGCGCGGGGCATCGGGAAGTCTGCCGCGTAGGCGGTGGTGATCCCGTGCGTCACCGCGCACGACGCGGTCCCGGCGCCGGGCGGCAGCGCGGCCCCGCCGAAGCCCAGCGCCCGCGCGCAGCTCGCCGTCCCGGGGGTGCGGCTGCCGGTGTCCTCGTCGCCGGTGAACAGGAAGGCCACCACCAGGGCCACCGCGAGGAGGCCCGTCAGCAGGACCGGTACGCCCGCGATCGCCGCGAAGACGCCCCACCGCGTCCGGCCGGGCAGGGCCGCCCCCGCCGTCGCGACCTGCCGCTGCCCCGCCATGGCCCCCCGCCCCCCGTACCGGCCGACCGGCCGGATCGCGTCCGCCGACGGCTGACAGACTACGGCGGGGCTTGCCACCCCCCTCCCCGCATGGGGGAGGATGGCGGAATCCGTACGAAGGGAAATTCACGGTGACCATCGACCCGTCCTCGATTCCGAACTTCGGGGGCAAGCCCCAGCCCGAGCCCCAAGGGCCGGCGGGCCCCGTCGTCCCGGATCAGGACCTTGTGAAGCAGCTCCTCGACCAGATGGAGCTGAAGTACGTCGTCGACGAAGAGGGCGACCTCGCGGCGCCGTGGGAGCAGTTCCGTACGTACTTCATGTTCCGCGGCGAGGGTGACCAGCAGGTCTTCTCGGTGCGGACGTTCTACGACCGCCCCCACCCGATCGACGAGAAGCCGCAGCTTCTGGAGTCCATCGACGACTGGAACCGGCGGACCCTGTGGCCGAAGGTCTACAGCCACACCCACGACGACGGCACGGTCCGTCTCATCGGCGAGGCCCAGATGCTGATCGGCACCGGGGTCAACCTGGAGTTCTTCGTCTCGTCGACGGTCAGCTGGGTGCGCGCGGCGATCGAGTTCGACCGCTGGCTGGTCGAGCAGCTCGGCCTGGAGAAGGAGATCAACGACTCGGACGAGCCCGAGGGCGACGAGTAGGACGGCCCAGAGCCCTTCGGGAGCCCGGTCAGGGCACCGGCCGCGACGGCCGGGTGCCCGGGCCGGGCTCTGCCGTGTCCGGGGGCCTGGGAGGGGTCAGGGGAGCCTGTCGCCCTCCCTGAGCCCCGACACGCGCCGCCATGTCAGCCTCACCCTTCTCGCCCGTCTCACCCCGCGAGAGTCTTCAACCGCTTCACGGCCTCCTCCAGCACCGCCCGCTGCTTGCAGAACGCGAACCGTACGAACGGCGCCCCCGCCTCGCGATGGTCGTAGAAGACGGCGTTCGGGATGGCGACGACGCCCGCGCGCTCCGGCAGGGCGCGGCAGAAGGCGATGCCGTCGCCCTCGCCGAGGGGGCGGATGTCGGTGGTGACGAAGTAGGTGCCGGCCGGCCTGAACACCCTGAATCCCGCGTCCGCGAGGCCCGCCGACAGCAGGTCCCGCTTGGCCAGCATGTCGTCGCGGAACCCGGAGAAGTACGCGTCCGGCAGCGCGAGGGCCTCCGCGACCGCGTACTGGAAGGGCCCCGACGCCACGTACGTGAGGTACTGCTTCGCCGACCGCACCGCCGTCACCAGCCCCGGCACGGAGGTGATCCACCCGACCTTCCAGCCGGTGAACGAGAAGGTCTTGCCGGCGGACGAGATCGTCACCGTCCGCTCGCGCATACCGGGGAAGGCCGCCAGCGGCACGTGCACGGCGTCGTCGAAGACGAGGTGCTCGTACACCTCGTCGGTCACCACCAGCAGGTCACGCTCGACGGCGAGCTCGGCGATCGCGGTCAGCTCCGCGCGCGTCAGCACGGTGCCGGTCGGGTTGTGCGGGGTGTTGATCAGCAGCAGGCGGGTGCGGTCGGTGACGGCGGCGCGCAGCTCGTCGAGGTCCAGCCGGAACGAGGCGCCCCCCTCGCCGTCCGGCCGCAGGGTGACCGGTACCCGGGTGCCGCCCGCCATCGCGATGCACGCCGCGTACGAGTCGTAGTACGGCTCGAAGGCGATCACCTCGTCACCGGGCTCCACCAGCGCCAGCAGCGCGGCGGCGACGGCCTCGGTGGCGCCCGCGGTGACCAGGACCTCGGTGTCCGGGTCGTAGGACAGTCCGTAACGGCGCTCCTGGTGCGCGGCGACGGCGGCGCGCAGCTCGGGAACGCCGGGCCCCGGCGGGTACTGGTTGCCGCGCCCGTCGCGCAGGGCCCGTACGGCCGCCTCGCGGACCTCCTCGGGGCCGTCGGTGTCGGGGAAACCCTGGCCCAGATTGATCGAGCCCGTGCTCAGGGCCAGCGCGGACATCTCCGCGAAGATCGTCGTCCCGAACTCGGCGAGGCGGCGGTTGAGGAAGGGGCGCTCGGTGGAGGTCATGGCCGTCATCCTGCGCGCAAGCTCTGGAGTTCCTCAACTCTGCTTTGGGCCGGGCGGCGGCCGGGCATCCCCACCGCACGCAAGAGAACGAGGCGCCCACGGGGGGCCGCTTCGGGGGAAACGGAAGGAGGGTGACGCCATGGTCTTCGGCATCATCCTGGCGCTCTTCATGGCCTTCGTGCTCGTGTGCATCGTGGCCTCGGTCCGCAGTGGCAGGAGGACGGTGGGCAACCGCTCGCGCCGCGGCGGCGGCTCGTCCGACGGCGGCGGCTGGTGGGCCGGCGGCGGGGACGGCGGGTCGGGCGGCGACTCCGGGGGCGGAAGCTCCTGCGGGGGCGGCGGCTCGTCCTGCGGAGGCGGCGGTGGATGCGGGGGAGGCAGCTGACACGGGGCAGCTGAGCTCCGGCAGGGGGAACCGCATCCCTGCCGCGCGGCGCCCGCCGGGCAGCGGTCCGGCCGGGCGCCGCACGCGCGCCGTCCGTGCGCCGGGCCGTCGTGGTTCACGCTCACTCCGGCGTACGCCGACCTCGCTCAGTCGTACGCCCTGGTTGAACAGTTGAGCTGACGAGCCCTCTGAGGGATGGAAACCCTACGAAGTTGGGTAAAAACGCTGTGGCGTAGCCAGAGTTCATGATTCCCTCTACATCACCAACGCGGCCCTCGGACGTCCTGCGGACCCCGCCACCGACCGGGCTCCTGACAGGGCCGCCGGGCCGATCTCCCGGTGTCGACCGGGGTGCGCCGGACCCACCCCGCCTTTCTTTGCGTGCTAGCGGAGCCGACCCATGCTCACGACCCTGAACACCTCCTACACCGACACGCGCGCGGCCGACCTCGCCTGGGCGCTGGGCCGTGAACCACTGCCCGCCCTCGCCACCCTCGACCTCGAACTGGAGGGGGCGAAGCTCCAGTTGCGCCTCCTCGGCGCGTCCCACCAGGTGCTCCTGGAGGAGGAGCGGAGCAGCTGCTCGGAGACGGTGGCGTGCATTCCGGGCAGCAGCACACCGCTGCCGCTCGGCGTCGCCAAGCGGGTGGGGGACTGGGAGTACGAGTTCGCCGCGCGCGTCGAAGCACTGTCACCCGGCTCCTTCGCGGGCCGCGCCCAGGAGTTGCTGGCGCTCGTCTCCGACCACCCGCACGGCCTGGTCGGTGTCTTCCCCGGCAGCCCGCACGCCTTCACGGCCCTGCTCGCCCAGCACCACGAGGGCCAGGTCCACTGGCGCACGTGGCACGCGTATCCCCAGGACGGCCAGTTGGTCGCGACCCGGACGCGGGTGGGGGTCCGGCCGGGGCCGGGGCACCGGCCCCGGGCCTCCGCCACCAGCCTGTCCGGCGACTGAGGAAGCGGCCGGTCTGGCCCGAGGGCAGGCCAGTACGGGGGCGTCGCCTCCCGCGGCGCCCGTTCAAACGCCGCGGGCCCCGACGGCGCGCGGTTCCACACGTGTGGGTGACGAATACCTCCGCATCTGTGACGTAACGTCGCAGTTGTGATCGACCCGCACGCGCCAGCCCCACCCGGCACCCCGCCCGCCTGGCGCGCCCCCGCGCGGATCCCCGTACAGCAGGCGACCGGACGGTTCCTGGTCCTCGCGGGAGTCTTCGTCTGCGCGGCCTGCGGACTGGTGTACGAGCTGGAACTGGTCGCCCTGGCCTCGTACTTGATCGGTGACTCGGTCACCCAGGCGTCCGTCGTGCTGTCCGTCATGGTCTTCGCGATGGGCATCGGCTCGCTCGCCGCCAAACGGCTGCGCCGCCACGCCGCCGCCGGGTTCGCCGCCGTCGAGGCGACCCTCGCCCTGGTCGGCGGGTGCAGCGCGATGGCCCTCTACGCCGTCTTCGCCTGGACCGGCGACTGGGGTGGCCTGTGGGCCGACGGCCCCCGCTGGCTGCTGGTCGCCTTCTCCCTCGGTATCGGGCTGCTGATCGGCGCGGAGATCCCCCTGCTGATGGAGCTGATCCAGCGCGTCCGCCGCCAGGACGCGGGCGGCGCGGTGGCCGACCTGTTTGCCGCGGACTACGTCGGAGCCCTGGTCGGCGGCCTCGCCTTCCCCTTCCTCCTGCTGCCGTTCCTCGGCCAGTTGACGGGCGCGCTGCTCACCGGCGCGGTCAACGTCGTCGCCGGCGGCTGCCTCGTGCTCGGTCTGTTCCGGCGCGATCTGACGTGCCGCGCCCGCCGGCTGCTGATCGTCGCCAACGTCTGCGTCCTCGCCGTCCTCGCCTCGGCCGCCGTCCTCGTCGACGACTTCGAACGCGCCGCCCGCACCGCCGTCTACGGCGGGGACGTCCGCGTGGCCCTGCGGACGGACGTCCAGGAGATCGTGCTGACCGGCGGTACCGAGGGCCGCCCCCTCGACCTGTTCATCGACGGCCGGCTGCGCGTCAGCGGCCGCGACGAACGCCGGTACCACGAAGCGCTGGTGCGCCCCGCGATGAACGGTCCGCACGCGCGCGTGCTCATCCTCGGCGGCGGCGACGGACTCGCCGCCCGCGAGGTGCTGCGCCACGCCGGGGTACGCCGCGTCGACGTCGTCGAACTCGACGCGGAGGTGGTGGAGTTGGCGTCCAGGGATCCGGCACTCTCCGACCTCAACGACCACGCGTACGACGATCCGCGGGTGCACGTCACGGCGGCGGACGCGTTCCGCTGGCTGCGGGGCGCGCAGGCGGGGGCGTACGACGTGGTGATCGCGGACCTGCCCGACCCGGGCATCACGGACAGCGCCAAGCTGTACTCCCACGAGTTCTACGGCCTCGCCCGGCGCGTGCTGGCGGACGGCGGCCGGCTGTCGGTGCACGCCGGGCCGGTCCGCTCCCGCCCGGAGGTCTTCTGGACGGTCGAGACCACGATCCGGGCGGCGGGCCTGCGCACGGCCCCGCACCGGGTGTCCGGACAGGCCTCCGCGTCCACCGCCGGCCGCGCCCCGCACGACTGGGGCTTCGTCCTGGCCGCCTCCGGGGGCACCCCGTCCCCGGGCGCGGACGCCGACGTGCCGGTGCCGCGTGTCACGGGACTGCCGGCGTCCACGCTGGTGCATCCGAGGTACTGAGGCCACCGCGCATACATCGAGCGAGTTGCCGTCGGGGGAGCGTACTTTCGGTCACCCCGGGTAGGCTCCGTCGGCATGGAGCATGAGGTGTTCGTTCCGGTTTCCCCCGCCCTGCTGGGCGCGGCGCTGGCCGACCCCGCCCGGGTCGCCCGGGCCGTTCCCGGGCTCCAGCAGGAGGCGGGTGCCGAGCCCGTCGCCGGGCGGCTCAAGGTGCGGGTCGGCAGTCACTCCATCACCTATCGGGGCACCGTGCGCGTCACCGCGCGGGACGACGGGTCGTACGCCGTCGAGGGAGAGGCCTCCGAGGCGCGCGGCACCGGCGCGGTCGAGCTCGCGCTCACCGTCCGGCTCCGCGGCACCGACGGCGGCACCACCCTCACCGTCCAGGGCGGCGCCTCCGCCGACGGCCGCATCACCGAGCTGCCCGCCGACACGGTCCACTCCGCGGTGACCCGCCTGCTCGACCGCACGGCGGAGAAGCTGGCCACCGACGCCGGGCAGCGCCAGGAAGCCTCGAAGGCGCCGGTCGAGGCGGGCAAGGCCGAGGAAGGCCCGGTCGAGGCGGGCAAGGCCGAGGAAGGCCAGGGCGAGGAAGGCCCGGTCGACGAAGGCCAGGCCGAGGAATCGCAGGGCGAGGGCGACGCCGCCGAGGCCCCCGCCGCGAAGCGGCCGGACGTGCCGCAGGCCCCCGACGAGGAGTGGCACGACGTGCCCGAGGTGCCCGACGACGAGGCGCCTCCGGTCCTCGGCGCCGAGGTCCCGCCCCCGTCCCTCGACCCCACCACCGACGATCCCGACGTCCCGGAGAGCGACGTCGGGCAGCCCGGCGGCGACCAGGATTCCGGCGACGCCACCGAGCCCCCCGCCGAGGCCGCGCACGCGCGCCGCACGATGATCGGCCGCAGCGCGGAGGAGGTCGACCACGCCCCGCCCCGCGGCCGCTACGCCCCCGTCCCGGCCCCGCAGACCGTCGCCCAGAACCCCACTCTGCGCTGGGCGGCCCCCGCCGCCGCGCTGGTCGTGGCCGGCGCCATCGTGCTCGGTCGCGCCCTGCGCCGCCGGCAGTGAGCGCGCACGACCCGACGGGCCCTCTTGATCGCCCCAGTAGGGTCGTCCCGTGAGTAACGAACCCATCACGCTGACCGCGGGCGACGCGGAACTGACCGTGCGGCCGGACAACGGCGGCCGTGTCGCGGGACTGCGCGTCGGCGGCACCGAACTCCTCCGCCAGGGCGAGCGCTTCGGCTGCTTCCCGATGGTCCCCTGGTGCGGCCGGACCCGGGACGGCCGGTTCCACAACGGTGCCGTCGTCCACCAGCTGCCGCTCAACGCCCCGCCGCACGCCATCCACGGCACCGCCCGCGACGGCGCCTGGAGCACGGCCCGGGTCACGGCCGACGAGGCGGTGCTGACGTACGACCTCGTGGACCCCTGGCCCTACCCCGGGCGCGTCACCCACGTCATCGGCCTCACGCCGGACGCCCTGACGCTGACCATGGCCGTGGAGACGTACCACGACTCCTTCCCGGCGCAGATCGGCTGGCACCCGTGGTTCAACCGGAACCTCGACGGGGCGGACGCGCGGCTCGACTTCGCCCCCGCCTGGCAGGAGGAGCGCGGCGACGACCACCTACCCACCGGCAACCGTGTCGACCGCGGGCCCGGCCCCTGGGACGACTGCTTCGGCATGCCCGGCGGGGTCGACGTCACCGTCACCTGGCCGGGCCGGCTGGAGCTGAGGGTGACCAGCTCCGAGGAGTGGGTCGTGGTCTACGACGAGCAGGAGGCCGCCGTCTGCGTGGAACCGCAGACCGGCCCGCCCAACGGGCTCAACACCCTCCCGCGCCTGGTCACCCCCCTGGAGCCGCTGGAGGCCACGACGACCTGGCGCTGGACGCGGCTCTAAGCTGGGCTGCATGAGCGACTCACGCGGCGCGCTGCTGCAGCAGATCAAGGACAAGGCCGTGGTGCACGGCAGGGTGACCCTCTCCTCGGGCCTGGAGGCGGACTACTACGTCGACCTGCGCCGTGTCACGCTCGACGGCGAGGCCGCTCCGCTGGTCGGCGAGGTGCTGCTGGACCTGACCTCCGACCTGGAGTTCGACGCCGTCGGCGGGCTCACCATGGGCGCCGATCCGGTCGCCGCCGCGATGCTGCACGCCGCCGCCGCGCGCGGCCGCAGGCTGGACGCGTTCGTCGTCCGCAAGGCCGCCAAGGCGCACGGCCTGCAGCGCCGGGTCGAGGGGCCGGAGATCGCCGGCCGCCGCGTGCTGGTCGTCGAGGACACCTCCACCACCGGCGGCTCCCCGCTCACCGCCGTCGAGGCGGTGCGGGAGGCCGGAGCCGAGGTGGTCGCCGTCGCGACGATCGTGGACCGGTCGACCGGGGCCGCCGAGAAGATCCAGGAGGGCGCCGGGGTGCCCTACCTCTACGCGTACGCGAAGGACGAGCTGGGACTGGACTGAGTCACCCCTGCCGGGGCCCCTCGGAGCTTCCCGTTTCGTCTGGAAGGATGGGGCCGACGATGACGTCGCACCCCAGGTCTAGGTCAGGGCCGTAAGTACGCAGAACGCCCACCCGCACATACAAGGAGCGGACAGATGCCCATCGCAACCCCCGAGGTCTACAACGAGATGCTCGACCGGGCGAAGGCAGGCAAGTTCGCCTACCCGGCCATCAACGTCACCTCGTCCCAGACCCTGCACGCGGCGCTGCGTGGCTTCGCCGAGGCCGAGAGCGACGGCATCATCCAGATCTCGACCGGCGGTGCCGAGTTCCTGGGCGGCCAGCACAACAAGGACATGGTCACGGGCGCGGTCGCCCTGGCCGAGTTCGCGCACATCGTCGCCTCCAAGTACGACGTCACCATCGCCCTGCACACGGACCACTGCCCGAAGGACAAGCTCGACGGGTACGTCCGTCCGCTGATCGCGGTCTCCGAGGAGCGCGTCGCGCGCGGCGAGAACCCGCTCTTCCAGTCGCACATGTGGGACGGCTCCGCCGAGACCCTGGCCGACAACCTGGCCATCGGCCAGGAACTGCTCGCCCGCGCCGCCGCCGCCAAGATCATCCTCGAGGTGGAGATCACGCCCACCGGCGGCGAGGAGGACGGCGTCACCCACGAGATCAACGACAAGCTCTACACCACGGTCGACGACGCGATCCGCACCGCCGAGGCGCTGGGCCTGGGCGAGAAGGGCCGCTACCTGCTGGCCGCGTCCTTCGGTAACGTGCACGGCGTGTACAAGCCGGGCAACGTCGTCCTGCGCCCTGAGCTCCTGAAGGAGCTCAACGAGGGCGTCGCCGCCAAGTACGGCCGTCCCGCCGACGCCAAGGTCTTCGACTTCGTCTTCCACGGCGGCTCCGGCTCCTCCGAGCAGGAGATCCGGACCGCGCTGGAGAACGGCGTCGTCAAGATGAACATCGACACCGACACGCAGTACGCCTTCACGCGTCCGGTCGCCGACCACATGTTCAGGAACTACGACGGCGTCCTGAAGGTCGACGGCGAGGTCGGCTCGAAGAAGACCTACGACCCGCGGACCTGGGGCAAGCTGGCCGAGGCGGGCATGGCCACCCGCGTCACCGAGGCCTGCCGCCACCTGCGCTCGGCCGGCACCAAGCTGAAGTAACCACGGGAATTCAGCACAAGCGGTACCGCTGTTCATCGGTCGGGCCCGGCGCGAGTGCGCCGGGCCCGCTGTATACCTGGGAACATGCCCGATGTCCGGCTCTCCTCCCCCCAGGGCAAGTGGATCCTGTTCACCACCGTCCTCGGCTCCAGCATGGCCCTGCTGGACTCGACCGTCGTCAACGTCGCCCTGCCCCGCATCGGCGAGGACCTGGACGCCGACCTGGCGGCGCTCCAGTGGACGGTCAACGCGTACATGCTCACGCTGGCGGGACTGATCCTGCTGGGCGGCTCGCTGGGTGACACCTACGGCCGCCGGAAGATCTTCGTCGTGGGCGTGGTGTGGTTCGCGGTGGCCTCGCTGCTGTGCGGGCTCGCGCCCACCGCCGAGGTGCTGATCGCCGCGCGGGCCCTCCAGGGCATCGGCGGAGCGCTGCTCACGCCCGGCTCGCTGGCCCTCATCCAGGCCTCCTTCCACGCCGACGACCGGGGACGGGCGGTCGGCCTGTGGTCCGGTTTCGGCGGCATCGGGGCGGCCGTCGGCCCGTTCGTCGGCGGCTGGCTGGTGGAGGGCCCCGGCTGGCGCTGGGTCTTCCTGCTCAACGTGCCGCTGGCCCTGGTCTGCGTCCCGGTGGCGCTGCGGCACGTCCCGGAGTCGGCCGACGGCCGCAAGCACGGCCGTTTCGACGCGCTCGGCGCGGTGCTCGCCGCGCTGGCGCTGGCCCTGGTGACGTACGCGCTGATCGAGGCCGCCCAGGGCTCCCTGGTGGTCGCCGTGACGGCGACCGCGGGGGTGGCGGCGGGCGTCGCCTTCGTGTACCGGGAGAAGCACCATCCCGATCCGATGATGCCGCTCGACATCTTCGCGTCGCGCCAGTTCACCGCCGTCAACCTGGTCACGCTGTGCGTCTACGCGGCCTTCGGCGGCTTCTTCTTCCTGGCCACGCTCCAGCTCCAGGTGGTCTCCGGCTACTCGCCCCTGGCCGCCGGCACGGCCCTGCTGCCGACGACGGCCCTGATGCTGCTGTTCTCCGCCCGCTCCGGGGCGCTGGGTGAGCGGATCGGCCCCCGTGTCCCGCTCACCGTCGGCCCGCTGCTGGCCGCGGCGGGGATGCTGCTGATGGTGCGGGTGGGCGAGGACGCCTCGTACGTCCGTGACGTCCTGCCGGCGCTGCTGGTGCTGGGCCTCGGCATGGTCACCCTGGTCGCCCCGCTCACCGCCACGGTCCTCGCCTCCGTCGACCCGGCCCGGGCCGGACTGGCCAGCGGCATCAACAACGCGGCGGCGCGGGCGGCGGGCCTGATGGCGGTCGCCGCGCTTCCCCTGGTGGCCGGGATGGGCCCGGAGGCCTACCGCTCGCCGGCCGCCTTCGACGCGGCGTTCGGCCGGGCGATGGTGGTCTGCGCCGTGATCCTGCTGGCCGGGTCGGTCCTGGCCTTCACCTACGTCCGCCGCCCGGCCCCGGGCTGCGAACGCCCCGAGTGCCGCACCCACGGCAACGTGCTGTCCCCGCCGCTGGAGAGGCCGGGTCCTGCGGAGGTGTAGCGCCGGGCGGGTGGCCGGGGCGGAGGGGGACGGCGGCGCTCCCGTTCCGCGGGGATGTACCAGACTGGTCCTATGACGATTCACGAGAACCTCCTGGGGGGACCGCCCCCGACCCACCTCCCCGACGACCCGGAGCCGCGTGAGCTGCTCGCGGGCGGGGCCGCGCCCGCCGACGTCGCCGCGCAGTACCCGACGTCCTCGCTGGCCTGGGCGCAGCTGGCCGACGAGGCCTTCGAACGGGGCAGCGTCGTCGAGTCGTACGCCTATGCCCGCACGGGCTACCACCGTGGCCTGGACGCGCTGCGCCGCAGCGGCTGGAAGGGCCACGGGCCCGTGCCCTGGGAGCACGAGCCGAACCGCGGCTTCCTGCGCGCCCTGCACGCCCTCGCCCGCGCGGCGGGTTCGATCGGTGAGCAGGAGGAGTACGAGCGCTGCAGCCAGTTCCTGAAGGACTCCTCGCCCACGGCGGCGCAGACGCTGGGCTAGGGCCTGTCCGGACCGTTCTCGCGGGCCCGTCTGTGATCCAGGCGGGCCTTGCGATGTTCCGGGGCATCCTTGAGGATGCGGGTGGGGACCGGGGCCCCCGTGTCGACAATGGCAGGGGCGGACCGCTACCCGGAGTAACAACAGGAGACAGCGATGTCCCAAGAGGCTCACGAAACGCACGAGCCCGAGACCCCGCATCTCGATTTCGAGGGCACGACGCCGTACGAGGACTACGTCAAGGCGGATGTGCTCACCCACCTCCAGCACACCCTCTCCGACGATCCCGGTGAGATGGTCTTCCTGGTCACCACCCAGGTGATGGAGCTGTGGTTCACCGTCGTCGTCCACGAGTGGGAGACCGCCGCGAAGGCGCTGCGCGAGGACGACATCCCGGTGGCGGTGGCGGCGCTGAAGCGCTCCGTGCGCGAACTGGAGGCGCTGAACGCCTCCTGGACGCCGCTCGCCGGGCTGACCCCGGCCCAGTTCAACTCGTACCGCTCGGCCCTCGGCGAGGGCTCCGGGTTCCAGTCGGCGATGTACCGGCGCATGGAGTTCCTGCTCGGCGAGAAGTCCGCGTCCATGCTGGTCCCGCACCGCGGCGCCCCCCGCGTCCACGCCGAGCTGGAGAAGGCGCTGCACGAGCCGAGCCTCTACGACGAGGTGCTGCGGCTGCTCGCCCGGCGCGGCCACGCCGTTCCCGAGTCCGTGCTGCGGCGTGACGTGTCGCGGCGCTACGAGCCGTCGGACGAGGTCGAGGCGGTGTGGGCGGACCTCTACACCGGCGACCAGAACGGCGAACTCGTCCGCCTCGGCGAGGCGCTGACCGATGTGGCCGAACTGGTGTGGCGCTGGCGCAACGACCACCTGGTCGCCACCCGCCGCGCGATGGGCGCCAAGGCGGGCACGGGCGGCTCGGCCGGCGTGGCCTGGCTGGAGAAGCGCGCCCGCAAGAACGTTTTCCCCGAGCTGTGGACGGCGCGGTCCCATGTCTGAACTCGCCCTGCGGGCACGGAAACTGGACGAGGCGGACGAACTCGCCCCGCTGCGTGCCCGGTTCGTCGTCGACGACGTGGTCTACCTGGACGGGAACTCCCTCGGCGCGCTGCCCGCGCACGTCCCGGACCGGCTGGCGGACGTCGTCCGCAGACAGTGGGGGGAACTGCGCATCCGCTCCTGGGAGGAGAGCGGCTGGTGGACCGCGCCGGAGCGGATCGGCGACCGCATCGCCCCGCTGGTCGGCGCGGCGCCCGGCCAGATCGTGGTCGGCGACTCGACCAGCGTCAACGTCTTCAAGGCCCTGGTGGCGGCGGTACGGATCGCCGGTGAGGGGCGCGACGAGATCCTCGTGGACGCCACCACCTTCCCCACGGACGGCTACATCGCCGGGTCGGCGGCCCGCATGACGGGGTGCTCGCTGCGCGCGGTGGCGCCGGACGAGGTGCGGGCCGCGCTGTCGGGGCGTACGGCCGCGGTCCTGCTGAACCACGTCGACTACCGCACGGGCCGCCTGTACGACCTGCCGGCCCTGACGGCCGCGGTGCGCGAGGCGGGCGCGGTGTCCGTCTGGGACCTGTGCCACAGCGCGGGCGCGCTGCCGGTCGGGCTCGACGAGCACGGCGTCGACCTGGCGGTCGGCTGCACGTACAAGTACCTCAACGGCGGCCCGGGTTCCCCCGCGTACCTGTACGTGCGCCGGGACCTCCAGGACCGCTTCGACTCGCCCCTGCCGGGCTGGAACTCGCACGTCGAGCCGTTCGGCATGCGCGGCGCGTACGAACCGGCGCCGGGTGCGCTCCGCGGGCGCGTCGGCACGCCGGACATCCTCTCGATGCTGGCCCTGGAGGCCGCGCTGGAGGTGTGGGACGGCGTCCCGATCGAGGCCGTGCGCGAGAAGTCGCTGGCCCTGACGGACTTCTTCCTGGAGTGCGTGGGGGAGTACGTGCCCGACGGGCGGGTGGAGCCGGTGACCCCGCTCGCGCACGCGGAGCGCGGCAGCCAGGTGGCGCTGCGATGCGCGCACGCCGGGGACGCCGGGGACGTGATGAAGCGGCTGATCGAACGCGGCGTGGTCGGTGACTACCGGGCCCCGGACATCCTGCGCTTCGGCTTCACACCGCTGTACGTGGGGTTCGGCGACGTGGAGCGGGCGGGGCGGGTGCTGGGGGAGGTGCTGGGGGCCTAGGGCTTGTCAGACAGGCCCTGGTCCTTCGGCGCCGGACCCGGGCGCGGGCGCGTGTGCTCACCGCGTGACGTACACCCCCGCCGCGGCGGCCGCGTGCGCGGCGTGCGCGGCGCGCTCCGCGGCGGGGGTGTCCGGGGCCACGCCGGTCGTCAGCAACTCGTAGTAGAGGGGTGCCGAGACCGCCCGTACCACCGCCGCCGCGTCCGTGCCCAGGGGCAACTCACCCCGTGCCACGCCCTGTTCCACGCAGGGCGCCCACTCGGCGACCCGGACCTCGTAGAACCGGCGCAACGCGGCCGCCGTCCGCTCGTCGCAGACGGCCGCCGCGATCACCGCCCGGAACAGCGCACCCTGCCGGGGGTCCGCCAGCGTCCGCCCCACCAGGCGGGCGTTGGCCAGCAGGTCCCCGAGCACGGATCCGGTCTCCTCGCGCGGCAGCGACTGTTCGGCCATGTCCATGAGCAGATCGGCCACCAGCCCGGTCACCGATCCCCACCGCCGGTACACGGTCGTCCTGCCCACCTCGGCCCGCCGTGCGACGTCCGCGAGGTCGAGGTGCGCGAACCCCTGCTCGGCCAGCACGTCCCCGGCCGCCCGCAGGACGGCCGCACGCACGCGTGCGGTGCGCCCGCCGGGGCGCACGGTGCCGGGTTCGGCGATCATGGGGTCTCCTCGGGGCTGCTCGGTACGCGCGCGGGCGGGGAACGACCGTGAACCACGAGCGTAAACGAAACGGCGGAACCGTTTACCGTTCCCTCGTCGCCCTCACCCAGCGTGACATCCGCGTGCAGCCCCACGTCACCGGCCTGATACCGTCCCGGCCAACGGCCGATTTCCCCTCTGGTCCGCCAAACCCGTTACGTCGTTGAGAGGTTGGAGCATGCCGGACGACGCCGCAGCAGCCCGGACCGCCGCCGAGGAGCAGTCCGCCTTCTCGCATCCGGCCGTCGACCCCGACGCCACGGCCGCGTACGGCGACCACCCGGACCAGCTGATCGACTTCTACGCCCCGCGCGGCACGGAGTCCGCCGGCTCCGCGGCCGTCGCCCCGCTCGTCGTGGTGCTGCACGGGGGCGCGTGGCGGGCACCGTACGACCGCCTGCACATCAGCCCGTTCGCGGGCTTCCTGGCCCAGCGGGGGTTCGCCGTGGCGAACGTCGAGTACCGCAGGGGTGCGGGTGGCGGTGCCGGTGCGGGTGTCGACGGGGGCGCGGGTGTCGACGGGGTGGTCGCCGGTCGTTGGCCGGAGACCTTCGACGACGTCGCCGCCGCGCTGGACGCGCTGCCCGCCCTCGTACGGGAGGCCGTGCCGCAGGCGGACTTCCGCCGCACGGTGATCACCGGGCACTCGGCGGGCGGGCACCTGGCGTTGTGGGCGGCCGCCCGGCACGTCCTGCCGGCGGACGCGCCCTGGCGCACGGACCGGCCCGCGCCGCTGCGGGGCGTGGTGGCCCTGGCCCCGATCGCCGACTTCGCGATGGCCGAGAAGCTGGACGTATGCGGCGGCGCGGCGGGTCAACTCCTCGGTGGGGCCGAGTGGTTCGCCGAGCGTCGGCCGTCCGCCGACCCGGCGCTCCTGCTGCCGACCGGCATCGCGACGACCCTCGTCCAGGGGCGGGCGGACGAGGTGGTCCCCCAGGCCGTCGCGGAGTCGTACGCGGACGCGGCGGCGAAGGCGGGGGAGGTGGTGGGTCTGACGCTGCTGGAGGACGTCGGGCACTTTCCGCTGATAGATCCGGTGGCGGACGCGTGTGCGGTGGTGGCGGAGGAGATCGCGCAGTTGGCGTGGTGAAAGGTGGGGGGGCGCGCGGGTCGCGGTGGGTTGCGCGGGCCGCCGGAGGCCGCCGGGGGTCGCCGTTGGCCGCGGCGGGCCGCGGGGGCGATGGGTCGGCGGGGGGCCGCCGTGGTGCCTCCCTCATACCCGTAGTACCTGAGAGCTACCTGCCGTAAGAGCTCCCTGGCGGGACGCGGACGACGTGTCCTGATCCGTAACTTCCTCACCAGAAAGCCCGATGGGCGGGCGGACGGGGAGGAAGACGGTCATGGGGCTGGGGTTCGGGGTCGTCGCGAGGGCGGGCGGTCGGACGGCGAGAGGCGCGAGGGCACCTGTCCTCACCGTCCGGCGTCTACGCCGTTCCCTGCTCGCGCTGCTCATCACCGGCGCCGTCGTGATCCCCCTCTCCGGGGCCGCCCGGCCCCGTGTCCCGGCTCCCGCCCCGGCCGCTGTCCCCATTGCCACCGCATCCACTCTGGACGAGGTCTACGCCGCCCACCGCGCGAACGCCGCGGCGGCGTCCCGCATGGCCGAGGCGCACGGCGACCACGGCCGCGCCGCCGCCGACCGCGACCTGGCGGGCCCGTCCCGGCATCTCCTCGCCTTCGACGGCCGTGGTTCCGGCCTGGCGACCGAGGTGTTCGGCGACCTGGCCCACGCCGACCGCATAGCCGTCCTGGTCCCCGGTGCCGACACCACGCTGGACACCTGGACCCGCTTCCGCGCCACGGCCACGGCCCTCTACGGCCGCCTGACCCGCGACGCCCCGAAGGGCTCCCGTCCGGCGGTGCTCGCCTGGCTCGGCTACGAGACCCCGCGCACGATCAGCACCACCGCCCTCACCACCACCCGCGCCGACCAGGCCGCCCCCCGGCTCGCCGCGTTGATACGGCAGCTGCACGTCGTCGCGGGCCCCGGGGCCCGCGTCTCGCTGCTCTGCCACTCCTACGGCTCGGTCGTCTGCGCCCGCGCCGCCTCCGCCCGACCCGGCGTCAGCGATCTCGCGTTCGTCGGCAGTCCCGGCACGGGCGTGGACTCGGCGGCGGAGCTGCGTACGTCCGCGCGCGTCTGGGCGGCCCGGGGCGGCGACGACTGGATCGCGGAGGTCCCCTACGTCAGGGCCGACCTGTTCGGCACCACCGTCGGCTTCGGCACCGACCCGGTGTCACCGGCCTACGGGGCTCGCGTCTTCGCGGCCGGCGACGGCGGCCACAGCGACTACTGGACGCCGGGCTCGGTCTCCCTGGCCAACCTCGCCCGGATCGTCCTCGGCCGCACCTCGGAGGTGACCCGTGCGTGACCTGCGCGAACGAATCTTTCGCCACGTCCGGGAGTCCGCCGCCCAAGTCGAGGCGGCCACACCGCCGGGCCGGGACCGCGCGGTCGACGCCCTGCGGGCCTTCGCGATCCTCGGGGTCGTGCTCGGCCACTGGCTGGTGACCGCCCTGGTGGCGGACGGCGGAACGCTGCGCGCGTCCAGCCCGCTCCAGCACATGCCCTGGCTGTCGCCGATCTCCTGGGTCTTCCAGACGCTGGCCGTGTTCTTCCTGGTGGGGGGAGAGGTGGCGACCCGGAGCCACGCCTCGGCGCGGGCGCGCGGCGTGCCGTACCGGAGCTGGCTGGTGGCCCGTCTGGCCAGACTCTTCGTGCCCGCGGTCGCCCTGCTGACGCTGTGGACGGTGGTGACGGTCGCGCTGCTGCTGAGCGGCGCGGAGCTCACGACGACCCGCACGCTGGTCAAGCTGGCCCTGTCACCCCTGTGGTTCCTGCTGGTGTTCGCCGTCCTGACGGCGGCGACGCCCTTGCTGACGCGGGTCAACCCGCTGTGGCCGCTGGCGGTCGTCCTCCATGTGGACCTCGTGCGCCTCGGCCTCGGCGGCCCGTCCTGGCTCGGCTGGGTGAACGTCGCCGCGGGCTGGCTCGTGCCGTTCACCCTGGGGGCCGCCTGGTCCCGGGGCGAGTTGGAGCGCCGCCGCGCCGGATGGGTCCTGCTCGTCGGCGGGGCGGCGGTGACGGCGGTCCTGGTCGCCTGGGCCGGCTATCCGGCGTCGATGGTCGGCGTGCCCGGCGCGGACCTCTCCAACCTCGACCCGCCGACGCTGGCCGCGGTCACCTTCGGCCTCGCCCAGTGCGGGCTCGCCCTGCTGCTGCGCGGTCCCCTGCGCCGGGGCATGCGCCGGCCCCTGGCCTGGGCTGCGGTCGCGCTGCTCAACCTCTCGGCGATGACGATCTTCCTGTGGCACCAGACGGCTCTGATGGCCACCACAGCCACCGGCCTGCTCGCCGGCCACCTCCCCGGCCTGCACACCCGCCCGGACAACCTGGCCTGGACAGCCGCCCGCCTCGGCTGGCTCCCGGTCTTCGCCCTGGCGTTGGCGGTCTGCTGGGCGGCGTTCCGCGTCCACGAGCCGCGCACCGACGGCCGGGGCCCGCGCGGCGGCCGGCGCACGCGCCTCCCCCGCTCACGCGTCGTCCGCGTCCATCCCACCCCTGAGCTGACCCCGGCCGCCCGGCGACCACCCGCCCGGCCGGACGCTCCCACCACCGCACCGTCTGTCTAGGGTGAGCGGCATGACGGGCAGGGGGCTCCCCGAAGAGCCGCACAGGCAGCGGGCCGAGGGGGATGCGCGCGGGGAGCGGTCGCGCATCGAGAGGAGCATCGGCGTGGAGCTGAACCACGTCGACGGGGACGCGCGCACCGGGACGCCCACCCCCGACTCCCGTTCCTCCGGCCCTGGTTCCCTGCGCGCCCGCGCTCTTCCCCACCTGAAGAACGCCCTCCGCACCCTCCGCGACGACCTGTGGACCGGCACGGTCAACCCCCTGCCGCCCTCGATATGGCTCCGCTGGTTCCCGCACGGTCTGGTGTTCCTGGTGGCGATCGGCACCCTGGTCGCCGACGCCGACCAGATGGGCGACGGCTACGGACTCGGCACGGAGTACGGCCTGCTGTGCGCCACGGCGCAGGGCGTGGCCGTCGCGCTCGCGCTGTGGTGGCCGGTCCCGGCGTGGTGGCTGTCGACGACGGCGACGATCGTGGCGGCCATGGGCGCCCGGATCCATCTGATCGCCGGCCAGGTGCCCGGCGAGCCCGGCTGGCCGTGGGGCCCGCCCGCACTGGTCGCGCACGGCCTGGTGCTGTTCCTGCTGGCCCTGCGCGTGCCCACCCGCGTCGCGGCCA
Organism: Streptomyces sp. NPDC089424; assembly: GCF_044749345.1. Lineage (NCBI taxonomy): Bacteria > Bacillati > Actinomycetota > Actinomycetes > Kitasatosporales > Streptomycetaceae > Streptomyces > Streptomyces sp. NPDC089424. The sequence continues at coordinate 445,247 of NZ_JBIVHU010000004.1, forward strand.
CGGTCCTCGCCCTGACGGCACTGGCCACCTGGATCATGCAGGGCCTGATCGGCGCCGCGAACTACTCGTCCACCGGCACGTTGGCGGTCGCCCTCTTCGCGGGAGTCGTCCTGCTCGGCACCGCCCTCAGAGGCCGCCGCGAGGCGCGGACCCAGCTCGTCGAGCAGGCCGGCATCACCGCCGAGGAACGCGCCCGCCGCACCCTGCTGGAGGAGCGCAGCCGGATCGCGCGCGAGCTGCACGACGTCGTCGCGCACCACATGTCGGTGATCTCCATCCAGGCCCAGGTCGCCCCGCACCTGGTGGAGAACCCCTCCGAGGAGCTGCGCGAGAACCTCGACGGCATCCGCAAGAACGCCCTGGAGGCCCTCACCGAACTCCGCCGCGTGCTCGGCGTCCTGCGCTCGGAGCACCCCGACGACCCCGACGGCCCGTACGGGCTGGGCGGCGCCGGCGCCGGCGCCGCCCCCGACGCGCCGCAGCCCACGCTCGACCGGCTCGACGCCCTGATCGACAACACCCGGGCCGCCGGGCTGCACGTGGTGACCGACATCCGGGGCGAGCCGAACCTGCCGTACTCGCCGGGCGTGGAGCTGTCGGCGTACCGGATCGTGCAGGAGGGCCTGAGCAACGCCCTGCGCCACGCGCCCGGCTCCCAGGTCCGCGTCGAGATCACGCACTTCCCCGAGGGCCTCTATCTGGGCGTCATCAACTCCCGTCCGCAGCGCCCGGTCCAGCCCTCCCCGGGCGCCGGACACGGCCTGCTCGGCATGCGGGAACGCGTGACGATGCTCGGCGGCCACCTCACCGCGACCCGGACACTGCACGGCGGCTTCGCGGTCTCGGCCTTCCTCCCGAAGGACGGCCGCCCCCGGCCGGAGGGCCCCCGCGTCCCGGACCCCGACCCCCGGCTGCCCGCCCCGGAGCTGTACTTCCCCCCGCCCGGCGTGGCGGACCCCATGCACCTCGGGTCCCTGGACCCGCTGACCCCGCCAGGAGAAGAGACCCCATGACGAGCGGCACCATCCGTGTACTCATCGCCGACGACCAGCAGATGGTCCGGCAGGGCTTCACCGTGCTGCTCAACACCCAGCCGGACATCGAGGTGATCGGCCAGGCGGTCGACGGCCTGGACGCCGTGGCCAAGGTCGCCGAGCTGGACCCGGACGTCGTCCTCATGGACATCCGCATGCCCGAGCTCGGCGGCATCGAGGCCACCCGGCGCGTCACCACCGCCACCGCGACGACGAAGGTGCTGGTCCTGACCACCTTCGACCTGGACGAGTACGTGTACGAGGCGCTGCGCGCCGGTGCCTCCGGGTTCCTGCTGAAGGACGCCTCCGCGGACCAGCTGGCGGAGGCGGTCCGCGTGGTGGCCGCCGGTGACGCGCTGCTCGCCCCGGGCATCACGCGCCGGCTGATCGCCGAGTTCTCCCGGCTGGAGGGTCCGCCGCGGACCCCGCTCAAGGAGCGCGTCGGCGATCTGACGGAACGGGAGACGGAGGTGCTGGCCCTGATCGCCCGGGGCCTGTCGAACGCGGAGATCGCCCAGCACCTGGTCGTGGCGGAGCAGACGGTGAAGACCCATGTGGGGCGCATCCTGGTCAAACTGGGCCTGCGCGACCGCACCCAGGCGGCGGTCTTCGCGTACGAGTCGGGCCTGGTCAGACCCGCCGGCTACTGACGGACGCGACCGGTCGGAGGGCCGGTGCGACGGTGGGCAGCGAACCCGTAGTACCTGAGAGGGATGCCGAATGACCCCTCTCACTGGTGACGACCGCGGCCCCCGTCGAGCCGTACGGTTTTGAACGTGACCGAGACGACCCAGACGCACAGGACCCCGACACCGCCGAGCGGTGCCGCGGCGCGCAGCCCCGAGTACCGGCTGGCCCAGGATGCCCTGCGGGGGCTGCGCCAGGATCTGTTCCACGACGCCTTCGCCTACCGCCCGCTGCCCCGCATGAGCGTCGACGGGCCGATAACGCGCCGGCTGAAGGGCCGGCTGCGGCGCTACGCGGCGTGGACGCCGCACGCGGTGGTCACGTCGGCGGGCCTGCTGGCGATGCTCGTCGGGTACGAGTCGAGCCGCAGCGAGACCTTCAGCGCGCTGGTCGGGCTCCTCGCGCTCGCCCCGGTCCTGCTGACCCTCGTGCGTCCCGTCGGCGCCTTCTGGGTCTCCCTGGCCGCGGCCCCGGTCTCGGGCATGTTCTACGGCGGCTGGTACGAGTGGCCCTGGCCCCCCGGCAGCTTCCTGACCCACCTGACCGTGCTGACGATCGTCGCCGTGCGCACCCGGCCGCGCACCGCCGCGTGGATGTGGGTGCTGACCCTGCTCTACGGCCTCTTCGCGGACTCCTTCCTCAGCGCCGGCTACTACGACTCCAACACGGGCCCCATGCTCGTCCTGTCGGCGCTCGTCCTGCTGGTCGTCGCCGTGCTGCACATCCGCCGTGAGGCCCGGCAGGAGGTCACCGCCCAGCAGTCGGTCACCGAGCACGAGCGCTCCCGGCGCACCCTCCTGGAGGAGCGCACCACGATCGCCCGCGAGCTGCACGACGTCGTCGCCCACCACATGTCGGTCGTCGCCATCCAGGCGGAGGCCGCTCCCTACCGGGTGGAGAATCCGCCGCCGGAGCTGGAGCGCGCCTTCGTCACCATCCGGGAGAACGCGGTCGCGGCGCTCACCGAGCTCCGGCGCGTCCTCGGCGTCGTGCGCGCCGAGGACTACGAGGCCCCTGAGGCCCCCCAGCCCACCCTCGGCGACCTGGACGCCCTGCTGGCCAATGTGCGCGACGCGGGCCTGACCGTCGACAAGACGGTGACCGGGGCGGTGCGCGAGCTTCCCCAGGGTGTGGAACTCTCGGCCTACCGCATAGTCCAGGAGGCGCTGAGCAACACCCTGCGGCACGCGCCCGGGGCGAGCGCCCAGGTGGAGATCGGCTACGTCCTCGGCGGTCTGGGCCTGCGGATAGTCAACGGTCCGCCGCCGGCGCCGGCCCTCGTCAAGCCCTCGCCCGGCGCGGGCCACGGCATCACGGGCATGCGCGAACGCGTCACCATGCTGAACGGCGAGATGACGGCGGGCCCCACGGACGAGCACGGCTACGAGGTGACGGTGTTCCTGCCGGTGGCCATGGTGAGCGAAGGTGACGCATGACCATTCGCGTGCTGATCGCGGACGATCAGATGATGGTGCGGGAGGGCTTCTCGGTCCTGCTGAACGCGATGCCGGACTTCGAGGTCGTCGGCGAGGCGGTCAACGGCCGGGAGGCGGTAGAGAAGGTCCGCGCGCTCTCGCCTGACGTGGTGCTGATGGACATCCGGATGCCCGAGCTGAACGGCATCGAGGCGACCCGGGAGATCATCGCGGCGGACGGCGCGGCGAAGGTGCTGGTGCTGACGACGTTCGACCTCGACGAGTACGTGTACCAGGCGCTGCGGGCGGGAGCCTCCGGGTTCCTGCTCAAGGACGCCTCGGCGCGGCAGCTCGCCGACGGGGTCCGGGTGGTGGCCGCCGGCGAGGCCCTGCTGGCCCCGTCGGTCACGAGGCGGCTGATCACGGAGTTCTCCAAGCTCTCCGACGCTCCGGGCATCCCGGCCACCGCGCAGGCGGCGTACGGGGATCTGACCGAGCGGGAGACGGAGGTGCTGGTGCTGATCGCCCAGGGCCTGTCGAACTCGGAGATGGCCGGGCGGCTGGTCGTGGCCGAGTCGACGATCAAGACCCACGTCAGCCGCATCCTGGTGAAGCTGGGCCTGCGGGACCGTACGCAGGCGGCGGTGTTCGCCTACGAGGCACGGCTGGTGACGCCGGGCTGAGCACCCGGGACGGGGTGGCCAGCTCTGCCCACCCTGGTCAGGGAGTGCGCTTCCGGGCTAGCGTCCGTCCATGGCAGCTGCTTCCGACCTCGCCTTCGACCCGTGGGACCCGGCGTTCCTGGCCGACCCGTACCCCGCCTACGCGCGGCTGCGCGCCCGGGGCCGCGTGCACCACTTCGAGCGCACGGACCAGTGGCTGGTCCCGCACCACGCGGACGTCTCGGCGTTGCTGCGCGACCGGCGCCTCGGCCGCAGCTATCAGCACCGGTTCACGCACGAGGACTTCGGGCGCACCGCGCCCGCGCCGGAGCACGAGCCGTTCCACACGCTCAACGACCACGGGATGCTGGACCTGGAGCCGCCGGACCACACGCGGATCAGGCGCCTGGTGTCGAAGGCGTTCACCCCGCGCACGGTGGAGCGGCTGAAGCCGTACGTGGAGAAGCTGGCCGGTGACCTCGTCACGGCGCTGGCGGAGGCGGGCGGCGGCGATCTGCTGACGGACGTGGCGGAGCCGCTCCCGGTCGCGGTGATCGCCGAGATGCTCGGCATCCCCGAGGCGGACCGGGCCCCGCTGCGGCCCTGGTCGGCGGACATCTGCGGGATGTACGAGCTGAACCCGTCGCCCGAGACGGCGGCCCGGGCGGTGCGGGCGTCGGTCGAGTTCTCCGCGTACCTGCGGGAGTTGATCGCCCTGCGCCGCAAGGAGCCGGGCGAGGACCTCGTCTCCGGGCTGATCGCGGCGCACGACGAGGGGGACCGGCTGACCGAGCAGGAGATGATCTCGACGGCGGTGCTGCTGCTGAACGCCGGCCACGAGGCGACGGTGAACGCCACGGTCAACGGCTGGTGGGCGCTCTTCCGCAACCCGGACCAGCTGGCCGCCCTGCGCGCCGACCACTCCCTCGTCCCCTCCGCCGTCGAGGAGCTGATGCGCTACGACACCCCGCTCCAGCTCTTCGAGCGCTGGGTCCTGGACGACATCGAGATCGACGGCACCACGATCCCGCGGGGCGCGGAGGTGGCGTTGCTCTTCGGCTCGGCCAACCACGACGAGAGGGTCTTCGCCGCGCCGGAGCGCCTGGACCTGACCCGCGGGGAGAACCCCCACATCTCCTTCAGCGCGGGCATCCACTACTGCATCGGCGCCCCCCTTGCCCGCATCGAGCTGGCGGCGTCGATGCGCGCCCTGCTGGAGAAGGCCCCCACGCTCGCCCTGTCGGCGGAGCCGCAGCGCAAGCCGAACTTCGTGATCAGGGGCCTGGAAGGGCTGAGCGTCACCGTCTGACGCGCGTCCGCCACGCCCACGGCTGGTGCGATCGGGTGACGCTGTCACGTGATCGGCCGCGTGTCGTCGCCCACTGCCCCCCGGCCCTCACCTCGGCAGGAAGGATGACCGGTGAGTGGCGGGAACGCACGCATGGGGAGCCGACCAACCTGTGAGCATCCAGAACGAACACCAGGGCGCCGCGGCAGCCGAGGACTCGTACGAGAACGAGCTGCCGGTCAGGAGCAGAAAGCCCGGGAACGTCGTGGTGAGGTGGCTGACGACCACCGATCACAAGACCATCGGCACGCTGTACCTGTCGACGTCGTTCGCGCTCTTCCTGGTCGGTGGCGTGATGGCGCTGTTCATGCGCGCCGAGCTCGCCCGTCCGGGCACGCAGATCATGTCGAACGAGCAGTACAACCAGGCGTTCACGATGCACGGCACGGTCATGCTGCTGATGTTCGCGACGCCGCTGTTCGCCGGGTTCGCGAACTGGATCATGCCGCTGCACATCGGCGCGCCGGACGTGGCGTTCCCGCGGCTGAACATGTTCGCCTACTGGCTCTACCTCTTCGGCTCGCTCATCGCGCTGGCCGGCTTCCTCACCCCCCAGGGCGCGGCCGACTTCGGCTGGTTCGCCTACTCGCCGCTGTCGGACGCGGTCCGCTCGCCGGGTGTGGGCGCCGACATGTGGATCATGGGTCTGGCCTTCTCCGGCTTCGGCACCATCCTCGGCTCGGTCAACTTCGTCACCACGATCATCTGCATGCGCGCGCCCGGCATGACGATGTTCCGCATGCCGATCTTCACCTGGACCGTGCTGCTGACCGGTGTCCTGGTCCTGCTCGCCTTCCCGGTGCTCGCGGCGGCGCTGTTCGCCCTGGAGGCGGACCGCAAGTTCGGGGCGCACATCTTCGACTCGTCGAACGGCGGAGCGCTGCTCTGGCAGCACCTCTTCTGGTTCTTCGGGCATCCGGAGGTGTACATCATCGCGCTGCCGTTCTTCGGCATCATCAGCGAGGTCGTCCCGGTCTTCTCCCGCAAGCCGATGTTCGGCTACTCGGGCCTGATCGCGGCGACCATCGCCATCGCCGGCCTGTCGATCACCGTGTGGGCGCACCACATGTACGTCACGGGTGGCGTGCTGCTGCCGTTCTTCTCCTTCATGACGTTCCTCATCGCGGTGCCGACCGGGGTGAAGTTCTTCAACTGGATCGGCACGATGTGGAGGGGATCGCTGTCCTTCGAGACCCCGATGCTGTGGGCGACCGGGTTTCTCGTGACGTTCCTCTTCGGTGGTCTGACCGGTGTCATCCTGGCCTCGCCGCCGCTGGACTTCCACGTCTCCGACTCGTACTTCGTGGTGGCGCACTTCCACTACGTCGTCTTCGGCACCGTGGTCTTCGCGATGTTCGCGGGCTTCCACTTCTGGTGGCCGAAGTGGACCGGCAAGATGCTCGACGAGCGGCTCGGCAAGATCACTTTCTGGACGCTGTTCATCGGCTTCCACGGCACCTTCCTGGTCCAGCACTGGCTGGGTGCCGAGGGCATGCCGCGCCGCTACGCCGACTACCTGGCGGTCGACGGCTTCACCGCCCTGAACACCGTCTCGACGATCGCCTCGTTCGTGCTCGGCCTGTCGATGCTCCCGTTCCTCTACAACGTCTGGCGGACGGCCAAGTACGGCAAGCCGGTCGGCGTCCAGGACCCCTGGGGCTACGGCCGTTCGCTGGAGTGGGCCACGTCCTGTCCGCCGCCGCGGCACAACTTCGTCACCCTGCCGCGGATCCGCAGCGAGTCCCCGGCGTTCGACCTGCACCACCCGGACTTTGCGATGATCGAGGCCGAGGCCCACGGGCAACGGCGCTGAGCAGCCGGGGGATCACGTGCGAGAGCCACCCGGACCGGACACAGACGGCAAGCTCGCCAACCAGGTGGAGGGATACCTGCTCTGGCAGGCCAGGGTCGCGGAAGCGGAACGGCGGGCGGATGAGTTCCTGCTTCCGCTGGAGTGGCTCACCACGTCCCAGCGCGCGGAGATCCACCAGCGCTATGTGGCCGACGCGCTGCTGCGGGCCCGGGGCGACCTGGAACGCGTCCAGGCCCGCTGCCTGTCGCTGCGGGGCGAGTACGAGCACCGGTACCGCGCTCTGCGCATGCGCTGTGTCGGCGTGACGCTGGCCGTATGGGCGGTCCTCTTCGCCGCCGCCACCCTGGTGCTCGTGGAGTGAGGCCGCCCCCATGACGCCCGGCGCGGCCCGGACGGGTCCGGGCCGCTCCGGGCGAGGGCCGGTTCAGGAACTGACCATGTCCCGGCGCCGCAGCCCGGCCAGCCCGGTCCCGACCAGCAGCGCCGCCAGCCCGGTCAGGAGCAGGACAGGGGCCCACCGCATCTCGCTGCCCGGCAGCTTGGGGAGATGGCCGAAGGGCGAGAGGTCCAGCACCGCCTGGGGGACGTCCAGTGCCGGACCGACCCAGCCGATCAGGAGCACGGCCCCGGCGACGCCCCACGCGGCGGGCGCCAGCCGCGGGGAGCACCCGTGCAGGAGCACCGTCACACCGCCGATCACCCAGATCGCGGGGAGCTGTGCCAGGCAGGCGCCGAGGACAGGGCCGAAGTCCCTGCCGTAGCCGGCCGCGAGGCCCGCGCCGGCCAGGAGCATGAGCAGCACCGAGCCGCCGAACGCCACCGCCAGATGGCCCGCCGCCCAGCGCAGGCGCCCGACCGCGTTCGCCAGCACCGGCTCCGCGCGCCCCGAGGTCTCCTCGCCGTGCAGCCGGAGCACCGACGCGACGACGTAGAGCGCGGCGACCAGGCCGAGCATCCCCACCATCGCCGCGAGGAACGCGTCCGTCAGGCCGGACTGGCCGCCCATCCGCTGGAAGATCTCGCGGGCGTTGTCGTTCTCGCCGACCAGGTCGGCCGCGCCCTCGGTCATCCCGCCGTACACGACCCCGGCGAGGAGGAAGCCGACGCTCCAGCCGAGCACACCGCCCCGCTGCAACCGCCAGGCCAGGCCCGCGGCCGTGCCGAGGCGTCCCTGTGCGGGCCCGGGCCGGCTGGGCAGGAAGCTCATGCCGACGTCGCGCCGCCCGGCGAGCCCGTACGCCACCGCCGCCTGCGCGACCGTCGCGCCGGCGAACAGCAGCAGCACCCACCACCGCTCGTGCGCGAACGGCCGCAGGTTCTCCAGCCAGCCGATCGGCGAGACCCACGTCAGCACCGAGGACCCGTCGTCCGTCGCCGAGTCGCCCGCCGCGCGCAGCACGAAGGCCGCGCCCAGCAGCCCGGCCGTCAGCCCGCGGGCCAGCCGGGCGCTCTCCGTGAACTGGGCGACGATCGCCGCCGTCGTCGCGAAGACCATGCCGACGCCCGCGATCCCGAGGCCGAGGGCCAGCGCGCCGCCCGCGCCGTGAGCCGCCAGGCCCCCCGCGACCACCAGCGCCAGCACGGCGCAGGCGACCGCCGCCGTCAGGAGGGCGGCCGTCAGCGGGGCCCGCCGGCCGACCGCCCCGGCCGAGATCATCTCCTGCCGGCCGCTCTCCTCCTCGTCCCGGGTGTGCCGTACGACGATCAGCAGGCTCATCACCGCCGCGAGCGCGCCCGCGTACACCCCGACGCGCCACGCGGTCAGCGCGCCGAGGGAGTCGCCGAAGACCGGGCCGACCATGGCGCGCAGCGAGGCGTTGGTCGCCATCTGCCCCAGCAGGTCGGCGCGTTCGGCGGCGGTGCCGTACAGGCCCCTCAGTGTGCTCGGCATGGACAGCACCATCAGGGCGTTCACGCCGACCCAGATCGGGACCATGGCCCGGTCGCGGCGCAGCGCGAAGCGCAACAGGGTGCCGGTTCCGGCGAGTTGACGGGATCCGGTGCCCCGTGCGGCGAAGGTCGTGGCGGTCATCGCGCGGCCACCTCGTCCGCCGCGCCCCGCGTGCCCTCCCCGTCCGTCCCGCCCGTCCGGCCCGTCCCGCCGGTCTCCTCCTGGTAGTGCCGCAGGAACAGCTCCTCCAGGGTGGGCGGCGTCGAGGTCAGGGACCGCACGCCGGTGGCGCTGAGGGACTTGAGGACGTCGTTCAGCTTGTCGGTGTCGACCTGGAGCCGGACGCGGTGGCCCTGGACGTCGAGGTCGTGCACGCCGGGCAGGCGGGTCAGCCCGTCGGGCGGCCCGGCCAGCTCGGCGGTCACACTGGTGCGGGTCAGATGGCGCAGGTCGGCGAGCGAACCCGTCTCCACCGTGCGGCCCTTGCGGATGATGCTGACGCGGTCGCACAACTCCTCGACCTCGCTGAGGATGTGGGAGGACAGCAGGATCGTCCGCCCTCGCTCCCGCTCCTCGGCGACGCACCGCTGGAAGACCTCCTCCATCAGCGGGTCGAGTCCCGAGGTCGGTTCGTCGAGGATCAGCAGGTCGACGTCCGAGGCGAAGGCGGCGACGAGGGCGACCTTCTGCCGGTTGCCCTTGGAGTAGGTGCGTCCCTTCTTGGTCGGGTCGAGCTCGAACCGCTCGACCAGTTCGGCGCGGCGCCGCTTGTCGAGGCCGCCGCGCAGGCGGCCGTAGAGGTCGATGACCTCGCCGCCGGAGAGGTTGCGCCACAGGGTGACGTCGCCGGGGACGTAGGCGATGCGGCGGTGCAGTGCGACGGCGTCCGCCCAGGGGTCGCGGCCGAGCAGCTGGGCGGCGCCGGAGTCGGCGCGCAGCAGGCCGAGCAGGACGCGGATGGTCGTGGACTTGCCGGAGCCGTTCGGGCCGAGGAAGCCGTGTACCTCACCGGACTCGACGTCCAGGTCGAGGCCGTCGAGCGCATGGGTCCGGCCGAACGACTTGTGCAGGCCGGAGACGGTGATTGCCTTGGTCATGATTCAGAACGTACGCTTCCTTCAGAAATTTGTGAAGTTAAGGAAGCGTATAAATCGTCGGTACACTCGAGGGTGGGCGCTGAGCAGGGGAGATGATGCAGCGATGACGGAACCGAGCCAGAGCGCGGAAGCGGGCGCGGCGGAGCGGCGGGACCCCGCGACCGTCTCCCGTTTCGTCGAGCACTTCGCGGCGCAGCTCGTGGAGGCCGGCATGCCGAGGATGCCCTCGCGCGTCTTCGCCGCCCTGCTCGCCGCCGACGCCGGATCCCTGACCTCCGCCGAACTCGGCGACCAGCTGCAGATCTCACCGGCCGCGGTCTCCGGAGCGGTGCGCTACCTCGCCCAGGTCCACATGGTCTCGCGCGAGCGGGAGCCCGGTTCGCGCCGGGAGCGGTACCGGGTGCACGGCGACCAGTGGTACGAGGCGCTCACCAACCGCGAGGCGGTGCTCAAGCGCTGGGAGGACGCCCTGCGCGACGGCGTGGACACCCTCGGCGCCGACACGCCCGCGGGCCGCCGGCTCGCGGAGACCCTCGCCTTCTTCGAGTACCTCGAGGGTGAGCTGGACGCGCTCATGGAACGCTGGCGGGCGCACCGGGAGGAGCTCTTCGGGCGGCGCTGACCTCGCCTCCCGCTCACCTCCCGGGCAGCGTCAGCCCCCAGGCCCCCTCGCGCACCCGCCACGTCCTGGTCCGCACCGGTCCGCTCACGCCCGCGTCCGAGCGGTAGCGGAAGTCCGCCCCCGACACGGTCACGGTCCGCCCCTCCGCCCGCAGCGGGGTGGCCTCCGCGCCGAGCGACAGCGGGCGCACCTCGATCTCCGCGGCGCCGGAGCCGTCCGGGGCGAGCGAGACGGCCTCGACCGGCTGGTCCAGATCGACCAGCGTCACCCCGTCGACCTCGACCCGCAGCCGCGCCGGTCCGGGCGGGGGCACCGAAGGCGAGCGCACCGGGCGGGCCGCCACGAGGGTGCGTACGAGGGACTGGCAGGTCCGCAGCCAGGGCGTCCGCGCCGGGACGGCGCCGCCCTCGCCGAGCGGCACCGGCGGGATCCGCAGCGCCCCCAGCACCACCCCGTCGCTGTCGTCGACGAGCAGGTCCAGGCGTCGTTCGGCCCCCTCCAGCACGGCCCGTGCCGCCGACACCGTGCTCACCGGCACCCCCAGGGCCGTGGCGAGACCGAGGGCGGGTCCGACGGGGACGAGCGACAGCACGCTTCCGGCCAGCTCCCGCTGCCGGTGCAACAGGGCCACCGTGCGCACCAGGGCGCGGTCGTCACCGATCACCACCGGCCGCCGGGAGCCCCGGCGGGCCAGCGCGCGGGCGAACTCCTCCGGGCCGTCCGGCAGGCACACCTTGGCCGACGCACCCGCGCTGAGCACGTCTTTCGCGATGCGGACGGCCTCTCCGTCGGTCCTCCGAGCGACCGAATCGATGATCACCAGCAGCTGATCGGACGTCGGAGAAGTCGCCACCTCGGTCATGCCTCGCTTCCTCGGGTAGCATCTTTGTGCAAGAGCCCCTTGCGCTATTGCGCCAGGGGCTTCGTCTATTCCGGGGCATCCGGTCCGACGGTCGCGGCCAACGACGGCCGCGGGGCACGCGGCGGCACGACCCACCGCGTTCGCCCCTGACGTTGGACATGCCCCGCCCGGAAGGGGTGTACGCGCGTGCCCGCACTTGTGCTGCTCGGTGCTCAGTGGGGTGACGAAGGCAAGGGAAAGGCGACGGACCTGCTAGGCGGTTCGGTCGACTACGTGGTGCGTTACCAGGGCGGCAACAACGCCGGTCACACGGTCGTCGTCGGCGACCAGAAGTACGCACTGCACCTCCTCCCTTCCGGAATCCTGTCCCCCGGCTGTACGCCGGTCATCGGCAACGGCGTCGTCGTCGACCCGTCTGTCCTGCTCTCCGAGCTGAGCGGACTGAACGAGCGTGGCGTCGACACGTCCAAGCTCCTGATCAGCGGTAACGCGCATGTGATCACGCCGTACAACGTGACGGTCGACAAGGTGACGGAACGCTTCCTCGGAAAGCGCAAGATCGGCACGACGGGCCGCGGCATCGGCCCGACGTACGCGGACAAGATCAACCGCGTCGGCATCCGGGTCCAGGACCTGTACGACGAGTCGATCCTCACCCAGAAGGTGGAGGCGGCGCTCGACGTCAAGAACCAGATCCTCACCAAGCTCTACAACCGCCGTGCGATCGCCGTCGGCCAGGTCGTCGAGGAACTGCTCGGTTACGCGGACAAGCTCGCGCCGTACGTCGCCGACACCGTCCTGGTCCTGAACCAGGCCCTGGAGGACGACAAGGTCGTCCTGTTCGAGGGCGGCCAGGGCACCCTCCTGGACATCGACCACGGCACGTACCCCTTCGTGACGTCGTCGAACCCGACGGCAGGCGGTGCCTGCACGGGCGCCGGCGTCGGCCCCACGAAGATCAGCCGTGTCATCGGCATCCTCAAGGCCTACACGACCCGCGTCGGCGCGGGCCCGTTCCCGACGGAGCTCTTCGACGAGGACGGCGAGGCGCTGCGCCGCATCGGGGGCGAGCGTGGCGTGACCACCGGCCGGGACCGCCGCTGCGGCTGGTTCGACGCGGTGATCGCCCGCTACGCGACCCGGGTGAACGGTCTGACGGACTTCTTCCTCACCAAGCTCGACGTGCTCACCGGCTGGGAGCAGATCCCGGTCTGCGTGGCCTACGAGATCGACGGCCGGCGCGTCGAGGAGCTGCCGTACTCGCAGACGGACTTCCACCACGCGAAGCCGGTCTACGAGATGCTGCCCGGCTGGTCCGAGGACATCAGCAAGGCCAAGACCTTCGGCGACCTGCCGAAGAACGCGCAGGCCTACGTCAAGGCGCTGGAGGAGATGTCCGGCGCCCCGATCTCCGCGATCGGCGTCGGCCCGGGCCGGGACGAGACGATCGAGATCAACTCGTTCCTCTAGCCCGCCGTCCGCTGGTCGACCCCGCCCGCCCGTCGTTACGCCCTCCGGGTGCGTCCGGCGGGCGTGCGGCGTGCGGGGGCGGTCCAATCGGCGTATGAGCAACCACGGAAGCGCGCTGTGCCGTGGCCCGTACGGCGGGGAGGGCGGCGACGCGGCGGGGTCGGAGTGCGCGGACCCCGCCGTCTTCGAGGTCGGGCGGCATCACCGGGCGCCCCTGCGGGTGTGCCCGGTGCACCTCGGGCCGTCCCTGCTGATGGCCTCCCAGGTGCTGTGGCCGCCCGTGATCACGCTGGTCGGCCGGGCCTGACCGGGTCGCGTGACGCGGGTGCCCCTCAGCTGAAGACGATCATCGAACCCTGCGCCAGGCTCCGTGTCGTCGCCGCGTGCAGGCCGAGCCAGACGTGGCGCTCGCGGGCGAACGGGCTCGGGTCGTACGGGGCGGGAACGGCGGGCTCCTCCAACTCCGTGGGAGCCGAAGGAGGTTGGGGAGCGGCCGGCGGGTTGGCCGGGTCGATGCCGATCGACGGGGCCACGAGCTCCAGCTCGCGCAGCAGCGCCTGCGAGGAGCCCAGCGGGCCGCCGCCCGCGAGGAGTTCGTCGTCCGCGAGCGGGTGCGGGAAGTCGACGGGGACGTAGGCGCCCGCGTGGTCGTAGTGCCAGACCAGGTGGGACTGCTGGGCCGTGGTCTCGAACATCTCCAGGAGCTGCTCGTAGTCGCCGCCCAGGTCGTCGACCGGCGCCACCGGCAGGCCGCACACCTGAAGAAGGTAGGCGCGGCGCAGGAAGTGCAGCGCGTCGTAGTCGAAGCCGGCCACCGGGGCGACCTCGCCGGACAGGCCCGGCATGTACTGGTACACCGGCACCGGCGGCAGCCCGGCCTCGGCGAGCACCTTGTTGTATTGCGCGAGTTCCTCGGCGAACGGGTTGTCGGGCGTGTGGCACAACACGTCGACGAGCGGTACCAGCCACAGGTCACAGGCCAAAAGAGGGCTCCTCATCACGCAGGCGGCGCGGGGTGTCGTCACGGGCAGCGCATGGCACGTCGGTCGAAGAAGAGTAATCCGTGCACTGCCGGGTGGGGCCCCGTGTGCAGGTCCCATACCCACGTCAGCCGTTGGCCAGCCGCTCGACGAGAGCCAGCGCGTGCGCGTTGTGCGCGGCGACGAGGGAGCGTGCGGCGTCGATGTCGCGCCGGGAGAGCGCGTCGATCAGCTCGGTGTGGTCGGCCCACAGCCGGCCGCGCAGATCGGGCAGCCGGCGCAGATGCTGCACGGCGCACACCCAGGACTGCACGCGCAGCCGGTGCAGGAAGTCCACCAGGTAGGGGTTGCCGAACAGGCTGCCCAACTCCCGCCAGAAGCGCAGGTCGTAGCCGATCAGCACGGTGAGGTCACCGGCGGCCGCGGCGCGCTGTGCCTCGTCGCCGCGCCGCCGTACGCCCGCGAGCGCGGCCGCCGTATAGGGGTCGCCGGGGTCCTGGAAGCGCGGCGGGCCGCCGAGGCCCTTCTCCAGGGCGTGGAACATGCCGTCTATGACCAGGCTGCGCGCCTCGACCAGCCCGCGGAAGTCGGCGTAGGAGTACTCGCGTACCCGGAAGCCGCGGTGCTGGAGCGCGTCGAGCAGGCCCTGCGCGGACAGGTCGACCAGCGCCTCGCGGACCGGTGTCGCGGAGACCCCGTACTGGTCGGCGATCTCCTTGACCGTGAACTCCTGTCCCGGCTGGAGCCGCCCGGCGAGCACCTCGTCGCGTAGCGCGTCCGCGATCTGCTGCCGCAGGGTGCTGCGGGTCACGGCGCCGTTGCCGGGCATGGTCGGACGGTCTCCTCGTCACGTACGGGTGGCGTGCTCGTGGTACGGGCCCACGAGCACGCCACCATACGCGCTCGGATGCCGGGAGGTGGTTACTCGGTGTGCTCGTCGGCCACCGACAGGGCCGCGTCCAGCGCCGCCAGCCCCTCCTTCAGTTCGGCCTCGGTCACGTTGCACGGCGGCACGACGTGGGTGCGGTTCATGTTCACGAACGGCCACACCCCGCCCGCCTTGGCCGCCGCCGCGAACGCGGCCATCGGCGCGTTGGCCTCACCGGTCGCGTTGTACGGCACCAGCGGCTCGCGGGTCTCCTTGTTCCGCACCAGTTCCAGGGCCCAGAACATGCCGGTGCCGCGCACCTCGCCCACGCTGGGGTGCCGCTCGGCCAGGTCTCGCAGCGCCGGGCCGACGACGTCGGCGCCGAGCCGCGCCGCGTTCTCGACGACGCCCTCCTCGGCCATCACGTTGATCGTGGCGACGGCCGCGGCGCAGGCGAGAGGGTGGCCGGAGTAGGTCAGTCCGCCCGGGTAGGGCCGCTTGCCGAAGGTCGCGGCGATCTCCGCGGAGATGGCGACGCCGCCGAGCGGCACGTAGCCGGAGTTCACGCCCTTGGCGAAGGTCATCAGGTCCGGCACGACGCCGCAGAGGTCCGCCGCGAACCACTCACCGGTGCGCCCGAAGCCCGCCATCACCTCGTCGAGGACGAAGACGATGCCGTACTTGTCGCAGAGCGCGCGGACGCCCGCCAGGTATCCGGGCGGCGGCACCATGATCCCCGCGGTGCCCGGGATCGTCTCCAGGACGATCGCGGCGATCGTCGCCGGGCCCTCGAAGGCGATCGTGGTCTCCAGGTGCTCCAGCGCCCGGGCGCACTCCTGCTCCTCGGTCTCGGCGTAGAAGCGCGAGCGGTACAGGAAGGGCGCCCAGAAGCGCACGACGCCGGAGGTGCCGCTGTCGTTGGCCCAGCGGCGCGGATCGCCGGTGATGTTCACGGCCTGCTGGGTGCCGCCGTGGTACGAGCGGTACGCCGAGAGCACCTTCGGCCGGCCGGTGTGCAGCCGCGCCATCCGCACCGCGTGCTCGACGGCGTCGGCGCCGCCGTTGGTGAAGAAGATCTTGTCGAGGTCGCCGGGCGTGCGCTCGGCTATCAGGCGGGCGGCCTCGGAGCGGGCCTCGACGGCGAAGGCGGGCGCGAAGGTGGACAGGGTCGCGGCCTGTTCCTGGATCGCGGCGACGACCTTCGGGTGCTGGTAGCCGATGTTGGTGTAGACGAGCCCGCTGGTGAAGTCCAGGTAGCGGTTGCCGTCGAAGTCCCAGAAGTACGACCCCTCCGCACCGGCGACGGCGAGCGGGTCGATGAGCTCCTGCGCGGACCAGGAGTGGAACACGTGCGCGCGGTCCGCGGCCTTCACGGCGGCGCCGGTGGCGGGAGTGGGCTGAGGGGTCATGCCGCCGAGGGTAAATGTCCGGGATGCGGACGCGACATCGGCGTCCTGTCTGCGGTCTCGCCCAATCCGCGACAGATTGTCGACGGTAGTGGCGCAGGACGTGGGAGATGTCGCGCTCGTGCGGACCGGACTCATTGACAGGATGCTGTCATGAATGACAGTATCCTGTCATAGCCCAGCGCCGCACGACCCGAGGAGGAGCCATGAACAGCAGCCGCAAGCCCGTCCACCTGGCCGTGTACGACACCCTCGCCGACTGGGAGACCGGTCACGCCACGGCGTATCTCGCTCGCGCCGGCCACGAGATCCGCACCGTCGCCCTCACCACCGGCCCGGTCACCACTCTCGGCGGGCTGCGCGTCCGGCCCGACCTCGCCCTGGACGACGTGCGGCCCGAGGACAGCTCGCTGCTGATCCTCCCGGGCGCCGACCTCTGGGACACCGGGGACGACCTCGCCCCCTTCGCCCGCACGGCGCGGGCCTTCCTGGCCGCCGGGGTGCCCGTGGCCGCGATCTGCGGGGCCACCGCCGGACTCGCCCGCGAGGGCCTGCTCGACGACCGGGACCACACCAGCGCGATCTCCTTCTACCTGGCCGCGACCGGCTACCGGGGCGGCGACCGGTACGTCGACGCCGACGCGGTCACCGACCGCGGTCTGATCACCGCGGGGCCGACCGAGCCGGTCGCCTTCGCACGGGAGGTCCTCGGGCTGCTCGGGGTGTACGAGGGGGAGGTGCTGGACGCCTGGTACCGGCTGTTCCACGACTCCGACGCCGAGGCCTACGCCGTCCTCGAACAGGCGGGGACGCGGTGAGCCGACGGCGGCAGGATCTGCTCAGCCGGGGCGCGCTCGGCGTCTTCCGGCTGAGCGGCCAGTTCCTCGCGGTCGCGGAGGAACTGGCCGGCCCGGCCGGACTGACGGCGGCCCGGTGGCAGGTGCTGGGCGCGGTGCTGCCCGAGCCGCTGCCCGTCGCCGGGATCGCCCGGGCCATGGGCATCACCCGGCAGAGCGTCCAGCGCGTCGCCGACCTGCTGGTCGAAGGGGGCCTGGCCGAGTACCGCCCCAACCCCGCCCATCGCCGCGCCAAGCTCCTCGCCCCCACCGCGGCGGGCGTCGCGGCGGTGCGCCGCATCGACCCCGGGCACGCGGAGTTCGCGGACCGGCTGGCCCGGGCGCTGGGGGAGGAGGAGTTCGAGGAGACGGTACGGGTGCTGGAGCGGCTGTCACGGGTCCTCGACGAAGTGGGGATGCCGACGGCCGACGCCGGACCGGCACCGGATCCCGCACCCTGACCACCGTCGGAACCGCGTCGGAACCGCGTCGGAACCGCACCGGAACCGCACCGGAACCGGTCACGGAACCCGTTACGGAACCGTGGAAAGCGGACCCGCCGTCTCCCTGTGTCGCCGCATTATTCTTCGGTCAACGCACAGGGGTGGATGGGGGGAGGGGTTCTCCGTGGACGGACTGGAGCCTGGGGATCCACCGCGGATCGGTGCCTACCGGCTGCTGGCGCGGCTCGGTGCCGGCGGTATGGGGCGGGTGTATCTGGCGCGTTCGGACCGGGGGCGGACCGTCGCGGTCAAGCTGGTGCGCGGTGAGCTCGCCGCGCAGGAGGAGTTCCGCGCGAGGTTCCGCCAGGAGGTGCGGGCGGCGCGGCAGGTCGGCGGTCACTGGACGGCGCCGGTGCTCGACGCCGACACCGAGGCGGCCGTGCCGTGGGTGGCCACCGGCTATGTCGCGGGCCCGAGCCTTCAGCAGGTCGTCGGGCGGGACCACGGGGCGCTGCCCGAGCGTTCGGTGCGGATCATGGCGGCGGGGCTCGCGCACGCGCTCCAGGACATCCACGCCACCGGGATCGTGCACCGGGACCTCAAGCCGTCCAACGTGCTCGTCACCATCGACGGCCCCCGGGTCATCGACTTCGGGATCGCGCGGGCGATGGAGACCGTGACCGACGGCGGACTGACCCGGACCGGCGCGCTCGTCGGCTCGCCCGGCTTCATGGCGCCCGAGCAGGTGCGCGGCGACCGCGTCACACCGGCCTGCGACGTGTTCTGCCTCGGCTCCGTCCTCGCCTACGCGGCCACCGGCCACCTCCCCTTCGGCGGCACCGACAGCGGGGTGCACGCCCTGATGTTCCGTATCGCCCAGGAGGAGCCCGACCTGGACGGCGTGCCCGAGGGACTCGCCGACCTGGTACGCCACTGCCTGCGCAAGGAGCCGGAGGCCCGGCCCTCGTTGGACGACGTCCTGCGCCGCACGGGCGCGGAGGACACCGTGGCGGACGGGCGCTCCCGTGACCCCTGGCTGCCGGGCGCGCTGGTCGCCCAACTCGGGCGGCACGCGGTGCAGTTGCTGGATTCGGAGGACCCGGAGGCGGCCGACGGCGCGGACGCCGACCGGGGCGCCTCACCCGAGCACGCGCCCGCCGCCGACGAGGCGGCGCCGGCGGCCACGGCGCAGGACGCGGGACCGCGGTCGCCTGACCGGCCGCCCACGCAGGCCGCCGCCCAGGGCGCCGCGCCGACGGCTCCGCCGCACCCTGCGTACGGCTATCCGCAGCAGGGGCAGGGCCACCCCCAGCAGCCCCAGGGCCCGGGCTCGGCATCGGCCGCGGGGCCGCCACCGCCGTACGTCCCGGTGTACGGCCCGCAGAACGGCGGTGCGCCGGCCGGACCGTACGCGGGCGCCCCGCACCACGCGGGCCCCTACGGCAACGACGGCCTGCCGAACGGCCCTTACGGCAACGGCAGTCATCCGCACGGCCCCTACGGCAACGGTGGTCATCCGAACGGCCCCTACGGCGGGGGTCCCGGCACCACCCCGGCCTACGGCACCGAGCCCGCCGGCACCCCCGAGGAGTCCCGCCGAAGCGGCCGCACCACCGTCGCGCTGGTCGCGATGGCCGTGGTCGTCGCGCTCGCCGCCGGCGGGACGGTGTACGCGCTGATGGACGGCAGCGAGGGCACGCAGGCCGATCCCACCGCCACCGCCACCGCGCCCGTCACCTCCTCCGGCACGACGGGCCCCGAGCCGTCCACGCCCGAGCCCTCGTCCCCGGCCCCCTCCACGCCCGCCGACGGGGGGATACCCACCGGCTACCTCGGCACCTGGACGACCACCATCGACAACGCGAGCGGACAGCACACCCGGCAACTGACCCTCCAGCAGGGCGAGGTCGGCGACACCGTCCTGTCCCTCGTGGCGGACGGCCCCGCCGAGGGCGGCAGCTACCACTGCGTGTTCCAGGCGGAGTTGGCGGAGCGGCCGGGCACCGACGGCCCCGTGCGGGTCGGCCCGTCCACGGTCACGGTCGGGGAACCGCCCTCCGCCTGCACACCGGGCGCGGCCACCGAGATCACCCTCCAGCCGGACGGCACCCTCCGGCGCGTGAACGGGAGCACCGGGGAGACGCTGACGTACCGGCGCGGGTGACGGGCGCCGGGGTGCGGGAGAAGTCCCCAGCTCCGTAGGCAAGTTGAACGCCCGGCGAACATTGCCGGGAGGCCCCTGACGTGCGGTTCGGACAGACGTACGGTGACCCCACCATCTGAGTTCCGGGAGTGGCGGGGGAAGACCAGTGGTGAACGTCGAGAACGTCATCGCCATCGGCACGTCCGTCCTCGGCCTCCTCGTGCCGATCGTGATGTTCCTCTACGACCGCCGGGTGCCGCGCCGCAAGCTGATCGGCTACCGCGTGCAGATGGACAGCCCCATAGGCGACGGCTCGTCCAACCCCCGCCTCGGCGACTTCGACGTGCCCAACATGGCCGACGCCTCGCTCGTGCTGCTGCGCATCGAGAACGACGGCTCCCAGAGCGTCGCCGACAACGACTACACCTCGTCCGAGGTCCACGGCCTGACCGCCGAGTTCACGGGACGCACGGTCCAGGCCGTCTCGGTGACCCAGCCGTCCGGCATCGACCACATCAACAGCCATTTCACGAACGCCAACGGCTTCGAGCACGTCGGCAGCACCGTGACCATTCCCCGGGTCCCGCTGAACCCGGGCGACCACTTCAAGCTCCTCGTGCTGCTCTCGGGCGGGTCGGCGGAAGGGGAGGTCCGGCTGATCGGGGGCCTGCGGGACGGCAAGGTCCACCGCAACAGCGCCCCCAAGCCGGACGAGAAGCAGCGCACGTTCAGTCCCCCGGCCCGGCTGCTCAGCGCGACGCTCACCCTCGCCCTGATCCTCCTCGCCGGCATCATCGTGCTGCGCGACGGCAACCCGATCGAGTGCGAGCAGGGCGAACTGCGGGTGACGGGCTCGACCGCCTTCGAGCCCGTCGTCAGCACGCTCGCCAAGCAGTACGAGAACAAGTGCGAGGGCGCCGACATCGCCGTCGAGGCGCGCGGCAGCGAGAACGGCGTCGCGGCGCTCGCCGAGCTGGCCGGGCAGTCCGAGAACGCCGCCCGGTCGGTGATCGCCTTCTCCGACGGCCCGATGGGTGAGCGCTGGAACCTGACGGGGGAGCGGGTCGCGCTCTCCGTGTTCACCCTCGTCGTCCACAAGGACGTCGAACTCGGCGCGCACGGACTGTCCCTGGAGGAGGTGCGGGACATCTACGCCGGCCGCTACCAGCGTTGGGGGCAGGTCGTCCCCGGTGTGAAGGAGATCGCGGACCTGCCGATCGTCCTGGTCAGCCGGGGCGACGAGTCGGGAACGCGGCAGATCTTCCAGGACCGGGTGCTGCGCGGCTGGGAGCAGGCGCCGAGCACGTCCCTGGACTGCCGGCCGCCCGCGCGGGCCGGCGACACCGTCACGCGCTGCGAACTCGGCTCGACCCGGGCCGTGCTGGACAAGGTCGCCGAACAGCCCGGCGCCATCGGCTACAGCGAACTCAGCCTCGCCAGGGAGCGGGGCGACGACGTCAACAGGGTGCCCCTGGGCGGCGACCGGCCCGACGACCGGCAGATCGAGCTGGGCGGCAGCCGCTACCCGTACAAGGACGTCGAGTACGCCTACACCTACGACACGCCCCGTCCCGGCTCCCTCGCCGCCAGCTTCCTCGCCTACGTCGACGAGTTCACCAGCCAGGACGTCATCCGGGACAAGGGCCACCTGCCGTGCCTGCGCGACCCGTCCCTGTGCGGGTGAGCCTCGCTGCTTCGGGGCCGGCACGTCCGGGCGCCGGCCGCCCGGCCTCTGCGGCGGTCGGGTGCTCGGTGCCGCGGCGGGGTGCGGCGAGTGCCTCCTCGCGCGGGTTTCACGGGTTCCAGGGCCGCGCGTCCGGGCACGCGGGTGGTCGAATCCCGCGGCGAGGTGCCCGCAGGTTGCAAGCGGGGCTCCTGAATTGCGCGGCGGCGCGGCCCGGCTCGGGGCAGATGGCCGTACGTGACGGTGACGGTGGCGGAGGCCGGGGGTGTGGCGGTCAGCGGGGCTCGGGCGGGCGTTGGCGGGGCATGTTGGGGCGGGCGCCCGCTCCCGGGGGCAACGGGAACCTGCCGTGCCCGCCCGTTCCCTCGGGCCGGCCCCCCGAGGCCAGGGCCGACTGGATACCGAGCGCCGGCCCGGAGCGGAACTCGCCCATCCAGTCCGTCGTCTCCGTGCGCACCAGCTCCGTGACGTCCTCCGAGAACCTCCGCAGCACCCCCAGGCACCGCTCGGCCGCCTCACCCGCCGTCCCCTCGGTGGGCCCCAGCACCTCCCGCACGCTCTCCGCGGCCCAGTCGAACTGCAAGGCCTGCAACCTGCGTTGCACGGCCTGCGCGGTCGCCACGTCCCGCATCCACCCGGACGTCACCCCGAAGTACCGGTCCACCGCCACGCAGGACACCCCGAGCAGCAGCGCCAGATACCCCCAGGGCGCCACCCCGCCCACCACGCCGGTCAGGTCGAGGAACGGCAGCGCGGCCCCGGTCACGGCCCCCACCGCCGCCCCGCACCGCAGCACCCGGGCCTGCCGCCGCTTCCAGACCCGGTCGGCCAGGTACCAGGCCGCCGTGTCCAGGGCCCCGCGCTCCACCCAGCGGTACAGCTCGTCCAGGCGCAGGGCGGGCTCCGCCCAGTCCCCGAGGGGGAACGACCGCCCGACCAGATCGCCCGGCCGCAGCCCGGCCGCACCCTCGCCCCGCCCGTCCTGAGGCGGACCCTCGGGCTGCATCTCCGGCTGACCCACCCGGCACTCCCTATCGACCACAACTGATCACGGTGCGTGACACATCGTGACAGCGCGCGCGTCGCCACGACATCCCGCCTGATGGTGACGCCGATGCGCCGTGACCCTTCCTACCGCCCAATGGGTGGCGGAGGGCCTGCTTTCCCCTGTTTTCCGCCCGGAAGTGGGCCTTGATCAGGTATAGGAAATGCAGTCCTCTCACTCGAAAGAGTGCTGGGGCGACGGCCGCGTGGACCACGTAGGCTCGTGCTGAGCGGGAAAACCCCGTGCTCGTGAGCCCCGGAAGAGGAGCTGATCGTGATCCCCGGTGGTGGCCAGCCCAACATGCAGCAGCTGCTGCAGCAGGCCCAGAAGATGCAGCAGGACCTGGCGAATGCGCAGGAGGAACTGGCCCGGACCGAGGTCGACGGACAGGCGGGCGGCGGTCTGGTGCAGGCCACGGTGACCGGCGCCGGTGAGCTGCGCGCCCTGCGGATCGACCCGAAGGCGGTGGACCCGGAGGACACCGAGACCCTCGCCGACCTGATCGTGGCGGCCGTGCACGCGGCCAACGAGAACGCCCAGACCCTTCAGCAGCAGAAGCTGGGCCCGCTGGCCCAGGGACTCGGCGGCGGTGGCATTCCCGGACTGCCCTTCTAAGACGGGCCGCGGGAAACTACCGTACGTACGAACAACATTGAGAGGGGCGGCAGTCCGTGTACGAAGGCGTGGTCCAGGACCTCATCGACGAACTGGGGCGGCTTCCCGGCGTCGGTCCCAAGAGTGCCCAGCGGATCGCCTTCCATGTGCTGCAGGCCGAGCCGACGGACGTCCGCCGGCTCGCGCACGCCCTCCTGGAGGTCAAGGCGAAGGTCCGCTTCTGCGCCATCTGCGGGAACGTCGCGCAGGAGGAGCTGTGCGGGATCTGCCGCGACAGCCGCCGCGACCTGGCGGTGATCTGTGTGGTCGAGGAGCCCAAGGACGTCGTCGCCATCGAGCGCACCCGTGAGTTCCGCGGCCGGTACCACGTGCTCGGCGGCGCCATCAGCCCCATCGAGGGCGTCGGCCCGGACGACTTGCGGATACGAGAACTGCTGGCCCGCCTGGCCGACGGCACGGTGACCGAGCTGATCCTGGCCACGGACCCGAATCTCGAAGGCGAGGCCACGGCCACGTACCTCGCCCGCATGATCAAGCCCATGGGCCTGAAGGTCACCCGCCTGGCCAGCGGCCTCCCAGTGGGCGGCGACCTGGAATACGCGGACGAGGTGACCCTCGGCCGCGCCTTCGAGGGGAGACGACTCCTAGATGTCTGACGCCACGCTGCACTCCACGACGCGGGACCCGGACGACTTCGCGGTCCAGATCGCGGACCAGGTAGAGAGCTTTCTGGTAGCCGTCACCGAGGTGGCCAGGGGCGACGAGCCGGCCTCGGCCGTCCCCTTCCTCCTGCTGGAGGTCTCCCAGCTCCTGCTGGCGGGCGGCCGTCTGGGCGCGCACGAGGACATCGTCCCGGACGAGCGCTACGAGCCCGACTCCGGCCCCGAGCCCGACGTGGACGAACTCCGGGAGAACCTGGTCCGGTTGCTGGAGCCGATCGACGTCTACTCCGAGGTGTTCGACCCCTACGAGCCCCGCGAGGCCCCCGTCCCGGCCCGGATCTCCGACGACCTGGCCGACATCATCACCGACCTGCGCCACGGCATGGCCCACTACCGCGCCGGCCGCACCACGGAGGCGCTGTGGTGGTGGCAGTTCTCCTACTTCTCCAACTGGGGCCCCACGGCGTCGGCCACCCTGCGCGCCCTGCAGTCGGTCCTCATCCACGTCCGCCTCGACCAGCCCCTGGCGGAACTGGACGGCCTGGACACCGACCAGGGCCTCGGCGACGACACCCTGGAGATCGAGGCGGGCAAGGTCATGCAGCAGGAGATCGCGGGCCCGCTGGGCGTGCGGGTGAAGTAGCGCGCGGTGCTTGAAAGTTAATTCAGGACGTCCGGGAAGAGTGTTCTTTGTGATGCGGGGCACTTTTCCGAGTGGCCTCGGGCCCTTGCGGGCATGTGCCTCTCCGGAGCGGGCGGCGAGATCTCACCATGCGATATCGCGAAGGTGATTTTCGGCCGCTCGTTAGACTGAGCCGACCGCAGTGCATATGCGTATCTGTGGACTGCGGAAAACACGACGGACTGAGCGAGGAGCGCACGTGGGCCTTGTCGTGCAGAAGTACGGAGGCTCCTCCGTAGCCGATGCCGAGGGCATCAAGCGCGTCGCCAAGCGGATCGTGGAAGCCAAGAAGAACGGCCACCAGGTGGTGGCCGTGGTTTCCGCGATGGGCGACACGACGGACGAGCTGATCGATCTCGCCGAGCAGGTATCCCCGATTCCTGCCGGCCGCGAGCTCGACATGCTGCTGACGGCCGGAGAGCGGATCTCCATGGCCCTGCTGGCGATGGCGATCAAAAACCTGGGCCACTCGGCCCAGTCCTTCACCGGCAGCCAGGCAGGTGTCATCACCGACTCGGTCCACAACAAAGCCCGGATCATCGATGTCACGCCGGGCCGGATCCGGGACTCGCTGAACGAGGGCAACATCGCCATCGTGGCCGGTTTCCAGGGCGTCAGCCAGGACACCAAGGACATCACCACGCTGGGCCGCGGCGGCTCCGACACCACCGCCGTCGCGCTGGCCGCCGCGCTGGACGCCGAGGTCTGCGAGATCTACACGGACGTCGACGGTGTGTTCACCGCCGACCCGCGGGTGGTGAAGAAGGCCCGGAAGATCGACTGGATCTCCTTCGAGGACATGCTCGAACTGGCGGCGTCCGGGTCGAAGGTGCTGCTCCACCGCTGCGTGGAGTACGCGCGCCGCTACAACATCCCGATTCACGTCCGCTCCAGCTTCAGCGGTCTTCAGGGCACGTGGGTCAGCAGCGAGCCGATCGAGCAAGGGGAAGAGCACGTGGAGCAGGCCATCATCTCCGGTGTCGCGCACGACACCTCCGAGGCCAAGGTCACGGTCGTCGGCGTGCCGGACAAGCCGGGCGAGGCCGCCGCGATCTTCCGCACGATCGCCGATGCCGAGATCAACATCGACATGGTCGTGCAGAACGTGTCCGCCGCCTCCACGGGGCTGACCGACATCTCCTTCACGCTGCCGAAGACCGAGGGCCGCAAGGCCATCGACGCGCTGGAGAAGAACAAGCCGGGCATCGGCTTCGACTCGCTGCGTTACGACGACCAGATCGGCAAGATCTCGCTCGTGGGCGCCGGGATGAAGACCAACCCGGGCGTCACGGCGGCCTTCTTCGAGGCGCTCAGCGACGCCGGGGTCAACATCGAGCTGATCTCGACCTCCGAGATCCGCATCTCGGTCGTCACCCGCGCCGACGACGTCGCCGAGGCCGTGCGCGCCGTGCACACCGCCTTCGGACTCGACTCCGACAGCGACGAGGCCGTGGTCTATGGGGGCACCGGCCGATGACCGGACGACCGACGCTCGCGGTCGTGGGGGCGACCGGAGCCGTCGGCACGGTCATGCTCCAGATCCTGTCCCAGCACGCGGACATCTGGGGCGAGATCCGTCTCGTCGCCTCGCCGCGCTCGGCCGGCCGCAAGCTGGCCGTGCGCGGCGAGGAGGTCGAGGTGGTGGCCCTGTCCGAGGAGGCCTTCGACGGGGTCGACATCGCCATGTTCGACGTCCCCGACGAGGTCGCCGCGCACTGGGCGCCGCTCGCCGCCGCCAAGGGCGTGGTGGTCGTGGACAACTCCGCCGCCTTCCGGATGGACCCGGACGTGCCGCTGGTCGTGCCGGAGGTCAATCCGCACACGGTGCGCTCCCGGCCGCGCGGCATCCTCGCCAACCCGAACTGCACCACGCTGTCCATGATCGTCGCCCTGGGTGCCCTGCACGCCGAGTTCGGCCTGCGCGAGCTCGTGGTCTCGTCGTACCAGGCAGTGAGCGGCGCCGGGCGGGCGGGCGTCGAGACGCTGCGCCGGCAGCTGGCCCTGGTGGCCGGCACGGAGCTGGGGACCAACCCCGGCGACGTACGGCGGGCGGTGGGGGACAGCACCGGGCCGTTCCCGGAGCCGGTCGCGCTGAACGTCGTGCCGTGGGCGGGGTCGGTGCGGGAGGACGGCTGGTCCTCGGAGGAGATGAAGGTGCGGGACGAGTCCCGCAAGATCCTCGGCCTGCCGCGGCTGCCCGTCGCCGTCACCTGCGTGCGGGTGCCGGTGGTGACCGCGCACTCGCTGACCGTGCACGCCCGCTTCCAGGACGAGGTGACGGTGGACCGGGCGCGCGAGATCCTCGCCACCGCGCCGGGCGTGGTCCTGTGCGACGATCCGGCGGCCGGCGAGTTCCCGACCCCCGCCGACGTGGTGGGCACCGATCCGACCTGGGTCGGGCGGGTCCGGCGGGCGCTGGACGACCCGACCGCGCTGGAGCTCTTCGTGTGCGGGGACAACCTGCGCAAGGGGGCCGCGCTGAACACCGCCCAGATCGCGGAGCTGGTGGCCGCCGAGATGATGTGAGGGAAAATTGGCCCTCGCGATGTCCTGATCTATTTGTAGGATCAACGTAAGGATTTTCCTCCCCGGCCTCCGCAACCGTGCGGAGGCCGGGGAGCGTCTATGCCGTCGCCCTTCCTGGGCTGTGGGACGCGTTTGATCCGAGGCGTGGGGACGCCGGTGAGTGGGCGTGGGGACGTCTGCTCATATGGGATATAGGGGAAGAGCGGGGCGCATGAGGGCATATGGGGCACCGTCAGTCGTGCTGCCTGACGCGAGAAGAAGAGTGACGTCCGGCACGTACAACCCTGACGGGGGTGAGCGTGTCCAACTGGCGTGGCAGAGGTACTCGACTTCCCCGCGGTGGCCGGCGGCACGGCCCTACGGCCGCCCCGGCGGCCCGTACGCACCCGTATGCCCGGCACGCCCGGCGGCATGCCGGTGATCGCGCCCATGCCCGCAGCGCGGCCAGCCCGCATCCCCGGTCAGCGTGACGGAGCCGAGGACGCCGCGGCGGCCGGCACCACCGTCGACCACCTCACCGAGACCTACCGCACGCACTACCGGTCGCTGCTCGGTCTCGCCGCGCTCCTCCTCGACGACACGGCCTCCTGCGAGGACGTCGTCCAGGAGGCCTTCATCCGCGTCCACTCCGCCCGCAAACGCGTCCGCGACCCCGAGAAGACGCTCGCCTATCTGCGCCAGACGGTCGTGAACCTCTCGCGCTCCGCGCTGCGCCGCCGCATCCTCGGCCTGAAGCTGCTCTCCAAGCCGATGCCGGACATGGCGAGCGCCGAGGAGGGGGCCTACGACCAGCTGGAGCGCGACTCCCTCATCAAGGCGATGAAGGGGTTGCAGCGCCGGCAGCGCGAGGTCCTGGTCCTGCGCTACTTCGCGGACATGACCGAGGCCCAGGTCGCCGAGACGCTCGGCATCTCGCTGGGCTCGGTGAAGGCGTACGGCTCCCGCGGCATCGCCGCGCTGCGGATAGCCATGGAGGCGCCGGCATGACCGGAAAGCCTCGTGAGCGGGGGGAGCCCGCGCGGTGGGGTCGGGCGCGTGAGGCGTCCGACGACTCCTCGTCCGATATCTTGCCCGAGCCCACACAGGCGCACGAGCAGGAGCCGAAGCAACCGCACGCTGGGAACGGAACTGTGAACCACGGCCTCGACGACCAGAGCTCCGAGGGGCTCGACTCGGACGAGCTGGCACTGCGCAGGTTGCTGCACCAGGCGGTGCAGGAGATCGAACCGCGCGACGGCACGCTGGACCATCTGCGCCGGGCCGTGCCCGCACGCCGGGCACGCAAGCGGCAGGCGGTCGTCGGCATGGCCGCCGCGGCGCTCTTCGTGTGCACCGCCGTGCCCGCGCTGGTGCACGTCTCCAACTCCACCGGCCCGGACGCCAACCCCTCGATCGCCGGCCACGGGTCGCAGGCCCAGGGCGGCGCGAGCGAGGGCGGCAGCACCGAGGGCACCGGCGGCACCTCGGGCGGGTCCACGGGCACGGACCGGGACACGGGCCAGGACAGCCCCGAGAAGGGCGACAAGGACACCGGCGCCAGCCCGAGCAGCGGCGTCGTCGACGACAGCACCGACGGCGTCTACCCGTCGGCGACCAGCGCGGTCACGGACCCCGTCTGCACGGCGGCCCAGCTCGGCTCGGCCACCGCGACGGCCGCGGTCGCCGACACCGCGGGGGCGGTGTACGGCACGTTCCGGATCACCAACGTCTCCGCCGCCGGCTGCACGGTCGGAGGCGCAGGCGCGGTGACCCCGCTGGCACAGGGCGCGGCGGACGCCACCAAGATCAGCGTCGCCGCGCACACGGCGGGCGACGCGGCGGCCGGCCTGCCCGACCCGGCCCTCGAGGTCCCGCAGCTGGTGCTGGCCCCTGGCGCTGCCTACGAGGTGCGGTTCGCCTGGGTGCCCTCGGAGACCTGTCCGGCCGACCCCGGCGGTGACAACGGCGGCGAGACCGGCGGCCCCTCGCCCGACCCGACGCCCACGGACGACCCCGGCACCACGACGTCGGGCAGCTCGACCGGCGGCGACACGGGCACGTCGACGCAGCTCATGACCGAGGTCGGTACGCAGGACGGAAGCGTCGTCGTCTCCTACACGGCGGAGGCCGGGTCGCCCACGGTGTCGGCGACGGTGCCGAACGCGTGCGCGGGGACGGTCTACCGCACCGGCGTGCTGTCGGTCTCGTAGGCGTCCGAGGAGGTCGCCCGCCCCGGGTCCGGCGCGCCGTCGGACGGGGTGTCCGCGGCCAGGAGCCCCATCTCGGCGTCGCGCAGGAACTCCACCTCACGGCGGAACAACCGGAACCACATGAACACCACGAACCCGGCGAAGACGAACCATTCGCCGGTGTACCCCAGGTTCTGGAAGGCCTTGAGGTCGAGCCCGGTGTCCGGGGCCGCGCTCACCGGCACGGCCCGCATCCCGGAGTCGCCCTTGTCGAGCGTGACCCAGGCGTCGTAGAGGTCGTACGGCACGAGGTTCACCAGCGAGGCGGCGCTGATCGCCCCGGTCTGGCCGGCCGGCAGCCCGGCCCGCGCGCTGACGCCGTTCTCGCCCGGGTTCTCCGAAGCCTGGAGCGCACCGGTGACGGTCACCTCGCCCCGGGGCGGGGCGGGCACCTCGGCCGAGCCGGCGTCGCCGGGCAGCCAGCCCCGCACCACCGGCAGGGCCTTGCCGCCGTCCGTGCGCAGCAGGGTCAGCACGTAGTAACCCCGTTCGCCGTCCAGCTCGCGGTCCGGGACGAGCAGCTGCTCCCCGTACCGGCCGTCGACGGTCGTCGGGTCGCCGGAGGTCTCCTTGTCGACGGGCAGCAGCTCGTCCAGCGGACGGGCGGCCTGCTTCCCGTCCGAGGAGGCCTGCTCCTCGGCGCTGCGGTGATCCTCGACCCGCGCCTCGAACCGGCTCAGCTGCCAGGACCCCATGAAGACGCAGAAGGGGATGGCGAGCAGCACGAAGAGGTTGATCCCCCACCATCGGGGCGTCAGCAGAAACCGGTACACGCCCCCAAAGGTACGGGGGGAGCGGGGCGGCGCGGGGCGCGGGGTCCCGAAGTTATCCACAGGCTGGGGGCCTCGGGAGCGGGATGCGGTCCGGGGCGGGCAGTATGGGGTCATGACTGAGAGCAACGGGTCCCCCTCGCCCGAGCGGCGCGAGGCCATGCCGAACTGGGAGAAGCGCTTCCGGGCGCCGCGGGTGTCCCTGCCCGACTGGGCGGAGGACGCCCCCGACCGCTCCCTGTTCGTGTCCAACGCGACGGGGACGTACGAGCTGTACGCCTGGGATCGCGCGACGGGTGAGCAGCGCCAGGTGACGAACCGGCCGAACGGCACGACGGACGGCCTGCTCTCCCCGGACGGCGCGTGGATCTGGTGGTTCGACGACAAGGACGGCGACGAGTTCGGCGTGTGGCGCCGCCAGCCCTTCACGGGCGGCGAGGACGAGCTGGCCGTCCCGGGCCTCGACCCGTCCTACCCCGCGGGCCTCGCGCTCGGCCGGGACGGGCGGACGGCGGTTGTGGGACGCTCCACCGACGAGGACGGGACGACCATCCATCTCGCGCGCGCGGGCGAGGGGCCGGTGGAGATCTACCGGCACCGGGAGTCGGCGGGGGTGGGCGACCTGTCCCGCGACGGCTCGCTGATCGCCGTCGAGCACACCGAGCACGGCGACGCCATGCACTCGGCGCTGCGCGTGCTGCGCCCCGACGGCACGCGGGTCGCCGAGCTCGACGACACCAAGGGCGGCACGGTCGAGCTGGGCCTGGAGGTGCTGGGCTTCGCGCCGGTCGACGGGGACACGCGGCTGCTCATCGGGCACCAGCGGCGCGGCCGGTGGGAGCCGCTGGTGTGGGACGTCACCACGGGCGAGGAGACCGACCTGGCGCTGGACCTGCCGGGTGACGTGAGCGCCGAGTGGTACCCGGACGGCTCGGGCCTGCTGATCGGGCACAGTCACGAGGCGCGCGGCGAGCTCTTCCGCTACGACCTCGGCACCCGCGAGCTGGTGAAGGTCCCGACCCCGACCGGCACGGTCTCGGGGGCGACGGCCCGGCCGGACGGCAGTGTGGAGTACCTGTGGTCGTCGGCGGCCGAGCCGTCGTCGGTGCGGTCCACGGCGGGCGGTGTGGTGCTCGACCCGCCGGGCATGAAGTCACCCGGTTCGGTGCCCGTGGAGGACGTGTGGGTGGAGGGGCCCGGCGGCCGGATCCACGCACTCGTGCAGAAGCCGGCGGGGGCCACCGGGCCGCTGCCGACCGTCTTCGACATCCACGGCGGCCCGACCTGGCACGACAGCGACTCGTTCGCGGCGGGCCCGGCGGCCTGGGTCGACCACGGCTACGCGGTCGTCCGGGTCAACTACCGCGGCTCGACGGGTTACGGACGGGCCTGGACGGACGCCCTGAAGCACCGGGTCGGCCTGATCGAGCTGGAGGACATCGCGGCGGTCCGGGAGTGGGCGATCGACTCGGGGCTCGCGGATCCGGACCGGCTGATCCTCACCGGCGGCTCCTGGGGCGGCTACCTCACGCTCCTCGGCCTCGGCGTCCAGCCCGACGCGTGGACGATGGGCATCGCCGCGGTCCCGGTGGCCGACTACGTCACCGCGTACCACGACGAGATGGAGGCCCTCAAGGCAATGGACCGCACGCTGCTCGGCGGCACCCCGGAGGAGGTCCCCGAGCGCTTCGAGGCGTCCTCGCCGCTGACGTACGTCGACCAGGTCAAGGCGCCGGTCTACATCTCCGCCGGAGTCAACGACCCGCGCTGCCCCATCCGTCAGATCGAGAACTACGTCAAGCGCCTCCAGGCCCGTGAAGCGGTTCACGAGGTCTACCGCTACGAGGCCGGGCACGGCTCCCTGGTCGTCGACGAGCGCATCAAGCAGGTTCGGCTGGAACTGGACTTCGCGGAGCGCCATCTGAAGGCGCGCGCCGGGGAGTGACGTTCCTCCGGGACGTGACGTCCCCCTGAGGTTCTCCCGCCCGGGCCCAGCACCCCTGCCGTCCGTCGTGCTGGGCCCGCGGTGGCCGACAGTGCCCGCTGCGGGCCGCCCTCGCCGCGGACCGCCGGCTCGGCGGGGCTCACGACCCGGTTCGCTGCCGGCGTCTGCGGCCGAGGAGTTCCGCGAGCCCGCGGCGGGTCGCCGCCAGGACCACGCGGTCCTCGGCGCGCAGCACATAGGTGGGCGGCAGCTCCCAGACGAGGTCGGAGGCGGCCGCGCGGCCCCTGGACGCCGGGCTCGTCGCGAGGTCGGCGCGGCGTTCTCCCGGGGCCGCCGTGTCCAGGGCCAGCACCCGCCAGGAACCGGCGCGGAAGGCGTCGGCCACCGTCCTGCCCTCCAACTGCCGGATGCCCCGCACCTCCAGGGCCGCAAACAGCAGCACCCGCCGCTCGACGGGGATCGCCCCCAGCACCTGCCGCCCCATCATCGCCCCGGCGAACGACGGGGCCGCGAGATGCGTGACGCTGCGGCTGCGGGTGAGCGCCCTCGGGTGCGCGGCGCGCAGGGTGCGGTAGACGGCCGCGGCGAAGTCGTCGTCGAAGAGGCGGAGCACGACCCGCAGGTCGGGCCGGACGGACCGGGCGTAGAGCACGGCCTCCAGATTGGTCGTGTCGACGCTGGTCAGCGCGAGCAGCGTGTCGGCACGGTGGACCTTCGCGGCCTCCAGGACGCCCTCCTGCGTGACGTCCCCGAGCACCACCGGCACCCGCAGCCGCCGGGCCGTCGCCATGCCCCGCGCCTCGGGGTCGGCCTCGACGCACACCACCGGGATGTGCAGCTCCCGCAGCCGGGTCAGCACACGCGTGCCGATCTTGCCGAGGCCGAGCAGGACGACGTGCCCGCTGAGCCCGCGCGGCGGCCTGCGCAGCGTGGAGGCGGTGCGGAAGGTGCCGAGGGCCTCCAGCACGGCGGCGAGCAGTACCGGCAGCAGCAGTAACCCGACCACGGCGGACAGGAGTTGGAGGATCTGCCGGCCGAGGGAGGCGTTGGTGGCGGGGTCGTCGATGCCGAGGATGTCGAGCAGCGTGAGATAGGTGGCGTGCAGCGGATGGTCGTCCGTGACCACGGTCAGCGCGATCGCCAGCGCCACCACGGCACCCACGAGCCCGGCCAGCGACCAGCGCAGCCGCCGCGAGAACAGGGAGGATATCGGCGGCACGACACCCACCGCGCGGCCGCCGGATCCGGGCGCTCCGGCGTAGGAGACCTGTTCCAGCACGACCGTGCCGCGACCGGTGGCCGCCGCGACCTCCTCCTCGTCCGGCAGCAGCCGCGGACCCCGGTCCCCGCTGCCCTCCGAGCCGTCGGCCCCCGCCGGGTCGCTGCTCGTCGCCGACAGCAGCGCCAGCGTGCACAGCCCCGGGTCGGCGACCTGTCCCGGCGCGGGCGGCGTCCGCTCCACGGCGCGCAGCAGCAGCCCGTCGGTCTGCACGACCTTGCTGGTGCCGACCAGGGCGGTCGCGGCCAGCGCGGGCGCGGCGGTGTCGGCGTCGGACAGCACGGTGGTGGAGGCGTCGAAGCCGCCGCCCGCCCCGCCGGTCGCGAGCGCGGAGGCCTGGTCGAGGAGTTCCTCGATGTGCTGGCCGAGCCGCCGGTTGTACAGACGCAGGACGATGCGCAGCCGGGGGTTGAGGCGGCGGGCGGTGAGCGCGGCGCGGATGTTGGTCTCGTCGTCGTCGTACACGAGCGCCAGTGCGGTGGCCCGCTCCACGCCCGCCTCGGCGAGCACCGCCTCGGACGGTTCGGCGGCCTCCACCAGCCGCACACCGCCGCTGCCGCTGCCGCTGCCGCTGTCGCCGTTCGGTGGTGTGCCGTTGCCCGCGGCGCGCCCGGCGGCGCTCACCATCCGGTCGAGCAGGGCCGCCGACGCGGCCCGCGCCCGGCCCACGACCGGTTGCGGCACCGGCCGTTCGGAGGGCGGCGCGACGAGCGTCACCTGCTCCTCGTACACGCCCCTGAGTTCGGCCGCGAGCCGGTGCGCGAGCCCGTCGTCACCGCACACCACCATGTGCGCGGACGCCTCGCCCGGCCGGCCCTGATTCGGAACGCTCGCCACGAGGGGAAAGACTGCCCCAACGGGACCGATGGTTCCAGCAACGGATTGAACGCCCGTTCCGATTCAGCCGTATCGAAGAGGAGCCGCCCCGCGCAACGGAGGACCCCACCCGTGGCCGTCACCGTCCCCGAGCCACCGCACCCGTCACCGCCGGGACCGGCGCCCGTGCCCCCTCCGACGTCCCCGCCGCCGTCCCCCACCCCCGGCGGGGACGGCGACGGCTGGCACCTCAGCTCGCCCCTGGTCCTGACCGTCACCCTGCTCCTGCTGCTGCTCGCCCAGGCCCCGATCCGCCGTGCCCTGTCCGCGCCGGTGATGCAGAGCTGGACCACGGTGTTCGTCGCGGTGGTCGTGCAGGCGCTGCCGTTCCTCGTGCTCGGGGTGCTGCTCTCGGCGGCCGTCGCCGTGTTCGTACCGGCGTCCGTGTTCGCCCGCGTGCTGCCGGCCAGGCCTGCCGCGGCGGTTCCGGTGGCGGGGCTGGCCGGAGCGGTCGTCCCCGGCTGCGAGTGCGCCTCGGTGCCGGTGGCGGGGGCGCTGATCCGCCGGGGAGTGGCCCCCGCGGCCGCCTTGGCGTTCCTGCTCGCCGCGCCCGCGATCAACCCGATCGTGCTGACCGCGACGGCGGTCGCCTTCCCGGGCCACCCCGAGATGGTGGCCGCCCGGTTCGTCGCGAGCCTGGCCGCGGCCTGTGTGATGGGCTGGCTGTGGATGCGGCTCGGCCGCGCCGACTGGCTGCGCCCGCCGCCGCGTCCGTCGTACGAGGGGCAGGGCAGGGGAGCGGCGTTCTGGGGGTCGGTGCGGCACGACGTGATGCACGCCGGAGGGTTTCTCGTGATCGGCGCGATGGCGGCCGCGACGCTGAAGGCGGTCGTCCCCGAGGGATGGCTGCAGGCGGCCGCGGGCAACCCGGTGGTGGCGGTGCTGGCCCTGGCCGTGCTCGCCGTGCTGCTGTCGATCTGCTCGGAGGCGGACGCGTTCGTGGCCGCGTCGCTGACGCAGTTCTCGCCGACGGCACGGCTGGCGTTCCTGGTCGTGGGACCGATGGTGGATCTGAAGCTGTTCGCGATGCAGGCGGGCACGTTCGGCCGCGGCTTCGCCCTGCGTTTCGCGCCGGCGACCTTCGCCGTCGCCGTCGGGGTGTCCGTGCTGACCGGGGCGGTGCTGCTGTGAACCGGCACACGCAGGCGGCCGTGCTGTGCCTGCTCGGGGTGTCCCTGCTGCACGCGGGCGCCACGGACCTGTCGCTGCGCTACGTCAAGGCGGGGCTGCGGCCGTTGCTGCTGGTGGCGGGGGTGGTGCTGGTCGTGGCGGCGGTCGCGACGGTCTGGTACGAGCGTCGGGGGCCGGCCTCCGACGCCCACCACGAACCACGCGTCTCCTGGCTCCTGCTCCTGCCGGTCCTCGCGCTGATCCTGATCGCCCCGCCGGCCCTCGGCTCGTACAGCGCGATGCGCACCGGCACGGCCCTGCAACGGCCGCCCGCCTACGCCCCGTTGCCCTCCGGCGACCCGGTCCGGCTCGGTGTCGTCGACTACGCGAGCCGGGCGGCGTACGACGAGGGCCGCACCCTGCGCGACCGCAGGGTCAGGATCACGGGGTTCGTGGCGCTGGACCGGGCAGGCACCCCGTACCTGGTCCGCATGGCGCTCAACTGCTGTGCCGCCGACGCCCAGCCGGTGAAGATCGGGCTGGCCGGACGGGTCCCGCCGGTGCTGCAACCGGACAGCTGGCTGGAGGTCACCGGCACCTACACCCCGAAACGGACCCGCGACCCGGTGGGCGGCGGACCCATCCCGTACATCGACATCACGAGCGCCGAGCCGGTGCGGGCGCCCGCCGACCCGTACGACGAGAGCTGGAACAACTGAGCCGGCCCCGGGCGACGCGCTGGTCATCTGACGCTCCGTCAGTTATGGTCCGACCGCCGCTACCGAAGGGGTGATGTCCAGTGCCGTCATGTCCCCGGAGCCCGCAGCCGACGGGCACTCCACGCTGGGTCGCGATGTTCTACGAGCCCTCCTCCGCGTCCTGGCGGGTCGGTGCGGAGTCGCCGTACCGGGTTCCCGTGCAGTACGCCATGGGCGAGATGACCCAGACCCTGCGGGCCCGCGGCCGGGATCCGGTCATGGCCCTGTGGGGGCCGCGGGACGGCGCCTGGCAGCGGATCGACGCGCCCGCCGCCGCTCCTGCCCCCGAGGCCGCCGCCGCTCCCGCCGCCGAGCCGTCCTCCGCGGACCCGGCTCAGCCCTCCAAGCTCACCGAGCGCCTCACCGACCGCCGCCACCAGGTGCTCCTCGCCGCGCTGCACCGCGCCGGACTGTACGACCTCGCCCCGGACGACGAGGCGGCCGTGCGGGAGGTCGTGGACCGGCTGGACGAGACGACGGTCCGCAGGGCCGCCCACTGGCTCACTCTCGCCGCCAACCAGAGCCCCCCGGTTGGGTGAGGGGACCGACGGGCAGGGAAAGGGACGTAGGTGTCGGTTCCGATCCGCCCGTCGGCCCCCGGGCCGGAGGCGTCTGGAGTGGGAATGAAGCTCTCCGTCGACCCCGAGCGCTGCTACGGCTCCGGTGACTGCGCGTACCGGGTTCCGTCCGTCTTCACGCTGGTGGACGGTTACGGCGCCGTCGTCCCTGGGCGGGAGGACGGCGGGGGCGAGCCCGCGGTCCGGGAGGCGGTCGAGGGCTGCCCGTCCCAGGCCATCATGGTCACCGAGTAGCGCCGGGCCCGCCGACCGGATGAGCCGTTCCCGTACGGCGGCCACGTCACCCACCGCCGCCACGTCACCCACCGCCGCCACGGCCGTCACCGCGGCCACGGAAGCCCTGGTCACCCTCGGCAGCCGCTACGTACGGCACGCGCCCGGCACGTTCGGCAAGGCGGCCCTCGCCGCGCGCGTGCTGAACCCGTATCTGCGTGACCACCCGCGGCGGCGCGTCGTCCAAACGCGCTCGGGCGCCCGGTTCGCGGTCGACACCGAGGACCTGATCCAGCGCTACCTCTACCTCTTCGGCGCCTGGGAACCCCATATGGGCGCCTGGCTGCGCAGCCGCCTCGGACCCGGCGACGGCTTCGTCGACGTCGGCGCCAACATAGGGGTCTTCAGCGTCCTGGCCGCGCGGCTCGTCGGGGACGCGGGACGGGTCGTGGCCGTCGAGGCGTCGCCCGCGTGCCACCGGCGCCTGGAGCGGCACGTCCGGCTCAACGGCTGCCGCACGGTCCGGACCGTCAACGCCGCGGCGTCCGACCGCCGTCAGCGTCTGACCTTCACCCTCGCCAGCTCCCGCAACACGGGCGCGAACAGCATCGTCCCGTACGACGGCCCCGCCGAGGCCGTCTTCGAGGTCGACGCCGCTCCGCTGCCCGACCTGCTGGCACCGGGCGAGCTGGAGAGCGCACGGGTGATCAAGATAGACGTGGAGGGGGCGGAGGGAGCGGTCGTGCGGGGCCTCGCGCCCCTGCTGGGCGGGCTCCGGCCCGATGCCGAGATCACGGTCGAGGTGACGCCCGCGCGGATGGCCGCGCTCGGCGACTCCGTCGAGGAGTTGCTTCAGACCATGGCCGGGGCCGGCTTCCACGTCTACCGGCTGGCCAACGACTACGACCCCGCGAGCTATCCGCCCGCCCTCGGTGGTCCCCGCCGGGTGCCCCTGCGCTGGCGTGCCCCGGTCACCGAGGAGAGCGACCTGGTCTTTTCGCGCACGGACGCCGAGGCGCTGCCCTGACATCCGCCGACATCCGACGGGCAGTCAGTAAGGTGCGAAACGGATGAAAGGGGGCCCCATCGTGGCCATCAGGACCGTCTACGCCGTCATTCCCGTCGCCGACTTCGCCGCGGCCCGCGCCTGGTACGAGCGCCTCTGGGGCCGTCCGGCCGACCGGGACCCCATGAGCGGGCTGGCGGAGTGGGAGGTCATCGCCGGCGGCGCGATCCAGCTGCTCCTGGAACCCGACCGCGCGGGCTCGGCCATGCTGACGCTGGCGGTCGACGACGTCGCCGAGGAGGTCCGGCTCGCCGCGGAACGGGGTCTGGACCTGGGCGCGGTCCAGGAGACACCCGAGGGCCGCTACCGCATCGCCGCGGCCAACGACCCGGCCGGAAACGTCGTCACCCTCGCCCAGGAGATCCTCCGCCCGTCCTGACACCCGTCCTGACGCCCGCGCGGAGAGCCCGCCCGCTGGGGGCGGGCGGCGCCGCTACGGCGTGCCGTTCGGCGGATACCCCCAGCCGAACTCCGCCAGTGCCAGGGCCCGTGCCTCCGCCACCGCCATGCGCGCCGCCCGTTCCTCCGGGTCGACGTGCGGGGCCTGGCCCGTCACCTGGCCCTCCCACTTCCGGTAGAGGAGCCCCACCTCCGCCGAGAACCACCCCCGGCTCACCGCGCTCAGCGCCAGCAGCAGCCCCGTGTCCTCCGACGCGGGCAGCGCCATCCAGCCGCCGAGCGCCACCAGCAGTTCCCGGCGTACGCACAGCGACGCCGGGTGGACCGGGGCGCGGAAGTCGTTCGCCTTCCAGAAGCCGAGCACGTCGCCCCGCTCGATCGGCCCGTCCTCCGGGTCGCCCGGGAAGCCGGCCGTCGAACCGTCCGGCCACAGGTCGAGCACCCGCGACGTCACCCACCCGACCTCCGGGTCGGCCTCCAGCACCGCCAGATCGCGGGCCAGCACACCGGGCGCCAGCTGGTCGTCGGCGTCCAGGACCTTCACGTACTCGCCCCGCGCCCGCGCCAGCGCGATCGTGCGCGCCACCCCGGGCCCGCCGCGCCGCCCCTGACGGAACGTCACCCGCATGTCCTCGGGCACGTACGGACGGACGTCCTCCGACCCGCCGTCCTCCTGGATCACCCAGCGCCACTCCCAGCCCCGCGGCAGCCGCTGCTCGCACAGCGACTTGTAGGCGTCGGGCAGGAAGCGGGCCGACGGCGGGTGCACCGCGGTGACGATCACGACGTGCCGTGTCACGGCAGCCCTCACCACCTCTCCAGGGTCGTGGTGAAGAGCAGCTCGGTGCGGTCGCCCGGCAGCGTGACGTCGGTGATGTCCACGACCCGGCCCTCGGTGTCGTACGACCTCTTGTGCAGCAGGATCACCGAGGTCCCCGGCGGCAGGTCCAGCTCGGCGGCCTCCTCCGGCGTCGGCGGCCGGGCCGTGAAGCGTTCCTCGATGCGCTCCACCTCGATGCCGACGGTGCGCAGTTGGTGCTGGGTGCCGCCCGGCCAGGGCTCGTTGCCCTGGTCCAGCAGGGCGGGGTTCGCGGCGATCACGTCGCGGACCAGGTAGGACGTGACGAGGCTGAAGGGCGCGGTCTCCGTCGCGCATCTGGTGCGGTACGTCCGCTCCAGCAGGACCGTGCGCTCGGGGACGCCGAACCCCCGCGCCAGCTCCGCGGACGCCTTGACCTCGCGATAGCTCGCGTGGAAGACCAGGTCCCCGGCGTCCAGACCGGTCTCACGTTCCGTCGCGCCGGTGGCCGCCCGCTGGGGCAGCGGCTGGCGGGCGCGGTCCTTCTCCCACTGGTGACGCCTGTTGTCGCGGACCGCGAGCGTGCGCGGACGGCGGACGAAGTTGCCGAGGCCGTGCCGCTTGTCGATGAGGCCTTCCTCGCTGAGCAGCCGCAGCGCGTTCTGGATCGTCGGCACGCTGCGCCGGTACCGCTCGGCGAGTTCCGTCTCGGCCGGCAGCCGCTCTCCGGGCCTGCGTTCGCCCTCGCGGATGGACCGGCGGATGTCGTCCGCGATCACCTCGTACGCCTTCGGCACATGCGTCAGCGTACGGCTCCTCAAGAGGTCTTGCTGACCTGGAGGGGCCGAATGGCTTGGGGCGCGGGGGACATGGGGAGAGGGCGACTGCCCGAAGAGTGAACGAAAACGCCCGATCGCTGGCGACGGGGGATGCACCAGCGATCGGGCTGTGGCCAAGACTAACAAGGCGGATGGCGCCGCGGGAGCCGACTGATGAGGTGCGTCGAGGCGCTGTGACGCGGATCACTCCTGGCAGGGCGGCTCGTAGGACAGGCGTGGCAGGTACTCGTGCCACTTCTCGGGCGTCAGCACACCCCGTGTGGTCGAGCAGATGTGCTTCACCGCGTCGTCCACGTTCAGGTCCCACAGCCGTACGGTCCCGGCGCCGCTCGACACCCCGAGCAGACGGCTGTTGGGACTGAAGGACAGGAAGTTCCCGGTCTTGGCGTTGGGGCTGAGCGACTGCCCGATGGGCGTGGCCTGGGAGGGGCGGCCGACGTCCCAGAGGCGGACCGTGTCGTCGTTGCCCCCGCTGGCCAGCGTGCGTCCGTCCCGGCGGAACGTCAGCGACACCACCGCCTCGGTGTGCCCGCTGAGAGGGGATCCGAGCCGCTCGGCCCTCAGGGGGTCGCCGACGCCCCACAGCCCCACGGTGTTGTCGTCGCTGCCGCTGGCCAGCGTGCGGCCGTCGGGGCTGAAGGTGAGCGTGTTGACGGGGCCGTGATGGCCCCGCATGGCGGCGCCGGTCCCGGCGACGGGGCGGCGGCCGGAGACGTCCCACAGGCGGATGGTGTTGTCGGCGCTGCCGCTGGCGAGCGTGCGGCCGTCGGGGCTGAAGGCGAGGGTGTTGACGTAGCCGGTGTGTCCGGTCAGCGGATCGCCCAGGCGACGCGGCGCGGAGGGGTCGGCGACGTTCCAGAGCTGGATGGTGCGGTCCTCGTAGGCGGTGGCGAGCGTGCGCCCGTCGGGGCTGTACGCCAGCGCCTCGGGGCCGGCGTACCGGGTGCGCAGCCTCAGGGGAGAGCCGTGGGCGACGGGCGCGGCCGGGTCGGTGACGTCCCACAACTGCACCGTGCGGCTGCCGGTCAGCACCGCGAGGGTGCGCCCGTCGGGGGCGAACACCACGGTGCGGACGTCGCCCTCGACGGGCAGGAACGGCTTGCCCAGCAGCACCGGCCGGCGCGGCGCCCGGACGTCCCACAGCCGGATCCGCTGGTCGCGCGCGGCGGTGGCGAGCACCCGCCCGTCCGGGCGGAACACCCCGATCCGGCCGAGCATGTCCGAGGTCGGTATCGACCACAGCCGCACCTTGTTGTCGCCGGTGCCGGTGGCGAGGGTACGGCCGTCCGGGCTGAAGCCGAGGGCGTACATCTCGCCGCTGCTGCCCGCGAGCGGCTCGCCGACCTGGGAGGGGAACGCCGGGTTGCTGACGTCCCACAGGCTCGCCGTGCTGTCCGCGCTGGCGACGGCGAGCAGTGAGCTGTCCGGGGTGAACGCCACCGACCAGACGGGCCCGGTGTGCCCGGTGAGCGGCGCCCCGAGCGGCGCCGCGTC
Source organism: Streptomyces sp. NPDC089424 (assembly GCF_044749345.1). Lineage (NCBI taxonomy): Bacteria > Bacillati > Actinomycetota > Actinomycetes > Kitasatosporales > Streptomycetaceae > Streptomyces > Streptomyces sp. NPDC089424. Next base: position 486,392 of record NZ_JBIVHU010000004.1, read on the forward strand.
CCCGATCTCGGTGACGTCCCACAGCTGCACGGTGTCGTCGGCGCTGCCGCTTGCCAGGGTGCGGCCGTCGGGGCTGAAGGCGACGGAGTGGACGAGGGCCCGATGTCCGGTCAGCACGTCGCCGAGCGGCTCGGGACGACGCCGGTCGGTCATGTCCCACAGCCGCACCGTGGTGTCGTCGCCGCCCGAGGCCAGGGTCCGCCCGTCGGGGCTGAAGGCGACCGAGCGGACGGCGGCGGTGTGGCCGGTGAGGGCGCCGAGCGGGCGCGGCCGCCCCGGGGCGCTCACGTCCCACAGCCGTACGACGCGGTCCTCGGTCGCGGCGGCCAGCGTACGGCCGTCCGGGCTGAAAGCGAGCAGGTAGATCGTGCGGTCGTGACCGGTGAGCGGGGCGCCGAGCGGGCGGGGACGACGGGGGTCGCGGATGTCCCACAGCCGGACGGTGCCGTCGTCCGAGGCGCTGGCGAGGGTGCGGCCGTCCGGGCTGAAGACGGCCGTGCTCACCCAGCTCGTGTGCGCGGTCAAGGGCTTGCCCAGGGGCCTCGGGCGGCGCGGGTCCGCCACGTCCCACAGGCGGACCGTGCGGTCGTAGCTCGCGGTGGCCAGCAGCTTGCCGTCGGGGCTGAACGTCGTCAGGTAGACGGCGCCGGTGTGGCCGGACAGCGGGGTGGCCAGCGGCGCGTTCACGATCGACACCAGCCGGTTCGTGGTGCCCTCGTCGTCGGGGCGCAGCCGGTGCGCGACCAGGTCGAGCTGGGCGGACAGCGAGGGGTCGGTGTACTGCACGCGGTCGGCCTCGGCCAGCACCTGCTCGAACACCGCGTCGTCGCGCTGCTGCCACGCCACCACCGCCGCCCCGACCGCCAGCACCGACAGCGCGACCAGCGCCGCGACCGCGCTCCGGCTTATCCACACCGTGCGCCGGCGCAGCCGGGCCGATGCGGCGAGGAAGTCGGCCGCGCCGCGGGTCAGGAAGGTGTCGCCGGCCGACCGCGCCCAGGCGCGGGCGTGCTCCAGCCGCGAACCCCGGTACAGCAGCGAGTTGTCGCGGTGGGTCGCCTCCCAGGCCCGGCTGTCCTCCTCCAGCCGCTGGCGCAGCAGGTTGCCGCCCCGGTCCTCGTCGATCCAGTCGCGCAGCCGGGGCCAGGCGTGCAGGAGTGCCTCGTGGGTGATCTCCACGGTCTCCGCGTCCAGCGTCACCAGCCGGGCGCGCACCAGTTCCTCCAGCGACTCCTCCGTCTTGCCGGGGTCCGCCGACTCCTGCGCGAGCTGGCGCCGCGTGCCCCGCCGCCGGGTCGCCTGGGTGTCCTCGCCCAGCCGGACCAGCCGCAGCAGCAGCAGCCGGGCGGCCGTGCGCGCCGCCGGGTCCAGCTTCGACCAGGCCCGTTCGGCGGTCGCCGCCACCGCTCCCTGGATGCCGCCGGCCGCGCGGTACCCGGCCGTCGTCAGCCGGCCTCCCTTGCGCCGCTGCCAGGTGGCGAGCAGCGCGTGCGACAGCAGGGGCAGGGCGCCCGCGTCGTGTGCCCCGCGCGGCCCGTCGAAGCCCACCTCACGGACGATCAGCTCCGCGAGTCCCGGCTCCAGTTCGAGTCCCACGGCCTTCGCGGGGCCGGTCACCGCCTCGCGCAACTCGGCGGCGCTGAGCGGTCCGAGCACCATGTGCCGGTGCTGCAGGGCGTCGGCCAGTTCGGGATGGCCGAGGCACTGCTCGTAGAAGTCGGCGCGGATGCCGAGGAGGACGAGCACGGGGGCCGGTTCGCCCGGTCCCGAGGGGGAGGCCGCGTCGTGCAGGATCTGGATGAACGTCCGCCGGTCGCTCTCGTCGGAGCAGAGGGTGAAGGTCTCCTCGAACTGGTCGACGATGACGACCGGCCGGGCCCCGTCCGGCGCCCACGCGGCGACCGCCGCCCGTACGGCGTGCGCGAACTCGGGAGTGCCGGGCACGCCGGCGGTGGTCACCGGCGCGAGTTCGGGTATGCGGCAGGTCAGCTCCGCCAGCGGGTCGGCCCCCGGGACCAGTTGCACCACCTCCCGGCCCTCACCGCCCCGCAGCGCGGGCACCAGCCCGGCGTTCAGCAACGAGGACTTCCCCGCCCCGGAGGCGCCGACGAGCATGACGAGCCCGCCGGTCCGCTCCGCGGCGCGCAGTTGGGCCGCCAGGGCGTCCGTGCTCCGCTCCCGCCCGAAGAACCACCGCGCGTCCTCCTGACGGTAGGAGGCCAGTCCCCGGTACGGGCACACCCCTCCCGGCACGCCCGGGCTCCCCTCGGCCGGCGTGCCGTCTTCCTCCTCCGGGTCCGCCGCCCCGCCGGCCGGGCGCTCGGCGATCGGATCGGCCACCGCGCGCTCCCACAGGCGCTGCCACTGGCCGATGTCGTACAGTCCGGCGGAGACCGGGACGGGCCGCTCCCGCCGGGCGTGCGGGATCAGCACCTGCAGCACGGCCGCGAGCGCGGCGAAGTGGGCCGGTACGTTCCTGGCGCGGCGCCAGTCGCTGATCCGCTGCGCGGAGACCCGTACGGGGCGCCCCCGTTCGTCCACCCGTTTCAGCCGGACGACGGCCTCGGACACCGTCTTCAGGGGCGGGTTGCCGGCCTCCTTGTACAGCAGCGCGAGCCGTTCCGCGAAGGCTGTGCGTGCCCCTGAGTCCGAGCCCAAGGTCTCCACCCCTTACTTCCGCACCACCTGGCCATCCGGACCGGAAAAGTCACTTTATACGGCTGACCTGCGCAGAAGCCGTCCTCCGGACGCCAAAGACTCCTCGTCGCGGGCCCCGAATGGCAGGATCACGACCACGCACAGCACCACCCGCGTGCCGCCCAGGCAGGTCATCAGCTCAGTGCTCGAAGAGGCACCTCAAGTCGCCGTATGTTCTGGGACAACTTCCGCGAAGTCAGCGGACGGCGGTGTCGGTCTCGACATGTGAGCCTGAGTTCCTCTGCGCGCGTCGTTCGGCACCGGTCTCCACGTGGGGAGGGACCGGTGCCGAACGACGTCGCTCACTGAAGATCATGTCCGGCTCCTACCCAAGCCGCCCTGGAGGAACGCCTCGGGGGCGGCTTGCGATGCGTCTCCGGTTGCGCCGGTGCCCCAAAGCGGTGCCCCCCGAAGGAACGCCCGGTAGGCGCCCGCGGCGTCGTCCTCCACGGTCGGCTGCTGCGGTCCGTACCGGGTATCGCTCCGGTCCCGCTTCGGGCCGGAGATCCAGAACGCCTCGCCGGTCTCGGCATCGAAGAAGTTGGCGTCGAAGAGACCGAGGCCGGTGGCCCGCCGTAGCGTTCGCCCCTGGAAGTACGCCGTCTTCCAGGTCTTGGAGAAGTCCACCCAGCCGATCCACGACGGTCCGCGGTCGGTGTCGTAGCCGGTCTTGAGCTGGACGAACATGATTCTGCGAGGCATGACACCAGGCTGCCCGAGCAAGCCCTGACGGTACATCGGGTTTCTCCCGAGCGGGCCGGTACCCGGCGGCCGAATCACATTCGCACTGCTGTGCGCGACTTCGTAGGATCTCGGCGCGAGGCGGTGCCGCAGTGGCCGAGTGCTCGCCCCAGAACCTCGGAGAATCCCATGCGCCGTCCTCTCATGCTCACCGCTGCCGCCGTACTGCTGTGCGCCGCCTGCTCCACGGCCGACAGCGACCACTCCGACAAACCCGATAGCCCCGACAAGCCCGTGACCGCGTCGTCGTCATCCCCGTCTTCCGCCCCGTCGTCCAACCCCTCGTCCGACCCTGGCTCCGCCGTGCGGGCGGCCGTCGCGGGGCTCCGCGAGGACAGCGCCGGATTCCGCCAGGAGATCGAACTGGAGGGTGAGGGCAAGGTGTACGGCCTCACCGTCACCGGCGACTTCGACTTCGCCGCGGACAAGGGCCACTTGGCGGTCGACCTCCCCGGCGGCGCCATCGACCACAGCGACCAGGTCTTCGCGGGCGACAAGATCTACGTCAGCGGCGTCCAGGGGATCGACGAGGATGCCTGGGGCGTCATGCCCCGGGACGAGGCGGAGGCCCACTACCTGCTGCGGGCCCCGCTCAACGACCCCGAGCACGTCCTGCGGCAGATCGCCGCCCTGCGCACCGTCTCCCGGGAGGGCGAGGAGAAGGTCGGCGGCGTGCGTGCGGTGCGCTACCGCGGTGTCCTCGACCACCGGACGGTCACCCTGCGCATGGCCCCGGACGTGCGCGAGAAGATGGATTGGACCCGCGACACCCTGGGCGCCGACCTCCCGGTCTTCGCCGACGCCTGGGTCGACGGCCGGGGGCGGCTGGTGCAGACCCGCATGGAGGCGATCATGTCCGGTGCGCGAGTGACCGTGACCATGACCCTCTCAAACATCGGTGAGCCGGTCCACGTAACGGTTCCCCAGTCCGCGGACACGGTCCCCGTCACCCAGTTCACCGGCATCCTGAGCGGCTGAGCGACGGCGAGCGACTGGACGCCGCCGACGTCCGGCCCAGGAGTCGGCGTGCACGGCGGGTTCCGGGTCAGGCGGTTGTGACGGGGCGTGGGCTGCCGTGGAAGACCTGGTTGGTGTGCCAGTTGCGGTGGATGGCGGCGACGGGGTGGGCGCCCGGTTGAGGTCCGACAAGTGGCCGACCGGCGAGCGCGATGACGTGTTCGCGGGCGGCAGGGCTGTGGCCGACGAAACGTTGGGAGACCAGGATGCGGTGGCCCTCGCCGACACCGAGCACGCCCTTGTCGAAGAGCTTGTGGTGCAGGGAGCACAGGCACAGTCCGTTGTCGACGTCGTCCGGTCCGTCGAACGCCCACCAGCGCACGTGCGCGGCCTCCAGCCCGACCGGCATCGCGCCGATCCTGCCGTCGTAGCCGCAGAAGGCGCACCGGTACTCGTAGGCCGTCAGGACCCGCTCCCGCATCCGCGGATCCCGCTGCCTCCGCACGGCGGCCGCGAGCCGTCCGGACTCCGCCGGTTCCAGCTCCAGGCCGACGGATTCGCACAGGTCGCCGTGGAGCGAAGGGGGGAAGTGCAGGTCGAGCAGGACCCGTGCCATCCGGCCAAGTAGCTCCGGCTCACGCCGCAGCGCCGCCCGCAGCTCCGGCGCCAGCCGTCCAGCGGCCCCCGCGGCCCGCAACTCCCCTACCCCGCTGCCGGGACTGCCCGGTCCACGGTCGGTGCGGACCTCCCACACGCCGTCGCTCACCAGGTGGTGGAACGGGTAGGCCGGAGTCGTCCGGTTCGGCGGACCGTACTCGGTCAGCAGCCGCTGCAGATCCTCCTCCACCGCGCTGTACCGCAGCTCGCCGGCGGCATCCTGCTGGAACCGGCCGAGGGCGTACAACAAGAGCAACGGCTTGTGCGGCGCGCGGGTCCCACTTCTGGTCCACTGCCTCAGTTTCGCCGCCCGCTCCAGCCAGTCCATGACGGGCGATCGTAGCCGCGCCGCGGTCTGCGTCGGCGTCCACGGGTTCCTCGAAGGGCTTCGGCAAGACCCGGCTCGGGCAGGCACTCGCCGATGTCGGCATCGCTTGGAGTCGATGTCCCGGCCTTCGTACCCGGCGGAAACACATCAGGACCCGATCCATCAAGTGGATCAGGCCCTGACCTGGTGTTTCACTGTCGGGGTGGCGGGATTTGAACCCACGACCTCTTCGTCCCGAACGCGATCAGGCGTCTCTTGACCTGAGGTGCAAGGCTGCTGACCTGCTCGTTCCCTTCCAGTACGGTCCATTACCGTCCAGGACGGTCTCAGTGAGCCTGCCCCGTTTGGCCCCCTGTTTGGCCCCCGGGGCGCGGCCGACGCGCCTCAACCACAGCCCTAACTGTCTCGGCGGCAGACTGTGGGTCCTCGTGCTCCCACACGCGGATCACAACCCACCCTGCCTCTTGCAGACGTCGGTTGCTGTCCGCATCCCGGGCTATGTTGCGAGCCACCTTGTCCGCCCAGAAGGCGCTATTGGCCTTGGCTGCCGTGTGATGAGCCGGACACCCATGCCAGAAGCAGCCATCCAGGAACACAGCCACCTTGGCTCGGGTGAAAACGAGATCGGCCGTTCTCCTCACATCAGGCAGAGGCCGAGCCGCAACTCGGTACCGCAGTCCTAGAGCATGTACAGCTCGTCGCAGTGCTAGCTCAGGCAACGTGTCCCTGCTCCGGTTGGCCTGCATGCGGGCACGGGCGCCACTGCTAGAAGCCCAAGATTGTTCGCGCGATGCCACAGAAGGTGACCGTAGTCCATGACCGAGTGCTTGAGGAGGCGCCGGCCAGCAACAGCCCACGCTACGACTGTCACCGGCCGGTCCCGCTACTCGTATGACTCCCCGCGGGCTTTCATGTCTTCTACCCGTTCAAGGAAGTCTTTGTGCGCGCGCTGCGTATCGTTCAATATTTCATGCCACCCGCGACGGTCGATGCGCACGTCATTGTCCATCGAAGACAGATTGGTCCGCTTCAGCTTGTCCACGTGGTCAACGACAAACGTCAGTCGACAGTACCTAAACTCGGCTCCGATGGTGGGGTTCTTCTCAAGGAACTCTTCAAGGTCGACTAGATAGTTGAAGGCTCGCTCATATTCGGTATCGGTCAGATGGTAGTCCATGCGTTTGATCTCGACGATCCACAGCGTCCCGGCCTCGTGGAGCAGGACGAAGTCCGGGCGCTTGTTTGCACGGTTGATTGCCGTAGTGACAATCTCCTCACCGTACTTCTTCTTGTACCACGCACCAAAACTCTCTCGGACGCGTTGGAGCGTCTCATTCATGCCGAGCGGAGTCCATTCAGGCGCCAAAAGCCAGGGTGCCTGCTCGATTAGTTTCTGCAGGCGAGCTTCGTGCGTGTCTCCGTCAGAAGTGAACTCTTGGAGCCGTTGCACTACGGCGACCCGTTCGGCGGCCACTTGCCCTAGTGAGTACATCTCCGCCACGCGGGCTTTATCGAAGAGTCCCACTACAGCGTCAAACGTGTTGTCCGTCGTCTCGGCGACCCCATGTAGCGCATCCAATAGGGTCTTGTGAGGCCCGATCGACCACGCGAGGCGAACGATCCTTTCGACATGATCCGGGTCGGACAAAGATTCGCGATCCTTGTTGACGACCAAAAGCCGAGCGGCCTCAGTGACAGATGTCTGGAACTTGCCATCACCGGGTGCAGCCTCTTCAAGGCGCTCGGGGAGGCGGGAGACCTCTTTGAACTCCTGCCATGCCTCGCGTGACACTGCCGTTTCCCCCCGGGCGGCCAATTCCTTAATCGCCTTCTGGCCCCAACGGCTCAGTGCCTCACCGAGCTCGGAGCTCCATATGATGTCTTGCCTGTCCGAACGAATCAGATCTTCATGGTCATCCAGCCATTCGGCGTGGATCTCGCCGACAAGATACGACCGGATCTTGAATTCTCCAGTGAAGCCAGAGTGGATACCGAAGTCTCGCGTTTGAGCAACAATCTTGCCGCGAGCGTAGATGCGGACGCCTGCCATTGCCGGATCCTTGTAAGGGCGGCGAGAATAGGCTAGCCATCCCTTGACAGGGAGCATCGCGCCAGATTCGGTCACTACGGCACGATCGCTGATATCGACCTTCGTTCCCTCAAGGATGTCGATGTTCAGCTCGCCCAGAGAGAAGGACTCGTGAGCAGATTCAGGGTGACTGTTCACGATCCGAACGTTCCAGTCCTCCCTGGACAATCCAAACCGGGCGGAGAGCTGCCGATCCAGCTCTTCGCCGCTAGGAACTCGCTTCCGCTGGAAGTCGCGCAGCTTTATCGTAGTTCCACTGCTGTCGGACCAGGTGCCGTTCTGATCCCCTGGAGTGGGGAAGTATGCATCATTCGTATCTGCGAGGATATCCGGCAGGGATAGGATCAGATGAGCAACCCTGTAGCCGTTTTCGGTTGGCTCGCCGCCTGCCGTAAGCACCTCGACTGTATTGCAAATGCCGAATGGTGCGAGTTTCCCAATCCCTTTCCTCCCCATCACGGGGCGATCCTTGTCGCGTGAGCGATCCTTGTTGAAGCGCTGGCGACGGTCAGAGCCGACGGTGAGATAGTGACGATTTACCTCTTCCGGCGTCATGCCGTGACCGTTGTCGGTAATCGTCACCTCGTAGCCCGTGATTTGAGGGTCGCCGGGTCGGGCTGCAAGAAACGTGCCCCATGGCAAAGTCACAGTGACGGATTCTGCGTCGGCATCGTACGCGTTTGCGATCAGCTCCGCGAGGACTGCCGACACTCGGTCGTACATCTTTATTCCGAGCTTATCGACCGTTAGCCGGCTGATACGCATGATGTACGGGTCCAGATGCTCGTTGTCTGGCGCCGTGCTGTCTGCGGACGTCCCGGTGTCAGATGCCGACACTGGGAACAGTGCATCAGGATCGTCGTTGTGCAAGTTGCCCTCGTCTGCCTGCCCTGTCACGTTCCGCCCCCTGTCGACGCGTCTGCTGCCGCCTGGCGCTCCGTGGCTACGCGACATCTGTCCTGACGCTTCTAGGGGCAGTTTGAAGCATCTAGTAACTTCTCGCTACTAGTTGACGACCAGTCGTGTCGCCGACAGGTACGATCACGCCATGTCGAGACTTAGCGCCGTAGACCTCTTCGCCGGGGCCGGGGGAGCGACGCAGGGGCTCAGGGATGCCGGGTTCCGTGTGCTTGCCGCCGTCGAGAACGATCGTGACGCCGCCCGTTCGTACCGCCGCAACCATCGTCGTGTCCTGTTGCTGGAACAGGACGTGCGGTTGGTGGACCCGCGGAAACTTAGGCTCGACCTCGGCTTGAAGGTGGGGGAGCTGGACCTGCTGAAAGCGTGCCCTCCCTGTCAGGGCTTCTCCACGCTCGCTAAGGGGGAGGTCGATGAGGAGAGGAATAACCTGGTCCTGGATGTGCGACGCTTCGTCGTCGAAATGAAGCCCAAAGCCCTCTTGTTGGAGAACGTTCCAGGACTTCAGAAAGACAGGCGTTTGGTCGAGCTGGTCAAGAGCTTGGAGGATATCGGATACCGCTTCCATGGTGTAAGGATGAACGCTGAAGAATTCGGCGTCCCTCAGCGTCGGAAACGGTATATCTTGGTTGGCCTCTCGAAGTCTGTTCCTGCTACCGAATTTCCCGATGACTTGCTTTCGTTGCTTCCCTCGAAGTTTGATAGATCTCGCCGAAATGCGGGAAGTGCGCTTCGGCATCTTGAACGATATAAGCGAAGTGATGATCCGCTTGATGTGCATCGTCAGAGCAATCCCGCCGTTCTGGCGAGGATAAAGGCAATTCCGATAAACGGTAACAGGTTTGATCTGCCTCCGGAGCATCAGCTTGATTGCCACAAGAATATGAAGTCTCGCCGATCCGCAGCCGCGTCTTATGGACGCGTGAAGCTAGCGGAGCCGGCTCCCACGATGACGACGCGCTGTACCACTCCTGCGTGTGGCACCTTTGTTCATCCAGAGGAAGACCGCGGTCTCACTTTGAGAGAGGCTGCGGTATTTCAAACTTTCCCACTCGCCTACACGTTCGTTGGCGACTATGGGTCCATCGAACGGCAGATCGGTAACGCGGTTCCAGTGCGTATGGCGAAGGGTTTGGGGTTGATCGTTTCATCTCTGCTCGGCGGACAGGATAAGCCGACCGAGGGTGCTTGAAGTCGGCGTTTGTGACGGCATGAGAGTAAGCTTCACTTATTTGCGGGCGGGTCTGGGGCGTTACTCCTGATCAGGCTACTGTGGCAGGAATCCGGGCTTCTCTTGTCCGAGGGAATGCAGTCGGTTTAGGTAGTTCTGTGCCGCAGGCTCTGAGCTGTAACGGCGCTTCATCTCGGCAGCAAGTTCGCGGCTAGTCATGATGAGGGATGGAACCGACTGGCGGTCTCCTTCGAGCGCCCGCTCCCCCATGATGAGTGCCTGCTCCAGGTCGCCCTCACGCGCTGCCGTAACCCCAAGGGTGACCCGCGCTTCCGCGTTGCGCATTGGTGAGCGCTCGGTTCCGTCGAAGTCTGTTCCCGCCCTCAGCACCTCTTCGGCGAGCGTGCGAGCAAGCTTGTCCTCGCCGACCAGGCGGTAGCAGTCCATCGCGTAGAAGTCGAATTTGGCCGGGTCCACGACGAAGTGGTTGTCAAGGTTCTCCGGGTACGGCATCCCTTCGAGTATCCGCCGTCCCTTGTCGAGGGCTACCTCAACCTGTCGGCGGTCCCCGAGCCGTGCCCACGCTTTGGCTTCCTGTGCGGCAAGCTGTACTGCCACACCGTGGTGCTGCGCGGTATCCGCTCCGGCCTGCGCGGCCGCGATGACGCCGCGGTAGTCGCCGGTAGTGAGCGCAAACCATGCCCGCATCTCGTGCGCCCACCCGGCCACCTCTGCGGTGTCTGCTTCAGTTGCGAGGGAGAGAGCGGCGCGGCGCGTCGACTCGGCAGCGTGGCGGTCGCCTGTGTCGTACTCGACACAGCCGACCAGTAGTGCGAGCCAGCCAGATAGCGCGAGCACTTCCCGGTGCTGCGCGAGCGTGAGGCTCTTCGTGTGAAGTTCAACGACTCGGCGAAGCCACTGCCGGCCCTCGATAAGAAGCTGCTCACTCGGCATGAATGGGTACTCCGAAGCGAGCCGGTCCGTCGTGATCCGCAAGGCGTCGAGCGTGGCGTTGTCGACGTCGGACCGGTTGAGACGACTCACGATCTCCAGCGTCTCCATGCCGGATGCTGCCAGGATCTCCTTGTCTCCGTCCCGTCGCGCAGGTGCCGGGAAGAGCGCGCGCGTCACCGTGCCGAAGAGGGCCGCGATGATCGGTTGATAGAAGTCGTTCGGTGTCTGGCCGGACTCCCAGCGCTTCCACTGGCGAATCATGCTCTCTTCCGCGGGCAGCTCCGTGGGAGCGTGCGCCCGCAGAGCCCTGACTGCGTCACGTTGCGACCAGTCGCGCGCCATTCGTTCAGCCGCGATGCGCCGCGCCCATGCGGGCCTGTCGTCGGTCATGCGCCCTCCTCCGAGTGCCTGCTCCGAGTCTCGCGCGTGAGCCGGGGGGACAGGGAAGGTGACAGGCGGGTGTCACCGGACATGTCCCCTACTCCGATCTTCCGTCCCCTGGCTGTCACTTATCTCTCAACTCCCGTTCGCTGCATGCTGGTTGCAGATCACGCACCACCCGGCACGGAGCGGCTTTCGAGCGCTTCGAGCCTGCCGCGGAGTTCCGAGACTTGGGAGGTGAGATGTTCGAGCTGACGCAGGACTTCGGGAAGGTCGACACCCGCGTCAGCTTCGCTGGCTTCGGTGGCCTGCTCCGGGTCCCGGGCGTAGCTGCCGCGCGACGTGGTCAGGATGAGCCCGTCCTCGCGGAGGATCGTAAGGGCGCGCTGCACTGTCATTCCCGAGATCTTGAAGCGCGTAGCCAAGTCTCGCACGGAGCCCACGTGGGCCCCTGGCTTGATGTCGCCACGCAGGATCTCTTGCCGCAGGATGTCGGCCGCCTGCTCGGACTCCGGTCTGGGGTCGTCTTTCGAGATTTCAGCGCTCATCACGCCATCGAGCGTACCCACCCCTAGTACGACCTAGCACGAATCTCCGCGACCCTCTTGCGCAGTGGTACGTGCTAGTACATGCTGTCACGCATCAGTACGACGAGCCCGAAAGGGCTTGGCCGGCTGTGTCTGCAAGTGCTTGACCTGCAAGACCGCACGATCAGGAGCCCCGCATCGGACGGGGGGAGGCGACCCGGCGCCTTGTCATTAACCGGAGGGCTTAGACCGAAAGGTCACGTCTCCATACGCCTACTTCGAGGCCGGACAGCTCTACCTGACACGGGAGCGCGGTCGCGATGAAGGAGACATGTACTGCCGCCCCGATGGTCGTAGGCCGGGTTCGACTCCCGGTCGGGGCATTTTCCCTTGCCGCACTGCGGTTCGGGTTCTTCCGGAGCAGCCGCCGTCTCACCAACACGCCTGCGGCTCGCCGGCTCCATGTCCCTCCCATTTCAGGAGCTGTCATGCGTACGTACATCGGCCGCCAACAGGCCATCTCTGCGGAGGACTTCGCGGAGCTGGCGCTCGGCACCCCGGTTGAGCTGTGGCTCGGGGTCGAGGGCGAGACGGACGAAGAGCGCGCGGCCCGCGAGGACGCGGCGCGCGACATTCTCGCCGACAACCCCGACCTTCCCGACGACCTGATTCGCATCGCCGCGCAGGTCATCGAGGAGAACCCGGACCTGGTCGACGTCATCCCCCTGGCCCGCCCCGCCCGGCGCCGCCGCGCGGCACGTAAGGGGGTAGCGGCATGACGACCAACCCCGCTCCCGAGGCGCCTGCGTCCGGGGTGCCGCCGCTGACGAAGCCGGAGATGGGGCTCGCCGGAGTTGGCGCGCTCGCCGCGGCCGGCGTCGGCGCGCTCGGTCTGATCTCTTCCTTTGACGCCGTGTCGGCCGCTGCTGCCCGATGGGGCTTCCACGTTCCGTGGATGCTGCCGGTTGGGATCGACGTGGCCATCCCGGTGTTCACCGTCGCCAACCTGCTGTTGATCCGGATGGACATGGCGCTCGCGTGGGTGCGATTCGTGCCGTGGGTGCTCACCCTGATCACCTGCGGGCTGAACATCGCCGCCGGACAGGGCATGTGGGCCAAAGTCGCCCACGGCACGATGCCGCTGCTGTGGGTGGTGTTCTCCGAGATCGGCGCGCACATCTACGCCGTGCGGATCGGCGCGGCCACTGGTCGGCGCATGGAGAAGATCCGGTTCTCCCGCTGGCTGCTCGCCTTCCCCTCCACCTTCGCGCTGTGGCGCCGCATGACGCTGTGGGAGGTCACCTCCTACTCCGAAGCGCTGGCACGAGAGAAGGAACGGCAGTTGGCCCGCGCGGACCTGCGCGAGCGCTACGGCCGCAAGTGGCGCTCGAAGACCCCGCGGCGCGAGCGCGTGATGCTGCGCATGGGCGACCTGGCCCCCGCTGCCGAGCAGGAGGCGCCCGTACCGCCCCCGGCGGACAATCCGCCGGCACCGGTCGACTCCAAGTCGCGCCCGCGCCGCCAGACACCCGTCAAGGGCAAGGCCAAGACACAGCGCACCTTCGAGGAGGCGCTGACCGAGGCGCGCACGGTCACCGCAGAGTGGACCGAGGCGGAGCTGACCGCAGACCGTCTGCGCACCACGCTGCATGTCTCGCAGGCCAACGCCCGCAAGCTGCGGGAACAGTTGAAGGCGGAGCGCGCCGACGGTCGTCCGCTGCACTCCGTGGACGACGCGGAGAGCGACGGCACGACGGCTGAGGCCGCCTGATGTTCGCCAAGTGCTTCGACCCGACTGGCGCGAGGCACGGACTGCCCACCTATCCGTGGCGCTGTGCGCCCGACGGGCTCGCCACCAAGCGGCAGTTACGGGCGCGCGGCTTACGGCCCGGTGGGCAGTCCATCGCGGCGCAGATCATGCGCCCGCGCTACCGGCGCGGCCCGCTGGTCGCCTATCTCTACCACGTCGACCGCGCCAAGCCCGTCCGGCCGATGACGCCGGGCAAGTGGGCCGCGCTCGCCAAGGCGAACCGTGCCCGCCGCACGTGCCCCGCGTGCCGACAGGACGCCGGATACGTCATCCCCACGTCGCTCGGCATGTGCGTGCCCTGCGCCTACCCCGAGGAACAGCGCGCCGCCTGACCTGCACGTCACGATCCGGCGGGGTCCGTCCGCCCACCTCCTACAGCGACGGCCGAACCCCGCCTTTCCTCCCATTGGAAGGGACTGTCAGTGAAGCACCCTGACGACCACAACGAGCTGTTCAACCGACTCGAAGCGGAGATGAGCGCCGACTCCGGGGGCGAGGTAGTCGACCTCGACAAGGCGCGGTCGGCCCGATCGGAGTCGGCCGACCCGACCGCCCGACCCGACTCTGACCCGTCGGCCGACTCCGAGACCGCGCGGTCGGGTGCTGAGTCGGGCGACCCGACCGCGCGCGTGATGGTCGACCTGCCGACCCCGACGGCCACCGGTCCGGGCTACCTCGGTCGGCTGCTCGGGGCACAGCGCCGTGCGGTCGTTCCCGTGTGGCTGCGGTCGGTGGCGGAGCTGCGGACCGCCACGGCGTGGGTGGCTCGCCACTACGCCCACGCTGCCGGGTATCACGCGCTGCGTGCCCCGGTCTACGCCGCCCGCCTCGCCCTGCAAGCCCCGACCGGCGCCGCCCGATTCGTGGGCGGCACGATGCGGTGGGTGGCCGACCGTGAGGGCGAACCGGTCCGACTCGCTGCGGTCCGTCGTGAGGACGCTGCGGAGTACCTGAAGCTGTCGCGTCAGCGCGATGGACGGGTCCGACTGCGCACCCTCGTGGCCGTGCTCGCCATGTTCGTCGGGCTCGGCTCCGCGCTCGCCATCTACGTGCTCGCCCCCGACTGGCTTCAGGCGGTGTCCGTGAGCGCGGTCGTGATGGCGCTCGGGTTCGCCGGACGCCGCGCGGATGCCCCGGTCATCCACCGCGCGGTGGAACTGCCCAAGGCGGTCAAGCTCACCAGTGACATCGTGCTGCGGGCGCTGGGTGCTCTGGGCATCCCCGCCATCAACCAGGCGCAGGCCAAGGGGCGCGACGGGTTCGAGTTCACTGCCCCGATCACCCGTGATGGCCCCGGATGGCGAGCGGAGGGCAATCTCCCGTACGGCGTCACGGTGACCGACGTCATCGAGCGTCGCGACCGGCTGGCCTCCGGCCTGCGCCGCCCTCTCGGGTGTGTGTGGCCCGAGGCGGTACCGGATGAGCACACCGGTCACCTCGTGCTGTGGGTGGGGGATCAGGACATGTCCCGCGCCAAGCAGCCCAAGTGGCCGTTGCTCAAGTCGGGTTCGGTCGACCTGTTCAAGCCGGTCGCCTACGGCACCGACCAGCGCGGACGCTGGGTCGAAGCGACGCTGATGTACATCGCGGGCGTCATCGGCGCCATCCCGCGCATGGGTAAGACCTTCCTGCTCAGGTTGCTGCTGCTCATCGCCGCGCTGGACCCGCGGGCGGAGCTGCACACCTACGACATGAAGGGCACGGGCGACTTGGACCCGGTCGGCGACGCCGTCTCCCACCGCCACGCCGCGGGTGACGACGACGAGTCCATCGAGTACTGCCTGAACGACTTCCGGGCACTGCGCGAGGAACTGCGACGCCGCACCAAGGTGATCCGCTCGCTTCCGCGGGATGTCTGCCCGGAGTCGAAGGTGACCAGCACTCTCGCTGACAAGCGCTCCCTGGGTCTGCACCCGATCGTGATCGGAGTGGATGAGTGCCAGGTGCTGTTCGAGCACCCCGAGCACGCCAAGGAGTTCGAGGAGATCGCAACCGACCTGGTCAAGCGCGGTCCGGCCACCGGCATAGTGCTGCTGCTCGCCACGCAGCGCCCGGACGCCAAGGCGCTACCCACGGGCATCAGCGCGAACGCGTCGGCCCGTTGGTGCCTGAAGGTCATGGGCCAGCTCGAAAACGACATGGTGCTTGGCACGTCCGCCTACAAGCGGGGCGTGCGGGCGACCATGTTCGCCTGGGGTGACAAGGGCATTCACTACTTCGTCGGTGAAGGCTCGGACGCCCGGATCGTGCGCGCCATCTACATCGACGGCCGTGCCGCCGAAGACGTCGGAGCCCGCGCTCGCCGCCTGCGCGAGGAAGCGGGCACCCTGTCCGGGCACGCGCTCGGGGAGGCACCCGAGCCGGTCACCAGCGCGTATGACCTGCTGCGCGACATCCTCGCCGTTGTGCCGGCCGATGAGCCCAAGGTGTGGTCCGAAACCGTCGTTGCCCGGCTCGCAGAGCTGCGCGAAGAGGTCTACGACGGCTGGGACCCCGAAGGGCTCGCCGCCG
The DNA here is from genome assembly GCF_044749345.1 of Streptomyces sp. NPDC089424. NCBI lineage: Bacteria > Bacillati > Actinomycetota > Actinomycetes > Kitasatosporales > Streptomycetaceae > Streptomyces > Streptomyces sp. NPDC089424. Next base: position 502,133 of record NZ_JBIVHU010000004.1, read on the forward strand.
CGCTCAAGCCGCACGGTGTGTCCACCATCCAGGTGGGCCGCCGCGTCAAGGGCAAGGTCGTCAACCGGCGCGGTATTGACCGCTCCCACATCGTCGCCGCGATTGCGGAGCGTGACGGAAAGCGGGACGCGGGCTGAGTGTCCGGGGCCGCTAGCGCTAGCGGCAGCCCCCGCTAACGTTAGCGGCCCCGCTAGCGCCCCAAACTGCCTCTGATCAGGCCGCTAGCGGATAGCGGCCCACCTGCGGAAACCCCTGAAACCCGCCTGGAAGGGCCCGTCATGACCCCTGTCCTGCTCGCTATCACCCTGATCCTGGGTGTAACGCTGTGTTATGTCGCTGTGTGTGCTGCCTCGCCGTTCGGCAACTGCCGCAAGTGCTCCGGCTGGGGCTTCGCGATGAAGACCGACCGCAAGGGCCGCATGAAGCGCGGCAAGGACTGCCGCCGCTGCAAGGCCACCGGCAAGCGCATACGCGTCGGCCGCTGGCTCTACAACCGCTGGGCCCGCATCTACCGCGCGGGCACCGACACCCCCTGACCGGAAGGCTCCCGATGATCCTGAACATCTCCGCCGTGCTGCTGTTCGGCGCCGCGTCCGCCCTCGCCGTCAAGACCAAGTCCGCCGGAGGCGGTGCGGCCATCGTCCTGTTCCTGTTCGGGTTCTTCGCCGCCGGGACCGGCGCGTACGAGCCCATCCACGATGTCGTGCAGGCGTCCGCCGACGCCCTGTCCGCCCTCGGGAACTGAAGGAGGCTCGCTGTGCACGAGCACGCCAACCTCGTACCCGGCCGTCGTGAAGCGGCCGTGGAAGTCCACCGGCCCACTCCGCTCGCCCCGGTGCCGTCGGCGCCGGTCGTACCGGTACAGCCGGGCGCCATCCCGTCGGTGACGAGTGTCGTCCTGCCGGACGGTCGCGTCGTCACCGGCTACGCCCTCGAACCCGCCAAGCCTGAACCCGTCGCGGCCAAGCCGCCCGTCTCCCGCGCGGCGGTGAACATCGCCCTCGGGGGCATCGGGTTCGGTGCCGTCTGCGGCGGACTGTTCCTGCTGACCGCGTTCATCACCGCTCTGACCGCGCTCATCACTCAGCTCATCACCCTCGCCGCCGTCTTCTTCGGCGGCTGGGTCGCCGTACAGGTCTTCAGCGCGAGCGGCCACGGCAGCGGGACCACGGTCAACATCCGCAAGGCCGTCTTCAAGCGCAATCACTTCCACGGCTAGCTACGCCCGAGGCGGGCGCCGTCTCACCACAAGCCTGCGCCCGCCCCGGTTCTCCTGTCCCTCCAACAGAACAAGGAGACCTCCAGCATGACCCAACGTCGTGCATTCGGCGAGGGCCATCCGGCCCATGCCACCCAGATGAGGGGCGGCCGACGTCGGCCGCGCGTGCTTGACACCTTCTGCTGCCAGGGTGGCGCCGGCATGGGCTACCGCCTGGCCGGCTTCGACGTCGTGGGCGTCGACATCGCCCCGCAGTCCCGTTACCCCTTCACCTTCATCCAGGCCGAAGCGGTGGCGTTCATCAGCGAGCATGGTGCGGAATTCGACTTCATCCACGCCTCCCCGCCGTGCCAGCACGACAGCGAGTGCCAGCGCATCCGCGGCAACGCTCACCCGGACCTGATCGGACCCACCCGCGCCGCGCTGGAGTCCACCGGCCGCCCGTGGGTGATCGAGAACGTCCGCGGCGCCCTGCCGAAGCTGCACGGCCCGGTGATGCTGTGCGGGACGATGTTCGGGCTGGAGACGTACCGGCACCGGTACTTCGAGACCGGCGGCTTCACCCTTCCTGAGCACGCGCACCCCGCGCACCTGGTGCCGCAGGCGAAGATGGGCCGCCCCATCCCGCCCGGTCAATTCGGGCAGTTCGTCGGCAACTTCTCCGGCGTCGACCACGCCCGCCGCGTGATGGATGTGCCGTGGATGAACCGCGACGGCATCCGTGAGTGCGTACCCCCGGCCTACACGCAGTGGCTCGGCACCCACGCGCTCGCCAGCCTGACCGCTGAGGCGGTGGCCGCATGACCGCGCGCGTGCTGCCGCTGCGGCGGCCCAACGGGCTGCGGGTGCTGGATCTGTGTTGCGGCGCCGGGGGCCTGTCCATGGGCTACTACCTCGCCGGGTTCGACGTCGTCGGTGTCGACATCCGCCCGCAGCCGAACTACCCCTTCACCTTCCACCAGGCCGACGCCCTCACCTTCTCCCTGGACGGCTTCGACCTGGTCCACGCCTCTTGGCCCTGCGAGCACTTCGCCAAGGTGACCGCGTGGCGGGGGAGCCGGAACAACCACCCCGACCTCCTGACACCCGGCCGCGAACGACTTCACGCGTCCGGACTGCCGTGGGTCATCGAGAACGTCCCCGAGGCGCCGCTCCGGCCGGACTACCTGCTGTGCGGTACTCAGTTCGGCCTCAGTGTCCGCCGCCACCGCGCGTTCGAGACGTCGTGGGGCGGGGGTGGGGACTTGGTCCCGCCGTGCTGGCACCGCAAAGACCTGCTCGCCTTCGAGCACAAGGGCGAGCGCGCGTACGCGGACGCGATGGGCTGCACCTGGATGACCAACCTCGAAGCCCACAAGGCCGTACCCCCGGCCTACTCGCAGTGGATCGCCACTCAGTTCCTCGCCCTGGAAGGGATGGCCGCAGCATGAACCGTCACCTCCTGTTCGCCGCACTGGACGCCGCGGAGCGCGGGTGGGCCGTCCTCCCGCTGCGTCCTGGCGACAAGCGTCCGGCCCTGCACGGTGAGGACGTCTGCCCCGGCATCGGGGACTGCGCCGGCGGTCACCGCAAGTGGGAAGAGCGCGCCACCATCGACCCGGACCGCGTCCGCCGCGCGTGGGGCGACTTGCCGTTCAACGTCGGCATCGCGACCGGCCCGTCCGGGCTGGTCGTCGTCGACCTCGACATGCCCAAGCGCAAGAGCAGCACGGACACGCCTAACGGCGTGACGACCTTCACGGCGCTCTGCGAGCGCGCCGGGCAGACCGTGCCTACCACCCGCACGGTGCGGACCGCGAGCGGTGGGGTCCACCTGTACTTCACCGCCCCGCCTGGTGCCCGGCTCGGCAACACGGCCGGACGGCTCGGCAAGCGCATCGACACCCGCGCGTGGGGTGGCTACGTCGTCGCCCCCGGCAGCATCACCCCCACGGGCGTCTACGCGGTCGTCAACGACATGCCGCCCGCACCATTGCCGGAATGGCTGTACGCCCGCCTGACGGTTCGTCAGGCTTCGCGGGCACTAACGGCTGCACCGTCGTCCGTACGGGCGTCCAGCTACGCCGCAGCGGGCTTGAACGCGGAAACCGCGTCTGTAAGGCAGGCCCCGGAGGGCGAGCGCAACGCCACGTTGCTGCGGGCGGCGCGAGCCCTGGGGCGGTTCATCGCGTGGGGCGACCTTCCCAGGGGGCAGGTCGAGGAGGCTCTTCAGTGGGCGGGGGAGCAGACCGGTCTGTCACCGCGGTCGTGTGAAGCGACCATTCGCAGCGGTCTGAACTGGTCGGTTGCCCGCAACGGTAAGGGGAGGGCGGCATGAGCACCCCGCCCCGCCCCGCACTGAAGAGCCTTCCACCCACCCCGCCCGGTCCGGGCGCCGCCGCACAAGCCGTGCCCGGTGCGGCCGTGGGCGAGCCGAAAGGCGCCGCCCGCAAGGGCGTCCGAACTGGTCTTCGTCCTGACCCGCACCGGGGCGACGGCCGGTACCCGATTGCGTGGCTGTGCATCTGCGCACCGCGCGGCGCCGTGCCTACCGCCACCTCGAAGTGCCTGTGCGGCCGGGACCGCAGCGCCGTCGGCCACACGAAGGTGCTCGCCCTGATCGAAGACCACACCGCCCACCGCGACGTATGCCCGCTCCGCACCAACCAGGAAGGGAGGCAGGCGGCATGAGCGCCAACCCGCCGGCACCCGCCATGGACGGCTCCGCACTGCTCGACGAGGTGGAAGCCTTCCACCGACGCTTCAACATCTTCCCTCTCGAAGCCGCGTACGTTGCCGTGACGCTGTGGGACGCACACGCGCACCTGCTCGACTGCTTCGACTCCACACCGCGGCTCGCGTTCCTGTCGCCAGAGCCGGGCTCGGGCAAGTCCCGTGCGCTGGAGATCGTGGAAACCCTGGTGCCGCAACCGATGGTCGCGGTCAACGCTTCCGCGTCCGCGCTCTTCCGGGCCGTGTCCGGGATGGAGGGACGGCCCACCATTCTCTTCGACGAGATTGACACCGTCTTCGGTCCCAAGGCCGGAGAGAACGAACAGCTTCGGGGGTTCCTGAACGCTGGGCACCGCCGCTCCGGCGTTATGTGGCGGTGTGTCGGCGACGGCTCCAATCAGCAGGTGCAGGAGTTCCCGTCGTTCTGCGGGGTCGCGGTCGCCGGTCTCGGCTCGCTGCCGGACACGATCCTGACCCGCTCGGTCATCGTCCGCATGCGCCGTCGCGCTCCCAACGAGCGTGTCGAGCCGTTCCGTCAGCGCATCCACGAGAAGGAAGGACACGCGCTGCGCGACCGGCTCGCCGCATGGGCACAATCCGTTCGCCACCTGGTCGACGGAGTGTTCCCGGCGCTGCCGGAGGGAATCAGCGACCGGCCCGCGGACGTGTGGGAGCCCCTGCTCGCCATCGCGGATGCCGCGGGCGGCGCGTGGCCGGAGCGGGCCCGCACCGCATGCATCGAGCTGGTGAACGCGGCCAAGACCAGCGATAAGGGCAGCATCGGTATCCGCCTGCTCACGGACCTGCGCGACTACGTGTTCAACGGCATCGACCGCCTGCCCACCGTCGCCATCCTCGACAGGCTGCACAGCCTCGAAGAGGCACCGTGGGCGGACATGAGCGGCAAGCCGCTCGATGCCCGCGGGCTTTCTCGGATGCTGCGGGAGTACATGACCGCGGACAACACCCCCATCGCGGCCCGCAACATCAAGGCCGGAGGCAGCGTCATGAAGGGCTACTACGCGAGCGACCTTCACGACGCGTGGCAGCGCTACTGCCCACCCCCCGCGGAAAGTGCGCTACTTCCGCTACCTCCGCTACCGGGCAGCTCAGAGGCGGTTTCCGGGTAGCGGCAAGCCGCTCCGCATCCGCTACCGCAACTCCCCATCCGCTACCCGCCCCGCGGCCACGAACCCGGGGCCGGTAGCGGCTCCATCCGCTACCGCTACCCCTATCCGCTACCTGGATCACGCCCCTGACCAGGGCGGTAGCGGAGGTAGCGGAAGTAGCGGACCTGACAGGAAGGGGGCCACCGCCCCCGGAACCCTGCCGAGGAGGCACCGCCGCATGGCCACCGTTGCTGAACCTGCCGAACAGCTCCTCTACCGACCCGAAGAGGCGGCCAAGGCTCTCAGGATCGGACGCTCGATGGTCTACGAGGAGATACGCCTCGGACGACTCAAGACCGTCCGCATCGGCCGTCGCCGTCTCGTGCCGCCGGAGTACATCGAGCGGTACGTCGAACTCCTCAAGCGCGAGGCAGAAGCCACCGCCTGAACTTCCCACCACCCGAGTTCCACAGGGCCGCGTCCTTCAGGGCGCGGCCCTGTCCTATGGAGGCACGACAGAGCATGACTGACACCCCGAAGCGCGCCCAAAGGGCTGGCCATGGTGCGGACACCATCTACTGGGACCCGGCCAAGAAGAGTTTCGTGGGGGCCGTCTCCTTGGGACACGGCCCGAACGGCAAGCGTCGTCGACCGAAGGTGTACGGCAAGACGAAGACCGAAGTACGCCAGAAGATCCGGGACTTGAAGAAGGAGATTCAGACCGGAGTCAAGGCTCCGGCCAACTACACCGTGGCCGACGCGGTGAACGACTGGTTGGAGCGCGGGCTCAAGGGGCGTGACGAGAAGGGCACCATCGGCAAGAACCGCTCGATGTCGAACAAGCACCTGATCCCATTCATCGGCAAGGCCAAGCTGAAGGAACTCAGCGCGGACGACGTCGACGACTGGTTGGACGACAGGGCCGAATTCCTCGCGACGCGAAGCCTGCGTGACCTGCTCGCTATCCTGCGCCGCTCCATCGCGCACGCTCAGCGCAGGGACAAGGCCGCGCGGAACGTCGCCCTACTCGTCACCGCACCGGAGGGGCGCCCCGGCCGGCCGAGCAAGGCACTGAACTTGGAGCAGGCGAAAGCCGTGCTCACTGCCGCGCGTCCGTCTCGGCTGTACGCCTACCTCGTGCTCTCGCTCCTCAGCGGTGTGCGCACGGAAGAGGCGCGGCCCCTCACCTGGGATCACGTCTTCCTTGAGACGACGGACGGCATCCCGCCTCACGTCGCGGTGTGGCGTTCGGTGCGCAAGCACGGCGAGACCAAGACCCGGAAGAGCCGCCGGACCATCGCTCTGCCGAGGCAGGTGGTCGACGTCCTCGAAGAGCACATGCGATGGCAGAAGCAGGAGCGGGCATCGAAGGGGAAGGAGTGGAGTCCGACGGGCCGCGTCTTTACGACTCGGAGCGGCGAGCCGCTTGACGCGGCCAACGTTCGGCGAGACTTCAAGGCCATCGTGAAGAAGGCCGGACTGAAGCCTGAGTGGACGCCCCGGGAGCTCCGGCACAGCTTCGTGTCCCTGCTCTCAGACCACGGGATTCCCCTGGAACGGATCGCGCTCTTGGTCGGTCACAGCAGTCAGGCGACCACAGAGGCGGTCTACCGCAAGCAGCTCCGGCCCGTGATCACGCAGGGTGCCGAAGCAATGGATGACATCTTCGCCGAAGATCAGGAAGGGGAGGACACGGAGGGCGAGGAAGAGGGCAACGCGGTGGCCTGATCAAATTCGTTTGGCCCCCTGTTTGGCCCCCCGAGCACGACAAAGGGCCAATCGCGATCATGCGATTGGCCCTCTGACCAGCGTCGGGGTGGCGGGATTTGAACCCACGACCTCTTCGTCCCGAACGAAGCGCGCTGCCAAGCTGCGCTACACCCCGATGTCGCTGCTGTCGCGGCGACGACGTTTACTTTAGCCCACTGGTGGCTGGAGACGAAATCCGGTTTTGCCGTGGTGGCGGACCGGGTTCGGGCGGGCGTGGTCCAGGGCGACCAGGAGGACGGCCAGGGCGTAGATGGCCAGGCCCAGGAGCAGGGCGTTGCCGAGGACGCTCTTGTATCCGTGGTGGTCGACGTCGAGGAACGGGTAGAGGTAGCGGCCCGGCGTGCCGGGGAGCAGGTACTCGCCCCGGAAGAAGGTGAAGGCCAGGTAGGCCATGGGGTACAGCAGCCAGCCGCTGGCCTGGCGGAGGTGCAGGCGGCCGGAGGGCGTGAGGAGCAGCCAGTCCAGGACCGCCGCGATCGGGACCGCCGTGTGGAGGGCGTGATCGGCGATCGTCTGGAGGAGTGCCGGTGTCGTCCCCGCTGTCGTCGTGCCGGCCATCGTGTAGGTGGGCGCGGCGTGCGGCAGGAGGAGATGGTGGACCAGGGCCGCGACCACCACGTAGAGGAGCGCCGCGCCCGTGAGTGAGGAACGCAGTGGGCGGCGCGCCGTCCATGCCCGGCGGGCCGAGGCCGCGAGGACCAGGGCCAGCAGGATGCTGCTCTGGACCGTGAAATGGCTCAGCGCGCGCACCGGGCTGCCGAGGACCAGGAAGATCGTGACCGCCGCCAACGCCGTCAGCGCGGTGAGGAGGCGGAAGACGGCGATCAGGGGGCGGCGTACGGGGGGTACCACCGCGGTGGCGGGGACCGGCGAGGGCAGCAGCGCGGGGATGCCGGGGATCGCGGGGAGGTCCGGGATGTCCCTGGGTATCGGGGCGGTCATGCCCTCACGCTAGACATGTGGGGCAAATGGGGCATGGTGGGTGGGCTGTGTGGGTGACGGCTGGGGGCCGGCCTGGAGGTCATGCCGCGAAATCGTGCCGGGGCCTGCCCGACCCCACCGGCAACAGGGACGACCTGCCGTTACTCCCGCCCCACCAGCGTCAGCAACGTCGCCTCCGGCGGGCAGGCGAACCGGACCGGCGTGTACCGGTTCGCCCCGCACCCCGCCGACACGTGCATGTACGACGTCCGGCCCTCCGACGTGTGCGTCGAAAGGCCCTTGACCCGCTCCGTGTCCAGGTCGCAGTTGGTGACGAGGGCGCCGTAGAAGGGGATGCACAGCTGGCCGCCGTGGGTGTGGCCGGCCAGGATCAGGGGGTAGCCGTCGGCGGTGAAGGAGTCGAGGCTGCGCAGGTACGGCGCGTGCACCACACCCATCGAGAAGTCCGCGTCGGCCGACGGGCCGCCCGCCACCTGCACGTAGCGGTCCCGCTTGATGTGCGGGTCGTCCACGCCGGTCATCTCCACCGAGGCGCCGTCGACCTTGAGCATGCCCCGGGTGTTCGTCAGGTTCAGCCAGCCCGCCGCGTCGAAGGCGTCCCGCAGGTCCTCCCACGGGTTGTGGACGACGCCGACCGCCGGCGCGTTGCCGTTCAGTCCGTGCCGGCCCTGGGCCTTCTCGAACAGGTAGCGGGCGGGGTTGCGCAGCTTGGGGCCGTAGTAGTCGTTGGAGCCGAAGACATAGGCGCCCGGGAACTCCATCAGCGGGCCCAGCGCGTCCAGCACCTCCGGCACGCCCTCGGGGTCGGAGAGGTTGTCGCCTGTGTTGATCACGAAGTCGGGGCGCAGGCCTGCCAGGGAGCGCAGCCAGCGCTGCTTCTTGCGCTGGCCGCGGACCATGTGGATGTCGGAGACGTGAAGGAGGCGCATCGGGTGCATGCCCGCGGGCAGCACGGGGACGGTCACCCGTCGCAGACGAAAGGAACGGGCCTCGAACCCGGCCGAGTAGACGAGACCGGCGGCCGCGACCGCCGTGATGCCGAGGGGTACTCCGTATCGCGCGCGCATACGACCATCGTGTCAGACCCCTTCGGGCGCCCGCGTCCGACCGCCCCTTAAATCAACGGGCGTCCGGCTGCGCACACCTGCGACAATCGACGTCATGACCACGCTCAAGTCGAAGCTGCAGGAAGACCTCAACACCGCGATCAAGGAGCGCGACGAGCTCCGCTCCTCGACGCTCCGGCTGACGCTCGCCGCGATCCAGAAGGAGGAGGTCGCGGGCAAGGAGAAGCGCGAGCTCTCCGACGACGAGGTCCTGAAGGTGATCACCAAGGAGGCGAAGAAGCGGCGCGAGGCCGCGGACGCCTTCGCCCAGGGTGGTCGCGCGGAGTCGGCCGAGCGGGAGAAGGCGGAGGGCGAGGTGCTCGCCACGTACCTGCCCCGGCAGATGTCCGACGACGAGCTGAACGCGATCGTCGCCCAGGCGGTCGAGGAGGCCAAGGCCGCCGGCGCGGAGGGGCCGCGCGCCATGGGCGCGATCATGAAGATCGTGAACCCCAAGGTCGCCGGCCAGGCGGAGGGCGGGCGTGTCGCGGCGGCGGTGAAGAAGTTCCTCGCAGGCTGAGCCCGCCTTCCGGCGCGATGGCCCAACCCGCCCCTGGGTCGCGGCCTCAACCCGCCTCAGGGCGCGGCCCGAACGCGCCCTCCGAGGGCGCGGGCAGAGCCCTGCTCTCCCCATGAGGCCCGCCTTCCGAGGGGCGGCGAGCTGAACCAGCCTCAGGGGCCGCGACCCCAACCGGCCCTCGGGGCCACGGGGCCACCCGCTGAACCCACGCTCCGGGGCGGCGAAGCGGAGCGCCCTTCCGGGGCGGCGGCCGCCCCGCCTCCGAGACTGCGGGCCGAGCCCCGCCTTTCGGCGCGGCGGGCCGACGCCGCCCTCCGAGGCCGCGGCCCACTGCCCGTCACTCCCGGTACGGCGATGGGGGCGCCCCTTTCACAGGGGCGCCCCCATCGCCGTATCACCGCCTACCGCCGGCCGGCCTGCCTCACGGCCAGTTGCCGCCGTTGCCGTTGCCGTTGTCCCCGCCGTTGTCCCCGCCCTGGATCCAGCCCTCGGGGAAGGAGAAGGACGGCTTGGGGTCCGGGCCGCCGCCGGTGCCCCCGTTGATCAGGCCCTCGATGAGGCCGCCCTGGTCGTCGCCGTTGCCGTTGTCGTTGTTGCCGTCACCGCGGCCACGGCCGCCGTCACCCTCGTCGCGGTCGCGGTCCTTGTCGACGTCCGGGATGTCGACGTGGTTAAAGGTCGCCGCCTCCTTGCCGACCAGCGCGCCGGTCATCGCGTCGCGCCAGATCGGGCCGGGGACGCGGCCGCCGTAGACCTTGTCGTGGTAGACGCCGCCGATGGTGATGTTCTCCATCTCCACCTGCTGGGTGGCGCTGCCGACCCAGACCGCGCCCGCGAGGTTGGGCGTGTAGCCGACGAACCAGGCGTTCCTGCGCTCGTCCGTCGTACCCGTCTTTCCGGCGCTGTCGCGGTCGGTGAGGCCGGCCTCCTGGCCCGTACCGGAGTCGATCACGCCACCCAGCAGTTCGTTGATGGTGTCGGCGGTCTTCTCGGACATGGCTCGCGAGCAGGTCGTCTTCGGGACCTTGAGCGACTTCTCCTCGTTGCCGATCTTCTGGCTGATCGACTCGATCGCGATCGGCGTGCAGTACGTACCGCGCGAGGCGAAGGCGGCGTACGCGCTCGCCATCGTCAGCGGGGAGATGCCCTTGGAGCCGAGGGCGATCGCGGGGACCTCGGGCAGCTTGTCGCCGTTGCCCTGCACGACGTGCAGGTTGTCGGTCATCTTCACGACCGGGCACATGCCGATGTCCGAGATCATCTGCACGAAGTAGGTGTTGACCGACTTGGCCGTGGCCTCCTTCAGCCGGTACGGCCCCACCTCGGACTCGTCCTCGTTCTCGACGGTCGCCTTGTTCGGGCCGGTGTTCACCCACGGCTTGCCGGAACACGTCTGGACCGGGCTCGGGTACTCCATGTCGTACGGCGACGAGTACTCCTGCGTGGCGGGCCGGCCCTGCTCCAGGGCGGCCGCCGCGACGAACGGCTTGAACGTCGAACCGGTCGGGAAGCCGTAGTTCGAGCCGCCCCAGGCGGAGTCGACGGAGTAGTTGTACTCCGTCTCGTTCTTGTTGTAGCCGTACGGCTTCGACTGGCCCATGCCGAGGATCTTGCCGGTGCCCGGTTCGACCAGCGTGGTCGCCGCGGCGATCTGGTCGTCCTTGTTGACGTGGTCGGCGAGCGAGTCCTGGACCGACTGCTGGGCCTGCGGGTCGAGGGTGGTCTTGATCGTCAGGCCGCCCTGGTTCCAGAGCCGCGCCCGCTCCTCCTTGGTCTTGCCGAAGACCGGGTCGTTGAGGAAGACCTTCTCGACGTACTTGCAGAAGAAGCTGGCGCCCTTGACGGCGGTGATGCATCCGTTCTGCGGCCGGCTGACCTTCAGCTCCAGCGGCACCTGCATGGCCTTGTCGGCGTCGGCCTGCGAGATGTCGCCGACCTCCGCCATGCGCTGCAGGACGATGTTGCGCCGCTTGGTGGCCTCCGCCTCGTCGTTGACCGGGTCGTACCGGCTGGGCGACTGGACGATGCCCGCGAGGAGCGCGGCCTCCGCCAGGGAGAGGTCCTTGGCGGACTTGGAGAAGTAGCGCTGCGAGGCGGCCTCGACGCCGTAGGCCTGCTGGCCGAAGAAGGTGATGTTCAGGTAGTTCTCGAGGATCTTCTTCTTGCCGAGCTCTTCCTCGACCTGGATCGCGTACTTCAGTTCGCGGATCTTGCGGCCCAGGGTCTGCTGGGTGGCCTGCGCGACCTTCGTCGGGTCGTCGCCGGCCTCCTCCACGAAGACGTTCTTCACGTACTGCTGGGTGAGGGTGGACGCGCCCTCGGCGACGCCGCCGCTCTGCGCGTTGCGGTTCAGCGCGCGCAGGACGCCCTTGAGGTCGACCGCGCCGTGCTGGTAGAAGCGCGAGTCCTCGATCGCGACGATCGCCTTCTGCATGAACGGCGAGATGTCCTTGAGCTCGACCACCGTGCGGTCGCGCGAGTAGACCGTGGCGATGTCGTCGCCGCGCGCGTCGAGGATGGTGGTCCGCTGGCTGAGCGGTGGGGTCCGCATGTTGGCGGGGAGCTCGTCGAAGCTCTCCACCGATCCCTTCGCGGCGAGGCCCAGCGCGCCGACGGCGGGCAGCGCGATGCCGGCCATGACGGCTCCCGCGAGCACACTGACACCGAGGAACTTGGCGGCCTGTTGCGTTGGCGACAGACCACCGCCCGAGCGCTTCTTTGGCATGAGGGCAGCCTACGTTCTCATTCGCCGGACACGCGTATATGCCTTGGCCTAAGCTGCTCTCAACTGTCACAGCAGTAGGGCTACGTATCAATACGTCCGGCGACCCCGAATCGTTCCGGATCCCCTCGGCCTTTTTCGTCGAGGCGTGTTGGGGGCGTGCCCGAATCGGCCTTGTGTGTCACTTGGCGTCCGTTGTGACGCAACTGAACCATCCCTAATTGTCGGGATTGTCGCGCATGTCGCAGGCTCACTCCCCCGGGTGATCTGCCGCTTACGCATAGTCCGTTCGGGCCATTCAAGATTGGGCCCGCTGGGGGTGTTGCGCCGTGCCCACCTTCCGTAACGTCCTCAACTGGCGGCGGTGAATATGCCGCTGCCGCCGTGGGGGAGCCTCGATTCGGGAGAGGACGGCGCCGGTATGGGCTGGGTAACCGACTGGAGTGCGCAGGCGGCCTGCCGCACTACCGATCCGGATGAACTGTTCGTTCAGGGAGCAGCGCAGAACAGGGCCAAGGCGGTGTGCACCGGATGTCCGGTACGCACGGAATGCCTGGCCGACGCGCTGGACAACCGCGTCGAGTTCGGCGTGTGGGGAGGAATGACCGAGCGCGAGCGCCGCGCACTGCTGCGCAGGCGCCCGACCGTCACCTCCTGGCGCCGGCTCCTGGAGACCGCGCGGACGGAGTACGAGCGGGGTGCCGGCCTGGTACCCCTCGACGACGACGAGGTGTACGAGAACTTCGCAGCGGTGGGCTGAGTGCGACAGGCCTGAGCGTCACGGGCCTGAGCGCGACGGCATTGGTCGCGACGGGGTTCGGCGTCACGGGCTGTTCGCTACGAGGCTCGGTACCACGGGGCTGAGTGTCCCGAGGCTGGTCGCGGCGGGGTTCGGCGTCACGGTGCTGGTCACGAACGGGTTCGGCCCCACAGGCCGGGCGCGACGAAGACTCGGCACCACGAAGCCGAGGTCACGGGGCTGAGCGCCAATGCTCGGCGTCGCGAGGCCGAGGTCACGGGGCTGAGCGCCAATGCTCGGCGTCGCGAGGCCGAGGTCACGGGGCTGAGCGCCATGGCTCGGAGTCGCGAGACTGAGCGCGGACGCTCACTCTCGCGAGAGCGCGGTCGCAGGGCCGAACACCACCGGGCCGGCCGCGACGGAGACTCGGCGTCACGAAGCCGAGCGTCGCGGGCCTGCGGGTCACGGCTCGGCGTCACTGAGCCCGGCGGGCGCGCTCGCGCGCGTGAGCGCCTGTCGCAGGGCTGGGCGTCACGAGGCCGGCCGCGACGCGGCCGGGAACCGCGGGACCCCCGTGGGGAGCCCGCCCTCAGACGTCCTCGACGGGCAGCTCCGGCCGATGGGCCGCGAGCCGTTCGCCGATGTTCCGCAGTCCCGTGAGGTCGTGCACGTCGCCCGGCAGCGCGGCCACTTCGACCACCGCCACCTCGGGGTGCAGCGAGGTGAAGCGGTCACGCGTGCGCTGCTCGCGCGCGATGAGTTGCATACGTTCCGCGTGCAGCCTCAGGAGGCCGGCGGTGAGCTGGTCGACGGGGCGCTGCGAGGTGAGCTCGTCCGTGACGACGGGGGAGTCGTCCTCGTCCGTGGCGGTGGGGGAGTCCTCGGTGCGAGCCGGTGCCTCGGAAGCGGGTGCATCTGAACTGCCATACATGTCGGGAGAGTTACGAAGTCCAGCTTTCCCGCCCCCCTGATCCACAATGCCGGGCTCTTCAAGATTTTCCGCGGCGGCGAGCGCCCGCTCGGCCGACAGCCGGTCGGCGCCGCTGCCGTGGACGCGGTTGAGCACCAGTCCGGCCAGCGGCATGTCCTCGGCGGCCAGCCGCTTCACGAAGTACGCGGCCTCCCGCAGCGCGTCCCGCTCCGGTGCCGCCACGACCAGGAACGCCGTCCCGGGCGCCTGGAGCAGCTTGTACGTGGCGTCCGCGCGCGTGCGAAACCCGCCGAAGGTGGTGTCCATCGCGGACACGAACGTCTGGACGTCCTTGAGCAGCTGACCGCCCAGCAGCTTGCCGAGCGTGCCGGTCATCATCGACATCCCGACGTTCAGGAACTTCATTCCCGCCCGGCCGCCCAGCTTCGCCGGGGCCGTCAGCAGCCGGATCAGCCGCCCGTCCAGGAAGGAGCCGAGCCGCTTGGGCGCGTCCAGGAAGTCGAGCGCGGAGCGCGAGGGCGGGGTGTCGACGACGATCAGGTCCCACTCGTCCCGGGCCCGCAGCTGGCCCAGCTTCTCCATCGCCATGTACTCCTGCGTGCCGGCGAAGCCCGCGGAGAGCGACTGGTAGAAGGGGTTGCCCAGGATCGTGGCGGCCCGCTCGCGGTCCGCGTGCGCCTCGACGATCTCGTCGAAGGTGCGCTTCATGTCGAGCATCATCGCGTGCAGCTCGCCGTCGCCCTCGACGCCCTTGACCCGGCGCGGGGTGTTGTCCAGCGAGTCGATCCCCATGGACTGCGCGAGCCGCCGCGCCGGGTCGATGGTCAGTACGACGACCTTGCGGCCGCGCTCGGCGGCCCGCAGGCCGAGCGCCGCGGCCGTGGTGGTCTTGCCGACCCCGCCCGATCCGCAGCACACCACGATGCGGGTGTCCGGATCGTCCAGCAGCGGATCGACGTCGAGCACGGGCGCGGGGGACAGCCGGTGGTGCGCCGGCGGGGGGTTCGGACTCATGAGAGGTCCTGCTTCCGCAGCTCGGTGGCCAGTTCGTACAGGCCCGCCAGGTCCATGCCCTCGGCGAGCAGCGGCAGTTCGTGCAGGGGCAGGCCCAGCTCCGCGAGGACGGCACGCTGTTCGTGCTCCAGCAGATACCGCTCGCCGTACTCCTCGGCCTGCGTCACCAGCGGGTCGACCAGCTTCTCGGCGTTCTGCCCGCGGCGCGCCCCGCCGAGCCCCGCGGCCGACAGCGACCGCGCGACATCGGCGCGCGGCAGCGTCCGTACGAGGTCCAGGTCGGCCGCGTCCAGCACCTCGGGCCGCACCATGTTCACGATCACCCGGCCGACCGGCAGCTGCGCCGCGCGCAGCTCGGCGATGCCGTCCGCGGTCTCCTGGACGGGCATCTCCTCCAGGAGGGCCACCAGGTGCACGGCGGTCTCCCGGGACTTCAGCACCCGCATCACGGCCTGCGCCTGATTGTGTATCGGGCCGATCTTCGCGAGGCCCGCGACCTCGTCGTTGACGTTGAGGAAGCGGGTGATCCGGCCCGTGGGCGGCGCGTCCATCACGACGTAGTCGTAGACGAACCGTCCGGCCCGGTCCTTGCGCCGGACCGCCTCGCACGCCTTGCCGGTCAGCAGCACGTCCCGCAGACCGGGCGCGATGGTGGTGGCGAAGTCGATCGCGCCGAGCTTCTTCAGGGCCCGGCCGGCGCTGCCCAGCTTGTAGAACATCTGGAGGTAGTCCAGAAGGGCCAGTTCGGGATCTATGGCGAGGGCGAACACCTCGCCGCCGCCGGGGGCGACGGCGATCTTGCGTTCCTCATAGGGCAGCGCCTCCGTCTCGAAGAGCTGTGCGATGCCTTGTCGGCCCTCGACCTCGACGAGAAGCGTCCGCTTCCCCTCGGTGGCCAGAGCCAACGCTAGGGCGGCGGCGACCGTCGTCTTGCCGGTCCCGCCCTTGCCGCTGACGACCTGGAGCCTGCTCACGTCTTCGAGCGTAACCAGTTCGCGCGAAAAGCAACCGGCGGCCTGTGGACAACCCTCACCCCGGACGGCCGCGAAGGCAGCCGCCGCCAGCGGATACAGTCGGCCCCATGACCAAGTGGGAATACGCAACCGTGCCGCTGCTCGTCCACGCCACGAAGCAGATTCTGGACACCTGGGGCGAGGACGGCTGGGAGCTCGTCCAGGTCGTGCCCGGGCCGAACAACCCCGAGCAGCTGGTGGCCTACCTGAAGCGCGAGAAGCAGGCGTGAGCGCGGTCGAGGCGAAGCTCACGGAGCTCGGCCTGACGCTGCCGGCGGTCGTGCCGCCGCTGGCCGCCTACCAGCCGGCCGTGCGGAGCGGGCCCTACGTGTACACCTCGGGCCAGCTCCCGATGGTGGAGGGCAAGCTTCCGGTCACCGGCAAGGTCGGTGCGGAGGTCACCGCGGAGGAGGCCAAGGACCTCGCCCGCGTCTGCGCCCTGAACGCGCTGGCGGCCGTCAAGTCCGTCGCCGGCGACCTGGACCGGATCGCGCGTGTGGTGAAGGTCGTGGGCTTCGTCGCCTCCGCCGCCGACTTCACCGGCCAGCCCGGCGTCGTCAACGGCGCGAGCGAGCTGCTCGGCGAGGTCCTCGGCGAGAAGGGCGTGCACGCGCGCAGCGCGGTGGGCGTGGCGGTGCTGCCGCTGGACGCGCCGGTCGAGGTCGAGATCCAGGTGGAGCTCGTCCAGCCGTAGCGGGCGGCGCCCGTCGAGGTGATCACTGCCTCTCGAACATCCGCTCACCACGGGATAGCCTCGCGCCCATGGCGAACGGTCAGTGGTACCCCCCGGAGTGGCCGGACCGGATCCGCGCGCTGGCGGCGGGCACGCTGACGCCGGTGACCCCCAAGCGCGCGGCCACGGTCATGCTCCTCAAGGACACGGGCTCCGGCCCCGTCGTCCACATGCTGCGCCGCCGCGCCTCCATGGCGTTCGCGGCGGGCGCCTACGCCTACCCGGGTGGCGGCGTCGACCCACGGGACGACGACCGTCACGTCCGCTGGGCGGGCCCCACGCGCGCGTGGTGGGCGGACCGCCTCGGCGTCGACGAGGCGGCCGCCCAGGCGATCGTCTGCGCGGCCGTGCGCGAGACGTACGAGGAGGCAGGCGTCCTGCTGGCCGGGCCGGACGCCGACTCGGTCGTCGGCGACACCACCGGGCCGGACTGGGAGGCGGACCGCGCCGCCCTGGTCGCGCGCGACCTCTCCTTCGCGGAGTTCCTGGACCGCCGCGGCCTGGTGCTGCGCTCCGACCTCCTGGGCGCCTGGACGCGCTGGATCACCCCGGAGTTCGAGGCCCGCCGCTACGACACCTGGTTCTTCGTCGCCGCCCTCCCCGAGGGGCAGCGCACGCGCAACGCCTCCACGGAGGCGGACCGCACGGTGTGGATCCGGCCGGCCGAGGCGGCGGCGTCGTACGACAAGGGCGAACTGCTGATGATGCCGCCCACCATCGCGACGCTGCGGCAGCTGACGGCGTACGGGGCCGCCGAACAGGCGCTCGGGGCGGCCCCGGGCCGCGATCTGACTCCCGTCCTCGCACAGGCCCGTCTGGAGGGCGACGAGCTCGTGCTCTCCTGGCCGGGCCACGACGAGTTCACCAAGCACATCCCGACCGGGGGAGCCCCCGCATGACGGACGCAAGCGCGCTGCCCGGCCGGCCCCGGGGCGGGGTCCTGAGCGGACCCGCCACCCCGCGCGCGGTCAACGTCCTCGCGCCCAACCCCTCCGCGATGACCCTGGACGGCACCAACACCTGGCTGCTGTCCGAGCCCGGCTCGGCGGTGGCCGTCGTGGTCGACCCGGGCCCGCTGGACGAGGGACACCTGCGTACCGTCGTCGAGACCGCCGAACGGGCCGGCAAGCGCGTCGCCCTGACCCTGCTGACCCACGGTCACCCGGACCACGCGGCCGGCGCCGCCCGCTTCGCCGAGCTGACCGGCACCAAGGTGCGGGCGCTCGACCCCGCGCTCCGGCTGGGCGACGAGGGGCTCGGCGCGGGCGACGTGGTCAGGGCCGGCGGCCTGGAGCTGCGGGTCGTGCCGACGCCCGGCCACACCGCGGACTCGCTGAGCTTCCACCTCCCGGCCGACCGGGCGGTGCTGACGGGCGACACCGTGCTGGGACGCGGTACGACGGTCGTGGCGCACCCGGACGGCCGCCTGGGCGACTATCTGGACACCCTGCGGCGCCTGAGGTCCCTCACGGTCGACGACGGCGTCCACACCGTCCTCCCGGGCCACGGACCGGTCCTGGAGGACGCCCAGGGCGCGGTGGAGTACTACCTCGCCCATCGCGCCAACCGGCTCGCCCAGGTCGAGACGGCCGTCGAGGACGGCTTCCGGACGCCGTCCGAGATCGTGGCCCATGTGTACGCCGACGTGGACCGCACCCTGTGGCCGGCGGCGGAGCTGTCGGTGCGGGCCCAGCTGGACTACCTGGTGGAGCACGGCCTCATCTGAGGCCGAGGTGCGCCACCGCGGCGCCGCCCGCACGCTGGAGGACATGTCCTGCGTCCTTCGGAAGGAGCGTGGCCGGCGTGGCCCGTAACCGCCGTCTGATCCTCACCTCGCCGTCGGAGGTCTGGAGCCTGCTGGCCGACGGCCGCCGCTACGGGGAGTGGGTGACGGGCACCCAGCGGATCCTCGCGGCGGACGCGCACTGGCCCGAGGTGGGCGCCCGCCTCCAGGTCCGCGTCGGCGTCGGAGCCCTGACCCTCGACGACACCTGCGTCGTGCGGATCTGCGAACCGGAGCGCCGCCTCGAACTGGAGGCGCGGGCGGACCCGTTCGGCGCGGCCCGCATCGCCATGACCCTGCTCCCCTGGGGCGACGCGACCCTCCTCACCATCGACTGGCACCCCCTGCGGGGTCCCGGCATCCGGATGCACGGACTGCCCGTGGACTACGTCGTCAAGGTCCGCAACGGCATGATGCTGACGAAGCTGGCACGCATCGCGGTGAACGAGGGCCGGCGCCCGCTCAGCAGGGCCTCGGCGCCTTGACCCCGTGCACGCGCGCGTACTCCTCGGCGAGCCAGGGCCCGAGGTCGTCGACGTATGCCTTCAGGACGGCGGGATCGCCGGTCGGCTCGTGACCGAGGACGGCGGCCGCGCGCATCTGCCCGGCGCGCAGGGGGTGGTACGCGCCGAAGACCGAGGCCATCTCCGCCAGATCGCTGGTCCAGCCTCCCCAGCGGGGCATCACGAGCGTGAACCCCGTGCGCACCAGGTGCCGTGACATGAACCGCACGAGAGGCCGCCGGCCGGCGTCGCTGTCCGGGGCGCCGGCGATCCGCTCACGCCAGCGGGGCAGCAGCAGGGCCAGGTCGCCGTTGGTCTCGCGCGCGAGGAGGCCGTCGGGCCGGTAACGCGGCAGGAGCGCGGCGAGGTCCGGACCGGTGAGCGGGGTGCAGAGGCAGGCGACGAACCATCCCAGGTCGTGCCTCTCCAGGTCGCTCAGCAGCCGCGCGCGGCCGTACAGGAGCGTCCCGACCCCGTCGATCTCGGGGAACTCGCCGTCCAGCGCCTCCCCGAGGGCACGGGCGTCCTCCCGGTCCGCGTCGCCGGGCTCGTCCCGCAGCGCGAGCAGCAGATCCAGGTCGCTGCGCCCCACGCGCGCGGTGCCGCGCGGGATCGAGCCGTAGAGGTAGGCGCTGTGCAGCCGTTCGCCGAACACGTCCGGCAACCGGTCGCGGGCGGCGGCCACGACGGGACGGAACGGGGCCTGGACGCGCGCGAGCGAGCCCTCACGCATCAGCAGGCCCTCGGGGTCGATGCCCTTCGGGGGTGTCGTCAACGCGGTGCCGGTCCTCGGTCCCGGCAGTCCTCAGCGCGAGCGCTTCGCGAGGCGCTCCACGTCCAGGAGGATCACCGCACGCGCCTCCAGCCGCAGCCAGCCGCGCTGGGCGAAGTCGGCCAGGGCCTTGTTGACCGTCTCGCGGGACGCGCCGACCAGCTGGGCCAGCTCCTCCTGCGTGAGGTCGTGGACGACGTGGATGCCCTCCTCGGACTGCACGCCGAACCGGCGGGACAGGTCCAGCAGGGCGCGCGCGACACGGCCGGGCACGTCCGAGAAGACGAGGTCGGACATCGCGTCGTTGGTCTTGCGCAGGCGCCGCGCGACGGCACGCAGCAGCGCGGTGGCGACCTCGGGGCGGGCGTTGAGCCAGGGCTGGAGGTCACCGTGGCCGAGCCCGAGCATCTTGACCTCGGTCAGCGCGGTGGCGGTCGCCGTCCGCGGACCCGGGTCGAACAGCGACAGCTCACCGATGAGCTCGCCGGGACCGACCACGGCGAGCATGTTCTCGCGGCCGTCGGGCGACGTGCGGTGCAGCTTCACCTTGCCCTCGGTGACCACGTAGAGGCGGTCGCCGGGGTCGCCCTCGTGGAACAGGGAGTCACCTCGCGCGAGGGTCACCTCACTCATGGAGGCGCGCAGCTCCGCGGCCTGCTCATCGTCGAGCGCCGCGAAGAGCGGATTGCGCCGCAGAACGTCGTCCACGAGTTCTCTCCTTGTCGACCTGCTCAGGGGATCTTTCTCCCCCGGTGTTCCAAGGCACCCTGGTGCCCATTTTGCCGGACCGTCCAAACAGTGTGATCTGTCACAAGGATGCCGCACCGGGGTCCAGTGGTAAGCGGCAGGGGTCCAATTGGGCGCTGATCTTCAGGGTCCGGGGCGGATGTCGGTGCCGGGGCTTAGGCTGGCCGGGTGTCCAAAACACCGGTGAGAGCACAGGCCTAGGGGGCTGCGCGGGTGGTTGTACGTCGAGATTCCGCTGTGGGCGAACAGGATTCCGGCGGCGGAGAGAAAGCGGCAAAGGCGGCAGAACGGGTGGTGTCCAAGGAGACCGGGCCGGCCGCGGGGGCCACCTCTGAGCAGGGTGCCTCCGCGAAGAAGACCGGCTCCGCGAAGAAGGCCGCCCCGCGCAAGGCGGCAGCCGCGAAGAAGGCACCGGCTGAGAAGCCCACCCCTGCGAAGAAGGCTCCCGCGAAGAAGGCCGCAGCGAAGAAGGCCGCCGCGAAGAGCGCCGCCTCGGCCAGGAAAACGACCGCCGAGAAAGCGACCGCCAAGAGCGCGGGTCCCGCCAAGAGCGCGGGTCCCGCCAAGAAAGCGGCCGCCAGGAGCACCCGTCCCGCGAAGGAGGCGACCGCCGCGGGCACCGGCCCCGTCAAGAAGGCCACCCTCGGACGCGGGAAGCCCGCCGTGGCCCCCGAGCGGACCTCGGCCTCCGTGAAGAAGGCCGCGCCCGCCAGGACGGTGACCACCGCGCGGGCGCCGGGCGGCGAGTCCCGTACCGCCCTGGTCCGCCGGGCCCGCCGGATCAACCGCGAACTCGCCGAGGTCTATCCGTACGCCCACCCGGAACTCGACTTCGACAACCCCTTCCAGCTCCTGGTCGCCACGGTCCTCTCGGCCCAGACCACCGACCTTCGCGTCAACCAGACCACCCCCTCCCTGTTCGCGAAGTACCCCACCCCCGAGGACCTGGCCGCCGCCGACCCCGAGGTGGTCGAGGAGATCCTGCGGCCATGCGGCTTCTTCCGGGCCAAGACCAAGTCGGTGATGGGGCTGTCCAAAGCCCTCACCGAGGACTTCGGCGGCGAGGTCCCCGGCCGGCTCGAAGACCTCGTCAAGCTGCCCGGCGTGGGCCGCAAGACCGCGTTCGTCGTGCTGGGCAACGCCTTCGGGCGCCCCGGCATCACCGTCGACACGCACTTCCAGCGGCTGGTGCGGCGCTGGCGGTGGACCGAGGAGACCGACCCCGACAAGATCGAGGCCGCCGTCGGCGCGCTGTTCCCGAAGAGCGACTGGACCGACCTCTCGCACCACGTCATCTGGCACGGCCGCCGTATCTGCCACGCCCGCAAGCCCGCCTGCGGCGCCTGCCCCATCGCCGAGCTCTGCCCGGCGTACGGCGAGGGCGAGACGGACCCCGAGAAGGCGAAGAAGCTGCTGAAGTACGAGAAGGGCGGCTTCCCCGGCCAGCGCCTGAAGCCGCCGCAGGCCTATCTGGACGCGGGGGGCAAGCCGGCGCCGCCGCTGGGGTCCGGATGACACGAGCAGTGACGCGTACGCCCCGCCCCGGAACGATCTCGGTGCCGTGCCGCGTTGGACCATCAGGACGACGGGGGTGGCGATGACACGGGCGAGTGAGACCCGAGGCGGCTCGGTGGCGCTCAGCAGGGACGGGCTGCCCGAGTGGCTGGACCCCGTGGTGCGCGCCGTCGAGACGGTCGAGCCGCGCCAGCTGAGCCGCTTCCTGCCGCCGAAGGACGGCGGGGGCCGCCAGTCGGCCGTCCTCATTTTGTTCGGCGAGGGCGCGCGCGGCCCCGAGCTGCTGCTGATGGAGCGGGCCAGTTCGCTGCGCTCGCACGCGGGGCAGCCCTCCTTCCCCGGCGGCGCCCTCGACCCGGAGGACGGCGACCCGAAGGCCGACGGACCGCTGTGGGCGGCGCTTCGCGAGGCCGAGGAGGAGACGGGTGTCGACCCGTCCGGTGTGCAGCTGTTCGGCGTGCTGCCCAAGCTCTACATCCCGGTCAGCGAGTTCGTCGTGACGCCCGTGCTGGCCTGGTGGCGGAAGCCGAGCCCGGTGGGCGTCGTGGACCCGAACGAGACGGCCCGCGTCTTCACGGTCCCCGTGGCGGATCTCACGGACCCCGTCAACCGTGCCATGGCGCTGCATCCCAGCGGTCACCGAGGTCCGGCATTTCTGGTCGAATCGGCCCTTGTCTGGGGTTTCACGGCCGGGATCATCGACCGGCTGCTGC
Organism: Streptomyces sp. NPDC089424; assembly: GCF_044749345.1. Taxonomy (NCBI): domain Bacteria; kingdom Bacillati; phylum Actinomycetota; class Actinomycetes; order Kitasatosporales; family Streptomycetaceae; genus Streptomyces; species Streptomyces sp. NPDC089424. Next base: position 524,696 of record NZ_JBIVHU010000004.1, read on the forward strand.
ACTTCGCGGGCTGGGAGAGACCGTGGGACCGGGACAAGCAGGTCCCGCTCGACTGGCGGTCATGACAGGGTGACCTCGTGCTGTTGCCGGGTCCCCGGCCGAGCAGGTGTGATCGCGGAGTGATGAGGCGAGGCTTGAAGCGGTGAACGTGCTGGACATCCTGTTGCTGGTCGCCGCCGTGTGGTTCGCGATCGTGGGCTACCGCCAGGGCTTCGTCGTCGGCATCCTGTCGGTGATCGGCTTCCTCGGCGGCGGCCTCGTCGCCGTCTACCTCCTGCCCGTCATCTGGGACGCGCTGACCGCCAACGCGGAGGTGAGCACCACCGCCGCCGTCGTCGCGGTCGTCGTCGTGATCGTCTGCGCCTCCGTGGGCCAGGCCCTGACGACCCATCTGGGCAACAAGCTGCGCCGGTACATCACCTGGTCCCCGGCCCGCGCCCTGGACGCGACCGGCGGCGCCCTCGTCAACGTCGTCGCCATGCTCCTGGTGGCGTGGCTGATCGGCTCGGCGCTGGCCGGCACCACCCTGCCGACGCTCGGCAAGGAGGTGCGCAGCTCCAAGGTGCTGCTCGGCGTGTCCCGGGCGCTGCCCACGCAGGCCGACACCTGGTTCGCGGACTTCTCCTCCGTGCTCGCGCAGAACGGCTTCCCGCAGGTCTTCAGCCCGTTCGCCAACGAGCCCATCACCGACGTGCAGCCGCCCGACCCGGCGCTCGCGGGCAGCGCCGTCGCCGCCCGCGCGCAGCGTTCCATCGTCAAGGTGATGGGCACCGCGCAGAGTTGCGGCAAGGTCCTGGAGGGCACCGGCTTCGTCTTCGGCGAGCGCCGGGTGATGACCAACGCGCACGTGGTGGGCGGCGTCGAGGAGCCCACCGTCCAGATAGGCGGAGAGGGCCGTCGCTACGACGCGACGGTCGTCCTGTACGACTGGCAGCGCGACATCGCGGTACTCGACGTGCCCGACCTGGACGCGCCCGTGCTGAAGTTCGCCTCCGACGACGCGGCGAGCGGGGACGGCGCGATCGTCGCGGGCTTCCCGGAGAACGGCGCGTACGACGTGCGCTCCGCGCGCGTGCGGGGGCGCATCACGGCGAACGGCCCGGACATCTACCACCGGGGCACGGTCCGCCGCGACGTCTACTCCCTGTACGCGACCGTGCGGCAGGGCAACTCCGGCGGCCCTCTGCTGACGCCCGACGGCGAGGTCTACGGCGTGGTCTTCGCGAAGTCGCTCGACGACGCCGAGACGGGATACGCGCTGACCGTGGACGAGATCCGCGAGGACATCACCAAGGGACGTACGGCGAACCAGCAGGTGGGCAGCGACAGCTGCGCCCTGTAGTCCGTGCAGGCGCCCGGTCGTCGGGCCGTTCGGGGATCAGCCGCGCGGATGACGCAGCCGTACCGAGACCCAACGGGCCCGGCGGCGCAGAATGCGCGGGATGCCCACCCTCGGGTCCGTGGCCGCCAGTTGGGGCGTGCCCCGGCGGTGGGTGCTCGGACCGTTGGCCGAGCGGCGAGTGCGTGCTGCGTCACTGTAGTCGTGCGTCCAGCCCATACCTCGACGTCTGCCCCGTCCCAAGGTCCATAACCGCGTCCGGGGTGCCCAATTGGCTTATGCGCCGGGCATTTGGCAGTTCGTCGTACAGGTGTGCCGCTCCGCGTACCGGGCGTGACCCCGGGCCCGCCGAGCGGGCTCAGCGGTCCGGTTCGGGGTCCTTCAGCCAGCTGATCAGCTCGTGGGAGAACGCCACCGGGTCCTCCTCGTGCGGGAAGTGACCGAGACCGTCGAACAGCCGCCAGCGGTAAGGGGCTTCGACGTACTCGCCGGAACCGGCCGCGCTGCGGGTGCGCATCACCGGGTCGAGGGAGCCGTGCAGATGCAGGGTCGGAACCCGGACCGGGCGCTTCATCCGGCGGTAGAACTGGACGCCGTCGGGCCGCGCCAGCGAGCGGACCAGCCATCGGTACGGCTCGACCGAGCAGTGCGCCGTGGACGGGATGCACATCGCCCGCCGGTACGTCTGCACCGCCTCGTCCTCCGGCAGCCGCGGACCGGCCCAGTCCCGGATCAGCCGGCCCACCAGCGCCCCGTCGTCCGCGACCAGCTGCCGCTCCGGGATCCACGGCCGCTGGAACCCCCAGATGTGCGAACCGGCCGCCGTCTGCCGCACGTCGGCCAGCATCGCCGAGCGCCAGCGCCGGGGGTGCGGCATCGACGACACCACCAGACGGCGTACCAGCTTCGGCCGCATCACGGCCGCCGTCCAGGCCAGATAGCCGCCGAGGTCGTGCCCGACCAGCGCCGCGTCGGGCTCGCCGAGGGAGCGGACCACGCCGGTGATGTCGAGGGCGAGGTTGGCCGGGTCGTAGCCGCGGGGGGTGCGGTCGCTGCCGCCGACGCCCCGGAGGTCCATGGCGACGGCCCGGAACCCGGCGTCGGCGAGCGCGACCAGCTGGTGCCGCCAGGTCCACCAGAACTGCGGGAAGCCGTGCACCAGCATCACCAGCGGCCCGTCGCCCAGCTCCGCGATGTGGAAGCGCGCGCCGTTCGCCGCCACGTCCCGGTGCGTCCAGGGGCCGTCCGGCCGGACGACCGAGGCGGGCTGCGCCGAAGGGGTGTCGGGTTCCGTCATGACGACGAGCGTGCCACAGCCTCGATGGCCTCGGGTGCGCGGTCCCGCGGGGACGCGGGCAGCGCCGGCCGCTCGGGGCGCTCGGGACGCGGGTGCGGCTTGGCCTTCTGCAGGACGCCCGCCGACTCCTTCACCGACGCGGCGACCTTCTGCGGGCCCTTGCTCTTCTTCGCCTTCTTCGCGAAGACCACACCGATCAGCGCCAGCACGAGGGCGATCAGGACGTTGGCCGCGAACGACAGCAGGAAGCAGACCGCGAGGTTCCAGCCGCTCCAGGTCCGGATGCCGTACGCCAGCGCGAAGTTGAGCATCGGCAGGGAGAACAGGAGCAGCCCGCCGGCCGCGGTGAACGCGCCGCCGCTCGTCGCACCGCGCTTGACGTCCTGCCTCAGCTGGGCCTTGGCCAGCGCGATCTCGTCGTGCACCAGCGCCGACATGTCGGCCGTCGCCGAGGCGAACAGCTGGCCGATGCTGCGTTCGGCGCCGACCGGGCTGCCGTCGGGTGCGCTCATCGCGGTCTCCCTCTTCTGCGTACTGCTGCGTACGGGGTCCGTCGCTGTCTGACTGCGGACGTGATCCGTCGCCGTCCGACCGCGTACGTCCGCCGGTGTCTGACTGCGTACGGTCCCGTCTTTTGTACCGTCTCGTCAGATCATGCCGGACCGTCGCCCTCATCGCCTGCCCCGCCGCCCACTTCGGCAAGCTCGGCGGCCCTGACTTCGGCGAGCCGGCGGTGCTCGGCGGCCTTGCGCTCGTGGATCTCCGCCATCCGCAGGTGATAGGCGGGGTCGTGTTCCTCGTAGACGTCCGGGATGCCGTCGAGGTCGTCGTCGCGCTCCTCGTCCTCCCAGAGCCTGCGGTACTTGACGTTCCGTATCTTCAGCAGCACGGTCGCGATCAGCGCGGCCGTCACCGAGCCGGCCAGCACCGCGACCTTGATCTCGTCCGTCAGCGCGGCGTCGCCCTCGAACGCCAGCTCCCCGATGAGCAGCGAGACGGTGAAGCCGATGCCGGCGAGCGAGGCGACGGCGAAGACGTCCGCCCACTCCAGGTCCTCGCTCAGGGTGGCCCGGGTGAAGCGCGCGGTCAGCCAGGTGCCGCCGAAGATGCCGACGGCCTTGCCGACGACGAGCCCGAGGACGACGCCGAGCGTCTCCGGCTTGGTGAACACGTCCCCGAGCACGCTGCCCGAGACCGCGACGCCCGCGCTGAACAAGGCGAACAGCGGCACGGCGAGACCCGCCGACAGAGGGCGTACCAGGTGCTCGATGCGCTCGCCGGGCGAGTGCTCCTCGCCCTCGTGGGTGGTGCAGCGCAGCATCAGGCCCATGGCGACGCCGGCGATCGTGGCGTGCACGCCGCTGTTGTACATCAGCGCCCAGATCACCAGGGCCAGCGGGACGTAGACGTACCAGCCCCGCACACCCTTGCGCAGCAGCAGCCAGAAGAGGCAGAGCCCGGCGAGGGCGCCGCCGAGCGCGGCGAAGTTCAGGGAACCGGTGAAGAAGATCGCGATGATCAGGATCGCGAACAGGTCGTCCACGACGGCGAGCGTCAGCAGGAAGGCGCGCAGCGCGCTCGGCAGCGAGGTGCCGATGACGGCGAGCACGGCGAGCGCGAAGGCGATGTCCGTCGCGGTCGGTACCGCCCAGCCGGCCAGTGAGCCACCGCCGAGACCGTTGGTGAGCAGGTAGACCAGCGCCGGTGCGGCCATGCCGCACAGGGCGGCGACCACCGGCAGCACGGCCGCCTTCGGGTCGCGCAGATCACCGGCGACCAGTTCACGCTTGAGTTCGATGCCGGCCACGAAGAAGAAGACGGCGAGCAGGCCGTCGGCCGCCCAGTGCGCCACGGAGAGGTCGAGGCCGAGCACGCCGGGGCCGAGGTGGAAGTCCGACACGGTCTCGTAGCTGTTCCCCAGCACGGGTACGTTCGCCCAGATCAGTGCGACGACCGCGGCGACCAGCAGCAGCACGCCGCCGACCGTCTCGGTGCGCAGCGCGTTCGCGACGAAGTTCCGCTCGGGCAGGGACAGCCGGGCGAAGACCTTGTGGGCGGTGCGGGGGGCGGTCACGAGGAGGACCTCCGGTCGATGGGCAGCACGGATCACATGCCGACCAGACTTCCCGGCGCACCTTTGAGCATTATCGCATCGTTGACGCGTTCCTTAGGCTAGCTAAGCTACGGCGGGACGGCCAGGTGATCTTCACATTACGCGCGTAAGGGGCACCTGGCGCGACCGTCGCGCGTGCTGCGCTTCGGTCGCCGGATGCCCCTCGCGAGTTTCCGTGCTGCGGGCTCAGTCCTCGCTGGGCGCCGCCGGGAGCTTCGCCTGGATGAGGTCCATGACCGTGGAGTCGGTCAACGTGGTCACGTCACCGAGCTGGCGGTTCTCGGCGACATCGCGCAGCAGACGGCGCATGATCTTGCCCGAGCGGGTCTTCGGCAGTTCCGCCACCGGCAGGATCCGCTGGGGCTTGGCGATCGGCCCGAGCGTGGCGGCGACATGGCCCCGCAACTCGCCGACCAGGTCCTCGCTCTCCGCCGCGCTGCCCCGCAGGATCACGAAGGCCACGATGGCCTGCCCGGTCGTCTCGTCCGCCGCGCCCACCACGGCCGCCTCGGCGACGGAGGGGTGGGAGACGAGCGCGGACTCGACCTCGGTGGTGGAGATGTTGTGCCCGGAGACGAGCATGACGTCGTCGACGCGGCCCAGCAGCCAGATGTCGCCGTCGTCGTCCTTCTTCGCGCCGTCCCCGGCGAAGTACTTGCCCTCGAAGCGCGACCAGTACGTGTCGAGGAACCGCTGGTCGTCGCCCCAGATCGTGCGCAGCATCGACGGCCACGGCTCGGTCAGGACGAGGTAACCACCGCCGCCGTCGGGGACCTCGTTCGCCTCGTCGTCGACGACCGTGGCGGAGATGCCGGGCAGCGGTGTCTGCGCCGAACCGGGCTTGGTCTCGGTGACGCCGGGCAGCGGCGAGATCATCATCGCGCCGGTCTCGGTCTGCCACCAGGTGTCCACGATCGGCGTGCGGTCGGAGCCGATGTGCTTGCGGTACCAGATCCAGGCCTCGGGGTTGATCGGCTCACCGACCGAACCCAGCACGCGCAGGCTGGAGAGGTCGAACTTCGCGGGGATGTCGTCGCCCCACTTCATGAACGTACGGATCGCGGTGGGCGCCGTGTAGAGGATCGTGACCTTGTACTTCTGCACGATCTCCCAGAAGCGGCCCTGGTGCGGGGTGTCCGGGGTGCCCTCGTACATCACCTGGGTCGCGCCGTTGGCGAGCGGCCCGTACACGATGTAGGAGTGCCCGGTGACCCAGCCGACGTCGGCGGTGCACCAGTACACGTCCGTCTCCGGCTTGAGGTCGAAGACCGCGTGATGGGTGTACGACGTCTGGGTGAGATAGCCGCCGGAGGTGTGCAGGATGCCCTTCGGCTTACCCGTCGTGCCGGAGGTGTACAGGATGAACAGCGGGTGCTCCGCCCCGAACGCCTCCGGGGTGTGCTCGGCCGACTGACGGTCGACGAGCTCGTGCCACCACACGTCGCGGCCCTCGGTCCAGGCGACCTCCTGGCCGGTGCGGCGCACCACGAGGACGTGCTCGACGTTGCCCGCCTTCTCGGCGGCCTCGTCCACGGCCGGCTTCAGCGCGGACGGCTTGCCGCGCCGGTAGCCGCCGTCGGAGGTGATGACGACCTTGGCGTCCGCGTCCTGGATACGGGTCGCGAGCGCGTCGGCCGAGAAGCCGCCGAAGACCACGGAGTGCGCGGCGCCGATCCGGGCGCAGGCCAGCATCGCGACCGCGGTCTCGGGGATCATCGGCATGTAGACGGCGACCCGGTCGCCCTTGCGCACACCCAGCTCCAGCAGGGCGTTGGCGGCCTTGGAGACCTCGTCCTTGAGCTCGGCGTAGGTGACGGCGCGGCTGTCGCCGGGCTCGCCCTCGAAGTGGATGGCCACGCGGTCGCCGTGCCCGGCCTCGACGTGGCGGTCCACGCAGTTGTACGCGACGTTGAGCTCGCCGTCCTCGAACCACTTGGCGAACGGCGGGTTCGACCAGTTCAGCGTCTGCGTCGGCTCCTTGGCCCAGGTCAGCCGGCGGGCCTGCTCGGCCCAGAAGCCGAGCCGGTCAGCCTGGGCCTGTTCGTACGCCTCCGCCGTGACGTTGGCGCCCGCGGCCAGGTCGGCGGGTGGCGCGAACCTGCGCTCTTCTTTGAGCAGGTTGGCCAGGCTCTCGTTGCTCACGACATCTCCCTCTCGAAGGGTGTCCGTTGTGTCCCAGGCCACAGCTCATCAGACCTGACGGCCCGATGACAAGGGTCGACGGAATATTGGTTTAGACCTGTCGGGCGGCTGGTCATGGCGCACCCCGGCGTGGCGGGTCGGGCTCCGGACCGGTGACGGCACCCGGTCCCCCTACCCACGGACGGTGGCAGGACCCGGTTCAGCCGTGGTGCGGCCGTGTTGCGGCCCTCACATCCCGGACCGCCCCTCCGTGCACACGTCACGGAGGGGCGGTCCGGGCTCCGCTCAGGCGGTCAGGCCCGCCGCACGGACGGTGTCGAACACGAGCCCGTCGGCCGTGTCGGTCAGCAGATACGACTGTGCCTCCCCGACGTGGAAGTACATCCCGTGCAGCTCCAGCGCGTCCTCGCGCAGTGCCCGGGACACCGACTCGTGAGCGCGCAGGTGCTCCAGCTGCTGCACGACGTTGGTCAGGCACAGCTGCTCGGCCACGTCGGCGGGCGGCCGCCCGGCCAGCCGGGGCCAGGACGGGCCGTCACCGGCGATGCGCTCCAGGCTGGGCTGCCCGTGCCGCAGCCACCGCCTGAGCGGGGTGCGGGCGCTGCCCGGCTCGGAGTTGAGCAGCGCCTGCATCGCTCCGCAGCCCGAGTGGCCGCACACGGTGATGGACCGCACCTTCAATACGTCCACCGCGTACTCGATGGCCGCCGCGACCGAGTCGTCGCCGCTCTCCTCGCCCGGCAGGGGCACCAGGTTGCCGACGTTGCGCACCACGAACAGGTCGCCCGGACCACTGGACGTGATCATCGAGGTGACCAGGCGGGAGTCCGCGCAGGTGAGGAACAGCTGATCGGGCCGCTGCCCCTCACGGGCCAGCCGCGCCAGCTCGCCCCTGACCAGCGGGGCCGTGTTGCTCTGAAAGGCGCTGATGCCTCGGGCCAGTTGATGGTTGCCGGAGGTGTCGGTGAGGGGGTCGGGGGCGGTGTTGCGCCGGTCGGGATCGTCGGTGCCGTACGAGGCCTGTGGGCCGGCCGGGGACCGTGAGCCCTTCGGGCTCTTCGTCCCCTTGGGGCCGAACACGCTCGCACAACCCGCCGGGGCCGCCGGGTTCATCGGCGCTTTGGCCCCGCCCAGACCGACGGAGCCCATGGCGGCCGCGAGGTCGTCCCGGCCTACAGGGCGGTCGTCCCGGCCTGCGGGGCCTCCTGGGCCTGCGGGGCGGTCCGGGTTCGTGGGGCCCTCTCGGCCTGGGGCGCCGCCCAAGCCGACGGAACCCGTCGCGCCCGCGAGGTCGTTCCGGTTTGCGGAGCCGTCACGGTCTCCGGGGCCGTCCGGGCCTGCAGAGCCGTTACGGACTGCGGAGCCGTGCGGGCCTGCGGAGCCGTGCGGGACTGTCGAGCCCTTCCGGTCTGTGGGTCCGTCCGAGCTTGCCGAGCCCTTCCGGACTGTCGAGCCGTCCGGGGCTGTGGAACCGTCCGGGCCTCGGGAGCCCTTACGGACTGTGGGGCCGTGGCCTGTGGAGCTCCTCCGGACTGTCGGGCCGTCCGGGTGTGTGGAGCCGTCCGAGCCCGTGAAGCCCTCGGCCGACGTTCGGGCCGCCGAGCCCTCCGGCTTCGCCGAGCCCGTCCGGTCGACGGAGCCGTCCCGGCCTGCGGAGCCGTCCCGGCCCGGGGAGCCGTCCCGGCCTGCGGAGCCGTCCCGGCCCGGGGAGCCGTCCCGGCCCGGGGAGCCGTCCCGGCCCGGGGAGCCGTCCCGGCCCGGGGAGCCGTCCCGGCCCCGGAAATCGTCCGGCTCTGCGGAACCCTCGCGGACCACGGAGCGTTCCGGCCCCCCGGAGTTTTCCCGGGGCGCGGAGCCGTCCTGGCTTGCGGAGCCCTCCAGGACCGTTGAGCCCTTCAGCCCCACGGATCTCGCTCGGCCCCCCGAACCCTCCAGTCCCACATCGCCGTTCCACTTCTCGGAACTGTTCCAGCACTCGGAATCGCTCCGGTCCGCAAGCCCGGGGGAGTCCTGCCTGCCTGCGGAGCCCTTCCAGCCCTCGAAGGTCTTGGCGCCCCCGGCGCTCGCGGAGGCCCTGGAGCTCGCGAGGACCTTGGAGTGCTCGGTGCTCGCCGACGCCTTCCAGCCCACGAAGCCCTTGGCGCGCTCCGAACTCACCGAGCCCCAGACAGGCACCGGGCCACCGGAGCCGTCCGGCCCCGTCGGCGCCTCCAGCAGCGTCGGCTGTACCTCGCACTGGTGGTTGCGCCACGGTGTCCAGGGACTGCACCGGCAACCGGCGGCAGGGTCCGGCTCGTCCGCCCAGCCGTCCCCGCGGTGACCGGGGAACCTCATGGGCTCGGCGATGCGGACACCGGAGCGGCGGCCGATCAGCTCGACGGCGCCACCTGTCGCGGTGTGGGTGTTCTGCCAGTCCTGCAGGGTCTCGTAGGCCGCGTGGTCCATGAACGAGCCGTCCAGCTCGACGAGGACGTCGGCGCCCTGGGGCACGAGATGCAGGGCACGGCTGAGCCGTGGCACCGCGAGGAAGGTCAACTGGCCTCGTACCTGTACGTGATGGACTCCCTCCGTCACTTCATGGGTGATCCGGGTGCGGGTGAGGCGGTGCAGGGCGACGCCGACGGCCACGGCGATCCCGAACGCCACGCCCTCCAGTACGCCGAAGACCACCACGCCGAGGGTGGTCACCACGTACACCAGCACCTCACGGTGGCGGGTCACCGTGCGGATGTGGTTCAGCGAGACCATCTGGATGCCGACGGCCATCACCAGGGCGGCGAGCGAGGCGAGCGGGATGAGCTCCAGGAGCGGGACCATCAGCAGCGCGGCGATCACTACGAGAACGCCGTGCAGCATCGTGGAGTTCCGGCTGACGGCACCGGCGTGCACATTCGCCGTGCTGCGCACGGCCACGCCCGCGACGGGCAGTCCGCCGAGTCCACCGGAGACGATGTTGGCGGCGCCCTGACCGAGCAGTTCGCGGTCCAGGTCGGAGCGGGGGACCCGCGCGGCGAGTCCGGGCCGGGCGGCGGCCATCTTGTCGACGGCGACCGCGCCGAGCAGCGACTGCACGCTGCACACCAGCGTGGTGGTGAGCACGGCCGCGACCAGGCCGAGCACCGGGCCCTCGGGCAGGCCGGCCAGGGCGTGACTGCTCCAGTTGGGCAGCTCGACCTTGGGCAGGGTGAGCCCCACCAGCGAGGCCGCCGCGGTGGCGCCGGCGACGGCGACGAGCGCGGCCGGTGCCTTGCGCAGCAGGTTGCCCGCCCGGCCGGGCAGCCGGGGCCAGGCCAGCAGCAGGGCGAGTGTGAGCGCGCTGGTGGCGACCGCGGCCGGGTGCAGATGGGCCAGTTGTGCGGGCAGCGCGCGCAGGTTGTCCAGTACGGCGCTCTGCGGAGTGCCGCCGAGCACGATGTGCAACTGGGCGACGGCGATGGTGACACCGATGCCGGCCAGCATGCCGTGCACGATCGCGGGGCTGACGGCCAGCGCGGAGCGGGCCACGCGCAGGCAGCCGAGCCCGAGCTGGGCGAGCCCGGCGAGCACGGTGATGGCGCAGGTCGTACGCCATCCGTAGCGGTGGATGAGGTCGGCGGTGACGACCGTGAGGCCGGCCGCCGGGCCGCTCACCTGGAGCGGGGAGCCGCCGAGCCGTCCGGCCACCAGACCGCCCACGGCCGCGGCGACGAGCCCCGCCTGGAGCGGCGCTCCGGTGGCGAGGGCGATGCCCAGGGACAGTGGCAGCGCGATCAGGAAGACGGAGATGGCGGCCGACACGTCGACTCCGGCGATACGGAACCGGAAGCGCCGGCCGGGCGGCGGACTGTGGGGCGGGTGGACCCGCTTCGTTCGGTGGGGGTCGGGTCGGTGGGGTTCGAAGGCATGGGTGGGGACGTTGGCTGACATGTTTTCCCGTCTCCTCCGGGGCAGCGCGGTCGCGGGGACAAGGGGTCCCCCGCCGAAGCGGGGTGGGGGGTCGCGGCCGTGGGTCACGGCGTGCAGCGGCGGGATCAGCAACTTTCAGTAAACGAATCGTAATGCAGAGTAAAGGACAAGCATGGACTTTCCGGGCAAATGGGTTAAGCAATCACTCCGGAGTGTGATGTGAGCATTTCATCGGCTTGTCGTACTAATTCCTTCTCGGTCCCGTGCGACCTTGACCGCGCTGCCGACTCATCGACTGGAGAAGGAAGGTGGGCGGGATGGCCGCCACCCAGAGGATCGCCGCGGGCGCCATGGGCGCCGCGGTCTGCGCCCTGTCACTCGCCGGCTGCGGGACCGGCTCCGACCGTCCGGAGGGAGGGGGTTCCGGCCCGCAGGGTGCCCCGGCGCCCAAGAGCGCGGTCCGGCTGATCGGGGACGGCTCCACGGCGTTCACCGGCACGCAGCCCCATCTGTCCCGCGCGGAGCGGCTGAAGCCCGGTCAGAGACCGCCCCAGTTCGTGGTGTTCTCCTGGGACGGCGCGGGTGAGGACAGCCAGCGGCTGTTCTCCCACTTCCGCGAGGTCGCCAAGGCGAACAACGCCACCATGACGTACTTCCTCAGCGGCGTGTACCTGCTGCCCGAGGAGAAGCGCGACCTCTACAGGCCGCCGCAGCACTCGCCGGGCCGCTCCGACATCGGCTTCAACGACCGGCAGGGGATCGCCGACACCGTGAAGCAGCTCCGCCTGGCGTGGCTGGAGGGCAATGAGGTCGGCACCCACTTCAACGGCCACTTCTGCGGCCCCGAGGGCGGTGTCGGGCAGTGGTCGGTCGAGGAGTGGAAGGACGAGATCGCCCAGGCCAAGCAGTTCGTGAAGTCCTGGAAGACCAACAGCGGCATGACGGACGCCGCCCCGCTGCCCTTCGACTACGACCGCGAACTCATCGGCGCCCGCACCCCCTGTCTGGAGGGCCAGGCCAACTTCCGCAAGGCCGCCCGGGAACTCGGCTTCCGCTACGACACCAGCGGCGTCAACAACCAGGTGTGGCCCGGCAAGAAGGAAGGTCTGTGGGACCTGTCCATGCAGCTGGTGCCCTTCCCCGGGCACAACTACGAGCAGCTGACCATGGACTACAACTTCATGGTCAACCAGTCGGGCACCAACACCCAGGGTGACCCGGACAAGTACGAGTACTGGGGCAACCAGATGCGCGACGGCCTGCTCCAGGGCTTCCAGCGGGCCTACGACGGCAACCGAGCCCCGCTGATCATCGGCAACCACTTCGAGTCCTGGAACGGCGGCACGTACATGCGCGCCGTCGAGGACGTCGTGGAGCAGGTGTGCACCAAGCCCGAGGTGCGCTGTGTCTCCTTCCGGCAGTTGGTCGACTGGCTGGACGCCCAGGACCCCAAGACCCTCGCGAAGATGCGCACGCTGAAGGTCGGCGAGGCCCCGAAACAGGGCTGGGAGTCCTATCTGTCCGCCCGCCCCGCCCCGGCCCCGAAGGGTGCGCCCGGGGCGCCGGCGGACCGTACCTAGCCGTCGCCGGACGAGCCCGTCGGGCGGACTCGTCACTCGCGTCCGTCAGACGGGCTCGACGACGCCCTCGCCGAGCACGAAGCCGGGGTCGACCTGGGCCGCCAGGTCGGCCCCGTGCCGCTCGTTGGCCCAGGACTGGGCGTTCTTCAGGTGGAAGTGGACCATCTGGCGGGTGTAGCGCTCCCAGTCACGGCGCCCGTACGTGTCGTCCGCGGTCGTCCGCAGGACCTCCAGGGCGCGCCGGTTGGCGTCCTCCAGCCGCTCGAACAGGGGCGGCCGGCCCTTCTCCATGGCGCGCACCCAGTCCGAGTGACCGACCGTCACGAGCAGGTCTTCCCCGACCTCGGCGCGGAGGTAGTCGAGGTCGTCCTGGCCCTGCACCTTGTTCCCGACGACCTTCAGCTCGACGCCGAAGTCGCGGGCGTAGTCCTTGTACTGGCGGTAGACGGAGATCCCCTTCCGGGTCGGCTCGGCGACGAGGAACGTGATGTCGAAGCGGGTGAACATGCCGGAGGCGAAGGAGTCCGAACCGGCCGTCATGTCCACCACGACGTACTCGTCGGGCCCGTCCACCAGGTGGTTCAGGCAGAGCTCCACCGCTCCGGTCTTGGAGTGGTAGCAGGCGACTCCGAGGTCGGCGTCCGTGAAGGGGCCGGTGACCATCAAACGGACGGCCCCGCCGTCGAGTTCCACCGGCCGGGCGCAGGCGTCGTAGACCGGGTTGTCCTCGCGCACCCGCAGCAGCCGCGAGCCCTCCCCGGGGGGCGTGGTCTTGATCATCGACTCGGCGGAGCCGATGCGCGGGTTGGTGCCGCGCAGGTAGTCCTTGATCAGCGCCAGCCGGTCGCCCATCGCGGGCAGTCCGGCCGACTCCGTCTCGTCGAGGCCGAGTGCGGCCCCCAGATGCTGGTTGATGTCGGCGTCGATCGCGACGACCGGGGCACCGGCGGCCGCGAGGTGGCGGATGAACAGGGAGGACAGGGTCGTCTTTCCGCTGCCGCCCTTGCCAACGAAAGCAATTTTCATGTTCATCAAGCGTAGTGGTGCCCCCGCCCCGGCACCCGGCGTTGCGTGAAGAAGACCACTCCTTCGTGGGGTTTCCGCGGTGGGTGCGTAGGGTCGTACTCATGAGTACGACAGGCGCGACCGCCGATCCGCTCGCCGCCCTGGGCTCGCTGCCCGGTGTGGCCGAGGCCGTGGAGTCCGTGCGCAAGGCGGTGGACCGGGTCTACGGGCACCGGATCATGCGCCGGCGCAGCAACGAGATCACCGCCGAGGCGGCGCTGCGCGGAGCCCGTGGCTCCGCGGCGCTCTCCGGTGCGGACTGGGCCCTCGAAGAGGTGCGCCGGCGCTCCGACTTCAGCGGCGAGGACGGGGCGCGCGCCGTGGGTGCCGCGCTCCGGCTGAGCGCCGAGGCGGGTCAGTTGCTGTCCATCTGGCGGCAGTCACCGCTTCGGGTGCTGGCCCGGCTGCATCTGGTGGCGGCCGCGGACCACGCGGACCAGGTCGGGCGCCCCCGGCAGCAGGGCGAACGGGTCGAGGAGCCGCTGATCGAGCAGCCGCTGCCGGACGCCGATGAGGTGTCCGGACGGCTGGAGGGGCTGTCCGAACTGATCATCGCGGGGAGTTCGGCGCCGGCGCTGGTCATGGCCGCCGTCGTGCACGGCGAGCTGCTCGCGCTGCGCCCCTTCGTCTCCCACAACGGCCTGGTGGCGCGTACGGCCGAACGGATCGTATTGGTGGGCAGCGGCCTCGACCCGAAGTCGGTCTGCCCGGCCGAGGTGGGACACGCGGAACTGGGCCGTGCGGCGTATCTGGCCGCGTTCGAGGGCTACCTCTCCGGCACCCCCGAGGGTATGGCGGCGTGGATCGCGCATTGCGGCCGGGCGGTGGAACTGGGGGCGCGCGAGTCGACGGCGGTGTGTGAGGCGCTCCAGCGCGGGGCCGCCTGAACAGGGTTGCGGCGGCACGATTTCTCGTACCGCCGCTGGCATGAGCGCCGGGTTACCAGGCGTCCTCGAAGTGTTGCCCATCAGGCGGGGATCTTTGCCCGTCACCTGGTGCGGCTGGCCCGTAATCGACGGGTCGACGTCGCGTGGGTGCCCAGTTTTCATGCTCGGTCCGTGTGGCCAAATGCGTTTGAAGGGTGATCCTCTCGGATGTCCTTGGTCTCGCGGGCCGTTGTCTCCTTTGTACTCCAGGTGAGGGGCAAGCGGAAGTGCTGACCTCGGTTCTTTACTTGTGAATTCAACGAATTCGGCGAAGTGGAAGCGGTTGCCGCAATTCCGAGGCGGTTCGGACCTGGTGGTGTAGCAGGTCAAGCGGTGGCCGCGCGGCGCCGATTCGTGTACCAGACAAGACCGGCCGTGGCGGCCGCGGCACCTATGGCGGCCGCCGCGACCAGAGCCGGACGCGGCGGTACGGAGAACGCGGGCAATCGCTGCTTGAGCCGGACGGGGCGGTGGAAATCGAGAATCGGCCACCCGCGCGCGAGTGCCTCACGGCGGAGTGTGCGATCGGGATTGACCGCGTGCGGATTTCCGACCGACTCCAGCATCGGAAGATCTGTCGCCGAATCGCTGTAGGCGTAGCAGCGGGAAAGGTCGTAGCCCTCGGACTCGGCGAGCTCCCGGATCGCCTCCGCCTTCGTGGGGCCGTAGGCGTAGTACTCCACCTCGCCGGTGAAGCAGCCGTCCTCACCCACGACCATGCGGGTCGCGACCACGCGGTCCGCCCCGAGCAGCTCGCCGATCGGCTCGACCACTTCGGCGCCTGACGTGGACACAATCACCACGTCACGGCCGGCGATGTGGTGCTCCTCGATGAGGGACGCGGCCTCGTCGTAGATGATCGGGTCGATGATGTCGTGCAGGGTCTCGGCGACGATCTCCTTGACCTGCTGGACGTTCCACCCGCGGCACAGTGCCGACAAGTACGCGCGCATGCGTTCGATCTGCTCGTGGTCCGAGCCGCCCGCGAGGAAGACGAACTGGGCATATGCGGTGCGCAGCACGGCGCGGCGGTTGATGAGACCACCCTGGTAGAACGACTTGCTGAAGGTGAGCGTGCTCGACTTCGCAATGACCGTCTTGTCCAGGTCAAAGAAGGCCGCTGTGCGGGGCATCGAGTGGTTTTCCACGACCCCGAGCATAGGGGCAGCCCATTCGGCGTAAGCTCGGGCGTGTGGGTTTGCCTGAGAGGGCTCTCGGGTACACCATGGAAGTCACGGATCGTTCGCGACCGTGCTAACCCGGTCCGACTCCTCCCCCCCCGAGTCGGCCGTGGGGACGACCCCCGCTCTCCCCCCCGGCGGGGGTCGTCGCATGTCCGGGTGGGTTTTTCCCCTCTTTTCACGGCCGCGAGGCCGGCTCGGGGCGGCTGCGGCCGCCCCTTCTTCATGCCCCTGGCTCGTCACGTTGCGTAGTCGTCGGACTGCTCTGCGGAACTCGCACAGGAGATGGCGCGGCGGTCACCGGTACGGGTGACAGCGATATTCACAACCATCGAGTTGTCCACAGTTATCGACCAAGATCCACACGATTTCCCGGATCGCTGCACCGTGATTCCTGTGCGGCCCGCCGACGGCGAGTTCCTGGCCGGTTCCGATAGCCGGGCGCGCATGGCCGGATTGGTTCGGCCGTTCATATGGAGGCCGGTTGCCGGTTCTTCACATGTATGCGAATCGCGGGGCCGCAGGGGCCCCGCGAGCGCGAGGCACAAGCAGCGAAGGGGGAAGCACACTGTGGCCGGAACCGTCACACACGATCCGCAGTCCGCCGCCGGAGGCCGGCAGAGCCGACCGTTGATCGTCACCGAGGACGCCGACCTGCTCGACGACCTGCTGCGCCTGTGCGCGGCGGCCGGCGCCACGCCGGAGGTCCATCACACCCTGCCGGACCGCGGCGGAGGCTGGGAGGCCGCACCGCTGGTCCTGGTCGGGGACGACGCCGCCCGGCGGGCGGGCGGGGCCGCGCGCCGACGAGGTGTGGTGCTGGTCGGCCGCGACCAGGACGACCCCGGCGTGTGGAAACGCGCCGTCCGGATCGGCGCCGACCACGTCCTGATGCTGCCCGACGGCGAACAGTGGCTGGTCGACCGGATCGCCGACGTCGCGGAGGGCGTCGGCCGGCCCGCGCTCACCGTCGGCGTGATCGGCGGCCGGGGCGGCGCCGGAGCGTCCACGCTGGCCTGCGCGCTCGCCGTCACCTCCGCGCGTGAGGGACTGCGCACCCTGCTCGTGGACGCCGATCCGCTCGGCGGCGGACTCGATGTCCTCCTCGGCGGCGAGACCGCCGAGGGACTGCGCTGGCCCGCCTTCGCGGCCTCCCGCGGCCGGGTCGGCAGCGGGGCCCTGGAGGAGTCCCTGCCCGAGCTGCACTCCCTGAGGGTGCTCAGCTGGGACCGCGGTGACTGCGTCGCCGTTCCGCCCCAGGCCGTGCGGGCGGTGCTGGCCGCCGCCCGGCGCCGGGGTGGCGCGGTCGTGGTGGACCTGCCGCGCCGGATCGACGACGGCAGCGCGGAGGCCCTCGCCCAGCTCGACATCGGGCTCCTGGTGGTCCCCGCCGAACTGCGCGCGGTCGCGGCCGCGGGACGGGTGGCGTCCGCGGCCGGGATGGTCGTGCGCGATCTGCGCGTGGCGGTACGCGGACCGTACGCGCCCGGTCTCGACGACCGCGAGGTGGCCCGGCTGCTCGGCCTGCCGCTGGCGGGCGAACTGCCCGTGGAGTCCGGACTTCAGCGTCCGGCGGACGGCAGGACGCCGCCCGGCGCCGGACGCGGTCCACTGGCCCGGTTCTGCCGGGAGTTCTGGGAGCGGGCACTGGTCGAGGCGGGTGCGGCATGAACACCCTCGCGACACCCCTGCTGGACGGTGTGCGGCAGTGGCTGGCGGAGAGCGGCGC
Organism: Streptomyces sp. NPDC089424; assembly: GCF_044749345.1. Classification (NCBI taxonomy): domain Bacteria; kingdom Bacillati; phylum Actinomycetota; class Actinomycetes; order Kitasatosporales; family Streptomycetaceae; genus Streptomyces; species Streptomyces sp. NPDC089424. The sequence goes on from NZ_JBIVHU010000004.1 coordinate 541,953, forward strand.
CGAACCCACGCCCGCGCGCGTGGCCCAGGCACTGCGGGAGCAGGGCAGGGTGCTGGGCGACGCGGAAGTCCTCGGCGCCGCCGAGCAGTTGCGGTCCGAGCTGGTGGGCAGCGGGCCACTGGAGCCGCTGCTGGCCGATCCCACGGTCACCGACGTGCTGGTCTCGGCGCCCGACCGGGTCTGGGTGGACCGGGGCGGCGGCCTGGAACTGACGACCGTGTCCTTCCCGGACGCGGCGGCCGTACGGCGCCTCGCGCAGCGTCTGGCCGCCGTCGCCGGGCGGCGCCTGGACGACGCCCGGCCCTGGGTCGACGCCCGGCTGCCGGACGGCACCCGGCTGCACGCCGTGCTTCCCCCCGTCGCCGTGGGCAGCACCTGCCTGTCGCTGCGCGTGGTACGGCCGCGCGCGTTCACGCTCGGCGAGCTGGTGGCGGCCGGCACCGTCCCGCCGGGCGGGGACGGGGTGCTGAGAGCGCTGCTCGGGGCACGGGCGTCCTTCCTGATCAGCGGCGGCACCGGCACGGGCAAGACGACCCTGTTGAGCGCACTCCTCGGGCTGGTCGGGCCGGACGAGCGGATCGTGCTCGCGGAGGACTCGGCGGAGCTGCGCCCCGACCATCCGCACGTGGTGCGCCTGGAGACCCGGCCCGCGAACCAGGAGGGCGCCGGGCTCGTGACGCTGGAGGACCTGGTCCGGCAGGCACTGCGGATGCGGCCGGACCGGCTGGTGGTCGGGGAGGTGCGCGGCGCGGAGGTGGTGCATCTGCTGGCCGCCCTGAACACCGGTCACGAGGGCGGCTGCGGGACGGTCCACGCGAACGCCGCCGCCGACGTCCCCGCCCGCCTGGAGGCCCTCGGGACGGCGGCCGGGCTCGACCGGGCGGCTCTGCACAGCCAGTTGGCGGCGGCGCTGTCGGTCGTGCTGCACCTGGTGCGGGACCGCGACGGAAGGCGGCGGATCGCGGAGGTGCAGGTGCTGGAGCGGGATGCCTCGGGGCTCGTGCGGACGGTGCCGGCCCTGCGGTGGGGCGCGGAGGCGTTCGTCCGGGAGCGGGGCTGGGGACGGCTACGCGCACTGCTCCACCGGGGGAGCGAGATCGGGCCGGGGGCGCCGGAGGACCAGAGCGGGAGGGCGGAGGAGGAGGGCGTGCCTGTGGTGGACGCGGGCGGGTGCGTGGCGGAGGAGGACGTGGGTGTGACGGACGCGGGCGGTCGTCCGGCGGACGAGGGCGCTCCTGTGGTGGGCGGGCGCCGGCTGCCGTCGTGGAGTGGTGGAGGGGCGTGGTGAGCGGGATGAAGGACACGGCGATGAGTGCGGCCCTGGTGTGCGCCGGGGCGGCCGCCTGGCTGATGGGCGAGTGGCACTCGGGCGCCCGGCGGGCACAACTGCTGTACGCCACTGGCGGGGTGATGGGCAGTCGGCCTCCCGCGTGGCGGCGCCGGGCCGCGGATTTACGTCGGCTGCGCGGGCGGCTGCGGGCCGAGTGGTGGGCGCCGCTCGCCGGGGTGGTGCTCGGGGTCCTGGGGGCGTCCGTGCTGCCGGTCGTCGCGGGGGCGGCCGGAATGCCGGTGCTGCGACGGGTGCGGCTGGCCGGGGAGGCGCGGCGGGCGCGGGAGCGGCGAGGCGACGCGGTGATCGCGCTGTGCTCGGCGCTCGCCGGTGAGGTGCGCGCCGGACGGCAACCGGGCGAGGCCCTGCTACGGGCCGCGGGGGACTCCGAAGGGCTCGGTGCGGCGCAGGCCTCGGTGTTGGCGGCGGCGCGCTTCGGCGGGGACGTGCCGGGCGCGCTCGCGGTGGCGGCACGCCAGCCGGGCGCCGACGGGCTGCTGGGGCTCGCGGCGTGCTGGCGGGTCGCGGTCGACCGGGGAGCGGGTCTCGCGGCCGGGCTCGACCGGCTGGAGGCGGCCCTGCGGGCGGAGCGCGACCAGCGCGCGGAGTTCCGGGCCCAGTTGGCCGGCTCGCGCTCGACGGCCGTGATGCTCGCCGCGCTGCCTGCCCTGGGGATCCTCCTGGGCACCGCGCTCGGCGCCGACCCGCTGCACGTGCTGCTGCACACCGGGCCGGGACTGGGATGCCTGCTGGTCGGAGCGGTGCTGGAGGGCGTGGGGCTGTGGTGGGCGCTGCGGATCGTACGGGGAGCTGAGGCGGCGTGAACGCGGAAGTTGTCCACAGGCTGGGGGTGGCCCTGGGGGTTGTGCTCGCCCTGGCGTGGATCGTCCACCGAGCGGCCGCGGCACGGCGGGAACGCCGGGCGCGGAGGCGGCTGGCCGAGCTGCTGGGCCGGCACGCCGTGGCTCAGGCGCCGCGTGTCGCGTGCGCGGCGGTCGTACGGCGCTGGTCGCCGACGGTCGCCGTGGTCGGCGCCGGATGGGTGCTCGTCGGTGGCGTCCCGGGTGTCGTCGTGGGCCTGGTCGCCGCGCTCGCGGTGTGGCGTCGGCGCCGATCGCAGTCGGAGGTGGCGGCCGGGAGTGACGCATCCGATCCGCGCGAGGCGGCCCGGCAACTGCCGCTCGCGGCCGATCTCGTGGCCGCCTGCATTGCGGCCGGCGCCGGACCGGTGATCGCCGCGCAGGCGGTCGGCGAGGCCTTGGGCGGCCCGGTGGGAGAGGCGCTCTCGCGGGGGGCGGCGGAGGTGCGGCTCGGTGGTGAACCGGCGGCGGCGTGGCGGCGGTTGGCCGCCGCGCCGGGAGCCGATGCGCTGGCACGGCTGCTGGAACGGGCCGGGGAGTCCGGGCTTCCCGCCGCCGTTCCGGTCGCGCGGATCGCCGCGGACGCCCGCGCCGACCGGGCCCGTGGAGCTACCGCACGGGCGCGCCGGGCGGCCGTGATGGTCACCGCGCCGGTCGGGCTGTGCTTCCTGCCCGCCTTCATCGCGGTCGGTGTGCTGCCCGTGGTCATCGGGCTGGCGGGAGGGGTGCTGGGAGGGGGTGGCGGCTGACGGGAGGGGTGCTTGGGAGCGGGTGGCGGCTGACGGGCGGGAGGAGGGCGGGCGCGAAAGGCGCCGGACGAACGGCTTGAGGCCGGCGAAGACAGAGCGGGAACAGAACCTCATGGGGGTCGAGATGGGCAAGGCGGTACGGGCACGCGTGCGTGCACTGGTGTGGCGCATGCGCGGCATGCGCAGGGAGGCCGGGATGGTCACCTCCGAGTACGCCGTGGGGATCGTGGCGGCGGCGGCCTTCGCGGTGCTGCTCTACAAGGTCGTGACCAGCGGGCAGGTCAGCGCGGAGCTGCAGAGCATCGTGAAGGAAGCCCTCGATGCGCGGATGTAGGTGGTGGGGTCGGGGCGCGGACCGCGGGTTCGTGACCGCGGAGGCGGCGTTGGTGCTGCCCGTGCTGGTGACGTTCGCGATGGGGCTGGTCTGGGCGCTGCTCGTGGTGGCCGCGCAGCTCCAGTGCGTGGACGCGGCCCGCACGGGCGCCCGTGCGGCTGCCCGTCAGGACCCGCACGACGCGGTGGTCGAGGTGACACAGGAGGTGGCACCGCGCGGTGCGAAGGTCACGCTCAGCCGGGAGGGCGACCGGGTCAGGGTCGTCGTCGTGGCCCGGGCACCGGCGCTGGGCCGGCTGTCGTACGAACTGCGGGAGGAGGCCGTCGCGGTCGCGGAGGAGACGGTGGCGGCGGGCCGAGGGGAGACGGGACGGTGAGGGGTGGTGGGCCGGGTGCGGCGGGTCCAGGTCGGCGCGCGCCGACGAGGGGCGGTGGCCGGGACCGTGGGTCGGCCACCGTGTGGAGCGTCGGGGCGATCGCCGTGCTGTGTGTCGTGTTCGGCGTCCTGCTCGCCCTGGGCCAGGCCGCCGTGTCCCGGCACCGTGCGGCCGGCGGCGCCGACCTCGCGGCGCTCGCGGCGGCGGACCAATGGGCGCGGGGCGGCGAGGCGGCCTGCGCGCGGGCGGCGGAGGTGGCGAGGGACCAGGGAACGCGGCTGGTGCGGTGCGCGATGACGGGCGAGGTCTCGGACGTGACGGCGGCGGCGGGAAGGGGGCCGTTCAGGATGGAGGTCAGGGCACGGGCGGGCCCTGCGGGGGCGGGGGCACCGCTTCCTCCCGCGGCCCCCGCCGCTCCCCTGGGGACCGCTGCTCCGGGGCCCGCGTGGCGTCCTCCGGTTCCTCTCGGCGGGGCCCGTCCGGGCGCACCTGAGCCGGCCGCGGCTGTTCCACGTGAAACACCTCCGGCCCCTCCGCCCCCTCAGGGTGGCCCGCCGCGCCGTCCGGCCCTTCCTCCGGCGCTCCCCGCAACAGCACGGTGAGGAGGCGTACGGCTCCGCGCTTGTGGAGCGGATCGTTGCCGTTGCCGCACTTGGGGGACTGGATGCAGGACGGGCAGCCGCTGTCGCACTCGCAGGAGGCGATGGCCTCGCGGGTGGCGGAGAGCCATGCCTTTGCGGTGTGGAAGGCGCGTTCCGCGAAGCCCGCGCCGCCCGGGTGGCCGTCGTAGACGAAGACGGTCGGCAGGAGCGTGTCGGGGTGCAGCGGGATCGACACGCCGCCGATGTCCCAGCGGTCGCAGGTCGCGAAGAGGGGCAGCATGCCGATCGACGCGTGCTCGGCGGCGTGCAGGGCGCCGCCGAGGATCTCCGGGCTGATGCGGGCCTCGTCCAGCTGGTCCTCGGTGACCGTCCACCACACGGCGCGGGTACGGAGGGTGCGGGGAGGGAGATCGAGTTTGGTCTCGCCCAGCACCTCGCCGGTGATGAGGCGGCGGCGCAGGAAGGAGACCACCTGGTTGGTGACCTCGACGGAGCCGTAGCAGAGGCGGCCCTGGCCCCAGGGCACTTCGACGTCCGTCTCCAGGACGGAGATCGTCGTGGTGTCGCGGGCCACCGTGGAGTAGGGCGGGGCGGCCTCCTCGACCAGGGCGACCGAGTCCTCCAGGTCGAGGGAGCGCACCAGGTACGTGCGGCCCTGGTGGAGGTGGACCGCGCCCTCGTGGACGGAGGTGTGCGCGGCGCCCGCGTCGACCGTGCCGAGGAGTCGTCCGGTGCCGGCCTCGACGATCTGGATCGGTCGGCCGCCCTCGCCCCGGATGTCGGCGAGGTCGGCGGCCCGCTCCCGGCGGGTCCAGTGCCAGGCCTTCGTGCGCCGGCGCAGCAGCCTGGCGGCCTCCAGCTGTGGGAGGAGCCCGGCGCTCGCCGGGCCGAACAGCTCCAGGTCGTCCTCGGTCAGGGGAAGTTCCTCGGCGGCCGCGCAGAGGTGGGGCGCGAGGACGTACGGGTTGTCGGGATCGAGGACGGTCGACTCCACCGGCCGGTCGAACAGGGCCTCGGGATGGTGGACCAGGAAGGTGTCCAGCGGGTCGTCACGGGCCACCAGGACGGCCAGCGCGCCCTGCCCGGAGCGGCCGGCCCGGCCCGCCTGCTGCCACAGGGACGCGCGCGTGCCCGGGTACCCGGCGATGACGACGGCGTCCAGGCCGGAGACGTCGACGCCGAGCTCCAGGGCCGTGGTGGCGGCCAGCGCGAGGAGTTCGCCGGAGTGCAGGGCCCGCTCCAGGGCGCGGCGCTCCTCGGGGAGGTAGCCGCCCCGGTAGGCGGCGACGCGCCCGGACAGGGAGCGGTCGATCTCCGCGAGCCGTTCCTGGGTGATCACCGAGATCAGCTCGGCGGCACGCCGGGAGCGCACGAAGGCGACCGAGCGGACGTTCTGGAGGGTGAGGTCGGTGAGCAGGTCGGCGGTCTCGGCGGTGGCGGTACGGCGGACGGGCGCGCCCTTCTCGCCGTGGAGCTCGGTGAGCGGGGGCTCCCAGAGGGCGAAGACCAGCTCGCCCCGCGGTGAGGCGTCGTCGGCCACCTCCACGACCGGGAGGCCGGTGAGACGGCGTGCGGCGACGGCCGGCTCGGCGGCGGTCGCGGAGGCCAGCAGGAAGACCGGGGAGGAGCCGTAGCGGGCACAGAGGCGGCGCAGGCGGCGCAGTACCTGGGCGACGTGGGAGCCGAACACGCCGCGGTAGGTGTGGCACTCGTCGATGACGACGTACTTCAGCGACTTCAGGAAGGAGGCCCAGCGGGGGTGGGACGGCAGTATGCCCCGGTGCAGCATGTCGGGGTTGGTCAGGACGTACGTGGCGTACTGGCGGATCCACTCGCGTTCCTCGAACGCAGTGTCGCCGTCGTACACCGCGGGTCGTACCGATTGGCCCAGCGGATGTGAAAGTTCTTTCACGGCCCGGCACTGGTCGGCCGCGAGGGCCTTGGTCGGGGCCAGGTACAGGGCGGTGGCACCGCGCCCGTTCGGGGCCTCGGCGCCGTCCATGAGCGTCGAGAAGACCGGGAGGAGGTACGCCAGGGACTTGCCGGAGGCGGTCCCGGTGGCGACGACCACGGACCGGCCGTCCAGCGCGTGTTCGGCGGCCCGCGCCTGGTGGGCCCACGGGTGTTCGATGCCCGCGGCCTGAACCGCGGCGATTACCTCGGATCGGATCCGGTCAGGCCAGACTGCATGCTGACCCGCACGCGGGGGCAAGTGCTCCGTATGAGTGATGCGCGAAGCCCTGTTCGGTCCCGAGGCGAGGCGGTCCAGGACCGTGCTCGGGGCGGGGCGGGACGCGGTGTCCGTCGGGGATCGATCGGATCGGTGATTCTTGGCCATCGGCACCGAGTGTGTCACCGGCTTGACGGACAATGGGACCAAGGCGTCGTGCACGCCTGCCGGTAAGTGATTGAATGCCATCGCGGCTGGCGAACCGTCCAGGGGGATCTGCCGAGATGTCCCAAGGACGACCGCTCGATAGCAAGGTGCTGGAGGATCCGTGGACCTGTCCCTGTCGACCGAGACCATCGGCGATCGCACGATCGTCAGGGTCGGTGGCGAAATCGACGTATATACCGCGCCCAAGCTGCGCGAGCAGCTGGTCGAGCTGGTGAACGACGGCAGTTTCCACCTCGTCGTCGACATGGAGGGCGTGGACTTCCTCGACTCCACCGGGCTCGGCGTGCTGGTCGGCGGCCTGAAGCGGGTGCGTGCCCATGAGGGCTCGCTGCGCCTGGTCTGCAACCAGGAGCGCATTTTGAAGATCTTCCGCATCACCGGCCTCACCAAGGTGTTCCCGATTCACACCTCGGTCGAGGAAGCGGTAGCGGCCACCGACTGATCACCGTCCCGGGCCGAGGGCCCGGGACGGCAGATTCGTAGAGGCGGTCCGGGCTTCGGCGGCCCGGACCCCGAGCACGCCCGTAGCTCAGAGGGGGATGCATGGCCACCGTCGAACTCCGCTTCAGCGCGCTGCCCGAGCACGTGAGGACCGCCCGGCTGGTGGCGGCGGCGGTGGCACGCAGGGCCGGAGTCGACGAGGCCGTCCTCGACGAGGTCCGGCTCGCCGTCGGCGAGGCGTGCTCGCGTGCCGTCGGGCTTCATCAGCTCAGCGGCATCACGGCGCCGGTGAAGGTGGCGCTGATCGAGGAGGAGAAGCAGTTCTCCATCGAGGTCGGCGACGAGGCGCCGCACGCTCCGACCGGGGTCCGGACATCCGGCGCAGCCGCCGACGACCCCGACGCGGAGGCCGAGGAGGACGAGATGGGCCTGGCGGTGATCAGCGGTCTCGTCGACGACGTCGAGGTGTCCGCCGGGGAGCACGGCGGTCTGATCCGAATGACCTGGCCGACCACGCCGCAGCCGACCGCGGTGCTGCCCTGAAGTCACCCTGACGTCACCCTGACGGAGCAATCACAGCGAGGGCCCTGCCGAGCAGGGCCCTCGCTGTTTTACGCGTGAAGCGGCCCGGAATTCGTGAAGGAATTCACGATCGGTGTGGATCAATTGGCTGATCAGCGGCTCCGCAATTCGATCAAGCGTCCACACTTCTGGGGCATTACCACTTTCGGGTTCGCAGCCTTCCTGCGATCATTTGCGGTGAAGCACGGGACGACTAATTCCGCTTGCCGCGCCCTGTTTTGATCAGGACCGGCTCCCTACAATCCGTCCACATCTTGAGCTCAGCCCAAGCGTCAAGGAGGACGAATGGCGGGGCTTTCTACCCCTCATCGGTTGGACCTGGACCACTCCACAACCTTCGCAGCCGCAGTGCTGACCGACGGCAACCGCGTCATGGTGATGGTCATCGCGGCCGTGGCCCTGGCCGCCCTGGTCGTCGCCGGCGTGCTGCTGCGTCAGGTGCTCGCGGCAGGCGAGGGCACCGACAGCATGAAAGAGATCGCGGGGGCCGTGCAGGAAGGCGCCAACGCCTATCTGGCCCGGCAGTTGCGCACGCTCGGTGTATTCGCCGTGGTCGTGTTCTTCCTGCTCATGCTGCTGCCCGCGGACGACTGGAATCAGCGCGCCGGAAGATCGGTGTTCTTCTTGATCGGCGCGGCGTTCTCGGCGGCCACCGGCTATATCGGCATGTGGCTCGCCGTGCGCAGCAATGTCCGGGTCGCCGCGGCCGCCCGGGAAGCGACTCCGGCGGAGGGTGAGCCGGAAAAGGATCTCACCCTCGTCTCCCACAAAGCCATGAAGATCGCTTTCCGCACGGGTGGCGTCGTCGGCATGTTCACGGTGGGCCTCGGTCTGCTGGGCGCCTCCTGCGTGGTGCTGGTCTACACGGCCGACGCGCCGAAGGTGCTGGAGGGATTCGGCCTCGGGGCCGCCCTCATCGCGATGTTCATGAGGGTGGGCGGCGGCATCTTCACCAAGGCCGCCGACGTCGGCGCCGACCTCGTCGGCAAGGTCGAGCAGGGCATTCCGGAGGACGATCCGCGCAATGCCGCGACCATCGCGGACAACGTGGGCGACAACGTCGGCGACTGCGCGGGCATGGCGGCCGACCTGTTCGAGTCGTACGCCGTGACCCTGGTCGCCGCGCTGATCCTGGGGACGGCGGCCTTCGGCGACTTCGGGCTGGCGTTCCCGCTGCTGGTCCCCGCGATCGGTGTGGTCACCGCGATGATCGGCATCTTCGCCGTGGCCCCGCGGCGCGCCGACCGCAGCGGGATGAGCGCGATCAACCGCGGGTTCTTCATCTCCGCGGTGATCTCCCTCGCCCTGGTGGCGGTCGCCGCCTTCGCCTACCTGCCCTCGTCCTACGCCGAACTCGACGGCGTCACCGATGCCGCGATCCTGGACAAGGGCGGCGACCCGCGGATCCTCGCGCTCGTCGCGGTGGCCATCGGCATCCTGCTCGCCGCCGTGATCCAGCAGCTCACGGGCTACTTCACGGAGACCAACCGGCGCCCGGTGCGGGACATCGGCAAGACCTCGCTGACCGGCCCGGCCACCGTCGTCCTCGCCGGTATCTCGGTCGGCCTCGAATCGGCCGTCTACACCGCCCTGTTGATCGGCCTCAGCGTCTACGGGGCCTTCCTGCTCGGCGGTACGTCGATCATGCTGGCCCTGTTCGCGGTCGCGCTGGCCGGTACGGGGCTGCTGACCACGGTCGGCGTCATCGTCGCCATGGACACCTTCGGGCCGGTCTCCGACAACGCGCAGGGCATCGCCGAGATGTCCGGCGACGTCGAGGGTGCGGGCGCGCAGGTGCTCACCAACCTGGACGCCGTCGGCAACACGACCAAGGCCATCACCAAGGGCATCGCCATCGCCACCGCCGTCCTCGCGGCGGCGGCGCTCTTCGGGTCGTACCGGGACGCCATCACCACCGGCGTGCGGGACGTGGGCGAGAAGCTCAGCGGCGAGGGCGCGCCCTTGACCCTGGCCATGGACATCTCGCAGCCCAACAACCTCGTCGGGCTCATCGCGGGCGCGGCGGTCGTCTTCCTTTTCTCCGGACTGGCGATCAACGCGGTCTCGCGGTCGGCGGGTTCGGTGGTCTACGAGGTGCGGCGGCAGTTCCGCGAGCACCCCGGGATCATGAACTACACCGAGAAACCGGAGTACGGGAAAGTCGTCGACATCTGTACGAGGGACGCGCTGCGGGAGCTGGCCACGCCGGGTCTGCTCGCGGTGATGGCGCCGATCTTCATCGGGTTCACGCTCGGCGTCGGCGCGCTCGGCGCGTATCTGGCGGGCGCGATCGGGACCGGCACCCTGATGGCGGTGTTCCTCGCCAACTCCGGTGGTGCCTGGGACAACGCCAAGAAGCTCGTGGAGGACGGTCACCACGGCGGCAAGGGCAGCGAGGCGCACGCCGCGACGGTGATCGGCGACACGGTCGGTGACCCCTTCAAGGACACCGCCGGCCCGGCGATCAACCCGCTGCTGAAGGTGATGAACCTGGTCGCGCTGCTCATCGCGCCCGCGGTGATCAAGTTCAGCTACGGGGACGACGCGAGCCTCGGCATACGGATCCTGATCGCCGTACTGTCCCTGGCGGTGATCGTCGCTGCGGTGTACGTCTCCAAGCGGCGCGGCATCACCATGGACGACGACGATCCCGAGCCGACGGCCAAGTCGGCCGACCCGGCGGTGGTTTCGTAGGCCCTCGCACCGGGCTCGACCCAAGGAGCGGGCGGGTGGCGCGCGTTGACGCGTCGCCCGCCCGCTCCGCCGTTCGCGCGCTGTCACCGTGAGCCTTCTCTCCCTTGGTGCAAATGGCTGCAATAAGGTGAATATCGGACCCCGGTCATGCGTTTGCTGTGCGCTTGGCGTGTATGTTCCGGGGCCGAGAGCCATGGAAGGGGCCGAACCGGTGAACAAGAAGCTCGCGGCCGCACTGTCCGGCGGTGCGGTACTGGTGCTGGCGCTGTCGGGATGCAGCAGCGACGACGGCAACGAGAAGCTCGACGCGTGGGCCAAGCAGGTCTGCGACGACCTGCAGCCGCAGGCCAAGAAGATCGCGGCCGCCAACTCCGCGATCCAGAAGGAGACCTCGGACAACAGCACGCCGGAAGAGGTCCAGAAGACCGACGCGGCGGCCTTCCAGGACATGTCCGACGCCTACAAGGCGATCGGCGCCGCCGTGACCAAGGCCGGCGCGCCCGACGTCGAGAACGGCGAGCAGAAGCAGCAGGACGCGGTCAAGGAGCTCAACACCATCTCCTCGTCCTACGCCTCCCTGCGCAAGCAGGTCGACGACCTCGACACCAAGGACCAGGCGAAGTTCGCCGACGGCCTCAAGGAGATCGCGACGGAGCTGGACAAGCTCAGCCAGAGCGGCAACGACGCGCTGACGAGGCTGGAGGAGGGCGAGGTCGGCCAGGCGATGGCCAAGCAGGACACCTGCAAGAGCGCCTCGTCCACGCCGACGGCCACCCAGGGCTGACGTTCGCGGCGGTCGTGCCGCACGGTCACAATGGGGGGCGTGAGCAACGCCAGCCTCTCCGCCCTGCCCGCCATCGACCGCCCCGACGTCACCGCGCGGCTGCGGGAGGCCCTCCTGGGGGCCGCCTTCACCGCCGACGGACTGCTCGAACTGCTCGGCGCACCCGCCTACGCGGCGCTGGCGCGCAGCGAGGTGGTTCCCGCGCTCCGGGCGACGCGCGGGGACACACCTCTGGAGGTGCTCGTACGGCTGTTCCTGCTGCAGCAGCCCGTGCCGCTCGCGCGCGTGGAGGGCGTCCTGCCCGTCGACGCGTGCCTGGACAGCGGGTGGCTGACGCGGGTCGGCGGTGACGAGGTCGCCGCGGCCGTGGACGTGCGGCCGTACGGCGGGCTCGACGGCGAGGACTGGTTCATCGTGTCCGACCTGGGCTGCGCGGTCGGCGGCGCCGGTGGCATCGCGAGCCACGAAGAGGGCGTCGTGCTGGGCGTGGGCGGCGCGTCGACGACACTGGCCGGGATCACCGTCCGCACGCCGGTCGCGGCGGCCCTCGACCTCGGCACCGGCTCGGGCATCCAGGCGCTGCACGCCGCACAGCACGCCACGCGCGTGACCGCCACCGACGTCAACCCGCGCGCGCTGCACATCGCCGCGCTCACCTTCGCGCTGTCCGGCGCCCCGGCCGCGGAGCTGCGCGAGGGCTCGCTCTTCGAGCCGCTCGCGGACGACGCGACGTTCGACCTGATCGTGTCGAACCCGCCCTTCGTGATCTCCCCCGGCGCCCGGCTGACCTATCGCGACGGCGGCATGGGCGGGGACGATCTGTGCCGCACGCTCGTTCAGAGGGCGGGGGAGCGGCTGAACGAGGGCGGGTTCGCGCAGTTCCTCGCCAACTGGCAGCACGTCGAGGGGGAGGACTGGCAGGAGCGGCTGCGGTCGTGGGTGCCGCAGGGCTGCGACGCGTGGGTCGTGCAGCGTGAGGTGCAGGACGTCACGCAGTACGCCGAGCTGTGGCTGCGCGACGCCGGCGACCACCGGGGCGACGCGGCCGAGTACCAGGCGCGGTACGACGCCTGGCTGGACGAGTTCGAGGCGCGCAAGGTGCGGGCGGTCGGGTTCGGGTGGATCACCCTGCGCAAGCGGGAGGCGGCGGTGCCCTCGATCACCGTCGAGGAATGGCCCCACCCGGTCGAGCAGCCGCTCGGCGAGACGGTCCGGGCGCACTTCGAGCGCCTCGACTACCTGCGCTCGCGCGACGACGCGGCGCTGCTGGAGGAGCGCTTCCGGCTGGCCGTCGAGGTGGTGCAGGAGCAGGTCGGGCTGCCCGGCGCGGAGGATCCGGAGCATCTAGTGCTGCGCCAGAACCGCGGGATGCGGCGCGCCACGAAGGTGGACACGGTCGGCGCCGGGTTCGCCGGTGTGTGCGACGGGTCACTGACCGCGGGGCGGATCCTGGACGCCATCGCCCAACTGGTCGGCGAGGATCCGGTGTTGCTGCGCGACCGGACGCCGGCGCAGATCCGCCTGCTCGTGGAACAGGGGTTCCTGGAGCCTGCGGAGTGAGGTGAGTCCGGGGCGCGCGGAGGTGGGGCGCGCGCCGGAGCGGGGGCGCAGAGAGGGCTTGTACGCCGGACTGGGCGCCCGGCCCTGGCGGGGTGCGCCGGGGCCGAGCGAGACGCACCGGGGCGCGTGCGCAAGGGGAAGCGTGTGCGCAAGAGAGTGGCGTGTGCGCAAGGGAGTGGCGTGGGTGACGAGAGCGGCGCGTGCGTAGGCAGGCGCCGGGGTGAAGGGGGCGGCGCGTGCGGAAGGAGTGCGCGCTGGGTGCAAGGGCGCTGAGGTGGGTTCTGCGCGCCGGGATGCGCGGGAGCCCTCAGTCAGGTCTGACGCCGGCGCCTCGACCTCCGGCCGGCCGGAGGAAATCGGGCACCGCCACCCTCGGCGCGGGACGCGAAACCGGCCAACATCCTTCCCCTCCGCTCGCGCGGCACCAAGGAACCGATCATGGAAATGAGCGGCCGTCCCGATCATGGCCGAAGTTCGCCTGAGGAAGTCGCGGCCGAAAACCGTTGAAAAAACTTTCGAGAGCCCTGGCCCGATGAAGCGGGGCCTTGTCCGAAAGCAGCCGCACCGCCCCGTCGACCCCCCGTTCACGTCAGGTTCGCCTGGGCGCAGCCCGTGCGTGTCAACCTCCCGGGAATTGAACACTCGCCGACGGGAAAAAGGGGCACGCTCAGCCATGGAGAGTGGACCGGCGATCTTCGCGGGATTGGTGTTCGCCCTGTTCGGAGGCGGACTGCTGGTGTGGACGGCGACTCGGGTGCGCCGTCGCGAGCCGGTCGCCCACGGTGTGAACCCGGTCGCATCGGCGACCCTCGCGACCGTCGCCGCGGTGATCGCGCTGACCCTCGGAGCGTGGTGCTTCACCCAGCTCTGACAGCCGGGGAAGCGTTCCACCTGGGGTAATCGGTAGGGCACGCTCCGGATAGAACCGGTCGGTGCGGCGGACACGCCGGGCGGCAGGAATGGCGGTAGTCGGGTTACCGTTCGAGTGGCCGTTGCGGGCTTTTCCCGTTTGACACGGGGGCGGGATGTACCGTCACACTCCGCAGCGTCACCAGCGAGTGAGCCAAGAAAGGTGCCCTGACCCCGGGAGTGCAAGGCCTGGGGAGGCCCAGCGTCGACCGGAGAGAAGAGCGAAGTTGTCCCCGACCAGCGAGACCGCACAGGGCGGCCGCCGACTCGTCATCGTCGAGTCGCCTGCCAAGGCGAAGACGATCAAGGGCTACCTCGGCCCCGGCTACGTCGTCGAAGCGAGCGTCGGGCACATCCGCGACCTCCCCAACGGCGCGGCGGAGGTGCCGGAGAAGTACACCGGCGAGGTCCGCCGCCTCGGCGTGGACGTCGAACACGACTTCCAGCCGATTTATGTGATCAACGCCGACAAGAAGGCGCAGGTCAAGAAGCTCAAGGATCTGCTGAAGGATTCCGACGAGCTCTTCCTCGCCACCGATGAGGACCGGGAGGGCGAGGCGATCGCCTGGCACCTCCAGGAGGTCCTCAAGCCCAAGGTCCCGGTCAAGCGGATGGTGTTCCACGAGATCACCAAGGCCGCGATCCAGGCCGCGGTGGCCAACCCGCGCCAGCTCAACCAGAAGCTGGTCGACGCCCAGGAGACCCGCCGCATCCTCGACCGCCTCTACGGCTACGAGGTCTCGCCGGTCCTGTGGAAGAAGGTCATGCCGCGGCTGTCGGCGGGCCGCGTCCAGTCGGTCGCGACCCGGCTCGTGGTCGAGCGGGAACGCGAGCGCATCGCCTTTCGTTCGGCTGAGTACTGGGACCTGACAGGCACCTTCGCGACCGGCCGCGCGGGGGACCCGTCGGACCCGTCGTCGCTGGTCGCCCGTCTTCAGACCGTCGACGGCAGGCGGGTCGCGCAGGGCCGCGACTTCGACTCCCTCGGACAACTGAAGAGCGCGAACACCCTCCACCTCGACGAGGCGAACGCCCGCGCCCTCGCCGCCGCCCTGGAGGACACCCGGTTCTCCGTCCGCTCGGTCGAGTCCAAGCCGTACCGCCGCTCGCCGTACGCCCCGTTCCGTACGACGACGCTCCAGCAGGAGGCCAGCCGCAAGCTCGGCTTCGGCGCGAAGGCGACCATGCAGGTCGCGCAGAAGCTGTACGAGAACGGCTACATCACCTACATGCGTACGGACTCCACGACCCTGAGCGACACGGCGGTATCCGCCGCCCGCGCCCAGGTGACGCAGCTGTACGGCGCCGACTACCTGCCGCCCCAGCCGCGGACGTACGCCGGCAAGGTCAAGAACGCGCAGGAGGCGCACGAGGCGATCCGCCCCTCGGGTGATCGTTTCCGCACGCCCGCCGAGACGGGCCTGACCGGCGACCAGTTCAAGCTCTACGAGCTGATCTGGAAGCGGACGGTCGCGTCCCAGATGAAGGACGCGACCGGGAACAGCGTGACGGTGAAGATCGCCGGCACCGCGGCCGACGGCCGGGACGTCGAGTTCAGCGCGTCCGGCAAGACGATCACGTTCCACGGCTTCCTGAAGGCCTACGTCGAGGGCGCCGACGATCCGAACGCCGAGCTGGACGACCGCGAGCGCCGGCTTCCGCAGGTCGGCGAGGGCGACCCGCTGTCGGCCGAGGAGATCACGGTCGACGGCCACGCCACCAAGCCCCCGGCCCGCTACACCGAGGCCTCGCTGGTCAAGGAGCTGGAAGAGCGCGAGATCGGCCGCCCGTCGACGTACGCGTCGATCATCGGGACGATCCTCGACCGTGGCTATGTGTTCAAGAAGGGCACGGCGCTTGTCCCCTCCTTCCTGAGCTTCGCCGTGGTCAACCTGCTGGAGAAGCACTTCGGCCGGCTCGTCGACTACGACTTCACCGCCAGGATGGAGGACGACCTCGACCGCATCGCGCGCGGTGAGGCGAAGGCGGTGCCGTGGCTGAAGCGGTTCTACTTCGGCGAGGGCACCGTCGCGGCCGTCGCCGCGGACGCCGGCAACGGCGACGGGGACCACCTCGGCGGCCTCAAGGAACTGGTCACCGACCTGGGCGCGATCGACGCGCGCGAGGTGTCGTCGTTCCCCGTGGGCAGCGACATCGTGCTCCGCGTCGGGCGCTACGGCCCGTACATCGAGCGCGGCGAGAAGGACACCGAGCAGCACCAGCGCGCCGACATCCCGGACGACCTGGCGCCGGACGAGCTGTCGGTCGAGCTCGCGGAGGAACTGCTCGCCAAGCCGAGCGGCGACTTCGAGCTGGGCACCGATCCGTCCACGGGTCACACGATCGTGGCCAAGGACGGCCGTTACGGCCCCTACGTCACCGAGGTGCTGCCCGAGGGCACCCCGAAGACCGGCAAGAACGCGGTGAAGCCGCGGACCGCCTCGCTGTTCAAGTCGATGGCGCTGGACACGGTGACGCTGGAGGACGCCCTCAAGCTGATGTCCCTGCCGCGTGTCGTCGGCAAGGACGCGGAGGGCGTCGAGATCACCGCGCAGAACGGGCGCTACGGGCCGTACCTGAAGAAGGGGACGGACTCGCGGTCGCTGCAGACCGAGGACCAGCTCTTCACGATCACGCTGGAGGAGGCCGCCGCGATCTACGCCCAGCCGAAGCAGCGTGGCCGCGCCGCCGCCAAGCCGCCGCTGAAGGAGCTGGGCGAGGACCCCGTCAGCGCCAAGCCGGTGGTCGTCAAGGACGGCCGTTTCGGCCCGTACGTCACGGACGGCGAGACCAACGCGACCCTGCGGTCCGGTGACAGCGTCGAGACGATCACGCCGGAGCGGGGCTTCGAACTGCTCGCCGAGAAGCGTGCGAAGGGCCCTGCCAAGAAGACGGCGAAGAAGGCGCCCGCCAAGAAGGCCACGGCCAAGACGACTACGGCGAAGAAGACCGCAGCCAAGAAGACCACGGCGGCGAAGAAGACGACGACCGCGCAGAAGACGACGGCCACCAAGAAGACGACCGCCAAGAAGGCGACGGCTTCCAAGGCGACGTCGGAGGACTGAGCGGGCGGGGTACGGCGCTTGCCGCGGCGGCACGCACCCGCCCCGGCCGGCAACGGCCCTTCCTTCACCTGACGTTCGCGAGACGCGCGCCCCGGCACCACATCGGTGCCGGGGCGTGCGGACGTTCGGGCGGGCGCACTGGAGTGTCGGTGCGGCCCGATAGGCTGAAAGCATGACGCGAGCCGAGCAGCCAACGGCCCATCACCCGGCCCCCGACGACGCCCTCGTCGCGGACTCCCGCGAGCGTGCCGTGCGCGCGCTGTTGCGCCGGCCACAGCTGAGGAGGTTGTGGAGCGCACAGCTCGTCAGCGGTATCGGCGACATGCTCGCGCTCCTGGTGCTGGTCCTTCTCGTCCTCCAGGCGGCGATCGCCGAGGAGTCGTTCGGTGGTGGGTACCGGGGCGTGGCCTTCGCGGTCGCGGCGGTCTTCGCGGTGCGCGTCCTCGCGACCCTGCTCTTCGGCGCCGTGCTCCTCGGGCCGCTCGCCGCGCTCACCTCGCAGGACGGCCCCCTCGACCGCCGCTGGACCATGGTCGGCGCGGACGGTCTGCGGGTCGCGCTGCTGATCATCGCGCCGCTGTGGATCGACTGGACGCCGCAGGACGCGCTCGCCCTGCTGCTGGTGACCGTGTTCGTCACCGGGGTCGCCGAGCGGTTCTGGACGGTGTGCCGTGAGAGCGCGGCGCCCGCGCTGCTGCCCGCGCCGCCCCCGGAGGGCGCGACGGTACGGCCGCTGCCGGACCACCTGGACGCGCTGCGGCGCCTGTCGCTGCGTACGACGTTCGTGACCGTGCCCCTTGCGGCCGCCGCGCTGGTCGTCGCCGGATTGTTCAACAATCTGCTGGGCGCCGGGATCGCCTGGTTCGGCCAGCACCAGGCGGCCCTCGCCTCGTACGTGGCGGCGGGCCTGTTCGCCGCGTCGCTGTCGGTGCTGACCTTCCTGGAGGTTCCCGGGACCCGCACCCCGCGCGCGCGGTCCCCGCTGGAGGGGCTGCGCCGTCCCCGCTCGGCAGAGGGCTCCGACAAGGGCCGCACGGGTGCGATGCCGCTGCTGGTGCTCGCCTGCGCCGCCGTCGCCGGCGCGGTGGCCGCCGTCGTCGCGGTGTCCGTGCTGCACGCCAAGGACCTGGGCGGCGGCCCGGTGACGTACGGGCTGCTGGTGGGCGTGCTCACCGGCGGTGTCGTCGTCGGCATCCGCACGGCGCCCAAGGTGCTGGTGTCGCTGTCGCGGCGCCGCCTGCTGGCCCTGGCGATCGCCTTCACCGGCGTCGCGCTGCTGGCCGCCGGGCTCGTCCCGGACCTCGCCACCGTGCTGCTGATCGTCGCGCTGGCCGGTGCGGGCGCCGGTGTGGCCGCCAACACCGGGCACACGCTGCTCGACCAGGAGTCCGAGGACTTCCGGCGGGCCCGCACGACCGAGCACCTGCACGCGATGGTGCGGGTCTTCGTGGCGCTCGGCGCGCTGATCGCGCCCGTGGTGGCCGCGCTGATCGGGCCGCACCGGCTGGAGAACGGCAAGTTCGTGTTCGCGCACGGCGGGGCGGCGTTCACGCTGATGCTGGTCGGCGCGCTGCTGCTGCCGGTGGCCGCGCTGGTGCTGGCCAAGCTCGACGACCGCTCCGGGGTGCCGCTGCGCCAGGACGTGCGCGACGCGCTGCTCGGCGGCGACGACCCGGAGCCGACGCCCGCCACCACCGGGTTCTTCATCGCCCTGGAGGGCGGCGACGGCGCCGGAAAGTCCACCCAGGCCGAGGCGCTCGCCGAGTGGATCAGGGACAAGGGCCACGAGGTGGTGCTGACCCGGGAGCCGGGGGCCACCCCCGTGGGCAAGCGGCTGCGCTCGATCCTGCTGGACGTCTCCAGCGCAGGCCTCTCGCACCGGGCCGAGGCGCTGCTGTACGCGGCGGACCGGGCCGAGCACGTGGACACCGTGGTGCGGCCGGCCCTGGAGCGCGGCGCGGTCGTCATCTCCGACCGCTACATCGACTCCTCGGTGGCCTACCAGGGCGCCGGCCGTGACCTGTCGCCGACCGAGATCGCCCGGATCAACCGCTGGGCGACCCACGGCCTCGTCCCGCATCTGACCGTGCTGCTGGACGTCTCGCCGGAGGCCGCGCGCGAGCGGTTCACGGAGGCGCCCGACCGGCTGGAGTCGGAGCCCGCCGAGTTCCACGCGCGCGTGCGGTCCGGCTTCCTGACGCTGGCCGCGGCCGACGCCGGGCGCTATCTGGTGGTGGACGCCGGGCAGGAGGCCGAAGCCGTCACCACCGTGATCCGGCACCGGCTCGACCAGCTGCTGCCGCTGTCCGAGGCCGAGGTCCGGGCCCGGGAGGAGGCCCGCCGCAAGGCCGAGGAGGAGGCCCGCCGCAAGGCGGAGGAAGAGGCCGCCCGCAAGGCCGAGGAGGAGCGCCTGGAGCGCGAGCGCCAGGAGCAGCTCGCCCGGCTGCGCGCCGAGGAGGAGGAGCGCAAGCAGCGCGAGCTGGAGGAGGCGCAGCGGCGCGAGGCCGAGCGGCAGGCGGAGGAGGCCCGGCAGCGGGCCGAGGAGGCGAGCCGCCGTGCCGAGGAGGAGCGGGTCCGGCTCCTCGCCGAGGAGCGGGCGCGCGCCGAGGAGGAAGCCCGCCGCAAGGCCGAGGAGGACCGGCGCCGGCAGCAGGCCGAGGAGGAGGCACGGCTGCGCGCCGAGGCCGAGGAGCGCCGCCTGGAGAAGCAGCGCAAGGCCGAGGAGGCGCTGCTGCGGGCCGAGGAGGCTCGCCGGGCCGCCGAGCAGGCGGCGTCGGCGGCGGCCGCGGGACCCCGGCCGTCGGCTCCCGCGACGCCCGACGTGCCCACCGACGCGGCGACCGTGCCGACGCCGGTGGTGACGCCGACCAACGCCTCCGGCGGACCCGTGGAGGACACGGCGGTACTGCGGCCGGTGCGCCCCGACGCCGGGAGGCCGCAGGCGCGGACGGACGCCGGCGGGCCCGGGTCCGACGCCGAGGTGACGACGGAGCTGCCGCAGCCGGGGACGACCGCGGGTGCGGCCGACGAGACGGCGGTGCTGCCGCCGGTCCGGCCGTCGGGTGCGGCCGACGAAACCGCCGTGCTGCCGCCGGTCGTGCCCGGCGCCGCGGACGAGACCGCGGTGCTGCCGCCCGTGCGGGACGAGGACCCCGCCGACCGGGTGCCGCCCGGCTACTTCCGGGACGAGCCCCAGGGCGCGGAACCGGACGGCACCGAGGACCGCACGCGGGAGCTGCCCCAGCTCGACGCCGACGGCAGGCCGCAGCGGCGGCCCCGTCCGGACTGGGCCGAGGAGACCCCGCTCGACGACCTGCCGTCGCTGGCGGACGAACTGCTCGGACCGCACGAGGACGGGTACGACGACGAGCAGGGCGGGCGCGGCAAGGGGCGCGGGCGCTGAGGCGCGTGCGCTGAAGCGGTGCGTGCGCTGAAGCGGTGCGTGCGCTGAGTCGGTGAGTGTGCTGACGGGGGGCGTGCGGCTGACGGGACGTGGCCGTGGAGCCCTCCGTCGTCGTTCCCGGCCGCGTCCCGCCGCGTGGTCGGTGGTCGCGTCCGTCGTTGTCGGTGGTCGCCCCCACAATGGAGGGCGTACCGCGAAGTGTGACGGAAGGGCGGCGTGACCCATGAGCGTCTGGGACGACCTCGTCGGGCAGGAGCGGGTGAGCGAGCAGCTCACCGCCGCTGCCCGGGACGCCGACGCCCTGGTCTCAGCCGCCGCGGCCGGCACCGCGCCCCCCGAGGCGTCCAAGATGACGCACGCGTGGCTGTTCACGGGACCGCCCGGCGCGGGACGGGTCCGGACCGCGCGGGCGTTCGCGGCGGCGCTGCAGTGCGTCAGCCCGGACCGGGCGCTCGGCGGCGCACCGGGGTGCGGTTTCTGCGACGGGTGCCACACGGCGCTGGTCGGTACGCACGCCGACGTCTCCACGGTCGTCGCGGTCGGTGCGCAGATCCTGGTCGTCGACATGCGGGACACGGTCCGCAAGTCGTTCACCTCTCCGGCGAACGGCCGCTGGCAGGTCATCCTCGTCGAGGACGCCGAGCGGCTGAACGAGAAGTCCGCCAACGCCGTCCTGAAGGCGGTGGAGGAGCCCGCCCCGCGGACGGTCTGGCTGCTGTGCGCCCCCTCCATCGAGGACGTCCTGCCCACCATCCGCTCCCGTTGCCGCCACCTGAATCTGAGCACGCCCTCGGTGGACGCCGTCGCCGACATGCTCGTGCGCCGCGACGGCGTCGAGCCCGACGTGGCAGCCGCGGCGGCCCGCGCCACGCAGGGGCATGTCGACCGGGCCCGCCGCCTCGCCACGGACCCGGCGGCACGCGAACGCCGGGCGGCCGTGCTCAGACTGCCGTCGCGCGTGGACGACGTCGGCGGCTGTCTCCGGGCGGCGCAGGAGCTGGTGGACGCGGCCGCGGAGGACGCCAAGCAGCTCGCCGAGGAGGTCGACGGCAAGGAGACCGAGGAGCTGAAGGCGGCGCTGGGCGCGGTGCAGGGAGGACGGATGCCCCGGGGCACGGCGGGCGTGATGAAGGACCTGGAGGACAAGCAGAAGCGCCGGCGGACCCGGACGCAGCGCGACAGTCTCGACCTCGCCCTCACCGACCTGACCGCCTTCTACCGCGACGTCCTCGCCCTCCAGCTCGGCTCCCGCGTCGCGCTCGCCAACACGGACGCCGAGGACGCGCTGGAGCGGCTCGCGCGGAGCAGTGCACCCGAGTCCACGCTGCGGCGCATCGAGGCGATCGCCGCGTGCCGGGACGCGCTCGACCGGAACGTGGCGCCGCTGCTCGCCGTCGAGGCGATGACCCTGGCCCTCCGGGCGGGGTGAGCGGGGGTCGCCGGCGATGTCCGTCAGCGCCGTCGGTGACGTACCTCGTCCGTGGGACATCCGTGGGACAGCCTGCACTCGTCCGAGGCGCGGGCCGCACGGAGCGCGTTCAGGCGATGGCGCAGCGTTACGCTCGCGGGATGCACACAAGGCGCACCCACCGCAGGCCCAGGTCCGTGTTCAGCGTCAGGTCCCGCACCGGAGCCGGCTTCCTCGCCCTCGCGGCGCTGGTCGCATCCGCCTGCTCCTCCGGGAGCTCGACGAGTTCCGCCAGCGCGCCGGCCCAGGCGGCGCTCGCCGCACTGCCCCAGGCGGCGTCCGCCACGCTGACGTCGTACTACGGACAGAAGCCGAGCTGGCGCTCGTGCGGTGTCCCCGGCTTCGAGTGCGCGACGCTGCGGGCGCCGCTCGACTACGCCAGGACCGACGCCGGCGACGTGCGGCTCGCCGTGGCCCGCAAGAAGGCCACCGGGCCGGGCAAGCGGCTGGGCTCACTGCTGGTGAACCCGGGCGGGCCGGGCGGTTCGGCGGTCGGCTACCTCCAGTCGTACGCCGGGATCGGCTACCCCAAGGAGGTGCGCGACCGGTACGACATGGTCGCGGTCGACCCTCGCGGGGTCGCCCGCAGCGAGCCCGTCGAATGCCTCGACGGGCGGGAGATGGACGCGTACACGCAGACGGACATCACGCCCGACGACCGGCGCGAGGTCGACGGCCTGGTCGCGGCGTACAAGAGCTTCGCCGAGGGGTGCGGGGCGGACGCCCCCGATCTGCTGCGGCACGTCTCCACCGTCGAGGCGGCCCGGGACATGGACATCGTGCGGGCGGCGCTCGGGGACCGGAAGCTGACCTACGTCGGGGCGTCGTACGGGACGCTGCTCGGTGCGACGTACGCCGGGCTCTTCCCGAAGCAGGTGGGGCGACTGGTGCTGGACGGCGCGATGGACCCGACGCTGTCGGCGCGTCGGCTGAACCTGGAGCAGACCGCCGGGTTCGGGACGGCGTTCACGGCGTTCGCGAAGGACTGCGTGCGGCATGCCGACTGCGCCGTCGGGGGCCGTGGGGTCAAGCCGGAGCAGGTCGGGCGGAACCTGAAGGCGTTCTTCGACAAGGCCGACGCGAAGCCGCTGCCCACGGGCGACGAGGGCGGCCGCCGCCTCACCGAGTCGCTGGCCACCACCGGGGTGATCGCGGCCATGTACGACGAGGCGGCCTGGCCGCAGTTGCGCGAGGCGCTGACCGCGGCCGTGAAGAAGAACGACGGCGCGGGCCTGCTGGCCCTGTCCGACGGCTACTACGAGCGGGACGCCGACGGCCGCTACTCGAACCTGATGTACGCCAACGCCGCCGTGAACTGCCTGGACCTTCCGCCCTCCTTCGACACCCCGGACGACGTCCGCAAGGCGCTGCCCTCCTTCGAGAAGGCGTCCCCGGTGTTCGGTGAATCCCTCGGCTGGGCGGCCCTGAACTGCGCGTACTGGCCGGTCGCGCCCACGGGCGAGCCGCGCCGCATCGAGGCGAAGGGGGCGGCGCCGATCGTGGTGGTCGGCACCACCCGGGACCCGGCGACGCCGTACCACTGGGCGCAGGGCCTGTCCCGCCAGCTCTCCTCCGGCCGCCTCCTGACCTACGACGGCGACGGCCACACCGCGTACGGGCGCGGCAGCGAGTGCATCGACCGTACGATCAACGCGTATCTCCTGCGCGGTACGGCCCCCAAGGACGGAAAGCGCTGCTCCTAGACCCGCCCCCGGCCCCGGAGTCACCCGCCCCGGGGCCGGTACGGAGCACCCCCGGAAACTGTGTAGACTTACCGACGTTGCTGATCGCACCATGGTGCCGACAGCGCGCCGCCTTAGCTCAGATGGCCAGAGCAACGCACTCGTAATGCGTAGGTCTCGGGTTCGAATCCCGAAGGCGGCTCGGTCCAAAGCCCAGCTCAGACATTGTCCGAGCTGGGCTTTTGCGTTCCAGGAATTGTTGATGAACATCCGGGTTTGCGTCGTTCCCTTTTTTGTTCTTTTGGTGCCTTTTGCCAATTTCCGGGCGGATGTCACCATGCGAAACTCCAGCAACATCATGAGCATGTCGTTATTGGGGAGAGTGGGGGAGTGTTGCGCGGGATGTGGGGGGCCGTTGTGCTGACAACGGCTGTGCTGCTGGCTGGATGCGGGACGGACAAGGCAGGACGTTCCCATGACGGCCGGGACCCGGGGACGCGGACGGCCGGCGAAAGCACTGCCAGCGCGAGTGCGAGCGGGAGCGCGGCAACGGCCGCGACGGAGATGAGCCAGTCCGAGGTGCAAGCGGGCATCGCCGCCGGTATGCGGGCCGGTGGATTCTCCGAACCGAGGTACGTCGCCCTTGAGAACGACGATCCGTTCGACGCTTGCATGATCGACGGTGGCACGTCCACCGACACTGATCCGAGCCCGAAGGACATCGCCCTTCTGTCCGGAGAGCTGAAGCGTCAGGGATGGGTCCAGGAGGACTACTGGGCGGAGGAGGGCATGACGCTCCTGTACATGCGAAGAGGGGCGTGGACGGTGACTTTCATGGGCGGCACCCTTACGAAGGAGGAAGTCGCCGAGCGCCTGCCGGAGGATGAGCGGGCGGCCGCCCAGAAAATCAAGGGCCTGCGCGTTGCCGCGGTCGACCGTGCGTGTCAGAACCGCGTGTACAAGAGCCTGTACCCGTGACCTGAGCCGGGTCATCGGCGGCCGCAGTGGATACGCGCAACCTCTCCGTCCGCCGGGAGGTGGATGAGGTATCCGGTTAGACTCGTCGCATGACGAGCGCCCATCGGCGCAAGGACGCCGCCCGCAACCGGGAGCGGATCGTCGCCGTGGCCCGGGAACTCGTGGACGAGGGCGCGCCGCTGCAGCTCAACGACGTGGCCCGACGGGCGGGTCTGGGCGTCGGTACCGTCTACCGTCACTTCCCCACCGCCGAGGCTCTCCTGGAGACCCTCGCGACGCCCGGTCTCGAGGCACTCGCCGCCTACGGCGAGCGGGCGCTGGCCGACGACGACCCCGGCCGGGCCCTTGCCCGCTTCCTGCGCCGCACCGTCGAGGCGCAGGTCACCGACGCTTCGCTGTCCCGGGTCACCGCCATGGCCGCGGACGCCCTGCCGCGCACCACCGAGCTGAAGCGGACGCTGGCGGCGGTCGGCGGGCGACTGCTCGACCGGGCCCACGCGGCCGGCGCCGTGCGCCCCGACCTGACCGGCGAGGACCTGGTCCCCCTGATGTGCGGGATCGCCTACGCCGCGCGCGTCCACGTCGGCCCCGCCGACCGCGTCGAGACCGCTCGCCGCTATCTGACCTCGCTGCTGGAGGGCCTGTACCCCACCACCGCCGGGCAGCGGGAGCCCACGGCGAAGGACCCGTCGGCGTGAAGGCGCTCGCGAGCATCGACGCCACGCTGCCGACGGACCGGCACCCCGAGCACGTCTGGTACACCTCCTACGGCTCCAACGTGCATCTCGACCGGCTCGCCTGCTACATCAGGGGCGGTCGCCCGGCGGGGGCCGGGCGGGAGTACCCGGGGTGCCGCAACCCCGCGATGCCCACCCGGTCGATCCCGGTGGAGCTGACCGGCGCCCTGTACTTCGCCACCAGGTCCCCGGTCTGGGGCGGCGGCCGGGCCTTCTACGACCCCCGGTGCGGCGGCCGGGTGCTTGCCAGGGCGCACCTGGTGACCGCCGACCAGTTCTTCGACATCGCCGCCCAGGAGATGTACCGGGACCCGGGAATGGACCTCGACCTGGTCGACGTACTGACGAACGGGCGGGCCGTGCTGGGCGAGGGACGCTACGAGACCCTCGTGTGCGCCGGGCAGGTCGCCGGTCTGCCCGCGCTGACCTTCACCGCTCCCTGGCGGATGAACGAGGTGCCGTGGGTCCCGCCCTCCGCCGACTACGTGAGGTTCCTGTCCTCGGGCCTGGTGTCGGCGGGCGCGTGGGACAGGGAGGCGATCACGTCGTACGTCGCCGCCTGCCCCGGCGCGCGCGGTCACTGGTCTGAGATGGCCCTCATCGATCTGCTGAGCCCGGACACGTGACGGAGGGCGCCCCCGGTCAGCCGAGGACGCGGACCGGGGTGCCGGCGAGGTAGGCCTCGATGTCCTCGACGGCCTGACCGTAGTAGCGGCGGTAGTTGGCCTGCGAGACGTAACCCAGGTGCGGGGTGGCGAGCAGGCGCGGGGCCTCGCGCATCGGATGGCCGGCGGGCAGCGGCTCGACGTCGAAGACGTCCACCGCCGCGCCGGCGATCCGGCCCTCGCGCAGGGCGGCGAGGAGTGCCTCCTGGTCGACGATCGCCGCGCGGGAGGTGTTGACCAGGTGCGCGGTCGGCCGCAGGAGGGCCAGTTCCGCCGGGCCCAGCAGGGCCCGGGTGCGGTCGCTCAGGGCCAGGTGGACCGAGACGAAGTCGCTGGTCGTGAGGAGCTCCTCCAGCGTCGGGGAGAGGTGGACCCCGATCTCGTCCGTGCGCTCCTCGGTGAGGTTCTGGCTCCAGGCCGTGACCTCCATGCCGAAGGCCAGGCCGATCCGGGCCACGCGGCTGCCGATCTTGCCGAGGCCGAGCAGGCCCAGGCGGCGGCCGTGCAGGTCCGCGCCGACGGTGGACTGCCAGGGGCCGCCGGTGCGCAGGGCGGTGCTCTCCTGGACGATGCCACGGGCCAGGCCGAGGATCAGGGCCCAGGTCAGCTCGACCGGGGGAGTGGAGGAGCTCTCCGTGCCGCACACGGTGACACCGTTGGCGTGCGCGGCGGCGTAGTCGATCACGGAGTTGCGCATGCCGGAGGCGACGAGGAGCTTGAGGCGGGGGAGCCGTTCGAGGAGCGAGGCGGGGAAGGGGACGCGTTCGCGCAGGGTGACCACGAAGTCGAAGTCGAGGAGGGCCGTGGCCAGTTCGTCCTCGGTGCGGAAGTGGTCGGCGAAGGTCGCGACCTCGACCCTGTCGCCGAGGGGGGTCCAGTCGGCGACGGTGGTCGCGACGCCTTGGTAGTCGTCCAGTACGGCGCAGCGGTAGCGCATGTCTCGTCCTCCCGGGGGCCGGTGTCTCTCCCCAGGGTGGCGGGTGCGCCGCACGTTCGGACGCGGGCCCCCGTCGTTCACCTCTGCCGACCGGGGCCCACTGGCGTCCCGGGCCCGGCCGCGGCGGCGACACTCCCCCGAGTTGCGCGGCCATACGCGCGCACCGTCGGGCCGGATCCGATGATGTGATCACATCAGGCCACACCAACGGATCGCTAACATGTGGCCAATGGTTTTCCCCGGCGTCTGCCCGGGGGCCGGCGTGCCGGAACGGTGGCGGGTTCCGGTCGTGGTCGCCCGGGTGCGGGTGGCGGAAAGTGCCGGGTGGAAGGCTGTGGGCGGTGTGATGCGGTGCCGACCCCGGTTCGGACTGCGGTTCGGGCTGCTGGGGCCGCCTGTTCTGTACGTGCCGTGGGGAGGCGGGCCTTTCCGGGAGGATCCGGCGCACGCGTCGTCGCACGAAGTGCCCCAGCAAGCGGTGCCGCCGCACGACGTGTCGTCGCACGAGGTGCCGCCGCACCCAGAGCCCTTGCGCGAGGCGCCGTCGGGACCTGCCGTGCGCCCTCTGAGCAGCCCCATGGCACGCGTCCTCCTCGCCGCCCTGCTCCTGGAGGCCGGCCGGGTCGTCCCCGTCGCGTCGCTCAAGGACACCTTGTGGGGCGGCGCGCCGCCCGCCTCCGCGAAGGCCTCCCTGCACAACCACGTGGCCCGGCTGCGCCGGATGCTCGACGAGCCCGGCCGACTGCGTGCCGTGCCGCCCGGATACCTGCTGCGGGTCGAGCAGGGTGAGCTGGACGTCCATGTCTTCGAGGCCCACGTCGCCGCCGCGCGTAACGCGCACGCGGGGCGGGAGTGGGAGCGGACGGTGCGCGAGTGCGCGCGGGCGCTCTCGCTGTGGCGGGGCGCGCCCCTGAGCGGGCTGCCGGCCGACGTGGGCGGGTACGCGTTCGTGCAACGGCTGGTCGAGGCGCGCCTGCTGGTCCTGGAGTGGCGCCACGACGCCGAACTCGCCCTCGCGGAGGAGCGGGCCGCCGGACGGGAACGGCTGGCCGGGCTCGTCCCGGAGCTGGCCGCCCTCGCCGCCGAGCATCCGCTCCACGAGGCCTACCACCGTCAGCTCATGCTCGCCCTGCACCGCACCGGCCGCCGCGCCGAGGCCCTCGCCATCCACCGGGATCTGCGGTCGCGGCTCCTGGAGGAGCTCGGTGTCGAGCCCGGGGCCGGGGTGCGCGCGGCCCATGTGGAGGTGTTGCGTGGGGCCGTACAGAGGGGTGCCGCGCCGGAACGCCGGCTTCCGGGCGACCGGACCGCGCCCGTCGCGAGCGCGGCGCCGCCGGACGAGCGCGGCCCCGAGACGGCCGCCGCACCGAGACCGTCCCAACTCCCACCCTCACCCGCACACTTCACCGGCCGCGTCCCGGTACGCGACGCCCTGCTCCGGACCCTCGCCCGGCCGGCCGCGCTCGCCGTCGTCAGCGGCATGGCCGGCGTCGGCAAGAGCGCGCTCGCGCTGTATGCCGCGCACACGATGGCGGAACGTTTCCCCGATGGTCAGCTCTACGTCCATCTGCACGGCGCCACCCCCGGCATGACCCCCCTCACCGCGGGCCAGGCGCTCACCGCGCTCCTGCGCGACCTCGGTGTGGAGCCCCGCAGCGTCCCCGAACACCCCGATGCCGCCGCCGCGTTGCTGCGCTCGCTGCTCGCCCCGACGCGCACGCTCCTGGTGCTGGACGACGCCGCGAGCGCCGCGCAGGTACGGCCGCTGCTGCCGGCCGGCGCCGGGTGCGCGGTGATCGTCACGAGCCGTTCGCCGCTGACCGCGCTCGACGGCGCCCGCCGCTTCGCGCTCACGCCGCTGAGCGGAGCGGAGAGCGCGGCGCTGCTGCGGGCGGTGTCCGGGCGGGACGGGCTCGACGCCGGGCACCCGCTCGTCGAGCTCACCGGCCGGCTGCCGCTCGCCCTGCGCGTCGTCGCCGCCCGGCTCGCCGCCCGCCGGGCGCTCACCCCGGACGTCCTCGCGGCTCAACTGACCGCGACCGAGGGGCGCTTGCACCATCTGGAGTACGACGACCTGAGCGTACGGCGTTCCCTCGCCGTCGCCCACGACGCGCTCGCCGCCTCCGACCGCGAGGCCGACCGGGACGCCGCCCTCGCACTGCGCAGCGTCGGCGCGCTCGACCTGCCGTCGTACGGCGCACCCCTGATCGCCCGCCTCACCGGCACCGGCGAGCGCCGCGCCGAGGCCGCGCTGGACCGGCTGGTCGACGTGGCGCTCCTGGAGGAGACGGCGTACGCCCGCTACGCACCGCACGACCTGGTCCGCGACTTCGCCCGCGAACTGGCCGCCTCGGGCGGACGGACGGAGGCCGACACGGCCGAAACCCGCCGGCACCCCCGTCGCAACGCGCACCCCCACCCGCACTCCCACTCCCACCCCGGCCCTGACCCGCACCCCAGCCTTGATCCCCACCCCCGCGAAGACCTCGTCGACACCGCCCTCCGCTGGTACGCCGCCACCGCCGAGCGCACCCTCACCGCCATCGTCGAGCCGGGGCTCGACCAGGACGACCGCCGCCGTCCCACGGCCGCACAGCCCGCCGGCCATGCCGCGCACGTGGCGACGGTGGCCGCCTTCGAGGGGACCGAGGCGGCGTTCGCCTGGGCGGACGGCGAACTGTGCAACATCGTCGCGCTGGTCGAGGCGTACGCCGACGGCGCGTGCGAGCGCCGTGCCGCCTACCTGTCCACCCTGCTGCGGCTGCTCTCCCCCTGCCTCCACCGCGGCGGCCGCATCCCCGAGATGGAACTGCTCGGGCGGGCCGCGCTCCAACTGGCGCGGCGGTTCGGGGACGCGGCGGCGGAGGCGACCGCGCTGGTCGACCTCGCCGGGATGCACTTCCTCACCGGCCGGCACAGCGAGGCGCTCGCGCTGAACGACGAGGCGCTGGGCATCTGGCGTCGCCTCGAAGCCGTCTCCTGGGTCCGGCGCTGCCTCAACAACCGGGGGCTGCTGCTCGAAGGCCTGGGACGGTACGCGGAGTCGGAGGACGCGTTGCGCCAGAGCCTCGGGTACTCACGCCGGCTGGACGATCCCTACGGCGAGGCCGTGACGTACAGCCATCTCGGCAACCTGCACGAGCACACCGACCCTCGCGTCGCCGTCGAGCACCACCGCCGTTCGCTCGCCCTCGGCGTCGCGATCGGCGCCGTCATCGTGCAGCACACGGCGCACTGCAACATCGGCTACGCCCGTCTCACCCTCGGAGAACCGGCCGCCGCCGCCGAGCACTTCGAGGAGAGCCTGCGCATCCTCGGCGGGCACGGCGACTGGCACGGCGAGTCGCAGAGCCGGCTCGGCCTGGTCCGCGCGCTGCGGCAGCTGGGCCGTGCCGGGCGCGCCGAGCGTGAGTGCGCGGAGCTGCTGCGCCGCGCGGACGCCCGCTCCGACCGCTACACCGGGGGACTCGGCCGTCACCAGCACGGGCTGCTGCTGCGCGACCAGGGCCGCGAGGACGAGGCGCACCAGGCGTGGCGCACCGCACTCGCCGACCTGGACGGCACGGACGAGCGGGCGGTCGTCACGGAACTCCGGTCCCTGATCCCGCGCTCCTCCTGATCACTTCGCGTCGGCGTAGCAATCGACCACGGCCGTCGAGAACGGGAACCGCACCGGTGTCTGGCCGAACGTCAGCCGGGCCGCCAGCGCCCCCGCCTCCCGGATCGCGGCCACGACCGTCTCGGCCTCCTCCTGCGGACAGTGCACGATCACCTCGTCGTGCTGGAAGAAGACCAGTTCGGCGGCGAGGTCCGCGCAGGTGCGGCGCAGCGCGGCGAGCAGCAGCAGGGCCCAGTCGGCGGCGCTGCCCTGGACGACGAAGTTGCGGGCGAAACGGCCGCGGGCGCGGGCGTTGGTGGAGGCGTAACCCGGCACCCACTGCGGGGAGTCCGGCTCGTCCTCCGTCGCGGTGACGGGGATGCCGGCCTCCTCCGCCGCGTCCTCGCCCGCCCCGGCGGCCGGGGGACAGGTGCGACCCAGCCACGTCCGCACCAGGCGCCCCTCCTCACCGGCGCGGGCCGCGTCGTCGACGTACGCCACCGCCTTGGGGAAGCGGCGTCTGAGGGCGGCGAGGTTCTTCAGCCCGTCGCCGGAGGTCTGCCCGTAGACCGCGCCGAGCACGGCGAGTTTGGCCTGGGCGCGGTCGCCGGAGAAGGCGCGGTCGGAGACGGACTGGTACAGGTCGCTCTCCCGGCCGGCGACCTCCATCAGACCCGGGTCGCGGGAGATCGCCGCCAGCACGCGCGGCTCCATCTGGTCGGCGTCGGCGACGACCAGCCGCCAGCCCGGGTCGGCGACCACGGCACGCCGGATGACCTTGGGGATCTGCAGGGCGCCGCCGCCGTTGGTCACCCAGCGGCCGGTGACCGTGCCGCCGGCCAGGAACTCCGGCCGGAACCGCCCGTCCCGCACCCAGTCCTGGAGCCAGGACCAGCCGTGCGCGACCCGGATGCGGTACAGCTTCTTGTACTCCACCAGCGGCTTCACCGCCGGATGGTCCAGGCTCTCGATCTCCCAGCGCCGGGTGGAGCCGACCTTGATGCCGGCCTGCGCGAAGGCCTTGATCACGTCGGCCGGCAGATCGGGCCGCACCCGGCGCCCGAACGCGGCGGACACCTCGTCCGCGAGCTCGGCCAGGCGGCGTGGCTCGCCACCGCCCGCGTACCGCTCGCCGAGCAGTTCGTGCAGGACCTCGCGGTGCGCCTCGGCGCTCCAGGGCACCCCGGAGCGGTTCATCTCGGCCGCCACCAGCATCCCCGCCGACTCGGCGGCCGTCAGCAACCGCATCCGGTCGGGGTGCGCGGCCCGGTCGTGCCGCCGCTGCTGCTCGGCGTAGACGGCGAGCAGGTCGTCGAGGGGTACGTGCCTGCTCCGGGGCTCGAACAGCGGGGACTGGGCGCCCGGTTCCGCGGCGCGCTGCGGGGGATCGGGGGGTACGGGCCCACCGCGCAGGCGGGCGAGTGCGGCGGCCGCCGAGCGGGGTTCGCCGTACCGCCCCTCGTGGCCGAGGAGGAGGGTCTCGGCGTCCTCGATGTCGTAGCACCGCTCCACCCGCACCCCCGCGGCGAGCAGGCGGGGATAGATCTCGGCGGTCGACCGCCACACCCACCGCGTGACCTGCGGCCGGCTGCGCACGGCGGCCGCCGGGTCCTGCTCCCGCAGCACCGGCCCGGCGGGCAGCCCGTCGGGACCGAGGGGGGCGACGTCCACGCCACCGTCCTCGGCCGGAGCGAGCGCCCACCGGTCGGCCACGCCTGCGAGTGTCGCACCAGGGTCTGACAACACCGCCCCACGCCGACCCCCGGCCTTCGCGCGAAGCGCCCCCGCACGACGCCGGGCATTGCCCCCCGCCTGGACGTCCGCGGGTACGGATTCCCGGGCACCGACTACCGGTCACGGCCTCCCGGTCACGGCCACTCGGCACGGAGCTCTCCGCGGACGGCCCCCGGCACGGACGTCGGGCCTGGCTCTCCTTGCGGGGGGCGCCTCCCGGGTACGGATGCCCGGGCATGGACTCCCGGGCACGGTCCACCGGGCATGGACCCTCCACGGGTGCGGACTTCCGGGCGTGGGCCCAGCAGGGACTCCCGGGCAGGGTCCACCGGGCATGGACCCCTGACGGGTGCGGACTTCCGGGCGTGGGCCCCGCATGGACTCCCGGGCAGGGTCCACCGGGTATGGACCCCTGACGGGTGCGGACTTCCGGGCGTGGGCCCCGCATGGACTCCCGGGCACGGTCCGCCGGGCATGGACCCCCACGGGTACGGACCCCGGGCATGCCCTCCCGGCACGGGCTCCCGGGTCGGCCACTCCGGCACGTCTCTGTCACAGGGCTCGCCCAGCACGGACCCCCGCCACGGAGCCCGCCCGGACCAGAGCCTCACCGCACAGACCCCCCGCACGGATACCCCGCACAGACCCCCCGCACAGACCCCCCCCGCACGGAGCCCCCCGGCAGGGACCCCCGCGCACACCCCCCTCAGCTCCCCCCAGCAGCCTCCCCCGTCCCCCCCTCGTCCGCGTCCGCGCCCTCGCCCTCCCGCTCGCGCATCAACTCCTCCAGCGCCTCCGTGACGTACTGCTCCACGCCCGCCTTCGTGATGCCGAGTCCGTACAGCAGGCCCGCGCCGTTCTCGAACTCCAGGAGGGCCAGCAGGATGTGCTCCGTGCCGACGTAGTTGTGGCCGAGGCGGAGGGCCTCGCGGAAGGTGAGTTCCAGGACCTTCTTGGAGTCCGAGGCGTACGGGACGAGTTCCGGCCCCTCCTCCGCGGCCGGCGGGAGCGCCGCGGTGGCCGCCTCGCGGACCGCGTCCAGGGTGACGCCCTGTGCCGTGACGGCCCGTGCGGCGAGCGCCTCGGGTTCCGTGAGCAGCCCGAGCACGAGGTGTGCGGGCAGCCCCTCGGCGTGGTGCGCCGCCTTGGCCGCGTCGTGCGAGGCGACGACCACCTTCCGCGCGCGGGGGGTGTAGCGGCTGAAGCCCTGGCTCGGGTCCAGGTCCATGGACTCCTTCGGCACGAACCGCTTCTGAGCGGCCTGCCGGGTGACGCCCATGCTCTTGCCGATGTCGCTCCAGGAGGCGCCGGAGCGCCGGGCCTGGTCCACGAAGTGGCCGATCAGGTGGTCCGCCACGTCCCCCAGGTGCTCGCCGGCGAGGACCGCGTCCTGCAGCTGGTCGAGGGGTTCGTTGTGGACCTTCTTGATGGCCGCGATGAGGTCGTCGAGACGGATGGATGACGTGAAGTCGGGGTTCTTCGTCATGCGTCAACCGTAGGTTGACACCCCCTGGGCGTCAACCCTGAGTTGACAGTCGCCCGCATGGCACGATCCCCCCGTGGACACCAGCACCGTCGACCGGGCCTTCCAGGCCGCTCTCTACGCCCCCGCCGACGACCACGCCGCCCTCGACACCGGCGCCTCCCTCCTCGCGGCCGACCCGGCGGCCGACCCGGAGGTCACCCGACGGGGCGTCGAGTTCGTCGCCGGTGCCTGGCGCCGCGGCTGGCAGCCCGCCGACGTCGTACGGATCGTCCGCCGTGACCTCGACGACGTGCACGAACGCCTCGTGGCGGCCCTGATCCTCGACCAGGCGCCGGACGACCGCCCCCGCGGGCCCCGCTGGGCCGCTCAGCTCGCACAGCTCGCCGAGGAGGCTCCCGCCACCTCCGCCCGCAGCGACCGCTTCACGCACGCCACCGCCGTCCTGGAGCTGTACCGCCTCCTGCTGCGCCTCCCCACCCTCGAAGACCTCGACGAGCCCCCGACCAGGACGGGCGCGCGCCCCCGGACGGAGACCGGCGCGCCGGCACCGTCCCCCGAGTCCCGGATGCTGACCCGCATCCGTGCCCTGCTCGCGAAGGCCGAGGCCACCGGCTTCCCGGAGGAGGCAGAGGCCCTCAGCGCGAAGGCGCAGGAGCTGATGGCGCGGCACAGCATCGACGCGGCGCTGCTCGCGGGCCGGACGCCGCACGGGACGGGCCCGACCGCCTGGCGGATCGGCGTCGACCAGCCGTACGAGCAGGCCAAGGCCGTGCTGCTGGACGCGGTCGCCACCGCCAACCACTGCCGCGCGGTGTGGAACGAACCCCTCGGCTTCTCCACCGTCGTCGGTTTCGCACCCGACCTGGAGGTGGTCGAACTCCTGCACACCTCGCTCCTCGTGCAGGCCACGACCGCGATGACCAAGGCCGAGGCCGCCCAGCGCGCGGGCGGGCGCCGACGCACCAAGACCTTCCGGCAGTCCTTCCTCGCGGCCTACGCGCACCGCATCGGCGTCCGTCTCGCCTCCGCCGCCGAGGAGACCGCGAGGCATGCGGCCGAGGAGGCCCAGGGCGAGGCCGCCGGACGCGACGGCGGCGAGGGCGCCGCGGCCGGCGGGCTGCTCCCGGTCCTGGCCTCGCGCGAGGCCGCGGTCACCGAGCACGCGGAGCAGATGTTCCCGGAGACGACCACGACCCGGCTCCGCGCGGTCACCGACGCGGCGGGCTGGACGGAGGGCGCACGCGCCGCGGACCGGGCCGAGGTCCGATCCCGTCGCCGGCTCGACTGATCCTCAGTCGCCCGCCTGCTGGAACGCCCCGACCGAGGCGTCCGGCACGCCCCCCGCGCCGAGCGCGACAGGGCCGTACGACCAGGCGAAGCCCCGCGTCTCCGACGCTCCGGGCAGACCGATCTTCACCCTGGTGGCATCGAGGCTGCCGCCGACACCTGCCTCACCCCGGACGTACGTGATCGTGAACGTCGCCGCCGTGCCCTCGGCGAGCGTCAGCCTCTGCGGCCGGGCCGCCTCGTCCTCCGTAACGGTCGCGGAGGTGGCGTCGGCCTGGAGGCCGACCGTGGGGAAGCCGTCCAGCGTGCACGCGGCGCCCTGGTTGGTGACGGTGACGGGGATGTTGCCGGTGTCCCCGGCGAGGGGCGCGGCGTTGGCGGGGCCGACCTCCACGCCGACCTCGTCGAGTACGCAGGCGGAGGTGTCCTGGCCCTCGTCCTCGCCCTCACCGTCGCCACCGCCCCCGCAGGCGGTCAGCAGCAGGGCGGCGGCGAGTGCGGCGGAGCCGACGGTGAGAGAAGTAGCGCGCATGAGTGGGTCCCCTGGGTTCGTGTCGATGCCCCTGGATCATCACGTACGCCGGCTCCGCACGGTCACCCGGCCCGCCTCACCGGCGTCACCTCACGAGCCGGTCCCCGTGGTGGGCAGCCCCGTGGTCGGCAGCCCCGGGGGCAGTTCCCCGCCCTCGGACCTGGTGAACGTCTCCTCGCCGAGACCGCCGTCCCACGTCACCTTCAGGCTCGTGGCGCCGACGGAGCCGACGGTGCCGGTGCCGCGCTCGTCCTTGCCGTTCGAGCAGGTGAGCCGGATCGTCCGGGTGCCCGACGCCTCGCCCACGCGCCCGCTGCATACGGTCCCGCCGGTCGCGAACAGCCCGGCGGTGTCGCCGGTGACGACGAGCGCGACCGCCTCACCCCCGCTGGTGGCGAGCCAACTGCCGTCCAGTTCCCCGGCGGCCGCCCCGGACGGCGAACCGTCGTCCCCGCCGGTCGCCGCCGACGACGTGACCGGGCTGGGAACGGCACCGGCCGAGGAGCGGTCCGGATCCGAGTCCGAGCCACCGTCTCCACTGCAGGCGGTCAGCGCGACCGCCCCCACCACGGCCAGGGCCGCGATCCGCACCCGCCCGCGCAACGCACCGCGCGCGTGCGCCACCGAAGTCGTCGCCGAAGTCACTGCATGCCCCCAGGGGTGAGCCGGTAGCCGATGGGCCACGCGAGCCGCGTGGCCGTACGGGCGGACAGTCGCACAGCGGTACAGCCGTACCGACGGATGACAGCACAGCCGGACCGTCCGACAACAGCACAGCCGGACAACAGCACAGGCGGACGATCACAGGGAACTACGACCTGACAGCCCGACAACCGCATGGCCGGACGGTCGCACCGCCCTACGACCGGAATGTCGTAGGGCCCTACGAGCGGGACGTCGTACGGTCCCACGACCCCACAGCAGTACTGCCCGACGACCCGAAAGCCGTACAGCCCGACCACCCGACAGGCCTACGGCCCTACAGCCGGACGATCCGACGGGCCTACGGCCTGAAAGCCGCACAGTCCCACCGCATGACAGCCCGACGACCCGACAGTCCCACAGCACTACGGACCGACAGCACTACGGACCGACAGCACTACGGCCCTACGAACGCGGCAAGCCGCCCCCCGTGCCCCGCCTACCACGAGGACTTCCGCACCCCCGGCAGATGCCCCGCGTGCGCGTGCTCCCGCAGACCCACCCGCGACAGCCCGAACGCCCGGAAGTACCCGCGCGGCCGTCCGTCCACCTGGTCCCGGTTGCGTACGCGCGTGGCGCTCGCGTCCCGCGGCTGCCGGCGCAGCTCCCGCTGGGCGGCGAGGCGTTCGGCCTCCGTCGACGACGGCCGCCGGACGATCTCCTTCAACTCGGCCCGCCGGGCGGCGTACCGCGCGACGACCTCCCGCCGCTTCGCGTTCTTCGCGATCTTGCTCTTCTTGGCCATCAGACCTTCACCCCCCGCGCGCGGACGCGGGCCACCGCCGCCTCGACGCCGATCACGTCGACCGTCTTGATCCCCTTGGCGCTCAACCGCAGCCGGACGTACCGGTTCTCGCCGGGCAGCCAGTAGCGCCTGGTCTGGATGTTGGGGTCGAAACGGCGTGAGGTGCGGTGGTGGGAGTGGGAGATGCGGTTGCCGAAGCCCGGCCGGGCGCCGGTCAGCATGCAGTGGGCGGACATGGGTGACGTACCTCTCCGTAGGCGTTGTCGTAAATGGAATTCATTTTCAGTAAGGTACCAGCATGGCACGCAACGAACTCCGCCCCGTCATCAAGCTCCGGTCCACGGCCGGTACCGGATACACGTACGTCACCCGCAAGAACCGTCGTAACGACCCGGACCGCGTGACCCTGCGCAAGTACGACCCGGTCGCCGGCCGCCACGTCGAGTTCCGAGAGGAGCGCTGAGCCACCGCCATGCGCAAGGGAATCCACCCGCACTACGGTCCCGTCGTCTTCCGCGACCGGGCCGCGAACTACGCGTTCCTCACCCGCTCCACGCTCACCGGCACGCTCACCGGCGAGAAGACGGTCGTATGGGAGGACGGCGCCACCTACCCGGTCGTCGACGTCGAGATCTCCCACGTCAGCCACCCCTTCTACACCGGCACGGCACGCGTCCTGGACACGGCCGGCCGCGTCGAGCGCTTCGAGCGCCGGTACGGGAAGCGGGGCTAGTCCATGCCCGAGCTCCCCGTCGTGGTCGTCGGCGGACTGCACGCCGACGCCCGCAAGGCCGCCGTCGGGCATCTGCTCGCCGAGGTGCCCGGCAGCGTCGTACTGCACCACGACCTGTCCACCGCCGCAGGCGGCACGGTCGTACGCACCGTCCGGGACGCCGGCGGACTCCGGGACGCCGGCGAGACACCGCTCGTCAACGACTGCGCGTGCTGTGCGCTGCGCGCGGACCTGGTCCCCGAGCTGCGGCGGCTCGCGGACGCCGGTGACACCCCGCTCGCGGTCGTCGAGCTGTGGGACTCCGTGGAGCCGAAGGCGATGACGGAGGTGATCGCCTCCGGCGGGCTCACGGTCACGGGCGTGATCACCGCAGTCGACCCCGCGCTGCTGCTGCCTTACCTCGGCAACGGCGACGACCTCGCCGAGCGCGGCCTCGCCGCGGCCGCCACCGATCAACGGACCGTCGCGGACACCTTCGCGCGGCAGCTGGAGTACGCCCCGGTCCTCGCCGTCCTGGACTCCCCGGACGCCGACGACGAGGACCGTGAGCTGCTCGCGCAGCTGCATCCGACGGCACGTCAGGTCCCCGTCCACCGCGCCGGTCCCGCGGACGCCCGGACCGCCCGTCCGGACCGGCGGATCCGGATGGACAACGAGGTCCGGATGGACAAGGCGGCCCAGGTGGACAAGGCGGCCCGGTCCGACAACGAGGTCCGGGCGGGCCGGGGGATCAGGGCGGGTCGAGGGGTCCCGGGCGCGGCGGGAGTGCCCGACGCGCACTCGCCCCTCGCCCACGCCGCACTGGCGGGCTTCGACGTGGAAGCGGCCGCCGCGGCCCAGCATCCCGCGTGTGCGCTGCTGCCCACCGAGGCGGACGCGCACGGGGTCACGACGCTCGTCTGGCACCGGCGCCGCCCCTTCCATCCCGAGCGGCTCTTTCAGGCGCTGGAGGATCTGACCTGCGCGGCGGCCCGCAGCCGGGGCCGGTTCTGGCTCGCCGACCGGCCGGACACGCTGCTGCACTGGGACGCCGCCGGCGGTGCCCTGTGCGTGGAGAGCGCCGGCCCCTGGCTCGCCTCGCTGCCGGACGCGGCGTGGGACCTGGTGCCGCCGGTGCGCCGCGCCGCCGCCGCGCTGGACTGGCACCCGGAGCACGGCGACCGCGGTCAGCACCTCGTGTTCACGTCCCCCGGCCTGGACCGGGAGGGGCTCGCGCACCTGCTGGAGTCCTGCCTGCTCACCGACGCCGAGTACGCCGCCGGGCGCGCCGCCTGGAAGCGGCTGCCGCCTGCCTTCGACGCCTTCCTGGAGGTCTGATCCCGTCATGCCCCGCAAGCCCGATCGCAAGCCCGTCCGGAGCCGGCCCAATCCGCTGGACCGGGCCGGGATCACGTACATCGACTACAAGGACACCGACCTGCTGCGGACGTTCGTCTCCGACCGCGGCAAGATCCGCGGCCGCCGGGTCACCCGGGTCTCGGCCCGGCAGCAGCGGCAGCTGGCGCGCGCGATCAAGAACGCCCGGGAGATGGCCCTG
The DNA here is from genome assembly GCF_044749345.1 of Streptomyces sp. NPDC089424. Taxonomy (NCBI): domain Bacteria; kingdom Bacillati; phylum Actinomycetota; class Actinomycetes; order Kitasatosporales; family Streptomycetaceae; genus Streptomyces; species Streptomyces sp. NPDC089424. Next base: position 580,861 of record NZ_JBIVHU010000004.1, read on the forward strand.
ATGCCGTACTCCGGCCGGTGACGGCCTCCGGCTGACAGGTAGGCGTTTCCCTACGTTTGACGCGTAGGGAAACGCCTACCTATTCTGTGCCTCATGAACATCACCCACGCCTCCTTCGTCACCCTCCCGGTCGCCGACCAGGACCGGGCCCTGCGCTTCTACACCGAGGTGCTCGGCTTCGAGGTCACCGCCGACCTCCAGATGCCGCCCGGGCGCTGGCTCCAGGTCGCCCCGCGCGGCGCGCAGACCACGTTCACGCTGTCCGGGCCCCGGATGGGCGGTTTCACACCCGGCTCCACGCGGGGGATCATGTTGGTCACGACCGATGTCGACGCGGACTGCGCCCGGCTCACCGAAGCGGGCGTCGAGGTGCAGGGGCCGGACGACCACCCCTGGGGGCGCATGGCCGCCTTCCGCGACCCCGACGGCAACGGTCTGATGCTGCTGACGGAGAAGGAAGGCTTCTGACGACGCCATGACCAGCACCGGGGCCGGGGCGCGTGCCGCCGACACCGCCGAGGCCGCCGACCGCGTGTTCGCCGCCCTCGCCAACGCCACCCGCCGCGAGGTGCTGCGGCTGCTGCGCGACGGCGGCCCGCAGCCCGTCCAGGCCCTGGCCGACCACTTCGACATGCGCCGGCCCAGCCTCTCGGAGCATCTGAAGGTGCTCCGGGACGCCGGGCTGGTCTCCGAGCAGCGCTCCGGACGGCAGCGCATCTACCGTCTGGAGGCGGCCCCGCTCGCCGACGTACAGGACTGGCTCCATCCGTACGAGCGGTTCTGGCGCGAGCGGCTGAGCGGCCTCGGTGATCTGCTCGACCGCATGCCCGACGACGAACCGACATGAGCACCTCACCCGGCGCCGCGGACGACGACCTCACCGCGATCCGCGTCGACCAGTTCTTCCCGCATCCGCCCGCGAAGGTCTGGCGGGCGCTGACCGACCCCGAGCTGCTGGCGCAGTGGCAGATGCCGGGCTCCGAGGACTTCCGCCTGGAGGTCGGCCACCGCTACCGGATGACCTCCGTGCCGCGCCCCAACACCGGCTTCTCCGGTGTCGTCGAGGTGTCGGTGCTCGGCTACGAGGCGGAGCGGATGCTGCGCGTCCGGTGGGCGGACGCCGCTCGCGCCGGCGCGGCGGACTGGACCATCACGTGGACCCTGGAACAGGAAGGGCGCGGAACGCGTCTGTTCCTAGTGCACGAGGGATTCGATCCGGACGATCCGGCGCAGTCGATGGCGCGGAGGATCATGGACGGGGGCTGGCGGTCGCATGTCATGCGGGCCCTGGGGCAGACGCTGGAACGACTTCGGTAGCGCGGCCGTCCAAGCTGTAACCGCAGGAACACCCCCCGTGCACGTGCATCTGCCCATGCATCTGCACATGAACAAGGTTATGATCCGCCTCAGTTGACCACTGCATCCATGGCCATAGCAGCCAGTGCACCACCGGGGAGCGACCTGTGGATCACGACGTGTACGACGGTGACGTGTACGACGGTGACGTGCACCACGGCGCCGGCGCGTCCGGCGTGTACAACGGCATGGCCGCCACGAACCTGTGCGGGGTGGCCTGGCAGAAGAGCCGGCACAGCAACTCGCAGGGGTCCTGCGTGGAGTTCGCGCGATTGCCGGGCGGGAGAGTGGCGGTACGCAACTCGAACTTCCCGGACGGGCCGGCGCTGGTCTACACGCGCGCGGAGATCGAGGCGATGCTCGCCGGTGTGAAGGACGGCGAGTTCGACCATCTGATCGCTGGCTGAACCCGCGGGGCGCGCGACGGCGGGTGAGCCTGTGCTGACTCGCGGTGACGCGCGTAGAACCTCGGCACCAGGAGGTGCCGAGGTTCCTCAGCCTTCGGGCTGGAGCCGGAACATGGCCCAGACGACCTTGCCGCTGAGCGTGCCGGCCAGCGGGTGCCACCCCCAGCTGTCGCAGAAGGAGTCGACGAGGAACAGCCCGCGACCGGACTCCGCCGCGAAGTCGTCGGCCTCGCGCGCGACCGGACTGTCGTTGCTGGGATCGCGTACCGCGCACACCAGCCGCTCGGTCCAGCGCATCAGGTGCAGTCGCACCTGGGGCGGGGTGTGGTCGCCGTCCCGGGCCGGCGGGCGCGGGGCGACGGACGGCAGGCCGTGCCGCAGCGCGTTGGTGACCAGTTCGGAGACCACCAGGCAGACGTCGTCGAAGCGGTGGCCGACATCCCACTGGTCCAGCGTTCTGCGGGTGAACTGCCGCGCCTCACGCACCGCTTCGTAGCGGGCCGGCAGGGCGCAGGAGGCGGCGTTGGACACGGCCGTGGGGTCCAGCGGCGGAAGGCCCTGCCGTAAAGGCTCGAGCATGGTCGATCCATTCGTCCCCATGCGAGGCACTCCCCCGGGAATTCGCGGTCGTGGCGATGCAGCGGTGGCGCGGGACCATGGTTTCGGATGCGTACAGCAGATGCAAGGGCAGATGCACGTGCACGCGACCGAATTGGACCCTCCCGTACCACTTGTTGGCCATTTTTTCCGCCATCTTCACGCCGTCTCCTGGCCTTCTCCTTCCCCCGGCGTTCCCCGACGGATCCGGAATCTTTGGCTTCTTTCCATCTGTGTAATCGGACGAGTACAGCTCGGAGTGTTTTAGTGGCAGACTGCGGGCCCTGAAGACGGTTGGGGAGGCTGGAACGTGAGCGCGGGAGAGCCCGGATCGGTGGTGCGGCGGATGCTGCTCGGCTCGCAACTCAGGAGACTGCGAGAGGCACGGGGCATCACGCGCGAGGCGGCGGGTTATCACATCCGCGCCTCCGAGTCGAAGATCAGCCGGATGGAGCTGGGCCGGGTGAGCTTCAAGACGAGAGACGTGGAAGACCTGCTGACCCTGTACGGAATCGTGGACGAGACGGAGCGGACGTCGCTGGTGTCCCTCGCCCGGGAAGCCAACGTCGCGGGCTGGTGGCACAGTTACTCGGACGTCCTGCCGAGCTGGTTCCCCACCTATGTGGGCCTGGAGGGCGCGGCGTCCCTGATCCGCGCCTACGAGGTGCAGTTCGTGCACGGCCTGCTCCAGACCGAGGCGTACGCGCGTGCCGTCGTGCGGCGCGGGATGAAGGGGGCCGGCGAGGCGGACGTCGAGAAGCGGGTGGCGCTGCGCCTGGAGCGGCAGAAGCACCTCGTCTCCGAGAACGCCCCCGACTTCCACATCGTGCTCGACGAGGCCGCCCTGCGCCGGCCCTACGGCGACCGTGAGGTGATGCGCGGCCAGCTCCAGCACCTGATCGAGTTCTCCGAGCGGCCCAACGTACGGCTCCAGATCATGCCGTTCGGCTTCGGCGGGCACTCCGGCGAGTCCGGCGCCTTCACCATCCTCGGCTTCCCGGAGTCCGACCTGTCGGACGTGGTGTACCTGGAGCAGCTCACCAGCGCGCTCTACCTGGACAAGTCGGAGGACGTCGCCCAGTACGAGAAGGCGCTGGGGGAGCTCCAGCGGGACAGCCCGGGGCCCGACGAGAGCCGGGACCTGCTGCGGGGGCTGCTCCAGCTCTCCTGAAGGGTTCCCGGAGAGTTACTCCAACTCTGTTGCATCACAAGTACGATGACGTGTGATCAGGCACTGCTTCACCGGCAGGGATTGAGGAGTCGCATGTCGTCCTACTTCACCGACCTGGCACAGCAGTACATCGACGGCGAGTGGCGTCCGGGCACGGGTTCCTGGGACATCATCGACTTCAACCCGTACGACGGTGAGAAGCTGGCCGCGATCACCATAGCCACGGTCGACGAGATAGATCAGGCCTACCGCGCCGCCGCCCGCGCCCAGCGGGACTGGGCCGAGGCCGGGTCCCACGCCCGTCGCGCCGTGCTGGAGAAGGCGCTGCGGCTGGTCGAGGAGCGCGAGCCCGAGCTCACCGAGGCGATCGTCGCCGAGCTGGGCGGCACGCACGTGAAGGCCGGCTTCGAACTGCACCTCGCCAAGGAGTTCCTGCGTGAGGCCGTGAGCCTCACGACGCGCGGCGAGCACCGGCTGATCCCCTCGCCGGACCCCGGCAAGGAGAACCGCCTCTACCGCGTCCCGGTCGGCGTCGTCGGCGTGATCAGCCCCTTCAACTTCCCCTTCCTGCTGTCCCTGAAGTCGGTCGCCCCGGCCCTCGCCCTGGGCAACGCCGTCGTCCTCAAGCCCCACCAGGACACCCCCGTCATGGGCGGCACGGCCCTCGCGCGGCTCTTCGAGGACGCGGGACTGCCCGCCGGTGTGCTCAACGTCGTCGTCACCGACATCGCGGAGATCAACGACGCCTTCCTGGAGCACCCGGTCCCCAAGGTCATCTCCTTCACCGGCTCCGACAAGGTGGGCCGGCACGTCGCCACCGTCTGCGCCGGGCACTTCAAGCGCGCGATCCTCGAACTCGGCGGCAACAGCGCCCTGGTGGTCCTCGACGACGCCGACCTCGACTACGCGGTCGACGCGGCCGTCTTCAGCCGGTACGTGCACCAGGGCCAGGTCTGCATGGCCGCCAACCGCATCCTGGTGGACCGCTCGGTCGCCGACGCCTTCACCGAGAAGTTCGTCGCCAAGGTGCGCGGCCTGAAGGCCGGTGACCCGAGCGACCCGGAGACGGTCATCGGCCCGCTGATCAACTCCTCGCAGTCGGAGGCGATCACGTCGGTCGTCGACCAGGCGGTCGCCGAGGGCGCCACCGCGCTGCTGCGCGGCGCCACGCGCGGCAACCTGGTCGAGCCGTCCGTCCTGACCGACGTGCCGGCGGACTCGGGGCTGCTGCGCCAGGAGATCTTCGGCCCGGTCGCGCTCCTCGTCCCCTTCGACGGCGAGGAGGAGGCAGTGCGCCTCGTCAACGACACCCCGTTCGGCCTGAGCGGCGCCGTGCACACCGCCGACGTCGAGCGCGGCGTCCGCTTCGCCCGGCGCATCGACACCGGCATGTTCCACGTCAACGACGGCACCGTGCACGACGAGCCGCTCGTGCCGTTCGGCGGCGAGAAGGACTCGGGCCTCGGCCGGCTGAACGGCGAGACCACGCTGGACGCCTTCACGACACTGAAGTGGATCTCGGTACAGCACGGCCGCAGCACGTTCCCCTTCTGAGGCCTCGGGGTCCGTGGACGGGCCCCCCGGGGTGGTCCCGGGCGGGCCGCCGCCGCGGCCTAACCTGGACGGCATGTCAGCGATCCGTCTCCTGGTGCTGGGTGCCGTCCGCCAGCACGGGCGGGCCCACGGGTACCAGGTGCGCAACGACCTGGAGTACTGGGGCGCCCACGAGTGGTCCCACGCCAAACCCGGCTCGATCTACCACGCCCTGAAGCAGATGGCCAAGCAGGGCCTGCTGCACGCGCACGAGGTCGCCCCGTCCACCGCGGGCGGACCGCCGCGCACCGAGTACGAGATCACGCCGGCGGGCGACGAGGAGTACTTCGCCCTCCTGCGCGACGCGCTGACCTCCTACGACCAGAAGGTCGACGTCAAATCGGCGGCCATCGGCTTCATGGTCGACCTGCCGAGGGCCGAGGCGGTGGCGCTGCTGGAGGAGCGTATCCGGCGCATCGAGGAGTGGCGCGCCGCCGTCACCGACCACTACGTGCCCGAGGAGGGCCCGGCGCAACTGGGCCACATCGGCGAGATCATGAACCTCTGGATCCACACCGCCGACGCCGAGGCCGAGTGGGCCAGGGGTGTGATCGGCCGTATCGAGGGCGGCGCCTACACCTTCTCCGGCGAGGGCGAGCCCTTCGTCGGCGTACTCGCCGAGGGCGAGGAGAACCCGTACGCGACGCCGCGGCGGCATCCGGGCGACAGCCGTTAATCAAGTTTGACTAATCGCCGCGCCGGGTACTAGCGTCCCGCCAGTAATCAAGTTTGATTAGCGAGGGGGCTCAGTGGGCGACACGGCGATCACCGTCGTAGGAGCACGCAAGAAGTACGCCAACGGAAAAGACGTCAAGCACGCGCTCGACGGGCTCGACCTCTCGGTCGCGCGCGGCGCCGTGCACGGAGTGCTCGGGCCGAACGGCTCGGGCAAGACCACCCTGGTCCGGATCCTGTCCACCCTGCTGCGCCCAGATGCCGGCCGCGTGGAGGTGGCCGGGCACGACGTCGTGCGGGCGGCGTACGAGGTGCGGGTGCGGATCGGGCTGCTCGGCCAGCACGCGGCCGTGGACGAGGGGCTGAGCGGCTACCAGAACCTGGAGATGTTCGGCCGCCTCCACCACCTGGGCACCCGCCGCGCGCGCGTACGCGCCGGTGAACTCCTGGAGCGCTTCGGCCTCGAGGACACCGGCCGCAAGGCCGTCAAGCAGTACAGCGGTGGCATGCGGCGCCGCCTCGACCTCGCCGCGTCACTGATCACCGAACCGGAGGTGCTGTTCCTGGACGAACCCACCACCGGCCTCGACCCGCGCGGCCGCGCCGAGGTGTGGGCGTCGGTCCGCACCCTGGCAGGCGGCGGTACGACGGTCCTCCTCACCACGCAGTACCTGGAGGAGGCCGATCAGCTCGCCGACCGGATCTCCGTCGTCGACCACGGCCGGGTCGTCGCCGAGGGCACCTCGGACGAGCTGAAGGCCCTGACCGGCGGCGACCGCATCGACGTCGTCCTGCGCGACGCCGGCCAACTGGGCACCGCCGTCGCGCTGCTGCCCGTGGCGAAGGACGGCATCACCGTCGACGCCGACCGACGGCTGCTCAGCGCGCCGGTGACCGACCGGATGGCCGCGCTCGCCGGGGTCGTACGGGCGCTGGAGGAGGCCGGGATCGAGGCCGAGGACGTGGCACTGCGCCGCCCCACGCTGGACGAGGCGTTCCTGCACCTGACCGCCGACCGCGCGAAGGAGGCCGTATGACCACCCACGCCCTGACCGACTCCTGGACCATGACCCGCCGTGAGCTCTCCCACTGGGCCCGGCAACCCGTCCAGGTGGCCGTCAACGTCGCCTTCCCCGTGATGCTGCTGGTGATGTTCGGCTACCTGATCGGCGGCGGCCGGGCCGTCGACGGCGCTTACATCGACTACCTGCTGCCCGGGATGCTCGCGCTCACCATGGCCTTCGGCCTGGAGGGCACGATGATCGCCGTCACCGAGGACCTCAACAAGGGGGTGATCGACCGCTTCCGGTCGATGCCCATGACCAACGGCGCGGTCCTGGTGGGCCGTTCGGCCGCCGACATGCTCCAGTCGGCGCTCGCGCTGGTCGTCCTCGTCGCCGTCGGCCTCGCCCTCGGCTGGCGCGCGCACGGCGGGTTCATGGCCTTTCTCGGTGGCGTCGGGCTGTTGCTGCTGTTCCGGTTCGCGATGCTGTGGATCGGCATCCACCTGGCGATGGTCGCCGGGAAACCGGAGCTGGTGCAGGCCGTGCAGATCCTGGTCTGGCCGATCGGTTTCCTGTCCAACGCGTTCGCGACACCGCAGGCCATGCCCGGCTGGCTCGGCACGGTCGTCCAGTGGAACCCGATGTCCCAGACCGCGACGGCCGTACGCGACCTGTTCGGCAACCCGGGAGGTGAGCCCGGACACGTGTGGGCCGCGATCGTCTGGCCGCTGGTACTGCTCGCGGTCTTCTTCCCGCTGGCGGTACGCCGTTTCGCCCGCCTGAGCCGATGAGGCCGTCGCACGCGGCTTGCACCTGACGTGGCGTGAGGGCTCAGCGTGGAGGCGTACCGAGAGAAGGAGCGGAAGTGAGCTACTCCGTGGGACAGGTCGCCGGGTACGCCGGAGTCACGGTGCGCACCCTGCACCACTACGACGGCATCGGCCTGCTCGCACCCAGCGAGCGCAGCCACGCGGGCCACCGGCGTTACAGCGACGCCGACCTCGACCGGCTGCAGCAGATCCTGTTCTACCGCGAGCTCGGCTTCCCGCTCGAAGAGGTCGCCGCACTGCTCGACGACCCGGCCGCGGACCCGCGTGCGCACCTGCGCCGCCGGCACGAACTGCTGACCGCCCGGATCGAGAAGCTGCAGAAGATGGCGGCGGCCGTGGAGCACGCCATGGAGGCACGCGCGATGGGCATCGATCTCACGCCCGAGGAGAAGTTCGAGGTGTTCGGGGACCACGACCCGGACCAGTACGAGGACGAGGTGCGCGAACGCTGGGGCGGCACGGACGCCTACCGCCAGTCGCGCGAGCGCACCTCCTCCTACACCAAGGAGGACTGGAAGCGCGCCACCGAGGAGTTCGACGCGATCCACCGGCGCATGGCCGACCTCATGGCCGCCGGCACCCCGGCCGACTCCGAGGCGGCCACCGACACCGCCGAGGAGCACCGCCTGTTCATCACACGGTCGTACTACGACTGCTCCCACGAGATGCACAGCTGCCTCGGCGAGATGTACGTCTCCGACCCGCGGTTCACGGCGACGTACGAGAAGATCCGCCCCGGTCTCGCGGTCTACCTGCGTGACGCGATCAAGGCCAACGAGGCCCGGCGGACCTCCTAGGGCCTTCTAGGACCCTGGCCCGGGAGCCCGCTCCCGGGCCAGGACCGCCGCCGCCCACCGACCCCACGGTTCTGGGCGGTGCGCGCACAGTGCATCCTGGGAACCCCGGTGGAACCCGGGCCGGACACTTTCCGTTGATAGCTTTGTCCGGCCGTATTGGACGCCGTACTTCCCGACCTCTCAGGAGCCCGGAACCGTGACGACGCTTGCCCTCGGACCGAGCTGGCTGGATCCGAACTATCTGCTGGACAGCTTCGGAATCTGGGGCCTGCTCCTCATCGTGTTCGCCGAGTCGGGGCTGCTCATCGGCTTCTTCCTGCCGGGCGACTCGCTGCTCTTCACGGCCGGCCTGCTGATCACGTCCAACCAGCTGGACTTCCCGCTGTGGGCGGCCGTCGTGCTGATCTGCCTCGCCGCGATCCTCGGTGACCAGGCGGGTTACATGTTCGGCAAGAAGGTGGGCCCCTCGCTGTTCACCCGCCCCGACTCCCGCCTGTTCAAGCAGGAGAACGTCACCAAGGCCCACGAGTTCTTCGAGAAGTACGGCCCGAAGTCCCTGGTCCTGGCCCGCTTCGTGCCCATCGTGCGCACGTTCACGCCGATCATCGCGGGCGTCAGCGGCATGCGGTACCGCTCGTTCCTGGTCTGGAACGTCATCGGCGGCATCCTGTGGGGCGCGGGCGTGACCATGCTCGGCGCCTGGCTGGGCAACATCGGCTTCGTCAAGGAGAACATCGAGGCGATCCTGATCCTGATCGTCCTCGTCTCGGTCCTGCCGATCATCCTCGAGTTCTGGCGCGCCCGCTCGAAGAACAAGAAGAACCAGTCCCAGCAGTCCCAGCAGCCGCAGCAGCCGCAGGACGGGCAGCCCCGGTTCCAGCAGCAGCCCGTGATGGACGACGCCACGACCCAGCTCCGCCGCATCGAGCCGGACCACCCCGCCGACCGGGGCTACGGACAGCAGCAGGGCTACGGCAACCAGGGCTACCCGCAGCAGCAGGGACACGGCCGCCAGGGCAACGGCCGACAGGACCACGGACAGCAGCAGGGGTACGGACAGCAGGGCTACGGGCAGCACGGGTACGGACAGCAGCAGGACTACGGGCAGCAGGGGCACGGGCAGCAGCAGGGCCACCCGCAGCAACAGGGCTACGGCAACCAGGGCCACCCGCAGCAGTACCCGCCGCAGCAGCAGCCGTACCCCCAGCAGCAGGAGCCCTACGACCCCTACCGGCAGTACTGACCCGCCCCGGCGGACGTGAGGGCGGGCTAGGGGAACGGGGGCGGCCTCAGAACCCGCGCGTCCGCTTCGCGGCCCGCCGCCCGCCGGTCGCGGCGCCCGGCAGCCGCAGGAACAGCCGGGAGATCTCCGACCCCAGGTTGACCCCGATCGCGATGGCCATCGCCAGCGCCGCCGCCTTGCTCAACGAGCCGAGCCCGGAATCCACGTCGTTCCCCGCGATCGACAACAGCCCGAAGTACGTCGCGGAACCCGGCAGCAGCGGCCCGATCGCCGCCGTCGTGTACGGCAGCGCCGACGCGTACCGGTAGCGCGACAGCAACTGCCCGAACAGCCCCACCAGTCCCGCGGCCGCCGCCGTGGAGGCGACCGGCGAGATGTTCCCGGCGTAGTGCATCGCGCCGTAGACGATCCACGCGACACCGCCGTTCAGCGTCACCGCGAGCACCGTGGACCGCTCCTGCTGCAACAGCACCGCGAACGTCAGCGAGAGCAGCATCGACGCGGCGATCTGGAGCAGCGGCCGCTCGGCGATGTACAGGGCCGCCTCGGGGTCGAGCTGGGCGCCGAGCTGGACGCCGAACCACAGCACCACGAGCACCCCGACGACGATGCCCACGAAGAAGTACATGACCTCCAGCAGCCGTGCAGCGGCGGTGATGTAGAAGCCGGTCAGCCCGTCCTGCACGCCCGCCACCAGTGCCCGCCCGGGCAGCAGCGCGAACAGCCCACCGGTGATGACCGCCGACGCCTTCACGTCGACGTGCAGCAGCGTGAGCGCGACCCCCATCGCGGCCGGCGGCATCGCGGCCACCGTGAACTGGTAGAACTCCGGCAGCCCGCGCCCCGCGCACAGCCAGGCCAGCCGGTCGCCGAGCATCGCGCCCAGCGCGGCCGCGACGAACACGATCAGATCACCGCCGACGAGCACCGAGGCCGCACCGGCGAGCAGCCCGCTCGCGGAGGTCAGCACCCACGTCGGATACGGGTGCCGGTTGCGGCGGATCTCCGCGAGGCGCCGGTAGGCCTCCTCCAGGGAGATGTGCGTCTCGGGGTCGCTGAGGTCGTCGACGAGCTGGTAGACGGCCGCCAGGCGGGTGTAGTCCGTCCCCCGGCGGCGTACCGTGCGGGACGCCGTGACGGGGTCGTCGACCAGGGACGGCTGGTACGAGATCGACAGCAGGGTGAAGGTGACGGTCGGCTCGCAGCGGTCCAGGCCGTAGGAGCGGCAGACCGCGAACATCGCCGCCTCCACGTCCTCGGCGCCCTCGCCGCCGGCCAGCAGCAGCTCACCGATACGCAGGGTCAGGTCGAGGACGCGCGGGACGGCCGGGCCTGCCTCGTCCTCGTGCTTGTGCACGGGCTCGGGAGCAGGCCGCTCGGCCACCGGCAGCCGCAGCATCGTGCGCATCCGGTCCTGCCAGGGCAGATCCTTGGTGAGCCGGACCACGGGGACCCCGCTCGCCGGCGTGAACGCGGCCGGCGCGCTGCGCGAGCTGTACGTCCGCGGCGGACTGAACGCCGACCCCTCCGGCTCGGCGGCCGACGGCGTCGGGACGTCGAGCCCGTCCGGCAGCGCGAACTCGGACGTCGTCTCCGGCTCGGCCGGCGCCTTGGCCAGGTCCAGCCCCTCGGGGATCGCGAACTCGGATGTGACCTCGGGGTCGAACGTGCCCCTCGCCTCGTCCGACTGCGGCTTGCGGTCCTCCGCGTCCGTCACCTGGCAACGCTCCCTGTACGACACACCCAACAGGCCTCAGTATGCGCACAGACACACGGACGGGCCGCACGCCTGAGCGCGCGGCCCGTCTACCCGGAATATGCGATCTCAGTGACCGCCCTGCTCCTCGAAGCGCTTGTAGGACCGCTCGATCTCGGCCTCGGCCTCGGTACGGCCCACCCAGTTGGCGCCCTCGACGGACTTGCCGGGCTCCAGGTCCTTGTACACCTCGAAGAAGTGCTGGATCTCCAGGCGGTCGAACTCGGACACGTGGTGGATGTCGCGCAGGTGCTCCACCCGCGGGTCGTGCGCGGGCACGCACAGCAGCTTGTCGTCGCCGCCGGCCTCGTCGGTCATCCGGAACATGCCGATCGCACGGCACTGGATGAGGCAGCCCGGGAAGGTCGGCTCGTCCAGGATGACCAGCGCGTCCAGCGGGTCGCCGTCCTCGCCGAGGGTGTTCTCGACGAAGCCGTAGTCGGCCGGGTAGCTGGTCGACGTGAACAGGCGGCGGTCCAGGCGGATCCGACCGGTCTCGTGGTCCACCTCGTACTTGTTCCGCGAACCCTTCGGAATCTCGATCGTGACGTCGAACTCCACCGGTGGCTCCTCCATGATCAGCACGCAGTTCTGGTGATTAAGTGTCCCTCACGCAGCTAAGTGATCGCGAAAGGGGCTGGTGGTCGTGCCCGAGCTGAGGCCTTGGCGGGCCGCGAGACCGCATGTGGCGCGGATCGCGAACGCCGTCCGTCCCCGTCTCGCCCGGGCCCGCGCGGCCGCCGCACCCCGGGTCGCCCGATGGGCTCCGGCCGCGAAACCGCAGGTCGGGAGGGTGATGAAGGCGAGCCCGTGGCCGTACACCGCGGTCGCCGCCACCGCGGGCCTCGCGCTGGCCGCCGGAGTGGTGACGGCTGCGGGGCCCTGGGACTCCTCAGGCCAGCGTACGGCGGAGCGGGAGCGGGCCGCCGCCCACCGGGAGCCGGGTGGCACAGATCACGGCGACGGCCCCGGCATGGCGGGCGCCCCCCGCCCCGCACCGAGCGCGGCCACGGTCCTGACCGGCCTCGGCTCCGCCACGAACGTCGTCAGGTCCTCGCCGAACGGCCGGGCCCTCGCCGCCGTCCTGGACCCCCTGCTCGCCGCTCCCGCGCTCGGCGACCGCCGTACCGCCGTCGTCGTCGACCTGGCCACCGGCAAACGGCTCTACGGCAGCGGCCCCGACGAGGCGCTCACCCCCGCCTCCACCACCAAGATCGCCACCGCGGTCGCCGCGCTGTCCGCCCTCGGGCCCGACCACCGCCTGACCACCCGCGCCGTCTACGAACCCGACACCGAGGAACTCGTCCTCGTCGGCGGCGGCGACCCCACCCTCACCGCACGCAAGGACAGCGCCGGCCTGGCCAGCCTGCGCACCCTCGCCGCCAAGGCCGCGGCCGCCCTGAAGGAACGCAAGGTGCGCGAGGTGACGCTGTCGTACGACACGACCCTGTACGCCGGGCCCGAACGTCACCCCATCGGGGTCAACGACAACCTCGCCCCGGTCACCCCCCTCATGGCCGACGAGGCCCGCGTCGACGCCTCGACCAGCGGGCCGCCGGTGCAGCGGATCGCCGCCCCGGCGGCGGACGCCGCGGGCAAGTTCGCGCGGTTCCTGAACGAGCACGGCATCCGCACGACGTCGCCCGGCCCCTCCAAGGCGACCAACCGCGCCCAGCCCCTCGCCACGGTCCAGTCGCCGCCCGTGTCCGCCCTGGTCGAGCGGATGATGACCGAGAGCGACAACGACATCGCCGAGGCCCTCGCCCGCCACACCGCCGTCGCGACCGGCAAGCGCGCCGACTTCGCCGGGGCCGCACGCGCGATCGAGGCCCAGCTGAAGAAGCTCGGCCTGCCGCTCAAGGGCGCCCGCATCAAGGACGGCAGTGGCCTCGACCGCAACGGCAGGCTCACCGCGAACCTGCTGACCCGCCTGCTGCTGAAGGCCGCCGACCCGGCCCGTCCCGGACTGCGCCCCGCCCTCACCGGCCTGCCGGTGGCCGGCTTCACCGGCACTCTGACCACCCGGTACGCCGACGGCGCGGCCGGCATCGTGCGCGCCAAGACCGGCAGCCTCAACGGCGTGAACACCCTGGCCGGAACCGCCGTCACCCGGGACGGCCACGTCCTCGGCTTCGCCTTCCTGACGTCGGGCGGGTACGAGGTGACGGCCGCCCGCGCGGCCCTGGACCGGGCGGCGACGGCACTGACGACGACCCGCTGAGCCGGTGCCCGCGGCCGGGGAACCGGCCGCCACCGTCCGCCATGCCCTGCCCGAAGTGGTGCCGCTCACGTACCGTTGACGCATGACGAGCATCGGTGCTTCTTCCGGGATGGTCGACTGGAACCTCGCGGTCGCGACCGCGACCCGGCTCGTACGGCCGGGCCCAGAGGTGAGCCGCGACGAGGCCCGGGCCGTCGTCGCGGAACTCCGCCGGCACGCCAAGGCCTCGGAGGGGCACGTCCGGGGCTTCACCCGGATGGGCACCGAGGAGACCCACGACACCCCCGTCCTCGTCGTCGACCGGCCAGGCTGGGTCCGGGCCAACGTCGCCGGGTTCCGGGAACTGCTCAAGCCGCTGCTCGGCAAGATGCAGGAGCGGCGCGGCAACACCGCCGGAGGCGCGGTCCTCGGCGCCGTCGGCGGCAAGGTCACCGGCGTGGAGCTGGGGATGCTGCTGTCGTTCCTGTCCTCCCGCGTCCTCGGCCAGTACGAGACGTTCGCCCCCGCCACCCGCGAACTCCCGGCCGGCGCGAACGGCGGCGGCAGGCTGCTGCTCGTCGCCCCGAACATCGTCCACGTCGAACGCGAACTCGACGTGGACCCGCACGACTTCCGCCTGTGGGTGTGCCTGCACGAGGAGACCCACCGCACCCAGTTCTCCGCGGTGCCGTGGCTGCGCGACCACCTCGAGGGCGAAATCCAGTCGTTCCTCGCGGAGACCGACGTCGACCCCATGACCGTCCTCGAACGCGTCCGCGAGGCCGCCCAGACGCTCGCCGGGGGCCGCCCGGAGGGCGAGGAGGACGACGGCGGCCGCTCGCTGGTCGAGCTGGTGCAGACCCCCTCCCAGCGGGAGATCCTCGGCCGGCTCACCGCCGTGATGTCCCTGCTGGAGGGCCACGCCGACTTCGTGATGGACGGCGTCGGCCCCGACGTCGTCCAGACCGTCGGGGAGATCCGCGAGAAATTCCAGCAGCGGCGCGCCAAGGGCGCCTCCCGCCTGGACCTCGCGCTGCGCAAGCTGCTCGGCCTGGACGCCAAGCTCAAGCAGTACCGCGACGGCGAGCGCTTCGTACGGGCCGTGGTCGACGAGGTCGGCATGGACGGCTTCAACCGGGTCTGGACCTCGCCGAACACCCTCCCCACCAAGTCGGAGATCGCCAAACCGGCGGACTGGATCACACGGGTGCAGCGCAGGAGCGAGACCTGAACCACGGGTGAGACGTCGTGAACCGGATCCGGCCGACGGCAGGCGAACGCCCCTTCAATCACCCGTCCGAGGGACCGTGAGCCATGGGTAGGCGTGCAATGCTCGGGGAACGGCCCGGTTCTGTCACCATCTACACACTCTGAGTGACCGAGCTCGGGCTCACCCCCCGAAAAACTTCATGAAGGGAACCGGACAATGGGTCCCCATCCTGCGGTCGCGGCGATACGCCTGGCGGTCCGCCGCGTCCTCCACGACATCCTCACCGAGTACAACTCCACCCCCCACCCCGCCCCTCCCCACGAGCGTCCCCCCTCGCCGCTCGTGCTCGTGGCGTGCTCCGGCGGCGCCGACTCCATGGCGCTGGCCTCCGCGCTCGCCTTCGAAGCCCCCAAACTCGGCATGCGCGCGGGCGGCGTCACCGTCGACCACGGCCTCCAGCCCGGCTCCGAGCTGCGCGCCGAGGAGGTCGTGCTGCGGCTGCGCGAACTGGGCCTGGACCCGGTCGAGGCCACCGCCGTGCACGTCGGCCGCGACGGCGGCCCCGAAGCCGCCGCCCGTGACGCCCGCTACGCCGCCCTCGACGCCGCCGCCGTACGCCATCGTGCCGCCGCCGTCCTGCTCGGCCACACCCGCGACGACCAGGCCGAAACCGTCCTGCTCGGCCTCGCCCGCGGCTCCGGCATCCGCTCCCTGTCCGGAATGGCCGCGGTCTCGGGGGCCGGCGGCCGTTACCGGCGCCCCTTCCTCCAGCTCGACCGGCAGACCGCGCGCAAGGCGTGCATGGTCCAGTCCCTGCCGGTCTGGGACGACCCGCACAACGCGGATCCGGCGTACACCAGATCGCGGCTGCGCCACGAAGGACTGCCCGCCCTGGAGAAGGCCCTCGGCAAGGGCGTCGTCGAGGCCCTCGCCCGCACGGCCCAGCTCTCCCGCGACGACGCCGACGCCCTCGACACCTGGGCGAGCCAGGCCGAGGGATCCGTCCGCGACGCCGCCGGCGGCCTGGAGTGCGTCAAGCTGTACGCCCTGCCGCCCGCGGTACGCCGCCGGATCCTGCGCCGGGCCGCCATCGAGGCGGGTGCGCCGCCCGGTTCGCTGTTCGCCCGTCACATCGAGGAAGTCGACCGTCTGATCACCGGCTGGCGCGGCCAGGGAGCCATCAACCTCCCGGGCAAAGTCGTCGTCCGCCGCCAGGGTGGCAGACTGGTGATTCGGCAAGGCTGAATCCGGGACACTCCCACCGGACCGTGCACACGGTTCCGCGCACGCCGCGCACGTGGCAGGGACGTCCGGGACGGCCGGTGGGACGACCGAAAGTGATGCGGGTGGACGCGAACGACATGGGTGCCGACCTTCAGCAGGTACTCATCACCAAGGAAGAGATCGACGCGAAGCTGGCCGAGCTGGCCGCGAAGATCGACGCGGAGTACGCGGGCAAGGACCTGCTGATCGTCGGAGTGCTCAAGGGCGCGGTCATGGTCATGGCCGACCTCGCGCGGGCGCTGTCCACCCCCGTCACCATGGACTGGATGGCCGTGTCCTCGTACGGCGCGGGCACCCAGTCCTCGGGTGTGGTGCGGATCCTCAAGGACCTCGACACCGACATCAAGGGCAGGCACGTCCTGATCGTCGAGGACATCATCGACTCCGGCCTGACGCTGTCCTGGCTGCTGTCCAACCTCGGCTCGCGCGAACCCGCGTCCCTGAAGGTCTGCACCCTGCTGCGCAAGCCCGACGCCGCGAAGGTCGCCATCGACGTCGAGTGGGTCGGCTTCGACATCCCGAACGAGTTCGTCGTGGGCTACGGCCTCGACTACGCCGAGAAGTACCGCAACCTCCCGTTCGTCGGTACGCTCGCGCCCCACGTCTACGGCGGCTGAGCCAGACGGCCCAAGCCTTGTAGGACGATCGGGAACCCCGGCGGGCCTCGCGCCGTTGGAGCATGCAGACGGGTTCGCCAGCCGTCCCGTGCGGCTTCGGGCACCGATGCTGGGGTACCGTCAGAAGAACTGTCTTATCAAACTCACTATGGCAGGAGGGACGGGGCGACACCGCTCCGTATGGATGGACGTGAAGCGATACTTCCGTGGGCCGGTCATGTGGATCGTGCTGGCCGTCCTTGCCGTGGTCGTGTTGATGCAGGTCGTCGGCTCGTCCGGTGGCTACAAGACGGTGGACACCGGCCAGGTCGTCCAGGCGATCAATGACAACAAGGTCGAAGCAGCCAAGCTGACCACCGGCGACGAGCAGACCATCAAGGTCACGCTCAAGGACGGCCAAAAGATCGAGGACAGCTCCAAGATCCAGGCGAGCTACATCGGCGACCAGGGCGCCAACCTCGCCAACACGCTGCAGGACAAGTACCAGAACAAGCAGATCCCCGACGGATACACGGTCTCGCCGACCAAGCAGAACGCGTTCGTCAGCATCCTGCTGTCCCTGCTGCCCTTCGTCCTCATCGTCGTCGTCTTCCTGTTCCTGATGAATCAGATGCAGGGCGGCGGCTCCCGGGTGATGAACTTCGGGAAGTCGAAGGCCAAGCTCATCACCAAGGACACCCCCAAGACGACGTTCACCGACGTCGCGGGCGCCGACGAGGCGGTCGAGGAGCTCCAGGAGATCAAGGAGTTCCTGCAGGAGCCGGCGAAGTTCCAGGCCGTCGGCGCCAAGATCCCCAAGGGCGTGCTGCTGTACGGCCCGCCCGGCACCGGCAAGACGCTGCTCGCGCGCGCCGTCGCCGGCGAGGCGGGCGTGCCCTTCTACTCGATCTCCGGTTCCGACTTCGTCGAGATGTTCGTCGGTGTCGGTGCCTCCCGAGTCCGTGACCTGTTCGAGCAGGCCAAGGCGAACGCCCCGGCGATCGTCTTCGTCGACGAGATCGACGCGGTCGGCCGCCACCGCGGCGCCGGCCTCGGCGGCGGTCACGACGAGCGCGAGCAGACCCTGAACCAGCTGCTCGTCGAGATGGACGGCTTCGACGTCAAGGGCGGCGTGATCCTCATCGCCGCGACGAACCGGCCCGACATCCTCGACCCGGCGCTGCTGCGTCCCGGCCGCTTCGACCGGCAGATCGCCGTCGACCGCCCGGACATGCAGGGCCGTCTGGAGATCCTCAAGGTCCACCAGAAGGGCAAGCCGGTCGCGCCCGACGTCGACCTGTCGGCCGTCGCCCGCCGTACGCCGGGCATGACCGGCGCCGACCTGGCGAACGTGCTGAACGAGGCCGCCCTGCTGACGGCGCGCAGCGACCAGAAGCTGGTCGACAACAAGATGCTCGACGAGGCCATCGACCGCGTCGTGGCGGGCCCGCAGAAGCGGACCCGGATCATGTCGGACAAGGAGAAGAAGATCACCGCGTACCACGAGGGCGGACACGCCCTGGTCGCGGCGGCCTCCCCCAACTCCGACCCGGTCCACAAGATCACGATCCTGTCCCGCGGCCGCGCCCTCGGCTACACGATGGTGCTGCCGGACGAGGACAAGTACTCGACCACGCGCAACGAGATGCTCGACCAGCTCGCGTACATGCTGGGCGGCCGCGCGGCCGAGGAGCTGGTCTTCCACGACCCGACCACCGGTGCCGCCAACGACATCGAGAAGGCCACCAACCTGGCCCGCGCGATGGTCACGCAGTACGGCATGACGGAGCGGCTGGGCGCGATCAAGTTCGGTGGCGACAACAGCGAGCCGTTCCTCGGCCGTGAGATGTCCCACCAGCGCGACTACTCCGAGGAAGTCGCGGCGCTCGTCGACGAAGAGGTCAAGAAGCTCATCGAGACCGCGCACAACGAGGCGTGGGAGATGCTCGTCGAGAACCGCGACGTCCTCGACAACCTCGTCCTGGCGCTCCTCGAGAAGGAGACCCTGGGCAAGGAGGAGATCGCCGAGATCTTCGCCCCGATCGTCAAGCGGCCGCCGCGTCCCGCGTGGACCGGCTCCTCCCGCCGTACGCCGTCCACCCGTCCGCCGGTGCTCTCCCCGAAGGAGCTCGCACTGACGAACGGCGCCAACGGCGCGACGGCGGCGATCACCGCGAAGAGCACGGCGGCGGAGCCCGCCCCCGCCGCCGAGCCGGCCGCCCCGGAGGATCGCCCCGAAGCCTGACCCCCAGGGCCGCCCCCGCGGTCCCGACAGGCCCGGAATGGATGCCGCGCCACCCAGGTTCTAGCCTGGGTGGCGCGGCATCGACGTATGCGCACAGTTGGGACGCGTCCAGGTACGCGTCAGGCACAGGAACGAGGCACCACATGACCGACCCCGTGACGCTGGACGGCGAGGGCACGATCGGCGAGTTCGACGAGAAGCGCGCCGAGAACGCCGTACGCGAACTCCTGATCGCGGTCGGCGAGGACCCGGACCGCGAGGGCCTCAGGGAGACACCGGCGCGGGTGGCGCGGGCGTACCGCGAACTCTTGGCCGGACACACCCAGGAGCCCGAGGACGTCCTGACGACCACCTTCGATCTCGGGCACGACGAGATGGTCCTCGTCAAGGACATCGAGATCGTGAGCCTGTGCGAGCATCACATGTTGCCCTTCCACGGCGTGGCCCACGTGGGGTACATCCCCGCGGAGTCGGGCAAGATCACGGGCCTGTCGAAGCTGGCGCGCCTGGTCGAGGTGTTTGCCCGCCGTCTGCAGGTGCAGGAACGTCTCACCACGCAGATCGCCGACTCGCTCATGCGCATCCTCGAGGCCCGGGGAGTGATCGTGGTCATCGAGGCGGAGCACATGTGCATGTCGGTGCGCGGTATTCGCAAGCCGGGTGCCAAGACCACGACGTCGGCGGTGCGTGGCCAGCTGCGTGACTCCACGACCCGGGCCGAGGCCATGAGCCTGATACTCGCGCGCTGACCCCGACTGTCGGTGCCTCCCGATATCGTCCCGATAAGTGAGTCGATCGCTGATCGGGGGGTGTCGGCGTGTACGGGCTGCCCAGCAGCCAGACGGTGAACGCCGTCGGTGGGCGCCTCCGGGCGGGGGGCGTTCGAGCGGGGTGCCGGTTGTGGACGCTCGACGGGGAGCGCACCGTGCACACCACGGTCACGTCGGTGACGACGTCCGAGGTGCGTGAGGTGGTGGACGCGGTCACCGATCGGATGACCGTGGCGCCCGACCAGATGCTGGGCACTCCCGATGGATGGGTGCACGCGAGGGACGTCGAGGGCACCGTCCTCGCGTGGACCCATGCGAGGAAGCTGTGCCGCGAACGGCAGACCATCACATCGGGCTACGACTTCGGCTACATGATCGGTGCCACCTGCTCGGACGGAACAGTGCGCACGAACTATGTGTCGCTGGTGGTGAACGACAAGGGATTCGCCGCCCGCTTCGCCGCCTGTCTCACAAAGGCGACGGGGTTGCCGGCCCGCTTGGAATCGGTGACCCGGCCGTCCGGATATCTGGCGCGAGACGCGCCCGGCTTCCGCGTGCGCGTGGTCTCGTCCTACCTGGCCGACCTGATGAGGCAGTACGTGGGTGGGGACGCGCACCACATGCGCCAGCGTTTCCCGCGCGTCGTTCTCCGCGACAGGGACACGTTCGAGGGCTTTCTGGACGGCTACGTGGACGGCGACGGGTACCGCCCCAAGACCTGGTCCGGCCGGTTGCTGGTCAGTGCCAACGTGACGTTCCTGGCAGAGCTGGCACAGGTGCTCGGCGCGAGATTTACGCCTCGGACGGGCGGACGTGCGTCACACCTGGTCGTGGCGGACAGCTGGCCCTCACGCGGAACCTTCACACCGGAGCGTCACGCACTGCAGCTCAGCGAGAGGAGCTGGACCCAGGTGCACGAGGTCCGGCGGCGTACCACGGAGAACAAGCCCTACACCCTCTACACCTACCGCCTCGACCCCGTACCCGGCTTTCTGATCAACGGGCACCTGACTCGTCAGCCCTGGTGAAGAAGAGCGCGTTTCAGGCAGCCGGGGCTGTGCCCGGGCCGTTTTGGTCTTCGTCCTCCGGGAGTTTGCAGATCTTTTCCAGGAAGATCGCGGCCGCTATGACGGCGATGCCGGCGGCGACCGAGCAGCCGGCGTAGATGGCCTGGTCGCGGCGGGCCGGGATGTCCAGGGACTCCAGCAGGAAGACGCCCGTGCCGCCGTACATTCCGGCGACCAGGGCCGCCACCAGGGCGCTGGCCTGGCCGAAGACGACCGCGCGGGCCGCCGTCAGCGGGTCGACACCCTTTGCGCCGGGACGGCGCTCGCGCTGGGCCCTGAGCCGGGCGCGCAGCGAGAGCGCCGTGGCGAGCAGCACCGCGGCGATCAGGGCCAGGACGACGGGGGCGGCGAGGGGGACGCTCGGGAGCGTGCCGATCGAGTTCCAGAGGCGGGCGCCCGCCCAGGACAGGATGCCTGCGACGACGAAGACGCCGGCCAGCACCCTGATGCGCAGCTCTCTCACGGTGTCCCTTCGGTTCCCCGGATCCCCCGGACTGTGGTCGTCTCGACCTTAACGACTACTCGGGCAGCCGGAGTTCCAGGTCCGCGCGGGCGGCCACCCCGTCCTGGGTGACGACGCCGAGCAGTTCGACGACGGGGCCGCGGCCGGGCAGCTGGGCGTCGGGTTCCACGTCGTGCCAGGGGGCGAGGACGAAGGCGCGTTCATGGGCGCGGGGGTGGGGGAGGGTGAGCAGCGGGTCGTCGGAGACGACCTCGGCGTAGGACACGATGTCGACGTCGAGCGTGCGCGGGCCCCAGTGTTCGTCGCGGACCCGGCGGAAGGCCTCCTCGACCGCGTGCGCCCGCTCCAGGAGCGAGGACGGGGGCAGGGTGGTCTTCAGGACCACGACCGCGTTGAAGTACGCGGGCTGGCTGCCGGGCTCGACGCCCCACGGCTCGGTCTCGTAGACGGGGGAGACGGCCTTGACGCGCACGCCCGGGGTGTCCTCCAGGGCGTCGATGGCGCCCTGGAGGGTCTCCAGGCGGTTGCCGAGGTTGGAGCCGATGGAGATCACGACCCGTTTGGGGTTCTGCAGGGTGGTGTCGGCGGCGTCGACCTGCTCCACGACGGAGGCGGGTACCGGCTGTACGGTCGGGTCGCTGTGACCCTCGGTGAACGAGGCAGTCATACTCGGCTCCGGATGATGGTGACGGTCACGTCGTCGAAGGGGACCGTGATCGGCGCGTCCGGCTTGTGGACGTTGACCTCGACCTCCTTGACCCCCTCGTGCTTCAGGCAGACCTGGGCGATGCGCTCGGCGAGCGTCTCGATGAGGTTGACGGGCTCGCCCTCGACGACGGCCACGACCTCCTCCGCCACGACGCCGTAGTGCACGGTCTTCGCCAGGTCGTCGTCGGCCGCGGCCGGCCGGGTGTCCAGGCCGAGGACGAGGTCCACGATGAAGGTCTGGCCCTCCTCGCGTTCCCTGGGGAACACACCGTGGTGCCCGCGGGCCTTCAAGCCGCGCAGCGCGACACGATCCACGCGAATCACTCCTGCAATCGTCGGGTGCGGCCGGTGCGTACCGTGTGCGGGCGGCACACCGGCCTCGAACGAATCTACCTGCGGACACCGACAGCCCCGGGACACGGGGGCGGGGGCCCCGGTGGGGGCCGGGAGGTTTCATCGGGTGTTTCCCCTGGGGAATCCGGCGGCTCACGGGTTGGTAGCCGCCCATACCCCGGGTCCGTGATTCCAACCACTTCTTGGTCCCTTCGGGGCCGGGCGCCCGCCCGCTCACGCGGGCGGCTCGTCCTCCTCGTCCTCGCCGTTCTCGGTCAGCACGGGTGAGGCGTGGTGCGACCAGAGCTTCCAGCCGTCGGGGGTACGCCGGAACACGTTGGTGGCGACCACCAGCTGGCCGACGAGCGGTCCCGGGCCGTCGCCGTCCTCGGGGGCGGGGCCGCCGCTGAGGATGTTCTCCGTGCAGTTCACCAGGGCGGTGTCGCCGGTGACGGAGACGTGCACATCGGTAAGGAAGAACTGGATGTACTCGGTGTTCGCCATGATCAGGGCGTACGACCGCAGGACCTCGCCGCGGCCGGTGAGCACGGGCCAGCCGGGGTGCACGCAGGAGATCACGCCGCTGTCCGCCGGGTCGTGGTACGTCTCGTCGACGCCCAGGTCGGAGGGGGTGAGCCAGAGGGTGGACAGTTCCTCGAAGTCGCCCCTCTCCAGCGTCTCGTAGAAGGCCGTGTTGGCGAGTTCGACCTCTTCGACGTCGGTGTGCGGGGCGGTCACCGGGCTCCTTCCACGGCGCGGGCGACGCGGACCGCGTCCGCGGTGGCGCGGACCTCGTGGACGCGTACGGCCCACGCGCCGGCGTGCGCCGCCAGCGCGGAGACGGCGGCCGTCGCCGCGTCGCGTTCCCTCGCGGGCGGCGGGGCGCCCTGCGGACCCGCCAGTACGCGGCCGAGGAAGCGCTTGCGGGAGGCGGCGACGAGCAGCGGGTGGCCGAGCGTGCGCAGGCGGTCGAGGTGGGCGAGCAGGGTGAGGTCGTGCTCGGCCCCCTTGGAGAAGCCGAGACCGGGGTCGATCACGATCCGGTCGGGGGCGACGCCGCCCTCCAGGACGGCCTCCACGCGCGCGTGCAGCTCTTCGGCGACCTCGGTGACGACGTCGTCGTACACGCCCTGGATGTTGCCGCCCTCCAGGAAGCCGCGCCAGTGCATGACGACGAAGGGGGCGCCCGTCCGCGCCACCACGGGGATCATCGCGGGGTCGGCGAGGCCGCCGCTGACGTCGTTGACGAGGGTGGCGCCGGCGGCGAGGGCCTGCTCGGCGACGGACGCGCGCATGGTGTCGACGGAGACGGTGACGCCTTCGGAGGCGAGGCCACGGACGACCGGGACCACCCGGCGCAGTTCCTCGGCCTCGTCGACCCTGGAGGCGCCGGGGCGGGTGGACTCGCCGCCGACGTCGACCAGGTCGGCGCCCTCGGCGACCAGGTCGAGGCCGTGCTTGACGGCGGCGGTGGTGTCGAACCAGCGGCCGCCGTCGGAGAAGGAGTCGGGGGTGACGTTCACGACTCCCATGACCGCGCAGCGGTCCCATTCCGGTAGGCCCGCGATCCGCCCGCGCCCGCTGTGATTGCTCATACGTTCAGCGTAGGCCCAGGGTGGGGCCGGGCTCCTCACCTGGGCGGGCCTGGTGGGGGACCGTCCGGATCAGGCCGGGCGGGCGTCCCGCTCCGCGACGGCGTGCGCGCCGGGGGGCGCGGTGGTCTCGGAGCGCCGCATCAGTTGGTCCCCCGAGGCGCGGTGGACGGCGCGGCCCCGCTCCGGGAGGTCCTCGGCGCTCAGGGCGTGGAGGCCGGTCTCGCGGAGCCACACCTCGCCGCCCGTCCCCGAGCAGCCCGTGACGGCGGGCGTCCACGAGTGGGCGCGTGCCACGTCCATGAACCGTTCGATGGCCCCGGGCCAGGCCTCGACCTCGCCGAGGGGATCCCCGTCGGCGAGCATCACCCCGTGGATCACCCGGTAGGTCACCGCCGCCTTGCCGCTGGGGGAGAAGACGACGGCCCGGGCGCGGCGCGGGGCGAGGTGTCCGGGCGGGTCGCCGCCGCCGTGCCGCTCCAGGAGGGTGCGCAGCCTGGCTTCGTCGTCCTCGGTGAGCCGGTCGGCCGGGTGCCCGGGACGCAGGGCGAGGTGGACCGTGGTGACGGCGGTGAGCAGGCCGAGGGCGCCCAGGCAGACGGTGACCGTCCGGGAGGTGGGGCCCGTCCAGGCGACCGGGCCTTGGAAGCCGAACAGCCCGTAGAGGACATGGGTGATGCGGTCCGCCAGGGACGGGTCGCCGACGAGGCTGTGCGGGTGCGCGCTGACGACGACCAGGCCCAGGGCGAGCGAACCGGCGCCCATGAGAACGGCGTTGGCCAGCGCCCGCCATCGGCTGTGCGGGTCGGGCGGGGCCGCGAACCGGTCGCGGTGCCGCAGCAGCGGCGCGAGGAGCGCGAGCGAGAGGATCACGCCGGTCACGGAGTGCCGGTACGTGAACTGCCCGAGCGCACCCACCGGGAGCAGGACGAGAGCGGCCCGCCAGGCCCGCCTCATGCCGCGCCCGAGGCCGTGGGCGAGCAGCACCAGCAGGACGCCCGCGACGAGCGAGATCGCGGCCGCGAACGGGCCGAGCGCGGCGGGCGGCACCTCGGCGAGCGCGTGCAGGCGGCTGTGCCGGAAGGGCGGGAGGACGCTCGCGGCGATGTCGGCGAGGCCCACGAGGGCACAGGCCCCGCCGACGAGAGGCGCAACGGTCCCGTCCCGCGGAGGTTTCCCGACTTCGCTGACAGACATCGCATCCCGAGGTTCTGCGCGAGGGTTCCGCGCGCGTTCCGCGCGAGAGTCACGCGCAAGAGGTGGAATCCGGTGCCGATTCGGGCATCCGGCGACATTGCGCCCTCTAGGACGGCGGGAGGTGACGGGAGGTTCACTCCGCTTCGCAAAGCCCTTTCCAAGGGCACGGAGTCGCCGTCCGCCCCGGGGGACCGGGCCGCACCGTTTCAAGGCCCCGTAGTGGCTGTGTTTTTACCGCCTGGGGCACCATGATTCGCCTACGCGCGGTAAGTTTCTGGCCATGCCACGTGGACGTCACCGCCATTCACCGCCTCTGCACAGGCTGCTGCCTCCGTCGGCGATCGCAGGCGTCTCCCTCGTCTGCGCTCTCGGCCCCTGGGTGTTCACGGAACAGACGCTGCTCCGTGGGCTGGCCGCCGCCGCCGCGGTGACGGCTGCCGCCGGTGCGGTCGTCATGCGCCGTTGGGACATTCAGGCCGGCAAGCAGGTGGCCGACCTCACGCGCGCGCGGGAGAGCGACGAGTGGCGGCACGAGGAACGCGTCGCCGAACTGGAGACCGACCTGGAGGAGTCGCGCGAGCTGCGCGGCAAGCTCGAACAGCGCCTCCGGGCCAAGCGCACCGAACTCGCCGGGCTGCGCAACGAGCACGCGGCGCTGCTGCGCCGGTACGCCAACGCCGAGACCGAGCGGGCGAGCGCCCTGGAGGGCCGCCGCCAACTGGAGATCGAGGCCGCGGTTCCCTCGCGGGCCCTGCCGCCCGCGCCGGTCGCGCAGGGTGGCGCCGAGGACGGGACCGGCCCCCGGGCCGACGCCCACGACGAGGTCTCCGCGGACGCCGACGCCGATCTCGACGACGACATCGACACGGACATCGACACCGAGGCCGACGCCGGCCCGGACGCCACGGACGCCACGGACGGCGCCGCCGACCCCACCACCGACGGGACGGCAGGCGAGGAGCCCGAGGGCCCGAAGCTGTTCTCCCCGGAGGGGTCCCGGCTGTTCCTGCGGGCGCAGGCCGCACTGGGCCGTTTCGACGCCGACCGGCAGGCCGAGCCCGAACAGGACCCGGGCGACGGGGCGGAGACCGCCGTCAAGGAGCCCGTCCCGGCGGACGCCGAGCGCGGCGCCGGCGCGGAGGCCGCGCAGGAGGACGAGGCGCGGGGGAAGACCGAGGCGGCCGACGTGCACGAGCACGCGGCCGCCACCACCCCCTGGGCCCCGTTGCAGCAGCCTGCCGGCCACTTCACCGTGCCCACCGCGGTGGCCGTGGTGCCGGGGTCCACGCCGGTGCGCAGGCCCCGGGTGGAGGGCGGGTTCGACTTCTTCGGCACGAAGGCGGACGGCGAGGGCTTCGCGTCGCTGGAGGCCGTGCAGAACGAGGACCTCGCCGACGTGGTCGGCCAGGAGGCGCTCGATCTGCACAAGGCCGAGGCCGAGGCGGAGTTCAAGCCCGCGACCGCCCAGTCGCGGGGCGTCGGCCAGGTGATCGACCTGACGGCGCACGACGAGACCGAGCAGATCGACATGCAGGGGCTGCGCAGCGCGGCCTCCTGAGCCCGCGCATCCGGAACCCCGTTCGCACGCCATCCGCCGGACGGCTCCGGCGCGACGCCGTGCCGGGCGCATCAGCGCCGGGCACGGCGTTTCTCATGTCATCCAGCGGTCGGGCCGGGCGTCCCGGCGTCCCGTCCTGGACCGCTCGGCCTGCGCGCGCAGCAGCCGCGCCGCCTCCTCGGCGTCCCGCAGCCGGGCCGTCACCGTCTTGCCGGCCCCGGTGTCCACATGGACGTCCGCGAGGCGCCACAGCCGCATCCAGGGACCTTGCTCCTGCCGGACGCTCTGCACCTTGGCGTGCGGGACGAGCGCGAGGGTGCGCCGGAGCAGTCCGTGCCGGGCCACGAACACCGTGTCGGTGACGGTGTGGCCGTAGCCGCGCCACCACAGCGGAACGCACCGGCCCGCGCGCCGCGGTGGACGGGACAGGGACGGGGCGGGCGGTACGGTCACGCCGGGCAGCACGCGGGTGACGAGGGACTCCGCGATCTCGCGCGGGGCGACCGGCAGGAGCAGGGAGTTGGACGAACCGGCCACGTCCAGTTCCACCCGCACCCAGCCGCGCCGCCGCCACAGCAGCGGTTCCACGATCCGCACGGTCTGCACCCGTCCCGGCGGCACCGTCTCGTGCGCGCGGTCGAGGAGTCCGCGGTCGATCCGGATGCCGTCCGGCGACTCCGCCACCGTCCAGTCGTACTCCGCGACGAACCTGCCGACGCTGCTCGCGCCCGCCGCGCCGATCAGCGGCACGGCGGTCGCGACCACCGTCCACAGGTTGTGGGTGACGAGCCACAGCACGGTGGGTACGACGACCGCGGCGGCCAGCGTGGCCCAGGTGGCGCCGGTCAGCAGCAGCGAGACGGCGAGCACGCCGCCCGGCACGTGCAGCAGCCGGTGTTCGGGCGCCTCGCCCACCTCGTGGGCGGTCTCGGGAGCGAAACCGGCGGCACGCGCGAGGAGTTCGGCCCGCAGCGCGCGGGCGTCCGCCTCGCCGAGATAGGCGAGTTCGTCCTTCTTGTCGGTGCCTATGACGTCGAGCCTGAGCTTGGCGACACCCGCCACGCGCGCGAGCAGCGGCCTGGTGACGTCGACGGCCTGGATGCGCTCCAGGCGGATGTGCGCGGTGCGCCGGAACAGCAGGCCGGTACGGATGCGCAGTTCGGTCCCGGTCACCGCGAAGTGCGTGAACCACCAGCTGAGGAAGCCGTACAGCGCGGCAGCCGGTATGACGACGGCGAGGGCTATGAGGATCGTGGTCGTGGTGAGCCGGCTCAGCTGGCGGTGCGCCCCGTCCGGGTCGTGCAGCGCCCACCCGATGAGCACGGCGACCGGCGCCCACGCCCGCCGGAACGGTGTGACCGGGTGCAGCCGCCGCTCGGTGGGGTCCTCCGCACCGCGCACCTCGCCGGCCGTGCCCTGCTCCTCGGTGCCCGGCGTGGTCACAGCCCCGCCGATCGTGCCTGGCCCAGTTCGGTGAGCCGGTCGCGCAGCCGTTCCGCCTCGGCCGGGTCCAGGCCGGGGATCGTCGCGTCGGTCGCGGCGGCGGCCGTGTGGAGCTGCACGCTGGCCAGCCCGAAGTGCCGCTCGACGGGCCCTGAGGTCACCTCGACCAACTGCATCCGGCCGTACGGCACCACCGTCACGGTGTGCCACAGCACGCCCCGGCTGATCAGCAGGTCGTCGGCGCGCTCGGCGTACCGCCAGGACCGCCAGTTGCGGCCGATCAGCCACCAGCCCCACACCATGAGGGCCAGCGGCAGCAGGGCGAACGCGGCCCACGCGGCGCCCGCCAGCAGCCCCGGCAGCAGGCCCGTGGCGAGCGTCAGCAGCCCCATCCACACCACGAGCAGCAGCCGTCGCATGCGCAGCAGGCCGGGCGGCAGCGCCGTCCAGGCCGGTTCGGCCTCCGCCGTCACCACGCCGCCCTCCGGACCTGCCGTTCCGTCGCCCTGCGGGCTCCCCGTCTCCATACGGCCAGCCTACGTAGGACAGACTGTGTCCATGACTCCTACGACGGAGACCACGGTCGGAATCGGCGGTGCCGCGGAGAGCACCGACATGGTGCTCAACATCGGCCCGCAGCATCCGTCCACGCACGGCGTGCTGCGCCTGCGGCTGCTCCTCGACGGCGAGCGCATCACGAGCGCGGAGCCGGTGATCGGCTACATGCACCGGGGCGCGGAGAAGCTGTTCGAGGCGCGGGACTACCGCCAGATCATCATGCTCGCCAACCGGCACGACTGGCTGTCGGCCTTCTCCAACGAGCTGGGCGTCGTCCTCGCCGTGGAGCGCATGCTCGGCATGGAGGTGCCCACGCGCGCGGTGTGGACGCGCACGCTCCTCGCCGAGCTCAACCGGGTGCTCAACCACCTGATGTTCCTGGGCTCGTACCCGCTGGAGCTGGGCGGCATCACGCCCGTCTTCTACGCCTTCCGGGAGCGCGAGGTCCTGCAGAACGTCATGGAGGAGGTCTCCGGCGGGCGGATGCACTACATGTTCAACCGCGTCGGCGGCCTCAAGGAGGACCTGCCGGCCGGCTGGACCGCACGCGCGCGTGCCGCGGTCGCGGGGGTGCGCTCGCGCATGGACCGGTTCGACGACCTGGTCCTCGGCAACGAGATCTTCCGCGGCCGCACGCGCGGCGTCGGCAGGCTCACGCCGGAGGCCGTCCACGCGTACGGCGTGAGCGGCCCGATCGCGCGGGGCTCGGGCGTCGACTTCGACCTGCGTCGCGACGAGCCCTACCTCGCCTACGGGGAGCTCCAGGACACTCTGCAGGTCGTGACGCGCTCCGAGGGCGACTGCCTGGCCCGCTTCGAGTGCCTGCTGGAGCAGACGCACAACGCGCTCGCCCTCGCCGACGCCTGCCTCGACCGGATCGCCGAGCTGCCGCCGGGGCCGATCAACCAGCGGCTCCCCAAGGTGCTGAAGGCGCCCGAGGGGCACACCTACGCCTGGACCGAGAACCCGCTCGGCATCAACGGCTACTACCTCGTCAGCAAGGGCGACAAGACGCCGTACCGGCTCAAGCTGCGCTCGGCCTCGTACAACAACATCCAGGCGCTGACCGAGCTGCTGCCGGGGACGCTGGTGGCGGACATGGTGGCGATCCTGGGGTCGATGTTCTTCGTGGTGGGGGACATCGACAAGTAGGCGGCCGGCGGGCGGTGGTCCCCCGGGCCGTGGTCGCGCGGGCGGTGGTCCTGCGGGCCGGTGGTCCCACGGGAGGTGCTCCCGCCGGAGTTCGTCCGGCGGCTCAGGCGGTGAGCGGGTCCGGGATCCCGACCGGCTGCACCAGCCACCCGAAGTCGCCCAGCCCGCCCGGCGCCGTCAGCTCGGCGGCCTCGCCGGCTCCGGTGAGGGCGCGCAGATAGGCCCTGGGGTCGGTGGTGGCCAGCGTGAGCGGGGGCCGTGCGCCCGCCACCCCCAGGAGGTGCAACGCCTCCCGCTGGGTCAGCGTGCGCCCGCCCGGGAGCATGCACGCGTCCAGCGCCACGTGCGCCGTGATGTCGCAGGACCCGTCCGGCACGGGTGCCGTTCCGCGCCCCTCGCGGAAGCCGCCGAGGGTGCCGAAGGGCGGGCGGGCCTCCGCCGTGTGCGCGTAGTCCACGGCGACGGCCAACCCCCGCTCGACGCGGCCGACGACCGATGCCCACTCCGTGTCCCTCGGCAGCCCGATCTCCGCCCGCAGCCCTTCCTCGGCCGGCCCAGGCCACCAGCGCGCGAGCCACTCGGCGGCCGTGCCGGACACCGGCTCCCCGAGCCGCTCGGTGCCGTCCTCCCGTACCAGCACCCGCCGCCACACCCTCGCGGCGTCGGCCTCGGCGACCTCCAGGGGCACGTTGTCCAGCCACTCGTTGGCGAAGACCAGACCCGAGACGCCCCGCGGGCACTCGGCGCGCCACTCGATGCGGTGATCCAGACCGGCCGGGCGGTCCGCGATCTCCACGGCGTACGCGCGCGTGCGGGCGGCCAGTGCGGGGGGCAGCGCGGCCAGCACCCCGGTGACCAGTTCGCCCCGGCCCGCCGCCATGTCGACGAAGTCGAGGGAGGCCGGGCTGCCCAGCGCCTCGTCGACCCGGCCCAGCAGCCGTGCCACCGCGTCGGCGAACAGCGACGAGGCGTGCACGGACGTACGGAAGTGCCCCGCGGGCCCCTCGGGCCGACGGTAGAAGCCGCCGGGGCCGTACAGCGCCGCCTCCATGGCCGCGCGCCACCCCCGCCACTGCTGCCCCTCGGCCCCCTGACCGTCCCTTGCGTCACCCGCCGCACCCCTGTTCACAGGGCAAGGCTAGGCGTACAGAAAAGCGGAACCTCCACCTTGCGGAGTACACGTATCGCGTCCGGATCGGTCCTCCGGTTGACTCCCGCACGCACCGCGCTTCCCTACGCTGGGTTACGTGCAGCGCCTCTACGACTTCCTCCGCCGACACCCGACATGGGTCGACGGCTTCTGGGCCTTCGTCCTGTTCGGGATCTCGGTCGTGGGCGGGTCGGCCACCGAGGAGAGCAGCCGGAGCGCTGAGCCGGCCTTCTTCGTGCCCCTCACGCTGGTCCTGTGCCTGGTGCTGGCGCTGCGCCGGCGCATGCCGGAGAAGATGCTGGTGCTCGCGGCCGTCGTGGGCGTGGCGCAGCTCGCCCTGGACGCGGGGCCGCTGCCCGCGAACTTCGCCATGCTGGTGATCGTCTACACCGTGGCCGCGGTCGGGGAGCGCTGGGCCTCCCGGTTCGCCCTGGTCGGTGGTCTGTGCGCGGCCCCCCTGGCGCAGATCCGCTGGCCGGAGCCCCAGACGAGCGTCGCGGGCAACATCGCGCTGGGGATCTTCCTGACGGTGCCGTTCGCCCTCGCCTGGGTGCTCGGTGACTCCATCCGCACCCGCCGCGCCTACTTCGCGCAGTTGGAGGAGCGGGCCGCCCGGCTGGAGAAGGAGCGCGAGGCGCAGTCCAAGGTCGCGGTCGCCGCCGAGCGTGCCCGGATCGCCCGCGAGCTGCACGACGTGGTCGCGCACAACGTGTCCGTCATGGTGGTGCAGGCCGACGGCGCCGCGTACGTCCTCGACGCCGCGCCGGACCAGGCCAAGAAGGCGCTGGAGACGATCTCCTCCACCGGCCGCCAGGCCCTCGCCGAGATGCGCCGCCTGCTCGGCGTGCTGCGCACCGGCGAGCACCAGGAGGGCGGCGAATACGTCCCGCAGCCCGACGTCCAGCAGATCGAGGACCTGGTCGAGCAGTGCCGGGCCTCCGGACTGCCCGTCGACTTCAAGATCGAGGGCACGCCGCGCCCGCTGCCCAGCGGCGTCGAGCTGACCGCCTACCGCATCGTGCAGGAGGCGCTCACCAACACGCGCAAGCACGGCGGGCCCAATGCCGGCGCCAGCGTGCGCCTGGTCTACTTCGACGACGGGCTCGGCCTGCTCGTCGAGGACGACGGCAAGGGAGCCCCGCACGAGCTGTACGAGGAGGGCGGGCTCGACGGCCAGGGCCACGGCCTGATCGGCATGCGCGAGCGCATCGGCATGGTCGGCGGCACCCTGGACGCGGGCCCCCGCCCCGGCGGAGGATTCCGCATCAGTGCGCTGCTGCCGCTCAAACCGGCGCACTGACGCATACGCACGCCGTCCGTTGACACCTGTCACGCCCCCCCGACGCACTCCCTGATACGGAAGAGGACCCCATGACGATCCGCGTGATGCTCGTCGACGACCAGGTGCTGCTGCGCACCGGGTTCCGGATGGTGCTGGCCGCGCAACCGGACATGGAGGTCGTGGCCGAGGCGGGCGACGGCGTCGAGGCCCTCCAGGTGGTGCGCTCGACCGAGGTCGACGTGGTGCTGATGGACGTGCGCATGCCGAAGCTGGACGGCGTGGAGGCCACCCGCCGGATCTGTGCGGACCCGAACCCGCCCAAGGTGCTCATCCTGACCACCTTCGACCTGGACGAGTACGCCTTCTCCGGGCTGAAGGCCGGCGCCTCCGGTTTCATGCTCAAGGACGTGCCGCCCGGCGAACTGCTCGCCGCGATCCGGTCCGTGCACAGCGGCGACGCGGTGGTCGCCCCGTCGACCACCCGGCGCCTCCTGGACCGGTTCGCGCCGATGCTGCCCAGCGCCGGCAAGGAGCCCCAGCACAAGGAGCTGGAGCGGCTCACCGAGCGGGAGCGCGAGGTGATGGTGCTGGTCGCCCAGGGGCTGTCCAACGGGGAGATCGCGGCCCGGCTGGTGCTGTCGGAGGCGACCGTGAAGACGCACGTCGGCCGCATCCTCACCAAGCTGGGGCTGCGGGACCGGGTGCAGGTGGTCGTCCTGGCGTACGAGACGGGGCTCGTGCGGGCCGGCGGCCACGGCTGACCGACCGCCACGGCTGACCGGCGGGCGCGGCTGCCGGTGGCGCGCGGGCGTCGGTAGGGTCTGCGCATGCTCCTGTGGATCAACGGCCCCTTCGGGGGCGGCAAGACACAGACCGCACACGAGATACGGCGCCGGCTGCCCGGCAGCGTCCTCTGCGACCCGGAGCACGTGGGCTTCGGTCTGCACCGCATGCTCCCGCCCGCGCTGCGGGGCGACTTCCAGGACCTGCTCTCCTGGCGGCAGGGCGTCGTCGAGGTCCTCGACCTCGTCCTCACGCGGCACGAGGGTGTCGTCATCGCCCCGATGACGGTCACCGACTCCGGCCACTTCGGGGAGACCGTCGGACGGCTGCGGGAACTCGGCCACGACGTACGGCACTTCACGCTCCTCGCCGAACGGGGGACCGTGCTGAGGAGGCTGCGGGAGCGGAAGCTGGGGCACCAGCTCCAGCACGTCGCCCAGCGGAACCCCGGACCGCGCGAGGAGAGTTGGGCGGAGCGGCAGCTCGACCACTGTCTGGAACGGCTGAGCGAACCGGAGTTCGCCGAGCATCTGTGGACCGACCGCACGACCGTGCCGAGGACGGCGGACCGGATCGCCGTCCTCGCCGGACTGACCCTCCGGCCCAACGACGAGGGCCCGCTGCGCACCCGCCTGCGGCAGGCGCGCGTCGGGATCCGGCACATCCGCCTCGACTGACGCGGCCCGCTCCGGGGCGCGTGGGGCCGGGTCCGGACGCCCTCAAGGCGCTATCGGAGGAGCCCTTCCAGGAAGTCGCTGCCGAGCCGCGCGACCACCGTGACGTCCAGTTGGTGCAGGACGTACCGCCCGCGGCGCCGCGTGGTGATCAGGCCCGCCTTCTTCAGCACGCCCAGGTGCCGGGATATCTCCGGAGCCGTCACGCCGTACGCCGTGGCCAGCTCGCCGGTGGTGAAGGCGCTGCGGGCCAGATGGCGGCAGATACGCATCCGCAGGGGGTGGGACAGGGCCGTCATGCGCAGGGTGAGCTGCTCGACCGACGGCGGTGAGGCGAGCTCCGAGGAGCCCACCGGGTAGTGCAGCACCGGCTGCCAGCCGTACCGGTGCAGCACCATCAGGTGGGGCCGGCCAAGGCTCGTCGGCACCAGCAGCAGACCGCGCTCGTCGGTCGCCGTGCGCCCCTCGCCCAGCTTGTCGACGACGATCCGGTCGCCGTCCTCGTCCAGCGTCACCGCCGAGGACACTGCGGCCAGCGCCTCGCCGAGGCCTCTGCGCCGCAGCAGCTCCGTCTTGTGCCGCGCGTCCGCGGCGAGCGCGTGGCGCACCCTGGCCCAGACGTCGCCGAAGAACGCCTCGTCGCATTCCTCCAGGAACTGCCGCAGCCAGGCACGCACGCGGGGCGGGTCGTCGAGGAGCCGCTCGGCGAACCGCGCCTGCCGCGGCCCGCGTGACTCCGCCAGGTCCAGGGCGCGGCGGCGCAGCGCGGGGTCGGTGAGGACGCCTCCGCCCGGCACGTCGTGGTCGGGCGCGCAGGTGAACTCCAGCGCCGCGTCGACGAACTGCTCGTCCGACAGCTTGTCCTGCAGGTCGATGTCCTCGGCGAGCGTCGCCCCGGGGAGGGCGCCCTGGCCCGGGACGCCCGCGAACGGCGTGAAGAGGTCCGAGAACGTCGTCCGCCACAGGAAGTCGGCCTCGCACATCCGGTCGGCCAGGTGTGGGTCGAGGCCGGCCGTCACCCCGGTCACCCAGCCCTGGAGGCCGGGATGGTGCCCCGGCTCGGACAGCGCGTGCAGCGCCATGCCGAGCTCGGCGATGGGGGAGGGCACGACCGTGACCCTCTCCGGCCGCAGCCCCGTGATGTCGATGCGCACGCTCATGACGCCATGGTGCACCTCGGCACCGACAACGCAGCTCCCGATTGACGGCGGACGTCAATCGGGGCGCCCACCGCAATCGGGGCGCCCACCCCGGACCCACCGGACGCGGCGCCGGCCGGACGCGCGACACCGGCGGCCGGGCTACCGGAACCCGCCGGTCAGCCGCGCCACGAACTGCGTGACCGCGGTCCGCACGTCCTGCTCCGTCCACTCCAGGCCCGCCGAGCGCACCTCGACCTCGGTGACGGCGAGGCCCGGACCGGGCGTGGCCCAGCCCCGGGTGAAGAGCATCGTGTCCGTCTCCTCCGCCTGCCGCACCGCCGCCCAGGCGGCGTCCACCGCGTCGCACGGCAGCCGGACCTGGAACTGGTGGGTGTGCGGCGTCCCGGGCAGCAACCGCGCCCCCGGTACGCCCGCCGACGCGAACCCCTGCCGCATCGCCTCGGCCACCACGCGCGCGTGGCGGACGTAGTCCGGCAGCCGGGGCAGCTCCTTCTCCAGCCCCGCGAGCGCCGCCAGCACGGTCGGGAACTGCTGGAAGAGCAGGCCCCCGTACCGGTGCCGCCAGGCCTTGGCCTCGGCGATCAGCGACTTCGGGCCTGCCAGGGCGGCGCCGCTGTAGCCGTCGAGGGACTTGTAGAACGAGACGTACACGCTGTCGGCGAGACCCGCTATCCGGTCCAGGGGCCGGCCGAAGTGGAGGGTGGTCTCCCACAGGCGCGCGCCGTCGAAGTGCACCACCGCGCCGCGCTCGCGCGCCGCCTGCACGACCTCCGTGAGTTCCTCCCAGGTGGGCAGCACGAACCCGGCGTCCCGGAGGGGGAGTTCCAGCATCAGCGCACCGAAGGGCTCGTCGAAGTCGCGCACCTCTGCCGCCGTCGGCAGGCGCGCCGCCGTCGTGAGCCGCACCGGGCGCAGACCGCTGACCTGGCTCAGCGCGCCTCGCTCATGCACCTCGGGATGCGCGAGCGCGTGCAGGGCGACCGTCGGGTCGCCCTGGCGGCCCGCCCAGCAGCGCAGGGCCACCTGCTGGGCCATCGTGCCGGTCGGGAAGAAGGCGGCGGCCTCCATGCCGAGCAGTGAGGCGACCTTCTCCTCCAGGGCGGCGACGACACCGTCCCCGTAGAGATCGGCCGGCTGGTCCAGGTCGTACACGTCGCCTGCCGCCTCCAGCAGCGCGAGGCGCTCCCGCAGCGTGGCGTGGATGCCCACGCGCGCGAGCACCCGCGCGGCGCTCCGGTAGGCGTGGACGCGCTGGTCCCGGCTCGGTGGTGTGCGTCGCTCTGCCTCTGACGTGAACCGCGTTGCATCACTCATGGCGCAGATCATGCCGGGCGCCCCGCACGGCACCGCCCCGGGCATGGGCTCCGCCCGAAGCCCGTTGTCGCCGACAACATGTTCCGTCGCCAGGACCTGTTCCGTCGCCCACAGCCTGTGGACGACCGAACGCCGCTCGAACCAATCGCGTTAACATGACGAGAAATCGTCCGGTACCCCGAGCGGACTGGAACGGGAAGGCCGTCGTCGCGTGAGTACAAGCCAACAGCCAGACCCCAGGGACCGCCCCGCGCGGCTCACCGTCGGCGTCGTCGGCGCCGGTCGGGTGGGCCCCGCCCTGGCCGCGTCCCTCCAGCTCGCCGGGCACCGTCCGGTGGCCGTGTCCGCGGTCTCCGACGCCTCCCGCAGGCGGGCCGCGGAGCTGCTGCCCGAGGTGCCGGTGGTCCCGCCCGCCGAGGTGCTGGAGCGCGCCGACCTCGTCCTGCTGACGGTCCCCGACGACACCCTGCCCGGCCTCGTGGACGGCCTCGCCGGGACCGGGGCGGTACGGCCGGGGCAGCTGCTCGTGCACACCTCCGGGCGGTACGGGGCGAACGTCCTGGAGCCCGCTCTGCGGGCCGGCGGGCTGCCGCTGGCCCTGCACCCCGCCATGACGTTCACGGGGACGCCGGTGGACGTCCAGCGCCTCGCAGGGTGCTCCTTCGGGGTCACCGCCCCAGAGGAGCTGCGGCTGGCCGCCGAGGCCCTCGTCATCGAGATGGGCGGCGAGCCCGAGTGGATCGCCGAGGAGAACCGGCCGCTCTACCACGCGGCGCTCGCCCTCGGCGCCAACCACCTGGTCACGCTGGTCGCCCAGTCCCTGGAGCTGCTGCGCGCCGCCGGCGTCGAGGCCCCCGACCGGATGCTCGGCCCGCTGCTCGGCGCCGCCCTGGACAACGCCCTGCGCTCCGGTGACGCGGCCCTGACAGGCCCCGTCGCGCGCGGGGACGCCGGCACGGTCGCCGCGCACGTCACGGAGCTGCGCCGGCACGCCCCGCAGGCCGTCGCCGGCTATCTGGCGATGGCCCGCGCCACCGCCGACCGCGCGCTCGCGCACGGCCTGCTGAAGCCCGAACTCGCGGAGGACCTGCTCGGGGTACTCGCAGCGGAGCCGACCCTGCCCGAGAACGGGGAAGACCGATGAGCCGCCGGAGCTTCGAACTCGTCCCCGCACCGGACGACCTGGCGCGGGTGCGGGCGCGGCACACCGTGCCCGGCCGCACCGCCGTGGTGATGACGATGGGCGCCCTGCACGACGGCCACGCCACCCTCGTCCGCACCGCGCGCGGGCACGTCGGTCCGGACGGCTTCGTCGTCGTCACGGTCTTCGTCAACCCGCTGCAGTTCGGCAAGGGCGAGGACCTCGACCGCTACCCGCGCACCCTGGAGGCAGACCTCAAGGTCGCCGAGCACGCCGGCGCGGACGTCGTGTTCGCCCCCGCCGTGGACGAGGTCTACCCCGGCGGCGCGCCACAGGTCCGCATCAGCGCGGGTGCCATGGGGGAGCGCCTGGAGGGCGCCTCCCGGCCCGGCCACTTCGACGGCATGCTCACGGTCGTCGCCAAGCTGCTCCACCTCACCCGCCCCGACGTGGCGTTCTTCGGGCAGAAGGACGCACAGCAGCTCGCCCTGATCCGCCGGATGGCACGGGACCTGAACTTCGGCGTCGAGATCGTCGGCGTACCGACCGTGCGCGAGGACGACGGACTGGCCCTGTCCAGCCGCAACCGCTACCTCTCGCCCAAGGAGCGCCGCACGGCGCTCGCGCTGTCCCGCGCGCTGTTCGCCGGCCGCGACCGGCACGCGGCCCAGGAGGCACTGCGCGCGCGGGCACGTGAGGTGCCCGCCACGCGCGCGCGTGCCGAGGCCCTGAGCGCCATCGGTGAGTCCCGCGCCGCCGCCGACGCGCACGCCGTCGCCAAGGCGGTCCCCGGCGGCCCGTCCGCCGTCCGCGCCGCCGCCCGCCTGGTCCTCGACGACGCCGTCCGCCTCGACCCGCCCCTGGTGCTGGACTACCTGGCCCTGGTGGACCCCGAGGACTTCACCGAGATCGGGGACGACTTCACGGGGGAGGCCGTCCTCGCGGTCGCCGCGAAGGTCGGTACGACCCGGCTGATCGACAACATCCCCCTCACCTTCGGAGCCGCCTCGTGACCAGCACAGGCATACGACTGCACGCCCCCGCTCCGGGCTGGTCCATCGCGGCCGACGTCGTGGTCGTCGGCTCCGGCGTCGCGGGTCTGACGGCCGCGCTGCGCTGCGAGGCCGCCGGACTGCGCACGGTGGTCGTCACCAAGGCCCGCCTCGACGACGGCTCCACCCGCTGGGCGCAGGGCGGCATCGCTGCCGCCCTGGGCGAGGGCGACAGCCCCGAACAGCACCTGGACGACACCCTGGTGGCCGGCGCCGGGCTGTGCGACGTGGACGCGGTGCGGATCCTCGTCACCGAGGGCCCGGACGCCGTACGCCGCCTGATCGAGACCGGCGCGCACTTCGACGAGTCCACCGAGGGCGAACTGGCGCTCACCCGCGAGGGCGGCCACCACCGCCGCCGTATCGCCCACGCGGGCGGCGACGCGACCGGCGCGGAGATCTCCCGCGCCCTCGTGGAGGCGGTACGCGCGCGTGGCCTGCGCACCATCGAGAACGCCCTGGTCCTGGACCTCCTCACGGACGCCGACGGCCGCACCGCGGGCGTCACCCTGCACGTCATGGGCGAGGGCCAGCACGACGGTGTGGGCGCGGTGCACGCGCCGGCGGTGGTGCTCGCGACCGGCGGCATGGGCCAGGTCTTCTCGGCGACGACCAATCCCTCGGTCTCCACCGGCGACGGCGTGGCCCTCGCCCTGCGCGCGGGCGCCGAGGTCAGCGACCTCGAGTTCGTCCAGTTCCACCCCACGGTGCTGTTCCTGGGCCCGGACGCGGAGGGCCAGCAGCCCCTGGTCTCCGAGGCGGTCCGGGGCGAGGGCGCGCACCTGGTGGACGCCGACGGCGTGCGCTTCATGGTGGGACAGCACGAACTCGCCGAACTCGCCCCCCGCGACATCGTCGCCAAGGGCATCATGCGGCGGATGCAGGAGCAGGACGCCGAGCACATGTTCCTCGACGCCCGGCACTTCGGCGCCGACATGTGGGAGCACCGCTTCCCCACGATCCTCGCCGCCTGCCGCGCCCACGGCATCGACCCGGTCCACGAACCCATCCCGATCGCCCCGGCCGCCCACTACGCCTCCGGAGGCGTGCGCACCGACTCCCAGGGCCGCACCACGGTCCCAGGCCTCTACGCGTGCGGCGAGGTCGCCTGCACGGGCGTGCACGGCGCCAACCGGCTCGCCTCCAACAGCCTCCTGGAGGGCCTGGTCTACGCCGAGCGCATCGCCCACGACATCGCGGTGACCCACCGCCGGGACGGCCTGCACGCGCGCGTACCCGCCCCGCTCCCGCACCCGGAGCAGCCCGCGCACCCCCTGCTCGCCCCCGAGGACCGCTTCACGATCCAGCGGATCATGACCGAGGGCGCCGGGGTGCTGCGCTCCGCCGACTCCCTCTCCAAGGCGGCCGAGCAGATCCAGCGCCTGCACGCCGACGCCCGCGACGCCCTGCACGAGAACGGCAAGACGGCCGAGCCCGGCGTCGACACCTGGGAGGCCACCAACCTCCTGTGCGTGGCGCGCGTCCTGGTGGCCGCCGCGCGGCTGCGCGAGGAGACCCGGGGCTGCCACTGGCGCGAGGACCGCCCCGACCGCGACGACACCGCATGGCACCGCCACATCGTGGTGAGGCTGAATCCGGACCGCACACTCGCCGTACGCACCACCGATACCGCAGACTTCCCCCCAACCGGGCAGCACCACCCGGCGCAACGTCCCCAGGAGCAGTGACAGCAGTGAGCACCCCCGACCTTCCCCTCGTCCCCTCCGACGGCTGCGGTGACGGCTGCGCCTGCGGAGCCGACGAGGAATACCTGGAGTGCGGCCTCGACCCCGCCCTCGCCCAGCTCCTGGCCGACGCCGGACTCGACCCCGTGGAGGTCGAGGACATCGCCAACATGGCCATCCAGGAGGACCTCGCGGGCGGCGTCGACGTGACGACGGTCGCGACGATCCCCGAGGACGCCGTGGCGACGGCCGACTTCGTGGCACGCGAGGCGGGCGTCGTCGCGGGCCTGCGGGTCGCCGAGGCCGTGATGTCGATCGTCTGCGAGGACGAGTTCGAGGTCGAGCGGCACGTCGAGGACGGCGACCGCGTGACGGAGGGCCAGAAGCTCCTGTCCCTCACGACCCGCACCCGGGACCTCCTGACCGCCGAGCGCAGCGCGCTCAACCTCCTGTGCCGCCTGTCGGGCATCGCGACCGCCACCCGCGCGTGGGCGGACGTGCTCGACGGCACGACGGCGAAGGTCCGCGACACCCGCAAGACCACGCCGGGCCTGCGGTCCCTGGAGAAGTTCGCCGTCCGCTGCGGCGGCGGCGTCAACCACCGTATGTCGCTCTCCGACGCGGCCCTGGTCAAGGACAACCACGTGGTCGCCGCGGGCGGCGTCGCCCAGGCCTTCAAGGCCGTACGGGAGACCTTCCCGGACGTCCCGATCGAGGTCGAGGTCGACACCCTGCACCAGCTCCGCGAGGTCGTGGACGCCGGCGCCGACCTGATCCTGCTGGACAACTTCACGCCCGGCGAGTGCGAGGAAGCGGTCGCCCTTGTGCACGGCCGCGCGGCCCTGGAGGCGTCGGGCCGCCTCACCCTCGCCAACGCCAAGGCGTACGCCGACACCGGCGTCGACTACCTGGCCGTGGGCGCCCTGACCCACTCCGCGCCGATCCTGGACATCGGCCTGGATCTGCGAGCGGCGGAGTAGGGAGCGGGAACCGACCATGCTGCTGACGATCGACGTAGGCAACACCCACACCGTCCTCGGCCT
The DNA here is from genome assembly GCF_044749345.1 of Streptomyces sp. NPDC089424. Taxonomy (NCBI): domain Bacteria; kingdom Bacillati; phylum Actinomycetota; class Actinomycetes; order Kitasatosporales; family Streptomycetaceae; genus Streptomyces; species Streptomyces sp. NPDC089424. The sequence continues at coordinate 621,953 of NZ_JBIVHU010000004.1, forward strand.
GTTCGACGGCGACGACATCGTCGAACACTGGCGCATCTCCACCGACGCCCGCCGCACCGCGGACGAGCTTGCGGTGCTCCTCCAAGGCCTGATGGGCATGCACCCGCTCCTCGGCGACGACCTGGGCGACGGCATCGACGGCATCGCCATCTGCGCCACCGTCCCCTCCGTCCTCCACGAACTCCGTGAGGTGACGCGCCGCTACTACGGCGACGTCCCCGCCGTCCTGGTCGAACCGGGCGTCAAGACCGGTGTCCCGATCCTCACCGACAACCCCAAGGAAGTCGGCGCCGACCGCATCATCAACGCCGTGGCCGCGGTCGAGCTCTTCGGCGGCCCGGCCATCGTGGTCGACTTCGGCACGGCGACGACGTTTGACGCGGTGAGCGCACGCGGGGAGTACGTCGGTGGCGTCATCGCCCCCGGCATCGAGATCTCCGTCGAGGCCCTCGGCGTCAGGGGCGCCCAGCTCCGCAAGATCGAGGTGGCCCGCCCCCGCAGCGTGATCGGCAAGAACACCGTCGAGGCGATGCAGTCCGGCATCATCTACGGCTTCGCCGGCCAGGTCGACGGCGTCGTCAACCGCATGGCCCGCGAACTCGCCACCGACCCCGACGACGTCACGGTGATCGCGACGGGCGGCCTGGCCCCCATGGTCCTCGGCGAATCCTCGGTCATCGACGAACACGAACCCTGGCTGACCCTGATAGGCCTCCGCCTCGTCTACGAACGCAACGTCTCCCGCATGTAACCCCCAGCAGGGGCCCCTACACGCGCGGCGGAACCACACGGCTCTCGGCGCAAAGGAGGAGCCGCCGCCTGCCCCGGGCATCGGACGCGCGGCGGGGCGCAGGTGCCCTTGGGCCTCTGGGCGCCTCTGGTTTCGCGCCTTGGGCACACGGTGCCGCGGGCGTCCGGGCGGAAGTCACCGGCCGCGCGCCGGAGCCGCACCCGCCCCCGGCGGGAGCGGGCTGTTTCGCGCCTACGGCGCAAGGCGCCGCAGTCGCCCGCGGCGCGAAGCGGCCAGCTCGCTCGGGCGTCAGTCGTATGGCGCCGCAGTCGCCCGCGGCGCGAGGGGACCGGCTTGCTGCGGCGTCCGTCGTACGGCGCGGCACCCGCCCGCAGCGCGAGGGGACCGGCTTGCTGCGGCGTCTGTCGTACGGCGCGGCAGCCGCCCGCGGCGGGAAGGAACCGGCTCGCTCTGGCGTCAGTCACACGGCGCCGCAGTCGCCCGCGGCGGGAAGGAACCGGCTCGCTCTGGCGTCAGTCACACGGCGCCGCACCCGCCCGCGGCGGGAAGGGGGTGGGTCGGGGGGTGTCCGCCCGCAGCGGTTGGCGCGTCAACACGGGTGCGTCGGTGAGTGACCGATTTCGCGCCGTTCC